>NZ_JAPDFT010000001.1:1200000-2400000 GCF_025949665.1 Chryseobacterium viscerum | reverse complement strand
CAAGCAGCTGGACGATAAATCTGTAGTGAATTATAATTTGCCGCTCGATAAGGATCTTTTGAAAAAGATAAAGGCAACGGGTGACGATCATGCAACCATTGATAATAACGCGACGTCAAGGGAAATTAACGCCTTAATAAAAGCATATTCCACCACAAAAAATCCTGAATATCTGAAATCTGCAGAGAAAGGAATTGGTTATCTTCTTTTAATGCAGTATAAAAATGGAGGTTTCCCACAATATTATCCTAATTCCGGATTGTACAGAAAGCAGGTGACCTACAATGACAATGCGATGATTAACGCTTTGAAGGTTTTGTATAATGTGGCGGAAGGGAAAAATGATTTTGATGCTGTTGATTCTAAATTAAAGGAAAAATCAAAAATAGCCGTACAAAAAGGAATTGAATGCATCTTGAAAACTCAGGTTTTACAAAAAGAAACCCCAACAATCTGGGGCGATCAGTACAACGAAATCACGCTTCGGCCAGATAAAGCAAGAACTTTTGAACCGATTTCTCTGGCAACAGGAGAATCTGTAGGAATTATAAGATTTTTAATGCTGCAACCCGTAACTCCGGAAGTTGAAAAATCGATAAAATCTGCTGTAAAATGGTTTAAGCAAAATAAAATTAAAGGCTACAGCTACAATGTTTCAATAGTAAACGGAAAAGCTGTCCGGACTTTGGCAGAGGATAAAAATTCTGTAATCTGGGCAAGATTTTATGATATTAATAATAACAAACCTCTTTTCGGTGACCGTGACGGAAGCGTAAAATACAACTATAACGAGGTTTCTGAAGAAAGAAGAAACGGCTACAGCTGGTTTGGAGATTTTGCCGATAAGCTGATCAATAAAGAATATCCAAAATGGCTTGAGAAAAATAAAATTTCTGAATAACAATTTTAGATTATAAAAAAGACTGAGAATTTCTCAGTCTTTCTTGTTCTAATTTATTGACTAAAAATTATAATGAATTACAGATATTTCCTGTTAATGTTGCTCCTGCATTGGCTGTTACGTCAGACTTTACAGAAGATAAGGACAGCATCGGGATTGTATAAGGAGGAGTAAATGCAGTACCGCTTCCTGCTGTGTTTCCGGTAACATTGGTAAATGTATTGTTGGAAGTAACCGTAACTGCTGTGTAACCACTCATCAGGTTAATAGGTTCTTTTACATTCTCAAAAACGTTTCCATCGACACGGATATTCGCCTGAACTCCTGCTGCAATACATTTGTTGCTTACAGAACTGTTGAAATAGCTGTTAACAATATGTATTTTACCAAATCTCACTCTCGGCATACGCTCTCTGCATCCCGGAGCCCACCAGCAGCGAACGAATGTTACATTCAGTTTTCCTGCATCTGCTGTTGCCCCGTCACCTGATCCGATAAGGTTGGAGAATCTGTGGTCGTCTGTTCCGCCTGAACCGCCAGGTTTCGGAGCTTTCAGATAATGAAATTTCGTATAAGAAACTGTAACGAAGTCGGATTTGTTTTTAATGTCAAAATTCCCGTCTACACCGTCTCTGAATTCACAATGATCGATCCATACATTTCTGCAGTCATCTAAAATGGCATTGTCCCAGCCATCTGTATCATAAGCTCCCGGACCTTCGAAAATCAGGTTTCTGATCACGATATTGTTGCATCGTTTAATATTGATAATTCCTGATCCGCTTGCAGTCTGATCCGTAGAAACCAATTTAGCACCGCTTGTCCCATAAAGTGTTTTTCCTGTTTGATCCTGTAGCGATAAACGAGTTGTAATAGTGATGGTTCCTGTCACTTTAATGACTTTTACTGCTGTGTTTTCGATCGCAGCTTTTAATTGTGCATAGGTGGCCACGGTAGTTTCAGCGGCTGTTCCTCCACCGGTTGTTCCCCCGTTTTGAGAAGCCCATCCCGGGGCTACACAATTTGCTAAAGGAACTACGGCATTGGCAACGAGTTTGTTTCCGAGACTAAGTTCGTTTGGGTTTTCCGCTAAATCTGTTTTAATGTCTTCCTGCCCGCAACCAGTCAGGGCAAAGGTAGAGCTTAGAGCTACCATAAGAAAGGCAGCTTTAAATGTTGTTTTCATAGTAATGATTTATGTTATTTGATTCGGTTGTAAAATTATATATTTTATATTTAAATGTTTTATATTTTAATATATTAATATTTATATAATTATAATATTATTAAATTTACTTATTCAATCGGTTGCATTTTGTTATTAATTAAAAATTATTTAATCAATTGGTGTTTGTAAATAAAACTCCCGCAGATTTCAGAATTAAACAGGTTATTTACTGTGAATTCTAAAATCTGCGGGAGATTTTCTGCTTACTATTTATTACCTATTATTTTGATTCAAAAATATACGTTTGTCCTTTTTCAGTATCAAAATCAAAAATTTGTGTTTCAGGAATTGAGTAACCTTTTAATTCCGCTTTATCTGAAACTAATGGCATTTTAATAGCATTCACCTGGTAATACAGATTCGGATTTTCTCCTTTTGCTGAGGTTAAACCGGTCTTTGATTTAAACTGAATATCTTTCGCAACTCTGATTCTCGCATTTCCTCCCAGAAAAGATTTTATAACCAGTTTCTTTAGTTTAGAATTCTTCCATTCCATATCGATTTCAAAACCGCCTCTTGCTTTTAACCCTTTCACAGAACCATTAGGTAAAGCATCAGGTAGGGCGGGCAAAATATAAATATATCCATCATAACTTTGCAGTAATAGTTCTGCAATTCCTGAAGTACATCCAAAATTTCCATCAATTTGGAACGGAGGATGCGCATCCAGAAGATTCGGATAAGTTCCTCCCGACTGACCTTTTGTTTCCATAGGTGCGGGAATCAGCTGATCAGAGATTAATTTAAAAGCTCTGTTTCCGTCCAGTAATCTTGCCCACCAGTTTACTTTCCAGCCCATCGACCAGCCTGTGGATTTGTCACCGCGATACGTCAGCGAATTTTTTGCAGCTTCTGTTAAATCAGGATTTCTGAAAGGAGAGATTTGTCCCGACGGAAAAAGTCCGTACAAATGCGAAATATGTCTGTGTTTATCATTGGTTCTGTCCATATCTGTAAGCCACTCCTGCAGTTGGGTGTGTTGCCCGATCTGCATGGGCGGAAGCTTATTTAAAGCTGATTTTACTTCATCCGAAAGGCCTTTATCTTCATTTAGAATTTTTGAAGCATGAATAAAATTATTAAAAACATCAAAAACCAATTGGTTATCCATTGTTGTTCCTGCCGTAATTCCCACACTTTTCATATAGGTATTTTCAGGGGACATAGAAGGGGAAACTACCAGATATTTTTTCGAAGGATCCTGTTGCAGGACATCGAGATAAAATAAGGCACAACCTTTCAGAGCAGCATAATGTTTTTTCAAAAACTGCTGATCTCCGGTGTATAGATAATGATTCCAGATGTGCTGAGTCAGCCATGCTCCGCCCATCGGCCACATTCCGTAAAACCCGCCGTCTACAATTCCGGTGATTCGCCACAAATCTGTATTGTGATGCATATTCCAGCCTCTGGCATGGTACATTTCCTTCGCAGATTCCTGTCCTGTCACCGATAAATCCTGAATCATATCGAATAAAGGTTCGTGCATTTCACTGAGGTTTGTATTTTCAGCAGGCCAGTAATTCATTTCTGTATTGATGTTCACGGTGTATTTGCTGTCCCAGGCAGGATGCAGCTGATCATTCCAGATTCCCTGAAGATTGGCTGGCTGGGTTCCCTGTTGTGAAGAAGATAGTAAAAGATAGCGTCCGAACTGGAAATATAACGCGACCAGATCAGGATCTTTTGAGCTTCCAAATTCTTTAATTCGAATGTCAGTGTTTTTTTTCGTCTGTTCGGTAGTTCCTAAATCTAATTTTACACGCTTGAAAAATTTCTGATACTTTTCAATGTGTGCTTTTAGTTCAGCATCATATTTCTGATGCAAAGCAGATTGTATATATTCTGAAACTCTTACATCCGGATTTCCGGAAATATCATTATACTTTTTAAAATTCGTAGCAATGGAAATATAAATGATCACTTCATCTGCTCCGGAAATTTCAAGCTGATCTTTTGTTGAGGTCAATTTTCCACCTTTTAAAACCGGAAAAGCCACTGTTTTAAAATTAATTTTTCCAATTTTATTATCGGAAGAACCGCTTGTTCCGTTAATCACCAATTGGTTTTTCTCTGTAAAAATTGATTTTTTCAAGTGTGGAGTGGAAGCATGAATAGAAAAATTCAGACTTCCTTTTTTGCCGGAAGATAATTTAATCATAATCACATTATGCGCAAAAGATGAGAAAATCTCACGTCTGAAAGTCACTCCATTTACTTCATAGGAAACACTACTGACTGCCTTTTCAATATCTAACGTCCGGGTATAATTTTTAAAATTTTCATGACCTTTAAAATCCAGAAACAGATCGCCCATCGTCTGATAAGGCATTCCGTAATTCAAATCTTTTGGAGCGGCTCTTGGATAGGTTGTATTGGATAGTTTTTGAGCTTTTTCAAACTGACCTTCATTCAACAGTTTTCTGATTTTCTGGATACTGTCGAATGTGTTTTTCGAAACATTATTCCCCGGTTCTCCCGCCCAGATTGTTTCTTCATTAAGTTGAAGATGCTCCTGCGAAGCCCCGCCAAAAATCATAGCACCTAATTTTCCGTTTCCAATTGGTAAAGCCTCGTTCCAGTTTTCTCCAGGCCTGTTATAAATCAGTTTTAAATTTTGCTGTGCCTGAACTGAAACTGAAATTACCGTTCCAAAAGCCAGTAAAAAGATTTTATGTTGAATGATTTTGAACATTTTTATATTTTGTTAAAGTGATTTGATTTGTTGGGAAAAATGCAAGGGGTAAAGGTTTTCAATTATAATAATGCTTTAAGGCACAAGAAAATCAAAGATTTTCAGTAAGTTTTTTATAATAATCAATTTTATCAAAGATAAAATCCTTGCGCCTTAAAACGTAATAACCTAAATAATTTTTTACGCCCTTGCGTTTTTCCAATATATTTTAATTACCCATTACTTATTACTTATTGATTATGGCTTTAAGCCAGTCTGAGCAAAGTTTTTTCCAGTTATCCGTCAGTTCAGATTTATTCGTAATTCCGATTTTATGTTCACCTTCAGCGAAAATAAACATTGCACCTTTTACTTTGTTTTTAATCATTTCCTGATAGTATAAAATACTGTTCATGACAGGAACTGTTTTATCATTTTGAGCATGAAATAAAATCGTGGGTGGAGTTTTTTCCGTTACCCGGTTTTGCATTGAATATTCTTTGATTTTTTCAGGAGAAGCATTTTCACCCAGAAGGCTATTGCGGCTTCCGACATGGGCAAATTCTCCTAAATCAATAACCGGAGAAATCAAAATTGCAAAATTGGGAATAGTTGGAATTGAAGTCCAGTCTCCTTTTAATTCCGTATAATCTGTAGGAATATTACTCACAGATGCAGCCAGATGTCCGCCTGCGGAAGTTCCGATAACGCCAATCTGTTCTGGTGAAATGCCGTACTGCCCAGCGTTTTTTCTAAGATATTTTATAGCTGCCTGAATGTCCTGTAACGGGGCAATTTCTTTTTGTTTCAAGTCTGGAGAAGTCGGCAACCGGTAATTTAAAACAAAGGCCGAAATTCCTTGAGTATTGAACCATTTTGCGATCTGGTAACCGCCTAAATCATAAGTAAGTTTATAATATCCTCCACCGGGAATGACGATTACAGCCATCTGTTTCCTATCTTCCCTTGGAGGTAGAAAAGCAAAAAGTTCGGTCTCTTTTATCTGTATGATTCTTCCGTCTTTTTCTTCCGTTTTCAATGGTAATCCTTTGGAGTTCGGCATCTGACCTTTCGGCCAGACCCTAATTTTCTCCTGTGCAGATAATTGAAGAGTTAGGGAAATTAATAAGAGGAACGCAATTTTTTTCATAGCAAAATAATTTAGCGAAATGCTTTTCTAAATCTTGAAGATTTGATTTTTTAATCTTTCAGGAAATCTTCTCTAAAAGGAGCGAAAGCATCAATTAATTGTCCTGCTTCCAGACATTTTACTCCATGGAAAATATTCGGCTGCGCGAAAAATCCGTCACCTTGCTGTAAGATCTTTGTTTCACCATCAACCATCACTTCAAACTTTCCTGAAGCAACATAGGTGATCTGAGAATGAAAATGCTGGTGTAAAGCTCCAATGGCATCTTTTTCAAACTTTACAATCACCATCATTACCTGAGAATTATACCCCACAAACTGTCTGGAAACTCCTGCTCCTAAATCTTCCCACTCTGAATTACCATCGAAGAAGGGTTCTTTTCTGAATTTCATTTTTTATGTTTTTGATTTTTTAACTAATTTTTTTTACGCTTAGTTTGTCATTTGGACGAAGGAGAAATCTATCTGAACTTCATTCGTAAGTCTTCAACTTGTGTTTTTGAATGACAAACTGATTTTTTAATTATCAGGATTGAAGAACTATTTAATATATTTCTCTAACCCGATTTTTAAACTCTTCAAATTCTTCAGTGCTAATTTTGCAACTGATTCTGCGCCTAAGGTTGATAAATGAGTATCATCGTCTTTTCCTTTTGGATAGTAAGGATTTTCTCTTTCTTTATAATGCAGATGAAGTTTTTTTGAATTTTCAGGACCGTAAGAAATTTCCAGTTGTTCTGTCAGTAACTGCATATCTACAAACGGAACTTTCAGATCATTGGCCACCATTCTTACTACTAAAGGATATTCTTTATGGGTATCAATCAAAACTCCGTTTTCATTGAAATTTCTTCTTACAATAGAAGTCATCAGAATGGGGGTTGCTCCTTTTGCTCTGGCTTCATTTACATACCTTTCCAGGTTGGCTCTATATTGTGTATATGGATTGGTGAATTTCGTAGAATCTTTTAATTTCTGGTCGTTATGTCCAAACTGAATAATGACAAAATCTCCTTTTTTCAGCTGTTTTTCCACTTTATCCCATCTGCCTTCAGTCCGAAAGCTTTTTGAACTTCTGCCATTCATCGCATGATTCTGAATTTCAATTCCTGTTAAAAATTGTGGCAAAACCTGTCCCCAGCCATGTTCTGGATTTTTATCCGGATTTTCTTTGTTGGCCATAGTAGAATCACCGATGAGGAATAGGGTTGGTTTTTGTGCGAATGTTATTATTGATAAAAATAATAATAGTAAGGTTAGCTTTTTATTCATTTTTAAATTCATTTAATTAAACTTAAAAATGCTTTGACTTTGCTCAGTATAACACGGGTAAACATTACGTCATTTAAGCGAATATTAAAACAGTTGGTATTAGCGATGTCATGCTGAGCGAAGTCGAAGCATCTCAATTATTTATTTGGATTCCATCCATCAAAAATTTTTTCAAGGGTATAATTTTTCAAATCCTTTTTCGTCACCTGATGCGACCAGCTTACTCGTTTGGAGATATCTCCTCCTTCGCCTTTGCTGCCGGATTCTGCATAATAAGCGGTCCTTTCTTTATCAGGAAACATTTTGTCGCCTTTCCATGGATTCCAGCCTTCGGGAAGGATGTGTTTTCCCATTTCAGTGTTAATGAAAACAGTTCTGGCGTAAGGTCTCCAGGGTCTTCCCAAATAAACTTTTGTGATGCCTTCTTTTGCACTTAATTTACAGTCGAAAAAAACAAAACCATACGGTCTGCCGGCTTCTGTAGCGGCTGCGGTAATATAAGAATCGGCCAAACTTTTAATGGTGCAGTTCTTAAAAACAACGGTTGCCTGTCCAAAAATGAAATCAGTTGTTCCTTCAATATAGCAGTTTTCAAAATATTGCCTGCTATGGTTGGTTGCGGAATAAATGGTGTCCTGACAGCCCAGAATATTTGAGTTTTTTATCACAAAATGGTCTCCTTCCACATGGAGAGAAACCGCCTGTCCTTCATTGCACGAAGAATTTTGAATTGTCAGATTACTGATTTTAATATCGTCACCCATTACCAGTAAAGTATAGGAATTGAAGGTTGTCATTTTTTCATTAAAAGCATCCGGTTTCCCTGAAAAATCATTATTGCTGATAATGGTACTGCCTTTATTTTCGCCTTCTAAGGTAATTTTATGTTTTGAAGAGGGAATAGTCACTTTTTCATTATAGATTCCGGATTTAATGAAAACGAAAGCTTCTGCAGGCCCTAAATCTCTGATAGAATTTATGGCTTTCTGAATGGATGTGAAATCTCCGCTTCCGTCTTTGGCTACGGTAATTTTTATGTAAGGATCATTTCCCGCAAAGAGAAAATTTGCCGTCGATATGAACAGAATTAAAAATAACTTTTTCATAAACTGGATTATTGTTTTTTAATGCAAAGATTTTTATGAAACCTCATAATTTTTAGAAAGCAAAGGCGAATAAAATTTACTTCGTGAAGCTGTGACGATAACTTTACTAAATCACTTCGTTGATTCATCCTTGCTCGCTAAATATTCATTAATATTAAATTAAATCTTTGCGTTTAAAATCATAATTAATACTATTTCAAAACTTTATTTAAAAAGTCAATTGTTAAATTCAAAGTTTCTGTAAACCAAGGTTCTGCCGACCAGAAAGAGTGCGGAGTATCTTTGATTTCATGAAATTCTGTCGGAATATTATAACTCTTTAATTTTTTCATCATATCGTCTCTTCCTGCATGAAAACGGGGTTGAGAGCTATTAATGAAAAGGGTAGGAGGTGTATTTTTATCCACATATTCGAGAGGTGAAGCTTCTTTCCAGATTTTTGGATTGTCTTTTTGTGGATACCCCAGCCAATAGGCATCGTAAGTTCCTTCTTTTCCGGATTCTTCATGAACAAAAGAAACTACGCCATCTACATTGACGATAGCCTGTAATTTAATATTTTTCCTGACTCCGACTAAAGTAGCGATCTGAGCTCCGGCAGATTCACCCAAAACCGCCATTTTCTTTTTGTTTAATGAATATGTTGAATGGTTTTTCTTTAACCATTGTATACCTGTTTCAATGTCTTCAACTCCGGCAGGGTATTTCGCGACATCAGCCAACCGGTATCCGATAGCAATCACAACGTATCCGTTTGAAGCCAGTTCCATCGCCATAAATTTTTCATTTTCCTTACTTCCGGAGATCCAGCCACCGCCATGTACCATTGCAATTCCCGGATATTTTTTTGACTGATCGAGAGGATAGTATACATCGGCTTTTAAAGAAATTCCGTTGATATTGGCATATTCTACATCGTTATCTATTTTGATATTTTGCGGTACAGGTCTGTCAATGGGTGTGATAAAAGGATATTTTTTCTTAAACTTTTCAAAAGTGCCTTCGTTGGTGTAAGGAGTGGCATTCGGTCTCTTTACCTGTCCAAATGCCATTGTCCCTACAAAAAAAATAGAAATATAAGTATGTTTTTTGCTAAAATTCATGTTATCAAATTTTAAAATTTTGAACCATTAAGAATATTAAAGGAGTTAAGTTTAATTAAGAAAATCATTTTGATTTTAAGTATTATTCAAACCAAAGCTCAGCTTAATATTCTTAAAGACTTAATCAATCTTAATGGTTTTATCTTATCCTTGATGCATTTTATTTAACTGCGTTTTTTGCCACATCTTTTCCGATGGAAAGTGAATTTTTATCGGATGTCACTTCTTTAGGAACCAATACTGCTCCTGTTTTGCTTCCTAACACTTTCACAACAGGCTTACTGGCAGATTCAAACTTCACTGTTGAAAGGTTGATGTTTTTACTGTTGTAAATGGTTGCTCCCGTTCCTTCTGAATATTTCAGTTTTACATTTTTCAATTGAATTCCGTCTGCGTCTACGATGGTTAATGCTTTTCTGGTATTAAACTGTGAATCTTCAATGACTATATTTTTAAGATTCATTTCTGCTAAACCGAATAACGTAATGGCTTCATCAGAATTGACGGCATTGATATTTTTAAAGAAAATATTTCTGAAAACAGGTGTTTCTTCTGTTACCGGATACACTTTTTCCGGCGCTTTGTTGCCTTCCTTCTTTTGGCCATCCTCTAACACAGGAGAGGCTCCTTCATAGAACATATTGAAACCAATGGTCTGTGTCGGAATATTAATCATGTCAATATTTTTAATATAAATGTTTTCAACAATTCCGCCTCTCCCGCGGGTTGTTTTAAAACGAAGACCGATATCTGTTCCGATGAAGGTACAGTCGGAAACATGGATGTTCCTTGCTCCGCCGGACATTTCACTCCCGATAACAAAACCTCCGTGACCGTGGTATACGACATTGTTTTTGACAATTACATTTTCAGTGGGTATTCCTCTTTTTCTGCCATCCAGATCTTTTCCTGATTTTATACAGATGGCATCGTCACCCACATCAAAAGTATTATCGTAAATCAAAACATTTTTACATGATTCGAGATCTACACCGTCCCCATTTTGTGAAAACCATGGATTTCTAACCGTAAGATTTCTTAAAATAACGTTGGTACACATCAATGGATGAAGATTCCATGCCGGGGAATTCTGGAAGGTAGGTCCGTCTAACAACACTTTATCACAACCGACTAAACTTACCATTACCGGACGAAGAAAATCTTTAACTGTCGTTAATTCATCTTTAGAAATTTTATCGGGGACATTGAAACTAGAACTGCTTTCAAATCCTTTTTTATAACTTTCTGAAGGGAACCATGTTTTTCCGTCTGCAGATAATAATCCGCCAGATTTCACTATATTTTTCCATTCAGATTCTGAAACTTTGCTTTTTTTGATGGCTCTCCACGCATCACCGCTTCCATCAATTACCCCTTTTCCTGTGATGGCAATATTGGTTGCATTTTTCGCGGAAATAGGAGACTGGCAGCGAATGGTGTTTAATCCTTCAAAACTTACGTCGACCAAAGGATAATCTGCTTTATCTTTACTGAAAATGATGAAAGCACCTTCTTCCACGTGAAGGTTGATATTGCTTTTCAACTCAATGGGACCCGTTAACCACATTCCGCGGGGAATAACCAATTTTCCACCGCCTTTTGTACTAAGGTCTTCAATTGCTTTTTTGAAAGCTTCCGTATTTTTTACATTTCCGCCTGCAATGCCACCATATTGTGTGATAGAAACGGTGTTGGCTGCAAATGAAGTTTCTGCCACCTGAGGCATTTTAAACTCAATGTTTTTATAAATATCCAGGTTCTGAGCATATGTTTGTCCTGAAAATATCATGACTGCAGCTAAACCGATAATTGTAAGAGACTTCTTCATTTTATTTTTTCTGAGTTTTAATTACTTTTTTAAATTCCTGGTAAACAATGGAGGCCATTGCTTTTGCGCCTTCCGGCTGAAAATGGGTATTGTCTTTTTGACCCTTCGGATAGGCTTCATATACATTCTCAGGGAGATTCATGAAATAGTGATTCGTTGTAAAGTCCTGTCCTTTCTTTGTAAAATATTCCATGGATAATTTGTTTAAATCGATGTAAGGAACATTCATTTCTTTAGCAATTTCAATGGGTGCCTGAGCATATTCTCCGTGTACATTTTCCAGTTTGCCGTTTTTCCATGGATAATTTCTGGCAACGGGTGTTAAGATGATAGGATTTGCACCTTTTTGTTTTGTCTGCGTTACAAATAATCTTAAAAATTCTTTATATCCTTCAATGTTTATATACCGCTCTGTATGCTTTTCAGAACCGTCATTATGACCAAACTGCATAATGACGTAATCGTTCGGCTGCAAATGTTCATACACATATCTCCATCTTCCTTCCTGAAAAAATGTTCTGGTACTTCTTCCGCCATGCGCTCTGTCAATAACAGCAACAGAATCTGTTGTAATTGCGGGTTTCAGAAAAGCCAGACTGTCTTTTGTAAAATAGGGCTGAAAAACCTGTCCCCATCCGGTAATCGGGTAGCGGACTTTCATATAATCTTTTCCCGGTTCGTAATCTCCGGTATAATCTGCCATTGTGGAATCTCCGATAAGATAAATATGGGTGACCTTTTTATTGTGTTTTGCCATTGTCTTTTGGACGTTGTTTTGTGATTGACAGGCAGACAACAGCAAAACGACGAATAAAAATGAAACTATACTATATCTTTTTTTTGTCATTGATTTTAATGAATTAGGCTCTAATTTTATCAAACCTAACAGGTTTTAAAAACCTGTTAGGTTTCTATATTGTTAAATGAAATTAATTTTTAGTAATTCTGAACCAGGCAAAATCTGCATAGCCACCACGATTTGCTTTTTGTGTGCTTACAGAATACAGGCCGACTTTTGCCCCAATCCATTTTCCGGGTTTCGCCTGGAATACATCGCCCACTGGGGTGAAATTTTTTCCGTTTTCACTGTAGCTGAACTGGCATAGGCCGTTCGGCTCACTTACATTTACTTTTAAATAGACTTCGTTTCCTTTTAATTTTGTTTCAAACAGAACCTTCTCTTCACCTCCTTTATCTGCTTTTTCGGCTCTTCTTAACTGAATATAAAATCCATCGGGTTTATTGGTAATCACAATTGACTCATGATCTAATCCCATTACTAATAAACCTGCAGTTTTGCCTTCTTTAGCATCTTCGGGAGTTAATTTTACTTTGGTAGAAGCTGCAAAATTCGGGGCAGGGAATTTTTGGGTTAACAGATTCGGAACATTCCATAGATTTTTTTCACCTTCAGGAACTTTTATTGAAAATAATCTTAAAAATTTCTGTCCGGGAAGTTTAGAAGACCACACGATATTTTCGTTGGCGCTCCATTGCCATTGAATTCCCAATTTCGCTTTATCAAATTCATCTGTTTCAGGAGGAGTAGCAACAGGGTAGGATTTTCCCACGTTTGGTTTTTTATAGGTTAAAACCGGTTCTCCGATTCCGTTTTTATTATTATCGATCCCGATAACAGGCCAGTCTTTTTCCCACTTCATTGGTTGTAAGTGAACGATTCTTCCGCCCGTATCCACATCCTGAAAATGATAGAACCAATCTTCCCCAGAAGGTGTATCTACCCAAGCACCCTGATGCGGTCCGTTGATTTTTGTTGATCCCTGTTCCAGCACTACTTTTTCTTCGTAGGGTCCGTCAATATTTTTTGATCTTAATACCAATTGCCAACCGGTTGCTACACCACCTGCAGGAGCAAAAATGTAGTAATAACCGTTTTTTTTATACATTTTCGGACCTTCCACTGTTGGATGTGCATCGTGGCCATCGAAAATGTGAACTCCTTTATCGAGGACTTTTGTTCCTTCGGGATTCATTTTGTTAAGAGTCAGAATACTTTTCACCCCGGCGCGGCTTCCTGCCCAACCATGCACTAAATAAGCATTTCCATCCTCATCCCAAAACGGACAAGAGTCGATTAAACCTTTTCCTTCCATTACCAAAATAGGCTTCTCCCAGGTTCCTATCGGATCTTTAGTTTTCACCATGTAAATTCCGAAATCGGGATCGCCCCAATAGATGTAAAATTCACCTTTGTGAAATCTGATACTGGGTGCCCAAACTCCGTCACCTCTTTTGGGTGTGGAAAAATGGTTGTTTGGAAGTACATCAGGAAGTGCATAATTCACCAGTTTCCAGTTGACCATATCTTTTGAATGAAGAATGGGCAGCCCTGGAGCTTCATTGAAACTTGAAGCGGTCATATAATAATCTTCACCAATGCGAATAGCGTCCGGATCAGAATAATCAGCGTATAAAACCGGATTTCTGTAACTTTTTCCCTGATCGGCAGTCCAGACTTCGGAAACGTAGTTTTTCTCCTGTGCGGTGAGGTATGTTGAAGCAACTGAAAATAATGTGATTGCTGCTATATTTAAAATTTTTGTCTTCATAAAATCAGATTCATTATTTAGGTAATAGGAATCAGGTTGTGGTTCTTGATTTATTTTTCAAATTCTAAACTTGCCAAAATGAATGGTCCTGTTCCTTTTCCGTCATTTGAACGGACTTCTTCGTTTACATAATATTCGTAAGAACCGTCTCTGTAAGGTTTTCCTCCTAATCCGGCAACGGCACAGCATTTATTTAAATTAACCACGCCGTTTTCATCAACCGTGATTAAATTTTTGATAATTCCGTCGTAACCTTTTTTTGCAGCAGCTTTGTATGATTTTGGAAGATAACCCTCGTTAACCGATTTAATGATCGTATAAACGAACATAGCTGATGCTGTTGCTTCTTCATAATTACCTTTTTCCAAAGGCTTGTCTAGGATCTGGTACCAAAGACCGGATTTTTTATCCTGAACTTTAATGACTGCATCTGCGTAAGATTGTAAGTAAGAAATTAATCTTGCTCTTCCCGGATGGTCTTTGGGTAAATAATCCAATACATCCACCATGGCCATTCCGTACCAGCCCATCGCTCTTCCCCAGAAATTTGGGGAAAGTCCGGTTTCTTTATTGGCCCAGGCTTCTTTTTTACTCTCATCCCAGGCATGATAAAGAAGTCCTGATTTTTTGTCTAAAAGATTTTTCTGAACGGAATCAAATTGGAAAACAATATCGTCATATGCTTTCTGAGCATCTGCATTTTTGATAAAATCTTTCGTATAGTGCGTGTAGAAAGGCATTCCCATATAAAGGCCATCCAGCCAAACCTGGTAAGGATAGATTTTTTTATGCCAGAAAGATCCTTCATCGGTTCTTGGCTGCCCATCGATTTGTGAACGTAAAGTTTGAAGTGCCTTCAGGTATTTCTCTTTTTTCTCTTTTTCATACAGGTAAAGAAGAACATTTCCGCTGTTGAGCATGTCAATATTATATTTAGAAAGGTCGTAGGTAAGGATTGTACCATCTTCTTTAATCAGGTCTTCACCAAAACCGCTGATATAGTCGTAATATTCTTTTTTGCCTGTTTTTGCATATACTTTTTCTGCACCGTCCAAAACTATTGCTGACGGATAGGTCCATTTCGGACTTTTACTGAAATCAAGCATCCACGCTTTTGGGAATCTATGCATTTCAGAAAGCAGCATTCTTTCTGACCATTTCAAATTGGAAGGAATTATTTTTCCTGATTTTGAAGTTTCTGTTGAAGTTTTTGCTGCGGTTACATTTTTCGTTTGAGCACAAGCGAGGAACATTCCTGAACCTAGAATGACCACCGCATATGCTTTTATTGTATTATTAATGAAATTCATGATCCTAAACTTTAAAGTTGATTATTTTTATCTAAAATTTCCAGTTTTTTATCTAAATCCTGATAAAATGCTTCTTCTGTTACCAAACCGTTTGGTTCCCATGACCAGGCTCCCAAAAAGTAATAAGAGACATTCTTTGTTTTCTTGAAAACTACAGTATGCGTTGATTTTATTTTTACATATTTATCAAAACTTTCGAGAGAATAGAAGATAGCCATGCCCAGATTATCATCTTTTTTCGTTTCGGTTTGATTGCCGTAAGAAGCAATGTAGCCCCATTTCTTATTTTTACTGATTCCCTGTTTTAACGGGATATTTTTAAAAGCAACAATTCCTGTACATAATCCTGAAATGGTATTGCTTAAGTTTAAATCTACTTTTACAAACCTATCTCTGTTGAAAATCGTCAGTTTTGACTGTAAATCGATGGGATTTCCCCAGGTTTTCCAGCCTTTATAATCGATAGATGCGTAAGACTGGTCTTTTTCATTAACAACTTTTACGGCTGTATTTTTTACAATTTTAAAAGTTTCAACAAAATCATTTTGTTCATCATATCTTCCATAAGAACCGATGCCGATTGTACGTCCGGATTTCAAAATGTCCTGTCCCCAGAAGGCATCGTGATGATAGGATTCAAAGCCGTCTTGTCCGACTTCAGGTAAAACCAAAGTGTTTACTTTTTTACCGAAAATATCCGTAGCGTTTCTCCAGTCCAGATATAATCTGTAGCCGATCTGGTTGTTTTCCAGTCCGATACCTTCATATCGGATATAGTAAGAATGATCGGTATGAGATTCAGGAAGAGTGATTTCCTGAACATTTTTGAAAGTTCCTCCAATGTACTGATTATCTTCCCATTTTCCTCCTTCTTTTACGGAAAGTTCCGCATAGGAAAAGGGAGCTTTTGGATTTTTCTTAATTTTTTCAATTACAGAAGTCTGAGCCAGAGAAAATGCTGAGCTCAAAAATGCTCCTGCTATTAATATCTTAAACAAGTTGAATTTCATAATATCTCTTTTTTAGATAACTGGTTTTTTAAACTAAAAGTTTTCATGGTTATTGGTATTGTCTTTCGGTTATTTTTTTAACCAGATCGTTAAAATATACTTCAATATTATCGTAGTTTTTATCCAAATTCCGTTCGTTGGAATTGGCAACTTTTGGATTTAATTTATTCTTAATTTCCCATTCATCAGGCATTCCGTCGTTGTCTGAATCGGGTAGGGGTTTTCCTCTTTTTAAATCCGGAAATCCGCCGACATCTTTTTGAGAATCTATGATTCCGCTGGAACTTCCTTTTGAACCGCTGTAAGTGAAGCTTCCGTTTTTTACATCTTTTAAAACATGTAAATCCACAGCATCCCTTACTAAACTGGCACCGCCGATCTGTAAAATTTTATCATAAGCTGCTTTTGCAGGATCAGTTTTTACATTATTCTGAATATCATGAGGCTTGTTGATTTTTATTTCATTTTTATCTTTTTCCATCAGGTTATAAGAAGGTTTCATCTGTGCGAAAACTCCTTGTGCCCAATTGTCTTTTGTTACTTCTGCATTTCCTTCAATCACATTTCCGCTGATGTAATATTTCCCCCAGATATTGTAAACTTCTGTCTCTGGTTTTTCATTTTTATCAATGGCAACAATTCTCTGTCTGGTCATGGTTGCAGGTCCAGGTTTGTAGTAATTATTAACCATATTTACGTTCATTCCTTCACCACCGTAGATATTGTTGTGTCCCCAGTTGTAGATCACATTATTTCTGAAATCGGTAAGATCGGTCAGGGCAAATTCACTTCCCGCATATTCTCCCAATCTCGGGTTTCTGCTGTCGTGATGAGCATAGAGATTATGGTGAAAACTTGCAAATTTTCCTCCTGCAATTCCGCCATATCCGTGAGCGCCTTTCCGGTGAGCAGAATTTCTTAAACTTTCTGCGATCACGCACCATTGAAGCGTGGTGTTTTCATTCACATAAATGGATACTGTTTCATCTGTTGACCAGCTCATAGAGCAATGATCAATGATTAGATTTTTGACAAATCTTGCCCCTAACGCATCGCCTTCAAAATTTTTCTGATCGCCCATTCTGAATCGCATGTAACGTATAACCACATTGTCTGCGCCTATGAAAGTTTCGTAATTGGCAACTGTAATTCCATCTCCGGGAGCGGTTTGTCCGGCAACGGTAACATCGCCTTCCTTTATCTTTAAAGGGGATTCCAGATAAATGGTTCCGCCGGTTTTAAACACAATATATCTCGGACCTTTTTGGTCTAAAGCATATCTTAAAGTGCCTTCTGAGCCATCATCTGTTAGTTTTGTTACGAAATAAACCCTTCCGCCGCGGCCACCTGTTGTATATCTTCCGAAACCTTCTGCTCCCGGAAAACTCAAGACTTCCTGAGCATTGGTCAACATTGCAATACCACATAAGGTCCCTATCGTGAACATTTTTTTGAAGTGCTTTTCAAGATTGAAAATTTTTTGGTGTTTTGGATTTGGATTAGGTTTATTTCAAACTTTTTTTGATGTTCCAACGGTCGTTTCCTTTTAAAATAATTTCTGTAGTGTACTTTTTTCTTTCTCCTTTTGTTAATTGATGTGACCACGGAACTCTTTTGGAAATATGGGCTCCGCTTCCTTTTGAGTTGAATTCTGCGTAGAAAGTGGTCTTTTCTGCATCAGGTTTGCTCCAGTTGTGCCATCCTTCAGGTTTTATGGTAGAATTGATTTCGCAATCAATGTAAACGGTTTTTGCAAAAGGTCTCCAGGGTCTTCCTAAATACACTGAGTTTTCTTTGGCATTTCCGATGATTTTTGAATTGATAAAAACAAATCCGAACTCGTTTTCCTGTGGGGTAGAAGCGGCTGTAACGTAGCTTGCCGTTTCTTTAGAATAAATGGTGCAGTTTTCAAAAACGGCAGTTCCGGCTCCGAAAATATAATCGGTTGTACCTTCGATATAGCAGTTTTTAAAGTAATTTCTTGATGGTTTTGTCTTGTCAGTGGAATCCTGAGCTCCTTTTAAGTACAATGTATCCTGATTTCCTAAGAATCTGCAGTTTTCAAAAGCGATTCTGTCTCCTGAAGTCAGTACGGCAACGGCCTGCCCAACTTTTCCTGAGCTGTTTTCAAATGAAATGTTTTTCGCTGTGAAATCATTTGAATAAATAAAAATAGTAGAAGAACCTGTGGTTCCGATATCTTTTCCTTCTGCATTCTTTTTTGAAGCAAAATCATCATACGTAATGTTGGTGTTTTGAGGGTTTTCTCCTTCTAACACAATGGGACCTTTTGTTTCAGGAATGGTAATTTTTTCTTTGTAAACTCCGGGTTTAATTAAAATTTTTGTCCTTATAGAAGAATCATTTTCAATGGCATCAATGGCTTGTTGTATGGTGGTAAAGCTGCCTTTTCCGTCTTTTGAAACCACGATCGTTTTATCGGCAGTTTTAAAAGAAAGAAGGCTTAACAATAGTATCGAAAGTATTGAAATGAAGTTAAAATTTATATTAATGAGAGGAGCTTTCATAAAGGTTTAATTTGATTTAAAATACAGACTTAGCCAAGGCCAAGCCTGTATTCTCAACTTAATATGAATGTATTTTTAATTTCTAGTAGCCGTAATCTTGTGTAAGGTTATAATTGGACATAATGATATCACTGTAAATAGGCAATAATTCTCTTTTGTTGGGCTGGAAATATTGCGCAAAACCTTTTACAGGATCGCTGATATATGTTGGTAACACTGCGGCTCTCCACGCTATTTTAGTATATCCTGCTGGAGTTGCATCCTGAGAAGGCAGATAAAATACCTGGGATTTATCTCCTCCTGTAAAGAAAATATCGATATCATTAATATTTTGCTGTGCCGTTTTTGTAGGGTCGTAAACTGATTTCTTATAATAAAGATTCAATGGTACGTTAGCATACTGACCTGTTCCGTTGGCAAAAGCCGTTAACTTTTGTCTTGTTTCCGTAATTTTAGCATCTAATAAATTCCAGCGGATCAAGTCATATTTTCTGATCCCTTCACAACCCAGTTCCAATAATCTTTCCTGAACAAGATAATTGAAGAACCCATTTTTATCGGTAGGAATTGTTCCAACTTGTCCTAAATTTCCTGTGTAAGCCCTGTTTCTTACCGCTTTTACCGCATTGATGGCATCTGAAGAAGGCGCTCCGTGAAGTTCATTATCTGCTTCAGCAAACATTAATAATACATCTGAAAAACGCAGTAAAGGCCAGTCAACAGCAAGATTTTGAGAAGGTCCTGTTACATTGGTCCATGACTTTCTGTATTTAGAATCTGTGAAAGAAATGGCATTTACGAGTTCAGCCTGATTAGAATTATTCACTTTGAAAATTCCAACGTTCATATCTCTTCTCAAGTCATATTTACTGAATTCGTAGAAATAAGTCGGAAGGGCATTGATTCCTCCTCCGCCTTTCCAGCTGGAGTTGTCATCATGCTTTAAGCCATTATAGTAACCGATTTTACTGTCTGTTCTTGCGTTTCCTCCGAATGCTCCTACACAGAAAATGATTTCGTTGGTGGTGTCTTGCGAGTTTGAATGTAAAGCTTTGAAAACTTGCTCGTAGCTTGGGTTTAAGCTATGTTCACCAGTATGATTCATGATGTCTTTACATTCATCAAGAGCAATTTGATAATAGGTTTGAGGATTGGTTCCCTTCACCATCTGCTGTGGATTTCTTCTTAAAGAATATCCTGCTCTTGCTAGTGCGATTCTTGCTCTTAATCCTTTTACAAAACCTTTGGAAATTCTGGCATTGGTCGTGCTTCCTTCGGATCTCCACGGAACTAAGGTTGCAGCCTGGGCAAGATCAGCAATCATTTTTTCGTAAATAACGTCCCTGTCAGTTTTCGCTAAATAAAGATTGTCATAATCTGCAGATGGTTTGTCTTGAAAAGGTATATCACCCCAGTTTCTGATCAGTTCATAATAAAACTGAGCTCTTAATGTTAAAGCTTCTCCAAGGTATCTGTCCATTAATTTTTTATCAGCGTCAGAACCTGTCTTGTAAACAGGAGACAGCGGAATGTTTTTAATGCAAAGATTGGCTCTTTCAATTCCTGAATATAATTTTAAGAAAGGCTTATTTAATTCTGTATTGGTAGGGCAGGCACCAAATGTTGCGAGACCTCTTCTGTCATTACAGTTGTAATCTCCCGAAGTTCTGAAATCATCACTTGAATGCGGATATATTAATGCTAATCTCTGCCCGTATCCGTCATCACCTGCAAGCTGGCTGTAAACTCCCACTAAAGCGGTAAATGTGTCGGATACACTATCGAATTGCTGAGCTTCTGCAACACTTGAATAGTTTTCAGGTTCAAGATAATCACTACATGAATGGATGGTGGTAAGAGATAGAATGCAACTTATTATAATTATTGTTTTTTTCATGTTAATTTTCAATTAAAAGGTTAAATCAATACCTGTTAAAATAAATCTGCTTCTAGGATATGCAGCGTAATCAACTCCCGGAGTTAAAGGGTTTCTTCTTGTACTGGCTTCAGGATCATATCCTTTGTAACCTGTGATGGTAAATAAATTATTTATCGTAGCATACAGTCTGAAATTTTTGATACCAAGCATTTCCAGTGAGTTTTTTGGCAGGGTATATCCTATTGTAACATTATTCAGTCTTAAGAAAGATCCGTCTTCGATGGCGTAAGAATGAAGGATGTAATTTCCTTGTGGCGGTGTCCACATGGTTGTGTTTGCATTTAGCGCTGCCAAAGCAGTAGGATCTGTAACTTTTACCCCCTGATCATTGAACCATCTCCATCTGTCTGCAACATCGGCAGACATGTTGTTGTCTCTGTATAAATATTGAGTGGTAAACTCGATTTTATTGGCATTATACACTTTGTTTCCGATAGAGAAATTAAAGAATAAACTCATATCCCAGTTTCTGTATCTGAAAGTCTGGCTGAAACCTCCGAAGAATTTTGGCTGTGCATTTCCAAGTTCGGTCTGGTCGGCTGCGGTAATTTGTCCATCACCGTTCAGGTCTCTCAATTTAAGATCTCCCGGCTGGATTGGTTTTGAACCGTTAGCTACAGAACTGCTGCTTGGAACTCCGTTTTTTAATGTATAAGCCTGAGTGGTCGGGTTGAAATCGAAATCACTGATCTCATAGCGTCCTTCAGTTACGTATCCATAATAAGTTCCTACAGGATTTCCCACTTTAGCAATGAAGTCATACAAACTGTTTACCCATCCTGAAGCCACCAGATAATAATCATTTCCTCCCGAAACATTCGCCCCCAGGCTTTTAATAATATTTTTGTTGGTAGAAATGTTGAAATCTGTTTTCCATGTAAAGTTTTCTTTATTGACAATAAGTCCTCCCAGTGTAAATTCCAGACCTTTGTTCTGTGTTTTTCCTGAGTTTTGATACTGATACTCATATCCTGACGTCTGAGGAATTTTTGCTAAGACCAATAAATCTTTTGTATCAGTAATATATCCATCAATGCTACCATATAATCTTCCGTTAAAAAAACCGAAGTCGAGTCCTAAGTTTTTAGATACGGTAGCTTCCCATGTTACGTTTTTGTTTGCCAAAGTATTTCCTGTAGTAGCTCCCGGAGTTACACCGCTTCCGAAGGTATATCCATAGTCGGTGGAAGTCGTGAAGAAAGTATCATAAAGGTAGGCCGGAATTCTGTTGTTTCCTGCAAGACCATACCCGAAACGTAATTTAAGCTCCTCCAGCCATTCTTTATTTTTAAGGAAATTTTCTTCTTTAAGTTTCCATGCTACAGAAACTGCAGGAAAAGTTCCCCATCTATTTCCTACTCCGAAGACATTGGATGCATCTGCTCTTATAGAGGCTGTTATGATATATTTATTATTAAAAATATAGTTTGCTCTACCAAAAAAAGAAAGAAGTCTGTCCGGAGGTAATGCACCGGTTTTGGGAGCATCCTGAATCATCCCTGAAGGTGGAGTTGCAGATTGGATATTAGCAAAAGCCTCATTAGGTGTAATAGATACTGGTAGCCATTTGGTGTATGTACTTGAGGTTTCTCCGTCAGTCTGTACAGTTTCTTCTCCCAATAATAAGTCTAATTTATGACTTCCAAATTTTTGGGTATAATTTAAAGTGTTGGTATTGGTAATTCTTCTGGTCTGGTTTCTCGTTAACTGTACAATCGGCTGATTGTTATTCGATCTTGCGTCACTGGTAACGGTGCCCCAGAACTGATTAATAAAATTATCTTTCTGAACATATCCTACAACACTTCTGAAAGTTAAGTTTTTGGTAATGTTATAATTCAAATATGCATTTAACAATAAATCATTTGTTCTTGCTTCTTTTACTTCGTTATCATTTAAAATTAAAGGATTTACAAGATTCGTTAATGTGGCGTAGTTAGGATCAAAATCATCAATAGGAACAGTGCTGCCTCCTTCGAAAGGTTGATATCTTACAGCGTTTCTTAATCTGTTGGTACCCTGAGATCCACTTGCAGAAGTTCCTGCTCCTGAAATCAGCTGACGGCTGTATCGGACATTAAATCCAACCTTCAGTTTTTTTGAAATATCATAATCATATTTGAAATTAGCCATGCTTCTTCTGAAGCCGGAGGAGAGCATAATCCCATCTTCTTCCACATGATTTAAAGTCAATGAAAAAGCAGATTTATCGGAACCGCCTGTTAAGCTTAAATTATGAGTGAAGTTGAATGCTTCTTTTCCGAAAAGCTCATCCTGCCAGTCTCTTTTCTTTATATTTCTGTATTTCTCAGCAAGCTCATTGAAACTACCATATCGGGTTGTAAATGCTGTAATGTCATCGGCAATACCATTTTTATTGTAAAGCTCATACTGATACATTACAAATTCATAAGGGTCAAGAACAGGAATCGTGTTTGTGATTTTTCTTACCCCTGTGTAACCGCTGTAATTGATTTGAGCACTGGTTTTTTTGCGGCCGCCTTTTGTGGTGATCAACACAACACCGTTGGCACCTCGCGATCCGTAAATAGAGGTAGAAGCAGCATCTTTTAAAACTTCAATAGATTCAATCTCTTTAGGAGAAATGATTGACAGAGCGTTATCCATCTGGATTCCGTCTACAATATAGAGAGGAGCATTACTTTGTGTAATAGAAGTACCGCCCCTTACCTTAATTTCAACTTCAGCGCCAGGCGAACCTTCACTGGCCGTGATCTGAACACCGGCAACTCTTCCCTGAATTGCCTCTGCCGCACTGTTTACAGGCATATCTTTTACTTCGTCAGCCTTTACAGAGCCAACAGCATTGGTAACATCTTTTTTTGAAACTTTAGAATAACCAACCAAAACCACTTCATCAATGTTTTTTTCAGTTTCCTTTTTAGTTTCTTTTTCTTGAGCCGTAGCAAGGACAGGAAGTAGAAAGACAGTTAAATATAACCACTTTATTGAATGTACTCTTTTATCCATTTTGTATCCTTATAGTTTTAATTTTTGGTTGAAAGTTTTTTTCAATCGTTTTGTTTTGTGTGGATTTGTAAAGTATTCTACTGATTTTTAGCGGCAAATATTTTCTGAAAGATTATACACATTTTAGAGTGCAATCGATTGCGTAAATTTTCATGATAAATATCCTGGCTTCTAAACTAATATTATTTTTTAATACACAAAGAAAAAAATATTATTTTTTCATTAATTTGATTGTTGAAAGATAAATGAATTTGCAAAATAATGGACAGTTGTAATGTTATAAATCGCTGTAAATTAATTGTTTGTTAATTTAATCTTAGCTTGGGATATTGATCCGAAAGAAATCAAATTTCTTTATTCTTTATTAATTTAAAGCTTAAATTTTACTTAAAATTTATCCTTTTTTGCACCTGAAAATTTCCCAAAATGACAGTCAAGAATATTTTTTTATAATATTTCTGATTTTTATCATCTTTTCAGATCAATATTTTTAATCAAATTTTATACTTTATATTAATTTTTCTTATTGTATACAATATATATAGTTGTTTTTGTTTATTATTATCAAATCAATATCTTAATTTTGCTATATTGTTTTGGCATAGTTTTATATTTAAAACGCTGTTTAAACATTAAATTTGGTTAATATTATCCATGCAATTTCCTAGATATTTTCCCATTTTTCATATTGTTTTTAAAATTAATAGGCTGTAAATTAGTTATTTATGGATTTGAATTAATTTTTTGTTAACTAATTAAAGAATAATTATATATTTATCCCACAAGTATTTCTATCAGATTTTAGTGTAATTTTATGCAATCGATTACACAATGTTTAACAGGTTTTGATAAAACCGCAAAAGAAAAGTATAAAGTAGTATGTCACAATCAGAATTTCGTTACGCCCATCATCCCGAAGATGTAAAAAAGTATACCACTGAAGATCTTAGGAGGGAGTTTCTAATCAATGATTTATTTAATGAAGATAAGATAAAATTAGTCTATTCTATGTATGACAGGCTGATTGTAGGAGGTATTATGCCTTTAGCACAGGCTTTGAAGCTGGAACCTACGGACGATTTGAAAGCCCAGCATTTTCTTGACAGAAGAGAGTTGGGAATCATCAACGTTGGTGGTGCCGGAAAAGTAACAGTAGACGGTGACGTATATGAGCTAGGAAACAAAGAAGCTTTATACATCGGGAAAGGAGCTAAAGAAGTAGTTTTTGAAAAATCAGGTGATGCACAACCTTATTTTTATATCAATTCAGCGCCCGCACATCATACTTATCCAACTAAAAAAATCACGAAAAGTGAAGCCGAAATTGTAGAATTGGGTGAAGAGAAATATGCCAACAAGCGTACGATCAATAAACTGATTGTAAATTCTGTACTGGAAACCTGCCAACTTCAAATGGGAATGACGGAACTTCACCCTGGAAGCGTTTGGAATACAATGCCTGCGCATACTCACACCAGAAGAATGGAAGCCTATTTCTATTTTGATCTGGAAGAAGGGCAGACAGTAAGCCACTTCATGGGACAACCTGATGAAACGCGTCATATTTTTATGACCAACAGACAGGCGGTATTGTCTCCGGAATGGTCTATCCACTCAGGAGTCGGAACTTCCAATTATACTTTTATCTGGGGTATGGCCGGAGAAAATATGGACTACGGTGATATGGACGGTATCAAAACTAACGAACTAAAGTAATTTTTCCAATGAATTTATTTGATTTATCCGGTAAAGTAGCAGTCGTTACAGGCGGTACTCACGGATTAGGAATGGCAATGGCAGAAGGTCTTGCCGCTGCAGGTGCTGAACTGGCGATCACAGGTACAACACCGTCAAAATTAGAAGAAGCTTTAAACTACTATCATTCAAAAGGGTATAAAGCATCCGGTTATCTTTTTGATGTGACAGACGAGCTGGAAGCCGCTCAGAAAGTAGCTTTAATGGAAGCTGCCCATGGAAAAATTGACATCCTTGTCAACAATGCAGGAATTATCAAACGTATTCCGGCAATCGACATGGAAGTGGAAGACTTTAGAAAAGTAATCGATGTAGACCTTACAGGACCTTTTATCATGTCGAAATTAGTTGGCAAATACATGATCAAAAGAAGATCCGGTAAGATCATCAACATCTGCTCGATGATGAGTGAACTGGGACGTGACAATGTAGTAGCCTATGCTTCTGCAAAAGGCGGCCTTAAAATGCTTACCAAAAATCTGGCGACAGAATGGGCAAAACACAATATTCAGGTAAACGGAATCGGTCCCGGATATTTTGCGACTTCTCAGACAGAACCAATCCGGGTAGATGGACATCCTTTTAATGACTTTATCATCAGCAGAACTCCGGAAGGAAGATGGGGAAATCCGGAAGATCTTGCAGGAACAGCTATTTTCTTAGCTTCTGACGCAAGCAGATTCATCAACGGACAGATCATCTACGTGGATGGAGGTATTTTGGCAACCATCGGGAAGCCTGCTAATGAGTAACAACAGAATCAGATTAGAATGAAACCTTTTATTACAGATAACTTTTTATTACAAAATAAGTACGCAGAAGAATTATACTTCAGATACGCGGAAAAACAACCCATCATTGATTATCATAATCATTTGATTCCTAAAGATATTGCGGAAGACACTGTTTTCGATAACATCTCAAAGGTTTGGATTGCAGGTGACCATTACAAATGGAGAGCCATGCGTACCATGGGAGTGAACGAAAAATTCATCACAGGGGACGCTTCAGATAAAGAAAAATTTGAGGCATGGGCAAAAACAGTTCCGTATACATTGAGAAATCCTTTGTACCACTGGACACATCTGGAATTAAAAAGATATTTCGAAATTGATGAATTGTTAAATGCAGACAACGCATCGGAAATCTACGAAAATATCACCGCTCAGCTTCATACTCCTGAAAAATCAACAAGAGGCTTATTAAAAATGATGAATGTTGAATCTCTGTGCACTACGGAAGATCCTACAGATCTATTGAATTATCACCAGGATCTAGCAAAAAGCGATTTCACCATTAAAGTAAGTACTGCTTTCCGTCCTGATAAAGCAATTTTAATTGAAAATCACAACTTTGCGGATTATATTTCAAGATTAGGCGAATCTGCCGGAATTGAAATTAATTCCTATCATACTTTATGTGATGCTTTAATCAAAAGAATTGAATACTTCCATGAAAACGGCTGCAGATTGTGCGACCACGGATTAAATAATATTTCTTTTGAAGAAGCTTCACAAGCGGAAGTAAACGCAATTTTTAATGATAAAATTTCAGGAAAAGTAATTGCTGAAAAGCAGGTGAATCAATTCAAAACTGCCATTTTATTATTTTTAGGAGAAGCGTACCACAAATATGGTTGGGTTCAGCAGTTTCATCTTGGAGCATTGAGAAATAATAATGAAAGAATGCACAGAATTCTTGGTCCTGATACGGGATGGGATTCTATAGGTGACTTCGTTCAGGCTGAAACCCTGTCTAAATTACTGAATACATTAGACGGAAAAGATAAGTTAACAAAAACCATTTTATACAATTTAAATCCTGCTGACAATGAGATTTTTGCGACAATGATTGGGAATTTCAATGATGGAAGCATCAAAGGAAAAGTACAGTTCGGATCAGGATGGTGGTTTCTTGATCAGAAAGACGGTATGATCAAGCAGATGAATGCCCTTTCAAACATGGGGTTGATCAGCTGTTTCGTTGGAATGCTGACAGATTCCAGGAGTTTTCTTTCTTTCCCGAGACACGAATATTTCAGAAGAGTATTGTGTAATCTTTTCGGAGAAGAAATGAAAAACGGTGAATTACCTGATGATATCGAACTGATTGGTAAGACCATTTCAGATATTTGTTATCATAACGCAAAAAATTATTTTGATTTTTAAATTTCAAATTAAATAAAAATCTCTCGCAGATTGAGCTGATTATACCGTTTTTTTAACATAATAATCTCAATTTGCAAGAGGTAAAAATAGATTTAAATCATTAAATAAATTGAAAAGATTAAGCTGAATTAATAAAAAGTCAAATTAATTCTACATAATCTCTTCAATAAATCTTAATGATTTAAAAAAATTAAAGGTTGATTAAAAAAATGAGCAGCAAAATAGTCACATTCGGGGAAGTCATCATGCGACTTTCACCACCCGGAAATAGAACCATGAAGCAAAGCCATGAAATGGAATTCTTTTTCGGCGGAACGGAGCTTAATGTAGCATCTTCATTGGCAACAATGGGTTGTGGTGTAAGACATATCAGCAGCGTTTCTGATGATTTTGTAGGTGAATCGGCCATTTCCTTCATTAAAAGTTTTGGGATTGACACCGCATTTATCAACAAAAATGAACATCCTTTAGGTTTGTACTTTTTAGAAGTAGGCTCATCAGTTCGTGCCAGCAGAATTGCTTACAATAGACTGAACGGTTCTTTTGCCAATAGTAAGCCTGAACAGATTGACTGGAAAAAAGCCCTTGAAGGCTGCCAGTATTTCCATTGGACAGGCATAAGCCCAGGAATTTCCGAAGCCGCTTATAAAAGCCTGAAAGAAGGTTTACAAACAGCCCGTGAATTGGGAATCGAAATTACAACCGATCCTGCTTACCGTTCAAACCTTTGGAAATACGGTAAAAACGGAAACGAAGTTTTGAAAGAACTGATTTCTTATTCAACGATTTTTATCGGTGGAGTGAATGAAATTAATGAAATTCTCGGAACTCAGTTTCCCTCAGATAAAGAAGGCTTTATTGAAGCATGTAAAGAATTAAAACAGCAAATTCCTTCTATTCATAAAATTTTCGACAAAATAAGAATTGGTGTTACAGCAAGTTCTCAACAAACACAGGGAAGAGCTTTAGTTGGCGATAACTATTTTGAAACTGAATTGTTGGAAGTTAATCCTGTGGTCGATAGAATTGGGACAGGAGATGCTTTTGCAGCAGGTTTGATCTATGGGTTAATCAATTTTGATGACGAAAAAGCATTGAAATTCGCTAATGCAGCCTGTGCGATAAAACATACCATATTAGGGGACATCAATTACAGTAGTGTCGAAGATATTCTGGAAGTCATGAACGGAGGTTCAGGCGGAAGAATAAAAAGATAGCTGACTTTTGGCAATTGGCTTGTTGATAAAACTAAAAAAATGTAGACTTCGCTGAGTGAAACGCCTTTGCGAACTTGAAAATATACATCAAGCACTAAAAAGAAAATCTTTGCGCCCTTCGCATTAAAAACAAAAGATTAAGATAAAATTTTGAAGGGACAGCATACTAAAGGATGGATAAAACCCCTTCAATGATTATTTTCAACAAAGTAATTCAACAAAATGACAAAAATTCAATTGGTTACAAATACGATCATCAACCAAGGGGTTTTGCCTCTATACTATAATGCTGATGAAACAGTAACTCTGGAAATACTGAGATCACTTTACAAAGCAGGAGTTCGTGCAGTGGAATATACAAGCCGTGGTGATGCTGCGTTAAGTAATTTTACAAAAATGGTAGAAATCCGTAATGCAGAAATGCCGGAAATGCTGTTGGGAATTGGCACAATAAAAAATATAAAACAAACTGAAGAATACTATAAAGTAGGAGCAGATTTCTTTATCAGTCCGGGTTTCGTAGCTGAGGTTGCAGAATTTTTGATTCCGAAAGATCTGTTGTACAGTCCGGGTTGTATGACGCCGACTGAAATTATCGAAGCTGAAAATGCTGGCGTTACTTTCATTAAACTATTCCCCGGGAACGCATTAGGAACCGGATTTATGAGTGCGATCAAAGATGTTTTCCCCAATCTGAAATTTATGCCGACGGGTGGAGTAGATACCACTAAAGAAAGCATCGAAAGCTGGTTTAAAGCCGGTGTTTCAGCAGTAGGAATGGGAAGCAAATTGGTAAGCAAAGAATTAATGCTTGCTAAAGACTATACAACTATAGAAAATGAAACGGTAAAAGTGCTGGAAATTATTCAGACTTTAAAATAATAATGAGTAAGAAAACTGGAAACACCTTGTGATCCTGGCTGAGTGAAACATCTTAAAAACATTCAAACAAAACTAATTCTAAAATTAATATGAGTTCAGTTAAGTCTCTTAAACCGAGCAACTTCAGATGGACGATATGCTTTTTGCTGTTCATTGCAACAACAATCAATTATCTTGATCGTCAGGTTTTATCTTTGACGTGGAAAGATTTTATCGCACCGGAATTTCACTGGAACAATAATGATTATGGAAATATCACGGCATTATTCTCTATTTTCTATGCAGTAGGAATGCTTTTCGCTGGAAAATTTGTCGATTGGATGGATACTAAAAAAGGTTTCCTGTGGGCAATCGGAATCTGGTCTGTCGGTGCAGTTTTACATGCATTTTGCGGAATTGCAACTTCAGGAATTCTTACCGGAAACTGGTTGGCAGGCTTTCACGGATCTAAAGAATTGATTTCTACAGTTTCCAATACCTCTGCCATCATCAGTACGAGTGTAACGCTATTTATTTTTGCACGTTTCGTATTGGCTATTGGTGAAGCAGGAAATTTCCCGGCAGCAATTAAAACTACAGCGGAATATTTCCCTAAAAAAGACAGAGCTTTAGCAACAAGTATTTTCAATGCAGGAGCAACGGTTGGGGCTTTGGCAGCACCGGTTACCATTCCTTTTATTGCAAAAGCCATGGGATGGGAATGGGCATTTATCATCATTGGAGCGTTGGGATTTGTATGGATGGGATTATGGATTTTCTACTACAAAAAACCTCACGAACATCATAAAGTTAACGAGCATGAATTAACCTATATTCAGCAGGATCAGGAAGACTTTGCTGCTGAAGAAAATACTGTGAAGGCAGAAGAAAAAAAGTTCACTTTCAAAGAATGTTTCAGTTACAGACAGACCTGGGCTTTTGTCTTTGGAAAATTTATGACAGACGGCGTTTGGTGGTTCTTTTTATTCTGGACTCCGGCTTATTTAAGCTCCGTTTACAAAATGGATTCTACACAAAGTGCATTACCATTATTCGTTCTTTATATGATTACTTTATTGTCAATCATCGGCGGTTGGCTTCCAAAATATTTTGTGGAAAAGAAAGGCATGAATGCTTACTCAGGAAGAATGAAAGCAATGCTGATTTTCGCATTTTTTCCTTTGTTGGCCCTTTTAGCACAACCTTTAGGTTCGTTAACGTATTGGATTCCGGTTTTAATTATCGGAATTGCAGGAGCAGCACATCAGGCCTGGTCGGCAAATATTTTTTCGACAGTAGGCGATATGTTTCCGAAAAAAGCTATTGCAACCATTACCGGAATTGGCGGAATGGCGGGTGGAATTGGTTCATTCATTATTAATAAATCTTCAGGCGTATTGTTCGATCATGCTCATAAAGCCTGGTCCACGGTTGACGGAATTCCTTTATTGGAAAAATACCCTCAATACATCAACGAAAGATTACCCGACGGATTTTTTGAGCAGTTGGAAAAATCAGGATCAGTAGTTGTAGACGGAATCGACAAGGGCTACATGATCATATTTTCAGCCTGTGCCGTAGCATATCTTATCGCATGGACAGTAATGAAAATATTGGTTCCAAAATATAAAGTGATAAGTCAGTAGAAAAAAAATCTTGGTTAAAATTAGCGTTCTTCGCTGAGTGAAACGCCTTTGAAGCTTAAAAAGTATACAGCATGTTAGCAAAAAAAACTTGCGGACTTTGCATTAAAAATTTTATAGAATTAAAAATATCATTTAATTCAAATTAGAAAGATGGAAAATCAGACAAAACAAAAATTAAATCGTGAATTAAACAATTCTCAGGAAAAACTTCCTATTAAAATAATACAGTTTGGAGGCGGAAATTTTATGAGAGGATTCACAGATTATGTCATTGATAAATTAAATAAAGAAGCGGGATTCAATGCCGGAATTGTAAACGTTCAGCCAACAGCGGGCGGCTCAGTTCATAAATTGGAAGAACAGGGTAATCTATACACGCTTTTCTCAAGGGGAATTAAAAAAGGGGAAATTATTGATACAAAACAGGTAATTTCTGCGATTCAGAAGTCGATTAATCCTTATACAAATTATGATGAATTCTTAGCGTTGGCGAAAGAAGAGGAATTAGAATTTATCTTCTCAAACACAACAGAAACAGGAATTTCTTATGACGAATCAGAAAATAATTACATTGGTCCGCACAAGAATTTTCCTGCAAAACTAACGGTTTTATTACACGAGAGATTCAAACATTTCAACGGAGCTGCAGGTAAAGGCGTGAGAATTATTCCTTGCGAATTGATTGAAGACAATGCGTTTGTATTGAGAGATATGATCCTGAAGTATGCCCGACTTTGGAATTTAGATCCTGATTTTGCACAATGGATTAATCAAAGTAATTACTTCCATAATACATTGGTCGACAGGATTGTTCCGGGGTATCCGAAAGATGACGCAGAATCATACGAAGATCAGTTGGATTATGAAGATCAGATGATGGTTGTTTCTGAAACATTCTTACTTTGGGTAATTCAGGATGCCGGAAATGTAAAAGAGAGAATTCCTTTCGATAAAATTAATGAACAGATTTTGGTGGTTGATGATATTCAGCCGTACCGTTTGAGAAAAGTGAGAATCCTTAATGGCGGTCATACCTTAATGTTGGCTCCGGCAATTTTATCAGGAAAGGAAACGGTAAAAGAATCTATTGACGATGCATTTATCGGGAAGTTTTTAAGGGAAACCATTTTTAATGAAGTAAATCCGACGTTAGGTCTTGATGAAACGGAACTGAAAGATTTTGCAGAAGAAGTTTTTGACAGATTCAGAAATCCTTTTATTAAGCATTATCAGGCGAGCATTGCACTGTATTTTGTTTCTAAATTTAAAGTAAGAATCCTTCCGAGTTTGCTGGGTTACGTTGAAATTAATCAAAAATTACCACTAAATCTGGTATTCTCTTTGGCAAGCTTAATCAGATTCTATCAGGGAAATTTTGGTGAAAAATCTTTGCCAATTAATGATGAAGAATCCATTGTTGCTCAATTCAAAGAAATCTGGACAAACGGAGATTATGGGAAAGTTGCAGAATTATCATTAAGCGAAACCACTTTCTGGGATATAGACCTTACTCAGGTTGGCGGACTGAAAGATGCAGTAGCAAAAGCTTTGTGGGAAATAGACCACAACGATGTAGAAATTGCGTATCACAACTTTATACAATTTTATTCTTAGGAAAAATGCAAAAGAAAGTATTAAAAGTAAATCCCAAGGATAATGTAGCGGTGGCACTGGTAGATCTGGCGCGGGGAGAAACGGTTACTTTGGGTGAACTTACTTATGAAATTATAAAAGACACGAAGGCGAAACATAAATTCGTGACCGAAGATATTACCGTAGGTGATTCTATTATCATGTACGGAGTTTTGGTGGGAAAAGCCAGCCAGCCGATCCGGAAAGGAGAGGTGATTACCACTGAAAACGTAAAACATCAAAGCGCAAAAGTAGGAGGTAAAACAGAAACCACTACCTGGACCGCTCCCAATGTTGATAAATGGAAAGATAAAACATTTATGGGCTATCACCGCGACGACGGACAGGTGGGAACAGAAAATGTCTGGTTATTTTTTCCGCTGGTTTTTTGTGAAAACAGAAATGTTGAGATTTTAAAGGATGTTTTTGAAAAAGAACTGTTGTTTGAAAAAGTGACAAAACATCAGTTATTGTTAAGATCATTAATCAATAATTCTGAAACGGAAGCTGCTGTTGAAGAAGAGCAGGATTCAAGAATATTTAAAAATATTGTAGTTAAATTCATTACACACCAGGGAGGTTGTGGCGGAATTCGTCAGGATGCCGAGGCATTGGGAAGATTGCTGGCAGGATATGTTAACAATCCGAATGTAGCCGGAGCAACCGTTTTAAGCTTGGGTTGTCAGAATTTACAGGTTCAGATCTTTAAAGATGCCTTGGAAAAAATCAGTCCGGATAATAAAAAGCCAATCATCGTTTACGAACAGCAAAAGTCCGGAACGGTAGATGAAATGTTAAGCGGAATTATTAAAGATTCTTATGAAGCCATCAAACACGCTAATGAAATAGAAAGAAAACCAGCATCCCTTTCTAAACTTGTTTTAGGGTTGGAATGCGGTGGTTCAGACGGTTTCTCAGGTATTTCTGCAAACCCGGTTTTAGGACAACTGTCAGATTTAATGGCTGGAATCGGAGGTTCAACTATTCTTTCAGAATTCCCGGAGTTATGTGGAGTGGAGCAGGAGCTTGTCAACCGTTGCGTAAAGGAAGAAGATGCAGAAAGATTTTTACAATTGATGAAAGATTTTGAAAATTCAGTTGTTGCTGCAGGATCTGGCTTTGATATGAATCCGTCACCGGGGAATATTAAAGATGGCCTAATAACAGATGCCATGAAATCTGCAGGAGCAGCTAAAAAAGGAGGTTCATCGCCAATAAATGATGTACTCGATTTTACAGAATACATCAAAGAACCGGGCTTAAATTTATTGTGTACACCTGGAAATGACGTGGAATGTACTACAGCTTTAGTGGGCTCAGGTTCCAATGTTGTTTTATTCACAACAGGTCTGGGGACTCCTACAGGAAATCCTGTGGTTCCCGTAGTGAAAATTTCATCAAATACATCGTTATCAGAAAGAATGCCGGATATCATCGATTTCAATACAGGAGACGTGATTACAGGGGAAAAGTCAATAGACGAAAAAGCAGAAGAATTGTTAGAATTTATCATAGAAGTTGCCAGCGGACAGGTAAAAACCAAAGCGGCAATTCTCAATCAGAACGATTTTATCCCTTGGAGACGGGGCGTAAGTTTATAGTTCTTGTTTTTATATATAAATTATTAGATTTGAAAATGCTTTCAACAGGATGTGGGAAGCATTTTCTTTTGGAGTAAATTAAGTTTAAACACAAATGAAACAAATATTTTCACGAACAAACATAATGTTTTTAATCATTAGGAGCGGACTTTTGTCCGCTTAAGAATATACAATCCGATTGGCTTTGCCCAAAACTTAAGAATGCTGAGATTACTTTAGAATGGCAAACTGAGACATTAACGACATAGGAAAATAGAGCGTTAAGAAAAATTAAAAATTAATCCGTTAAAAAATTCCCACTGTTCGATGCACGAGACAATTTTTGAACCGAAGAACAGATAGCAAATTCGCGCAAGTTTGGGAACTTTAGGATTAAGTTTTAATTTTTAGCGGCAGTTTCCAGGTCTTGAATTTTTGTTTCTTTTGTTTGACTATGTCGAATCGTTGATTTCAAGACAAAAGAAAATCACTTCCTTTTTGAAGACTTCCTGATATAAAGCTGTGGTGCCAAAACCACTTTTTTCTCAATAGAAACCCCGGAATTATTCTCTTTCACGCTTTCAATAAAAACCTGTCCTGCCATTTTCCCCATCGTCAGGGGAGTCTGATCTACAGAACTTATCGGAAGCTCCATAAATTGTGTAAAAGGTTCATTAGAAAAGCCAATAACAGCAACTTCCTGTGGGATTTTGATTTTACGTTTTTTCAGTTCCTGGCAAGCACCTAACGCAGCAAAATCACTGGATGAAAAGATGGCATCCGGAACAGATTTTTTATCCCAAAGTTTTTTAACCGCATCAATTCCTTCATCGATTGAACTTCCTGTTGTGATAATATTTTCTTCTTTTATGCTTAAATTATGGTCCATTAAAGCCTGTTTGTAACCTTTCAGACGGTTCTCATAAATTTCCAGATTTAAGTCTCCGGAGAAATGGCAAATATTTCGGTACCCTTCATTAATCAGATGTTCAGTCGCCATATAACCACCGCGATAATCATCAATAGTTACTGTACTTATTCCTGAAATATCCTTTTTACGGTCAAAAAATATAATAGGAGTATTGGTGGAACTCAGAATATTCTGAATATGTTCGGTATCAATAGTCGTTTTGGAAACAGACATGAAAATCCCATCAACCTGAGCATTAAGCAAAGTATTTAAGTGTCTTTTTTCAATATTTACATCTTCATGGCTCTGGCAGATAATTACATGATAACCATGTGGAGAAAGCTCTTCTTCAATTCCACGGATTACGGATGAAAAGAAATTGGTATTAATATAAGGCACAATAATTCCTACGTTTTTTGTTTCCCCGCTTTTCAGAGCTTTGGCAAGGTTATTTTGTTTGTAGTTCATTTCTTTGGCCGTTTTCTTTACCAAATCTTTCGTTGCCTGGCTTATTCTCGGATGGTCGTTCAATGCTCTGGAAACAGTTGCCACACTTACGTTAAGCTTTTTCGAGATGTCATATATTGTGGCATTTTTCTTATTCATACATGCTTTTTCTGAAGTTTTGGGTATGTCTGGGATAACATACATTATAGTCGTAAATTTAATCAAATTATGTCTATCAAAAAGGAAATATTGAGATTTTATACAAGATTAAGAGTGATTAAAATCAGATTAAGCCTAAAAAATATTGAATTGGCTAATTTTTATTGAGATAGGGTTGAGTTTTTATCTAAAATAAAAACCGAATTCGCTGGAATCAAGCTTATTAACAACAAAAATTTGATTTAATGATAAAAAAGATCGGTTGGTTTAACCAAAGGACACCGAAAACCGATGTCCCCATGGCTAACTATTGATCTAAAAAATAATTAACTTTTCCAAAGTTTTTCAATTTCCTCCAAAGATTTCCCTTTAGTTTCCGGAACCATTTTCCATACAAAAAACAGTGATAAAACACTCATCACTCCGTAAAAACCATAAGTAAAAGCTCCGCTAAACTCCATCATAAAAGGATAGGTGGAGGAGATCAGGTAATTGGCGGCCCATTGAGCTGCAACTGCAACTGCAATCGCTGCCCCCCTGATTTTATTAGGAAAAAGTTCTGAGATCAAAACCCAACAAATCGGTCCCCAGGACATCATAAAAGATGCGGTATAGATGATGATGAAAACCAAAGTTGCAATTCCGATAATATGCAAATAAGAGAAAATGGCAATGGCAAACATTCCCATTGCCATTCCTATGGAACCTACGATCAGTAATGGTTTTCTTCCCCATTTATCAACCGTGAAAATAGCAACCACTGTAAAGATAACGTTAACCAATCCCATAACAACAGTTTGCAGCATTGAAGCATCTTTATGAACACCCATGCTCTCAAAAATCCTCGGAGCATAGTATAAAGCTACATTAATTCCCACAAACTGCTGAAAAACAGAAAGTAAAATTCCAATAATAATAACTGTTTTCCCGAATGTAAAAAGCTCACTTTTATGTTGAGCAACAGTTCCCTTAATTTCCTGAAAAATTTCATGTCCTCTAAGCTGCCCATTAATTTTTGTTAAAATTTTAAGCGCTTCATCATCTTTTTTAGTTAAGGTTAAATATCGGGGAGTTTCCGGAACAAAAAACAGTAAAATCCCGAATAAGGCAGCCGGAATTGTCAGGGATAAAAACATATAACGCCAGCCGATATCGTTGATCCATTCTACTGATTTTCCGTAGGCAATACCCCAGTTGACAAAATATACTACCAGCATCCCAAAAATTATGGCAAACTGATTTAGAGAAACCAATCTTCCACGAACTTCAGCAGGGGCTATTTCTCCAATATACATCGGGCAAACCGCGGAAGCAAGACCAACACCAATTCCTCCAATAATTCTATAAAAGTTAAAAGCCAGCAAAACACCCAATGATTGTTCACCCTGCTTAAAAAATAAAAATTCAGGATAAGCAGCTCCCAAGGCACTGATGAAAAATAAAAATGCAGCTACCATCAGTGATTTTTTCCTTCCTAATCTGGTTGAAAAATATCCGGAAACAACCCCTCCGATGACACACCCTATCAATGCACTGGAAATAGTGGCTCCATGAGCCAATGAACTCAGTCCCAATGGGATAATTAAATATTCCTGAATGGACTTTTCTGCCCCCGAAATAACGGCTGTATCATATCCGAACAAAAGCCCTCCCAAAGTGGCAACCAATGTAAGCATGGTGACATATACCATGTTGATTTCTGCCTTTGTTCCTGAAGAATATTTCGTGCCCGAATCTATTATTTGCATAGTCTCATATAGTTTTAGTTGTTAAAAATTAGATACTTTGTTAACGGCATTTGTATTATAAATACTGATTAATCAGACTTTCCAGATATTCCTGTTTACCACTTTCCCTGCCTACTTCTCCAAGCCCTTCCGCATGGGAAGCCAGGTCAGTAAGAGATAATTTCCCCTCTTCAAAATCTTTACCTTTTCCGTTATTGAAAGAAGCATATCTGTCAGCTCTGATCTCAGAATATTTTGATTTTTCTAAAATAGCATCTGCAGCCAGGAAAGCTCTTGCAAAATTGTCCATTCCGCTGATATGAGCGATGAAAATATCTTCCAGGTCTGTTGAGTTTCTTCTGATTTTAGCATCAAAATTTACACCTCCACCCTGAAAACCTCCTGCCTGAATAATTACCAGCATTGCCTGCGTCATTTCATATAAATCAACAGGAAACTGGTCTGTATCCCAGCCATTTTGATAATCTCCACGGTTGGCGTCAATACTTCCTAAAACGTTGTTGTCGGCCGCTACTTGTAATTCATGTTCAAAAGTATGCTGGGCTAAAGTTGCGTGATTGACCTCAAGGTTAAGCTTGAAATCATCCAGTAAATCATATTGACGAAGAAAGTTTAAGCAGGTTGCCGCATCAAAGTCATACTGATGTTTCGTAGGCTCCATTGGTTTTGGCTCAATAAAGAAAGTCCCTTTGAACCCTTGTGAACGTGCATAATCTTTTGCTATGTGTAGAAACTTTGCCATATGTTCAAGTTCACGTTTCATGTTGGTGTTCAGTAAAGACATGTATCCTTCACGGCCACCCCAGAAAACATAATTTTCTCCGCCTAGCTTAATCGTTGCATCTAAGGCATTTTTAATCTGTCCTCCGGCATAAGCCAATACGTCAAAGGATGGATTTGTAGCTGCGCCATTCATAAATCGGGGATTGGAGAAACAGTTTGAAGTTCCCCAAAGTAATTTTACTTCGGAAGCTGCCTGTTTTTCTTTGGCATAATCGGTTATAAATTCTATTCTTTTGGTTGATTCTTTAAAATTATCCGCCTCATCAATTAAATCATAATCGTGGAAACAGTAGTAAGGCACACCTAGTTTTGTGAAAAATTCGAAAGCCGCATCCATTTTTTCTGTTGCTCTTTGCTTAACATCTGTTGCGTTTAACCATTCAAAATGCTGTGTTCCCACTCCAAAAGGATCTCCACCCGTTGCACAGAATGTATGCCAGTAAGCTGTTGCAAATTTGAAATATTCTTTCATCGTTTTCCCTCGAATCACTTTATTTTCGTTATAAAATTTGAAAGCCAGAGGATTGTCAGATTCTTTTCCTTCAAATTGAATTTTTCCAATTCCTTTGAAATACTCTTTGTTGCCCATTGTAATTGCCATATATTTTAGTTTTAGTTAGATGATAACATTTATGCAATCGATTGCATAAATGTGTTTGAAAATTTCTTAATGATTTAGATTTTGCAATAGTTTTAATTTCCATTTTTCGTAACTATCCTTGTACTGGTTATAGTTCTTATTATCAGGATAATAGCTTTTTAAAATGTCTTTGTCAGTCAGGATCTCATTTTGCGATTTGAATGCTCCGGATCCCATGGCTGCGGCTCTTGCTGCACCCGTAGAACCTGTGGAATCTATAATTCTTATTTCAGTATCCAAAATAGTAGTGATGGTCTGCGTGAATAAAGAAGAGCGGAATAAATTGTCACCGCCTGCTTTTATAATACCTTTCTGAAGCCCGTCGGACATTAAAATATCCGTTCCGTAAACAAAAGAAAAGGCAATACCTTCTAATCCCGCCCGGAAAAGATGCTCGCTTTTATGACGGTTAAAATTCAGGTTAAAAACAGACGAGCCAATATCTTTATTATGCAGTACTCTCTCTGCTCCGTTTCCGAAGGGCAGGACAATAACTCCATCGGAACCGATCGGTATTTTTGAAGCTAAATCATTAATTTCATGATAGCTGTGTCTTTTTTGATCCACCTGATGTCGAAGCCAGCTGTACTGAATTCCCGCACCATTGAGGCAAAGCATTTTCCCGATTCTCGGCTGTTCCTTTGTGTGGTTAATGTGGGCAAAATTGTTAATTCTTACAGATTCCTTTGATTTAATATTGTCAGTCACACCATAAACAACTCCGGAAGTTCCGCCTGTTGCGGCAATCTCTCCGAGATTCATTACATTGAGGGAAAGTGCGTTATTGGGTTGGTCTCCGGCTCGGTAATAAACAGGAATTCCCTCGGGAAGACCACTTTCTTCTGCTCCCTGTTTTGAAACATAGCATTGTTCAGTGAAATTTTCCACAATATTAGAGACAAAGGATTCCTCAATTCCCAGGTGTTCCAACATTGTTTTTGAAACTCTATGCTTTTCAAAATCCCAAAGTATACCTTCTGAAAGCCCTGTAACAGAAGTTGTTGCTTCGCCACTAAGCTTAAATGCAATGAAATCTCCCGGAAGCATAAATTTCCAGATCTTGTCATAGATCTCGGGGGTATTTTCCTGTACCCATTTCAGTTTGGAAGCGGTGAAATTTCCCGGAGAATTAAGCAGTTCTTTCATGCATTCTTTTTCTCCGATCTCACTAAAAATCCGGTCGCCAATTTCAACAGCCCGGCTGTCACACCATATAATTGAAGGACAAAGTACTTGTTTGTCTTTTCCAATCAATACTAATCCATGCATTTGATAGGAGATACCAATTCCTTTAATCTCATTTTTGTGGATTTTGCTCTCTGCAATTATTTTTTGTGTGAGAATCCGGAGATTTTGCCACCATTCATCGGGGTTTTGTTCTGCCCAGCCTGCTTTTGGGGAATCTATTGACATTTCATGTTCCGGGTATTTGGCATGGGCAACTAATTTTCCCTGATCATCTACGATGGAAGCCTTTATCGATGAGCTTCCTACATCATAACCTATAAACTTCATTAATTATTAATAATTGTAATGCTTTAAATGTAATAATTTTATGTATTATACCGAAGATTTTTATAAATATGTTAATTTTTAATATTATTGAATATTAAATTATTGTTATTCAGTATTTTAACTTTAATTAATTATTTTTTAAATGCTTTAATTCCAATTAAATTAAATAAATTGAGTAATTAACTTTAACTAAAAAAGGCTTTAATTATCCAATATTGAGCAATCGATTGCGCAAATTAATGATTAATTTATATTTTGGTAGATGTTAACCAAGGATAAATCATCGCAAATTAATCAACATGAAAGAGCAGGATACCGTCAAATTCTAAAATGTATACTTTTATGAAAATGAAATGAAAGAATAATTTCGTTATAGAGTTGAAGATTATTTGTTGATTTTTTTGTAAAAACAAACCGAATAAATTTTATTTAAATGATATTCCTTTATTTTGCCATTCTTTTGAATACTGAATTTTATTAATGAAAAATCAGATTCTACAATAAAAAATAAATTATGAAATCTCAAAATACATCAAGCTTTTTATTATCCCTGCTGATGCTTTTATTGTTTTCATCAGGCATAAAAAGCCAGGATAAATTTCCCGACGGCACCATAATTCAAAGATGGTTTAAAGAAAACAAACCTACAGACATCAGTAAATTAGGTAAAAAATATATTCTTACCGATAATGGAGTGAAAAACGACAGTACGATTCTTCAGACAAAACAGGTTCAGCAGGTCATTGATCTTGCAGCTAAAAATGGCGGTGGGGTAATTATTGTACCCAAAGGAACATTCCTGATCAGTTCGGTATTTTTCAAACAAGGAACACATTTACATTTGGAGAACGGTGCGAAATTAAAAGGAAGCGATGATATCAGTGATTTTCCGGTTGTGGAAACAAGAATGGAAGGGCAGACTATAAAATATTTTCCTGCAATAATCAATGCAGATGGGTTAAATGGTTTTACTATTTCGGGAAAAGGAACACTTGACGGAAACGGATTGCGCTTTTGGAAAGCATTCTGGAAAAGACGTCAGTGGAATCCTAAGTGTACCAATATGGACGAAATGAGACCCAGAATCATCTATGTTTCAAATTCTAAAAATGTTCAGGTTGAAGGGATTACCGTAAAAAACTCTCCTTTCTGGAGTACACATTATTATAAAAGTGAATTTGTAAAATTGTTAAACCTGACAATTCTTGCACCAAAAGAACCGGTAAAAGCACCAAGTACAGATGCCGTTGATATTGATGCCTGCACGAATTTCCTGATTAAAAATTGCTATATGTCGGTGAACGACGACGCCATTGCATTAAAAGGTGGAAAAGGTCCGAAAGCAGATAAAACTCCTGAAAATGGTGAAAACAGAAATATCATCATCGAAGATAACAACTTTGGGTTTTGTCACAGTGTTCTTACTTGCGGCAGCGAATCAATCCACAATTATAACGTAATTCTGCGCAACTCAAAGGTGAAAGATGCTTCCAGACTGCTCCACCTTAAAATGAGACCGGATACTCCTCAGCATTACGAATATATTACCGTTGAAAATATCACGGGCAATGTCAAAACTTTCTTGTATGTGAAAGGTTGGAGCCAGTTTTTCGATTTGAAAGGAGAGGAAAAGCCTAAAAAATCTTTAGCGAATGATATTCTGATTAAAAATATTGATATCAGTTGTGAAACGGCATTCGATGTTGAAAAATCAGACTTGTATGATCTGATAGATTTCACGTTGGATAACCTGAAAATAAAGGCTTTAAAACCAAAAGAGGAGAATTTGGGGGCTATTAAAAATTTAAAAAAAATTAAAGTAAATGTTACTCAGGTTGCCTCGCTAGACCAGTCTTATGACAAGAAAGATGATTCCGACATTGCTGCAAAATGAGTTTTTTGTCTAAAATATTCGGCGTGGTATGCTTATGCTCCCAATTATTGCATTCTCAATTTAGATTGGGACGGTTTCTGAGCATACAAGCGAATAGGATTTTTGGATTAATGGTGGAGTCAATATTTTTAATGGAGTGATTATGAAAAGTTGGATAAGAATTATAACCATTTTTATTTGTTCATCGATGTTTACCCAGCAAACCAATTTTAAATTTGATTTTGGCGGAAGCAGAGTTCAGGATGGTTTTATTCCCATCACGGAACATTCTGAATTCGACAGAAAAGCAGGCTATGGATTCATGGATATTTCCGGCTTAAAATCAATCGACAGAGGAGGAAATGCTTTGACGGGAGATTATATTACCAGCGACAGACCTTTCTATTTTTCGGTGGTACTTCCGGAAGGGAATTATGATATTAAGTTAAATTTAGGTGATTCTAAAGGAACTTCTCAAACAACAGCTCGTGTAGAAAACCGTCGTCTGATGCTGGACGAAGTAAAAACAAAAGAAGGTGAAATAGTTGAAAAACTTATTACAGTTCATATTAAAGACAGCATTCTCCGTAATCAGGATGGAGTTGAAATTGGAATTGTAAAATTAAAACCAAGAGAAAGAAAATATTTACATTGGGACAACTTATTGACGATTGAATTTAACAGTAAAGCCCCAAAAATTTGTGCAATAACCATTCAGTCTAACAAAACGGCAAAAACAATTTACCTGACAGGGGATTCCACGGTTGTAGATGCACAGTACGAACCCTGGGCCTCGTGGGGACAAATGCTACCGTGTTTTTTTGTTCCGGAAGAAGTTGTTGTTGCGAATTACGCCGAAAGCGGAGAAACTTTGAAAGCTTTTGAAGACCGCCATCGGATTGATAAAATCTGGAACAAAATAAAGCCTGGAGATTATCTGTTCATCCAGTTTGGGCATAATGATCAGAAGTATGGCAACAGCACAAAATCTGGTTATAGAAAAAGATTACAGGAATGGAGTAATAAAGCAAAACAATTGGGAGCGATTCCTGTTTTAGTTACATCAATGAATCGAAGAGTTTTTGATAAGAATAATAAGATTGTCAATACTCTTGATGATTTTCCTGATGCGATGCGGGAAATTAGCAAAGAAGAAAATGTATATTTAATCGACCTGAATGCAATGAGTAAAACGCTTTTTGAAGCGTTGGGACCGGAAAATTCTAAAAAAGCATTTGTCTATTATCCTGCAAATTCTTATCCCAATCAGAAGGATGCTTTGGCAGATGATACTCACTTTAATACGTATGGCGCTTATGAACTGGCAAAATGTGTCATAAAAAGTATTGTCGATCAGAAGCTGCCTTTGACTAAGTTTATTTCTAAAAAATATAAAGGTTTTGACTTAAATCAACCTGATCCTTTTGAAAAATTCCATTGGCCGGAATGTATCTTCATGGAATCTTTAAAACCGGATGGAAACTAAAAAGTAAGAAAATGAATATTCAATCTATAGTAAAGGCAGGCATATTTTGTTTTGCGTTTGGGAATCTTCCTGCACAAAATCCGTGGCCAAAAACCACTGAAACGGCAAAGCCGTGGACACGATGGTGGTGGATGGGAAATGCTGTCAGCGAAAAAGGATTGGATAAAGAATTGACAACACTTAATAAAGCAGGTTTCGGTGGCATAGAAATCGTTCCCATTTATGGAGCAAAAGGTTTTGAAAATCAGTACATCAATTATCTTTCTCCGGAGTGGATGAAAATGCTTCAATTCACTACATGCAAAGCAAAAAGTTTGAACATGGGAGTTGATATGGCTGTAGGAACAGGCTGGCCAATCGGTGGTTCGCAGGTTGACAAAGAAGATGCCGCTACAAAAATGATTGTTCAGACATACACAATTTCATCAGGCGAAAAATTTTCAGAGCAAATCATTCTGAATGATGAAAAACAGAAGAATTTAGAAACAATAAAATTAGATATTGTAACGGCTTACAATGAGAAAAATGAAGCAGTTGTTTTAACTGATAAAATAGCAAATGACGGCTCTCTCAACTGGAAGCCGGATTCCGGGAAATGGACGATTTATGCTGTTTTTACAGGCAAAACTTTACAAAAAGTAAAACGTGCAGCTCCAGGTGGTGAAGGGTATACACTAGATCATTTTTCACCTGATGCAACGAAAGATTATCTTAAAACTTTCGATAAAGCTTTTGGAAACTCAAACTATGGAATCCGTTCTTTTTTCAATGACAGTTATGAGGTTTATAATGCTGACTGGACCCCTGATTTTAAAAGTGAATTTAAAAAAAGGAGAGGATATGATTTGAGTCCATACATTAAATATCTTGTCAGTAACGAAGAAAACGAGATGACGGGTAGAATTAAGTCAGATTACAGGGAAACCCTGAGCGAATTGATTTTGAGCAATTTTACTAAGGATTTTACAAACTGGGCTCATTCCAAAAATTCCAAAAATACCAACCAGGCCCACGGATCGCCAGGAAATTTACTGGACTTGTATGCTGCAGTCGATATTCCGGAGTCTGAGACTTTTGGAAGTACGGTTTTTGATATTCCGGGGCTGAGAAGAGAGCGTACAGATGTGCAAAAATCTGATCAACCGGATATTAATATGCTGAAATTTGCTTCATCGGCTGCCAATGTTAGAGGTAAACAATTAATTTCAAATGAAACTTTTACATGGCTTACAGAGCATTTTAAAACCTCCTGGTCGCAAGCAAAACCCGAAGTGGAGCAGGTTTTTCTATCTGGAATCAATCACGTTTTTTATCATGGTACAACATATACACCGGCCGATGTTCCTTTTCCGGGATGGCTTTTTTACGCTTCGGTTAATTTTGTTCCGGAAAACAGTTTGTGGCCACATTTAATGGGATTAAATTCTTATGTTGCCCGTACTCAAAGTGTTTTGCAGAGCGGGAAATCTGATAATGAACTGTTGATATACTGGCCAATTTATGACCAATGGGCTAATCCGAATGGAAAAGATATCGCGTTTAAAGTTCATAACGTGGAAAAATGGCTGCAGCCAACTCCAATGTATAAGAATTTAACGAAGCTAAGCAAAATGGGCTATGCTCTTGATATGATTTCTGACAAGATGATTGGCGAATCCAAATCGGAAAACCAGAAAATTCAGACTGCAAAAGAAGGATCTTCTTACCGGGTTTTAATTATTCCTGAATTAACTTATTTGCCGGAAACTACGATACATTATATTCTCAAATTAGCTCAAAATGGCGCTTCGGTTATTTTTCAAAATGAGCCAAAAGATATTCCCGGAAATTTTGAAGTTGAAAAAAGAAGAGCAGAACTGAAATCATTGTGGGCTCAGATCGAGTTTCAGGATCACGGAGAAAATATAAAAACTGCGAGTTTCGGAAAAGGAAAAATTGTGTTAAGTGCTGATATTGAAAAAGGCTTGGAATATTTAAAAATACAAAAAGAACAATTAACGGAAACCGGATTGAGGTTTGTGAGGAGACAGTTTGACGGTGGAAAATACTATTTCATTGTTAATCATACTGCAAAGGACATTAATCAGTTTATTCCTTTAAACTATACAGGAAAGCAAGCCGTGATCATGAATCCGGAAAACGGAGATTTCGGAGTTGCGGAAATACAAAACAATTCTGTAAGAATTCAACTGAAATCCGGACAATCTTTATTTTTTAAAAATAGTGAATCTGTTGATCATTCCATTGCAAAATGGAATTATATTGAAAAAATAGATTCCCCTATCAGTTTAAATCAAGCATGGCAGCTGACTTTCAAAGAAGGCGGTCCCGAACGTCCAAAATCAAGGATTCTAAAAAATCCGGAACCCTGGACGAACTTTTCAGAAGATTCTGCAACACAGAGCTTTTCAGGAACCGGTGTTTATACAACAACATTAGTTTTGAAGAATAAAAAAGCAGACGATTATCTTTTAAAATTCGATAAACTATATGAAAGTGCAAAAGTAATTGTTAACGGTCAGGAAGCTGGGATTGTCTGGAGTATTCCTTTTGAAATCAACATTGGGAAATATCTGAAAAAAGGGAAAAATACCATTCAGATTGAAGTCTGCAATTTGATGGCAAATAGAATCCGTTACATGGATCAGAATAAAATTCAATGGCGTAATTATCATGAAATTAATTTTGTAAATATTGATTATAAAGCTTTTGATGCCTCTGGATGGAAAATTCAGCCTTCCGGATTGGATGGACAAATTCAGTTATTTCCATTATATTTTTCAAAATAGAATTCATATAAAGAAAAGTATATCAAAATAAATTGCGCAATCGATTGAATTATATATTAATGTAATAGTTCAGAATTATGAATATAAAATATAACTTTATTGTACTGATCATTTTTTTTTCACAGCTCCTTTCAGCACAAAGGCAAATGGAGTATTTAAAAAGAGGAATTGTTGCAGTACCTTCAGAAACAGGAATTTTTGTGAGCTGGCGTTTACTGGGTACAGAACCTCAGAATATTCAGTTTGATCTATATCGTATTGAAAATAATAAAAGCAAAAAGCTGAACGAAAAACCATTGCTTAACGAAACCAGTTTTTTAGATACAACGGCAGACAAAACAAAGAATTACACTTATTTCGTAAGATCCAATACCCAGGAACGGGAGATTGATCAGGATTCTGCGAAGTATGCTGCTAATCAAAAACCTTATTTTTCAATTCCTTTAAGAACTCCGGTGGGATATACGCCCAACGATGCTTCTGTTGCCGATCTTGACGGAGATGGTGAATATGAAATTATCCTTCATCAGACGGGGCAATCCAAAGACAACAGTCAGAAAGGCTTTACAGATGAACCCATTATTCAGGCTTATAAACTGAACGGAAAATTCTTGTGGGAAATTAACTTAGGAAAAAATATCAGGGAAGGGGCGCATTACACACAATTTTTAGTGTATGATTTAGACCAGGACGGCAAAGCAGAAGTCGTTATGAAGACGGCAGATGGAAGCAGAGATGGTAAAGGAAAATTCATCGGGGATCCTTCCAAAGATTACCGGAATGAAAACGGGTTTATCCTTTCCGGTCCTGAATATTTGACTGTTTTTAATGGTGAAACAGGCGAAGAAATTAATACCGTTCATTATATTGTTCCGAGATTTCAGGGCAGCTTGAATCCGACTCCGGAACAGCTTACCGAAACCTGGGGCGATGCGAAAGGAAATAGGGTAGACCGGTTTTTGGGTGCAGTTGCTTATCTGGATGGCAAAACACCCAGCATTATTATGTCGAGAGGTTATTATACCCGAACGGCAATCGCTGCCTGGGATTATAAGGATAAAAAACTCAGTTTACGATGGCTTTTTGATACGGAAAGTTCAAAAGAAAATAAAAAATACCGTGGTCAGGGAAATCATAACCTGAGCATTGCCGATGTAGATAATGATGGAAAAGATGAAATTATTTTTGGTGCAATGACGGTTGATAATAACGGAAAAGTCTTGAACAGCACGGGCTTTGGTCACGGTGATGCACTGCACGTTGGTGATCTGGATCCTTCCTCTCCGGGATTGGAAATTTTTGATATTCAGGAAAGATTTGATGATGCGGGTGCCCATTTCAGAGCAGGTGCAACGGGTAAGGTTTTATGGAAACTACCTTCTTTGATTTATAGTAAACAGGGCAAATTTCAAGGACCGGGAAGAGGACTGTCCTTAAATATTGATCCCCGCTATCAAGGTTCAGAATCGTGGGCTTCAGGAGCTGGTGTGAAAGGTATTTACGATACTAAAGGAAGAAAAATAAGTGATAAAAATCCTGCCTGTAATATGGGAATTTATTGGGATGGGGATTTTTTAAGCGAAATTTTAGACGGAACTTCTGTGTCAAAATGGGATTGGAATAAAGAAAAGTCCAATCTCATTTTTGATGCTAAGGATTTTCAGTGCGAATCTAACAATGGCACTAAGAAAAATCCTTCTCTGGTTGCCGATTTATTTGGAGACTGGCGGGAAGAGCTGATTTACAGAACATCAGATAATCAGGAGCTTCGGGTTTTCAGTTCTACCATTCCTACGAAGCACCGTTTGTATACGATGATGCATAATCCGCAATACCGATTGAGTATTGTTTGGCAAAATGTAGGCTACAACCAGCCTCCTCATACTGATTATTATTTGGATGAATCTGTTTCAAAAGCTCCATTGCCAAATATTTATACAGTTAAACCTTAAATCAACCTTAATCCTTTAATTATCTAAAATAAAATAATTATGAAGCAAGTACTAATGAGAGGCGTTTTTTTTGCGTCGATGTTTGGAGTTTTATATTCCTGCTCAGTTCAGAAACAAACGGTGGCAAAAAACGTTAATCTTCCGGATAAAAAAGAAGTTTTGGACGTTTCACGCAGGGCAAATCAATATTTCATGAACAAATGGCCGGACGCGGGAAAGGAAGTTGTCGGAAAAAAAGTATGGCCAAGTAATTTGTGGACACGGGCTGTTTACTATGAAGGACTGATGGCTCTGTATAAAATAGATCCTAAAAAAGAGTATTACGATTACGCCATCGACTGGTCTCAAAAACACAATTGGGACATGATGCGCGGTACCTATACCCGTAATGCAGACAACCAGGCTTGCGGACAAACGTATCTGGATCTTTATGAAATTGACGGCAAAAAAAATCCGGAAAGAATAAAATTTGTCAAAGCTTCTATGGACAGTATGATTGCCTCTAAAAAATCAGATGACTGGTGGTGGATTGATGCGCTCCAAATGGGAATGCCGATTTTTACAAAGCTGGGCAGAATTACAGGTGAACAAAAATATTTCGATAAAAATTATGAGATGTATGCCTTTACGAAATATAAGCATGGAGGAAATGGTTTATATAACCCAAAAGACAAACTTTGGTGGCGGGATAAAAGCTTCGTTCCCCCTTATAAAGAACCCAATGGCGAAGATTGCTACTGGAGCCGCGGAAACGGTTGGGTAGTTGCAGCTTTAGCGCGTACACTGGAAGATACCCCGGAATCTGATCCGCATTATAAGGAATATTTACAGGATTATAAAGATCTGTTATCAGCTTTGCTACCCATTCAGAGGGAAGATGGCTTTTGGAATGTAAGTCTGCATGATCCTGGCAATTTCGGAGGTAAAGAAATGACGGGAACCGCTCTCTTTGTGTATGGAATGGCCTATGGGCTTAATAAAGGATTGATTGATAAAAAGACATATTTACCCGTTCTCGTAAAAGCCTGGAGCGCAATTGTAAAAGATTCTGTTCAGCCGAACGGATTTTTAGGCTGGGTTCAGGGAACAGGAAAAGAACCTAAAGACGGTCAGCCGCTTGCCATTGATAAGCAGCCTGATTTTGAAGATTATGGTTTAGGTTGTCTGTTGCTTGCTGCAAGTGAAGTGTATCAATTAAAATAAACGAATATTCAAAATAGTTAATTTTCACTGAGTGAATGTATCGATTTAGAAAGCAGGAGCGTTAAGAAACTAATATTACAACATGACACTACAAGATGCGCAATCGATTTCATAGTATTAATTTTCAAATTCAATCCATAAGATAAATTATGAATGCATTATTAGGAGTTTTTTTTCACTTCTTAGGAGGTTTTTCTTCAGGCAGCTTTTATTTACCCTATAAAAAAGTAAAAGGCTGGTCCTGGGAAACCTATTGGTTAATTGGAGGCGTCTTTTCCTGGATCATTGTGCCGCCTCTTGCGGCATTTCTTACCATTCCCGGTTTTTGGGAAATCATTCAGAATGAAAGCTCTTCCATATTGGGGCTGACGTTTTTGTTTGGTGCTTTGTGGGGAATTGGCGGTTTTACTTATGGTTTGGGCGTTAGATATCTTGGAGTAGCACTTGGAAGCAGCATTATTTTGGGGCTTTGTATGGTGTTTGGATCACTCGTTCCTTCCATTTATTATGAATTTTCTCCACAAACAGGAAAAGACAATATCGGTTTGCTGTTTTCCAGCCAATGGGGACAGTTTGTTTTGCTGGGACTTCTGGTTTGTGTCATCGGAATCATCATTAGTGGAAAAGCAGGAATGATGAAAGAAAAAGAGTTACAAACCGATTCAACAGATCCTCATGGTCTAGAAGTAAAAACGGAATATAAATTCGGGTTGGGATTAATCGTTTCTATCATATCCGGTGTTTTAAGTGCATGTTTTAACTTCGGACTGGAAGCAGGAAAGCCAATGGCAATCGCAGCCAATGAAGCCTGGAAAATAGCTAACCCGGATCAGGGAGAATTCCTTTTTCAAAATAATGTAACCTACATTGTTGTGCTTTGGGGTGGTATGGCAGTCAATCTGATCGGGTGTTTGTACTTAGCTGTTAAAAATAAATCTTATACCGATTATACCAAAAGAAACGTACCGGTGGTGCGTAACTTGATTTTCTGTGCACTTGCCGGAACTATGTGGTTTTTACAGTTCTTCTTTTATGGTATGGGCGAAAGTAAAATGGGAAATGGCGCCAGCTCATGGATTTTACACATGGCCTTTATCATTTTTATTGCCAATTTATGGGGAATTATCATCAATGAATGGAAAGGAGTTTCCAAAAAAACAATTATAACCATTTCTGGCGGAATGATTGTAATGTTTGTTTCTATTTTGATTGTAGGATACGGAAATTCTTTACGATAAAATTCATTTCACATTCATCCATTCATATAGTTTCAGAGTTAGAATTTTAGCTCTTTTAAAGGCACTGAAAAATCAGTGTCTTTTATTAAAAATAGAGGGATTTTTAATTCGCGGTTTAGTTAAGTATTTTATAAAATAATTAGTGATTTACAATTGTTTTGTTGTTTATTTTAAAATATAACTTAAATATCGTGGCTGATTGTGGTAAATCGTTAATATTTAAATACAGGATATTGCAGGATGCCCGGATTTTTGTAACGGTGTATTTTGGTAACATAAAAATTAACATATGTCTTTAATAGTTAAACATAAAAATATAAAGCGAATCGTCTTTCCGGCATTTATGCTTTCAACAAGTTTTGTCTGGGGGCAAAAGACGGTAAATGATTCTGTGAAAAACACAAAAGATATTGAGGAAGTGGTTGTTATCGGTTATGGTAAAGTTAAAAAGTCAGACTTAACAGGATCTGTTTCTTCAGTTTCTGCAAAAGATTTGGCAGCTACACCGGCAATGAATGCTTTACAGGCGCTGCAGGGAAGAGCATCAGGTCTGAATATCGTAACAGCAGGTGGTGCTCCGGGTGCCAATGCCAACGTTACGATCAGAGGTGGTTCCTCCATAACTCAAAGTTCCGATCCGCTGTATATTGTAGACGGGTTCCAATTGGATAACGCTTTGAATGTGATTAATCCCAATGATATTGAAAGTATCGATGTACTGAAAGGTGCTTCTGCCATTGCCATTTACGGAGCTCGTGGTTCCAACGGTATTATTGTTATTAAAACTAAAAGTGGGAAGAAAGGAAAAACGACTATCACCTACAATACTTTCATGTCATTTGATATGCTTTCAAAGAAACTGGATATGCTCTCCAATGTGGAACAATATGTAAAGTATCAGTACGAATTGGGAGTTCTTCAGTCTAAACCATCAGCGTGGAGTAATGTTTTTGATAATAATCTGGGAACCGATGCACCGGGATTCTATTCCGGAGCCAATCAGAGAATTGCCAATCGCTACGGATCTGCTTCTGCATTAGATTGGCAGGAAAAAATGCTGGGAGGAACGGGATTAACTCAGAACCACAACGTAAACGTTTCTGTAGGAAATAATAAGACACAGGCATTCATCAGTTATAATTACAATAAACAGGATGGTTTGCTTCAAAACTATAGTGAGACAAGGAATTCATTACGTGCCAATATCAATTCAGAATTGTATAAAGGGGTAAGAGTAGATTTCAATACCATGTTTACGAACAATTCTGTAAACGGTGGAGGAGCTTATTCAGGAATGAAAAAAATTCTTCTTCAGCCTATTACCGGTGGTACATTATTTACCCAGGATCATTTGTTCAACACTCAGACTTTCCCGGATTTTTCAGCGCTGGACTCTGGTTTCGATACAGAAAACCCATACATAGAAACCCAGGCTTCAACTTCAAACAAGCGTACCAGAACATTCGTAGCCAATGCAGGTATCGAATTTGACTTTCTGAAAAACTTCACATGGAGAACTGCCGGACAATATAGCTGGATAAACAGCAAATCAACATCATTTTCAGATCAAAACTCCCGTGCGTTCCTCACAGATCCTGTAAACACAGGGATCAATGGCAATATCGCCAATGCAGAAACATTCCGTTATCAGATCACGAATACTTTGAATTATAATAAAAGGTTGGGTGAAAAACATAAACTAAATGCTTTAATAGGGAACGAAATCTGGTATGAAGAATCCGAGGGAAGCAGCATGAAACTTACAAAATTCCCATATCCTAATTTCGGACTGGATGATATTGCCAACGCAACGGTTGCCGATAAAAATACAGATAGATCAAGCAACAGCTTACTTTCCTATTTTGCCCGGGTAAATTATAATTATGATAATCGCTATTTAATTACAGGAACAATACGTGCGGATGGTTCTTCAAAATTTGCAGAAGGATCCCGCTGGGGGTATTTTCCATCTGTAGCAGGTGCATGGCGTGTTTCTCAGGAAAATTTCTGGCAGGGTCATAAGATTGATAAAATCGTTAATGATTTTAAATTAAGAATTGAATATGGAGTAACAGGTAACAATGGTGTCTCCAATAACTTATGGAGAACCAATGTTTTGCTTACAGATTATCCAATAAACAATACTCAGGGATATCCGGCATACGTTACCAGTACAAACTGGGGAAATCGTGATCTTCAGTGGGAAGAGCTGAGAACTACCAATATTGGTGTAGATCTGGCGTTTTTCAATAGCAGAATTAAATTGACTTCCGAATGGTATCATAATAACGTAAGCAAAATGCTTTTCGAAAGTGTACTTCCCGTTTCTTCAGGATATTCGAGACAGTACCAGAATATCGGTTCTATGAGAAACAGAGGGATGGAATTCACATTAAATACGGTGAATGTAAAATCCGGAAACTTCAGATGGACGACAGATCTTAATATCTCTTTTAACAAATCTAAAGTTCTTTCTCTTGAGAACGGACAACTGAATAAAACATTCAGTGTAGGAGGCAGCAGAACGGGAATGGTGACCTACTATGCAACGGTAGGAGAAGAACTGGGAGATATGTACGGGTATATTTATCAGGGAGTTTACACTACGGATGACTTTACCCAAAATTCGGACGGATCTTTAACCTTAAAGCCGGGCGTTGTAAAACCTGCAACCGGAACTCCTAAACCGGGCGATATGAAATTTGCTGCTGATAATGAATCAGGAGATCAGTTTACAAGAAAAATGCAGAAGATCGGAAACGGTACTCCGGACTTTATCGGAGGAATCAGTAATAATTTCTCTTACAAAGGTTTTGACCTGGCTGTATTTATGAAATTTAGCGTTGGAAATGATATTTATAATGCCACTAAACAAAGCTTAAGCCCATATGCGATGTTCCAGAATGTTCCTTCAGAATTCGGGAATAATTATTATCATCTGATTGATCCTAATACGGGGCTGGCAACAACCAATTTAGTAAGATTAAAAGAACTGAATCCAAACGAAGACTCAAGCCTTTGGAGTTTAAGCAATACAAACACTTCAAATATTGCCTACCCATCATCATACTATGTAGAAGACGGTTCTTATCTGAGAATTGCCCAGGTGACATTAGGATATTCTTTTCCTAAAGAATTTTTGAATAAAGTAATGTTGTCCAATGCCCGCATCTATTTTACTGTTAACAATTTAGCAACAATTACAGGGTATTCAGGTTATGACCCTGAAGTTTCTGCAGCAAGCGGGGTGACTGTTACACCTGGGTACGACAGTTCTACGTATCCCCGTTCGAGAAGCTATGTTCTTGGCCTTAATTTAACTTTTTAATGATGTAATATTTAAAATCATGAAATATATATATAATACTCCCATGTTTCTAAGAAAATTAGTCATTCTTCCCTCAATTTTCGTTGCTGTTTTAGCGATGAATTCATGCAGTGACGATTTTCTGGATCAACCCGCTTACAATTCATTGGATACAGAATCCGTATTTAAAAATATAGATACTGCAGAAATGTTTGTTCTGGGTTGTTACAGAGGTATAGTTCCAACAGAAATGTATTATCAGTTAGGAGCCGGAGACACAGTAACCCATTCTTCAGAAGATGGCTCTACCAATAATTCCAAATATAATATTGCCAACTATCAATATGATGCATATACCCCCAATACGGTAACAGGAATTTACTCTGCGATGTATACCGTTATTGAAAGAACAAATATTGCAGTCAGCGGATTAAGCAAAATGGAAGCAAGCCCAAAACGTGATGCTTTATTAGCTGAAGTTAAGGCCATCCGTGCATTTTGTTATTATAATTTAATTCGTGTTTACGGAGACGTTCCTTCAGTTTTTAAACCTTTGGATGAGATGGATCCGAATGACCCGAATACATTGTATCCAAAACGTACTTCAAGAGACGAAATTTATGATCATATCATTGCTGATCTTCAGGAATCCGTAGTCAACGTTCCAGGTTTTGGACAAAGTGGATATGCAACAACAGAACGTTTAACAAAACATGCAGTGAATGCCCTATTGGCAAGAATTGCTCTTTACGCAGCAGGATATTCCCTTCGTTGGGATCTGAATACCGGAAGTGGAGCCATGATGTCGCGCCGTAGTGATAACAGCAGAATTCAGGAGTTGTATCAGATTGCGGATAATGCCTGTGCGGCTATTATTAACGGAGGAAGCAATTCTTTGGTTCAGGCTCAGGGCGGTAAAAGTGGTTTTGAAGCCTTGTGGTTCAATTTCTGCCAAAGGAAATTTTCAGTCACAAACTCTGAGATTCTTTGGCAGGTTGCAGAATACGGGGCAAATACAAACTCAGCTTTCGGAGTCTACGCTAATGAAGGGTCTCGTGGAGGAACGTATGGATCTAGAAAGGCATTGCAATTCATTCTTCCTAGTTATTATTTGTCTTTTAATCAGGGAGATACACGTAGGGACGTTTCTTGTACTTCTTACAGTGTATATTTCTTAAACAATGGTAATGCAAGTGACACCTGGGTGAATGCCGGAACTACATATTCATGTATCCTGTCAGGTAAATTCAGAATGGGATGGTGTATTGCGCCCCAGGCTGCAGACGCCCGTAATTTAAATATTCCTGTTTTAAGATATGCAGATGTTTTATTAATGTATGCAGAAACTCAGAACTATCTAAACGGCGGACCTACCGCTGCAGGAACCACTGCTTTAATGCAGGTAAGAAACCGTGCAGGAATTGGTTCTGTACCTGCTCCGTCTGGTCAGCAGGCATTTGAAGCCGCTATTGTTCAGGAACGTAAATGGGAATTTGCAGGAGAGTTTAATCTTCGTACAGACTTGATTCGTATGAATCGTTTGGCAAGCGAAATTGATGCAACAAAACAAGCGATGAAAAACCTTTCAAACAAAACGGGAGCCTATGCAAATACACCTGTTTACAGACTTTATAAGCTGGAAAAAAATGCACAGATTTATGGTGATCCGTTTTTAGCATTAAAATATATTGATATTACGAACCCTGCAGAAATTGCAGTAATTACTAATGTTCCCACAAGTTCTGCAGGCTTTGAGAATTATCAGACCGCATTACGAGATATTGCAGTAGCACACGGACAAACCACTACAACAGATGATAAATGGTATCCTGCGAATATGTTCCAGGCTTATAACAGTACATTTAACAGCAATGCAAAAAGGACAGCCGGATTTATCGGAGCTGCTGCAGGCCAGCTTCAGATCGGTAGTATCATCTATACCAAACCAACCGGTTCAGCTGAAAACGGAGGAACGTATCCAAACTGGATAGAAGGTGGAGGAGACGGCCTTTTCTATGGATTTGTACCGAATAAAACAGAATTGCTGCCTTTTGCAGCACAGGCGGCAGGTCATCCGTTAGTTGATAATCCAAATCTGTCTCAGCTTCCCGGATATTAATCAAATTAACCTCAAAGTATATTTTAAACCAATCTTTTTAATCACAAAATAGTAATTATAAATATCCTCAGCCGGATTGTTTTATAAAGATAAATTGACTGACAAGAATTTAAACATTAATTTATCTTTAAATACAGTATTTACCAGTATAGTACGGGATGCTGTAAAAAATATTACAGTCTAATTTTGGATAGAAATTCAGAAATATAAGTAAACCAATGGAAAAAGTAAAAACATTCAAATACGTAGACTATTTATGGGATGAAAGCAAAGCAGCATCTTTCGGAAATGATCAGGTGGCTTTATTTTTATACCGCTCAAACATATTAGGGGCAGATTTAAGAATTACCAATTACGGAGGAGGTAATACAAGCTGCAAAACCATCGAAAAAGATCCCTTAACTAACGAAGATGTTGAGGTGATGTGGGTGAAAGGCTCGGGTGGTGACATCGGAACACTAACAAGAAAAGGGATTGCCGGATTATACACAGAAAGATTAAGAAACCTGAAAAATGTGTACCAGGGATTAGCAGATGAGGATAGAATGGTGGGCTTATTCAATCACTGTATTTTTGATCTGGACAGTAAAGCACCTTCCATTGATACACCTTTACATGGTTTACTTCCATTCAAACACATCGACCACCTTCATCCGGATGCTTTAATTGCGGTAGCTGCCGCAAAAGACAGCGAAAAAATTACAAAAGAAATCTGGGGTGATACAATGGGCTGGGTTCCATGGCAGCGTCCGGGTTTCGACTTAGGATTACAATTGGAAAAATGTTTAAATGATAATCCCGGAATCAGAGGAATTGTTTTAGGAAGCCACGGATTATTTACCTGGGGTGATACTTCTTATGAATGTTACATCAACAGCTTGGAAGTTATCGAAATGGCTTCTGAATATATTGCTGGAAAAATCGAAGAAAAAGGACAGGTTTTCGGTGGTCAAAAAGTAGAATCTCTTCAAGCTGATGAGCGCAAGAATAAAGCAGCTCAGTTGATGCCGTTGTTACGTGGTCTGGCTTCTTCCGAAAGCAGAATGATAGGTCACTTTACAGACAGTGATGTGGTTCTGGAATATATAAACAGTAATGATTTGGAGCGTTTAGCACCACTTGGAACTTCCTGTCCGGATCACTTTTTAAGAACTAAGATTCAACCATTAGTTTTAACTCTAGATAAAAATGAAGATTTAAGTGATTCTAAAGCTATTTTAGAAAAATTAACTCCTCTTTTCCAACAATACAGACAAGAGTACAAAGCATATTACGAAAACTGTAAACACCCGAACAGCCCTGCGATGCGTGATCCGAATCCCGTGATTATCATTTATCCGGGAGTAGGAATGTTCAGTTTCTCAAAAGATAAACAGACTACCCGTGTAGCTAGCGAATTTTACGTCAATGCAATCAACGTAATGCGTGGAGCAGAGGCTATTTCAGAATATACCTCATTACCAAGACAGGAAGCTTTTGATATTGAATATTGGCTGCTTGAAGAAGCGAAACTGCAAAGAATGCCTAAAGAAAAGCCATTGTCAAGAAAAATTGCTGTTGTTACAGGAGCTGGAGGTGGAATAGGGCAGGCTATTGCTGACAAAATGATTCAGGAAGGTGCAGTCGTTGTTTTTACAGACCTGAATAAGGAAGCTTTAGATTCTGTTACAGAAAAATACAGCAAGGATCAGGCTGTAGCAGTTACTTGTGACGTAACCAATGAAGAGGCTATTGCTAATGCTTTTAAAGACACAGTTTTAGCGTTCGGTGGAGTAGATATCATTGTTCATTCTGCTGGCTTGGCGATTTCCAAATCCTTGGAAGATACCACTACAAAAGACTGGGATTTATTGGAAAATGTTTTGGTGAAAGGTCAGTTTTTGATGGTTAAAAATGGGGTGGAGATCATGAAAAAGCAAGGCTTGGGAGGAGATATCATTAATATTGCAAGTAAAAACGGATTGGTTGCCGGCCCAAATAACGTGGCATATGGAACTGCAAAAGCTGCTCAACAGCATATGACAAGATTATTGGCAGCAGAGTTGGCAACAGATAAAATCCGAGTAAATGTTGTAAATCCTGACGGGGTAATTGTAGGGAGTAAAATCTGGGAAGGATCCTGGGCAGAAGGCCGTGCAAAAGCAAACGGAATTTCTGTTGAAGAACTGCCTGCATTTTACGCAAAGAGAAATTTATTAAACGAAATTATCCTTCCTGAAGATATTGCAAACGGAGTTTTTGCATGCGTTGCTATTTTAGATAAAACCACAGGAAACATCATCAATGTAGATGGAGGGATGGCAAATGCTTTCCCAAGATAACAGATTAAAAACAGTACCCACAAAAGCGTTTTTTGACACTTAAGTTTATTAAGTTAACTATAAAAATGTAAAAAAGAGCACCTAAGTTTTTTGAAAATCTTTGATTTTCTTCTTATATGGACTTTTTATTTTCATTGATTTAAACTTTTTAAAAGCTTAAGTGTTCTAAAGTGTTTAAAAATAAAAAGCTTTTGTATCTATAAATCAATTCAAAAAATCAAAGCATGATTATAGGAAAAGATATCATTGAACAATATAACAAAACAGAAATTGAAAACTTTACGACAGATTTCGATTTTCTACAAAATAAATTAACAAAATCAGGAGCTAATGTTGCTGAGATTGTCAACAAAATTGCTGATTTCCAGGTGGCTATTCCGAGCTGGGCTTTAGGAGCGGGAGGAACCCGTTTTGGAAGATTTTCTTATGGTGGTGAGCCTTCTTCTTTAGAGCAAAAATTAGATGATGTAGGTTTAATTCATACTTTAACACATTCTGCAGGAGCTGTTTCATTACACATTCCATGGGATATTCCAACTGATGTGAAGGCCATTAAAGAAGTAGCTGCATCTCACGGACTTGTTTTAGATGCCATGAATTCTAATACATTCCAGGATCAGGCAGGCGCTAAACACTCTTATAAATTCGGTTCTTTGAACGCTGTGAACGAAGATTCAAGAGCCTATGCCGTAGAACACAACAAAGAAGTGATCAGGATAGGAAAAGAATTAGATTCAAAAAGCTTAACGGTTTGGCTGGCGGACGGAGCAAGTTTTCCGGGACAATTGAATTTTCAGACAGCATTGTCAAACACAGAGAAAAGTTTAAAAGAAATCTATGCAGAAATGCCTGAAGACTGGAAACTTTTCATTGAATACAAGCCTTACGAACCGAATTTTTATTCAACAACCATTCAGGATTGGGGAACTTCGTTTATGTTGGCAAATGCTTGTGGTGAGAGAGCTTATACGTTGGTAGATTTAGGCCATCATCTACCGAATACCAATATTGAGCAGATTGTTGCAACCTTGATGTACAAAGGAAAATTAGGAGGTTTCCACTTCAACGATAGCAAATATGGGGATGATGACTTAACGGTAGGTTCCATTAAGCCTTATGCTTTATTCTTGATTTTCAATGAATTGGTATACGGAATGGAAAATAATCCTCAAAACCCTTATCCGGCCTGGATGATCGATGCAAGCCATAATATTAAAGATCCGTTGGAAGATTTATTACAGTCTCTGGAAGCTATCCTAATTGCTTATGCACAGGCACTTTTGGTTGATCAGAAAGCATTAAAAACAGCTCAGCTGAATAATGATGTCGTTGGTGCGCAGGATATTTTGCAAAACGCCTACAGAACAGATGTTCGTCCATTATTAAGAGCTGCAAGATTGCAGAAAGGTGCTGCTTTAGATCCGATCGCAGCTTACAGGAGTTTAAAGGTGAGAGAAAATTTAATTATTGAAAGAGGCCTAGAAACCAAAGCAACGGGATTATAAAACCCTTTTTTAAAATTGATAATTTCAACTTTTGAGTGCAATCGAAAATTTTTATTATATGTATCCTTATATTTTTATCATTAAGGTTGAAAGTGTTTGGAGGTAGGATCTTGCTTTTTGCTGCTTAAGAAATAAGTGGATTTTTTCTTAATTCATCGTATCATCTGAACACTCCTTAATGGTGTTTCAATAACTAAATTTAAAATTATTGAAACACGAATCAAATATCACAAATCAGCATTGTGACATTTGTGAAGATAGTAGCGTCACTTGTGTTAAAACAAAAAAAATAAATTGCTTTGCCGCTTCGTTGTTGCAATGACAAAAAATAAAAATTCATCCCAGAAATGTCTAAAAAAAAGGTAACCATTGTATTTGATATTGGAAAGACCAATAAAAAGTTCTTTTTATTCGATAAGAATTATAAAGAAGTTGTCCGGGAATATACAGAATTACCACTCATTACTGATGAAGATAATTATCCTGCGGAAGACCTTTCAGCCTTGCAGCATTGGATAAAAGATAATTTTAATGCCATTCTTGATCATGAAGAATATGAAGTAAAAGCCATCAATTTTTCCACATATGGAGCAAGTTTTGTGCATCTGGATCAGAAAGGAAATGTTCTGACTCCATTGTACAATTACACCAAACCGATGGATGAGGAAATTCTTGATTTATTTTATGAAAAGCATGGAAGCAAACAGAAAATTGCCCGTGAAACAGCATCACCCCAGGCTGGAATGCTTAATTCAGGTCTGCAATTATTCTGGCTGAAATATAAGCATCCGGAAATATTCAGAAAAATCCGTCACAGCCTTCATTTACCTCAATATTTATCGTATTTGTTTACCGGAATTTGTGTGTCGGAATTTACTTCAATAGGCTGTCACACCAATTTGTGGGATTACGACAAAGCTGACTATCACGACTGGGTGTATGAAGAAGAAATAGACGCTTTATTACCACCAATTGTACCGACTTCTGCGAGTATCAATACTTCTTACAGAAATAAAAAAATTAAAATCGGTGTTGGGATTCACGACAGTTCTTCAGCGTTATTACCTTATATTTTAAGCAAAAAAGAACCGTTTTTACTTCTCTCAACGGGAACCTGGAGTATTTCGTTAAATCCTTTTAATGATGAAAGCCTAATTGATGAAGATATAGAAAATAATTGTCTGAATTACATGCGAATTGATGGGAAACGTGTAAAAGCATCCCGTCTTTTCATGGGAAATGAATACAAAATCCAGGTTGAAAAACTATGTGCTTATTACGGAAAAGAATATGGTTTCCACAGAGAAGTGCAGTTTGATCAGGGTTTGTATTTGCGCTTAATGAAAAATAAAAATATCTATTTTCGCTTTGAAGGAATTATTTTAAAACGAAAAATGATCAGTGAAACAGATTTAAAATCATTCACTACTTTTGAAGAAGCATATCATCAATTAATGATAGAACTGATGGATTTACAGATTCATACCATCAAAAATGCAATCGGAAATTCAGATATCGAAAACATTTATATCGATGGCGGATTCACTGATAATGAAGTATTTATGAAGCTTATGTCTCATCATTTTCAGCATTACAATGTGATGTCTACACATTCTCCGCTGGGTTCTGCATTGGGAGCTTCCATGGTGATTTCGAACAAAAAAATAGACGAAACTTTTTTACAGCAGCATTATCAGATGAAAGTGCTTCAACCGTTAATTCTTAATTTATAAAACATGGCATTTCCATTTGATACCCGTTACGCTTCGCTTGAACTTTTAATCGAAAAGGCAAAAAAAAGAATGCCCCGTTTCGCTTTCGAATACCTGGATGGCGGTTGCAATGAAAACATAAACCGGGACAGAAATACGAGCGAACTAAGAGAAGTTCTTCTTCGTCCACGTTATCTGAATAATTACAGTGAAACCAACATGGAAACTGAATTGTTTGGAGTAAAATATTCTGCGCCTTTCGGAATTTCTCCCGTTGGGTTACAGGGACTGATGTGGCCCAATGCTCCCGAAATTTTGGCAAAAGCTGCTTTTAAACATAATATTCCCTTCATATTAAGTACAGTTACAACAAGCAGTCTTGAAAGAATTTCCGAATTAACAGAGGGAAAAGCCTGGTATCAATTATACCATCCGAAAGAAGAATGGCTGCGCGATGATATTCTCGACCGTTGTGAAGCTTCCGGATACGATGTACTTGTTGTTTTGGCTGATGTTCCGACTTTTGGATACAGAGCAAAAGAAATAAGAAATGGCTTATCAATGCCGCCTCAAATTAATTTCCGAAATGTTTCCCAGGCTTTGGTAAAGCCGCAATGGTGTTTAGAGATGCTGAAACATGGTGTTCCGAGTTTTGCAACGATGAATAAGTATATGGATAAAAATATGAATGTGAAACAGCTAGGACAGTTTATGAATTCTACCTTTTCCGGCAGATTGAATTCAGACAGAATCAAGGCGATTCGTGACAAATGGAAAGGAAAATTAGTCATTAAAGGTGTCGCTTCAGACGAAGATGTCGCAGAAGCAGTTCGTTTAGGTTTCGACGGAATGATTATTTCCAATCATGGCGGAAGACAGCTTGATGCGGGTGAATCTACGATTGCTGTAGTGAAAGAAATCAGCGAAAAATATAAAGGTCAGATCAAAATTATGATGGACAGTGGTGTAAGAACCGGCCCGGATGTTGCCCGCGCTTTAAGTTGTGGTGCTGAATTTACCTTTATGGGAAGGACTTTCATGTATGCAATAGGAGCTTTAGGTGACAAAGGCGGTGACCATATTATTGAAATGCTTAAAATGCAGTTCAGACAGGTGATGGAACAGGTTTGCTGTGAAAAACCGGAAGATTTGCAAAACTTCAGAGTGAAATAAAATCTTTAAGGTTATATTAATATTCAATTGGAACGGGCTTTAGCCCGTTTTTCATTGTAACAGATTCTTATTGACTTTAGTCAAAATGTAAAATTCTGTTTGCGGATTCCAAAATATTTTTAAACGAAGATTTAAAATAGTAAAATGCATTATTTAAGGAAGCAAAGTATTGCAACAAAGTTGCTGATGAAGTTAGCTTTATTAGAATCAATTTATTGATTCCATTCTTTGCTCACTTACATAGGCAGTATGATAAATAAAACTTTGAGTTAAAAAAATGACCACTTCAAAATAAAAATTCGCAAAGACAGCTTTGCGAATTTTTTTATGATAATTTGAAAATTTATTTGTTCTTTTCAGCATTCACCGCCTTAACCGCCTGTCTCGCCAATAGCTTCCAGTCATTTTTTACTTTTACCCAAACCAATAAGATATCCAGCGTCACATCTCCTGGTGCTTTTCCGGCATCAGCAGTCGTTGCATAAAAATGATGACGGACAATGGCTGTATTACCAACAATACTTACTGTTTGATTGGTAATATTAATCGTTACAAAATCAGACTTTTTGCTGGCCAGTTTTTCTACAAATTCCCTGGCATCATCAATATGGCCTCCTGAATGTCCGTAAGTTAATTCCGGCAGGATTAAAGATTCTAAATCAGATTTTTCTCCGCTTATCATCGCTAATCTGAACTTTTCGGCAACAGCATTTACAGCCTCCTTATCACTTATTTTCTGTGCTGAAATACTTATTGCCATCATAAAACCAATGGCAAAAATTAATTTTTTAATCATAATTGAATAATATATTTTGATAGTATTTAAAAGTGTTTTTATTCTAAATTCGAAAGTATAATTCGTGTAATCGATTGCATAACTATTTATAAAGAATCTCTCTGAATAAACTTAAAGACGTTATTCACAGATTCTTTTTTATTTTTCAGAATCATATAGGCAGCAGATTCTCCCATAGCTTTAAAATCTGTAGTAATTACCGTAATTCCCAGTAGTTCTTTAAGAGGCGTTTCATTATAGGAAATAATTCCGATGTCTTTGCCTAGTTCAAGGTTTTTCTGTCGGATTTGCTTAACCAGGTTCACCAGATCCCGTTCCCGAATCGTGATGAAAATATCTTTATCCTGCAATTCCATATCGGGATAAATTTCGTCAAGAATTTCATAATCCAGTGTAAAATCTTTACAAAACTTCTCAAAACCCCGTACAATACGGAAAGGGTAGGGATGAATGGATTTGTCGGGATACACTAAAATTATCTTCTCGTATTTCTTTATTTTGTCTAAACCTTCCTTTAAAGCATTATAAATATCATGCTCGAAATCCTGAAAAATAGAGCCGTATTCTCCGGAAATATTAGGCTTGGTATTGTCTAACAACAGCAACTTGTTTTTCGGGATCTGTTCAATCATATCTAAAACCTGCTGTGTTGAGCTGGTATGTTTAGACTGTTCGTCACGGAAATGGGGCATAATCACGTAATAGTCAAATCCGCCAAGATTCTTTTTTAAAGAATTAATGAAAAGTGTTTCGTCACAGTGGTAAATATACATCTCAATATTGCCTTTGGTACCGATTGCATTGACGAAATAATTATAAATCATCATTTTATAAGTACTCGGTTTGTTGATCAGGAAGAAAATATTGATCACATCATTTTTATTAATCCGTGAAATATAATATCCTTTTCCTTTTACAGATTCGATGATTTGTCTTTTCCGGAGTTCTTTATACGCTTTTTCTACCGTATCTCTTGAAAGAAAGCACGACTCGCTGAGTTCATTTATAGAAGGGATTTTCTCACCAATCTTAATCTCTCCGCTATCAATTCCATTGAGAATAGAATCTACAATCTGTTTATATTTAGGAACTCTGGAATGCTCATTGATTATTATTTCAAATGTTTCTGCCATGATGTTAAAGTAGGAGATGTTTATTTCAGTTTAAAGAATAATTTAAAGGTTAACGAACGGGCTAAGGCAAGTTACAAATATTTATAATATTAATTGTAATTGCAATGGTTTTACTATAAATTATAACGGAAAAATAGAATTTTAGTATACAAAGTTAAATACAATATGCAAAAAACTTAATAATATACCTTGACATGGTAATTAGAAAAGTAAAAGAAACAAAGAAGGAATTGAGAATTAAATTGTAGTGCTTGTAATTTCAAAGACAAAAGAGGTAGAAGTTTCAAACTTTCCTCCCTGTGTTGCTCCAAACAGGAATTTAGGGGTTATACCGTCTTTGTCCATTAAAATCATGGGACGTTCTAATCTTCCGAATCGTTTTAAATGACTGGATGGTACAGGTTCCTTAATATAACTTTTCATATCAAGGTAAGCAATTTTCGGTTTGGACCAGTTAAGGCCATCCCTGGAAGTTAAATGTAAACCGTATTCATGGTTAAAGAACCCCATATCACGGGCTACTATATGAAATTTTCCATGTTGTTTCCAGATAAAAGCATCTTCCAGCTGGGCATTGTCAGGCTGTAATGAAAAATCGATGACTGGATTTTTCTTCATTTTCTCGTAAGGACCTGAAGGGTGATCAGCCTTTGCCAGTCCGTATTTTCGGTTTCCTCTTACCGGACCTTTCTGGTTTTCATATTCTTCGGTGTTCCAGGATTTATAAAAAAGCCAGAATTTTCCATCATTTCCTTTTATAAAAGCAGGATTGGTAGTACAATGGTCGTCCCATGCGCCTTTTTCTCCGGGAAGTAGCAGAGGTTTTTGCGGCCTTGCCCAATCTCCGTCAAGACTTTTTGAAGTGGCAAGCCCTATTCTTTTGGTATTTGTTTTTCCGTTTTGGTTACCCATGTAGAAAAGATAATACTCATCTTTTACTTTGGTAATTAAAGGATTATGACAGGTCGTGGCATCCCAGAATTCGCCGCCTCTAGGGGTAAGAATAATTTGTTTATGCTTGAATTCATCATAGGGAGAATCTGCTTCTGCACGGCAGATTTCAGAACCGTTGAGCCAGCCGCCCATCCCTTTTTCTTTTTTCCATCTTGAATAAAAAAGATGAACCTTACCGTCTTCGCCCCAGATTGGAGAATTACACCAAATGTAATAGTTCTCCAATGAAAAGGTACGCCCAATTGGTTTTAAACCGAAATAAGGTTTGTCGGAAGATGAACCTGTAAATGACAACCCCAGAACCCCAGCTGTGATCCCAAGGGCTGAAGTCTGTAAAAAGTCTCTGCGTGTAAAGTGTCTGGGTTTGTCCATCTCATCTGATTTACGGCTAATTTAGTTTAAACATATCAACAGACTGTCCTGTACTTTCGGTGAACTGTTTAGCCGGAATTTATCAGCCTTTGGATTTGAAAAAATTAAAACTAGTGCATAAAAAAAGCCCACCCTAAGGCAGACTCTAACTACTACTACTATATGAATATGAAATTTAAGGCATCTTTTTAAAACCTTCCGCTTTTATTTTCCATGAACCGTCTTTTGGAAAACCCGGAAATTTACCTTTGGAACTGTCCCAGCCTTCGAGCATCATGGCAACAGTCGTTAAAACACCTCCGTTTCCGGGAAGATAAATACGAAGACGTTTATCCTGAAAATTATGACCGTTTTTAAGATAGGTATTAGTCTGAATATTCATAAAAAGTGCATCCAGAGCTTTATTTGGAAGCCCCAGTCTTGCGGCGTTCATGGCCGTCATCGGGAAATCCCAACCCCAGGTGTGTTCCCAGTTCCATCTTTCCCAAACAATGTCCAGTGTGTTTTTCATAATTTTTTTATCCAGTTTCGGGGATTCAGGAACCATTCCTAATGCTCCCAGAACAGCCGGATGATCAGTCATCCATTTCGGAAAAGTGAAAGAATCTTTTGCAGATTCGGTTGATAAATAAACGCCATCCTGAATAGGAAGCGGGGCTAGTTTTGCAATAACCTCATCCCATTTTTTATCTCTAGGCTGCCCCAATCTTTCCTTCCATTGTTGAGCAACTTTCAGTGCCCAATCCCAATAAGCCACTTCATAAGTCGGGTTGTACGTATTCTTTGCAGGGAAAACTTCCTGTGCGGGAATAACGCCTTTTCCTAGATTGTAACGGTTTTTCTCTTTATCATAATGAGCATAATCTGCCATAAATTCGGCTGTTGCAAAAATAAGGTCTTTATATTTTTTCAAAACTTTTTTGTCCTGTTTATCGCGGTACAGAAGTTCGGTCATATAGATGATGTGCGGTTGTTCCCAGATCAGGAATGCAGCCACAGAAGATGGGCTTTCATTTCCTTCATTATCAGACATTTTAATCCACCTTACGCCTTTGTAGCCTTGTCTTTCTGCTAATTTTTTTGCTTTTTCAAAAGTCCTGAAATAATAATCCAGTTGTTTTTCTAAAATCTCAGGTCTTCCCCATAAAGCGTAGTGAACACCATGCCACCAATGCATCTCTGTATGTGGTTTTCCGTACCAGCTGTTGAAGGTTAATCCTGTTTCCTGTGGCGGGTTGCTTCCTCCGCATTGTACTTTTGTTAAATATTCTGACAGAACAACCCTGCGTTCCAATTCGTTGGCTCTGGGGTCTGTACTTCCTTCAAAGTCAACTGCTGCACCGCTTTTCCAGAAAAGTTCCCATCCCAAAGCGCTTTCTTTTTCTGCATCAGCAAATAATGTTTTCCTGCTTTTCGGATTTTTAGCTGAAAACTCAACACTTAATTCTATTTTTTTGCTTTTTGAAGATGGTTCTAATACAAAATAATGTTTCCCTGCTTCTCGTAATTTCCCTTCTGTAAAATAAAACTGGGTATAATAATCTGCACTCTGCAACTGATGATGAATGATACCCTGCGTTGATTGTGAAGAAACAATTCTTGTCGTATGATCGTTTTCATTGCCATAAAAAGCAGCGTCATCCAAAAACTGTCCGGTAGGAGAAGGATAGCGTGCGAAAACTTTTAACCTGTTTTGAGCAATCAGATCAGACTCAATTTTAACTCCGATTTTATCAGAGTTCTGAAAAGAAGCCGTCCAGACTTTTACAGGAATTCCGTCCAGTGAGAATTCACTTGTTATAATTCCTGTCCAAAGATCAATTTTTTGATGAATGTTGGTAAGGTCTGAAATTTTTGCTTTCTGACCATCTTTTTTAAGTAGTTCAATACCGATATTTCCTAATTGCAGACGATGTTTGTTGACTCTGAAATACTCAACGGCTCCTTTATTTCGTTCAGGCTCTTTAAGTTGCACACTGTACATTGCTTTACGTCCTTCATTGTTGAAATCGTATGCTTTTAATGTTTCCTCAAATGTATAATCTTTAGTATTTGGAAAACTGTTCCAGCCCCATTCTGACTGGGTTCCCAAGGAAACTCCATTTTTGTAATATTCAGGAAACGACTGCATTCCGGTAATATCGGCTGTGTAGGCAAATTTTCCGTTTCCAACCGTTAAAGTAGAAAGGGTATCGGCTTTTATGTTGACCACATTGTGACGCTGCACTACTTTCTTCCGGTCTATTTTCTGAGCAGTTAATGAAGAAAAGCTTATCAGAAAAAATCCAAGATATACTGCTAATTTTTTACTCATATTTTTTATTTAAGAATAGTGGCACTCATCAGTCCGATAACTATATCGTTGCTCACTGCTGTTAATTTTATTGATTTTAATTCTCTGTTTGGGTCAATCGGAAGATCCAGAATGGTTGCGGCACCGCCTTCAACAGCCCGGCTGCTTACTCCTTTAATTTCTGAATATTTTGTTAAACTTCCTCCTTTGTACAATTCCCCGGTTTTCAGCTGAACCCGGTACGGAATTTTATCGTCCGGAATTTCAAAAGCAAAATTATCATCAAACAAATCCTGCTCTATAGGCCACCAGTTTATGGGATTTTTTAGTTCTAATGCCGTAACCGAACCATCTGAATATTGAATTGTAATCGTTCCATTGATAATTTGTGACTGCATCGGATTGGTAGAACCTGCCATCAGAAAATAGATTTTCTTTCCTTTTCCCGTAACAGGAATTTCAACCGATTTAGGAAAATTATCCCATTGACTTGTAAAGACAATATTTTTCGCTTCGTTATTAATTAAAAAAGGAATTCCTAAGAACTCTAGTTTCCCGTCTTTTCGTTTTTTCATCAATCCGCTGTCATCAATTTGAGTTGTGGTCAGCGGGTAACACCAGTTTCCGATTCCTTGCCACGGAAGCTGTAGAGTAGGGACATGGAGTCGTGGTGAAAGATATTTTTGATTGAAAATTTCAGTTACTCTCTCATTATATTCTGAGGCTAATGAAACGGGATTGAATGCGCCTTTATTTTCAATTTCCCAATCTGTTATTTCTACATTTTGCCTGATTCCATTGTATTCAAGCTGAATAAAGTTGGTTCCCCTGCTTAAAACATTTGCTGGAATTTCAATTGAAGTATTTTGATTTTTTTGAATTGAAAAACTTGTACTTAAATTATTAATACTCAATTTTCCATTGATTATATTGAATGATTTAGACTGAATTTGTAGTTTTTTATTCGCCCATTTTGTTTCCAAAGGAAATCGGATGTCAACATTTATAGGTTGCCACCAAGTTGTTCCGTTTTGCTCGACTTGCACGAAAAAAGTTCCTTTTCTTTCCTTTTGGTTTAATTCAAACTTGTGGTTGGCCAACCCGTCTTCTCCCTTTGGTTGAGTCCACTCCTCCTGAAGAGGGGAATTTTTTATTAATCCCTGAGGATCATAAATATTTTTGATTTTCTTTTTTGTATCAAAATTCAATTGAAAATTTTCGGAAATATAAGTGATGTAATCTGTTTTTTCTGTTTTTAATTCATCTCCCGAATACGTAATTTCAACGGTGAACTCTTTCCCTTTCTCTGTTTCTAACCTTACAAAAGGTTGTAAAATAGAATTTGGATATATTTCAAATTGCACTTTTTTACCATTTACCGTTACTGATTTTATTTTGGAATGATTCACAGGGATCGATACATCAAGCGAAACTGCATGGGTATAATTTGATTTAAACCAATAACTCGTTTTTTTTGAAATTTGGTTAAATTTAAATTCCCAATCCTTAAGCTTTAGTTCTGCAAAATTCCAGTCTTTGGGAAACCCTGGTTTTATAGTGATTTTATTTTCTAATAATTTGGGGTAGATTCCGAAAAGACCTTCCGTTAAAGTTCTTGCAGCCACACCAATTGGATCGGCAAAATCACGGTACAATTCCCCGCGAAAAGCATCATAGTGAGATAATTGCTCAAAATTTCCCGGACTGATTCCGTAGTACATACTTTCGGCCAGATTGCCTTTCCAAAGTCGATAGGCTTCATCATTTCTTCCCGCCTGCCAATATGCCAAAGCTGTTTGTAAATTCTCTGCCAGCGCTACATTATTAATTGACCAATCATAAGGCTGCCAGCTGGTGGTGGAAAGGGTGTAATAATCTTTATTAATTTCTCCTTTTACTGTTATAGGAATCTTCGGAATATGATTGTTGATGTACTGTGTGTTTTGATAATCCTCAAATTCATTTAAAATATAAGCATCCGAAACATGATAAATAGACCATATTCCGGGCTTATCGTGAAGTACCTGATTCCCCAAAGCGTCTTTATATTCAGAAAAATACCCTTTGTTTTTAATCCAAAGCTCGTTTTTCATAGCTTTTAAAATGGATTCAGCTTCTTTTTCATACGGAATAGGATCTTCGCCAATGATTTTGGCCAGTTTTGCCATTTCACGGTTAGCTCTGTAATTATAGGCAGAAGTGTGGGTTACTTTTCCACCAGAATACTGCAAAGCATCGCTCGCCCAAATGGCAGCATACGCATCATAAAGATTGCCCCGTTTGAAGTTTCGTTTTTCCCAATCAATGTGACGGACCATTGTAGGCCACATTTTTTTTAAAAAAATTACATCTCCCGTGTAGTTGAAATGAGAAAACATCTGATCAAAGAAAACCAGATTCATATCATAATGATGAGGTTTTGAATGGTCATTGGGATTTCTGGAAATATATCCGCTTGAGAATACCGAAGTTCCCATTTCTTCTTTGTGTCTTGTCAGATGCAAAAGTGTGTCCATTTCAACGGGTGCCGAATCGGGTTTTAAAACCTGAGAATTGGAATAGCTTTCAAAGTGTTCTTTTGCCCGATCATGCCAACTGAGAACATCGGCGGCGTAAGCTCCTCGCCAGGCATTTAGCCTCATCCTCCAGGCAACTGCGCCATGAAGAAATGTTGGACTTTCCCAAATGCCATCTGCGGCAACGGCAAGGGTAGCTCCGAAGCTATTTAAATCCGAATCCGGAGTTTTCAACTGAATCCGGCTGATTAATGATAAACGGGATCGTTCAGCTTCATTAAAAATGCCTGCAAGTCGTTTGTCTGAAATATTCTGATCTGATTTTCCTTTTTTAATCTGAATATAAACCGGATTTTTTTGCGCTGAATATGCTGCGTAAATGATCGGAGATTTTTCTGTTTTATTTTGTGTAAAATCAGATAATTTTTCCAACGTTTTCGCCTCTGTCAATTGTAATGAATTGGCGTTCGAAAAACTTCCGCTGATGAACTGGTTTTCTTTTTTCTTGTTTAAATAAGTAAGCTCAAATTGGTTTTTATTAATTTGAAACTGATTATTTTCACAATATTCCGGAAGCAAGTAAAAACCTGATTCCGGGTCTGCACCGATGTCGCCATTTCTGCTGAATGTTTTTCCGCTTGCTCCACCATAAACAGCATAAATCTTTGATGAAGGATCTACATTTATTGTCTCCATTTTTAAGATCAAACCTTCTTCTTCAGATTGTGCTAAAACCGTTATTTTTAAATTTCCATTTCCAAGAATATGATCTTTAATGGTATATAACATCATTCCCGGACGATAACGGGTTTCAATGATATCGGCCTGAATTAATTTTTTAATTGAATTTCCTTTATGAATAACAAACTGAAGATTACCACCCATTCCGGGAAGATACAACGCAAACTCCGGCAAATCTCCGGCTTCTACTCTTGAGGCGAGGTTGTTACCATACAAAGCACGGTTGAAGCGGTATTTCCCGTTAACCAGCAAAAAATCACCTTTGTCTTCTTTGTAATGCAGCGCTCTTTCATTTTTCTGCCAATGTCTGGATTGGGAAAAAGAGTTTGAAAAGGCACATAAAACAATAAGCCCTGCTAAAATGGATGTTCTTCGCATTTTATTTATTTAAATCAGTTAGTGGATCTCCGTTAACAGTTACGTTTTTCAAGGTGACATTCTTTAAGAAATCAACTTTATAAGGAATTTCAACACCGTTAATTTTAGCATTCACCATCGTAAAATCTGTTACCGGAGAAGATTCGTAGGCATCAGAAAGGACGGCATATTTTCCACCTTTTTCAACAGTTAGGTTTTCCACCCAAATGTTTCTGATCGTAGGGATGAAGTTGCCTGGTTTTTCATAGTGCATATTGAAACGCACTGCAGCTTCTTTATAAGCGCCTACTTTTGTATTGTAGAAGAATACATTTTCGATAATTCCGCCCCGGCTTGAGCTTGTTTTAATACGAAGTGCCCTGTCAAGGTTTTTACTATCCATCACATTTTCTATGGCGTAAATATTTTTTGCTCCGCCTGCAATTTCGCTTCCGATCACTACGCCGCCGTGTCCGTCTTTCATTTCACAGTTTTCGATGATGTGATTTTCTGCCGGTTTCCCCATACCTCTTCCGTCTTCATCTCTTCCAGATTTTATGGCAATGCAATCGTCTCCCGTATCGAAATATGAATCTTTAATCCACACATTTTTACAGGCTTCAGGATCAAAGCCATCATTATTAGGACCGTGGCTGATTACTTTTACTCTTTCAATCAAAACATTTTCACACAATACAGGATTAAGGTTCCACATCGGAGAATTTTTCACAAAAACATCTGCCATATAGAAATTTTTACTCTTGTAAGGCTGAACGAAATTAGGCCTTAAATAATATCCATCACCGAATATTCTTTCTCTCGGATCTTGCTTTTGAGCCATGTATTCATGCAGTTTTGCGCGGGCAGGATTTTGTCTTCCGGGGCGGGATTCGTTCCAACCGTATTTTTTTGCACCACACCAAAACCACCAATGGTCGTTATCAGAGTTTCCATCCAATGTTCCTTTTCCTGTTATAGCTATATTTTCTTCTTCGTAGGCATAGATTAACGACGAGTAATTCATACATTCCATTCCTTCCCATCGTGTGAAAACAATAGGGTAGTCGTTGCTGTCCTGGCTAAACAGGATCGTTGCACCTTCACTAACATGCAGATTCACATTGCTTTTTAAGTAAATAGCTCCTGTCAAAAAGATACCTTTTGGAACAACAACTCTCCCTCCGCCTTCTGCATTGCATTTTTCGATGGCTTTTTTAAAGGCTTCCGTATTTTTTGTTTTTCCGTCACCATAAGCACCAAAATCAGTAATGAGATAATCTTTTTTTCTGAAGATGGGCTTTACAATTTCTTTTTTTAATCTATTGATTTCCTGTAAAGGCTGTTCAGAGGAAGTCCAGGGTCTGTATTGCCCCGAAACGGAAGCTGATATGATTAATGCGAAAAGTATTAAAGCGTATTTTTTCATAATGTCAGAAAGATATTAGTTTAAGAAAGAACATCAATATTAAAAATCTCTTTCTTTATCGCAATCTAAAACAATTATGATTAAGAATTATCCTGCACTGTCTGTATAAAATTAATGGAATTAAATACTTGAATGTACTAAAATAAAAAAATAAAGTATCACTTATCAGTCAGTATCTTCCCTGGAGTTGCTAACTTTGTTAGGACACACTATTTATACTCTTTAACTTTAAGAGTATGAAAAGATCAGAAAAAATTACAGTTTAGAGTTTAAGATTGGGCCGGTATCTTTAAGTGAGCAGCGAGGCAATGTATCCTCGGTAGCCGAAGAATTGTGGATCTGTAAAGAAAGTCTAGTCAATTGGCGAAAACTTCACAAAGAAGGTAAACTTAGCAAGGAAAAACAAATATCCTCTGATCCGATAAGGGAAGAGTTATTGAGACTTCGCAAGGAACTAGAAGAAACAAAGCTTGAACGTGACATCTTAAAAAAGGTGGTAGGCATCTTCTCCAAGAGAGACGATCATGATAGCTTGATTTTCCATTCAGACAGTGGGATACAGTATGCGTGTACAGAATTTATATCAATAGTCGGAAGAAACATTACCCGAAGCATGAGCGGAAAAGGAAACTGTTATGATAATGCTGTAGCGGACAGCTTTTTCAAAACTCTGAAGACTGAGCTTGCCTATCAAAATAAATATGAAACTAGAGATCATGCTAAAAACTCTGTGTTCGAATATATAGAAACATTTTACAACACTCACAGAAGACATTCGGCTTTAGGAAATTTAACCATAAAAGAGTATCAAAATTTAATGTCTAATCAATCTAAAAATATAGCATAAAGAGTATATAAATTTTGTCTCAAAAATAGTTGCAAGTTCAATAGCGAAGTTATACAAATCATAAAACTTTAGGTACCATGAAAACACAGAAGAACTAGTGAGTTGAGATTCAATATGTTAAAAATCCCTTGATATTAATTACCAAGGGATTTTTAGTCTTATAGTTTAAAGTTTATTCTGTCCTATTTCTTTCATAGGTTGTATTTTTACTTGGTTTGGTTTTCGCTTTTCCTATTTTATATGAAAAGCCTACTGTTAAGTACCGATTGTCCGTGTAGTTATTTATTGTATTATCATAGCCATTATAGTAATACATTCCCTTATCTCTTTGTTGTCTAAACAAGTCACTAAAAGTTAAATTGAATTGCATTTGTTTCTGTAAAAGTAAAATCTTTACACCTCCAGCTAAATTTGCTACATTTCCAAGATAAGAGTTAATGGAATTAGTCGGCAGACTATGGAGATAAGACAGGTTTAGGAAAACAGTCTTAGACTTATTGAGATAATAATTATTATCAATATAATAATAAAAAATAACTCCATTTCTAGGAACGAATGCATCATTTAGAATATTTACTTTTGAATAGGAAATATTGGTCATAATACTTGATTCCAGATTCTTAATTTTATTGAAGCTATATCTTATATTGATACCAGTGGTGGTAAGGTTGAAGAAGTTTTCAAAATAATCAACCTGATTATCACCATCAAGTTTAGTAATGTTACTAAACATATTCCTGTTTTCAGTTCTAAATAGTAATATGTTAAGATTCTTCAATGAATAGTTTAATTCTAAACTGTTGGTGAAGAATGATTGTAAATTTGGATTGCCGGTTTGATAATAATTATCAGAATAATAGACCCTAAAAGGATCTAAGTATCTAAAATTAGGTCTATTCACTCTTCTTGAATAAGAAAACGAAATTCTACTGTTCTTGCCTAAATCGTAGTCAGCAAAAATGGACGGAAAAAAACTATTTTTATTTGTCTTGTTAGTGTTCTGTGTTATTACATTAAAGAATTCATTCTGATAGTTTTCATATCTTAATCCTGCTTTTAAAGTGATTTTCTCAGATAATTTTCCAGATGCCGAGAAATACATGGCATAGATTGATTCTTCGAAGTTTGTATTTCTATAGCTCTGGTTGAAAAAATAATTTTGTTCATTTTTTACAAAGGTGGCCTTTGCACCTGTCAACAATTCAATCTTATTTTTTAAAGGGAGTGTAAAATCTATTTGTGGAGATAAGATGCGATAATTAAATTCATTATTATTGTTTACAAGATCACTATTTGAGCTTTGTAAGATGTCATTATTGTTAAAAAAAGAGGTTGCTGAAATTTCGACTTTCTTACCAAGTGAATCCAATTTATATGTTCCATATAAGTTGATGGTTGTATTAAAGGCCTTTTTTTTATTGTCAATAGTTGATTGGTTGTTGCCAGAATTATAAAATAGGTTTGTACTATTATTTTCAACAGTTATATCACGCAAATCAAAGTCCAGACCAACTTCCAGTTTCTTTGAAATGGCATAGTTCATTCCTGTATAAAAACTTAAGCCAGAGTTTTGATTATTCTGTTCAATGTCTGATTCATTGAATCTTTTTCCATTTTTTTGTATAAGAGAGTAACTTGTATTAATTCTTCGTTGATCTGTATAATTTAGTCTTGATGTTATTTGAAGTGAATTCTTATTGTAGGATAAGTTCAAACCATTTAAAAATCCTTCACCTTTTCTTTTAGTGTAAGATGATGAGTATCCAATACTGAACAGATTACTAAGATCCTTTTTGGTTATGATATTGATGACACCAACAGAACCTTCTGCATCAAAATTAGAAGAAGGGTTTGTAATCACTTCAATTTTTGATATTGAATTTGATGGTATTGTTTTTAAATAATTAATCAAATCCGTTCCTTCTATGTAAGTTCTTTTATTATTTATTAATAGCAATAGCTTACCTCTGTTAAGAATATTGATTCCTTGTTCACTGACTTGGACCATGGGTACTTTTGAAAGGACTTCAACGGCATCAAACCCATTGGAATACATGCTTTCATTGACATTGAAAATTATTTTGTCCAATTTTCTTTCAATTACCTTATTGTTTTTTTCGACTACGATTTCGGCAATATGGTAAGAGTGTCCATTTAGCATAACATTTTTTATTGTCTTTTCATGTACAATATCAATAGGTTCCGAATAAAGTAAGCTTTTATTACTAAAGATTTTCAGATAGTAATTTCCAGTCTTGATATTATTAATATTATAATAACCCATTTTGTCGGCATTGACCGTATAATTATCAGATTTGTTAGTAATAGATACTTTAATATCCTTTAATTGGCTTTTATCATCTTTTGAAACTATTCCCGAAATAGATTGAGCATTTAAAAAGGCTGTAGAAGTAAGGAAAAATAAGGATATAGGTAAGTTATTTATCTTCATATTTAATTATAGCATAAATATTAATTGTGATAAAGAATACATTCACAGAAACATGCAGCCAATAAGGCATTGAGTTGAATATTCCTCCGCATGAGCATCCGTCATATAAAGAAAAGTTGTTTACAGCAATTAAGTAAATTGTAAAAGATACCATTAGAAAGAGAGAGAAGTATAATCCTTTAATGAACTTATTTGGGATTAATAAAGCAATTGCAATGATTTCAGATAGGGGAATCAAGTATAGTAAAATTTCCTTATAATTATAAATTAGTTTTGATTTACTAAGTGTTTGTTCAAAAATATCTCTATCAACTATTTTATGATAACAAGTATAAACATAGAGTAGGATGAGGAGATATCTTATTATTTCAATTGGTGTTATTCTATTTGATTTCATAGATATTTAATTTGTCTTTCCCTAAGAGGTATAGTTGGTTTTCTCGTACGGTGATTTCTCTTGGACGTATTGTCTTATCTTCTATGTGATAACTATATAAATATTTCTTTTTCTCAATATCATAAACGTCAATGTAATATTTATCTTTTGTATCCCAAACACCTGATTCGTTGGTTAAAATGTATAGATTTTCATTTGATATATCTGCATAAATATTTGGATATAGATTATTAGGATCTACCATTAGCTCACCATTTTTCATCTTGGTAAGATTGAACTCTTTTTGTTGAGATATTAGTTTTAATTTATCAATGAAGTGAAAGTTAGAATCGAAGAAAAATACCTCATTTGCAGCATAAGGTATAAGGGCAATTTTATCACCAACCTGTTTAAGCACTCCATCGTATAATACTCCGGTGTTTTTGCTGAAGTTGTCAAAGGCTTTATTCTGAATTTGTTTTAGGTTGCCATTAGTTAAATTATACTCATAAAACTTCATAATCAGGTCACTACCCCAGGAAGTAAATAGAAAAAAATCATTTGTTAATACTCCTCTGGCAATTGGAATATTTAGTTGATGTGTCTTTTTTAGAGTCCCGTTATTGTAAAATATTAGAAGTTGTTTTTTAGCATTATTTACTACAAGGAATTCGTTCTCATCTGTTCTAAAATAATTTCCAATTATTAAGTTGTTATTTAGAGATGTATATTTTTCAATTTTACTTTTGTCTTTATTAAATTGATAAATGTTTCCTTGGTTTTCTTTAGTCCAAGAGATAAAAAATAATGAATCATTCACTATCTTTAAGATATCATATTGGTTTCCCAACTCTTGTTGCTTTATCGTTTGGATTGATTTTTTTAGAATTCTTTCAGTATCAAGTTTAACCTTAGTCTTATTAGTAATTGATGTGAATAAAAAGACTGTAATAATTATTACGGATACAACCAATATTGATAGTATATTTTTTAGCTTTTTCATATCTAAAAAGAGGCTTTTTCCTAGATTGAAAAAAGCCTCTCATTTTCTTTAAGAGTTATTAAAAGTGCATTACTCCAGGACTTGAAGCACATACACGGCTTCCTCCACCACATCCACCATCACCTGGTTCCATTGTGTCTTCATCTTTAAAACTTGATGCTAGTCCCATAACTCCTAGTACACCTAGGATAAAAAGAATTCTTCTCATGATTATTGTTATATTTAAATTATTAAACAGGTCAAAGATATGCCTATTTATGGTACTTAGCAAGTGTTTTTGCTTGTGTTAAATCTGCTGTTGGTGAATAAATAATAGTAAATTTTTATTTTTTTTGTGGTATCAATATATTATTTTAAGATGAAGTGTGTTTTTTGTCTTAATAATTGTATATGAGTTAATTTAATTTATTTTAAAAATATTTTCAAATCATGCGCAGAAGGCTTTAAACACTGGTGTTTGGACCAATATTTTACAATTTAATCACTATTTTATTCTTTTGTTTTGCTTTTTTATTGCTAAAAAATAAATTTAGATGGTATGTTTGTCAAGACATGGTCTTGGAAAAATAATTAAAAAACCTTCATCATTATTTTGCATAATAAACCGGTAAAAAGGCAACCAAGTTGTAACGGTCAGCCTTCCTAGTCCCTGCCAAAAGACTACAGCATAAACGGTTTCCTCCCTAAAGGTGCCCTCCATTTATTCCGTTTCCTTTTGTCTTTCACTTTACCCGTAACAATGATCTGCTTTCTTTTTTCCGGTTTTTCTTTTGAAAAATATCAGCAAGGCGAGAGCCTTAATAGGAAGAGGGAATTAATTACTAAGCAGGTACGGGAAAATAAAGGCTCCGCCGTACACGGAGCAAAACAAATGAAGTTTAATATTATCAACGAAATTAAATTAACCTATTCAAGGGAGGGAAATGCTGAAAAATTAATAACTAATTCAAATGATGCCGTTGAGGTGTTCAGAGCACATTTTGATAGTGGTGAAATTGATTATAGGGAATCATTTTATGCACTGTATTTGAATCATGCCCATAAGGTTCTGGGAATAAAAAGAATTTCTGAATCAGGAATTTCCTCAACTTTGGTAGACATTAGAATTATTATGCAGGCCGCGCTTTTATGTAATGCATCATCTCTTATTGTTGCGCATAATCATCCATCAGGAAATTTAAAACCATCATGCGAAGACGTAAAAATGACCAATAAAATAAAGGATGCATCTGAGTTTTTAAATATACAACTGCTTGACCATTGTATTTTAACTTCTACGGAATATCTATCATTTGCTGATGAAGGATTATGTATGCCAAAGAAATGCTGACCAATGATCCTCTTTGGCGAAAATATGCTATTGATGATATTTCCAGAGAATGCGGTTTCTCCAATAGATCAAATTTTTCAAAATTGTTTCTGGAAATGACTGCGATGAGCCCTGTTGAATTTGCCCGGAAAATCGAACAGGGGGTTGAATAATAAGTTGATAATATAAGGGTTAAAGAGATGGCTGATTTATTTTTTGTACTTTTTATGTAAAAAATATGGAAACCCAGTTGTTTTTTAAAAAGTGTGAGAAATTACTAGCCCTGCTGGATAAAAAATTGGATAGGATTGAGTTTGAAAATAGTGTAGACAGGATAGGATGCTGCGAAAAATCTCTGATGGAAATTGATATTGCGATTAGAGATATAAAATCAATGGTAGTTGTCCTCGAGTTTTCAGCAGCAGGAGATGAAATCTATTTCTTTAAAGAACTCAAGCCTCTTTTTATTTCCCGATTTATTTATTATTCAAGACTGTTATCCATTGAGGCGGCAAAACCGAATGCAGGACAATTAAGTATTAAAGAGTACTATCATTGTGAACTGGAGGTGATAAAAGATTTTTATCAGGAGCATATTGACTTTTATGAGTATTACAGGAGAAAAGCGGCATTTCTGGATCACAAATATTTTGTCCGCAGCCAATTTGACCTTAAAACAAAGCTTGAATCGGGATTGTATAACTATGATGAAAAGTTCGCCACTTCCCATGACCATTTAGTTGCCCAGATTCTGGCTAACGACCGACTGGAAAAATATCTTTTGAAATCTATAAGCGATGCCGAAGGATATGTTTTTGAAAAGATAAATGATCAGTCTCCATTGGATTGGTCTTCTTCAAAGTCCGGATTGGTTGAACTTTTATATGCCCTTCATCAAACACGTTGCTTTAACGGTGGAAATATTGAATTCAGTGAGGTAATACGCTTTACTGAAAGATCGCTGAATGTCAGTTTGGGGAATTTTTACAAAACCCTCCATGAAATCAAGAACCGTAAAATAAACAGAACCAAATTTCTTCAGCTTTTAAATGATAATCTAAATCAGGCATTTTTGGATTCAGACCGCTGAATTTGGCTTCTATTATTTTTTAGCATAAAATCTTTCGGTAGTTACGAATTCCTACCGAAGGAATTTCTATGTAAAGCCTAAACTTTGTTCTACTCATAAAAAACAAATATCATGAATATTGACAGAATAGAATTTATGGCTTGGATGGGGAGAATTATGACTCGTTTTGATATCCTTCATGAAAAAATAAGCACAAAACAAAATGAACTGTCTTCTATTGATGGTGAGCAGTTACTGGATAACCAGGACGTACTTCAGATGCTTAAAATCAGTTCACGGTCATTACAGCGTTACCGGTCAGACAAAAAACTACCTTATTACACGATAAGCGGTAAATTATATTATAAGCTTTCCGATGTGCATCAGCTGATCAGAAACAGTTTTAATAAATCTTCCGGATATTATTAGGATAGTCTGTAATATATATAACATTGATTTGATATCGACATTTTATGGCATCTTGCTGCCACATTCAATAGCCTATAGTGTCTGTGAAAATATTTGCGAAAACCGATTAAATAATCTTAAAAAACGATAATATGAAAAAAAATAAGATTTTAATCTCTACATATACAGAGGATATACAAATGAGTGATTTTTGTTCAGTATATTTTGATACCCCAGATGAAGCTTTGTCATTCCTACATTTATTCTATGAAAGTTTATCTAGTGAACGAGCAATGGTTATTAAACTAGGTTATGAGGATCCACTAATTTATCAATATACAGATGGTTTCCCATTTGAAGAAGTAGAAATTGAATTGAAAAATAGACCTTCAGAATATTTTTAGTGTGGGAAACTTTTCTCTTACAGCTGGAAATACTTATCGATTGGAAGCCTCCTTTTTTAACAGTTATAATATCACAAATTAATATGCAGCGTTTTCTTACCAATGGTATAATGAGACAGATAATATATCAGCCTCTACCCAAAATGTTCCAAGAACAACTGTATTTCAAAATAATTACAATGACTTTACCGGGATTCAGCCATATTTGCTGGCATTTATAACACCAAATAAAAATATTCAGGTTATCTATATGCTTTCGTAAGGTAGAAGGGAGTAATCAAACCGATACGTTGAAGAATAGTTATATGCAGGTACAACAGATTAATCCCTGTGCTGATTAATAATATTTTCAGCCTTATTAACAATTACGAAGACTCATGCGGTTTTATATCTATTTATTTTTAGAAAGATCTGGCAGGCTGTTTGATAGTATATCTATAAAACACAGATAATGAGATTAAAATGATGGAATACAAAACCATAAAAGGTATAATCACCTGTAACCTGTCAATGGTGGAGAAGCCCTTCCTATTAGGCTCTAAAAGATACTCAAATCCTTCTTTATAAAAACAAAAACCTCAATTGAACTTGAAATTTTTTGATGTGAAGATGTAAATAAATATAAGCTCAAGTAGCTATTAGAATATTTGAAATGAATATACACTTCTTTTAAGAAGATACTATAAACAAAATTTTGGAAATAAATATGTATTTGAAAGTCAAAAATAAGCTGAAAAATTATAATCTTATAGGGAAAAAGAGAAATGAAGTACGCTACGCTATGGAAGGGGGGCCTGATCATTATACAAAAGAAATTTGGTGCTATGTATTGGAGAATTCGTGGCTTAAGAAAACCCTGCTGTTTATTGAGTTTGAAGAAGAGAAAGCATCGCATTTGTCTTCAAGGGTGATGTATATAAACCCTTTGTCAAAATCAACTTCAACATATATAGATAGACAGTTTTTAAATAAAGTGCATATAAAAAATATGGAAGTAATCGATAAATGATGGATCTGAAAATCGATCAATTGACTTTCTTTCTCTTGATATGCAATGTGAGTTGTTAAAGAAAGGCTTCTGCTTCACCAGAATTAATTAAAGATCAACACTAGATGGATTAATGTTACAAGACGGAATGAATCATTAAAAAAGGCTGTCCAAAGACAGCCTAATAAAACAAAAAGAATGTGAGTAAATTGTTGTGGTTCTAACTCTTCACCCTTATTCCAAGACCAAATTTTGGGTTGCTCGTCTTTTGACCTTTTGCATCATGATAATAAATTTGATAGGTTTCAAAAACAGCTTTCTCCTTTGGAATTTTTGCATATGCATTATCTCCAGAGTTGTTAACCAGCTTCAGAAAATCATATGCCTTGATTGATTGGGCAGAGTCAAATGTCTGTTTATCAACAGAAGGCTTCTGAAGAATATAATGGACAACAGTATTGCCTTTTAAAAATAACAGCATCGCTGTATTATCACTTTCCCAACTGTAGTCGTAGTTTTGTGGAATTTTAATGCTAAGTGCTTGCTCAGTCATTTCTTTAGGGTTTATTGCCATTTGTACGACTAATGTATCCCAGTCGAAACAATTTACTTCATCTCGAACGTTTATTATTTCACCTACTTTATTATTGGTATTAATTTTAGGAGAAAGTTTTTGTTCAAGCTTTGTTAAGCATTCCGTGTTGGTCTGTGCATGGCAGGAAAATGTAAGAGATGCTAATAGTATTAGAATCAAAAAATTTAGCCTTTTTATTCTCATTTTATGGATGGGTTTGTATTTGTCCGCTTGCTACTGCTGCATTAAAGTCATTGATAAACTGTTGCATGTTGTTATCAGGATTTCCGTGCTGTGAAAACCAATTGAACCCCCAATCATTATTATGCAGATCCATTGTATTATCGTTTCCTGGATTTACGGTTTCATGCAGGGTGTGAAATTCTTTAGCCTTATCCAACCCGATATCTGCGGCATCCATTGCTGACCACATCGCATGTCTTAATGCATCATAGACATTGTCAACCTGTCCTTTTCCATATTGAGCTGCCAAGGCTGCGTTATGGCGCATCTTATCACGATCTGCTCCTGATGTATTTAAAAGTAGCCACAGGACTTCTCTGGCTGTAGGAGTTTCTAGAATTCCATCTGCCTCACTTGGATTGCTACCATCTGGATCACCACCTCCATCGGGAGGAAACGGGTCATCGCCATCACCCCCATAAGGAGGATCATCGTCATCCCATGTTGGAGGATTACCATCATCGTTCCCGCCAGGATCATTTCCTCCGCCATCATCTCCTCCAGGGACAGTAATAATGACTTCCGGAATTTCATGCTCGCTCTGTCCGCCTTCAAGACCTCCCTTGAATGCGTACAATTCATTTTCTGTCAACAGTTCCAATGTACTGTTGAGCTCGAGTACTTTCGAGTTTCTCATGTATTTAAATTTTAAAAAAGGTTATTAGTTTTGGTTCATAAGCCGGCCCTTGCCGTCAGTCTGGATAGGGGCAATAATACTATCAATGCAGTTTTCTTTTTTGCGGTGAGACCATGAGAAAACTTTAATATATTTGTCCCAGTTTTTATACATTTTTTGTAGAATTGATTCATGATTATGGGGAACAAGGATAGGAGCCTTATAAAGTTCATAAGCCTTTCCCGGAAAGTAATCGGCCATTGGTACCTCATACCCGTCTGAAGTCATATATGAACTTTCTTCTTTGTGAAAAAGCAACCAGATGTCCACAAATGGAAATGTGTAATCATAACCTTCCTTGTATTCACCATCTTTATAGAAAAATTTGTAATACTCAGATCCTGTTTTATGCCAGATACGCTTTGTATATTTGATGATATTGTCATTTTCCACTGCACGCAGTAGAAGCTGAATTTCATTCTCATCTATGCATAAGTCTATATCATCATCCCATGGCATAATATCATCATGTCTTATGATCCCCAGAAGCGTTCCTGCATGAGCAAAAAGACTCAAATTGAGTTCCTTTGCTTTTTCACCCAGGTATTTGAGTATTTCTACTGCCTGCTCCTTATGTCTTTCTTCCCATAGATTAATCTTTTTTATTTTCTCAATAAAAAACGCTCCTCTGCTTTTGTAGATAGGGCAGTTTTCCTCATCATAGTCAAACCAGCCGGTGTCAATCACAAGTGTTTTTAAAGAGTTGTTAAAAGAACACTCCAGTATTTCTTCATCGATTGGCTGTTTAATACTTTTTAAGCAGTCCATCGATGTGATTTTTTCTCCATTGATAACGTAGATATAACTGCCCCAATAATAGCCCAGTCTGCTGGGGAATATCTCGTTTCTGGAGATGGTATTCCCTTGCAATTTATTATATGGAATGATTAAATCCCATTCATTTGGAAGTGAATCGATGTCTTTACGCAGTTCTTCATATTTATGCTTAAGTTTAACATCATTTTCAATAATAATGCAGGGTATTGTTATGTCATTCTTTAAAATATACTCCCAAATAAAAATGTGGGCTGCGTAATTCTGAATGTCTGTCGGAGATATCTCAAATCCATATTTATTTTTGTGGAAATTTTGATCATTGGATAATACCGTTATATTGGAACTGATTTCAACTGTCTCATTGCCGGCAGTGGAGTATATGGCTCCTTCTTTAATTTGAAATATCATGTATTAGTTTTGTTTTTTGTAAGGCTTTTGCAGTAAGGTAATCGATGGGTAGTGTTATTTTTATGTTTTCCTCATTGCCTTCAATAAGTTTTATACTATGTCCGTGATGTTCAACTACTGTAGCATCATCAAAAAAAAATGATTGATAAGGGGTCTGATAAGCTCTTTTTATAATTTCAGACTTGAAGACCTGGGGTGTTTGAACAACCTTAAAATCGCTGCGGTTCATGCTCTGGTTATTGTCACCATCTGTCATTCTTATAGTAGGAATCATGGCTATAACGGGAACAACAGCATCATGTTTAATTACCTCTGAGAAAGCGCTTTCAATTACCGTTTCGCTTACGAATGGTCTGACACCATCGTGAATTCCGATATAGCATTCATGATCGGTAATGGTGTCAATTGCATTCTTTACAGAGTGAAACCTTTCCCTGCCTCCGATAACAATTTTAATGGACTTGAGATAATAGTATTGCTGGCATAAATCATCCCAAATTTCCAAATGAGAGTTATTAAGAACCAGGATTATGTCAAAAATAAGAGTGGGATGGTTTAAGAAGGTATCGATGGTATGGATTAGAATTGGTTTACCATCAAGGGGAAGGAACTGCTTTGCGTTTTCAGCGCCCATTCTGTTACCCTCACCAGCTGCTACAATTATAATATATTTCTTCGTTCTCATCAACCGTTTCATTTACTGATGTCAAAACTAGAACATAAAAATTGCACGGGTGTGAATGGATTGTGAACATTCTATTAATTGTTGAGTTACGGTTTTTTTTATATTCTTAGAGGTTATTATTTTGCAAAAAAAACTAATGATCAAAAGCTTTCCGCACGAAAGGCAGTATGATAAAATGGATTGTGGTCCAACATGTCTGAGGATAATAGCCAAACATTACGGAAGATATTATTCGTTACAATTTCTGAGGGATTTATGCAGCATAACAAAGGAAGGAGTCTCTCTTGCTGACCTTATATATGCCTGCGAAAAAATCGGAATCAAGTCTCATGCAGTGCGTTGTACTTTTCTGGAATTAAAATCACAGGTTCATCTACCCGCAATTCTTCACTGGGGTGAAAGTCATTTTGTGGTTATCTATCGAATTAAAGGAGATAAGATTTATATATCGGATCCGGCAAGGGGGAAGGTAGTATATCAACTGGTTGAATTTCAAAGCAAATGGAAAAAAAACAATGAAAAAGGGATTGCGCTTTTAATTGAACCTGCCCATAATTTTAAAACTGTCCATATTGAAGAAGTCATTGAGCAGAAGAATACGCTGTTCGATTTCCTCAGGTATTTTTCAAACTACAAAAAAATACTGTTTTTATTACTTTTAGTAATGACTATAATTACGGGACTGAATTTATTTCTGCCGTTTATCTCCAGATCTGTAATCGATATCGGAGTGAACAAAAGGGATTTACAGTTTATTAAGATGATCTTGATCGCTAATCTGGCGCTTATTATCTGTTCTTTTTTTTCAACGATTATACGGGACTGGATCATCCTGCAGGTTTCAAACAGAGTAAGTGTTAATATTATATCAGATTATCTATCGAAGCTTTTAAAACTGCCTTTCAGTTTTTTTGAGAATAAACATCCGGGAGATATCCTGCAGCGAGCCCATGACCATGAAAGAATAAGAAGTTTTATCATGGGGAATTCTTTGAATATTATTTTTTCCCTTTTATCATTTTCTGCTTTCATTTTTGTTCTTGTGATTTACAGCATTCCGGTTTTCCTTATTTTCATAGCGGGTACTGCAATTTATCTTACCTATATATTTCTTTTTTTTAAAGCTCGGAAACAGGTTGATATGAATTATTTTGCTTTAATGGGTAAGGACCAGGGATTCTGGATTGAAACGATTAATAACATTCAGGAAATTAAGATCAATAACTATGAAGTTTCCAGAAAATTGAAATGGGACGAAATACAAGCCAAAATCTTTAAACAGAATCTGCAGATGCAATCCATTACGAATAGGCAGAACGTGGGAGCGCAGGTTATTGATAATCTTAAAAATGTATCAATTACTTTTTATTGTGCAGTGCTGGTGATTAATGCTAAAATGACCCTTGGAGAGCTTTTATCCATTCAAATGATACTGGGAATGTTGAATGGTCCCATTCAGCAACTGGTTCAGTTTTTTCTGGGTTTCCAGATGGCGAAATTAAGCTTTAGCCGAATTCGCGAGATCAAGAGTTTGCCCGAAGAAGATAATTATGAAAATAACAGCTTTACGCTGCCTTCCTCGGGAACCTTAAAGTTTTCAAATGTGTACTTTCAGTATTCTGCTCGCCAGCCATACGTATTACAGAATCTAAACTTTGTTGTCCCAGAAGGAAAGACTACTGCTTTTGTGGGAGACAGCGGTAGTGGTAAATCTACAATACTAAAGCTTTTGCTGCGATTGTATGAGCCTTCTGCCGGTGATATTACAGTGGGTGAGATGAATTATAAAAATATAAGCATTTCTAACTGGAGAGATCAGTGTGGAAGTGTTTTCCAGAACGGTAAGATATTTAATGATACTGTATTAAATAATATTGTCCTCAATACAAATAATATTGATTATAAACTGCTAAAAGATGTCGTTGCTATTGCCAATATGACACAAGAGATTGAGAACATGCCTTTGGGATACAAAACGAAAATCGGTGAAAATGGAAGGGGAATAAGTGGCGGACAAAAGCAGAGAATCCTTATCGCAAGAGCTTTATACCGAAATCCGAAATATATCTTTCTGGATGAGGCGACCAATGCACTTGACTCAATCAATGAAAAAAATATTGTTCATTCCCTTTCCGGGGTATTCGTTAATAAAACGGTTGTAATTGTTGCCCATCGTTTAAGTACCATTATGAATGCAGATCAGATTATCGTAATGAAAGACGGTAGGATTATAGAAAGAGGAAATCACATGACCCTTATGAATCAAAAGGGACATTATTATAAGCTTTTTGAAAGTCAAATAAATGTTTTAAATGGAGCCGAGAAATTACATACAGAGACCACCACAGCCTAATTCGGAAGAAATTACTTTTCTAGTTTCACGAATACCGAGTAATGTTAGTATACGGATTTTTGTTCTGATCAGTTTACTTCTATTAGTACTTATCATCGCCTTATTTGCGATAAAATATCCAGATTCTTATAAAGGATCTGTCACGATCGTTGCAGATAATCCATCCATATCTCTTGTGGCCAATCATCAGGGACCGGTAGTTATTTTGAAAAAAGATCACGATGCTGTTAATAAAGGCGATATTGTAGCTTATATTGAAAATGAAGCATCTTTTCAGGAAATGTTAGCGCTGGAAAAAACAATGCTAAATTTTAATGCGGATACAGATTTTGCTTCATTTTACCATTCCCTTCCTAAAATTGTTCATGTTGGTGAGATCAATAACAACTATTTTACTTTCCTTAATGCCTTACAGCAATATGTTCTTTTTTCTAAGAACGACCTTTATGACAAACAGCAAAAGCTGTTAGACAATCTTGCAAGTAAACAGGAGAAGCAGCTGTACTTACAGAAAGATAGGGTTAAACTGATCAACAAGAATGATAAATTGGGGTACAATAAGCTTACAAGAGATTCCCTACTTAGAGATGCCCAGATAATTAGCCAGCAGCAATTTGAAGATACAGAGCAAAACTATCTCAGCGCGCTACAATACAATAATACGACTAAACAGGAGATTCATAAACTGGACCAGGAAATTCTGAGTACAAAAAATAAAAGCACAGAGGCACGGATCCTGAAAACGGAAAAAGAGGAAAAACTTATCTCCGACTTGTACAATAGCTATAATGACCTAATTAATAAAATTAGGGCTTGGAAAAGAGCTTTTTTGATTATTGCTCCCGTTGGTGGAAAGGTGCAATTTTTAAGCTTTCTGAAAAATAATCAATATATAAATCATCAGGATCCCATCTTTGCGATTGTTCCAGCATCCAATAAAGTCAATGGCCAGATGCTTATCTCAGATTTCGGATTGGGTAAAATTAAACAAAGCCAGGATGTACTGATAAGACTCAACAATTTTCCTCATGAAGAATACGGAGTCATAAAAGCCAAGGTGATAAAAGTTTCATTTTTGGGAAATACTGTCAAAACGGTAAACGGTGATGAAAAGAAGTATATGGTTGATTTGGCGATCACAGCTGCGGGTGATATGATTCTTTCTGATGGAGTAGTTGGAGAAGGAGAAATTTTGACTGATAACAAAAGACTTTATGAAAGGGTTCTGGAAAAAGTTATTCTGAACTTCTAATGATGATAAATGATTAAAATGAATCTGCCATCAGTTTGTACAATATTCTATTAATGATTAATCAATTTCTATGAATTCATCATGTATGGTATGGCAGAAGATATTCCTTTTAGGCAAGTAGAAAATAGAACCTATCCCTTGCTTGCCCATTATCTGAGTTTCAGGAAATACTCAATCGGTATGTGGCCTTATGGTGACTTGATAGATCCGGCCACTGAGTCCCCACTACCTGTTCATCTCTACAATCATCCTTCTTTAAAGTAATTAAAATGTTATGTGTCAAGAGTACATAATCGTCTCAAATCCTCTAGCAGAGAGTTCGAGTTTTGTACCAGTGAGGTCACTTGTAAAATGGATTGCTCAATGAAGCAATCCATTTTTATTTGAATGATATTTCTATTTCATTTTATGCTATTTGAAATTCAAATGATATAATCCGAAATAGAGCATGAAATTTTTGTCTCTGATACTGTAAAAGTTAGCGTAATTCGGGTTGTAAAATGCCTTGAAAGTATTGTAAATAAAGAAAAACTTTCTATCTTTGCAGTCCCTTAAACAAAGGGATTTACTTAAAAAAGTAAGTGGCCGACTCGGTAGCTCAGCTGGTAGAGCAATACACTTTTAATGTATGGGTCCTGGGTTCGAATCCCAGCCGGGTCACCAAAACCTGTTCAGGTTTTAAACAGTTAAAAAGGCGCATTTTTATGCGCCTTTTCTATTTAATATCATTAATGCTGCGACAGGTTTATGGATTATATATAATCTATGAGCATAGCAGTATTTTATTTATTGCTCAATGGTTCTGAAGCAATAAGCGGAGGAAGACAGGAACAATAAATTTTTCATCATTGAAATTTAATAATAAAAAAATTTACTTAGGAACATATCTCATCCTGATTTCTTCAGGAGAAATAGGAGATATTTCCTGAAATCCTATTTTCCGGTATAGATTGTAAGCCTTATCATTTCCGGGAATAACCTCTAGAAAGATTTCAATACCATTAAATTTTTGAAGGACTTCGGTAATAACAGATTCAATCAATCCCTGGCCAATATTTTTTCCTTGAAACTCTCTTTTTACATACATCTGATAAATACTTCCGGTATTGTTTTCATTTTTAATAAAAGTACAGATACCCACAAGTTCCTGCTGAGCAAAAGCTCCACATACAAATCTTTCCGGTGTTTGTTCTTCAATATCGTTTTCTATCCGAAATTTTTCAATACTAAGAGCTTCCTGATAGGTTGCTCCAAAAGATTCAGGGAATTTTTCCAGACTTTCCAGGCGGATAGCCCTGTAAATTTTACTTTCTTCAGGGATAAGTTTTCTATAATTAATATCTGTCATAGTCATTAGATTAATCATTTTCATTAATATCCGGATACAAATATGTAGATTATTTTGAACTTCTTTTTGGTATGGCCGGTTGAATTTCAACAATTATATTAAAATTTTTAAAACTAAACGATGCATTTGTAACAAATTTCATTTCAGTTAGTCTTATTATAAACAAAAGCAGTCATTTTTTTGATCGGAAAAGGTTATATATTCATCCGGAAAGTTAAAAAAATGTTTGTTTAAGGGGGAATTTTGATACTTTATTTAAATTTTACATTTTTGCAAAATTAACTGCTTATTCCATCATAAGCATGATAAATTATGTATATTTATAACACTTATTGGGGAATAATAATAAAAATAACAGTAGGAATTTATTAACATGTTTCAAAGGAACATGCGTAGGTAGACATAGGGAAAAGTGGTACTGATGGAAAGAATTAATCTGATCATTCTTAAGAATAAAAAAATACATTCAAAGGAAATAAAAAAGATAATAGCCTGTACAATCTGCATAGGGTTATTTTTATGTATGCTTTCGTGCAGCCATGATTCTCAGGATAAAGAAAGAGAAAACTTTGATGTTTCTTTATTAAACCAGACTTCAGACCTTCAGTTGTCAGGGGAGTATGAAGCTCTTGTCCGGCTGAATATAAAATACCTGAAAAAGGCTGCGAAAATGAAGTATAAAGCCGGAAAAGGCCTTTGTTACCTGAATATGGCTGGGGTGAATGTCTCAGCAGGAAATTATGATAAAGCCCGCTTTTTTTTCAACAAAGCAGAGAAAGATTTGAAAAACTCTGAGAATAATTATCATAAAGCAACATTCTATAATGACTACAGCCTGTATTATTCTCATCTTAAAATAAATGATAAGGCTATTGAATGTAATAATAAAGCATTTTACTATTTAAAACAGGCTGCAAAAACTAGTCTTGCCCGAAAACTTCTTCCGAGACTGTACGTGAACAAAGGAATTTACTATGCCTGGAAAGGGTGGTTCGGAACTTCTTTAAAATGTTTTACCAAAGCGAATGTACTTGAAAACTCCGCCTATAGTAATTGTATGGTCGCCCAATACTATTTATTTGTTCACAAGCCTGATTCTGCAGGAATATATATTGAGCGGGCTGATGAGAAAATGCTAAGCCAAAAGACAACTGATGTAGAATCCCTCTGGGTTTATTATACCATGGGTTACTACTATAATGAAGTCAATAACAGTGAGCAGGCTGAGAAAGCACTTAGAAAAGCATTGGACATCAATATTAAAACAAGACGTACTTATTCTTCACATATAAAAGAGGTTTATATGGCACTGGCAGAACTGTATAAGAAAAAGAATGACGGCGGGAAAGCTTATTTCTATCTGAAAAAGTATATGGAAGAAGAAGGTAGATTTGATGCCGCAAGATTTACCGCAATGAATAAAGCAACCGAGGATTTTATTTCTGAAGTAAAACAGGAGTCGGACTGGCATAAAAATGATCTCCCACTATTCATTGCCTTATCTATTGCTGTTCTTACCTTTTCAGGAGTATATGTCCGGAAAATAATTAATAAGTTAAAGCTGAAGAAAAACTCTTTAAAAGAAGAGACAGATGAACTAAAAAACCATGTGGAGACTAAGCAGCTGGAAGAAGTAATAGAGCTTGCCAAACGAAATGATTCTTCTTTTTTATTAAAATTCAAAGAACTATATCCTGATTTTATAAAATCACTTCTGAAAATCAATCCTGACCTTGAAAACTCAGAACTGGCTTTCTGTGCCATGCTGAGACTTCGTTTTTCTGCTAAAGAAATTGCAGACTATACTTTTGTACAGCACAGATCTGTACAGCAGAAAAAATACAGAATAAGAAAAAGACTGAATATTCCCGGAGAAACAGATACTTATGACTTTTTTGAAAACTTAACATAATAAGAATATTTCTTCACAATAAAAGATGCCGGATTCTGTTTTATAAAAAATTTTATTGTTGATCTCGCCAGAAGTATCATTAAAAAAATAGAAGAGAATGCATTCTGAGAGATCATTATTAAATCATAATTTATACAGAAATTTAGCTTAAATAAAGAAACATATGATACGTATTTTTCTTATTGTTTTACTTATTATTTTAGTTTCTTGCCATTCTCATTCAAAGAAAGAGGCTGAAAAGAAATTTGATATTTCTTTGCTGAAGCAGAATGAGAAATTCAGAGTGGCCGGAGAATATGACTCTCTGATCAATCTCAATAAAAGGTATTACAAATTAGCCGATAAAATAAATTATGCGGATGGAAAAGCACTATGCTACATCAATCTGGCTGAACTTAATATTTCATTAGAAAATTTTCAGAAATCTCAGATTCTTTTTGATAATGCAAAAGAAATTCTGGATCATTCAGAAGATAATTTACATAAGGCCAGATTTTATAATGTTTATGGCCGGTTCAATATAGAACTCCGAAGGGTTGACAAAGCTTTTCAATATAATAATGAAGCGATGAGCCTGATACAGAAAAGCAGTCAATCTGAGCTTAAAAATGATCTTCTTTTCAGTATCTATTTCAGACAGGCTATTTATTTTATCCAAAAAAAGAATTACGAAAAAGCACTCGAATATTTTCACAGGGCAAAAAAAATGGATAATACAGGTCTTACCGATTGTGCTATAGGGGATTATGTTTATATGCATAAGAATAAAGACTCTGCATACAAATATGTAACTACTGCTTATAATAAAGCTATTATAAGAGGAAAAGAAGATGGAATTGCCTTGTATGCCAATACGATTATGGGAGAATATTTTCTTACCAACAAACAATATGATAAGGCAGAAGAGACACTTAAGAAAGCCTTGAAGATCAATGAAAAAACCAAACGCATCTATGCCTATTACGGCAAGTACATCTATAATGATCTCAGAATGTTGTATGAGCGCAGAGGAGATAAAGAAAAAGCATACCTTTATTTGAAAGCATATACAGACGCTTATTATAAAACCAACACATCTTTACTGGCTACAATTAATCAGGATATGGAATCTTTTATTACGGGAGCTCGCCAGGATGAAGCCCATCATAAAAGTAAAATATACTGGATTATCTTTCTGTCATTGGCAGGTCTTTCTCTGCTGGGATTGTATGCCTGGAGAATTATCAGTGCTTTGGGAAAAAGAAAAGAGGTACTCACTATAGAAGCCGAAAATCTGAAAATCAGGATGAATGACAATAAACAGGAAGAGATCATAGAACTTGGTAAAAAGAATGATCCTGAATTTCTGAATCGGTTTAAAGAAGCTTATCCTGAATTTATAGATCGACTTTTAACGATCAATCCCGGTCTTGAAAGCTCTGAATTAATTTTTTGTGCGATGCTGAAACTTCATTTTACCTCCAAAGAAATTGCAAATTATACTTTGGTTCAGCACAGAAGTGTTCAGCAGAAAAAATACAGAATAAGAAAGAAACTGAATATTCCCGGAGAAACAGATATTTATCATTTCTTTGATACTTTGAAATAATTCCAAAAAAAAACTGTCTGATTCATCATGTCAGACAGTACTCGAAATATTCTCTTTTCACCACTTGGAATTTTTTTGTGGTCTCTTGTTCAAATATGAAAATTTTTAACGAAAACAAGAAAAAAAGCTATACTACACAAATACTACATCATATATTTTGGTTTTTAATTGATTGATAATTAGTTAATTATGTTTCCTGTTGAATTTGTAGATATATTTTAAAAAAAAGACTAAACAATTTTAAGCAAGCCTTTTTTTTCGCTTTTGTTTTTAAATAATAAACTCTTTTAAGATGTTTTTTAGTCTGATTTTCAATGTTTTTTTCCATCAGTATTTTGATAAGAACACTCAAATAATTTTATCTTTTCAAAACCTTTAAAGATTAATAAATAATTATGGTTAAAATATAAATTACTGATATTTAATTATTTATAACAGTGTTGTATCTATGTAGTATTACCTTTTTTTGTTTTTTATTCAAAAAATATAAGCTTTGTGAAGAGTTTTATTATGAATGTCATATGATATATTTTGTTTTATTGAATTTATGGTAATAGTTGATAGTGTTTTTAAAAAACCAATTCAGAATAATCCTTTCAATAAAAATTGCAATGTATTCTCCCAAAATTACTTTAAATAGTTATATGAAAAAAAGAATTTTATTAGTTTGCGCGTTAGCGTCTTGTTTTACGGTTTTCAATGCTCAGAGATGGGAATCTGTCTCTCAAAAAACCTCACAGATAAGAAAAGGAGTAGATGTACAGCATTCTTACAGAGTGGATCTGAAGTCTCTTAGAGAGATGCTGAAAAATGCTGAAGAAACGGGAAAAAATGCACGCCCTGTCATTGTTTCCTTACCAACAGTAGAAGGAAAGATTGAAAGGTTTGCTGTCTATAGCAATCCAGTAATGGATAAATCACTTGTAGACAAATATCAGCTAGGATCTTATGTGGGAGTTGGTGTAGATGATTCTTCTAAATATTTAAGATTCAGTACTTCTCCAACGGATATGCAGTCTATGATTATTAAAGATGGTGTATTTCAGTTTATAGAACCGATAAGTGCCGATAAACAGACTTATGGAGTATTTTATAAAACAAAGAATGAAGGAGAGCATGGTTTTAAATGTGATACAGGAGAACATGATTTTAAGGATATTAATAAGTTGGTAGCGAATGGTAAAAAAATGCTTTCCGGAGTTGGAATTACGAGCAGACCCACCAATACGAAATACAGAAATTTTAGAATGGCATTGTCCGTTACCGGAGAATACAGCCAGTACCAATTAACAGCAGCAGGTACTCCTGCTAATGCCACGGATGATGTAAAAAAAGGAGTTGTTTTGGCAGCAATGAACAATACAATGACCCGCATAAATGGTGTTTTTGAACGTGATTTTGGTGCTCATTTAACAGTTCAGAACCTTCCTCAGCTTATTTATCTTGATGCTGCATCTGATCCTTATACAAATAATTTAAACCTTCAACTACAACAGACGCTTACTTCTGAAGTAGGAAATGCTAACTATGATATTGGGCATGTTCTTAATCAAAATGCAGAAAGAAGCGGAAATGCAGGAGGAATTGGAATTGTTTGTACAGATCCTGCAAATAATACAGATATAAAAAAAGGTTCTGCTTTCACACAAGGGCCTATCCCGGTAGGTGAAGTTTTTGACTTTACCGCAGCACATGAAATGGGACATCAGCTGGGTGCTAACCACACATTTTCAAATACTTCTGCTACAGATGCAAATCAGGGAGCGAATGTAGAACCAGGAGGCGGAACAACCATTATGGGATATGCAGGGATTACCTACGATAATGTGCAGGCTAATGCAGATGGATATTTTCATTACAAGTCAATTGATCAGGTGCTGACTAATTTAGAGAACAAACCTAACTGTGGAACATCTCAAAATATTACTAATAATACAGCTCCGGCAATTAATCCATTGTCAGCTTATAGCATTCCTAAAGGAACGGCTTATTATCTTGAAGCTTCTGCTACAGATGCTGAAAATGATTCTGTAAACTATACCTGGGAACAGAATGACAGTACAGATGAGTTTTCTACGATCTCAGGAGATAGCGGATGGGGATATAATCCTAAAGGTACCTTAACAAGATCAGTTCCTGGTACACCAGCCGGAAGAAGATATTTTCCTAAGTTGGAGACTGTGATGAGCGGAACACTTACAGATAAGCAAGGATGGGAAACTGTATCGTATATTCCAAGAACATTGAATTATGCAGTAACGGTAAGAGATCTGAACGCTCAGCGCCCAATGGTTTCAACTTCTACAACTACAGTGACAGTTGGGAATGATGGGCCTTTCAAATTCAATGGGCTTACTACATCCTCTGTATTATATAATGATGCTGTAAATACAATCTATTGGGACGTTGCCAATACGAATGCAGCACCTTATAATACAACAAGTGTGAAAATAGATTATACTACAGATAATGGTACAACCTGGACAAATCTTATTGCAGCAACTCCTAACACCGGAAGCTATAGCGCACAAATGCCGGGTAATCTAAGTGGGGCTGTAAAGCTAAGAGTTTCAGCTGTAGGTAATGTATTTTACGCAGTATCTCCTTCAATTACTATTGGTAGTGCCCCTACATCTAATACATCTGCTCCTACAGGTATTGCGGCTATTGATACTGAAATTTTCAAAACAACTGCACGAGTGTCATGGAACAGTGTTCCGGGAGCTACTTATTCTGTTAATTACAGAAAGACAGGAACAGCAAACTGGTCTAATGCGGTTAGCCAGGCTAATTCTGTAGTTCTGAATAATTTAGAAGATGAAACCAATTATGAGGTTCAGGTTGCTGCGGTAGTTAACTCTGTTGCCGGGACTTTTTCTAATAATTATACATTTAAAACGAAAGGATTAAAGACTGGAGTAGATTATTGTATATTAAACTCAGGATCACCTTACTTAGGGGCAATTTTGAAAGTTGCAGTTGCTAATATTAATTATACTGATCTTACAGCAAGATCTTATAAAGATTTAAGTGAGGATCCAAGCAAGATTGTTAATTTGACACAAGGTAATACCTATACAATTTCACCAAACATAGGGAATTTATTACAAGACGGTATGCCGGTAAATTTATCTGTATGGATTGATTACAATAGAAATGGAACTTTCGAAACATCAGAAAGAGTTGCTCAGGCATCCGGGACGTCCCCTAAAGGGAATGTTGGAATGGGTAATATTAACTTTACAGTTCCATCAACTAGCTATGCCGGAGATAAGTTGTTACGAATGAGAATTATTGGTAAATATTCAACGACAGCTTTGGCTAATGTATGTGGTGAACTGGCAAGCGGTGCAGGTGGTATTATGGATCTTCCCGTGAAAATTACAGCCAATACGCTCGCTGTGAGAGAAGCAGCGGAAACCAAATCTTCAGACATAACTATTTACCCTAATCCTGCAGATACATTTGTAGAAGTGAAAAACCTTAAAGGTAAAGCAGATTACAAAATCTACAGCGCAGATGGAAGATTAGTTCAGGAAGGTAAAATTGAAGGTAAGATCAACGTTGCTTCTTTGGTAAAAGGAATGTATGTGATCACTATAAAAGATGACAAGAATACTTATAATACTAAGTTAATCAAGAAATAACACAAATGAATCTCCGCATCAGGATCTAAAACGCGGAGAGAAAAAAGGTTTATTAAACCTAAAAAGGCTGTCTCTGGTTGAGGCAGCCTTTTGTTTATGATGAAGTCAGGTGACCATTAAAGAAGTCGAGCATGGTTGCTAATGACTTTTCAGAATGCATCCGTTCTCCGTTTTCAAGGGATTCCTGCGTGGAAATGGCTGCTCTTTTGCGCATATGATGTTCATAGCCGGAAATGGCGTCCTGTAATGTGCTGTAATTATTACTTGTTAAATATTCGCTCAGTTCAAGGGCATCCAGCATAGCCATATTAGCACCTTCTCCTGCAAATGGAGGCATTACGTGTGCGGCGTCACCAATAAGTGTTAGATTAGGTTGTGCTTCCCAGGTCTGATCTGAAGGCATAGAGTAGATCAACCGTGGTATAAACGGAGTTACAGCATTTTCAAACAATTCATCCCAGATAGGGCTCCACCCGGAATATTCTGTTTTGAACCATTTCAGTACCTGTGAATGATCAGAAAAATCAAGACCACTGTCAGCGGGCCAGTTTTCATCCGCTTTAAAGCTTGCATAAAATCCAAGATCTCCGTTACCTTTCTGGCCAAGCAGAATATTTTTGGTATTTCCGAATGCCATTATTTTTCCACCCTTAATGATGGCATCAATCTGAGGTGCTTTTTCTTTTGAAACACTGCCTTCCAGCATGATGATTCCGGAGTAAATTGGTTTAATATCAGTAAGATATGGCCGTATTTTAGAATTGGCTCCATCACTGGCAATAACAAGGTCTGCATATTCTGAAGTACCGTTTTTAAAATGCAGAAGCCATCCTTCATTTTGACGTTCCATCGTGAGAAAATGACTGTCCCAGACTACGGTTTCAGGATGTAATGATTCTAAAAGCATATTCCTTAGAGGTCCACGGTCTATTTCAGGGCGGAAATGTTCATGTCCAAAATCTTCTTCAGGTTTTGTTTCATGGTCATTAAAAAATATTTCTGCCTTTTCATTCATTATCAGCATCCTGTCTGCTCCGGGGCGGAAGGTCTTTTTAAATTCCTCCAGTAGTTCTGCTTTGCGTATGGCTGCCAGCCCCGAATCTTCATGCATATCAAGAGGTGAGCCCTGTACCCGTGCATTTTTATTGAAATCTCTTTCATATACTTTTACGTCTGCACCTTTCAACTGTAAAAGTCTTGCCAGTGTAAGTCCTGCGGGACCGCCGCCAACGATTGCTATTGATTTATTGTCTATCAGCATTGTTAATTTAAATTTTACAATGCAAATTTATTTTCCTTTCAACACTGATAATAGTACAAATCGGTCGTTTTTATTTTTAGATAATTCTTTAGGAGCAACTCCTGAAAATTTCTTCACTTCCTTGATGAAATGATTCTGATCGGTATAATTGAGTTCAGGAAAGAGCCTTCCTTGTGCTATATGTTCCAATGACGCTCTGAAACGCAAGATAGTAGAGTAGGCTTTTAATGACAAACCAAGTTGTTTGGTAAAATAGCGGTTGATCTGCCTGCTGCTCCAGCCTGTTTTTTCAGAAAGTTCTTGTACACTCATTTCACCTTTTGAGGTATAAACCAATTCAAAAAGCCACTGTTTTCTTTCATCAATCTTTTGAGGAAGCAGTTCTTTTATTTTTTGAGTTGCTTTTGTGCTGCAATGGTTAAAATCCTTTATATCATCAGCTTTAAAATTCCAGAAATCAGGAGAAAGTTCTTTTCCGATATTCAATAAATCTGCGATGGAAGTATTCAGAATATATTCAACAGCAAGTGGTTTAAAGCTGACGATAAATGCAGTTGTATGGGGAGCTATGTACCTTTGTTCAGGATAAGTTTCCAGTCCGAGAAGGGTAATATGAAAAGGTTCTGAAGCTGATTGTGAGAAAAATAAATCAATTCTTCCATCAGGAATAATCACGACTTCTTTAGCTTCATCTGAAAGGTTCTGAAAAGTTCCCAGATTTTCAACGAAATCTGCGATCTCTTTATCAGGTTCGATGAAATTATAAATGAAGCCATTGTCCATAATGATTTCCTTTTGCAGGCTATTTTTTGCTGAAGAAAAAGTACAAAATTTGTTATAAACTACCAAGATATTCTTTATTGTACAGGATTGATTAAAACAAACATTAAGGTTTTCAGTACAATAATAACCGATTACTTTTATTTAAAGATAAAAATGTAAAAGCTTATTGGATAATATTCTAGAATTAAAAGCTTTTGCGCTTTACTTCAAGGTTTTTAAATACTATTTTTGTTACAGATAGTTTTTAAAACTAAATGTATAATAGCTCTTATTCTCATGGACAAATCATCAATTAACACTTACTTTCATTCTTTATTCAGTATCAAAGCTGAGGTGGTTGAAAAAATTACTGAAAAATTCAGCCATTTTGAGTTAAAAGCCAATACTGTTTTGCTGGATAAAGATGCCATCAGTACCAATACATACTTTCTGGAGAAAGGTTATGTCCGGTCGTATATATTGAATGAGGATAATGAGGAGATAACCACCAATATTTATACAGCCCCCTGTTTTGTTAATGATTTTCTGTCTTTTTTCAAACAACAGCCTACCAAAGAAATATACCAGACCGTGACTGAATGTGTTTTCTGGGAAACAGGATTGGAAAATGTACAGCATAACTTCCATAATATTCCTGAATTCAGAGAGTTTAGCAGACTTCTTTTTGTCCTGAATTACTATAATATTCACGACAGACTGATAGAAATGGCCAGTCAGAAGGCTTCTACAAGATATTTTAATCTGATGAAGAAAGATCCGGATATTTTTCAGCATGTTCCTTTGAAGATAATTGCTTCTTATCTGGGGATCAAAGACAGTTCACTGAGCCGGATCAGAAGAGATATTCATAAAATTTAATTTCTTTTCATTTGTCAAGTGATATTTCAGAAATCATCACTGATCTTTGCTAAAAAATAATTTCATGAACAAAAAGCATATTGTCGTTGTAGGATTAGGTGGAGTAGGTGGTTACTTTGGTTTTAAAATAAATCAGGCCAATGAAGCTTCCGGAAAATATACTGTTTCTTTTGTTGCCCGCGGAGAAACCTATGAAAAAGTAAAAGAAAACGGATTGACTCTGCTGTCTCCCGAACATTCCAATAGCCAAACGCATCCTGATGCTGTTGAAGAAAATATCAGTGATATTCAAAATCCTGATCTGGTGCTGATTTGTGTAAAAGAATATGATCTTGAAAATGTATGTAAGCAGCTGCTGCCAGTCATCAATAAAGACACGATATTGCTTCCTATGATGAACGGTGCAGATATCTATGACAGAATACGTAAAATAATTCCTGAGCATACGGTTCTCCCAACCTGCATCTATGTAGCTTCTCATATTAAAGAAAGAGGAACTGTAGAGCATAAAGGAAAAGCCGGAAAAATGATTGTGGGAAGAGATCATCAGCATTTCTCTACATCGGTAGAATGGATTACAGAGCTGTTGAATGAAAGTAAAATTGATTTTGATTTTAAAGACAATTCATTATCGGATATCTGGACGAAATTTATTTTCATTGCCAGTTTCGGATTGGTAACAGCTAAGCATAATTCATCTATCGGGGCGGTATGCACAAATGAGCAGCAAAAATATGAAGCCACCGAAATTATGAAAGAAATAAAGCAGATTGCAGTTCAAAAAGGAATTTTCCTTCAGGACGATATCATCGATGAAACTTTTGAAAAAGCATCTACATTTCCTTTTGAAACCCCGACTTCTTTACAGCTGGATATTCATTCAGGAAAGAAAGAGAATGAGCTGGAATTATTTGCAGGAGCTGTTTTAAAATATGGGGCAGAACTTGGTATTGAAACTCCTTTTACTCAAAAAATCTACACGGAGATTAAAGAAAAATAGATTTGGGCTAAAGCCGAATGAAAAAGAAGGATAAAAAGGCGGGTTAAAACCCGCCTCTATTGAAAATTAAATATAAAAGATAGAAATTTCTTAAGAATTCCCGGATTCCATTCACAGTTGATCACATTGCAGAGTTCTAATCACAAAATAAAACTGATGCACGCTAGTGTCAACTTTTAAGCATTGTGCATGAACTTCTGCCGGTCTAATAATATTTCATCCGTTTCGCGGTGATCAGGATCATCTATACAACAATCTACCGGACATACAGCCTTGCACTGGGGTTCTTCATGAAACCCCTTACATTCCGTACATTTTCCGGATACGATATAGTAAACTTCGTCTGAAACAGCTTCATTATAAGTATCAGCATCAGCTTCCGTACCGTCTGGGAATGTTATATGACCTGAAAGTTTTGTTTTGTCTTTCCAGCGCCAGTCGATGGCTCCTTCGTAAATGGCCGAATTGGGACATTCAGGTTCACAGGCCCCGCAATTGATACATGCATCCGTTATTTTTATAGCCATATTATGTATGTTTAGAAGGTTTTAAAAAGGGATTTCTTTAACGTTGAATGGTTCGGAAATCCCTGCTAAACTTAATTACAGCAGTTCAACACTGTTCTTTGAAAATAAGCAGCATAAAGCGTGCTAATTTTTATTTTTAAATCATTAATCTTCAGTAATTTCTGCCTTAAGCCTATCAATATGAGCTGTAAACTGAATCTGGCAGGTTAATCTGCTGGGCTTATTAAATCTGAAGAATTCAGGCTTTCTATTTTTCTTGAGGTTGCAATACTGATAAGTTTATCAAACTTACCGGAATAGAGTTCCGAAATTTCAGTTGAATGTTCCGGATCAAATAATGATGATCTCACAATAGGAACACTGAATGGTAATGGCCATGCTCTTAGTGACTTGGCGATAGAGTCCATGGTATTGATTCCCTGCATGGCCTGAAGACCATCTGCCCAGCATACCAGTCCGACAGTTTTATCCGTGAGGTAAGGTTCGTATCTGTTGGCAGTCACTTCAAGCCAGTCCAGACAGTTTTTCATCACGCCCGGAATACTGCCATGGTAAAGCGGAGCCAGCCAGATATGCAGCTCAGCATCGGTAAACATCTGGGTCATGCGCTCTACAGCCAAAGGAGTTTTGGTAAGTGTAATATCAAATAGCGGAATACCGGAATCAGCGAGAGTAAAAATATCAGTATGAATTCCCCGTATTTTCAGACGTTCTGAAAAATAGTTGGAAATCAGTCCGGAAGTAGATTGTGTTCTTCTTTCCAGAGATCCGTTGAATATGATTGCTTTCATTTTTTATTGTTTAAAAATTACTTTGGGTAATCCTATCTCACCATACATCAGTGTTTTTACCAAAGGTTTCAGAAGTCCTGCAGCTAATAAATAGAGCGCGGGATCATGATTGGTACTTGCACGAACGACTACTTTCTGATTTCTGTAATGTTTCAGGTCCGCATAGATGAGACGGCGTTTCCAAAGATCGAGCAGAACAGTTTCTGCATTGTTCAAATCGGCATAAGAAGCATAAGGAGATAGTTTTTCCATGATTAGCATATAGGCCCAGGGCGGGATAATGGCATCTGTAGAACAGATGATTCCTACTGCTTTTTCGTTATAGACAGAAAAATCCACCGCAGCAATTGATTCTTTAAACTCTTTCTCCTTGACAATCATTCCCATGAAGAGATGATCTTTGATATCCAGTTCCACAATTTCCGTTGTGGGTTTGTAATCTGAAAGATCAAGGGCAATAATACCTGAAGCTTTTGCTTTATTGATAAAATTTTCCTCAGTCATAGTTTATTTACATTAAGTGTTAATTATCTTACTTTTGATAAAGCCTCTTCATATTTTTTCTCAACAGCAGACCAATTCAGCACAGACCAGAAAGAATCCAGATAATCTGCCCTTTTATTCTGATAATTCAGATAATATGCATGTTCCCACACATCTATCCCAAGAATAGGGAAGCCTCTGTTTGTTGAAAGAACATCCATCATCGGATTATCCTGATTAGGAGTAGAACTGATAGCCAGTGATCCGTTGAATTTTACAAAAAGCCATACCCATCCTGAACCGAACTGAGATAAGCCTGTTTTTTTCATTTCTGCTTTAAGGTTCTCAAGGCTTCCAAAAGTTGCAATGACAGCATCATTAAGGGTACCTTCAGGATTAAGTTTAGGTTGTGGAGAAAGAATTTCCCAGAATAAAGAGTGGTTATAATGTCCCCCGCCATTATTTCTTACAGCAGGGCTGTATTCACTTACTCTTTGCAGTAAAGAATCAAGATCGGGATTGGTTTCATTGGTTTGTGACAGTGCAGTATTCAGATTATCTACATATGCCTGATGATGTTTCTGATGGTGAATTGTCATTGTTTCTTTATCTATAAAAGGCTCCAAAGTATCATAAGCATAAGGTAACTGAGGTAATGTAAATGGGTTCATCGTATTTATTTTTTTGATTATTATAGGACAAAGGTAAAAATTTATTTAAATAAAACAACATTTTGGTTGTTTTATTGATTGCGTTGCTTTAAAAGATAACAGTTTGTAAATGTTTGATTTAGTTACTTTTTTTGGAGATTATAGAAAATGACTATATTTGTTGTTGAAAAATAAAACAACCTAAATATTGTCAAATGAAGAAGCCGGCAGCGGATCGCATTCTGATGTTTTTAAAGATGAGAGGTGAGGTTACATCACTTCTTATTGCTGAAGAATTGTCGATTACGAAAGAAGGGGCAAGAAAACATTTACTGAATCTTGCTCAGGAGGGATTGATCCGGTCTTCAGTGAAGAGCGAAGGCGTGGGGCGTCCATCTACTTATTATACCCTTACAGAAAAAGGATTGGCTCAGTTTCCTGATACCCATGCAGATATAACTGTCCAGATTCTGAAATCAGTGAAAAATCTTTTGGGTGAAAATGCATTGGAGTTATTAATCAGTGACCGTGAGAAGAGTACTCATGAACGATACGAAAAAGTACTTTCTAAGGCAAAATCTTTGGAACAGCGCCTCGAATCCCTAGCAAAAATACGGAGTGAAGAAGGATATATGGCAGAATGGAAAAAAGAAGGAAAAGATTATTTTCTGATCGAAAATCATTGCCCGATATGTGCTGCCGCAACAGAATGTCAAGGGTTTTGTCGCGCCGAGCTATCTAATTTCCAATCACTAATAGGAAAGGATCATAAGGTTGAAAGAGTAGATCATATTATTTCCGGCGGACAGCGCTGTGTTTATAAAATCAGCCATTAATTCATCATTTATAACTTATAATTATCATTCAAAAGATGGCTTTAAAAGCAGTAATATTTGATATGGACGGTGTGCTGATAGATTCAGAAAAATTCTGGACTCAGGCAGAGCTTGATGTATTTTCATCTTATGGAGTGCAGGTCACGGAGGATCTTGCAGCACAAACCAAATACATGACCACTCAGGAAGTGACAGAATTCTGGTATGAAAGATTTCCATGGGAAAATTTTGATGCATCTGATTTAGAAAATAAGGTGGTTACAAGAGTGATAGAAATGATAAAGAACCAAGACTGTACAATGTCTGGAGTGCAGGAGTTTATTAAAAATCTTAAGAATAAAGAATACAAGATAGGACTGGCAACTAATGCTCCTTTGCGTGTAGCTAATGCTGTTCTTGAAAAGCTTCAGGTTAGTGATTTATTTGACACTGTTCACTCATCAGAGTTTGAAACTCATGGAAAACCTCATCCAGCTGTTTATCTTACTTCTGCAAAAAAATTGGGTGTTTCTCCTGAACACTGTATTGCTATTGAAGACAGCCACTCAGGATTAAAAGCGGCGAAAGGAGCTGGAATGCAGACTATAATTTTCACCAATAATGACGAAAGCATAAATTCAAACCTTGCCGATTTTAAAATCCTGGATTTTAATACAGCTTTTTTACCGGTGTTTGGTGAGTAGCGAATAGTGAATAGTGAATCCGCTTCGCTGTGAACTTTAATATATGCTACAAAAATTGACGATTGACTGCGTAGCAAATTGATCATTGACACAACCCCAACCCCGCAACCCGCATCTCAATACCTCGTCAACACCTCCATCAACAAAAGAATAGAAACCAGTTTTTTAGACGACTGATATTCAGGATTCAGTTGTTCGCGGATTTCCCCCAAAGCTTTGCTTAATTTATTACTTACTGTCTTATTGCTTACTCCTAATGCTTCTGCGGTTTCATTAACGGACATATTTTTCCGGATTCTCATATCATATACCTGTTGCTCCGTTGAAGGAAGCTGGGCAACCACTTCATCAATCATTAATAATAAACTATTGATTTCATTTTCCTCAAGGATCTCAAAATACTCTGTATCCGATATCTCAAATTCATTAGGGATGTCAAACTCATCAATGCTCAGCGTGGGAGGGGCTTTTTTATAATTGTTATAAAAGTCAAGGATGCGATAATGAAGATGGCGGAGAAGGTAGCCTTTTGCACTTTCGGAGTCATCAGTTTGTATCGTATCTGTATTCTCAAGGATCTTTATCCATAGGTTCTGAAGGATTTCCTCAGCAATTTCTTTATCCCGCGTGCGCACAAAAACAAAGCTATATAGACTATCCCAGTATCGGTCATACAGCAGCATAAATGCAGGACGGTCGCCTGATTTTATTTTCTTTAATAATGTATAGTCTGTTGGGCTCATATTGTGTTACAAAATTACCTAAAGGAAAATTAACTTTTTGTGAACTTTGGGGATGGTAAGATTAAATATTTCTGAAAAAAGAGGGTTAAACAAGATGTTAATGTTTAGTAAATGTGAAAAACAACGAAAATTATTAACAATTTGGTTGTAATGTGAATATAACATTAACAATACCCTGGGGAAGTTTTTCATTTTCACGGTCTTATAGATAGAAGTATCTGTGAATACTATGAAAGACTTTATGAAAAAACATTTAACATATAAAAATATTGAAGCCTTTGTTTTCAGACTTTGGGAACGGGAAGTTTCTGATAACCCAATTTCTGAAAAGGAAAATGAACTTTTAACAAAATGGAGAATCCAGACTGAAAAAGATCTGGATACTGTTCATAGAAAAGAATCCAGAGAAAGGGTATTATCCGGACTGGAGCATTATTTTTCTCAAACAGATATTATTTCTATACATTCTGCAAAAAGGTTGAAAACAAACCTATATAAAATGGCAGCAGTTATTATTCTGCTTTTGTCGCTGGGAGGTATTTTCACCTATACCATGTTCATTAAGCCCGATGTTTATCTTGCAAAATCAGAAAACCGTATTGTTCATCTTGAAGATGGATCTGTAGTTACTCTTTTACCAGGCGCTGAACTCACTGTTGATAAATCATTTCCTGCCTCTACCAGGGTTGTGAATTTAAAAGGAGATGCCATTTTTTCCGTGGCTAAGTCAAAAGTACATCCTTTTGTAGTGCGTGCTGATGGTTTCAGTACTAAAGTATTGGGAACAGTATTTAAAATCTCACAGTCCGGAAAGAAAAAAGCGGTTGATCTTTATGAAGGAAAGGTGGCTGTATCCTCTCCCGGAGTTCCGGTTTCTTTCCTTAAGCCTAATCAGAAATGGACAAATTTCGGGATTGCACATACTACAGCGATCATTTCAATAAGTCCGGTGAAAAATGCGGCCAGGAAAATTTCTGCAATACTGTCTTTAAGCTTTAATGATGTTCCTTTAAAAGAAGTGGTAGTTGTTCTTGAGAGTAACTATAACACAAAAGTATTATATCCTAAAGATGCTGAAGACAAGAAGATCACTGCTGACTTTACCGGAGGAACAGTAGGAGAAAATATTGAATCACTGGCCTTCATCCTTGGATTGGAAGTACAGAAAAAAGAAAACACCTATATCCTGAAAAAATAAAACACTACTAAAAATTAAATAATCATAATCAAGAGAACACTTTAAGTATGAAAAGTTTGAAATGTGGGATTACCATAGCAGCCTTATTTTTTACTGTAGCCGCAGAAGCACAGGAGTTGGTTCAGAAAGTAACATTTTCTGTACCTGCCAACAGACCGTTGATTGAAGTTTTGGAGGAATTTGCCGGAAAAACGGGAATGAGGCTGGCTTATTCCAAGGTAGATATTAAAGAGCTGAAGGTAAAAGGAGTGAAATGTGAAAATACATCCGTTAATGGCTGTCTGAAAGATATTACCAATGGACTTCCCGTTGTGTACCGTCTGCATGGTGATCTTATTTCAATAAAATATGAAAGTTCTAACATCTCTGTACCGGGAAACGGACGTATTTCCGGTAAAATAGTGGATGAGGTAGGAAATCCCATTACCGGAGCAGAAATTAATATTACCCAGAAAACCGTAGTAACAGATAATAACGGAGATTTTACAATAGATCTTCCCTCAGGAACTTATAATCTGACGATAAAAGCTCCAAAATACAATACACTGAGAGTTGAAAAACTATCCGTTATTAATAAAGAAACGAACTCCGTATCATTTGCCCTGAACAAGGCTTCTGATAAAATTACAGATATTAAAGAAGTCGTGATTACTGCAGCGCGTAAAGCAGATACCCAGGCAGGGCTTCTTGCTCAACAGAAAAAAGCGGCACAGATGAGTGACGGTATTTCAGCAGAACAGATTTCTAAAACACCGGACAGCGACGTAGGAGGGACTCTGAAAAGAGTAACGGGAATTACCACTATAGATAATAAATATGTAGTAGTACGATCTATGGGTGAACGATGGAATACCGCAGCCATGGACGGAATTAATCTCCCGAGTACAGAAGCCTATAATCAGAATTTCTCATTTGATATCATTCCTACTGCCATGGTGGAGAGTGTCGTGGTGAGTAAATCTGCAACACCCGATATGAATGCCAGCTTTGCAGGAGGTTATGTGGAAGTGAGAACCAAAGATATTCCCAACGAAAATTTTACAACTGTAACCATGGGAACTTCTTATAACGATCAGTCAGCATTTAAAGAATTCCTGACACGCAAGCGGGGAAAGTATGATTATTTCGGATATGATGACGGGACAAGGGATTTTCCCAAAGGTCTTGAAGCGGTAAACTGGACGGATCCGAAATTTTTTGAACAGTCCAGACAATTTACCAATGACAATTTCAGTACCTATAAAACCAGAGGTGACATGGGATCCAACATTCAACTGGCATTAGGAAGGACATACGCACTCAAAAACAACAATAAATGGGGATTTGCCGGAGCATTTGTCATCAGAAATGAACAGAATAAACTGGATATAGACCATACGGGAAGAGGAAACTGGCTGGATACCACAGGAATGCCGGATGCAAACGGGCAGATTCCGTTTTACAACTTCAAAAACAGTGGAGCTTCCTATAACTATAATTCTACGTTGGCAGGGATGCTTAATTTCGGGTTACAATTAGGTAAAAACAGAATTTCATTCCGGAATTCCTATACCCATATTTTTGACAATACTTTGACGAGAGTAACCGGATGGAATGAATACTCAACCGGGAGCGGAATGGCTGCCAATGCAGAATTAGCCTATAATTATTTCTACCACGGAATTATCCCCAATAATGATCCGGCTCAGATCAAAAATTTAGACAAACCTTATACCGATAATACCAACTATCCGATTTTTCAGACCCTTTTACAAAATAAAATCGAAGGAAATCATAAAATAGGAAATACAGAAATCAGCTGGTTTGGGGCGCGTACAGGAGTTTCTTCCGATACCAAAGATTATACACAGTATATTACCCGGTATGACTTTATCGGAAATGAAATCTTAACCTTTCATAAGATCTACAATTCCGGAGCCGATTTTTACAGAGGATACATTGAAAACAGAGAAACAGATTACAACTATGGAGCTTCTGTAAAATGGGATATGGATGCCGGAAATTTTAAGAACACTATTAAAACCGGATATGCCGGAGCTATAAAAAACAATACCAACCAACAGCAGAAGTTTTTTCTTCGTGTTGACGAAAACCGGGACGTTCCGAATAGCGAGAAGAACTATTTGACGATGTATGGTTCACTTGCTGACTGGTTTAATGGTACCCATTATGTTCCGGGTGGTATTGGTTGGGAAACCAAAGCATTGTACAAAAATGACAAATATGAAGGAGAAGTCAATCAGCATGCTGTGTATCTCATGTTCGACAACCGTTGGAAGAATAAATTGAGACTTGTCTGGGGGCTGCGTGCAGAATATTTTAAATATGATATGATTTCCCAGCAGCTGGATGCTTCCGACTCCAAATACATCACGAGAACAGCTATAGATGATAAGCCATGGCAGTGGATGCCTTCCGTGAATTTTACGTACAGTCCTACCAATAAGATCAACCTGAGGCTTGCTTACAATAAATCTGTCATCCGTCCTCAATTTAATGAAAGAACAGGACTTCCGTATTTTGATCCTATTGCCAATGGTTTGATTTACAATACGGAATTGAGCTCATCAGTGATTAATAATTATGATTTTAAGTTTGAATGGTTTCCAGGACTCGGTGAGATATTTTCAGCAGGATTGTATTACAAAAATATTGACAGACCTATTGAGCGTGAAGGCCATATTTCCAGTGAAGGAAACCTTTTCCTATACAATGGAAATTCAAAAAATGCAAAGCTGATAGGAGTAGAGGCGGAGATAAGAAAAAGTTTAGGCTTTATTGCTGACGGAACTTTTATGGAAAAGCTTTTCATAAGCGGAAACTTTACCTATAACCATACCAAAGTAGTGGCTTTTAAAGATCTGTATAAAACAGGTGATAATGATGAAACCTATGAAGTGAAACGTCCGCTTTACGGCCAGACTCCTTATGCCTACAATCTTGGATTGGTCTATGACGGAAACCGGTTAGGGATGAGTTTTTTGTATAACGCAAAAGGAGACCAGTACATCACGGTAGGATATGCGTACAAAGGAGAAGAAATCCAGCGGCCTTATGCAGTGGCAGATGCTCAGATCTCTTATAAATTCCTTCGTAACAGAAATTTTGAAGTAAAATTTAATGTAAGAAATCTCTTCAACAGGGTAAAAGAATATTATAACAATTTCAATTCTTATCTGGCTGCAAAAGATGGAGGGGGAAGTAATGTGGGAACAGAAAGGGAAGGCTGGGAACTTCTTCCGGGAGCAACAGACAGGTATGATAAAAATATTGACAAGATTATGTTCCGGGCTTACAGCGGAAGAATGTTCAGCCTAAGCGTGAATTATACTTTTTAAAAAATAAGTGCACCAAACACTATAATTATAAAAAAGAGCTCAAGATAGCATCGTACAGGTTTCGGTAACCTGATCAAAAACTGGAAAAATACTGATGAAGCGCACAGCAGTACCGGTTCAGAAAAAAACCGAGCGTTAATGGCTTTTCCCAGGTATTAACGGTTTCTACGGGAACTTCCCCAATGCAGCTCCTCCTGCAGTGACGGATGAATTCTAAAAACCAAATCGAAGGAATAGAGAGGCAGATATTCCTGAATATTAAAAAACTGATCTGGTATAAAATAACACGACCGGATTTATTAAAAATTATAACAATGAAAAGACTAACTCTAATTGCAGTGGCAGCATTATCTCTTACAGCTTGTCAAAACGATCAACTGGCGGATTCATCATCTCCATTTGAAATGAAATCTACTTCTGCTGAGTACCTTACAGCTTCGGCTCTTCCGGTAACCAGCGTAAGCGGTGATATTACTTCAAATACAACATGGAGCGGTGTAGTTGAATTAGACGGAGTTGTAACGGTAAAAAATGGTGCTACACTAACAATCCAGCCGGGTACATTCATTAAAGCTAAGCCAAATACAAGCAATACTGCTACAGGAGTTTTGGTAATTGCTAAAACAGGAAAAATTAATGCAGCAGGTACTGAAGCTCAGCCAATCATTTTCACAAGCTACAAATTGCTGGATGGAAATGAAGATACAACTGCTGCTCCTGGTGATTTCGGAGGAGTTATCATGTTAGGAGATGCACCTACCAACACTCCGTTCACAAAAACAATTGAAGGACTATCTGGTCCGGATTTCTATTACGGGGGTACTAATGCTTCTCACAACGGTGGAACATTGAAGTATGTACGTATTGAGTTTGCAGGATTCGATCTTTTAGCTCCGAACTCAGGAAACGAAATCAATGGTCTTACTTTAGGAGGAGTAGGAAACGGAACTACTTTGGATCATATTCAGGTATCTTTCGGGAAAGATGACTCTTTTGAATTCTTCGGTGGTACTGTAAACGCTTCAAACCTTGTTTCTTTCGCTGCGGATGATGATAACTTCGATTTCGATAACGGATATACAGGAACTATTACTTGTGCTCTTGCTTTGGCAGATTACAACTCTACACACAGTCTTAGCGGATCAAGCCCGGATTCTAACGGTATCGAGCTTGATAACAATGCAGACGGTTCTTCTACATCATTGTTAACTCATCCGGTTATCAACAACCTTACGATCATTGGTTCTAAGAACTCTACTAAAGGTGCTTTGTATGAAAACGGAATCCACATCAGAAGACATGGTAGATTAACATTAAATAATGCTGTAGTTACAGGTTACCCTGTGGGAATCAAAGTAGAAGGTACAGGTTCTGAACTTTCTTCAGCTTCAGCATACAACACAATCCAGATCCACGGATTTACGACTTCAGTTACAGGTACTGGAACAGCAGGAATTCCTGCAGCTAACCTTGCGACTGGTACTCCTGCATCTCTATGGGGTATGAGCCAGCCTTTCTTCAACGAAGGTGGTTGGAATGTATCTCCAAGAAACTGTGGAAACTTCCAGGGACTTTGGACAAAATACAATTTCTCTATTGTAGAATAATAAAAACTTTAAAAAAAGCAGGGAACAGCACATGCTGATTCCTTGCTTTTACTTCAAAAACCTTAATAATCAGCATTATGAAAAAAATAATTTTATCATCTGTTCTGTTTTTATCTCATCTGGCTGCAGCACAGTCTCTGGTATGGGGAAATTCTTTTGATACTCCTGCTGACCTTCAGGGATGGACTTTCCATGATTTGAACAATAATGGCAACGGATGGGTACAGGGGCAGAACATCTATCACAACGGAATATCCCTGGCGTATGGAACTACAGGCGTTCTTCGTCACTCTACCAGCTTGGTTCCAACTGGAAGTGCTACGGGATTTGGTACAGAAAATGACTGGATTATTTCTCCTCAGATTGATCTTACAAATACTGCAGGAACTGTTACTCTGGCCGCTTATATCGGAAGACAGAGATCTACTCATACCATTGTTGCCAGAGAGCTTTTTATCTATGTAAGCACGCCGCAGAAAGAAGTTCCTGAGTTATCAGACTTCCAGGCAATGACGGTAGATGCAAATGGAAATGACGTTCAGAGTATCTACAAAATACAGGTAGGTGACTCAGCCAATCCTTTTCCGGCTGATCTTACCCAGTTTGTAGAATCCCTTGTAGATCTTTCTGCTTTTGCAGGGAAGAAAATCTATATCGGAATGTGGTCAAACAGAAAAACAAGCGGAAATAACGTTCAGAATATCAATATCGATGAAATGGGGATCTACACTACTTCATTTTTGGGAACTAAGGATGTAAAAAGAAACAAAATTGTAACACAAATAGCAGAAAATCCGGTAAAAGAATCTTTACAGCTGCAGCTTAATCCGGCATTGAAAGAGAATATGACGGTGGTAACCCTTTATAATGCAGCAGGACAAAAAGTACTTACCGCTCAGTATTCCAAAGCGATTAATACAGCAGGTCTTACACCTGGAGCTTATATAGCAGAAATCACAGACGGAAAGACTACGGAAAGATTGAAGTTTATTAAAAAATAACTCTTCTTCCTTTAGAAACTGATTCCAGAAACACCATGAATTTTTTATATAAAAAGAATGGATAGTATTTGATAAAGGCTATCCAGAACATATCCAACTAGTTTTTTTATAATTATATATTGCCCTGCTTTGGGTAGGGCAATATTTTTAAGTTTTACAATGAAATAATTGAAGAAAGATGAATAGAATCTTCGCATTACTACTATTATTTACTGCACTGTTTTCATGCACAGACAGCAACACGATGGAGTTGTATGATAAAGTACAGAAACCCGGAGAGGTTAATATCAAAGGATTTTCCAAGCCTGATATCCTTCAGCTGAGATTCAACGGAGCACCTGTATCCATTGACGGAAAAACCTCCTATACCAATAAAATAGAAACCCAGCTTCAGTTTGTCCTGGATCAGGGAGAAACCAATAAGCTGTCTGTATATAATAATGAAACAGGAACTGAAATTGCAAAATACAATATTACTTATGACAATATAAATGATTTTAAAACCTTATACTTTTTCAATCTTCCGGGGATTTATCTGCAGACTTATGCTGTAAAACCTCAGGTTAATCTTGGGAAAGTGGGGTTTGAATTTATTTTCCCAAATCTTGGCGAACTTTCAGGGACTTCTCTGGAAAATGTAAAAGGTGTTCTGAAAAGAGAAAACGGAGTAGTGCTCGCAGAATTTGACAATATCGGGAAAGACAACTTTACCGCAGTGAAAATTTATAGTTTTTTCAGTTCTACAGCTCCGGTATATCTGGAATTGTATAAACCGGGAACTACAGAACCTTATGCAGGATCTAAAATGATTCAGGTGAAATTGAAACAGCACACAGGAGCAAACATGATTGTTCTTCAGGAAAAAATAGAAAATGGAGAATGGGTAGTAAAAGGAGATATTGATGTCGCAGAATATCTGTAATTGAGTATGAAAAACTTTTTAAAACTTCAATGCATTGCCATCGTAGTCTTTCTCATTTCGTGTACGAATAATAATGACGAAAGCGCACCTGTTTTTCCGGAAGGGAGTACAGAATCTGTGAATCTCTGGGTTCAGGACAGCATGAAACGGTATTATTACTGGGCAGATCAGATGCCTGCGAAACCTGATTACAGGCTTCCTGTAAAGGATTTTTTTAAGAGCCTTCTGTCTTCTCAGGACCGTTTTTCTTTCATGGTGAATACTGAAGATTCTTCCAGCTATCCACGTTCTATAAGGAATATGTACGGCTTTGATTACACCGTTGTTAAGCTTGCCAGCAATCAGGTTGTTACCATCATTAAGCTGGTTCTTCAAAATTCTCCGGCCTTTAATGCAGGTCTGGAAAGGGGAATGATTATTACCAAAATCAATGGAAAAGTTATTACCGCAGCAAATGCTGAATCAATGGCCTCATCCATTAAAGACCAGACCGTTGTAGATCTTACCGTAGGGAAATGGCAGAACGGAACGGTTGCTGATGAAAAAAATATTACCGTTTACTATGGCTTCTCTTTTGAACAACCCATTTTATCTAAAGTTTTCGAGAAAAACGGTAAAAAAGCAGGATATCTGTATATCTATGATTTCCCGGACGGAATGACACAAACGCTGAATCAAAAATTTACAGAATTTAAGGCTGCCGGAGTACAGGAACTGATTCTGGATCTCCGCTACAATTATGGAGGTTCGGTATCATCTGCTGCTGCACTTTGCTCACTGATTCCTTCAGGGTTATCATCTGGCTCACCATTCATCATTTTTAAAGGAAATAAAAACGGGGGGGAAGTAAAAAGAACATTTGCACAGCAAATTGCCTATGATCCTAAAGCTCTTGATTTTGCCACTTTACGTGCTAATGCTTTGGGATTACAGAAAGTATTTATTCTCACATCGAACAGTACAGCATCTGCTGCGGAAATTGTCATCAACAATCTGAAGCCGTATATGCAGGTTATTCAGATCGGAGATACTACGTTAGGTAAAGATATGGCCGGATTTGTAGTGGAAGACAAGCGGAAACCAAGAAAAATTTCCTGGCAGATTCATCCGGTAATTTATAAAGTATTCAATGCCAATGGAGCCGGAGAATACAGCAATGGAATTTCTCCACAGGTCATTGTCAACGAATATGCCGGGCTGCCGCTATTACCTTTGGGTGATCCTAATGAAACTCTTATTTCTTCAGCCCTTAACGGAGGGTATTTCAAATCCGCAGGTCAGGAAAAGAATGGAGAGGCTAAGATTTTATTTCAGAGTGATGTCCCTCCAATGGTGACAGGGAAGTAATTTTGAATGAAAGGATGAAAAAGCAAAAGAGCCAATTTGCTGAATTTTAATAATGAAAAATAAAAAATAAGATATAGAATAGTAAAAGTAAAACCTATAAAAATTTCTTCGCCATTTTGCGACTTAACTTTTTGCCAGTTTACTTTCAATCTATTCAGTAAATCAATAAAATCAAAAAATCATGCAGGGAATAGAACCGAAACTTCACATGAACCTGACCAGCCGCATTGAATACTACCGTCTGCTGATAGAAGCTGCAGAAGATCCCGAAAGCCAGCCTTCGGATGTGGCTACACAGATTTCAGAACTGGGTCATCTGTATGAAGAATATCTGCTTAATAAAAAGAATCTTGAGAACAGCATCAAAAACTATCGGCAGTATCATAATAATTTACGGAAAAACCTTACCGTAAGACTTCGGGAGCTCAGAAGAAAGGCAAGACAGAAATAGTGTCTGAAATTGACTTTATCAGCTGATTTTACTGTGAAATTCATACCTTTATGACTTCAAGTTGAAGGATAACAGGTTTATGAATTTTAATCAAACAGAATTTTTCGGTTATTTGCATCTGTTCTGGCAGTTTTCCTGGCCGCAGTGGATGATATTCAGCCTTATCATTAACAGTTTTCTGTACCTGTTTTCTATAGGTTTATATGTTTTTATTGAAAAGACCTGTCGTAAAAGTCAGCTGCAGGAAAAAAATCATCCTGTTACAAGATCCGATTTCTACCTCAGCCTTTTTACCATAATCTGTAACAGCTTTGTCATGTTGCTGGGAGCATTATTATGGAAAAACAGATGGATTGTTCTTGGAGAAAATCAATCGGGAGTTGAGATAGCAGCTGAAGTCATTGCCTTGCTTCTTCTGATGGATCTGCTGATGTATTTCTTTCATTATGGAGCTCATCTGCCTTTTATCTATAAAATTCTGCACAGAAAACATCACGAGCATGTAAGTACCAATTTTCTGAGCCTTTTTGTTCTGCACCCTTTTGAAACTATAGGATTTGGTTTGATGATGCTTGCTTTACTCATCGGTTATGATTTCTCAGTCATTTCCATTTCCATTTATCTTTTGCTCAATCTCATCTGGGGAACCATAGGACACCTGAACAGAGAATTTTTTCCGGCTTCTTTTGACCACTTCTTCGTGGGAACCACAAGGTTTCATAATGTGCATCATCTGGATGAAAGCAAAAATTTTGGATTCTATACTTCTATTTGGGACAGGGTATTTGGGACCTATAAGTAGAAGAAAGGTATTACAATTTTACATGATTCAGGACTTTGTTTAGCAGATAATTAAAATTTTCCAATTCTTTAGCAGTCAGTATGGAAGCTGTCTGTCCGGTAATGTTTTTACGGAAAGTTTCTGAATTTTCTATGATAAACCTTCCCTTATCCGTTACTGAAAGATTGTATTTTCTATGATCTGTTTCTTCCTGTTTCTTAATAATTAAATCATTACTGATCAGAAATTTAAGTTGCTTGGAGATAGCTGCCTGGCTGATATTAAATGCTGTTGAGATTTCCCTTCCTGTGGCTGTTTCTTTTCTTAGAATAAATTCAATGATATTATAATGTGCCGCTGTAACTCCATTAATATTTCCCCGGTTCATATGAGCCAGAATAAGACATTGGAAATTAGTAAATGTGTTAAAAAACTCTTTTTCAGTGTGTTTCATGATAAATATACTTAACTTAGTTAATTATTAACAAAGTTAAGTATTTTAAATATGGAAAATATAGAAATTACCAATGCCCGGCAAAATAATCTCAGAAATATTTACATAAAAATTCCAAAATATAAGATTGTGGTGTTTACGGGAGTATCAGGATCCGGGAAATCTTCATTGGTTTTTGAAACCATTGGAGCAGAAGCTCAAAGGCAGATTAATGAAACCCAGAACAGTTTTATCAGAAACCGTCTGCAGCATTATGGCCTGCCTGATGTAGATAAAATTGAAAATTTGAATGTTCCTATCATTATCAATCAGAAGCGGTTAGGAGGAAATGCCAGGTCTACGGTGGGAACAGCGGCTGATGTGTCTGCTTCTTTAAGACTATTATTTTCGAGAATGGGAGAGCCCTTTGTAGGCTATTCTAACGTTTTTTCATTTAATCATCCGCAGGGAATGTGCCCGGAATGTGAAGGACTGGGCTTTGTTCAGACCTTGGACGTGAATGCTTTAATTGATCGTGAAAAATCCTTACATGAAGGCGCAGTCCGGTTTCCGACCTTTCAGCCGGGTGGATGGCGTTTAACAAGATATACCTTGTCCGGATATTTTGATAATGATAAAAAACTGAAAGATTTTACCGAAAAAGAATGGGAGATTTTGCTGCATGCACCAGAGCATAAACCTAAACATCCCCATAAAGACTGGGGAAAAACCGTAAAATATGAAGGGATTGTTCCAAGAATAGAAAAAGCGTTCCTGAAAAAAGATTCCAAAGAAAATATCACAAGAAAAGATGCCCTGAAGAATATTGTGATCACAAAAACCTGCCCTTTATGTCAGGGAAAACGGTTGAATGAAAAAATCCTGTCCTGTAAGATCGAAGGAAAAAGTATTGCAGACTGTATGGCTCTTTCCGTGGACGAACTGCTTGAGTTTATTACTTCGCTGGATTCAAGACAATATGAAGTCGTCATCAAAGAACTTTCAGCAAAACTTCAGAATATAATGACCATCGGATTGCAGTATCTGACTCTTGACAGGAGTACCAACACCCTTTCCGGGGGAGAATCTCAGCGTATAAAAATGGTACGGAGTCTGGGAAACAATCTGATAGATCTTTTGTACATTTTTGATGAACCCAGTATTGGTCTTCATCCCAAAGATCTGCAAAATATTATCACCATCATACAGCAGATCAGGGATAAAGGAAATTCTGTCTTAATTGTAGAGCATGATCCCGACCTGATAAAAATGGCAGACCATATTATTGATATAGGCCCGGGCTCAGGAAGAAACGGGGGAAAAGTGGTATATGAAGGAACATTTAAAAACTTAAAGAGTTCAGCCGGCAAAACAGGTTCTTATTTTGCAAGGAAACCGTTTATAAAACAAAAATTCAGAAAATCTGATGGATACCTGGAAATTAGAAATGCCAACAGGTATAATCTTAACAATGTGACTGTAAATATTCCGACCGGAGTAATGACAGTTGTAACAGGAGTTGCAGGATCTGGCAAAAGCACTCTGATTAATCGTATTCTGCCGGAGCTTTATCCTGATGTGACCATTATTGATCAATCTTTGTTTGCTGCAAGCGTCCGCTCTAATCTGCTTACTTATCTGGGGATATCAGATATTGTGCGAAAGCTTTTTGCACAATCTAATCATGTTTCAGACAAACTGTTCAGCAGAAATAGTGAAGGAGCCTGTAAAAACTGCAAAGGATTGGGAACAGAAAGAATTGATCTTGCTTTTATGGATGATATTGAACAGCCTTGTGAAGTTTGCGGAGGTTCGGGATTTGATCCTGATGTATTGCAATATATCTACAACGAAAAAACAATTGTGCAGGTTATGAATCTGACAGTCTCTGAGGCTATTTCTTTTTTTAAGGAAGAAACGGTTCTTAAAAACTTTGATCTGCTGATACAGCTGGGGCTCGATTATCTGACTTTGGGGCAAAGGCTGGATAGCTTTTCCGGAGGTGAAAGACAGCGCCTTAAACTCACAAAAGAGCTGAAGAACACCAATCAGATTATTGTTCTTGATGAACCGAGTACAGGGCTGCATCCAAGTGATACACAAAAATTACTGACTTTTTTTAATAACCTTGTAGAGCAGAATAATACACTGATTGTCATAGAACATAATCTTGATATTATTTCACAGGCAGACTGGATTATTGATATGGGGCCGGGAGCAGGAAAGTTTGGTGGGAAAGTATTGTTTGAAGGTATTCCACAGGAGCTATTGAAAAACAAAATATCATTCACTGCAGAATTTCTGAAGAAACATATTCAGTAAAAAGTTTAGCGTACATTATTATTTAAAACGCAAAGATTAAATGTAATTAATTCATATGAGGAGGCAAAGTATAGCAGTAAAACTGCTTAAAAAGCTTATGGATAAGCACTAGCTTCATCAGTCGATTGCAAATCGGCTTTTTCTTAGCTCCCTTAAAATAGTACGTAATGCAAAACAGCCTTTGCGTTGAAGAATTCTAAAGTCCTGTTAAGTTATTAAGAACAATGAAGAGTATTAGGTTGAACTCAGCTCATGAGATTGCTTCACCTTTGGTTCGCAATGACAGTATAGCCCAACTTAATACTCTTAAAACCTTATCAACCTTAATGGTTTAAATGTTAATTTTTATTTACCAGTTTTCACTGCTGATTTAATGGCTTTTTCAACTATTCTCCAATCGTAAAAGTGAAATACTCTGCCATTACTCATCGCAACGAAGACACCTTTAGGAAATTTGGGACCTAAATTAACATTCGTCACTTCAGAACCATCACTTTCCAGCGTAGAAACAGGAATTTCTGCAATTCTTCCTTTTGACTGGTCTTCTCTTAGATAGACGTTGAATGTGTCATTCTGCTGATTTGAAACAAGAATATATCCCTGTCCTTTAGCAGTAGGATAGATTGAAATTCCTTCCACATCAGATTTGAAATCACCTTTCCCGAAAACAGATAATTCCTCATTTCCCTTTTCCGGATCTGCATAATATTTGTGAACTCCGAACTGCTCATCAGAATAATAGATATAGCTCATTTCATCGTCTACAGCAATGCTTTCAATCTCTTTCAGTCCGCTGTATTTTCCGAATTTACGAACAACTTCTCCTGTGATGAATCCGTTCTTTTCAGTCAGTTTATACTGCCAAAGGTAGCCGTCAGCAGGACCGGATTTTCTTCCGACAATAACAAAGATTTCTTCTGTCTGTGGATTTTTATATAAAGAAATTCCCATCGGGCCGCGTTCAGATTCTCCATCAAATACAGAGATTTCTCCAATTTCTTTCAGCTCAGGAAGTGTATATAATTTTACCTTGTTGGTTTCTCTTTCCGTTACGGCAGCGATATCTGTTTTTTTACCGTTTAGCATAAAACCATATTCCAGATCAACGTTATTGGGACGTTTCAATCCTAAAACTTTATGGGTGATCTTTCCGTTAAGGTCAAAGGCGTACAAACCTCCATCAGTATCTTTATCAGTTCCAATGATAATACTTTTTGATGCATCCTGTGGATTAATCCATATGGCGGGATCATCCGTATCATGAACTACTGTTTCTGTAATAACAGCCGGTTTTAATTTTTCTATTACTTCTTTCTGCCCTGTACAGTTGATCACCAAAGGAAGGACCGAAAGAGCCAATATATAATGTATGTTTTTCATGTGTATTTTAAAAATCAAATTTCACTCCCATCGTAAACCTTGGTCTGTAATATTCAGCCTGAGCTGTTCTACTCTGGATTCCCTGGTAGTATCTTAACGGCTGATTGGTCAGATTATTGGCTTCTGCGAAAACTCTGAGCTGGCTTGTAATCTTGTAAGAAGCATTGGCATCAAGGAAAAACTGTTTGTCATAATAACGGTCGTCAAAAGCTTTTCCTCCCAGTTCATCAATATAATGAGACGCATAGTTCATAGAAACTCTGGCTGAAAAACGTTTATTTTCCCACGAAAGAGATCCGTTGAACATATGTGGAGCTGCTCCGGGAAACCCTACATCTGTTCTTTCAATACCTTCTTCATTGGTGATTCCTTTTGCTTTGGATTTGGTGTAAGTATAGTTCACATACACTCCAAGTCCCTTCCAGAAAGCGCCGGGAATAAAATCAAGCTGTCTTTGCAAAGCCACTTCAAAACCATAAATATCTACATTATCACCATTACGCTGCTGGGTAAACTTCCAGTTGCTTTCTCCCGCGGGAATTGGATTTGACTGTCCTGCAAAATCATTCGCGAAATCATTTGCAGTATAATTTCTTTTGGAATAGGTATAAATAAAATCGTTCAGGTTTTTATAAAAAACTCCTCCGGAAAGAATCCCTACAGACTTAAAGTACTTTTCCGCCATAAAATCAAAATTATACGCATAGGTTGCTTTTAAGTTTGGATTTCCGGCTGCAACAATCTCGTCTTCTGAAATCACGTTAAGGTAAGGAACCAGTGAATAATAATTCGGACGGGCAAGGGCTGTGGTAAATGCTGCACGAAGCACAAGATCCTGCATCGGAATATATTTGAAAGAAATATTCGGAAGTACGTTCGTATAGGTATTGGTATTATTGATTTGTCCTACCAGATCTTTTTCATTCATTACATAGTTTCCGGTGTAATCAATGTTAGTTGTTTCAATACGCGCCCCAACGATCATTGATAATTTATCATTGAAATCCTGATCCCAACGGATATAACCTGCATAGATCTGCTCCTTTGCGTTGTAATTGCTGGAAAGATATTTCTCCGGCTTTAATTTACCATTAAACAAAGTTGGATTGAATAAATCCAGCCCTCCAAGGAAAGATGGATCAACGAATGTTCCCGGAACATAATTTCCAGGCTGGAAGTTTTGGCCGTCAAGGTTTATCGTAGGTACGGATAAGAGGCTTCCCATAGTGTTGACCGGAGTAAAGGAATAAAAATCATTTTCTCTTTCTTTTTTCTTCAGACGCATACGGAAACCGGTACGAAGACGTCCTTTCTGGCCATCAATTACTGAAAATGGAAATCGTACATTCACTTTTGCTCCCAGTTCCTTTTCCTGTGTAAAGTTGTTGGCATCCGAAAGATCACTCAATTTATAACTGCCTAAATTATCTGCAGCAAGGAGGTTGAACATTGGTTTCTCAGGATTGCTAAGATCAGGAGAGAAATTCATTTTGCTGTTTTCAAACTCTATATAACGCTGGTGAGGCTTATCTTCACTTGCTATTGCATAGTTGACGGACCAGTCAAGATCTATCTTGGAGCCTAATAAATGTTCTCCTCTTAAAGCATAGTTCTGAACTTTCTGTTTTTCCAGACGGGTGTTGTCATTATCAGCATCACCACCTTTATTCTGTCTTGTGATACTTCCTTTCCAGTCTGTAATTTCTGTTTCATCGGCGTTATAGACTGGTTTTATTTTATATCCTAAAGCCAGTCTTGTTTCTTTATCATTCCTGAAATTATACATTGCAGAAGCATAGATCTTGTTTTTGGAATTGAATTCATAATCCATATTGAGATCAAAGCTGTGCCTGATACGGTGTTCATTATAGTAACGTACACCCATTTTACTTACATAAACTGTTTGGGCCAGATCGTTTGCCTGGCTCCATACAGGTTCTATATTATCCGAACCGAAATTGTTGTTGTTATAGGAAAAACTGAATACAGCACCTAATTTTTTGTCTAAAAATCGGTTTCCATACACAAATCCGGCTGTGTAATTTCCTTTTTCACGGATAGGGTTGTATCCTCCGGCAACGGTTGCAGAAATCCTTTGTCCGTTCGGAGAAGCTCTGGTAATAAGGTTTACAGAACCTCCAATGGCATCGGCATCCATATCAGGCGTCAGGGTTTTATTGACTTCTATGGTGGAAATCATATCAGAAGGAATCAGGTCCATCTGGACGTTACGGTTATCACCTTCAGCAGAAGGAATTCTGTCACCATTCAGCGTAACAGAGTTTAGATTGGGAGCCAGTCCTCTGATAATAAGATTTCTGGCTTCTCCCTGATCATTCTGTATGGTAACTCCCGGAACACGCTTCAAAGCATCTCCTATATTGGCATCAGGAAAACGCCCGATCTGATCAGAAGAAATCACATTGGTAATATTGGCGTTATTTTTTTGCTTGTTTAAAGCTCTTGCCTGATTTTTTAAAGTAGCTCCTGACACTACAATCGCAGCAATTGACGTTTCTTTTTTGTCGAAAACGATATTCTGACGGGTGTTTTTCTCAGACTCCACTGTTACATTATATTCATGGATGCCATAACCAAGATAATCAATTTTCATGGTATAGCTTCCCGGGGGAACATTCAGAAATACAAAGCTTCCGTGTTCATCTGAGGTCGTATAGATATTTCCCGGAGTCAGAGAGATTTTGGCTCCCGGCAGAGCTATTTTTGAATCGTCGTTGATGTTTCCGGAAAGAGAACCGCTCTGTGCATAGAAAAAAATAGAGGCACAAAATAAAACAGATGTAAAAATTTTTTTCACTTTTCTTATTTTAAGATAAAAATCACAACAAAATTAAACGTCTGTTTGGGGAAAGTGTTGAAGAGAAAATTAAGGTTTTCTTAAGAATTGTTAATATAGAAAGATAAAAGATCTTGTTGTTAAAATTCAATAGGGGTGGGCTTTAGCCCGCCTTACAAATTGTAAATAATTCTATTGGCTTTAGCCCAAACCTGGAATTTTCGTTTATTGGGGAATACTCAATAGATCCTGCACAATAATTTTAGACTTTTCGATTAATTCATTTGATCTGTAAAGCTGGCTGGTGAGTATCGAACTTTCAAAAAGAAGGTATATATGGGCTGATGCAATATCGTTTTGGATATCTTCATTGAAGCACTCCCTCAGCTTGTTTTTATGATAACGGATTACCTTGTGAATCTCTTCTTTATCAGCAGGAATTTCAGATAAAATATTCAGAAAGCTGCATCCTCTGAAGTCTTCTCTTTCATTCATATCAACCAGAAAATCGAACGACTTCAGGATTTTTTCCTGTACTGTTTTTGCTTCTGATGTAAACTGTTCAAGCTCAGAAGCCCAGTAGTCATATCTTTTATTGAGAAACTCAATACAAAGCTCATCTTTAGATCTGAAATGCTGATAAAAACTTGCCTTTGATACATTTGCCTCTTCAATGATCTGATTGATGCCCGTATTGTTGTAGCCTTGTTTATGGAACAGAACCATGGCAGTGCTTAGTATTCTTTCTCGTGGTCGGGGCATAATATAAGATTTTTGCAAATTTAGAAAAATATGGACAGACTTGTATGTTGATGTATGATAGATTGATTTTAAATAAATCCTCTTGCGTAATAAATCTGAACAACAAAAAATAGTACCGTGAAAAACCAAACAATATAAGGATGATAACTAAAATTATTTTTCAGAATATAATGCAGCGCTTTGAAAAGCTTAAAGACACCAATAATTCCAACGATAATAAAAACCAGAAAGACCAGAAAGACCAGATAATCTCTTGTCCCATAGTCACTCACCTTGCCAAGATGATCCAGATAAGCCTCTACATTCAGGGTTTGTCCTAAAAACATTACTGAACTGATTAATATAAAAAATGGAGTAGAGGTATACACAGTGGTATAAATAAAAGAAAACAGCAAAGTCCGGAAAGTGGCTGTATTTATTTTTTCCTTTTTGTACCATAATAAAGCAACGCTGAAGAGTACTGCAGTAATATTATTCATCAGAAATATAAACAGGGCTTTCTCTACCATACTTAATCCCTTGATCTTTGAAATAATATTGTGTTCACCACCGTAATCCATTAAAAGTACAGAGATAATAACAGAGGTATAAACGGAAAGCTTAATGGGAGAAAGATAATCCTGAAAACGTTCCGTCTCTTCTTTCTCCATCTCGTGTACAGAAAGATCATAGCAGCGGCGGGGATCCTGAAATAATTTGAAAATGGTAACCGGAACCAATAATATTTCAATAATAATCTGCAGACATAGTTTCTCAAAACTATCGATCAACTTTTCAAACATATACACGGGTATTAGGGAACGTATATGCAATTTAATTAAATTTTAGACGATATTTCAAAAATAGAGCCTGCAAATAAAAAAGAGTGGATGATTGTACTTAAATCATCCACTCTTTTATAACGTAAAAACAATCCTTATTATTTAGGAAGTCCTTTTCTTAATGCATTATTAGCTATTTCTACTGCTTTTCTTTCTTTCCAGTCCATATACCTTTTTTTGTATCGTCCTTTCATGAAGTTATCAAAATTACGCTGAACAGCAAGATTCCAAAGAGAATGTGCTTTTACAGCCCAGCTTTTGTCCCATGCACGCAGGGAAATAGAGAAAGATCCATCCAGGTATTTCATCCAGTGCCACCAGCCGGTAGGCATGAATAAAGTATCTCCGTGTTCCAGGTAGCATTCGATTCCTTCAATACCATCCAATGCCGGAAATTTTTCAAAATCAGGATTGGCAATATCATAATCTTCCAGTGCGTAAGTAGCATATGGAAGTTTATAAAGTCTGGATTTCCATTTGTACTCAAACAAAAGAACATGTTTTCTTCCATTGAAATGGGTATGGAAAATATGAGGCATGTCTATGTCATAGTGAAGGAAGGTCACAGAACCTTTCCCACCGAAAAACATACTCGGATATTTATCTAAAAATCCACCCATCAGATTCTTTGGCGGAACATAATCATCCAAAAGTTTTGGTGCAAATTTTATAGGATCAAAGAAAAAGATTCTCAGATCAGTAGGCTCCCTCTGAATAAGGTCTACGTAATCACGAAATTGCATTTTCGTCGTTGGAGTATTGATGGGAGCGGCAGGATCTGCTTTGGAACTGTCGTAAAGGGGAACTTCAACGTCGCCTACCACTTCTTTCATGTACTCCATCGTCCATTTTTGGTAGGCAGGCCATTTTCTAGCCATATTTCTGATTACCACTGGCTTACATGGCTTTAGATATTTTTCACGGAAATCTTCTTGTGAAATATCATCTACAATATCAATTGGTTTAAGGATTATTCCCATTTGTTCAAATTATTAAGCTAAAGTATTAAATATTTGCGACAATAAAATGGAAAGAATTAAAATTATTTGGAATTGATATAAATAAATGAAAAAATACAGATTCTGACTTCTTTTTGGTGGAGTTATTATGCCGGTTTCATGGTTTCTAAAGTCTTAAAATGTACTGTGTTTATACCATACAATGAGATTTGCAAAATATAATAATTGTGTGTATCATTGTGCTATTAAAAATAGCCATGAAACGTTTTACAATCATTATTTTCTCACTTGTATTTGCAAGTGCTTTTTCACAGAAACAAACCAAAATTTTTACTTTAGATATTGATAATTTTTGGGTGGCTTATGACAGCATTCAAAACACAAACGATCATTCCAGAAAACTGGATCTGATTAAGAAATTGTATACTGATAAAGCAACAAAAGGCTTAAAAGCATTTATGAACGCAAGAGATTATAATGACAGTCTTTATGTAAAACTTATTGACAAGTATCCTAAATTCTGGAATACCATCAGGCCAAATACGTTGACAATTAAGGCCAAGACCAATGAATTTGAAGCCAGCGTTGACAGGCTGAAGCAGATTTACCCTGAGCTAAAAGATGCCGAAATGTATTTTACTATTGGCGGGCTGAATTCCGGAGGAACAGTGAGCGGAAACATGGTGTTGGTAGGAGCTGAGCTTGCCACAGGGCTTCCTTCTACAGATGTTTCAGAATTCAAAGATGAATGGCTGAAAGGTGTTTTTGCAATGCAGTCTCTGGATAATATCGTCTCTTTAAATGTTCATGAATATATCCATACCCAACAGATCGGAGACCGTAGAAGAGTTCTAAGCCAATCTATAAAAGAAGGTGCCTGTGATCTGATTGCCGAACTAGTCATGAATAAACCTCTGGAAAGAAAATATCTTTCTTATGGAGCGGCTCATACAGCTGAAATCAAAGAGTTATTTAAAAAAGAAATGTTCACCGGTAATTTTACGAACTGGCTTTATAACGGAAGACAAAAAGGAGAAAGTGCAGATTTAGGATATTACGTAGGATATGTGATTTGCAAATCATATTATCAGAATGCTAAAGATAAAAAGCAGGCAGTTAAAGATATTATTGAGCTGAATTATGACAATGATAAAGCTGTAGAAAATTTCCTTACCCAATCAAAGTTTTTCAAAGAAAAAACGAGTGATTTGATTAAGGAATACCGTAAGATGTCGCCGGATGTTGTAAAAATAGATCCGGCAAATGGTTCTGTAGAGGTAAGTCCAGATGTAAAAGAAATACGAATCACTTTTTCAAAAGAAATGATGCCAGGATACTATTCTTTCAACCTTTCTGATAAAGGAAAAGAATATATGCCGATCACCAAAGTTATTGGAATGGAAAATACTGATAAAACTTTGGTTTTGGGAGTAGATCTTAAGCCTGGTAAAGAATATGAATTTGTCCTCACGGATAAAAGTTTCAGGTCCAAAGAAGGCTATTCTCTCAAAAATGAGGAACTTGTTATAAAATTTAAAACGGGGAACAAATAATCTGATTCTTTACTAAAATCGTCAATCTTCAGTTAGCTCCATTGAAAAAAATATTACATCATTTTAAATTCAGATTCTATCAAAGTTTCAGGCTTTTAAATCTGAACCCGAGAGCAGGCGTTCCTGTTCTGATTGTTCTGGGAGTTCTGATCGTCATGAAACTACCTGAAAGCTGCTATTATCCACCCTTATTTTTCCTACTGGTATTGCTGTTTCATTACGAAAGAAAAGACATTCCTTTTCTTAAAAAAGCCTTTGTCAAAAGCTGGCGGTGGATCATTGTACTGGAAGCCGCATTGATCTACAGTATTCTCCTTTGCGGAAATATTCATTATACATTGGAGAAAACCGCGTTGTTTTCATTGCCAATGTTTGTCTTACTGGCTTTTATCACGCCAAGAAGCCAACCTTTGATGACATTCCGGTGGAACTTTATTCCGGATGATTTATTTGAATGGAAAAGCTTTCTGAGAAAAAATACCTTGCTCGCAGTACTGGGGTTTGTTATTTTATGGGGTTCAGCTTACCATTTTGTGACTCTGATTCTTGCGGGAGTTTTTGCATTGGATTATATCTCACATCTTTACGAACCTAACGAAAACAAAGAAATGCTGGAAATGTATTTCAAAAAATATACTTTAAAAGAAAAACTCAGAAGAAATTCTCTGCTTTTCAATGCTTTGCTGCTGCCAACCTACTGTCTGTTTCTGATTCTGCATCCTGCCGAAAGTGTATACATACTTTATTATTTTGTTTTTATGAACCTGTATTATATGCTGATTCTAACCAGAAAATATAAGCAGTATTATTATAAAGAAAAGAGTAATTACTACAATATGGGTGTTTTTATTGAGTATACAATATGCAGTATGATCATTATTCCGGCGGTATTCCTATTGAAAAATAATATAAAAGAAGCTTCTCAAAATATTAAAACATATGTTGGAGATTAAAAATATACATGTTCATTTTAAAAATCAGAATGTTTTAAATCATCTGAATCTATCCATAGAAGAAGGCTGCATATTGGGACTGCTTGGCAAAAATGGGGCAGGAAAGACCACTCTGTTTGAATCCTTGTACCAAAGTATACCATTCTCAGGTGAGATCAGCTGGAAGAATGAACGGTTGAAAAGGGAAATGATTTCTTACCTGGAAACCGAAAACTATTTTTACCCTTATATTACGGGAGAAGAATATCTTGCCTATTTTACCTCAAAAAAAGAAACTGAAATCAAAGAAATCATTGAAAGATTTAATCTTCCTCTGAAAAAATATGTGCAGTATTATTCCAGCGGGATGAAGAAAAAACTGGCTCTTATCGGGATGCTGATGCTGGATAAGCCTATTAATATTCTTGATGAACCATTCAATGGAGTAGATTTTGAAGGGGTTCATATTCTTTATGACATTATCAGACAGTTGAAATCTGAAAAGAAGGTAGTCATTGTGAGTTCCCATATTATCGAAACCCTTTTTCATACCTGTGATAAAATTGCCCTTTTGCAAGATGGAAAAATTGAAAAAATCTACGATAAAGAAGAATTCAGCCTATTGAATGCTCTTAAATTCTAGGTGTAAAATTTAGCATTATTTAACAATCAAAATTAAAACTGTTCAGCAATTTTTTTACTAAATTGTCATTTCAAACTAATAACTTATTTATTATGAAAAATCTAAAGAAAATCGCAAGACAGAGTTTAAAAACAATCACAGGAGGTCGTCCGCCTGCAGAGAGTGAGTGTATAGCATGTGGCTGTCCTACATCAACATGTTATTACAGAAATGGAAATGGTGGTGGCGGTGGATGTGCTGACATCAGATGCGCATAAAAACTTTATAAACAGACCTTCCGTTATTCGGAAGGTCTTATTTTTTCTGTATTAATTTTAGTATCTGTATATTTCCTTACACCTATAGCTCCAGTTTCTGTGTTTTTGGTTCCGGAAAGATCTGGTGCCAGTACATAAAGATCTGTTCATTTTTATTATTTTTTCTGCAAATTTGCAGAATAGACTTTCAGAAAATTATATACTTATCTTTTTGAAAGTGTAATTAAAAAACGATTTTATGCCTGAATTTTTCCACGATAAAAGACTCTATTATACACCTATTGAATTTGCATTAAGTCATATCGGAGGAACCTGGAAAATGCCTGTTCTATGGAGATTGCAGGAAAAACCTCTTCGTTTCAGTGAGCTTAAAAAGGATATTCCTCATATTACAGACAAAATGCTGACCAGCCAGCTGCGCGAACTGGAGGCCAAGGACATGATCCATCGTGAAGTATTTCCCGTAGTGCCGCCGAAAGTAGAGTACAGCCTTACAGAGAAAGGGAAAAAAGCCATTCCGGTTATTGAAACCATTATGCAGTTTGGCTACGATCTGATCAAAGATGAAGGAATTGTCTTTCCGCCTAAAGAATGAAAAGGTGTATTGTCTTTTTTTATACCTTCACATAAAATCTATTCTATAGTATGAAGCTGAAATTAGGAATCTTAGACCAGTCACCTGTAACAATGGGAGGCAGTGCGGCCTCTGCATTGGAAAACAGTATCAATCTTGCTTTATTGGCTGAAGAAACAGGTTTTCATAGTATTATGTATTCCGAACACCATGGAGTAGAAGCTTATGGCAGCTCCAGCCCTGAACTTTTAGCAGCAGTTATATTAAGTAAAACCAACCGTATCAAAATAGGAACCGCCGGAATTATGATGCGGAACTATTCTGCCTATAAAATTGCGGAATGGACCAAAATGCTGTCTACCCTATATCCTGAGCGCTTTATTCTCGGATTGGGAAAAGCTCCCGGAGGATTAAAAGATGCTGTAATGGCACTCAATAATCATAAACCGGTAGTTTTATCAAATATGGAAACGAAACTGGAAGAGATCATTCAATTGATCAGAGATGAGGAAAGTATTTATGACGGACTTATTGCACAACCCACTCATGTACAATTTATTCCTGAAATTATGTGGCTGGGATCAGGAATGACTTCAGCAAAAGAAGCTGCTAAACATGGGACAGGATATTCTTTCGCCGCTTTTATGAACAGTGAAAACGGAATGGAAAATACAGAAGCTTATCTGAGAGAATTTGACGACATTCAATATTTTTCCCAGCCTTCTTTGCAGGTAGCAGTGGCAGCATCAGTAGCAGATACTATTGATACAGCAAGAAGGAATGCTTATGGAATGGCCTATCAGTTTTTACAATCCCGGCAATTAGTCAGTCCTAATGCTGTTCTTTCTCCTGAAGCTATAGAGCAAAAGATTTTGGGAACTAAAGATGAAGATGAGTTTTTCACCTTTTTAGAAAGAATTATCATAGAAACGCCACAATCTGTGGAGCATAGATTGCAACAGGTTGCAGAAAAATACAATACGGATAATCTTCTGATATTATGCAATATGTACCAGGAAGAAGATCGCGTTCATACTTATAAAAGTATCATTAAAAATAATAATTAAGCCCCATAGAAAACCTGAGATTTTGTTATAAACGGGGCTGTCTTTAAAAATAATTCAAACCGATGAAGCAGGATATTTCAAAATTACATATCATTACGGGTGGTCCAGGAGCCGGAAAAACAACGCTGTTGAACGTATTAAACAAATATGGTTTGACAACAGTTCCTGAAGAGGGCAGGAGAATTATTACAGAACAGGTTGAGTCCGGAGGAGAAGCGCTTCCCTGGCTGAACAAAGAACTTTTTGCTAATCTGATGTTTGAAGAATCCGTAAAAACCTATTTGGAAATGGATCATGTGACCCATATGAAACCTGTTTTCTTTGACCGCGGAATATGGGATACGCTGGGTTATATGAGGCTTGAAAATATTCCTGTTCCGGAATTATTGATAACAAAAGCCAGAGAAATGGTTTATAATAACAATGTTTTCATTCTTCCTCCATGGAAAGAGATTTATGAAAATGACCAGGAAAGAAAACAAACCATTGAAAAAGCCATCCTCACTTTTGAGTGTATGAAAGAAATTTATCAGGAATTTGGCTTCAATATCATTGAGGTACCGAAAGTTACCGTAGAAAAAAGGGCCAGTTTTATCCTTGACAGAGTTCTGACATAAATCTAAAACTAACAGGCTCAGTTGAGGTATATGCTGTATCACCAATCAATTATCATTAATAATATGGACAATTTCTCATTTGAAAAAGAACTGATTGAACTTGCTGATAAAGATCTGACTGTAAGAGGGGAGCTGCTTGCTGCCGGAAAACTGTCCGGAGGTTACCATCCTGAAATGGAAAAGGTTCATAAAGCCAATGCACAGCGGCTTCGGGAAATTATAGCCGAAATCGGATTCCCAACTCTGTCAAAAGTCGGTGAAAAGGGAAGCAATGCTGCATGGCTGATTATCCAGCACGCTATTGGTGAGCCTGAATTTATGAAAGAATGCTGTACCATGATGGAAGAAAACAGCCATGATATTAATCCAATACATAAAGCTTATTTATATGACCGGATTCAGTTCTTTCAGAGCAAACCTCAAAAATACGGAACACAGCTTACCGCTGAAGGAATAGTGTATCCCGTAGAAAACAAAGAAACCTTAAACAAAGAACGCGAAAAAGTAAATCTTCCGGCACTGGCACTGGCAGAAATTAACAAAATTCCAGAACCTGAAAACATTCCGGAAATAGATGACCAAAATATTGAATATACGATTTGGAGAAGAAAAGTGGGCTGGATTTAAAGAATAGAAAATGGATACTAAAAACCAGACATGGAAGTTTCTTATGCCATTAATTCTTAATTTTTATTATTAACCGCTTATTTTTCTCATTATCATTTCCAAAGGCCCCTGCTTGAATTTTCTCCCCCAGAATTTACTGAAGTAAATACTCAAAACAAAGAATCCTATTGAATACAGGAGAATACCAAGTGGAGATACCCAAGCTTTATGACTCATTAAATCTGAATAATTTCTACCCTGTAATAAAGCAAATACAACCATTCCGAGGCTGAGATGAGATACATAGTGAGTAAGCGTCATTTGTCCGGCCCTGGCAAGGTCTGCGGTCCACTCTTTTTCAGAAATATACTGACTGATAAACATAAAACCTGCAATAAGCATCATTCCAAAACCTATAGTATTCAGGATAAAAGGTAATACTGGAGGAATATAATCTGCATTGATGAATTCACGCGTTTCCGTGCTGACATCCATGAAGGTGCTTGCATAACGGAATCCCTCTACCATAAGATATAATATCAGTCCAATGCAGAAGATCTTTTGCTGAGTCTGCTTAAGTGCCCAGTCCAGTCTTCCAAGATATAGCCCGACAGCAAAATAAGCAAACCATGGCAGTATAGAATTCCAGCCGTTGTAAAATGTATTTCTGAGAAATCCGGAAACGGTATAGAAATCTGTGTATTCAAAGGTGGAAAAATTCCATCCTGTTTCGAATGGGATAATCAGTAACAGCAGATGAAATAAAACAATGGCAATGGCTGCTGTTATCAGATAATATTTTTTATCTATGAATATCAGTAATGCACCTATACTCATATAACCGCCGTAGAAATGAAGAATATCAGCCGGCCACCAGAGACAAAACAGCATTCCGAATAGAAAAAGAAAGGCCGCTCTTTTGAGAATTGTATTACGAAGTCTTTTTCTGTCTTCCGAAGTATATTCCTGAAGACGATTGGTCATCAGCGCTACTCCCATACCAGCAAGAATTACAAATACCGTACTGGAATGTCCGCTGAAAAGAACCAACAGTTTTCCAAGAGTGGAATGATCATCATGATTTCCGAAGACCATATTGAAGTTCACGATAAACATTCCGAAAATAGCATAAGCCCGTGCCAGATCGAATCCGATGATTCTTTTTTTCATACTGAAGAATTATTTTCAGCAAAAGTCAAGAATAGGATCGGGCATTCCTTTGACAAAAGTCAAAAAATAAAAAGGAGTGGGGCACAGGAAGATAAAAGTAACAGAAAATCCCTTGAAATGATAGTGTTTTATTAAAAATTAAATAAAGAAAATCTCTTTTTAAAACTCCCATCTTCCTGCCTCCATCTTACTTATCCACCTTCAAAACTTCACGCACTTCAATGTTCCCCCCGATTTTAAAAATAGGATTTCCTTTAGCCATTTCTACTGCTTCATCAATAGATTCTGCCCTTACAATAATATATCCGCTGATGAATTCTTTGATCTCAGTATAAGGTCCATCCGTTATAATATTATCCGGTTTGACTGTTTTAGCAGCTCCGGGAGCAGGTAAAAGAGTATTTCCTTTATCCACCAGCTTATTTTGAGCAGCAATGCTTCCCAGCCAATTCATACGTTCACGGATCTGTTCCGGGGAAGGTTTAAAATCAGAAATATCTTTAAGTCTGAAAATTAATGCAAATTCTTTCATAGTCAGATTATTTTTTATGTAATAGAATGACGAATGGGAAGTCAAAATGGGGACAGAACTCTTATTTTATTATCACCTAAATTCTGGCTCTTATTCTGCTCAGGGTTTCCAGCGAAACCCCCAGATAAGAAGCAATATGTGTCAGTTTCAGATGATAAAAATACTCCGGAGATTTTTTCAAAAGACTTTCATAACGTTCTCTTGCACTCATTGTATGGAAATCAAAAAGCCTGTCCTCCAGCCAAATGGTGTACAATTCAGTTAATAATATATCATATTCCATCAGTTGCGGAAAGTCTTTTTTTGCAGTTTCGAATGCTGTATAATCAACGGTTTCAATAGTTACATCTGTCAGACATTCGATCACTTCTTTGCTTGGTTTTTGGTAGAGATAACTTTTAAAAGAAAGCGCAATATCATCCTGAAAGAAAAATTCAGTTGTTATTTCCTTTTTATCAGAGAAGAAAAATTTACGGGCAACTCCTTTAATGATTAGAAAACTTTTTCTGCATATCTCATTTTGCTGCAGCAGGATTTCTCCTTTTCGAACTTGCTTTACCGTTGTAATTTTGTCAAGAGCATCAATAGTTTCCTTGCTGAAACGGGATACAAGTGCCTGAATTTTTTCAATGTGTTCCGTCATGTTGGAATTTTATATTTCAAACTTATCCAATTTTAGCGTAACAGCAAAAATTCAGGTTAGCCGATTGAAATACCTTTTATTTTTTAGGGTAATAACTTATTTTAATCTTGTAATAAAGGTCTGGGATCAAACAAAACTTTTAAGGTATGAATCTTTCCATCTTTAATCTGATACCATCCGGAAGCTTCTACCGCTTTTTCTCCCATGTCAATAGTATACCAGAAACATACATCTTCACCAGATGTAAAAGCTTTCAGAATTTTATATTTAAACTTCATCTGCTTCATATCTTTGATGTAAACTGAAGCATTATCCCTTTTTCCCAATACTCCGATAAATTTAAAATCAGGATCAAGACAGCTTTCTGCCTTCTCAAAATTTTCTTCATTTAAATATTGAATGAATTGTTCTGCTGTATTTTGCGTTGTTTTGTCCATAAAAATTGTTTTTATTGTTGAATACAAAATTAGCGCTTCATTGGATGTCCCACTTGTGACTATAATCACAAAATGATTTGAATTTTCTATTACTTTAAAATAGTAATTCTGCCTTTTGCATATGCAATCTGATCTTTTTCTTTTTCCTGATCCGGACGGTTTTTAAGATACATCTGATAGTAGGTGGCTGCATTCTTTGGCTGTTTCAGATTCAGATCATAAAGAAGTCCTAAACGGTAATAAATAATATTGCTAGTACCAAAGGTTAATCCTCTTTTATAAGCTGTTACAGCATCATTATACTGGTTTTTGGATTCATAAATACCTGCCAATGCAGCATAATACAGCGTGGTGTGATCTGAAATAGCTTCATCAATAGTCTTCTGTGCATAGATGGCAGCATTGTTATAATCTTTCAGTTCCCGATAGCTTAAGGCCATGAAATATAATGTACCTTCGTTTTGTACTCCCATATCTTCCAGCATTTTATAAAGACTGATGCATTTCTGATAATCCTTTACATAAAAATAAGCTTGTCCCATATCATTCATTACATTCGCATCAGCATGGTTTTTCAGGAGTTTTTCACCAATTTCAATTACTTCCGGATACTTGGCGAGTTGATTGGCAACAGGTAATAGGGTCTGTTGTAAAGTGAAATTTCCAGTATCAGAAGCAATGGCTGTTTTCAAAACATCATATGCAGGCTGGTATTGTTTCAGACCACTGTAAGTCAGAGAAAGATCATAAGCTACATCAGGATCAGTAGAATTCAGAGAGCTCGCTTTTTTGAGGTAGTTCAGTTTGGTTTCAGGAGTATCAGCATAGGCCGCGAGCTGTTTATAAGCATTGAAGTTAAGACTATCCAACTGAATGATCTGTTGAAGATAAGCCTTGGCATTGGTTGCATTGCCCCGTCTGGAATTGATGCTGGCCAGACTAAATAGAGTAGGCAGGCTGTTCGGTTGTATGGTATTGATCTTTATATAATTTTTCTCTGCTTCCGGAAGTTTTCCGGCCATCATATTGCAGTAGGCTATTTGTGAAAGAGCTTTTACATCCTGTGTATCTCCGGGATATATGCTTTGAAGGTATTTGGCAGCATCGGCATAGCGTTGTGTCTCATAATATTCAAGCAGCTTTTCAGTGTCAATTTTTGCAGACTGAGCAGTGATATTGTTAAGGCCTAATAGTATAATGCACAAGCAAATTCCTATTTTCATCATGGTTATTTTTTATCTAAAATATTGGATATTTAATAAGCTTCCAAATTTTACGATCACATATTGGGGATTTTTTTAAATTTTTATGAATAATTTATAATAAAATCAAAACTTCTCCCATTAGATTTCTTATATTCATCCTGCAAAAGCAGATAAGCCAAATCCCAATAAATATGGAAATAAAAACGGTACAGTCATTTATCAATTATTATGAGAAAATAAGGGAAAGAACCAACCGCATTATTGCAGTTGTTCCGCCTGAACATATAGATTACTCCTATAAACCCGGGAAGTTTACCATTGGTGATCAGATAAGACATATTGCCACCATAGAACGGTATATGTATGGAGAAACGATTAAAGGCAAGAAAAGTGCTTATCCGGGATGTGGAAAAGAACTGGCTGACGGGTATGAAGATACCGTGAAGTTTTTCAATGAAATGCACAGACAAACGTTAGGAATTATCAATGGTCTTTCTGATGAAGATCTTACCCGCAAATGCCTGACTCCGGCCAACAGTGAAATCTCTGTCTGGAAATGGCTCCGCGCCATGATAGAACATGAGATTCATCACAGGGCAGAATTATACATCTATCTCAATCTTCTTGATGTAAAAACACCACAGATCTACGGATTTTCTGCCGAAGAAGTTCAGGAACTGAGCGTGAAACTATAGGATAAAAGGAGTGTGGGAAGAATTTCAACCCATTAGGGTTAATTTGTATATTAGCCCATTCAAAAAATAATAATGGCCAGACCTTTTATCATTCCTCTAATACTGTTTCTAAACAGTGCCTATGCACAAACTCATTCAGATCTGAAACCCGGAGACACCTTAAAGTATTCTCCCCAATCTCATAAACCCTCCTGGATCTCAGTACAGTCTGCAGATGCCAATCTCGGTATTGCGCTGTTTATGGATGGAAAAAAAGTAAAAGAACAGGATGATTCCAGAGGAATAAAAAGTGTTGAAAGATTCTACTTTACCCCGGAAAAAGGGAAAAAATATGAACTGAAAATCTGGGCTAAATCCTATACTGAAAAAAGTAAAACAGCCAAAGTTTCCATTACAGAATCCAAAAATGTACCTGTTATTAATGGTCAGTTCACTACTGATCAGTTTGTAGAAGACCTTAGAACATTCCGTTCTATAAGGGAAAAAGCAAATTCCGGACTGTATGTGTACAGAACAAAAAAACAAATTGACAGTATTTACCAACAGGCCGAGGAAGAAGCGAGAAACAGTAAAAATATTTTTGATTTTTATAAAGTAATTGCAAAGGTTACCGGATTTGAAGGAAGCTGTCATAACTATACAGACCTTCCCAACCATGCTTCTTATTATCTCACACAAAAACCGGAATATTTACCCATTACACTCAAGAATATTGACGGTCGTCTGCTTCAGGATTCAAAAGACAATGTATTGCCTCTTGGTGCTGAAATTCTTTCCATCAACGGAGTTCCTGCAAAAGAGATGATCAGCCGCTTTTCCCAATATTATTTTTCTGACGGATATTCTATACCTTACAAAGAAACAACAGGCTTTGAAAGAGGAATGCTGGATAAATTTTATATAGAATTTGGAACCCACAAAAACTATGTTATCAACTATAAATGGAGCGGGATCGTAAAAGAGATATCACTGCCGGGAATATCGTTGGAGAACTTTAAAAAACTTCAGGATTCAAGATATTCGCTTGCATTTGACAAAAAACTGCTTTCTGAAAAATACAGTCTGAATAAAGAAGGAGATGGAATCTACCGCTTATCTTTGAGAGGTTTTGATTTTGCAACCGGGAAAGACGATCCTGCCTATAAAAAATTCAGTACTTTTCTTGACCAGATGATGGACACCCTGGAACGCGAAAAAACAGAAAACCTGATCATAGATCTCAGAGGAAATACCGGAGGTACAGGAGCTCTTTATGAAAAAGTATTTTCTTATCTTACACAAAGACCTTTCCGTGACAGCCATTATGCCTATACAAAATTCAATGAAGTTCCTATGGAAGAAAAACTGGTGATTACACCTCTTTTTCTATCGAATGGAGTAACAGATAAAACCGGTTTGAACGCTTACCTGAAATCATTATATCCTAAAGCCGTTCAGGGGAAATACTATTGGGCAGATGATAAAAATCCTTCTATAATGCCTAATGACAAAACTTTTAAAGGGCAACTTTATTTATTAGTAGATCAGCGTGTTGCTTCGGCAGCCTCCCATCTGGCTTCTCTGATTAAGTCCTATACCAATGCCATTGTGATCGGAAAAGAAACAGTAGGAGGATATTATGAACATAACGGTCATCTTCCGCTGGTATATGAACTTCCCAATACCGGTATCCAGACAGGATTCTCTATTGTGCATGTTATTCAGGACGCACAGAATCTTCCCGACCAGAAAATAGGTCAGGGAATTATTCCTCACATTCAGGTACAACAGACCAATCAGGAATTCCTGGATCAGACGGATGTTTATCTGAAAAAAGTATCAGAACTCCGGAAACCGTAAAAATGATTTTATTTATTGTATTAAATTTAAAACCAGCTGTAAATAATGAATTTGCGGCTGGTTTTTTTATTGTTGAAATTCAGTTTTATTTTAGTTTATTTCTATCATAAGTGATAAATTTATTGTTTTTATTTATTAAAAATTGTTAAATATTCATCTGATAAAGAGATATTTATTTTATTTTTTTAATCATTTGTTTTGGAATTATGGATGAAAAGTCGTAGAACTACTACAAAATTTCAGATTAGTTACTGAAAATTTTTTGAATAGAGATTAGCGTTTTATCTTTGTAATACCACCAATCCAATTACAAAAAAATAATAATGATTAAAATTTGCCAATCATCACCATAAACCCAGGAGAAATCCTTGAATTCAGCAGGGGAATAAAGTAGATATAATACGCTGCTTTACCTTTTTTTACTTATTACATTATACCCTGTTTTGATCCCAATATCCGGATTTTATTCCTTAGAATAGAACACGGATAACGAAAATATATCTGATCTTTTTGACTCAGGTAGATTTTAGCCTTAAAAAATTTGACATCCAATCAATCAAAATATTATAACTATGTTTCAGGACGATCATTCACCCAAAATGCCTGTTTCCAAAGATAAAATTCCAGCTGCAGACAATCTGAAAGAGTCTCTTAAAGATCAGGCAGTAAGTAAAGCTGCCCAGAAAGTACAGGAAAAATCGAGTGGATCTATAAAAAAAGCTACTGAAAAGATGGTTCAGGCGCAAGCTTACACCGGAATGGTTCAAAGCGGTTCCCAAATGTTTATGAATCAGGTTAAACAACCTAATCCACCCACATTGGTAGAAGACAAAGTATGGTCAAAACAGCCTACTTCTGGAATCTATAATGCCAATACAATCCCCGGCAATCAGGTAGCAGGAATCAACCGTGTGATAAAACTTGAAATTGTAATTGATGGAAAAGTAATCAAACATTTCAAACATTTTCAGCTAAAACAAAGTGCTGTAAAGCATCACGAGTTCGATCTTATGCTGGCTCACGATACTCTGGGAAGCTCGGAAAACCATAATCTGGAAGAAGCTCAGAACTTTCTGGGAAAAAGAATTACAGTGATTTTCAGATACAAAGACGTTGAAGACGGTCCTGAAAGAAACTTTGTAGGAGTCATTACCGAAGTAGGGTTCAGTCAGGAAAAAGGAAGTCTGGGAAATATTGTTCTTACAGGTTCAAGTCCTACTGTTCTTTTAGATGCAGCTCCTCACATTCAGAGTTTTGGCGGAGCACAGGAGATAAGCCTGAACAGTATTGCAGATCAGGTGATTAAAGAAGGCCTAGGACAAAATTCCTTTGATTTCAGGGTAGATGCCGCACACGGAAACATTTCGTACAGCTCACAATATGAAGAAACCCATTACAATTATCTGGCAAGAATAGCAGAAGCATATGGAGAACAGTTTTATTATGATGGTGAAGTCCTGCATTTCGGGAAACTTCCACCTCAGGAAAAACCCGTGAAACTCACTTACGGAAGCAGTGTGAGTGACGTAAAAATCAAAATGAAAGCCCAGCACGTAAATCCCTCATTTTATGGATATAACAGTAGTAAAAATGAGAAATTAACTGCAGGGAATTCTAAGATTACCCATACTTCAGATATTGCTAAAAGGGCTTATGAAATATCAGAAAAAACTTTTACAACTCCTTCATTGAGAGTAGCTCCGATAAAAGCAGTGTCTTTTATGGACGTAGAAAACTCTCAGAAAGGAACAGCAGGAAGTAAAGCTTCAGAAGTATTTGTTATTTCAGGTGTTACTACAGTGCCATTCCTGTATCCGGGTTGTATTGCTGATATTGAAATGCGGAAAGCAGAAAGCAGTGAAACAACGTACTTCACCAAACTGATGATTATAGATATGTATCACGAGGTGGATGCAAGAGGATATTATACCGGAACATTTGAGGCAATAGCTTCTGACACAGGATTTATTCCACGACCTGAGTTCCATACTCCGAAAGCAGATGCACAATTTGCTAAAGTAATTTCTAATACAGACCCCTTAAATCAAGGAAGAGTTAAAGTTCAGTTCGACTGGCAGAACGGCTCTACCACTACAGAATACATCCGGGTGATGACTCCCGATGGTGGCGGAAGCGAAAAAGTAAGTAAAAACCGTGGCTTTATGGCGATTCCGGAAGAGGGTGATCAGGTAGTAGTCAACTTTGCCCATCAGCATCCTGACCGTCCTTTTGTGATGGGAGGAATGTTTCATGGTGGAGTTGGCGGCGGCGGCGGAACCGGAAATAATATTAAAAGCTTAAGCAGTAAAAGCGGACATACCATGAGCTTGGATGATGGCGGAGGAATTACCGTGAGAGATAAAGACCAAAATTCCGTTTTTCTGGATGGTGCAGGAAATATAAGCATAGACAGTAAGATTTCTATTACGCTTACTTGTGGAAGCAGTTCTATTTATATGGATAAAGATGGAAATATTCAGATTAAAGGAAAAGAAATATTTGTACAGGGGATTAATATCGGAGTCGGAGGAACCTCTAGTATCGGCGTTGGAGTAGGTCCTGAAGATGGTGATCCTACTTCCGGAGTCGGAATCAAGTCTGATACCCTGGATATTGGAACCAAAACCCTTTCCATGAGAGGGGATACCGAAGCCAATCTCAGCAGTGGAGGAAAAATAAATGTAGGCGGCGGAAGTGAAACAAATATTGTAAGTGGAACTGTAAAACTGAATTAAAAGCAGATGAATCCAGTAGATTTGGAGTTGGTTAAGTTAAAAAGACAATGGCAGAAAGTCGTTTCAAAGAACGAAGAAAAACCTATGCTGATCTGTATAGGAGAAAAACATGAAACCGATCTTTTTGACGGATTTATCAAATCAAAACTCTCCGAAGATGAAGAAGGGGATGATATTTTTTTACTCCATTACCAGGAATTTAACGGGATGAAATCCTTTGGACAGACTTTACTGGATGAATGGACCGAATTCTATGAAATGCTGAAGAAAAGTGAAGAGAATATTCCGGATTGGGACTTCAAAGATCCGGAAAAAGCTTTTAAAACTGATGCCTACAAAGCATTTTATCCTTTGCTGGAATTAAAGAAAAACTTCCCCAATATTAAGGATTCAAAAATCTACCTTTATATTGCTCCGCTCAGGATCAATGATACGGAAGAGCTCTCTCTATGGGTGAAAGAATGGTGCAGGATGTGTGAAATATCAGAACATAAAGACATTAAACTGGTCTGGGCAGAACACCATACCTATAGAACACTATCACAGATTCCATCAGCACACAGTTTCAGAGTAGAAGTGGATATTCATCAGTTAATGCAGAATACTGCAGCACATACTAACCGGAAGAAAAACAGTCCGGATACTGATTTTCAGCAGCAGATTCTTATAGCGAGTAATCATTTAAGTAAAGAAAGATTCAAAGAAGCGGAACATGCCTTGAAAACAGCAGTGAAGCTGGCTAAAGAACAAAAGAATAAACAGGGAGAAATCTCTGCCTATTTTATGCTTACCCAGGCGTATACAGCAGACAGAAAAAAAGACAGAGCAGAAGATACTTACCGGATCATATTTGAAGAAGTAGAACCAGATTCACCTCTGGCAGTTCAGATGTATATGAATTACGGAAGCCATCTGCTAGGAAATTCCAAAAAATCAAAGGCAGAAAAAATATTTGAAAAAGCTGCAGAAACAGCACAAAAGATTGGTGAATATGCAATGGCTATTGAATGTTACAGAATCATTGGAACATTAAATGATACTGTGCTGACAAGAGATAAAATGATAAGGTATTTTGAAAAATGCCTCGACATAGCAAAGTTAATGGATCCTTCGGTACGGGAACAGAGCAGCCTGCGGTTTGTAGCCTCAATGTTGATTCTCAAATACGAAGGAGATCATGATAAAAAAACAAAACTGGACAATGAAATGAAGACTTATTTTGGTGATGACTGGAGGGTAAGTGTAGAAAAACCAAAAGCAGGGTAATCTCAAATTAAAAGAATCATGGCAGATCTGAATAAAAAGACAGTAAATCCCATAAAGGTTGCAAAACCGGATATGAACCCGGACCGCTCCCTGAAGGTGAACGCAGACGTTACTTCAGTGAGCTGGGACAAAACCAAGCAGGGGTGGAAGAACGGAATGAAAAATAATGTTGATTCCCTGAATCCTGTTTCTATGGTTAAATCCTTAGCTGGAGGAGACGATGCTCAACCTGCGAAAAGTAGTGGCGGCGGAGGTGGAGACAGCGCTGTGACTGCCGAAAAAGCAGCTCCAGAAAGTAAAGTGAAGCTGATCAAAGTGAATACTCCGGCAATGCCTTCCACTGCCATTCAGCACACGAGTAAGCATTTTGATATTGTGCTGGCCATTGATATCCACTGGACACTGATCCCGCCGCCGCCTTCATTTATGCTGATTCCACTGCCATTACCGCATCCTTTTATCGGGATTGTTTTTGACATCATGGATTACATTACCATCACCATCCCGATTCCACAGTTTGCAAGAAATCTGATGCCCTCACTGCCGGAAAGTATTCCGATGGGAGGTTCAATATACGTTCACGGAAGACACAAAGCAACTACCACCACAAGTGTAATGGGAGTAGTGATTCCGTTCAGGCATATCACATCACTTATTCCGGTATACATTATCCCTTTTCCTCAGGAAGCCCCACACGAAGGAGAAGTGTATTATGGTTCGCAGACCGTTTTGGCACAGGGAAGTAAAATGAGTGGAAACCAGCCGCAGCAGGTTCTTACCTGTATGGGATTCCCTTTCGGAATGACGATGCTGCCTGCAATGCCGGATAAACCAAAGAAAAACCCACTGGCATATTTTGCCTTCTATAATAACTTTTCAAGCATGTATATTCAGATCAATACGGGAGGGCCTGTATTGGTGGGAGGAGCTTTTGTTCCCCATGTCTATACGCCCGGAGAAATGCTGATGCGTCTTGCCGGGATGTTTTTAATGAGAAGCCTGACCAAGAAAATAGGAAAACTGGGAGCTAATGGTTTAAAAAAGCTGAACAACAGTGTTCTTAAAAAAGCTCCTTTCAATAAATTTAAATTGGCCAATGCCTTATCCAAAAAATTATGCCATTACGGCCTTGAACCTGTGAATTTTGCAACCGGTGCTATGGTTTTTGAATGGGAAGATTTTATTATTCAGGGCAGTACACCTTTAACCTGGAAAAATATTTGGCACAGCGACCGGCCTTATGATTTTGGACCTCTTGGAAATGGCATTTTCAATACTCATGATCTGTTTATTCTTCCTGAAGAAAACAATAAGTTTGCCGGTTGGATGCATCCTGACGAAAATATTGCCATGTTGATTCCCGCACCTGAAATTGGTGAAGAAATGACCTATTTCAGAGATCAGAAAATATGGCAGTACAGACCAAGCAGCAGTATTTGGGTGATCCGCAAAGGAACCGATATTTATACCTATAAACGTTTCCATCATCTTACAGAAGGAACAATTTATAAGGTGATTCGTATTGAATATGGAGATGGCACGATCAGAGAATATGAATATGAAGACCGGAATATTGTCCTGAAAAGTATAAAAGATGTAAAAAGTGGATTCAGTATTGAAACGGTTATCCATCCTGAGTATAAAAAAGTAACAGAAGTTTATTATTGTTATAAAAAGCAGAGAGATCTACAGGTTAGGTATGATTATGATGAGCGTGGTAATCTTGTTCATGTCTGGGACATTCACAAAAAAGCAATTGTCTTTGAGTATGATGGAAAAAATCAGGTTGTAAAAAGAACCAACCGAAACGGAATGAGTTATCAGTGGGAATATGATGCAGAAGGAAGAGTAACCCACACCAAAGGAGTAGATGGATATATGGAAGGAAAACTTCATTACCATGATGAGGAAGGCTTTACAGAAGTTATCTATCCAAAGCAAAACAATAAAACAGAGGAATATCATTACGATGAAAATTTTTTGGTTTACAAAAAAGTAGATGGAGAGGGTGGAGAAACATGGTACGATTTTACAGTGCACAACGAACTAAAGATGCTGGGAACGCCTGAAGGACGTGTCCAGGGGTATACCTATGATGAAATGGGAAATATTAAAATTTTCCATACCCCGGATGGAGAAGAATACCATTATCAGTACAATGAATTCGGACAGGTAATTGCCCGTTTCTCCCCTTCGGGAGCTTCGGAAACATGGATCTATGATGAAGAGGGAAAACTGATCAGCTATACCGATCCTGCCGAAGAAAGTGTATACTATGAGTATGCAGACGGTGGCAGAGTTCCTGAAAGCAGCAGTAGCGAAGAGATTGTTACCTATTATCAATATAACCAGAGAGGGCAGCTTATTCAACTCACCAACACTGCCGGAGCCGAACAGTACTGGAAATATGATGAATATGGAAGATTGCTGGTATTCAGTCCGCAACCTTTGAACAGAACCCTCTGGGACAGAGATAAAATGGGAAGAGTGGTTGAGGTGAACGAGCAGGGACAATTCCCATTAAAACTCCGCTATGATGCCTATGATCTTCCTGTGTATGCTACCGATGGGCGTGCAGAATGGTTGATGAGTTATACCCCAATGGGAAGTTTGAAACGCCAGGTTCGTAGGAATTCACTGACGCATAAAAAAGAGGAAACCTTAGTTTTTGGATATGATGCCTATGAAAACCTGATGAGCATTACCAATGAAAAAGGAGAAATTTATCAGTTTGAAAGAAACTATAATAACGAAATCACAGGGGAAACAGGGTTTGACGGTCAGAAAAAGTTCTTTGTAAGAGGTAAAGACGGTCTGGTTACCCAAACCAGAACTCCCCACGGAAAAGATATTTTTTATGAATATGATCTGGGCGGAAGATTAACACAGACCCATTATCCCGACGGAACCTGGGAAGCCTATCAGTATGATTCCTCAGGATTATTGGTTAAAGCAGATAATGAAAACAGCAGTGTAGCTTTTCAGAGAAATAAATTAGGACAGATCACCAGTGAAAAACAGGGTGCACATACCATTCAATATGAATATGACACTCAGGCAAATCTGATCGGTTTGAAAAGTAGCTTAGGAGCCGAAGTAGACTATTCTTATAATGATCTGGGACAGCTTAAAACGGTAACTGCCGCTACTGCGGAAGTGTTTGCACCCTGGCAGATGAATCTTGAGATCAGCCGGAACGGGCAGATGCATTCCCGTGAAATGACCGGCGGGGTAGAAAGCACCTTTGAATTTGACCATATTGGAATGCCGGTAAGTCAGAAAGTAACCGTGAATAAAACCAATACCACTTTCCATAAAGATTATGACTGGGGAGCTGGAAGCCGTTTGCTGCATACGCTGGACAGGGTGACGGGAGGAAGAACAAGGTTCGATTACGATGCTTTCGGAAGCCTTGTCGCTGCAGAATATTCCAACGGGGAGGTACAGTATAAAAATCCGGATGCTACAGGATGCTTATATGAAAGTGCCCGGCAGACTGACCGCGTCTACGACAAAGGAGGAAAGCTGATGCGCGATAAAAACTGGTTTTACCATTATGATGAAGAAGGAAATTTATTGTTAAAAAGTAAACGGCCAATCAACAATGCCAGGCCGGAATATAAAGAAGAACAAGAGAATACACATCCTTATTATAAAACCATTGCTTCAGATTGGCTGAACAGCCCAAAATTGCCGAATGGAGCTGATTTACCCAATGTAACTGAAGACTTTCCAACAGAAATCCAAAACCCGGAATGGTCCTCCGGAGACTGGGCGTATTCCTGGAATGCTAACGGAATGCTGGCCAATGTAAAACGCCCTGACGGCAAAGATGTAAGCTTTGAGTATGATGCTCTCGGAAGAAGAACCTCAAAAATTGGCCTAAAGAAAATAACTCGTTATATTTGGGATGGTAATGTTCTCCTACATGAATGGAGCTATGATGCTGAAGAAGTTCCTGTAACGGTTGTAGATGATGACGGAAATGTCATTGTGGAAAAAGAACCTGTGGAGAATGTTGTGACCTGGGTGTATGAAAGAGGAAGTCATGTACCGAGCGCGAAAATAGAAAATGGTAGGAAAGCCTCTATTATTTCAGATTATATAGGCAGACCAGTACAAGCTTATGATGAAGACGGAAGTTTAATCTGGAATGCAGAGTACGATATTTTTGGAAAGTTTAGAGTCCTTAAAGAAAGCGAATATTTCATTCCATTCAGACAGCTTGGGCAGTATGAGGATGTAGAAACAGCAGGTCTTTATTATAATCGTTTTAGATATTATGATAGTGAATCGGGAATTTATATAAGCAAAGATCCGATAGGATTATTAGGAAATAACCCTACAGCTTATGGGTATGTGAGAGATATAAATGCATGGATTGATGTTTTTGGATTACATGAAGTGATAGGATCTCTTGATGGAGTTCCCGTAACAACGCCTAGAGGAGGCTATTCTTGGTATAGTACTCCTGGTTCATCGAAAGCTCCTTTTAATGGATTTGGAGCTAGAGGACATAGTGAAGCAAAATTATTAGAACATTTGGAAAATACAAAAGGAGGAAGTTTAAAAGGAACTAATTTGGAAATAATATCAATGGGACAAATGACAAAAGGAGGGAAAGGACAACTATCAACTTTACCTCCTTGTGATAGATGTTTAAAGGGACTTGAAGCTTTTGCAAATAAACATGAAATGGATATCTCCTACAAATGGGAAGGTGGAGAAGTTACATTTAAAGGATATAAATAATACATAATGAACATAAATTACATAAAAGAGAAACTAAATTACATTCAGGCCAACCCAGAAAAGTTAAATACAATAATACCAAAAGAGTTTTTTCTTAATCCTGTTATTGCTGAATCAGAAGTTTTTTCTATTGAGAGCAATCAGAAGATTAGGTTTCCTGAAGATTACAGAGATTTCATTACCAAAATAGGGAATGGTTGTATTGGACCAGATTATGGACTCTTATCATTACAGGAATCAATGATTGACTTTAAACTTAAAACAAAGCCTGTGATTAATTTGTCAATACCTTTCCCTTATTCTGAAAGCTGGAATGAAGACTGGATTTTTGATATTGATTGGGATGGTGGAGAGCGACCGGATGAAAATCAGTTAAACCCATATATGGATACAGTCCATATAAATGGATGTTTGCAGATTTGCCATATTGGACATGGTTGTACTTATCTTTTGGTTGTAAATGGACGTGAATATGGAAATATTTGGACTGATGATAGAGCTGATTATGGTGGAATAAATCCTTTACTGGATGACAATGGTTTGAGAATGTCTTTTGAAGGTTGGTATACCAATTGGCTGGAAGAGGTTATTGAGTAACAGGAAAATAGCTTAAGTGAATTTGAGATGATCATTTGCCCCTAAAATGAAAGAAACTTTTATAGAAATAGTAAAATTACTAATGACAGAGCTTGAAGAATATGGTTTTTTTCTTAGGGGAAAAGATGCATTTATAAGAAAAAATAAAGATTTTAATAGAGAAGATAAAATTGTTCTAAAAATAGATTCATAATTTTCGTATTAAATGGCGAGTAAAATAAGTAGTCCGGCAATAAAAAACAAACTATGGGAATTAATGATTTAAAAGAAGCAATCAAGCCGTTTTTTTGGGTTGAACATTCAAACAGCTTTTCAGTGTGTTTAGATGCTGGAGGGTATAAACAGAAAATATTTGATAGCCGTGCTGATGAAGGTTTTGAAGGAAATGGTTATGATTGGGCTTCGTTGGCGGATGTTTTTATTAAAGAACAAAAAGCAGAACTCATTGATATCATCCATTTTGATCCTGAAGCAGGAATGTTTTGTGCTTACTCTTCCGATTCAGAAAAGTTGAAAGATTTTATTTTAAACTTTAAAAAAGCATGTGAAGATGAAATTTTAATGAAAGATTTGTTTTCACGGGCCGAACTGGACTGATCAAAACATTAAAAAACAATCTGAACATGTGATAACATGGTAAACAGATAAAACTTAATCCAAATCCAATCCAAATATATATGAAGAAAATATTCTCAGAACTTAAAGGTTTTGTGGTGTTCAGCCCGCAGCTTTTAGCAAACTACCTGCAGGAAAATCATCTTCCGGGTACTAATATTTTAAAATATTTCGTAGAAAATGAACATGGAGATGAAATAACAAAATCAGGAATTGCAATCCCTATAATAGGCGTAGAAGAAGACCATTATGCATTCCGGGTCTCTGTGAATGATGAAAAGATTTTGAATGATGATGAGGTAGAGGTGGAGTCCAGAGGCTGGATATTTCAGACCGCTAATAATGAAGTAAAAGTGGTTGGTATTGGCTATTTAAAAGACATTACTTCCATCAATGATGAAAACAGCATTACTTTATCCTTAGAAAATGGATGGTATTCTTTGAAAATACGGGGAGGAAATAAAAATGGTGAAAGATTATTTGAACTGAATATGCAGAAACAGGACATGCATCCGGCTTTTAGCGGAGATGTTACTACCGAATATTATTACGGTTAAAAATATGCATTAAAAAATATCGATGAAGGCTGAATACCTTTGTTAAAGGGTAAATAATTGAAGTTGAGTTGTTAATGATTCTGATTTAACAGCCTGGAAAAATAGAATTTTGTTGAAAGACATAGAAATATAAATTTTCTTCAAAAAATATTTTGTCAGTAATAAAAAACTTTATATATTTGCACCACTGAAAACAACGGTATAACCGGAGTTGAAGGAGAGTTGGCAGAGTGGTCGATTGCGGCAGTCTTGAAAACTGTTGACTGTAACAGGTCCGGGGGTTCGAATCCCTCACTCTCCGCAGACTATTAAATTAAATAGTACAAAAGCTGTAAAATATTTTACAGCTTTTTTTGTTTTTATGTAGGTATTCAAAGTGCTAAATAATCATAATCTGAAAATGATCTATTTACTACCTGACAAAAGATTAACCTGACCATTTTCTTTTTTTGAAAATATCCGAATAGTAGTAATACTAAAATCCTTTAAGAATCTTAAACTTATAAAATATCTATTGATATATCGAAATCTATCGATAGGGTATGCTTTGTCTGATTGCGAAAAATCAACAATTTTGCAAAAAATTATTATTGACCTGATGTTTACATCAATGAAAACAAGATTCTAAAAACACATTTGCCTAATCCCTCAAACACAACATTTTTATTGATAGGCTGCTACATTATTAAACCCACATGGATGATTCATGTAATAAATGTACGTTTTGTTGAAGATATTATTTTCAGTTTGAAATCCGGTTTATAAATGATTAAAATAACTTATGAAAGGCTGTTTAATCTTATCATTGAGTTGTGAGCGAGGATTAACAACCTCTATCACCTCAAATTTTTAAATGAGAATATGAGAAAAAAAATACATAAAACACTGATGCTGCCTTGTTGCCTCCTTATCAATATACTGAATGGGCAAATAGGGATTGGTACAAATAATCCACAAGGTATTTTACATGTAGATGGAGCTAAGGATAATCCTGCTTCGGGAACACCAACGGCAATACAAGTTTCTAATGATGTTATTGTAAACAAAACAACAGGATTCATTGGTGCTGGAGTGCTTAATCCTCAGGTTCAGCTAGATATCAGATCTGCAGGAAATGAAAATGCTCTTGGTTTAGGAACCACAACGATGTCTGCAGTAGCAGCAGGTGCGGGTGCTACACGATATGATGTAAACAGTATACCGGTAGGAGCAAAAATTGAAGTCTCTGATGGCGCTGTATGGCACAAAGCTTATATTGCCCCTCAAAAGGCTGTAATCGTTGTTCGTAAAATCGTAAGCCAATCTATACCTTCTGCTTCTGCAACAACCATTATTAATTGGAACGAGGTACGTGACATGAGCAATAGTTTTGATCCAAGCTCTGGCGAGTTTACAGCTCCCCGAAATGGGACGTATACTTTTTTATTAACATTCAATTTTAACGGAGCTGTTATTAGTGATGGTTCCAGAGTTGAATCGCAATTTTATAATCCTACTACAAACACTGTTCTTGCCAGTGTATATAAAACTTTCGGCCAGTCTATGACAGGCACATCTGATGATGCAAATTCTACACGTTCAACGCAGGCTGGAGGATCAAGTACCGTTACCCTCACGCTTACTGCAGGGACTAAGGTAAGTGCCAGACTATACCAAAATCTAACCTCAGGCGCTATTCCGCTAAGGGTTACAACTGATTCTTCTAATCCTGCAAATCCAGATGATGGATTTAACAATTTAACCATAATAGAACATTAAGATATAGATTATGAAAAAGAAGATCATTATAACTTATAAACTATTTGCTTGTATTTTATTTTTTTCTGCAACTAAAACAACAGCACAAATAGGGTTTTTCACTCCTACGCCTGCACAACCTTTACATATAGATGCGGGAAAAGATAACGGCTCTGCACCCGATGCAACAAAAATATCTAATGATGTTGTGATTACACCACAAGGTCAGGTTGGCTTTGGACTTTTAAATCCGGTTACTAAAGTTGATCTGAGGTCTTCATCTGACCAGGGAACTATTGGCTTAGGCAATAATACACAGAGCCCTTCTGCAGCGGGAGGAGGTGCCATACGCTACAATAACGGTGGATTTTTAGAATATTCTGACGGGGAACAATGGATTGCATTGCCACTTACTGCTCCAACCAAAGCACTGGTAAATGCCAGTAAAGGCTCTGCACAAAGTATTCCAAGTGCAGCTTCGATGGTTATTACAGATTGGACAGAAACAGTTGATTTAGGTGCTGGTGCTGCTGGAGACTTTGATCCTTCCACAGGAATTTTTAAAGCTCCTCGTGATGGTTTTTATCTGGTTTCTTTCAACATCACGCTGGCTAATGGAAATATCCCTAAAAATACCTTTATAGAAACTGCAATAGAAAGCAATCAAAGTACAGATAACATTCCTGTATTTAAAACAATAAATTCTTATCCTGCTTTTCAGGCTGGTACAGTAAGTAATTACATAAGTGGTAATTGCAATGCTATTTTCAACCTTAAAAAAGATAATACTATAAAATTTAGCATCAGGCATAATATAGGCAGTGCCCGAAATACTTTAAATGACAGCAAATTAAATAATTTAAGTATTAGTGAATTATAAAATACATGATAATGGGACGAAAAAATAGAATAAAAAAATTGATCAGTGCTGTTATTGTTTTGTCACTGAAAGTAACATATGTAAGCGGTCAAATAGGAATAGGAGTCTCCAATCCTTCAAATCCTCTTGAAGTTAAAACGGATGCCGGTAATATTATAATTAATAGTTCGGGAAGGGCAGGTGTTATGGTTTCCAATCCTAAGGTAGCTCTGGATCTGCGTGGTGGAACCAATAGTTCTGTAGCTATTGGAAATACGGCGAAAACTGCTGCTCAGGCCGGGGCTGGTGCACTAAGGTATATTGCAAGTCCTGCCATTGGTGTAAAAGGATATTTAGAATTTTCCGACGGTTCAAACTGGGTTAGTTTTTTTCCTAAAGGGAAGCCGCGTATTATAGTAATGGCAAGTAAAACAACTCAGGATACCTATGTATTTGAAAGTGCTGCTCCCTCAGAAATAGGAACCAAATCCGGCGTAGTTCAAAGAAGATCTTCTTATTTAACGAACTGGACTGAGAAGTTAGACTCTGATTCTGGAGTTCCAACCTCAAATTTCGACCCGGCTACAGGTGAATTTACAGCACCGCGTGATGGTGTATATTTTGCAACTTTTACATTTGCATTACAATCCAGCCAGGTTAATACCGGGGCCAATAATCAAACTGAAGCAATTTGGGAAGTGAGAGATTCTGCCGGCACCATTACACAAAGAATCAAAACAAATAATGGATATGCTTCTGATACCGGAGCAAGTCCCAATGCAGTACCCGTAGGTTCAGCCTGTACAGTAAGTGTATACCTGAATAAAGGCAGCAAATTAAGACCTTTTACATGGATTACAGTAGCATTTGATGGTACAATCAGCCAATTCGATGTCTCAGGAAGCGGGGCTTACAATGCGCTTACAATAGTTGAACAGTAAAGATATTTCAATAGGTTTGAACAATCTAATTGTAATTTTTAAGTCTCCCAATCTGATTGAGGAGACTTTTTTGAATGAAGAATAAATTTACATTAAAAATATAGTCTTGAAAAAAAAAAGACATAGAGAATTTAAAATAGAAACCTGCAATTCATACGAATTACAGGTCTTTATTTTGGAGAATACAATGTTTTAGCTTAATATCTCACATGGTGCTATGCAAATCACCCAGGGACATCTCTTTATTCCCGGAGGAGGACAGCATGCTTCGGAACAACTCACTGCTCCGCCATTAATATTCTTCAACTGATCTCTTGAAATTTTTTTAGAATTTTTCATAGCCAGATAATTAAATTAAAACTTAAGGCTGGTTTCCACCACCACATCCGTCATATGGCATGCATTGCCACTTTCCGCCGATTAAACAAAGCTGTCCGCCTCTGCAGTCAATACCACCCTTAATTGTTTTCAATTCCTGTCTTTCGATTTTCTTTAAATTTTTCATAATATTTTAGGTTTAGTTCTATCCGAAATTAATAAATTTTTATCAATTTTTGTTGAATTATTGTGAAAATATTTATCTTCAATCGCGCGATTATTTTATTTTTTACCTTAAACTTTCTGAAATTGTGTAAAATATGATATGTTTAAAAGTGCGAAAACACCCTATTAAACAGAATGTATAAGAACTGATTTCGTTTAAGTAAAATCTTGTCTTGTGACAAGTGGAATTTCATAATGACTTGCTAATTTTGGTTAAAAGTTTAACTACCAAATCCGACAATATTATGAAAAGTGTATTCAAATTCTCAACCCTGAAGTCATTACTGATTTTTACTGTTATCGCTATTACATCACAGGTTTACGGGCAAAAAGTGAAACCATCTGAAAGTGGCTATGCACCTGTTAATGGCATCAAAGTTTACTACGAGGTCTATGGCAAAGGAAAGCCCATTGTATTGCTGCATGGTGCCTTCATGACGATTGATATGAATTGGGGCGAGTTGATCCCGGAACTGTCAAAAAACAGAAAAGTAATCGCTGTTGAATTACAGGGACATGGACATACTCCGTTTTCAGAACGGAAATTATCACATACTGATCTGGCGAATGATGTGACAAAGGTCATGGACTATCTTAAAATTGATAAGGCAGATGTAGCAGGATATAGCTTTGGCGGGGCAATCGCTTATCAGCTGGCAATACAGAGCCCGCAAAGACTGAATAAGCTGGTCATTATTTCTTCAACTTATAAAAATAGCGGCTGGCTGCCTGAAGTTAATAGTGCATTTAAAGGGATGAAACCTGAGCTCTTCATGAACAGCCCTATGCATACCGCTTATGATGCCGTAGCTCCCGATAAAACAAAATGGACAAAATTTCTGGAGCAGATGATAGCTACTGCCGGACAACCATTCGACCTGGGTGATGATAATATTTCTAAAATTTCAGCGCCTGTTTTAATTATTGCTGGAGATAATGATGGTTTAGATAAAACCGAGCTGGCAAAAACTTATAAATTATTAGGCGGTGGAGTGTCTGCAGATATGGGGCCTATGCCCAAATCCCAACTGGCAATTGTTCCGGGGCAAAGCCATGTCAGCCTGATGATGCAAACCGCAACAATTCTGAACTATCTCAACGGTTTTTTGAAATAGATTGATCCCAATAATACTTGAATTTTTTACCACTGTTAAGCCTAAAATATGGATACAAAATTTGAAGCAGGAATAAATATCGCCATAAAAATTCCCAAAAATAAATATGAAAAAACGGTTGCTTTTTACAGGGATATTTTACATCTGAATGTTGAAGAAAAACCGATTAATAATCCAACTGTTTCCAGAACCCATGAGGTAAAATTCGGGAATAATATCATCTGGTTAGACTGTGTAGATAATTATACCCATTCTGAAACCTGGTTGCAGCTCACAGTTCCTGATATAGAAAAAGCTACAGAATACCTCCAATTGAACGGAGTAGAAACCTGTGATGAGATTGAAGAGCTTCCTGAAAATATGCACTGGATTACAGATCCTGCTGGCACCGTGTTTAATGTACAAGAAAGAAAATAGCAAAAGACAGAAAGAAGGTGTGGAAAATTGCTTAAAATGTGGTTTTAATCAGAATTTTAATACCTTTAACTTTCAAATCATTAAAATTTTAAACAATCCATGAAGACGAAACCACTAACTTTCATCTTAACCCTCTTTTTTCAGCTGATAAGTATCACTGCATTTTCACAGAAAACAGCAGTTCTCAACTCCTTATTGGATAAAAATACAGAATTTATTTTTCCACAAACTCCCGATAAAATCTCAAAAGCATTGAATGTGAAAACTATGTTTTATGAAGATGCCAACGAGGAAAAATATGCAAAATGGCCTACAAAAACAGGTTTGGAGTTGTACTGCAGCCTGGGAGGAAATAATGCTGTTAATGAAATGTTTTTTACCATTTCAGAGAATAAACCTGTAGTGGTAGAAGGGCTTCCATTTGGTCTTATTATGAATAAAAGCACACTGCAGGACAGCAAAACTAAGTTCAGTAAATACAATGCTAAAACCCAGAAACTTGATGCAGGCAGCGAATTTCCAGGAGGTTCAAAACTGGTTTTTAAGAAAGGGAAACATTATGCAACCTTGCTTTTTGACAATAAAAATCTGCTGAAATTTTTAAGTCTTACTACAGAACTGATTGATCCGGCCGCAAATTAATTTTAACAGAATCTCAAATACTATAAAATCCGTCACTTTTTGGCGGATTTTTTCAATGTATTGAATGATACCCGGCTGTATAAAATGATCCATTCCAAAAAAAAGTACTGAAACCCCTCTGATTACAAAGCAACACAGTTGCTTTCAGAAAATGGATTGAAGAATAAAGATTAAAATTTCTGGTTAAAAATGATATAAAAAAGATCATTTAATATCAAAAGATAAAGATCCACTATCCTTAAAAAAACAATTCAAAAACACACTTTAATTACAGGATGAAAAAGAATAGTAAATAAGCAGTTTCTTTAAACTTGTTTGATTTTTCTGTCTCATATCTTAGGGATTTAGTAACAAAAAACAAGCATAATCATCTAAATTACAATGCCTGTTGGATGAAAAGTGTATTTTTAATAACAACAAAATCAATGGGTTATAGATAAATAGTTATTGTTTGCATAAAATATCTTTCACATTTTTATAAAATACCTATATTTACCACCAAGGAGTTCTTAACATCTTCTTTATCAACCGAAACTGGTTACACTTAGCTGTGTCTTAAAAGGGAATCGTGTGCAAATCACGAACTGTCGCGCAACTGTAAGTAACATCAAGGTTTTTATCAAATAAAGGTCCACTGTATACTTGGTTATGTGGGAAGGGCGATAAAAACTGTTACAAGTCAGGAGACCTGCCTATTTCGAATTGACGATGCTTTCGCGGTCTGAAGCTTATAGTCAGGTATGATACGATATGGATAACAGTGGGATCAATATATTTTGTCAGCTCGTGTTATTTTTGTGATGCAGATAAGTAGTGGGGTAGTATGCTCTTTCATTATCGTGTATTCATCGTATTTTCCTTTTCCATATTTTTCTTTCTTACAAACATTGTGAAGTTTGCCAGGAACTTTTTATGAAGATTTAATCAATATAAAAAGTTAAAAAATGTACCCATTCGATTTCGATTATTTATGCAGAAGCAGCAGACTTGGAAATAAACAGACTTGCATGGAGATAATGATTCCGAATTCCGGATTACAAAAAACGATTAACATCAATCAGCTTCCTTTTGATCTCCTTTTTACCGTCACATGGAATGATGGTGGCTGCTGTTGTGCCTGCTCATGGTCTTCTGTAAACAAATTTCAACTAAACAATAAATATTATAATGACTACAAGTGAAAGTTTGAAGTCTCCCGGCATGAAATTCCGGGAGGCCATGCGAAAAGAAAGTCCGCTTCAGATTGTTGGTACCATTAATGCCAATCATGCGTTATTAGCACAGCAGGCAGGTTTCAATGCAATTTACCTTTCAGGAGGTGGTGTTGCTGCCGGTTCTTTGGGGATTCCTGATTTAGGAATTACCACGCTGGAAGATGTATTGATTGATGTTCAGCGTATCACGAATGTTTGCGAAGTACCATTAATGGTAGATGTTGATACCGGATTTGGGCCTTCAGCATTCAATGTTGCAAGAACCGTAAAGTCACTGATTAAAGCCGGGGCTGCGGCTCTGCATATTGAAGATCAGGTAGGAGCAAAACGCTGTGGACACCGACCGGGAAAAGAAGTGGTAACCAAAGAAGAAATGGTAGACAGATTGAAAGCTGCAGCAGATGCCCGTACCGATGAAAATTTTGTAATTGGTGCCCGTACCGATGCATTTGCCAATGAAGGATTAGAAAAAACACTGGAAAGAGCGGTCGCTTACAAGGAAGCTGGAGCAGATTTCATTTTTGCAGAAGCCGTTCCTGACTTAAGCTTTTATCACAAATTTGTTGAAGCTACGGGAATTCCGGTGCTGGCCAATATTACCGAATTCGGGATGATAAAAATGTACACGGTGGAAGAGTTAAAAAATGCAGGTGTAGAACTGATTCTTTATCCACTTTCTGCTTTCCGTGCTGCCAATAAAGCTGCCCAGAATGTATATGAACATCTTCGGAAAGACGGAACACAGGTCAATGTATTAGATACCATGCAAACCAGGGAAGAACTCTATCAAAGCATTGGATACTATGACTACGAACAAAAATTAGACAACCTTTTTAAACAAAATAATTGATAATGTCAACTAACAGTGAACCCACATTTAAACCTAAAAAAAGCGTTGCGCTTTCAGGGGTAGCAGCAGGTAATACTGCGCTTTGCAGTGTCGGAAAAAGTGGAAACGATCTCCATTACAGAGGATATGATATTCTGGATCTGGCAGAGAAAGCACAGTTTGAAGAAGTAGCCTATCTTTTGATCTATGGCCAGCTGCCTACCGGAGCACAATTGAAAAACTATAAAGCTAAGCTGAAATCTTTGAGAGGACTGCCTCATTCTGTGAGAAATATCCTTAAGAGTATTCCTGCTGCAGCCCATCCAATGGATGTCATGCGTTCTATGGTTTCTGCTATCGGAAGTATTCAGCCGGAAAAAGATGACCATAATATGGCGGGAGCAAGAGATATTGCAGACAAATTACTGGCATCTTTCAGCTCAGGTCTTTTATATTGGTACCATTATACCCATAATGGAAAAGAAATTGATGTAGAAACTGATGATGATACAATAGGAGGGCATTTCCTTCACCTGTTACACGGGAAGAAACCCGCAGAGTCATGGGTAAAAGCAATGGAAATTTCGTTAAACCTTTATGCAGAACATGAATTTAATGCCTCAACATTTACGAGCCGTGTGATTGCAGGAACAGGATCTGACATTTACTCTGCCATTACCGGAGCCATTGGTGCCTTAAGAGGACCAAAACATGGAGGTGCTAATGAAGTTGCTTTTGAAATCCAGAGCCGTTATAACTCTCCGGATGAAGCTGAAAGTGATATTCGCCAGCGTATTGCCAATAAAGAAGTAATTATCGGATTCGGGCATCCGGTGTATACCATTTCAGATCCGAGAAATGTAGTCATTAAAAAAGTGGCTAAAGAACTTTCCGAAGAAGCAGGAGATATGCTGCTGTATGATATTGCTGAAAGACTGGAAACGATCATGTGGGAAGAAAAGAAAATGTTCCCGAATCTGGACTGGTTCTCCGCTGTTTCTTATCATCTGATGGGAGTTCCTACTCTGATGTTCACCCCCTTATTTGTTATTTCAAGAGTGACAGGATGGAGTGCTCACATCATAGAACAGAGACAGGATGGAAAGATTATCCGCCCAAGTGCCAACTATACAGGGCCCGAAAACAAAGAATTTGTGTCCATTAACGACCGAAAATAATGGAACATAGAATGTGGAAATGAAAAAGTAATAATTCATTTTCAATTTTCCACTTTTAACTTTTACTTAATTAAATTTTTCAACGATAAAAAAATGAGTTCACACATCTCAAACGAAAGACCACAACCCGATCAGGTATTAGCAGACATTGCAGACTATGTCTTAAACTACGAAATTAAAAATGACCTGGCATGGAAGACTGCTCATTACTGTCTTCTGGATACGATCGGCTGTGGTCTGGAAGCATTAACTTATCCTGCATGTACGAAACTTTTAGGACCTGTGGTAAAAGGAACGGTAGTTCCTAACGGAGCAAAAGTACCGGGTACCCAGTTCCAGTTGGATCCGATTCAGGCAGCGTTCAATATTGGAGCTATCATCCGTTGGCTGGATTTCAATGATACATGGCTGGCTGCAGAATGGGGACACCCTTCTGATAATCTTGGAGGAATTTTAGCCACTGCAGACTGGTTATCCAGAACAAATATTGCAGAAGGAAAAGTACCTTTAAAAATGAAACAGGTCCTGGAAGCAATGATTATGGCTCACGAAATCCAGGGGGTAATGGCATTGGAAAATTCATTCAATAAAGTAGGGCTGGATCACGTTGTATTGGTAAAGCTCGCTTCTACAGCTGTAGTAGGAAAGCTGATCGGATTAAACCGTGATGAAATTATCAATGCCGTATCACTGGCTTTTGTAGACGGACAGTCTTTAAGAACTTACCGCCACGCTCCCAATACAGGTTCCCGCAAATCGTGGGCTGCAGGAGATGCTACATCAAGGGCTGTACGTCTTGCCCTGATTGCACAAACAGGAGAAATGGGCTATCCATCTGTATTGACTGCAAAAACATGGGGATTCTATGATGTCTCCTTCAAAGGGAATGAATTCAAATTCCAAAGAGAATACAGTTCTTACGTAATGGAAAATGTTCTTTTTAAAATTTCCTTCCCTGCTGAATTTCACTCGCAGACCGCAGTAGAAGCAGCAATGACATTACATGCAACTTTAAGAGACCTTGGAAAAACAACAAATGATATCAAAAAAATTACCATCCGTACCCACGAAGCTGCTATTAGAATTATTGATAAAAAAGGACCTTTAAATAATCCTGCCGACCGTGACCACTGCATCCAATATATGGTGGCTGTACCATTGATCTATGGAAGACTGACAGCTGCCGATTATGAAGATAACATCGCTTCAGATCCAAGAATTGATGTACTTCGTGACAAAATTGAATGTGTGGAAGATATTCAGTTTACAGCAGATTATCACGATCCGGAAAAACGATCCATTGCAAATGCGATGACAGTAGAACTTAATGACGGAACTGTTTTAGACGAAATAGTGGTAGAATATCCTATTGGCCACAAACGCAGAAGAGACGAAGGTATTCCTGAACTGATCAAGAAATATAAAGTGAACCTTGCCCGTATTTTCCCGGAAAAACAACAGAGAACGATTCTTGAAAATTCATTGGAATATGACACATTAGCCAATCTTAACGTCAATGAATTCGTAGATCTTTTAGTTATTTAAAATCAATAAGAAAATGGAGAATTGAATATCAAAACGTTTTTAATGAATAGTCGATATTTTTTTGAAAATAATCAATTCTCCATTCTCATTTTTATGATCATAACTTTCAGTTCTCCATTTTTAATTTAAAAACTATGTCACAAAAAATAAAAATATTAATCAATGGAAATTTTACAGAAAGTAAAACAAAAAACTATCTTCCTGTAGAAAATCCTGCTTCACAGGAGATCCTTGCAGAAGTTCCTCTCACAGAATTATCTGAAATAGATGAAGCTATTGAAGCAGCTGCGGAAGCCTTCAAAATATGGAAAGAAGTTGCCACTCCGGAAAGAGCAAGACTATTCCTGAGATACCAGCACCTTTTAAAAGAACATCAAAAAGAAATTGCTGAAATTCTCTCTAAGGAAAATGGAAAAACCTTTGCAGATGCTATGGGAGATGTATGGCGCGGTATAGAAGTCGTGGAACATGCCTGTAATATTCCGACTCTGATGATGGGGGAAACAGTAGAAAACGTAGCAAGAGGGGTAGATACTTACAGTTACATTCAGCCTCTTGGTGTCTGTGCAGGAATTACTCCTTTCAACTTTCCGGCTATGATTCCTTTATGGATGTTTCCTATGGCGATAGCATGTGGTAATACCTTTATTTTAAAACCTTCTGAGCAGACTCCTATGACTTCCATGAAAATGGCAGAGCTGTTTTTGCAGGCAGGCTTTCCTAAAGGCGTTTTAAATATTGTTCACGGTACCAAAGATCAGGTAGATCATATTCTGAATCATACTGACATCAGAGCTATTTCATTTGTAGGTTCTGTACCGGTTGCAGAACATGTTTACCGTACCGGAACTGATAATCTGAAAAGAGTTCAGGCCTTTGGCGGTGCCAAAAATCATATGGTGGTCATGCCGGATGCCAATAAAGGACAGGTGATCAATAATCTGGTAGGAGCTTCCTGTGGTGCGGCAGGGCAGCGTTGTATGGCGATCAGTGTGGCCGTATTGGTAGGAGAGGCACAAAACTGGGTAGAAGATATTAAAACTGCTTTAAGCACAATCAGACCAGGAGTTTGGTCTGATGAATCTGCTGCATTTGGCCCGTTGATCAATAAGCAATCTAAGGAAAAAGTGGTAAGGCTGATCAAAAGTGCCTATGATCAGGGTGCAGAAGTTCTGCTGGATGGAAGCAGCTGTACTGTAGAAGGCTATGAAAACGGATATTTTGTAGGACCTACCTTATTTAGCAATGTATCTGTGGATATGGACATCTACAAAGAGGAAATTTTTGGGCCTGCATTGCTGTTATTAAAGGCAGAAACATTAGATGAGGCGATTAGAATCATTAATGAAAACCCATATGGAAACGGAACCTCTATTTTTACCAACTCAGGAGCTGCTGCAAGAAAATTCCAGCATGAAATTGAAGTCGGGCAGATTGGAGTTAACCTTCCGATTCCTGTTCCGCTGCCGTTTTTCTCTTTTACAGGATGGCGAAAATCATTCTTTGGCGATCTGCATTCTTACGGAAAACAAGGCGTTCGTTTCTATACCGAAACCAAGACCATTACTGCCCGTTGGTTTGAAGAAGATGTACCGGGAGGAAATGTGAATATGACCATCAGCTTAAAATAAGGGAGGCAATCATTAAAAAGGACTTTACTTCTCAATCATTCACTTTTTACGTTCAATTATTCATTCTCAATTTTCAATTCAAATAAATTTTCAATTCAATATTATGGAGTTTAACCTCAATGAAGACCAGCTGGCATTTCAGGATGCCGCGAGAAAGTTTGCTGAAAAAGAGCTGTTTCCATATGCTTCAGAATGGGATGCTGAAAAGAAATTTCCCAAAGAAGCTATTGTTAAGGCCGGAGAATTGGGTTTCTGCGGTGTATACACCAGCGAAGAAGCTGGAGGGCTGGGATTATCACGGCTGGATGCAGCCATTATATTCGAAGAATTAGCCGCCGCCTGTCCTTCCACTACTGCTTATATTACCATACATAATATGGTTTCATGGATGATTGATGAATTTGGAAGTGATGAAGTCAGAAAAGACTTATGTCCGGATCTGGCATCAGGCCAACTCTTAGGCTCCTACTGTCTTACTGAACCGGGCTCAGGCTCAGATGCAGCAGGTTTGAAAACGACAGCCGTAAAAAAAGGAAATAAATATAGTATTAACGGAACCAAAGCATTTATCTCCGGAGCAGGCGAAAGTAATATATTAATTGTCATGGCCCGTACGGGAGAATCCGGCACCAAAGGAATCAGTGCTTTTGTAGTACATGCAGATACTCCTGGAATAAGTTTTGGAGAAAAAGAAAAAAAGCTGGGCTGGAATACACAGCCGACCCGTTTTGTATTTTTAGATCATGTAGAGGTAGAAGAGAAATATCTTTTAGGCTCATTAGGAGAAGGATTTAAAATAGCTCTGAAAGGATTGGACGGAGGCCGCATCAACATCGGAACCTGTTCTGTAGGAGCTGCGCAGGGAGCAATTAATCAGGCCCAGCGCTATATGCATGAAAGGCAGCAGTTCGGGAAATCATTAGCCCAGTTTCAGTCTCTTCAGTTTAAAATTGCAGATATGGTGACAGAGTTGGTTGCAGCCCGTCAAATGGTACAGTTAGCAGCATTTAAACTTGATTCCAAAGATCCCAATGCCACTATTTATTGTGCCATGGCAAAAAGACTGGCTACGGATATGAGTTTTAATATATGCAACGAGGCCCTTCAGATCTTAGGAGGCTATGGCTGTACACAGGATTTTCCGGTTGAAAGGCTGATGCGTGACGCCAGAGTACATCAGGTCGTGGAAGGAACCAATGAAATTATGAAACTCGTGATCTCAAGAAAGATCCTTGAAGAAGGAGCTACTCTACAAATAAGATGATTAATAGATTTTTCATTAATGTAGAATCTTTAGCATTTAACTTAGACAACTTTTTAATAACAATCTTCAACTCTCAACCCTCATTTTTTAATTAAATACCATGAGTGTAATTATAACAGAAATAAAAAATAACGTCGGAATTATTACCCTGAACTCCGAAAAAACGCTCAATTCGCTGTCATTGGAAATGATAGAAGAATTGAAAGTTGTTTTGGAAAACTGGAAAACTTCCGGTGAAGTAGCCTGTATATTCCTTCAGGGAGCTGGTGAAAAAGCTTTATGTGCAGGTGGTGATGTAAGAAAATTACATGATGCTATTATTGCACAGCGTACAACAGACGGTACAAAAGTGCCACAAGACTGTTTCGACTTCTTCTCAAAAGAATACCAGGTAGATTATATGATTCATACTTACCCAAAACCTGTTATCGTTTGGGGACACGGAATTGTAATGGGAGGTGGAATTGGTCTGATGGTGGGTGCTTCACACCGTATTGTTACTGAAAGAAGTAAGCTGGCAATGCCTGAAATTACAATTGGATTGTATCCTGATGTAGGGGGAACCTGGTTTTTGAATAAAATGCCTTCTGCCTATGGTATCTATTTAGGATTAACAGGCGCAAGGCTGGATGGAGCGGATTGTAAATTTTTAGGACTTGCAGATTATTATATAGAATCCTCCTCAAAAGAAGCTGTTCTCAATGCCCTTCAACAGGCAGACTGGAGCGGAACATCTCATAAAACCGTATCCCATATCCTTGAGAATATTTCAAAAGAAGTCCTTATTCCTCAGTCTCAGGCAGCATTGCATGAGTCTTTTATCAAGCAGTTTGAAGAAGTCAACTCTCTGGAAGATTTCAGAAAAATATTGATCAGGCACAATGATAAAGATGAATGGGTGAATAATGGAGTGAAAAGCTTTGAAGCCGGATCTCCAAGTTCGGCACACATTATTTTCAGGCAGCTGAAACAAGGTAAAGGTTTAAGTCTTGAGGAAGTTTTTCAATCTGAACTGAATCTGTCATGCCAGTGCTGTATCCACCCTGATTTTGCAGAAGGAGTAAGAGCATTATTAGTCGACAAAGATATGTCTCCAAAATGGCATCCCGCAACATTGGATGACATTACGGAAGAATGGGTAGATTCTTACTTTAAAGAATTAAAAATGGAAAATGAAAAGCTGAGAATGGAGATCTAAGTATTTGAAATGAAGTTTTTACATTCTTTTTTCAACATCTGATAATAGCATTTTTCCATCAATAGAGAACATTGAACTATCAACCTTAAACTTTAAATCAAGAAATTATGTCAAATATAGCATTCATAGGATTAGGAAATATGGGCGGGCCTATGGCCGTTAACCTGATCAAAAAAGGCCATCATGTTGTGGGTTTTGACCTTTCGGAAGAAACTCTAAAAATATTGGTGTCAGAGGGAGGACAGGCTGCCGAATCTGCTGTATTAGCATCTAAGGATGCTGATGTAGTGATCTCAATGCTGCCTTCAGGAAAACACGTAGCTGACCTTTATTCAGAAGAGTTTATAAACAGCCTGAAACCAAACACATTATTGATTGACAGCAGCACTATTGATGCGGTTACAGCCCGTACAGTTGCTGAACTTGCTGCTTCAAAAGGCTGCAGAATGATAGATGCCCCCGTTTCCGGAGGAACTGCAGGAGCTCAGGCGGGTACACTAACCTTTATTGTGGGTGGTAAACAGGAAGATTATGAAAAAGCCAGACCGATACTTAAGTGTATGGGACAGAATATATTCCATGCCGGAGAATCCGGAGCGGGACAGGTTGCTAAAATCTGTAATAATATGTTGCTGGCCATTCATATGATCGGAACTTCAGAAGCTATCAATCTGGGCGTAAAACATGGTCTTAACCCTCAGACTTTAAGCGAAATTATGCAGAAAAGCTCCGGGAAAAACTGGTCTCTAGATGTGTATAATCCTTATCCGGGAGTGATGGAAAATGCTCCGGCTTCCCGTAATTATTCCGGTGGTTTTGCCGTAGACCTGATGACAAAAGATTTGGGTCTTGCTGCAGAAGCCGGACTGGAAACCAAAACATCCACACCTCTCGGCAATACCGCATTGAATTTATACAGAATGTGGAGCGAATCCGGAAACGGAAAAACAGACTTTTCAAGTATTATCCAATTTCTAAATAGAGACCTTTAAAAATTTGAATAGAAGATAAAAACCTTTCTATTACCACTTTTCAATAATTTTCAACTATCAACTATCAATTAAAAATGACTTTCGAAACATTACTATATCAACAAAACGGGCACATCGGAACACTGACGATTAACCGTCCGCAGGCATTAAATGCTTTGAATGAACAGGTTTTACAGGAACTGAAATCATTTGCCAGCCAGATAAGATCAGATAAAAATATCAGAGTGTTAATTATTACAGGTTCCGGTGAAAAAGCTTTTGTTGCAGGGGCAGATATTAAAGCAATGCAGCAAATGACTCCCGCAGAAGCAGAGACTTTTTCAATTGCTGCACAAGCTGCTTTTAATGCGATCGAAGAACTTCCTTTTGCGGTGATAGCCGCTGTAAATGGTTTTGCATTGGGAGGAGGTTGTGAACTCGCTTTATCCTGTGATATTATTCTGGCCAGCGGGAAAGCAAAATTTGGACTCCCTGAAGTAACATTAGGATTATTGCCTTGTTTTGGCGGAACCCAGCGTCTTCCAAGAGCTATTGGATTATACAAAGCAAGAGAAATGGTTTTCTCCGGAGAATTTTATTCCGCAGAAGCCTGTAAAGATTTTGGTTTTGTCAATCATGTTTTTGCTCCCGAAGAATTACTGAACGAAGCCCAAAAACTGGCAGAAAAAATTGCTGCAAGAGGACCTGTAGCTGTGGCAAAAGCGAAACAATCTTTAAATACAGGATTTGAACTGCATATCACAGACGGATTACAGCAGGAAGCCGCCTTATTCGGAGAATTGTTTACAACACAAGATCACAATGAAGGCATTGGGGCATTTATAGAAAAACGAAACCCGGACTTTAAAGGAAGCTAATGGGAATGGAAAATTGAGAATTAAAACTAGGATGGCTTAACATAATAAATCGTTAGGTATCATGCTTAATTTTTTAATTCTCAATTTTTATTAGATGGTGATTCCATGATTGTTTTTCACTTCAGCCATGACAAACGTACTGTGGGTACTCCCGATAGAATCTACAGATCCAAGTTTGTTAAACACAAAATCCTGGTAATGTTTCATATCCCGTACCTGAACTTTCAAAAGGAAATCAAAATCTCCGGAAATATTGTAACATTCCGCAACTTCTTCAATTTCTAAAATTTCTTTCACAAAATCATACCCCACAGATCTGTCGTGAATTTTCAGTTTAATCTGACAGAAAACCGTAAAGCCGCGGTTGAGCTTTTCAGCATCAAGAACAGCCGCATACCTTTTCACAAATCCTTCCTGTTCCAATCTTTTTACCCTTTCAAAAACCGGTGAAGTAGAGAGGTTCACTTCCTTTGCAAGCTCTTTAACGGTCAGTTTTGCATTTTTCTGGAGCAGCCTGAGCAGCTGTACATCCTTATCATCGAGTTGTTCCACAGAATATTATTCTTTTAGATTATAAAAACATTCAAATTTAAAGAATTATATGCTTTTATTAATGTTTTTAAAAGTTTATTTTGCTTAATTAATTGACTTTAATTGTATGTTTATTCCGTATTGTTAATTTTACACAAAATTAAAAACTTTTACTGATGACCATCGTTAGAGGTAAAAGTACAGTTCTTTAGAGATACTTCATCAAACAGGAAAGGTTTTACTTAACGTAGATTAATAGGGAATCGTGTGAGAATCACGAGCTGTCGCGCAACTGTAAGTAACACCGAAGGTTTCTGTCCTTGTATATCCACTGCCAAAAGCGGGAAGGATGACGGAAACTGTTACAAGTCAGGAGACCTGCCTTTACTGAATTGACAATGCTTTCGCGGTCTGAAGCTTTTGGGTCATACAGATGATATATCGGATTCATGTGTTTTCTCTTTATGGGAAATGCACAATCTGTTATATCATGATTCCAGAAATTTTTATCCGTTAAAACATTCCGAAGCATTTTAAAAAGACTTTACCATTAAGTTTAATTAAAAAGTAAAAAAATGCAAACTCACATTCTGGGCTATCCGCGTATTGGTAGCAAAAGAGAACTCAAAAAAGCCTGCGAGCAATATTGGTCAGGTAAAATCCTTTTGGAAGAACTTCTGAATACAGGCAGAAATATCTGTAACCAAAACTGGAACATTCAGAAAGAAGCGGGAATAGATCTTATTCCTTGTAATGATTTTTCATACTATGATCAGGTATTGGACATGAGCCTTGTGGTAGGGGCGATTCCTGCACGTTACCATGAAGTAGTGCTTAAAAAGAACAACTCTGAACTGGATCTTTATTTTGCAATGGCAAGAGGATATCAGAAAGATGGACTGGATATTACTGCGATGGAAATGACAAAATGGTTCGATACCAATTATCATTATATCGTTCCCGAGTTTTATAAAAACCAGCAGTTTAAACTGAGCTCAGATAAAATTTTTAATGAATTTGCAGGAGCAAAACAGGCAGGAATCAATGCAAAACCTGTAATTATCGGACTGGTTTCTTATCTGTTATTAGGAAAAGAGAAAGAAGAAGGATTTGATAAACTGGATCTGGCTGCAAACCTTCTTCCCGTATATATAGAGATCTTAACTAAACTTCAGGAGCAGGGCGCAGAGTGGATTCAGTTTGATGAACCTTTTTTAGCATTGGATTTAACGGAGAAAGCAAAAGAAACCTATCATTTTGTGTACGCCGAAATAAGAAAACGTTTCCCGAAACTGAAATTTATGGTGGCCACTTATTTTGAAGGATTAAATGATAATGGATTACTTGCTGTATCACTTCCTGTAAATGTATTACATATTGATCTTGTAAGAAATCCTGAACAATTAGACGATATTCTGAATATTGTTCCGGAAAGTTTAAGTCTTTCATTGGGAGTGGTTGACGGAAGAAATATCTGGAAAAATGATTTTGAAAAGTCTTTATATTTCATCAATAAAGCAATTGAGAAATTAGGATCAGAAAGGATTTTGATTGCTCCTTCCTCTTCATTGCTTCATTCGCCATGTGATCTGGATTTTGAAACCAGTCTTAACCCGGAAATTAAAAACTGGCTGGCTTTTGCCAAACAGAAAGTGACAGAAGTTGTAACGCTTAAAGAACTGGTATCCGGAAAAGAAAATGAACAGATTCTTGCTTCTTTTGAAGAAAATAAAAAAGCAATTGCAAGCAGAAAAACATCCTCGCTTATTCATAATGATGAGGTGAAGCAAAGAGCAAATGCTGTCACTGAAAAAGATACACAAAGGATAAATACTTTTAAAATCCGTAAAGAAGAACAGCAGAAAGTACTACAGCTTCCTTTATTCCCAACGACTACGATCGGATCATTTCCACAGACAACGGAGGTAAGAAGCTGGAGAGCAAAATTCAAGAAAGGAGAGCTGACAGCAGAACAGTATGATACATTACTGAAGGAGGAAACCCAAAGAACGATTAACTGGCAGGAAGACATCGGAATAGATGTATTGGTTCACGGGGAATTTGAACGTAACGATATGGTGGAATATTTCGGGGAACAGCTGGAAGGTTTTGTATTCACAAAAAATGGCTGGGTACAGAGCTATGGAAGCCGTTGTGTAAAACCTCCTGTGATCTTCGGTGATGTTTCCCGTCCGACACCAATGACGGTATATTGGTCTCAATATGCACAATCCCAGACTGAAAAATGGGTAAAAGGAATGCTTACGGGTCCGGTTACTATTTTACAATGGTCATTTGTGCGTGATGATCAGCCTCGTTCCGAGACATGTAAACAGATTGCTCTGGCCATCCGTGATGAGGTGGTAGATCTTGAAAAAGCAGGAATCAGAATTATTCAGATTGATGAGCCTGCGATAAGAGAAGGGCTTCCATTACGAAAAACAGATTGGCAGAACTATCTGAAATGGGCCGTAGAAGCTTTCAGAATTTCAGCAAGCGGAGTGGAAGATGCCACCCAGATTCATACCCACATGTGTTATTCAGAATTCAATGATATTATTGAAAACATTGCCGATATGGATGCAGACGTGATTACCATAGAATGTTCCCGTTCTCAGATGGAGCTGCTGAATGCTTTCGCAAATTTCAGATATCCGAATGAAATTGGTCCCGGAGTATATGATATCCATTCCCCAAGGGTTCCGTCAAAAGAAGAAATGATTGAACTTCTGAGAAAAGCCCAAAATGTAATCCCTGCCAATCAGCTTTGGGTAAATCCCGACTGCGGACTGAAAACAAGGCATTGGGAAGAAACCGAAAAAGCTTTGATAGCAATGGTGGCCGCGGCGAAAGAAGCTTCCGTAGAATATGCACTTTAAAATAGTTTAAAATAATTAGATACAATTTCTCAGATCGTGCCATGATATTCATGGCACGATTTATTATAGTAACCCTTTAAAACATTGCTCTATGTTCCTGAAAGTTTGAAAAGCGATATGAAAGTGAAAATTATTACAATAGCTGTTATCATCCTGGTGATTCTCGCTTTCAGATACTTTTTTTTAGATGAAGTCTAGGTTATTTTGCCTGTAATGAACTCGGTGGATAACCAAACTGTTTTTTAAATGCAAAGGAGAAATGGGATAAATTTTCAAACCCGAGATCCAGATAAATATCAGAAACCGATCTTCCTTTTTGGGTAAGCAGAAAATGTGCTTCCTTTAGCCGTCGAAGCTGCAGCCATTGTCTTGGAGGAATACCAAAAATCTTTTGAAAATCTCTTTTAAACGCAGACAGACTTCTCCCGGTTAGATAAGCAAAACGTTCCACATTGACATTGAAATGAAAATTTTTGTTCATAAATGTTTCAATATCTATTTTATAAGGCTCTGAGAAATCAAATAAAATATCTTTAAGGTCCGGATCATTGCTCAGCATCAGAAGTAAAGCTTCTTTCTGTTTGAGACGCAGAAGTTCTGTAGAAGCAGGAAGTTCTTCATAAGCCAGTAAAGAATACATAAAAGAAGTTAACGCCTTTTGATCCGGTTTTATAAAGGCTGGAGTATTGTCCTTCTTTTCTGCCTGATATCCATACTCACGGCTGAAATCACGTAAGACAGCTTCGTCAAAATAGATGGTTACTGTTCTTATCTCACCATTTTTAGGAGGATATTTAGCAAATTTCAAAAGACGGTTTTTCCTTGCGGAATAAAGCTCTCCTTCCTTAAACATCGTTTTTGTAATACCGTCATTCAGTTCCATTTCCCCGGAAAGAACAAGTCCCAGACTGTGGATCCGTGCAAATTGTTCTCCTTCCCTGAATTCTGAAAAGTGACAGGAGTAATTGATAGGTAAAGGAATATTATTTTCGCTCATAGCTCAGACGGGTATTTCTTGATCGATTCTTTTTTCAAACTTACAAAACTTTTTTAGGATCAATGGTGGGTTGTCCATTGTTTAAATCCTCAAAGGCTATTTTTTCACAGCCTTTGAGGATTTTATGATTAGGCAAGAATGGTCTTAGGTTCCAGATAAGCTTCCAATCCGAATACCCCATACTCACGGCCGATACCACTTTGTTTGAAGCCACCGAAAGGAGCATAAGGATCATGTGAAAACCCATTGATACAAATTCTTCCGGCATCAATCTGTGCGGCAATACGTTCTGCATGCTCTTTATCGGAAGAACTGATGTAAGCTGCGAGACCGTAAGTAGTGTCATTGGCAATGGAAACAGCTTCCTCTTCATTAGTATAAGGAATAATAGACAGCACAGGCCCGAAAATCTCCTCCTGAGCGATACGCATATCATTACGGACATTGGTGAAAATGGTTGCTTTTACAAAATTACCGTTTTCAAGACCTTCCGGCTTTCCTTCACCACCTGCAAGCAGAGTAGCACCTTCTTCCTGTCCCAGGCGAATGTAGCTTTGTACTCTTTCAAACTGCTTGGTGCTTACCATAGGCCCTACAAGGGTGTCTTCTTCTTCAGGATTTCCTACTTTTACTTGTTCTGCAGCTTTTTTAGCCAGTTCATTCACTTTATCCAATCGGTTTTTGGGAACAAGCAGACGGGTAGGAGCGATACATGCTTGTCCGTTGTTCATATACGCTCCGAAAACAGCCATGGGAATAGCTTTTTCCAGATCGGCATCTTCAAGGATGATATTAGGTGATTTTCCTCCAAGTTCAAGCGTTACTCTTTTCATAGTATCTACGGCTCCTTTGGCAATAGCTTTTCCCGTAAAGGTGGACCCAGTGAAAGAAATTTTGGCGATGTCCGGATGCTGCGTAATTTCTGCGCCTACTACATTTCCTAATCCGTTTACAATATTGAATATTCCTGCAGGTAAACCAGCTTCATGAAAACATTCGGTAAGCAGCTGGGTTTGTGCAGCACTCATTTCACTTGGTTTGATAACGGCAGTACATCCGGCGGCAATGGCAGTAGCCAGTTTGTTGCAGATAAAACTGTTGCTGGCATTCCACGGAGTAATGATTCCTACCACTCCTAAAGATTCAAAACGTACCTTAGAATGTCCTACAGTTTTTTCAAAATCATATGATTCTAAAGTCGTAATGGTTGTTGTAAAGGCTGAAATGGCATTTTGAACACTCATTCTGCAGAATTGCAGGGTTCCTCCATATTCATTTACCATCACGGAAACCAGCTCATCCTCCCGTTTGCTCACCGCTTCATGCAGTTTTTGAAGTAAGCTGATACGTTCTTCTTTTGTTGTTTTTGAAAAAGTTGTAAACGCTTTCTTTGCTGCGGCGATGGCCATTCGGGTGTCTTCTTCATTTCCAAGAACGACTTCTCCGATTTTTTGATTGGTGGTAGGGCTGATAAGGTCAAATGTTTCTGTTCCATTCGGTGTAACAAATTCACCGTTGATGTAAATTGTATTAATCTGTTTCATTTTGATGATTTTAATACCACAAAGTTCGTCACAAACAGAAAAAACAGGTTTGCTGTAAGGTTCAATTTTTGTTTGTTGTATGGTTCATTTTAGCAACTGATTTCTGTGGGAAATACAAACTGTTTGTTATCTTTTTTGAATTAATAGGAAAAAATGATTTGTTCTTCCCTGAAATTGACTACTTTTATCATAACCAAGTAAACAGGTCGTTTTGAGAACAACACTTAAACTTATTACTGCTTAGTATCAGTCTTCATAACCACAGGCTGATCGTTCTTCCGTTTGGGTAATTCTGCCCGAACAGGTTTTCATTTCATCATATTATTACTGTATTGCCTGCAAAGGGCAGCTATATCTGTTGTTTTAGTCTTATCATTATGATTTTTAAAGACTGAATACAGATTACAATTATACCTTAAGAATAGTCTTTGGGTAAGTCTCAGATGTATCAACCTTCTTGTAATGCGTGAATAATATGGAAAAAATCCAACAAAGAATACCAAGCACGATTATAAGTAATGAGTACAACACATATTTGGGAGGTAAAAGCGAAAAACACTCCCTTACTAAAAAAGAAATGCAATCATTGTAGCAGCGACAGATTTTACTGCAGCGATAAATTCAGACTGAATGCTCAAAAAAAGAATATTGATATATGGTTGATTTACCGTTGTGTAAAATGCAGCAACACCTATAACATGACTGTTTTTTCAAGAATAAGAACAGAATCTGTGAGTAAAGAATTATTCAATAAATTTTCAGAAAACAATACGGAAATTGCCTGGGAATATGCTTTTTCACAGGAAATAAGACGAAAGAATAATGCAGAAGCAGATATGGAAAGTGTAGAATATGAAATCCTGTACAATACCATCTCTGTTGAAGATCTGATCAGGATGGACAGTGAAATGATTTCGTTTCAAATACAATGTTCTTTTGATTTTAACGTAAGAGTTTCAACCGTTATCAGGACATGTTTAGGTCTTTCATCATCTAAATTGAATCTTCTGCTTGATTCAGATACAGTTTATTTTAACGGAAAACCTTTACAAAAGAAATTCAAGATTAAAAACGGTGATATCATTAATATCAACAGGCAAAAGCTTATCAACATTTATCTTATTGGGAAAGAGAGCTTATTTCTCAATATTGTAAATGATAAATAATAAAAAAAGAGGTTGCCTCAAAAGTGTCATTCTGAATGAAATGGAATGTAGTGAAGAATCTCCTAAACTAAATATGAATGAGATTCTTCCTTCGTCAGAATGACAAGAGTCAAATAATTTGATTCTTGAGACAGCCTCTTTTGTATATTGAAATTTACTTTGATTGTTTTAAAAGATTGATCTGTTTCTGTAAAGTCTGTTTTTCCGGCTTTGATTTGGTCAGACGGATCGCTTCTTCAAAATGAGGAATTGCTTTATCAGGATGGTTTTCAGAATATAAATATCCCAGCAATCCATGATAATACCCGTTACCGGTGAGATTAAGGTTTTCAACTTCTGTGGCAGCTATCTCTTTTCCGTACACTTTGGAAAAAGCAAAAGCCCTGTTTAAGGCAGTAACCGGAGAGTATTCAATGATAACAAGCTGATTGTACAGGTTTAAAATATGCGCCCATTTATCTTTGACAGATGAAGTATGCCAATACGCAATACCTGCTTCCAGATGATATTTTGAAACGGAAGTAGTATTGGTCTCACAGGCTTCTATGAGGTAATAATTACCTTTTTCTATCAAAGTTGTATCCCATAATGTTTCGTCCTGTTCATCAAATAGAATGGCTTCACCTTGTTCATTGGTTCTTGCATCAAGTCTTGAACTCTGAAAACACATCAGAGCCAGCAGTGCATTGGTCTTTGGGATATTGGTAAATGGATTGTCAGTAAGGATCAGGGTAAGTCTTATGGCTTCCAGGCAAAGATCTTTGCGGATCAAAAGATTATTTGTTCTGGAAAAATAACCTTCATTAAACAATAAATATAAAGTAGTCAATACCGTTTCCAGCCGCTGGTGAATATCCTGTTCACTTAAAGAATCTATTGTAAAGTGGTGGGTTCTGAGAGCTTCCCGGCCCCGTTGCAAACGCTTTTTAATCGTTTCCGTTTTAGAAAGAAAAGCATTGGCGATTTCTTCCACACTGAAACCGCAGAGGATCTGAAGGGCTAAACATATCTGGGTTTCCTGGGAATTGACAGGGTTGCAGGCTGCAAAAATCATTTCCAGCTGGCTGTCCGAGATGTTTTTGGTATCGAAATCTATTGTTGGATGCTCTTTTTCAGCGGTTCTTATTTCCTCTTCTTTGTTTTTTTCAATAATGGACAGATGTTTGAAATAGTCCTTGGCTTTATTCTTAGCCACTGTATAAAGCCAGGCTGCAGGATTATCCGGAAGTCCGTTTACAGCCCAGTATTCCGAAGCTTTAAGGAAGGTGTCACCAGCAATATCTTCTGCAATTTCGATATGTTTAATATCAAAACTTCTGCAAAGCACCGCAACAATTTTGCTGTACTCAGTTCTGAATAAATGCGGTGTTATTTCATTCGGATTTGTCATGGCTGATCAAAAGACTATATTAAAGGTAATTATATTTGTTTTGAAAGCTTGAAACACTGGAGTTACTATTTTTCTGCAAAAATCTGCGGCATCTGCACAATTTACGTGAAGGTTTTGTATTTTATTTTCTATAGATTGAGCAGATGACGCAGATGAAATTTCATAATTACTATTACAATTTACTGATTTCCCTTACTTCCACATTTCCCCCAAATAACAGAATAGGACAGTCTTTGCATAAAGCTGCAGCTTCTTCAATGGATTCTGCGTTGATAAGGGTGTATCCCATAATTGATTCTTTAATCTCAGCGTAAGGACCATCGGAAATTACTCCGTCGGATTTTACAATCTGTCCTGTACTTTCCAGGCGGTTTCCCCTGTCTGCCAGTTTATTTTGCGCAGCAATTCCTGCGATCCAGTTCATCCATTTCTGGGTATTGGCCTGCATTTGTTCCGGTGATGTCTTGGGCATAGACTTGTAGTCTGCGCGGAAGACTAATAAGAATTCTTTCATTGTATTCAAATTTTTGATTCATCTTAATGACGACCCGTTTTCTTCAATAGGGACATTTTTTTTAATTTAAAGGTCAGAATTATTTCAAAGTCATAGTGGTTCTGAAAACGCTTACTGCATTTCCGGTAATCCTGATTATATCTGGCTGGTTGTCTTTTATACTAACCCGTACTTTTACTTCACCAATCCTGTTGATGGCTTCCCCTTGTCGTCCGGTAAATTCAAAAATACCATCAATAGTTTCTTTAATTTTGTTTTGAATAAGATAACCTCCCAAAGGACCGTTCGCATTTCCGGTAACCGGATCTTCAGAAATACCGATAGCGGGTGCAAACATTCTTCCATTGGTTAATATCTCTTTTTCATCTATATCGAAAGTAAACACAAAATACCCGTTACAGCCGATTTCTTTACTGAGCTTTGTCAAAGCAGCAAGGTCCGGAACCAGACGATTTAAGGTGATATTGCTTTTAATACCGATCATTACTTTTGAATGGCCTGTGGAAGCGATTTGTACAGGACATTTTTCATCAAGATCATTCATTGTCAGTCCCAGGGCCAACACAATTCTTTGGGTTATTGAAATATCAAAAGCAGGACTCATCTCAAATTTTCCCTGTGTCATGGTGATGAGATAATCATTATATTCTCTTTCAATATGAATTGGTAATATTCCGATTTGTGTATGTATTGCAATAGTACAGGAATCCAGAGAATCTTCCTGAGCTTTTGCATAGAGAGCTGCAATGGTAGCATGTCCACAGGAAGGAACTTCTGTGGTAGGAGTAAAATACCGGATGTGATAATCGAAATTTTCGTTGAGATTATTAGGTTTGAAGACAAATGCTGTTTCAGAATTATTAAGTTCTCTGGCAACGAGCTGCATTTCTTCAGCCGTCATTTTTTCGGCATTCAATACAACTCCTGCCGGATTTCCTTTAAATTTTTCTTTGGTAAATGAGTCGATTTGATAGACAATAACTTCTTTCATATGAGTGATTAAGTTTATTGTAAAAATACGGAATGAAACTGGGGATCTGATGCCTGTTTTATTGTCATTTGGTAAAAAAATAAAACAAAATCCTGAGATTCTGGTTTATTAATAGAAATAGAAATGTTTGCGGGTTATTTTAATCCCACTTATTCTGGGTAGAAACAGCATACTTTCCGGCTCCTGTAAAGAAGAAACTCAGACTTACAAGCATATAGATAGCCAGTAATTCCAAAGCCCATCCTCCAAATTCATTAAGTTTGAAAATATTAGCCGTTTGTGCAAAAATGGTTGCAGTAAAGCAATTAGCAGCAAAAATCAATCCCGCAAGGCGTGCCCGAAATCCAATGATCAGCAGGATGGGAGCTATAATCTCTCCTGCAAATACACCGTAAGCAAAGAATGACGGCAAGCCGTACATGGTCATCATATCTTTAATAAACCCAACTCCGTGGACCAGTTTGCTGATTCCATAAACAGACATCGGAAATCCGATTGCTATTCTTGTGATAAGCATTCCTAAATCAATGTTCTTTTTCATTTCGTATTATTATTTAAAAGTTATATTTTATAAATACCCCGATATTTTCCAGGGTCTTTTTTCCGTTGTTAAACTGATCAAAATTGGAGGCCAGCCCGTACATCATTTTATCCTGTTTTACACCAAGCCTGATAAACTGCAGCCCTCTGGGATACCCTCTGTCATCAAGGTTTCCAATAGCGAGTACACTGAAATATCCTTTAAAGTTTTCTGCCAGATAAGGAGTATATTCAAATGATATGGACTGTTCCAGTGAAAAGCCTTTCTGATAGGTAGTTCCTATAGAGTAGGAGAGAGAATAGCTGGGTTGGATGATCTTGTATTGCAGATAAGCGCTGAAGAAAGCTCCCGGATTTTTAATTCCAAATGCTGCGTTGGCACTAAGTCTTTTGGTAAAGCTATAAACCAGGGTATTTCTGATGAAGAATATGTTTTCTTTGGTGTATTCTGTATCGAATAAGGTAAGATTGTTCAGTTTCAATCGGTTGTTCAATTGATAATTGACATTGTGCATATAGGTATACGACCGATGTCCTAAAACAAGATCTGGAGTATAGGAAAGTTTCTGTGCATTCAGATTCAGCGAAGCAGATGCAAGAGTTGTTATTGCGATGATTTTAGCCTTCATATTTCACTCATTAAATTCTGTGAGCAAAATTATTCTGGCTGGAACGGAATAAACTTAAGAAATCTTAAGAAAGGTCAGACAGGTGTTTTTTTCTCAGATAACTCAGGTATTCTACTGTAATTCCCAGGTAGGAAGCAATCATGTATTGAGGAAAGCGCTGTTCAATATTGCGGTAGGTCGTGACAAATGTCCGGTATTTGGTGTAGGCATCAACCCTTGAATGTTCAAAGGTTCTTTCCTGCAGCGTCACATAAGCAGACTGCATCTTCAGGCGCCAGAATTCTGAAATGGCCGGAACTTCTTGGTATAATAATTCCAAATGGCTTTTACTGATCTGTATTATCGTAGTATCTTCATTAGCCTGGATAAACATTCTTGAAGGTAATTCGCTCAGATAACTGTATAAATCATTCACCCACCAGTTTTCAATGCCTAGCTGAGTAGTATTTTCCTTTCCTTTTTCATCAATATGATACGCATACAGACTTCCTTTGGCAATAAAGCGCATGTGTTTGGAAACCTGGCCTTCACGAAGCAGATATTCTTTCTTTTTGAGCTGTATAATTTCTAATTTGGAAGTGATATAGTCAATATCCTTATCTTCTAAAGAAACGATTTCCTTAAAGTGTTCTAGCAGCTGTGAAAGTATAGTATCTGTATCCATTATGAAGTATCTGTGCTTTCCCAAAGATTATGTAAGGGCTCACTATGGACACAAATTTACAGAAATATTAAAAATTTGTAATGATAAAGCAGGCTGAATACCTGCCGAACGGATAATAGGTTTTGAAAAATACAGTCTTCTAACAGAGTAAAGTACACAACAAGAAAGTATTATTTGTAGTTTATGCTTTCTGGTGTTGGTCTTAACCAGATTGAATTTAAAAAAATAAAATACTCTTTGAGGAAATCTGTTGAATCCTATTAAAAAGAAGAAGACCACAATTTATAAATTAAATTGTGGTCTTCTGCAGCTTAGAACTATTTAAACTACGATTCTGTTTTCAAATAACCATAATGCAAAGCTGTTTCTTTTCCGAACAAACTTGAGAAAATATTCTGAAACTCATGGATGTACTTGCACTTTATCGCGTTCCCATATATTTTCAGCCCTTCCAGTATTTTTCTGGAGCTAAGGTCTATATCGTATTTTATAAAGGGTTCCGGCCTTTCATATCGTATACTCTTATCCGAACTGTAAGTTCTTAAGAATCCCAGCTTTTCAAGCCATTCTTCTGTTATTTTGATAGGTCTGATAGACGCTGCCGGAACTGAGATACTTTGAATATCATTTTCAATTTTAACAAAATAAGCCTGTTCAACATTGTGAAAGATCTCGGTGATGGTATAAATTTGATTATTATACTCCACCAAGTTCCTGATTTTTAAATCTGCTACGTTCATAATATTCTGATTTTTAGGTGATGATATAGTCCCAAATAAACAGCAAATATTATGCCCGGCATCACATTGTTGAATCCTGTTTTAGAGAAGATTAGGTTAAATTTTTACTATAAAAAATTAATAACATGTTAAAATAGTACACGTAATGGCGAATTATAAGAGGTTGCCAAAAAAATGGATGTGGTATGTATGTGGTACTAGTTTTTTGCCCTTCCTTTAGGCACTATATTAGCCGTAGCTAACAGAAGGGCTATAATAACAGCTACGATAAGAATTCCTATGAAGATATTCCAGGAATAAGCATGAAGGAGATAGCCGGTGCCACTCCCCAGAATACTTGACCCGAAATAGTAAAACAGCCAGTAAATAGAAGTGGCTGAAGACTTTCCACGTTTGGCATACAATGCAGTCATCTGACTGGCCATAGTATGGGCAGCAAAAAAAGAAAGGGTAAAAAGACCCAGTCCGAAAATAAGGATATAAATATTTTCAGATAATAACAGCGCGGCTCCGGTGAGCATAAATAAAATAGAGCCTTTCAGGATATCGTTCATGGGAAACCTTCTGGAAATGCGGCCTGTGATCATCGTACCAAAGACCCCGAAAATGTACATGAGAAAGATAAAAGCGATGATAAAATGGCTTAATGAAAATGGTTGCGCTTCCAATCTAAACGTCAGGTAATTATAAACACTTACAAAAACGCCCATCAGTAAAGCGGCTGTACAATATAAACGAAGCATATAGGGATTAGTCAGGAAAAACTTCATCTGTTTTACCTTAAGATGATAATCTGTTTTTTGTGGATTGAAAAATCGTGATTCCGGGAACAATTTCCAGAATACAGCTCCCAGAATGAAGCTTTCTATCCCGATAAAAAGTACTGCATTGCGCCATCCGAATTCACCGGCAAGAAGAGTAGCCATTATTCTTCCGCTCATTCCTCCGATGGTATTGCCGCTGAGATACATACTGATGGCTGCCGGAACAGCCAAAGCGTTCACTTCCTCTGTAAGATAGGCCAGAGCCACTGCCGAAACACCGGAAACAACAAAACCTTTCAGTACTCCTATAGCGATCAGGAGGCTTAAGCTTGGGATCCAGGTGGAAATAATGGTAAGTGCAGCAGATGAAATCAGTGAAAAGACCATCAGACCTTTTCTGGAATAACTGTCTGCTTTAAAAGCAAAAAACAGTAATCCTAAGGCCATACCTATTGTAGATGAAGATACAAGAAGGGAAGTATCACCTACAGATACCCCAAACTGTTCTGCAGCCATAGGCAGCATCGGCTGGAAAAGATAAAGCTGAGCAAAAACCGAAAGTCCTGAAAAGAAAATACAAAGTTTTATATATCGGAAACGTGAGCTTCCCTGACTGGCTTTTTCAGATGAATTCATGATTTTTTGCAATTAAAATGCACAGGTTTTACAGAAAAATTAAGTGCTGTAAATTTCCTGATTATTTTTCGGATTTAAAAATCATTATTTCAATCATATTGATTGGTGAAACAAATCAGTGCAGCTGTAAACTGCTGATGTATTCTGAAGGGGTAATACCTTCCATCTGTTTGAATACCCTGTTGAAAGTAGACTGGTTTGAAAATCCAGCTTCTGTGTAAATATACATAAGCGTTACTTTCTCAATATCATTTTCAGTAAGCAGCCTTTTCACACATGCAATTCTGTGCATATTCAGGTAATTATTGAAATTGGGATATCCCTTTACCCGGATTGATTTTGAAATGTAACTGCTGTTGATATCCATTTCTGCAGAAAGCTTTGAAATATTGAAATTAACATCCTTATACAGCTGTTTTTCCTGCATTATCAGCTCAATCTTTTCAAACAGTTCGTCTGCAAAAGGAACTTTTTCTGTTACAAAGTTTGGCTGAGTTTCCGGATTCAGGTTCTTTTCTTCAATTTCATGGTAAATTTCAACTCTTTTTATTTTATCCTTAAAATAGATCAGGAGAGATATCACTGCTACATTGGAAATCATAAGAATGGTATCTGTAATTCTTACATCTTCTGGTCTGTGTATCGGAAATTTAAAGCTAAATGTTTTTGAAATAAGATATCCCACAATAATGTTCAGTAATACAAATATGCTGTAGATAAAGACGTATTTCCTCTGAAAGAAAACATAGGCGGCCAGTGGAATCGGGATCAGCCAGACAAAACTTGCTATAGAATTGTTCCAGAAAGCAAGCATAATATAAAAGTTAAAAAGGGTAGCAATGATAATATAGGAATGTACCATTACATTTATTGAATACGTTTTACGAACAATCAGGTAAGTGTAAACCATTAAAAAAAGTCCGCCAAAAAGATACCAGGCCATTATTTTATCAGGGATGATAAAGGTATATATCAAACCAAATACAGCAAGTATGGCAGCCATCAGAATGTTATAATAATAAACCAGCTGTCTTTTGTATTGTTCAATTTGTATGTCTTTTTCGGTGGTCATTCGCGGTAAGAGATAATTTTAAATCATTTAAATACATTGTATAACAGTCAGATACTAAAAAATGACTGGGGTAATATGTTGTATATTAATTATTTGTGTTTTGTTGAGCCGTTTCCGGTTTTTCATTGATTATTTAAGAAATTGATTTATCCACGCAGATAACTTTGCAACAGCTAGCTCAACAAAGGCTGATTGATGACATTTCAATTGACCCGCATGATTTATTCACCCCTTAAATAAGTCAAATAATTTTTAAACAAATATAACTAAAATGAAGAAAATAAAATTAACTCTTGCCAGCATAATGATGGGTTGCTCAATAACAGTATATTCCCAAGTAGGTATCAATACAGATTCTCCTAAAGTAACATTACAGGTAGAAGGAAAACCGGATATCACTACCATTCCCGATGGTGTAATGGCTCCCAGAATAACGGGTGATCAGCTGAAGGCGAAAGATGATGTCTATCTGGCTGCACAGACCGGAGCATTGGTGTATGTAACCCAGGCTGTGACAATGCCTTCTGTAAAAACAGCAAAAGTAGATAAAGCAGGGTATTATATGTTTAACGGAACCACCTGGAAGTTTGCATTCGGAGGAAAAGATGATGATATTACGATTGGTGATCTGATTTATTACCATGGAAGCATTCCTGCAGGTACCTCCGGAGCTGCTACATTGGCGAGTACCTATCTTTCTGATCTTCCTGTTTTGGGTGGTTTCTTAAGGCTTGATGCACAATTTAACAGCAGTTCGGCGGGGACAGGAGCCGCCACCACTTTTAATCCAAGACTTTATAATGCAGGTACTTCAGATGTGAAAATCTGGGTTTCGGAAATGTCTACCCATACCGGTGATTCTGACAATGGGAATATTAAACTATCGCCAGGAGCCTACAGACAGTTTGATGATGGCGTTTATCTTACACAGACCCATAATGAGACCGTAACTTTTGATATTACCATACAGGAACCAGAGCCAAGATGGTACAGAGTATATTATGCATTCCGCGTAGATAACAAATCTACAACAGGAAGCAGTGATGCCACTACAACAGATTCCAATACTGCTGATAACACAAGAGAATTGTTTCTGTCTGTGCAGAGGTTATATTAACAGAACCCTTGTCTATGATTCTAAAAATACATTGATTTTAAAAATAAAGCCACCTGCCAACGGGTAAAAATCTAATGAGATTTGTGTTTTTTCTGGGGCCGGAATATTATGTGATTCCGGCTCCTTTTTCTAATGCATCATTTCATAGGCTTTAATCAGTTCTGCGATATTGGTAACATCAAGTTTTTGAAATATTCTTTTTTTGTAAGTACTTACGGTAGACATCTGGATATTAAGCTTGTTGGCAATTTCAAGATTTCCGTTTCCGTCGGCCAGGAGTTTGAAGATTTCATATTCACGGGATGAAAGCTTTTCTACCGGATTGTTTCTTTTGTTTTGAATAATAAGACCAATCAGCTCTGCAGGATAGAAATATCCTTTCTCGATAACTGTTTTCACTGCATTCTTTATTTCTTCTTCGCTGCTTTGTTTATTCAGATAACCTTCAGCTCCTTCTCTGATGTACTGAATGGCGACATCTTTATCATATCCTGAGAAAATAAGAATCTTGAGGTCATTCTGTATGTTTTTAAGTTCCGGAATCATTTTTTTATACTGAGTTCCAGGCATATCAATATCTAAAATAAGCAGGTCAAAACGTGAACTCTCAAGCTTTTTTTTCACCTGGTCATAGTTTTCTGCAAAATCTATTTTCAACTCCGGATAAGCGGTTTCAAGAACGAGAGAGGTTCCTGCTCTTACTACATAATGATCGTCAGCAATTAAAATTCTTACATTCATAGAGATTAGTTTTTATTGAGTGTTATTTCCACAACCGTTCCTGAGGGCTGGTTTTGACTGAACCTGATTTCAGCGTTGATCTTTTTCACCAGATGGATAACCATGTGCAGACCAAGCCCTTTTCCTTTAAAGCTGGGGGTTTCCAGTTTAGGATTTCTGAACAGGTTCATATAAGTGGCAATCTGTTCTGTGGACATTCCACTACCTGTATCAGCAATTATGATTGTGGAGTTTTGTTGGTTTTCTGTAATATTCAGGCTTATATTTCCCTCAAAAGTATTTTTCACAGCATTATCAAGAATATTATGAATAATGGCGGTTAAAATGCTTTCGTTTACTTTAGAATATACGGTATGTTCAGTAAGTTGGGTAATTGTTGTTCCCTTTTCCTTGGCTATTTCACAGAAAAGCCTGTTCTTGATTTCAAGAATTCTGTTGATAGGATATTCCTTTTCTTCAAAAATATTCTCCGCTTTGTAAAGCTCAGTATATTCTTTTAAATTCAGGGTAAACTGATAAAGCTGTTCTGAAGATTTATAAATACTGTCAAAATATTTCTTCTGAAGCTCCACATCATCCGACTCATGAAGTTTCTGGGAAAGCATAGCAATAAACCGGATAGGAGTGGTGATATCGTGGCTGATGGTTTCCACCAGTTTTTTCTGATATTCCGTTTCTTTTTGCAGGTTGCTTTTTACTACTTCAAGGTGAAGAGAAGTTTCTTTCAGCTCAGAATTTTTATTATGAACAATTTGCTTTAATGCCTTATTCTTTATTCTTAAAAAGTTGGTAGTGAGCTGAACAATGATAATAATGATAATCAATATAATAACAGAAGCAGACACTCTGAACAATAATGTCTGATAAAAAAGTGGCTGGATGTTGAAACGTACTGTCTTTATCTCATACTTTCCATCCGGAGAAATAAGTATTCTTATACTGAGTGTATATTCACCCGGAGAAAGGTTGCTGATGGTGTATTTTAATTCGCTTCCTGTTGGGATCTGCTCCCAATCAGTGTTTTCCTTTCCCGATATTTTTCCTTCAATATACAGATTTTCCGGATTAGAAAAATAAGGAATATCAATAAAAATATCTGCCGTTTTATAATCATTTTTCAAATCAAGGGTCTGATGAAAATACTGAGGCTCAGCATTACCTATTTTTACCCTTTCAATATAGATTTTGTTTCTTTCCGGATAATAAGTCCGGATATTGTTCGGGTTGAAAAATACAAAACCGTCCATTGATGGAAACACAAATTCCCCATTCTCCAAAGCATAGGCATTAGGTTCCGAGCTGCCATTGAATTCATTCGTCAGAAAGCCGTCTCTTTTGGTAAAACGATAATAGAAGACAGGTGTTTTTCTGTTTTCTGCGTACTGTAGCAATTGTTTTTTAGGAACTTTAAAAAGGCCGTTGTTGGAAGAAATCCAGTAAGCACCTTTTTGATCTTCAAGTATATAATGAGCCGACTGCAGGTAGCCGTTTCTGTCATTCGGCATCTTGATGAGTTTATGGTTTTTGAAAAGATAAAATCCATTTTTATTCGTAGTAATCCAGATCAGATTATCCTTTGTTCTGAAAATACTTTTGACATGAATATTTTTGATGATAGGAGTTATCGTACTGCTTCCCGGCATTACTGAGTACAAACCGTCACTATTGCCAGTCAGAATTTCATGGTCACTGTATTGGAAAAAAATATTGACAAAACTTTTAAAATTATAAACGAAATCAGGATTGGTAAACAGGTCTTTTTTATAGAGACGGAGCTGAGTACCTGAAAGATCCGTAAATGTAGTGCCATAAAAATTTCCGCTTTTCATAAAAGCTTCAAATCCCTTACCGATGAAAGTAGAATCCTTCTTTTTATAGCCTGAATTTTTGTAATACCTGATAATACTATTTCTCTTTCTGATCAGAATGTTCTTGGAATCGTCATACATCATCAGATAATTATCATTGCACCCGAAAAGATGTTTATTGACAATACCGTTTTTCCCGAATTCTGTTCCGTCTTCAGCAATGATTGTACTTTTACTGAAGGGAAGAGATGCATAATAGACATTATTGGAAAAATCTGCTTCTTTCTTTGAAATATAAAAATTAGTAAGCTTAAGCACATTAAGCCCGTTGTTAAGCGTTCCAAGATAAAGTTTATTGAAGTCTTTATCAAAAAACATAGAGCAGTAAGAGTGATTGCCTATTTCCTCAAACTTAATGAGAAATTTTAAACGGAGATTCTTTTCGTGACCTTCTAAAAGATAAATGTTATCATGATTGATGATAAAAGTCTGATTGGTAATCTGTTGCCAATAAATTTTGGTGTCCGGATGATTAAAAAGTGTTGGTTCTTCAGAAACAGAAAGCTGTCCTTTATGGATAGAATAGGTTTTCCTTTTTTTCAGATCATTAATAAAAAGAGTATTATCCAGTACAAAAGTATTATTCAGGTCCTTATTGGTAAATGGGATTACTATTTTTGTTTGTTCTTCCCCTTCTCTGTAGATGATGGCATTTTTTTCTGTAAAATAATAGGCTGAGTTTTTAAGCTGTATAAAATACTGAATATCATTATAAAAGCTTGATGTTATAATATTGTTGGCAATCCGCTGTATAATAGTATTGCCATTGGAAAAAGCCATTTTATCACTCCCGGTAAGACTGGAAAGTTTTGGAAACCTGTTTTTAATAATGATTTTATTCTCCTGGAAATTATTGAGAACCGTAATACTGTCCAGAAGCGGATCACCAATAAATTCACCAAAATGAAGATTGTTTACTTTGAAATTATTAAAAGTAATAAACGAACTACCATCATACCGTACAAGGCCGTTCTCTGTGGATATCCAGATAAAACCATATTTATCTTTGACGATGGCCTTTGCGCTGCTTTGCGGAAGCCCATTGTCTATATTGTACCACGTAGAAGTGTGGCTCTGTCCGTAAATGTTTAAATAGATGCAAGCAAATATAAATGCCCAAACTCTCATATATGTGCAAAACTGATCTATATCTCCTGCACTAGTGCAAAAGACGGTTAATAATAGTGTTTGTACAAGTCAATGTTTTTTTAATGGGCAGGAACGATTGAAAATAAATTTTTATCATTGAAGTTTTCTGGTCTTTTGTGTTTTATATTTTTTGATTGTGTAAAAATAGTGAAATTATGGCGATAAATCAGTATCTTAAAATCTGTTTTGCACAAGTTTTATCCCGGTTTACTGACGATAGGGTACATAAATTTTTTTGAAATACTATAATATTTCAATAATAAGTGATAAATTTACACTGTATTCATTTTTAAATTCCTTCTATAAATCTCAGTGCTGTACCGAACTTGTGATTGGTTTTAGGATTTTACAAATAATAAATATTTATGCTTTTATATTTTTTTAAGAGTTGCTGATAAATATTTTTTAGTTTTATTGAATTGCTTTTTGTAGTAAAAGTTTGACAAAAAACTGAGGTTAATTCTACATGATATCTTTGTTAGAGCTTATGAATATTCATATTTTTGCAAAAATATTTTCACAACAATTAAAGAAGATTTATTGTATAAATAATGATTCTAAGAACACAAACGGTTTTATCTCAAAAAAAACAAAAGAGGCTGCATCAAAAGTAACGCCTCTTTTTTATTGTCAGATTTCAAAAATTCCATTTTTAAACATACAAAAACCTCCCATAAATACGGGAGGTGAATTAAACTGATTGTATATTGAAGTGTAATTCAATCGTTATTTATGAGCTTCAAGCCACTTCAGCCTGCGCTCATCCGGCAGATGCTTTACTTTAAAGTTCTCAAAAACTGCATTGAAACCCTGTCCGTCAGGGCACGCGGCCATTAAGCCAACCATTACCGGAGTATTATCCTGAAGAGGAGCATTCCGCATCATGATATAGTTTTTATCATCAAAAGAATAAAATATTTCCACAGCATCAAGCCTTCTCACAGCCTTTATCCATACTGCGGGAGGTGTTTTCTCTAGTGTTATGACGCTCCAGTCACTTTTGTTGTGAGTCACCACAGTGCTGAGGTTATATTTGCCGTCTACAAATTCCACTCCGGCTTTGATATAATGCTCTTTGTCAGTTCTCAGCATAAGCCCCATCTGATCAAACCTGGATTTGTAACTGCCTGTGATTTTCACTTTTGCCTCAAATTCCCCGCCATAAATGGTGTAATAAAAGGGAGCATCATCCACTGTAAATCCATAATGTGAAACTCTCCAGTAATCACTCTGTGGCGTTACAAACATTGAAAGGCTGTTGTTTTTGATTTCCCATTTTTCAGGTTCATTGAACCATGTCATTTTTTCCAGACTCTGTGCAGAAAGCTTTTGCATCAGGAATACGGCACAAAATCCTAAAATCAATTTCTTCATTCTCTTTGGATAAATTCTAAGGGTAAATTATTATTTTAGCAAAAGTATTATTAAACCTTATCCGCGTCAATACTGATAAATAACCATTATGGAAATCCGTGAACAGCTCAGCGATAAATTGCTCGATAACGCTTCCAAAAAATGCATGCTTGATATAGAAGTCTATAAGCAAAGAGCACTTGCGTATTCTCAGATGGAGGGAGCGATATGCGTATTGAGTGATATGCAGGCGAATAAGAGCTATATTTATAAATCTGCAGCTGCTGGAGAGCTTGGATTGACTATGGGAGAAAATCCGACAGAAATAGACTCCATTTGGGAAGAAGAGATGCTGAAAAAGATCCATCCGGACGACCGACTTAAAAAATATATTCATGAACTCCGTTTTTTCAAATTACTGGATACTATGGAAATGGAGCAGCGTACAGAATACAGTGTCGTGTCAAAAATCAGGATGAAAGATAAAAATGAAGACTACCGCTGGGTTAAACACCGTATGTTTTACGTGTATTCACCGTCCAATAGCAGATTGAGACTGGCTCTTTGCCTTTATAATATTGCTCTGGCTCCACCTATGGTTCCGGATTTTATGATTATTAATACAATAAAGGGAGAAGTTATTGTAAAGGATAAACTCGATTATAAAAATATTCTGAGCCCAAGAGAATTGGAAGTTTTGAAATTTGTGGGAGAGGGCTATGCCAGCAAAGAAATTGCTGATATACTTTTCATAAGTATCAATACTGTTAGCAGACACCGTCAGAATATTCTGGAAAAACTAAAAGTAAAAAATTCTACACAAGCTTTCAAAGATAGTTTTTATTAATGGCTTAGCTTTCAATATCCGAAAAGTTCACCGTGTTATTTTGTATCTTATGATTAATTTTATACTTTGGATATAGATTAGCAAAAAAAATACATGATGAAAAGAAGTGAAGAAATTACCCGTCAATATTTTACCTTTCTGGATAAACACATTCAGGATGTTATTTCCGGAACCATTCCGGATTTTATGGAACTGAACGAAATTGCCGGCAAGCTTGCTGTTTCCCATAAACACCTCACCGATACCATAAAAAAAGAAACCGGAGAACACCCCTGTTATTTTTATGATGGAAAAATTATAGAACAGGCCAAAGAGATGCTTATTAATTCCGATAAATCAATAGCAGAAATTGCTCGTGTTTTTACATACGACCCATCCAATTTTTCAAAATTTTTCAAAAAAATGACTGGCTTTACTCCCGGAAATTTCAGAAATTCTAAAAAGAACTTAATCTGACTACTTTTTTTGTTTAATATTGCTGTGGCAGGATATTTATGGCGGGTTTTGTCTTTAAGTAGGGATTTGGCCGTTCAGATTATCTGTTTTAAAAGCCTGTTTAGTGAATTAAAATGTTAAAATAGTGGGAAAATAATCTTTTATAAATGAGCCGTTTGTGAAATATAATCATATTTTTTTATTATTTATATATTAATATTTCTTTATTGTTTGATTTTTTTATTAAATTTAGGTAAGAAAAAACTAATTAATTCAATAGGTGAAAACGTTAAAAAGATAGATAAAGATATAAATACTTTGGTTTCCAGATAATAAGAATAAATTATTGTGTCTTTAATAATATTTAATCTTAATAGAGGCGCTTAAGCCCTTTAAATAGTTATATATTTGTTTCTTTTAAACCACACAACAAACAAGATTAAGGATGAGCATCAATTTCACAACAGCAACTATTAAAGACTTTGAGAATATACCAGATAATGATATGGCTCAAAGAGCTGAAATTTTTTATGAATATTTAGACTATGTAAAGTCTAATGGACACATGAATTACAGACTGAAGAATACTTCAGGAACCAATGCAATACTGAATGTAAATATTGCAGACCAAAACAGAGAATTTGTTAGTTTTGTATCAAGTGATTATTTAGGTTTTACACAGCATCCGAAAGTAAAACAGGCTGCTATTGAAGGAATAGAAAAATACGGAACAGGCACAGGAGCTACTCCTCTCATTGGTGGATATTTTGATTACCACAATGCTTTAGAAAAAAGAATTTCAAGTTTTTTTAAAAGAACAGAAGATGAAGCTGTAGTATTTACTACCGGCTATACAGCTAATAGCGCTAGTTTACAGTGCTTAATGCAGAAAGAAGATCTTGCTATTTTAGATATGGCAGTACATGCCAGTGTACACGAAGGATGCGCTTTTACCAATAAAAAAACATTTCCGCACAATAATTTAGAATCTTTGGAACACATTTTGAAGGTATCTGAAAATCTGTACCGTACGAAACTCGTTATTGTGGACGGAGTGTATTCCCAAGATGGTGATACTTCCCGTATTAATGAGATCTACAATCTTGTGAAAAAGTATAATGCCTTTCTAATGGTAGACGACGTACATGGCGTTGGTATCCTAGGAGAAACAGGTAGAGGTACTTTGGAACAGGCTGGATTATTGGATAAAGTAGACATTATCACAGGAACATTCAGTAAAACGTTTGGAAACCTTGGTGGATATGTCATTGCCGATAAAAAATTGGCAGCATTTATCAGATTCCATTCCCGTCAGCAGATTTTCTCAGCAACAGCTCCACCATCATCCGCAGGAATTGTTAAAGCCATTGATTTAATTGACGAAGAACCTATCTGGAGAGAAAAACTCTGGAGCAACATCAATTATTTCAAAAAAGGGCTTGACGATCTTGGATTAGATACCGGAGTTACCTGTTCCGCAATAATTCCAGTGAAAATAGGAGATCCCTATGTAACAGGAGAAGCCGGAAAACTACTAATAGAAAAAGGGATCTATACCAACCCGATTCTTTATCCGGCTGTACCAAGAAAAGATGCGCGTATCAGGATGAGTGTAACTGCAAGACACGAAAAAGAACATCTCGACAAAACGCTTAACGCGTTTGATGATATTAATAAAAAATTGCATATTGCAAAAAAATAATAATTATGCCTAGAAAAGTAGTGCAGGGCCCCATTAGGGACAAAGAAAAAACAAAACAAAAACTGCTTGCTGCAGTTGGTAAAATTTTAAGAGTAAAAGGATATTCCGGACTAAAAGTAAGTAAAATTGCCGCAGTAGCCGGATTTGATAAAAAATTGATCTATGAGTACTTTGGAAGTACTGATAAGTTGATTGATGAATATATCAAATCTCAGGATTACTGGAGCCAGGTCAACCAGGATGTTGATATGGATTTCTCTGACGGTGGACACGAACTTACTAAAATGGTTGTACTCAACCAGTTCGAAAACCTGAAGAAGAACAAAGAGCTTCAGAAGATTATCCTTTGGGAACTTTCAGAAAGTAAACCTATTCTTAAGAAATTAGTTGAACAGCGTGAAGAGGTAGGAGAAGTTTTATTCGGGAATATCTCAGATCCTTATTTTGGTGAAGGAGTAGCTACAAGACACAGAGCAATTATGGCTTTGATTGTTTCCGGAGCTTACTATCTTAACCTTTATACAGGATATAACGCAAACAAGTTCTGCGGTATTGACCTGAAAACTGAAGAAGGCAGAAAAGAGATTGAAGGCGCTATCGTTGAGTTGATTGACTTTGCATACAGCAAGAAAAAATAGGGATTAAAAGTTTTCCGATTTAAACAGAAATATGTTTTTTGTTGATATTTGAAAACTTTTAATTTTCAAATTAAAACTATATTTCTTATTTTTGACCAATGGAAAATTTTATAGTATCTGCAAGAAAATATCGTCCTCAGGAGTTTGATACGGTTGTAGGACAATCCCATATTACGGATACTTTAGAACATGCAATTGAAGAAAGTCAATTAGCTCAGGCATTACTTTTTTGTGGTCCTCGTGGTGTGGGTAAAACTACCTGTGCCAGAATTCTTGCAAGAAAGATCAATGAGAAAGATGGCTCGGTTTCAGAAGATGGCTTTGCTTATAATATCTATGAGCTGGATGCTGCATCCAATAACTCTGTAGATGATATCAGGGAACTGATAGATCAGGTAAGATTTGCTCCTCAGGTTGGTAAATACAAAGTATATATCATAGATGAGGTTCATATGCTGTCTTCTGCCGCTTTCAATGCTTTCCTTAAAACTTTGGAAGAGCCACCTGCTCATGCAATCTTTATTTTGGCAACAACGGAGAAACATAAAATTATTCCAACAATTTTATCCCGTTGCCAGATCTATGACTTCAAGAGGATTACGATTGAAGATATCCAGAGCCACCTGAGAAATATTGCCCAGAAAGAAAATATCCAGTACGAAGATGATGCATTATACCTGATTGCTCAGAAAGCAGACGGTGCACTAAGAGATGCGCTTTCTATCTTCGACAGGCTTTCTACATTCTCCCAGAAAAATATTACACTGGCAAAAGCAGCCGAAGTATTGAATATTCTGGATTACGATCAATACCTCAATATTGTAGATCTTGCTAAGGAAAATAAAATTCCTGAAGTGCTTTTTGCATTCAATGAAATTGTAAAAAAAGGATTTGATCCCCATATTTTCATTGCCGGATTAGGAAATCATTTCAGAGACCTGATGATGGCGCAGAATACTTCTACTATTGATCTCATTGAAGTGGGAGAGAAGACAAAATCCAAATTTATAGAACAGGGACAAAAGTGGGCCGCCCAGCAGCTGATTGATGGTATTGAAATCTGCAATCACGCAGATATTAATTATAAGAATTCTAAAAACCCAAGACTTACGGTTGAAATTGCATTAATGCAGCTGGCTTCACTGACAGCTAATTTAGGTGATACTAAAAAAAAAAGTTCCTGATCCTAGCTCCGCTTCTTAGTGAGAAACAGGAGGTGAAGATGCCGGAAAAAGCTCCGGAAAAGAAAGAAGCTAAAGCAGAACAACAACCTGCAGCTTCTCAGACAGTTCAGGAAGCTTCAGTAACAAAAACAACCAAGCCGTTGTCAAGGCCGGGAATCTCTTCAGGTTTCAGTATCAATTCCTTTTTGAATAAAGAAGATAAAGTGGAAACAACAGAAAATGTTGTTGTAAAAACTGAAAACCTTCCGCAAAACCATTTTACAGATACAGATCTGCAGATGGAATGGAAAATTATGCTTAAACAGCTTCAGGTAAAAGACAACTTTGTTTTTAATGCTGTAAAAACCTTTAAGCTGGAAAAAGCTGAGGAAAATAAAATCAAAGTTTTGTTCCCTTCAGATTCTGCAAAAGTAGAATTTGATAAAATAAGTGGAGAATTTTTTAATCATTTTAAAAGAAAAATTCAGAATCATATCATCGAGGTAGAATATGTCAGAGACGTTGAAAATCTGAAGATTGAGGTGGTGACGAAAAGAAAAATGTTTGAAAAACTTATCGAAAAAAATCCACTTTTGAAAGATCTTGATGATTTAATGAAGTTTGATTTGACATAATTTTTATATATTTGTCAAATATTTCTGTCGAAAATAAGTTTTTGACAAAAACAAATTACAACCAGAAACGCTAAAACAAAGACATTTCCAGAAGAAAATGGAAAAACTGACTAACACATATCTGTCTTTTTTTGCACCCGCTAATTACTTTTTTAGCGGTTATTTTAGTTTTTCTGCTTCTTATTATAGAAATTTCAGAACGTATTACCGATTTTATTGGTACTGTTAACTGAATTTCTTTCCAAAAAATACAGGAGAAGTAGAGCCCTATTATTTTCCTGATTCCTTTAAACAATTTTGAACGGCATTTTTTGAAAAGAATTATAAATTAAATTTTATAATCCAAAGGGCTATTGCTGTTATTGAAAAAATTATATAAAAAAACAATAAAATTTAGAATAATGAATTTAAATGATTTAAAAAATGAGTGGATCGATGGGCTGACACAGCCTCTAATGATTGCGGGACCATGTAGTGCAGAGAGTGAAGCTCAGATGCTTGAAACGGCCAGGAGAATTAAAGAATCTAATGCTAATGTATCGGTTTTCCGTGCAGGAATCTGGAAACCTCGTACCAAACCAAACGGTTTTGAGGGAGTAGGAGTAATTGGTTTGAACTGGCTAAAAAAAGTAAAAGAAGAGTACGGTTTTAAAACAGCTACTGAGGTAGCAAACGCACACCATGTATTTGCAGCTCTGGAAGCAGATGTAGATGTTCTTTGGATAGGAGCACGTTCTACAGTAAATCCATTTACAGTACAGGAAATTGCAATGGCGTTAAGAGGAACAGATAAGCCTGTATTCGTGAAAAACCCTGTTAATCCGGATCTTGCATTATGGATTGGAGCGTTGGAAAGACTTTTGGGTCAGGATATTAAAAACCTGGGAGTCATTCACAGAGGATTTTCAACATACCAGAAAACAAAATACAGAAACAACCCAAACTGGCAGATTGCCCTTGATTTCAAGAGCCAGTTTCCAAATATTCCAATGTTGATTGACCCATCACACATCTGCGGAAACAGAACTGGTCTGGCTGATATTACACAGGAAGCTCTTAACGTAGGATACCAGGGTGCTATCATTGAATCACACTGCAATCCTGATGAAGCCTGGAGTGATGCTTCTCAGCAGATTACACCTGAAGTTCTTGCAGATCTTATCGGTAATCTGAAAGTGAGAAGCTCTAATCTTGCAGGTTTTGAAGGGGAGATGGGAAGACACAGAACTTTAATCTCAGATCTTGACTTCCAGTTAATTGAACTTCTTTCTCAAAGAATGAAAATTTCTGAAAAGATCGGTAAACTTAAAAAAGAGAACGATATTGCGATCTTCCAGCCTGAACGTTGGAAAGTAATCACGGAATACGCTAATCAGAAAGCAAAAGAAACCGGAATGTCTCAGGAGTTTATTGAAAAAGTTTTCAAGGCGATTCACGAAGAGTCTATTGAAGTTCAGAATAGCATTATGATCGATAAGAGATAAACTGCAGATAACGGGTAAAGGGATAAAGATCCAGGATAATCAGAATTTGATTTAATTCCTGAAAACGATTACCTGTTTGCTGCAAAAAATATTTATTAGGGCTTAGACCTCAGGATTTAGAAGAATTGAAACATGTGTTTTTAACCTATTTCCTGAATTCTAAGCCCTAATTCCTTATATTTGCACCAGTATTATCTATGAAAGGAAAAATCATTAAATCTACAGGCAGTTGGTACCAGGTTTTGGAATTGGAAACAAATAAAATTTTCGAGGCCAGAATCAGGGGGAAATTCAAACTAATAAAAACAAGGCTTACCAATCCACTTGCTGTAGGAGATTTTGTTGAATTTCAGCTTGAACAGGATGATATTGCATGGATCACGAAAATTGAGCCGCGTTCTAATTATCTGATCAGAAAATCAGTAAACCTTTCAAAAGAAGCCCATATTATTGCTTCCAATATTGATCTAGCGTGTTTTATCTTTACTCTGAAACATCCTGAAACATCTTTAGGATTCCTTGACAGGTTTCTGGCATGCTGTGAAGCCTATAATATTACTCCATTGATTCTCTTTAATAAGATTGATGTTCTCCACGGGGAAGAAATAGAAATTGTGAAAGACATAGAGTTTCTCTACCAGGAAATTGGCTATAACACATTGGAAATTTCATCCTATTCGAGACTGAATCTTGAGCAGCTGGAGGAAATCCTTAAAGATAAAACCTCAGTATTCTTCGGACACTCCGGTTGTGGGAAATCTACTTTAGTAAATGCTTTGCAGCCAGGATTGAATTTAAAAACATCTGAAATTTCAGATACCCACCTGAAAGGAAAACATACAACAACTTTTGCACAGATGCACTTTTGGGATTTTGGCGGAAATGTTATCGATACCCCTGGTGTTCGTGAATTTGCCATGATTGATATTGAAAAAGAAGAAGTACAGCATTACTTCCCTGAGATTTTCAAAAAGAGAGAAGAGTGTAAATTTCATAATTGTCTTCACATTAATGAACCGAAGTGCGCCGTTCTTGATGCCCTTGAAACAGGCGAAATACAACATTCGCGCTATGCCACTTACATCAAATTGATGGATGAGGCGGAAGAAGCTTCTCAGAAATAAAATATACAGAGAGACTATCATTAAATAGTCTCTTTTTTTGTTTTAAAATTTCTTTTACTGAACCTGTCACCACTCCTTGTCAAGGTTTAAAGAGATCTTTACTATTTTATCCCTTTGATTTTAGTAATATATTTTATAATATTTTTTATTTAAAGAATAAATTAAATGCTATAATTGATTGTCTTTTTTTTAATACTTGGTATGTTGAATTTTTACGAAAAAAAATCTATTTTCAGATAACTCTACTTTTTGGCATGACAAATTTGGCAGATAACTCCACTTTTGGCATATTTTAGTTGATTGAAAAAATGATATTTTAGAAAATTCAATTATTTTATTAATTGAAATAAAAGCAGTAATATTATTAAATATACTTTTATTTAGTGCTTAAAATTACCGAATTGATAAAAAACAGTATTGTTTTTTGGGAATAAAAAAACCCAGCCGAAGCTGGGTAAAAACTAATAACCATGAAAACTCAAATTAAACATGAGAATCGCAATAGAATAAACAATTACTGTGCCAAAGATTGGTTCATAATTTCTTAATAAAAGTTATTTTTATGTTAAAAAAAAATTAAAATAAAAATCAAAGATATTTTTTGTAATTTTGCGCCATTAAAAAAATATACATTTATGTCTAACATTACATTCACTATGATTAAGCCTGATGCAGTTGCTGACGGACATATCGGTGCTATATTGGGTAAGATTGCTGAAGGAGGTTTTAAAATCAAAGCTTTAAAATTAACTCAGCTTACAGTTGCTGATGCAAAAAAATTCTATGAAGTACACGCTGAAAGACCATTTTATGGTGAGTTGGTAGAATTCATGAGCTCTGGTCCTATCGTGGCTGCAGTTTTAGAAAAAGACAATGCAGTTGAAGACTTCAGAACATTAATCGGTGCTACTAACCCTGCAGAAGCTGCAGAAGGTACAATCAGAAAAATGTTTGCAAGAAGCATCGGAGAAAATGCGGTTCACGGTTCAGATTCTGACGAGAATGCATTAATCGAAGCTCAGTTCCATTTTTCAGGAAGAGAGATTTTCTAAGAAAATCATCTTACAAAATAAAAGATCCGGAGAATTTTCTCCGGATTTTGTTTTTCATAAATGTGATCTTTAATCAGATTTAAAGATTATTTTCAATTGCCCCTACATTTTCTCTGTACAGTTCAAGAGGTTTATTAAGCAACACCGCAATAACGGTCATCTGCTTATCAAGCTTTTCCTTTGGAATATCAATGTATATAATTCCCGGTCTATCGCTCCAGTAAAGTTTATTGTATATTGTATGTGACAGCATAGTACCTTCGCCTACCACTCTTATTCTGGCAATTCCGTTTTTTATTCCTTTTAAGGCAATGGGGCCTGTAGGTGTTCCTTCCACAAAAAGATAAAGTGTCTGTTTATCTTTTGACAATGCGCTCATTCCTGAATAATGACCATCTGGTAATCCTTTTTCCGTTTCATAAAGAGCCTCTGCATGCTTACTTATCCATTGCAATGCTTCCTTATTGGTGTTGGGTGTTTTCTTTATTTTCATATCGAGACCATCACTGGTCAGTCCTGAAGAAGTTGGCAGATTATAACCATTATATAATGTATTGGTTATATTATAGACTGCTTCCTGCGTATTTTTATTATTCAGTATTTCAGTGAGAGAATGATCTTCCTTCTTAAAATCTTTCAGAAATACAGGTGAAGTATCAAAAGTAAGCTCTGCAACGGTGACATCTTTATCAAATTTTACATTGGAAAAATTCAATGTCAGTGTTTTTTCAGCATTGTAATCTGTTTTAATAACAGCCGAAGGATCTCCAATAATTTTTACTGAAGCAGGCTTTGTTCCCAATCCATAAATCTTTGTGAAGTTTTTAGCTTCCTCCAGATAAAGGAATAGGGATGTTTTTGAGGTGGATAAAGAAGACTTTCCTCTGTAATTTTCAAAAGGAATTCCACGGGTTGTTTCATAAATGGCACGCTGATTTTTGGAGGTCCAGCGGCCAAGATTCTTCAGAATTTCAATCTGCTCCTCGGGAATTGTACCATCTGCTCTGGGGCCGATATCAAGCAGAAGATTTCCACCCATACTGATCACATCTGCCAGAGTCCTGACAATCATATTAGGTGTTTTATAATTTTTATCATAAGGCTGATATCCCCAGGAATCATTCATGGTATAACAAAGCTCCCAGTATGGATTTTGTGGCGGAACTACCGGAATTCCCTGTTCAGGAGTGTCGTAATCCCCATGATTGTTGAGCCTTGAATTGATGAGGATATTGGAATTGTATTTCTTGAGTAGCTCCAGAGCCTGAGAAGCTTTCCATTCCTCAGAAGTATGTTCCCAGTCTCCATCAAACCAGAGAAGGTCAGGTGAATATTGTGAGGAAAGTTCATTAAGCTGGCTTTGGTAGTAGCTGATAAAATTCTGCCAGCGTTTCGGATCATCTTTTATTTCGTATCGCTTTTTTGTCCGGGTATTGATGTCATAATAGGGGTGGCTCCAATCTGGCAGAGAGAAGTAAAGCCCCGTTTTTAATCCTGATTTTTTCAAAGCGGAAATAAAAGGACTTAAAACATCTTTTTTTGCCAAAGACTGCCCGGGAATGGTGGTTGCATTTTCAGCCTTAGAGTTCCACAATGAAACCCCGTCATGGTGTTTGGTTGTGATAACAGCATATTTTGCTCCGGATTCTTTAATCAGGTTTACCCATTGTTCGGGCTGGTATTTTGAAGCTGAAAAGCCATTCAGCTGTTTCATGTAATTTTCATGATTAATATAATTGTTGAAAAATGACCATGATTCGGAGATCCCATTCACGGAGTAGATTCCCCAATGAATAAAAATACCCAGTTTAGCATTTTTAAACCATTCCATTTTCTTGCTGTTGTCAACTGTTTGAACCTGTGCGCTGATATTATAAGCAGATAATACCAACCCAAGGAAAACAGCTTTAATCAGACTGCTTTTCATATATAGTTTTTTTTGCCATTAAATATAAATAAAGAAAACATGAAAGCATAAAATAGTTTGTAATATTTATTTATAAATGATGTTAAGATGGTACTTATTGTTGTATTTTTATAAATGGAACGTTTATTGTAAATTTTATCTGAAAAAAAGCAACTATGAAAATTCCAGTAGTATTAATGGCGAGTTTATTAGCGGTAGGAGTCTCTGCACAAAGCACTAAACCCGAAGCTAAATCTAAAAAGCCTATAAAAAAAGTAAAGAGAGCAACAGCGCCCGACACTGTTGAAAAGAAAAAACCGGGAACTCCGAAGCCAATCGTAAAAAAAGATACGCTGGTTCTTCGTGGTCATGGCTGCCCGGCCTGTGGAATGGGATAAAAAATGAAAAAACCGCTATTAGGAATATCAATGATGGCAGAAGCTGATTTTGTTTCTGCTGTTTTGCCATTGCTGCAGAACAACGCTATTGATGTTCTGGAATGGTCTTTTGATACCCTTTATCATACCAATGAACCGGATTGGCTTCGTGATCTGCTGAACTTTTATGCTGAAAATAACCGTTTGATAGGACATGGCGTTTATTATTCCCTGTTTGACGCAAGATGGACAGAAAGGCAGGGGAAATGGTTGCAAAAGCTAAAAGAAGAAGTCAGTCTGAGGAAATACAATCATATCACGGAACATTTCGGTTTCATGAATACTGAAAACTTTCACCAGGGAGTACCATTACCGGTATCTCTGCATCTCAAAACGTTACAAATAGGAAAAGACAGACTGTACAGGCTTCAGGAAGCTGTGGATATTCCTGTTGGTATAGAAAATTTAGCCTTTTCATTTTCCATAGATGATGTTAAAGAACAAGGTGTTTTTCTTGATAAACTGACAGAAGATACCGATGGTTTTCTGATTCTCGATCTTCATAATATTTACTGTCAATCCTGCAATTTTGAAGTAGAAATGCAGGAGATAATTGATCTTTACCCTTTAGATAAGGTAAAAGAGATTCATCTTTCCGGAGGGAGTTGGCAGGAGAGTGTGTATGGAAAAAAGCAGGTGAGAAGAGACACTCATGATGATGTTATTCCTGAAACAATCTTTTCTGTTTTGCCCTCTGTGTTGGAACAGTGTCAGAATCTGGAATATATTATTATTGAAAGACTTGGACATACGCTGAAAACAGAAGAGGATAAAGAAAACTTCCTGAATGATTTCAATAAAGTTAAGACAATGATCGAAGCTTCAGGTGGGAAAGAAAGAGAGAAGAGCAGCTGGAGCAAACAGGAAATACAATTTTCAAAAAAGCCTGTTGAAGATCCGGCGTTGTTTGAAGAGCAGTCGAGGCTTACCAGGCTTCTTTTTGACAATGTGGGAACAGCGGTCATCAAAGATCAGGATTTCCATTATTTTAAAACAGATAATTGGGATCCCGAAATGATTCTTACGGCCCAGAATATCATTAAAAAGTGGAATCCTTATTAATTCTATCCTGATAACCAAAATCAAAATATATGAAAATGACAACATTAGTATTGATCATTACTGCTGTCCTCACTGCTCTGATAGGAGGACTTTTCTATGCCTATTCATGTTCGGTAGTTCTCGGACTGGGAAAACTCTCTGATGTGGAATATCTGAAAGCCATGCAGAATATCAACCGGGAAATTCTGAACCCCGTTTTCTTCATGAGCTTTATGGGAACAGCGATTCTCCTTCCGCTATCTGCTTTTTTGTTTCGGGGACAACAACCCGTTTTTATTTTTCTTCTGCTGGCAGCACTGGCCTATTTGATTGGAGTTTTTGGAGTCACGGTTGCCGGGAATGTTCCAATGAATGATGTGCTGGATAAGTTTGATATTACCGGTTCTACAACAGAAGCGATCAGACAGATGCGCGATAATTTTGAAAACAGATGGAATTTTCTGAATAATATAAGAACTATGTTTTCTGTGATTTCCATCATTTTTGTGGTCTGTGCCTGTATTTGGAACAGGGAAGTGTAAAAAGAACCAGAATAAGTAAAAATACTTAATGGTAGATTCAGTATTTCTACGGATGTATAGGTATGCTTTTATTCAGATCTTTGTAATGTTAGCAAGACAAAACAGATCTTTAACATTTTCAAAATGTTGAAAAAAAATTTATAACCAAGAAGACTTCATTTCAAACAAGAGAAAAGGCAGCCATTGGCTGCCTTTTGTTTTTATAATTAAGATAATGATTAAATCAAATCTTTAGAAGCTCAATTGTTCTCTCAGGGCTTTCCGCTGAGAAAACAGCATTTCCTGCAACAAGTACATCAGCTCCGGCTTCAAAAAGCTTAGAAGCGTTGTCAAGATTCACACCACCGTCTATTTCAATCAGTGCTGTAGAGTTGTTGCTTAAGATAAGATCTTTGGTTTCAGCAATTTTTTTGTAAGTATTCTCAATGAATTTCTGTCCTCCAAATCCTGGGTTTACACTCATTAACAATACCAGATCCACATCTGCAATGATGTCCTCAAGCATTAATACAGGAGTGGAAGGGTTTAAAACGACACCCGCTTTTACTCCTTTACTCTGAATGTGATGAATCGTTCTGTGAAGATGTGTACATGCTTCGTAATGAACGGAAATAAGGTCTGCACCATGGTTGATGAATTCATCAACATATTTCTCAGGCTCCACAATCATCAGGTGAACATCTACAAATTTTTTGGCATGCTGTTGAACAGTTTTCATCACCGGAAAACCAAATGAAATGTTAGGTACAAATCTGCCGTCCATCACATCAATGTGGAACCAGTCGGCCTGAGAATTGTTCAGCATTTCAATATCTCTTTGCAGATTCCCAAAGTCTGCAGATAAAAGGGATGGAGCAATAAGCTTCGTTTTCATTTTTACTTTTTATACTTTTACTTTATTATCCTATTGAAAATGAACGGTCATGGGTAAAATAATAATAGGTGAGATATCCTGTTATTAAAATCACTTCTATGACAGATAACTTTTTATTGTTGATATTTATCAGTAAAAACCTGTCAATCACAAGGAGTCCAAATAAAATCATCAGGAAAATGACTTCGATCGTAATTCCTAAACTTTCACTGGAATCGAATGTAAATAATTGATATACAATTAAAGGGATTCCAAGTCCTGCAAGTATAATGAATACTATAGAGATGAAAGTAGGTTTCTTAATGAGATGATAAAAGACATTTTTCATTTTAATTAATGATACTTCAGTTTCATTTCCGGTTTGATCCTAAGAACCGTTTCATAGATAAGTTTAATAACATTAGCCACATCTTCCTTAGCAACCATTTCTACCGTAGTATGCATATAACGCAAAGGTAATGAAATTAAAGCACTTGGTACTCCGCCGTTGGAATGGGCAAAAGCGTCAGTATCAGTTCCTGTAGCTCTGCTTGCTGCGGCTCTTTGGAAAGGAATTTTTTTGGTTTTTGCAGTATAAATAATCAATTCTCTGATCGTATGATGAACACTTGGAGCAAAAAATACTACCGGCCCTGCGCCACATTTCTGATCTCCTTCTTTCTTCTTTTCAATCATTGGAGTGGTGGTATCGTGGGTAACATCAGTTACAATGGCAATATTGGGTTTAATAGTATCAGCAATCATATCTGCACCGTATAAACCTACTTCTTCCTGTACAGAATTAGTAATATAAAGCCCGAATGGAATAGATTTTTTATTTTCTTTTAAAAGTCTTGCAACTTCAGCAATCATGAAGCCTCCGATCCTGTTGTCCAGTGCTCTGCATACAAAATATCTGTCGTTCATTTCAAAGAACTCATCCGGATAAGTAATCATGCATCCTACGAAGATTCCCATTTCTTCCACTTCTTTTTTGGAAGTAGCACCACAGTCGATGAAGATGTTTTCAATTTTGGGAGTGGGCTCATTCTGATTCGTTCTTGTATGAATAGCCGGCCATCCGAAAACTCCTTTTACGATCCCGTTTTCTCCATGAATATGAACCACTTTTGAAGGGGCTATTGTTTGATCAGAACCTCCGTTTCTAATGACATAGATTAACCCGTCATCCGTAATATAATTAACATACCATGAAATTTCATCAGCATGTGCCTCAATCACTACTTTAAATTCAGCTTCCGGATTAATGATTCCATAACAGGTTCCATAATGGTCTACTTCTATTTTGTCAACATAGGGTCTGATATAGTCCATCCAGACTTCTTGCCCTTTATGTTCATAACCTGTTGGTGATGATGTATTTAAATATTTCTCTAAAAATTTCAAAGATTTCTTTTCAAATTTCATAAAAAGGAATGATTTTTGCGTTTAATTTTTGTTGTTATAAGTGTAAAAATAATGAATTTTAGTAAGATTATCTGCCTTTTTATTTTCTTTTTTGGAGTCAGTGTTTTTGGCCAAAAGGATGGCGTAGTGGCGAAACCACTCAATCAATATCCAGCTGAATCCTTGAAAACGGATGAATTTGGTAATAAATATTATTATGACGAGCAGCAAAAAGTCAAGATTTATGAAATCAATGGTGAGCCTGTAGTTGTATTAGATGAATTGGTTTTGGTTAATAAACCAAGATTTAATAATCAGTTGGATAAAAATTACTATTATTTCCTTAATAAAAAACTGTACAGAGTGTATCCGCTATTTGTTACTGCACTACAACAGTATAGAGATATCCAGAAAGATATGAATGATATGGATAGTAAGGCTAAAAGAAAATTTGTAAGAGAACGACAGAATATGCTGGCAGATCAGTATGAAAAACAACTGAGAGATCTTACCACTACCGAAGGGCAGGTTTTTGCAAAGCTGATGAACAGAGCTACCGGAAAAAACGTCTATGAAATCATCAAAGAACTGAGAGGTGGATGGAGCGCTTTCTGGTGGAATGTAAAAGGAAAGATGGCCGATATTGATCTGAAAGACCACTACGATCCACACAACAACAGAACTGATGAATTTGTAGAGTCACTGCTTCAGTCCAATTGGAATTCAGGGTATCTGCAGCCTTATCCGGGAGCGAATGATTTTAAAGTCAAAAAATAATATAAATTATAAATTCCTGTAAGAATACTTACAGGAATTTTTCTTTTAATTTATCAAATACAATCTTATCTATCGGAAGAGGGAAAGGGTTGTCTGGTCTGTCTATGTCAATCCACTCTGTTTTTTCGATGCAGGGATCCAGGATAATAAAATCTTCTTCATTCACTATATCTACTATATAATATATGGTAAGAAGCTGTTCGTTTTCTTTGAAGCGGGAAACCAGGAAGTTTTCCTGGGTGTAAAAATGTTCCAGGACATTGATCTTTACATTCAGCTCTTCATCAAACTCACGATGCAGGCATTCCAGTACTCCTTCACCATATTCCAATCCGCCACCCGGAAATTTCATTAAAGGTTCGCCGGCATATTCTTCAAATAAAGTCAGAACTTGTTTATCTTTTACTGCACACGCATACACTCTAATGTTGATCTTATCTATCATATATATAATGTATAATAATTTGTATAGCTAATGTAAGGATTTTTGTTGGAAAAAATAGCCGGATGATGGAAGCGCGAAGCTGGAAGTTTTAAAAATTTCCGAATTCATCTACCTTTATCCAGGCTTCCATTTTACAATTTAATTGCATTGATCATCTCTCTCTTTCCCGGAGGCCCCTGCTTTTTTTCAACCTGGAAATTCAGTTCCTGAAGAATTCTTCTTACGCTGCCTTTAGAAGAGTAGGTGGTTAATAATCCGTTAATGGCCATTTTGTCAGAAACCAGTTCAAATAATGGTTTTTCCCAAAGATCAGGCTGCACTCTGGCACCAAAACAATCGAAATAAACAAGATTGATTTTAGGCAAATCGATGTCTTTTAGGTCAAAAAAATCACATTCTATCTTTTTTAAGTGGAATCCACTAATAATTTCTACTGACTTCTCCCAATCTGCCAGATGAATTTTCTGATAAATATTTTTAAACTCAGGGTTGTCAAAATGTTCAAAGTAAGCCAAATCCTTAACTTCGGATTCATTTATGGGATATTTTTCAAGCGAAAAATAATTGATGACATGATTTTTGTCAGTTTTTAAATATTCATTAATTGTTACTAAAACATTCAAACCTGTTCCAAAACCGAGTTCTAAAATATTAATTTCGCAATCATTTATCAAATTTAGTCCGTTTTTAATAAACACATGTTCAGCTTCCTGAAGTGCTCCGTGGTGAGAATGATAGTTTTCATTTAATTCATTGATAAACAATGTTTTACTACCGTCGTTTGTGGTCTTAATCTCTCTTTTCAAGCTATTTTTTTGTCAAATTTACTCTAAAATTTTTATATTTAGAAAATTATGTTAAATTTGTAGAACATCGTAAAAATTTTAAAAAATGATAATTCAAAAAACTGAAAACTCCAGAATTTCTACATTTGACCCTAACGATTTTTCATTTGGTGGTACTTTCATAGATCATATGATTATATGTGAGTATGAAAATGGGAAATGGGGTGATGTAAAATTAGTTCCTTACGGTCCGATTCCATTTACCCCTGCCATGATGGGAGTAAACTATGGACAAGCTTGTTTTGAAGGTATGAAAGCCTATAAAGATAAAGACGGGCAGGTTTTCCTTTTCAGGCCTGAAAAGAATTTTGAACGTATCAATAAGTCGGCAAAACGTCTTGCTATGCCTGAGGTAACTGAAGAAATGTTTTTAGACGGATTAAAAGCGTTGGTAGATATGGATAGAGAGTGGATTCCACAGGGGGAAGGAATGTCTCTTTATATCAGACCACTGATTTTTGCTACGGAGGAAGCTTTGAAAGCAAGAGTATCCAATAAATATATGTTTGCCATTGTTGCAACACCAGCAAAGAGCTACTATTCTGAGCCGGTATCTGTAAAAATCTCTGATCACTACTCAAGAGCGGCAAACGGAGGAGTAGGTTCTGCAAAAGCTGCAGGTAACTATGCTGCTTCTTTCTATCCTACTCAATTGGCAATAGAAGAAGGTTACGAGCAAATCATCTGGACAGATGATGCTACTCACGAATATTTTGAAGAGAGTGGTACAATGAATGTATTTGTAAGAATCAATGATACTATTTATACACCTCCAACTTCTGAGAAAATTCTTGATGGAGTAACAAGAGACAGCTTCATTCAGTTAGCTAAGAAAAGAGGAATTGAAGTGAAAATAGAGCCAATTCCTGTGAAAACAGTGATTGAAGCTTTGAAGAACGGTTCTCTTAAAGAAGTATGGGGAGTAGGTACGGCAGTGGTAACTACTCAGTTCCAGGCTTTAGGATATGAAGGTGAAAAGCTTGAACTTCCAAGGTTATCTGATGAAGAAAGCTTTGCTGCTATTCTTAAGAAAGACTTGGTAGATCTGCAAAACAATCTTTCTGAAGATCCTTTCGGATGGAGAGTTGTGGTAGATCACGCTTTGGAAACAGTTTAATATTTTTTTAAATAAACTATGTAAAAGTCGGGGTTTTTCCCGGCTTTTTTTTGTATTTATGTATTCATGTAAAAATGTAGGAATGACTTTTAGTAACAAGATTCATGCAGCTGTTCTTTTGTGTTGACAGATTGATGCATTTCTACATTCACATATTTCTGGGTCAAGTTTTGTAATTGATTCGCGAAATGTGTATTTTCGCAAAAGTTTATGAAAAAAATACTCTTCATATCAGTCATAAGCCTGTTGAGCTGCAACAGAAATGCACAGACGGCCCATCCTCCTGTAGGTGGTGTTTTAAGCCAAAAAGATCTGGATGTTTCTAAAAACAGGATGAAAAATCTTAACGTCATAGAAAGAGGCCAGATTCAGGATTGGATCAGTGGGCAGTCTGTGAAGTATTATCCTACGCAGCTTAATTACTGGGTAACGGCGGAAGGTTATGATCAGAGAGAAAGAAGAAAAGATGAAACTTTGATTTCCTATTCTTATGATCTGTATGATTTTGACGAGACTAAAATCTATGACCAGTCTTTTGAGAGAAGAGATGCCAAATTCGGGCACTTTGATGAACTGAGAGCTGTGGAGAACGCTTTGCGTTTTATACATGATGGAGAGGAAGTAACGCTTTTGGTACCGTCTTCTTTGGCCTACGGAACTTACGGAGACGAAAAGAAAATAGACAACGACATTCCATTAATCATAAAATTAAAAGCCCTATAATACATGAAATTGTTTAACAAGAATATAATTCTGGCAGCGGCAAGTATTTCGCTGATGAGTTGTACCCCAATTTATAAAAAAATGAACGTAGACAAAGAAATTTACGAAGGTCTTAATGACGGACTTTATGCCAATCTTCAAACTACAAAAGGTAACTTAATTGTAAAATTTGAAGACAAGAAAGCACCAGTAACTGTAGCCAACTTTATCGGTCTTGCAGAAGGGAAAATTGACAACAAAGCTAAGGCTAAAGGAGTTCCTTACTATGATGGAACTATTTTCCACAGAGTGATCAAAGATTTCATGATCCAGGGGGGAGACCCTAAAGGTACTGGAGCAGGTGATCCGGGATATAAGTTCGAGGACGAAAGAAACGACCTTAAACATACAGGAAAAGGTATTCTTTCTATGGCAAACTCAGGACCTAATACAAATGGTTCTCAGTTCTTCATCACTGAAGTTGCTACTCCTTGGTTAGACGGAAAACACACCATCTTCGGAAAAGTAGTAAAAGGTAACGATGTGATTGATGCTATTGCTAACGTTGAAAAAGGAGCTCAGGATAAGCCTAAAACAGATATCGTTTTAGAAAAAGTTTCTGTTTTCAGTAAAGGTGACGAGTACAAGCACTACGATGCAGCTAAAACTTTCAACGAAGGAAAAGCTAAAATTGCAGAAAACAATAAAGCTTTTTTAGCCAAAGAAGAAGCTGAAAAGAAGAAAAGAGAAGAAGAATTCAAAGCTAACCAGGAGAAATTAGTTGAAAACTTAAAAGCTGGTATGCAAAAAACTGAATCAGGTCTTTACTATAAAATCACAAAAACAGCTGACGGTAAAGCTCCAAAAGCTGGTGACAACGTATCTGTACACTATGCAGGTAAATTAGTAGACGGAACTGAATTTGATTCTTCATTCAAGAGAAATGAGCCGATCGAAATTCCAATCGGAATGGGAAGAGTAATCAAAGGATGGGATGAAGGTATCCTGTTATTGAAAGAAGGTGAAACTGCTACATTATTGATCCCGCCGGCAATGGCTTACGGAGAAAGAGGCGCAGGAGGAGTGATCCCACCAAACTCTTGGTTGGTTTTCGATGTTGAGCTTGTAAAAGTAAAATAATTGAACCTTTTTAAGATATAAAGCCGTCCCAAATGGGGCGGTTTTTTTGTTTATACAAATACCGTAGAAATACGGATTTCAGCAAATGTCAATTACGTCTATCTTTACCCAACACTTATAAGAAACAAAATAAAAATATGTTTGATCTGAATTACGACCACATAAAAAAAGAAATTGAGTCAGAAACGTGTGAAGAACACGGTCTGCATCCGGAATTGATTAAAACAGATGAAGGCTTCGGAATAAAAGCGTGTTGTGAACCTTTCAGAGAAAAGATGGTTGAAAAGTCCGGAAATATGATCGAAGAAGAAACCAAAAAGATTCTTGATGAAATGATGAAGGATCTGTTTAAAGAATAAGTTTTTACGATGTTAAGATAACTTTGTTATCACTGAGCTGCTCCGGATGGAGTGGCTTTTTTTGCTGAAAATAGGGTTTGTGATCAAAATTATGAAAACAGACAAACGATATATTTTTATTAATTTAAAAAACCGCCCCAAACAGGACGGTTTTTTCAGTAAAAATTAATTGAAAGTTATATGTTCTCTTATCTTTTCTTCATGCTTGTCCCGGTCAGGGAACTGATGAATACAAGGCCGAAGCCGATATAAGCGGCAAATGCCGTCAGATATATAATTAAGCTGTTAAAGCTTGGTTTTAAGGCGTATACCAATACAGAAAAAGCAGCAAAACTTAATACGAGCAATAGGCTCCAGATGTTCATTTTTGCAGCATCTTCATTTCTCTTAAAAATCATTTCAAAAAAGGCTCTCATCATTACTTACATTTTAAGGGTTATACATTAATTAAATAAGATAAAGGCGTGCTCATCACGGTAAAAAGAATAAATTCCTTTACTGGGCTAAGGTTCATGATGACTTTGCCATTTATTTATATCACAATACCGGGCTGAAAGTCCGGGATATTTTTGTTTTTTTGAATCAATAAATGATTCCTGGTTATTGATGATACCAGTGAGATACGGGGTGCAAAATTGCTGTGAAAAATCAACGGGGGTTAATTAATCACAAACCCGTATCTGTTACGGCATCGTAGAAAAAAAAGGATTCATATACTAGATATGAATTTGAATCAGTGGAAAAACTGAAAATCCACAGAAAACCTTTTTTCTCATCCTTAGTGTTTTTTTAATTTTTTCTCAATATTTTACATGCTAATATCATGCCAAAGTGAATGTTTGGCGATTAACACTTTGTTTCACGGGATTGTTTAAGCTCCTGCTGAAACGTATTTTCATCTGTTATTTCCTTAAACAAAGAAAAATTTTCTATTTTTAAGGTTGAATCGTATGAAATAAAGAAAATATTATGGTGCAATTACTTTTTCTATATTTAAAATACTTTAGAACAGTTTAGAAAATGAACCGGGAAAGTTTAAGAGACAGTATCAATATCTGTATAACCAATCTTTTAGGGTTGGTGAAAATTAATTGTTGGAATACCATTTCCCCCAACTTGTTTTTCATTCTGTCTGATTTTAATGAATTTAAAGAGCAGGATCCTACTGAACAGAGGATGTCCCGGAATAGGATCAATAATTCAAAAACATTGCTTACTTTAGATTCAGCACTGGATATTCTGCATAAAGAATGTAACGACCTTTACGACGTCAATCTTTATATTTTCCGGGCAAATAAAAGAGAAACTATTATAGAAATTCAATACTACAGAAAATCAAATTTTGATACTGATTACTTTGCGGTAGTAAAAGATAATCCACCAATGTTTCATTCTAAAGTTCCAATGCCTGTCTATGCATGGGAAGGAAGTAAATTTGATATCAATTGGGAATCCGGAGGTGGAATATATCATGACTGGAAAAGCTTTTTATGGAGAATTTTTTTGTGTCAACGTAAATTTAAAGGTAAAAAATACAGATAACACAAATAGCTTTATACAAATTTTATCAATATAATAATTCAAAACTCATTCCTCAAAAAATATCCCCAATCATCTGCGTCAATTTGTGAAATCCGTGATTATAAAAGCAATTTTAAAATCATTGTAAGTTTCGGCTAAAACCTGTTCCTATTGAATTCGTGTTATTCGTGAAATCATTAGTGCTATTTGTGTTTAATCTTAAAGCCACAAATGTTTTTGCACAAATTTCACAAATAGAATAAGACCAATCAATTCATCATATAAAGTTAAACGAGCTAAAGTAAGTTCCTGTTGAAATGATGAAAAGCTCCATTAAAAAAACAAAACCGCCTCTAAAGACGGTTTTTATATTTGTTACCAGTTTTTATCAATCATATAAATAATCTGTGTCAAAGCTGTAGCTCCCAATAAAAGCTCTCTTCGGTTCACCTTTTCAAAAGTATCTTCTTCTGTATGATGAATATCGAAATAACGTTGAGAATCCGGCATCAGTTCAGCGGCGGGAATTCCCATATCATGAAGAGGATATAGGTCTGTTCCGGAAAACCGCTCTTCAAAATTGTAAACTCCGTAAGGAAGGAAAAGATTTGACCAGCCTTTAATCTGATTTCTTTTGGCATCATCCATATCCAGGGCAATTCCTCTTGGTGCAAAGCCTCCGGCATCTGTTTCTATAGCAAAAAGATGTTTTTCATTGTTTTCTTTGGCAATTTTACCATATTGAATTCCACCTTTTACTCCGTTTTCTTCATTGGCAAAGCAGACTACCCTGATGGTGTGGTTGTTCTGAATTCCCAACTTTTTAAAGGTTCTCAGTACCTCAATACTTTGTACAATTCCGGCTCCGTCGTCATGAGCTCCTTCTCCTACATCCCAGGAATCAAGGTGTCCGCCAACAACAATGACGCTCTGGTCTTTTTTGCCGGTGATTTCCCCGATGACAGAATGAGAAAGCTTTTCGCCTTTCATTCCACAGTTGGAATTAAGTTTAGCGGTGATTTTCTGATTCTTCAATAAGGTTTCCAGTTCATCTGCGGTAGTACTTCCGATGGCTACTGCAGGTATTTTAGAGACTTTGTCCTCGTATCGCATTGCTCCGGTATGAGGTACATCATCAAAAGCAGATGACAGAGATCTTACGATGGCAAATTTACCTCCTTTTTTAGCAGTTAAAGAAGCAGCTGTAGTTCTGTATTTTGCTGCATCACCATATGCTTTGAAAGTCTCTATAAATGATTGGCTGAAAGGATAATTGAAGAATACAATTTTATCTTTCACTTTTTCAGCTGGAAGTTTGTCGTATTCTTCCATAGATTTTACCATGATGATCTCTCCTGAAATATCTTTTCCTCCTGTTCCTTCAGAATTTCCAAGGGAAAGCATTTTAAGACTTTTCCATTTTCCGTTAGATGTCTGGATGTGCAGAGATTCTTTTCCTCTTACCCATACCGGGATCATGACTTCCTGAAGCCATACTTTATCAGCCCCGGCATCACGGAGTTTCTGTGCAGCCCATTGTACAGATTTTTCGTAAGCTTCAGATCCGCTTAAACGATGTCCGATGTTTTTTGTGAGCTCTCTAAGCTCTGTATATCCTTTTCCATTGTTCAGGATTTCTGTAGAGATTTTTCTGAACTGGATGGAATCTTCTTTAGATTGGCCAAAAGCAGCCATTCCAAAAAGTAATAATGAAGTTCCTAGTATCTTTTTCATTGTTTACCAATTTTTATCAATCATATAAATAAGTTGTGTCATTACCGCAGAACCAAGTAAGAGTTCTCTTCGGTTGACTTTTTCAAAAGTGTCTTCTTCGGTATGGTGAATGTCAAAATAACGTTGTGGATCAGGAACCAGTTCAGCTGTGGGAACTCCCATTTCATGAAGCGGGGCAATATCCGATCCGGAATATTTACCTTCAAAATTGTAAACACCATAAAGTAAAAACAGGTTGACCCAGCTTTTGATCTGATTTCTTTGAGGATCATTCATTTCCAGGGAAATTCCCCGTGGTGAGAAACCTCCGGCATCTGTTTCTATAGCAAAAAGATGCTTTTCATTGTTTTCTTTGGCAATTTTGCCATATTCTTTTCCTCCTTTTGTTCCGTTTTCTTCATTAGCGAAACAAACTGCACGGATGGTATGGTTATTTTGTATTCCTAATTTTTTAAATGTTCTCAAGACCTCGATACTTTGCACAATTCCGGCTCCGTCATCATGAGCACCTTCCCCTACATCCCAGGAATCAAGGTGCCCGCCAACAACAATAACGCTCTTGTCCTTTTTTCCGGTGATTTCCCCGATGACAGAATGGGAAAGCTTTTCACCTTTCATTCCACAGTTGGAATTAAGTTTGGCTGTTACTTTCTGCTTTTTCAACAGGATTTCCAGTTCATCAGCAGAGGTATTTCCGATCGTAATGGCCGGTATTTTTGATACGTTTTCATCATAGCGCATATTGCCTGTATGAGGTACATCGTCAAGAGCGGAAGAAAGTGACCGGATGATGGCAAATTTACCTCCTTTTTTAGCTGTCAATGAAGCAGTGGATCTTCTGTAAGCACTGGCATCGCGGTAAGAAATGAAAGTCTGTACATTTCCCTGATTGAAAGGGTAGTTGAAGAATACAATCTTATCTTTTACCTTTTCTGCGGGAAGTTTGTCATATTCTTCCAGTGATTTTACCATAATAATTTCACCTGAGATATCTTTTCCGTTTGTCCCTTCAGAATTCCCGAGAGAAAGCATTTTAATACTTTTCCATTTTCCGTTAGATGTCTGGATGTGCAGAGATTCTTTTCCTCTTACCCATACCGGGATCATGACTTCCTGAAGCCATACTTTATCAGCTCCGGCATCACGGAGCTTCTGTGCAGCCCATTGTACAGATTTTTCATAAGCTTCAGAACCGCTTAAACGATTGCCTATTGTTTTGGTAAGTTCTCTCAGTTCATTGTATCCTTTGCCGTTGTTCAGGATTTCTGTAGAAATTCTTTTGAACTGGATAGAATCTTCTTTAGACTGACCAAAAACAGCCATTCCAAAAAGCAATAATAAAGTTCCTGCTATCTTTTTCATATTACCAGTTTTTATCAACCATAAAAATCATCTGTGTGATGGCAACTGCTCCGAGAAGCAATTCTCTTTTGTTCACTTTGTCAAAAGTATCTTGTTCGGAATGGTGATAATCAAAATATCTTTGGGTATCAACCACCAGTTCCGCTAAAGGGATGTCAAGTTTTTTTAAAGGCGAAATATCCTGAATTGCCTCTGTCTGGTCAAAATCATAAACGCCATAAGGAAGGAAATATTCTTTCCATGGGTAAATTAATCTTCTTCTTTGAGGTGACATATCCAGAGAAAATCCTCGCGGAGAATAACCTCCGGCATCTGTTCCTAAGGCAAAAACGTGTTTTTCATCTCTTTTTTTTACGAAAGCAGCATACATCTCACGGCCCTGGCCTCCGTTTTCACTGTTGGCGTACAAAACTACGCGGATAGTGTGGTTATTTTCATATCCCAATGCCTTCAGTGTTCTTAAAACTTCGATACACTGAACAACTCCTGTTCCATCATCAATGGCACCTTCACCAAAATCCCACGAATCAAGCTGAGCACCTAAAACAATGACTTTAGAATCTTTCTTTCCCTGAATTTCAGCAATAATATTTGGATTTGTAGTATCACCTTTTGATTCAGCAGTCATGTTGATTTTAGCAGTTACTTTTTGCTTTTTTAACGTCTTCTCCAACTCATCTGCAGATCTTACTCCAATGGATAAAGCTGGGATTTTAACTTTATCATCCGGTTCGTAGTAAATCATTTTGGCATGAGGAGTATCGTCATTAGCTGTTGTCAGTGATCTTATAATTAATGCTTTTGCACCTGTTTTAGCAATGATGGAAGCAGAGATTAATTTTGATTTTGCAGTCTGCAGATAAGAATCACTAGTATTGATAATTTTCGGGTCCATAGGAATATTCACGAAAACGATCTTATCTTTTAACTGGCCTATGGACATTGCATTAAGTTCTGAAGTGGAATTAATCAGAACAATTTCACCTGTCAGGTCTTTTCCGCCTGTTCCTTCAGAATTTCCAAAAGAAAGCATTCTGATATTTTTCCAGTCACCATTTCCGGCTTTTATCTGTAAAGATTCTTTTCCTCTGATCCAGACAGGAGCTTTGGCTTCTTGTCTCCAGATCATATCAATACCTATTTCCTTGAATTTTTTTTCAGCCCATTCTACGGCTTTTGTATAACCGGGAGTTGCGCTGAAACGTGATCCGATCCCTTTTGTAAGTTCTCCAAGATTATCATAAGCCTTACCGTTGGTCATGATTTCATCTGAAATTTTTCTGAATTCATCATGATAATTGAATTTGGCAAGAGTTGTCTTTTTTGCCGGACTTTTTTGTGGCTTTTTTTGAGAAAATAAAAATCCACTCAAAAAGAGTGGAAGTATAATGAATATTTTTTTCATTTTTTATTTACCTTTCTTTTTCCTCTGATAAAAGTAGGGAAAAAATGGGAATTTATTAAGGTTTCATATCGTACATTACCAGAGCTGTAATCAATTTTGGTTCAATAAATGTACATTTCGGGGGCATGCTTAATCTTAGATCCGAAATTTTAATCATGTCATTAAAACTTACAGGATAAATTCCGAAACCAACTTTACCTTCACCACTGTCTACTTTTTCTTTTAAAAGATTGATTCCGTTAATATTGGATGTTCCTTTTACATAAGAAATAAGCTCAGAGCTGTCCGGATCTTCAATTTTCAGGATATTTTTGAAAATATACTTGTCAATAAGATGATGATCCAGGTTATCAAGAGACATTTCCTTGGAACGGAGATCATGCTTCACGTGAAGAGAGTAGAACTTCCCATCCATATACATTGAAATATGGAATTTCTGAGAAGGGTAGTAGGAGGTCTCTCCTTTTTCATGAATAAGGAAATAATGTTCAAGTTCCTTTAGAAAAGCTTCGGGAGAAATACCGTTCAGGTCATGTAAAACTCTGTTATAATCATGAATTTTAATAGACTGATTGGAAACAATAAAACTGTACACAAAGTTGTAAAGCTCTGTACCATTATGTTTTTTGTTTTTCTCTTTATGATATTTGGCATTTATTGCTGTAGAGCCAATTCTGTGGTGCCCGTCAGCAATATAGAATGAATCAATCTGATCAATAACTTCTTTAAACTGTTGTAGTTTCAGGCGGTTGTCTATTCTCCAGATTTTGTGTCTGATACCAATGGTATCCACATGGTTGAAGATAGGGACATTTTTTTCCTCATGATTCATCAGCAGCTCAATTTTTGAGTTGGCAGGATAAGTAAGCAATACAGGTTCTGCCTGCAGGTTTACTTTTTCAAGGTAATGAGCCAGTTTTTCTTTTTTCTGAGGAATGGTACTTTCATGTCTTTTGATTTTTCCATTCCAGAAATCTTCAATACTTGCCAATCCCAGAAGTCCTCTGAACACCTGTTTGTTGGGGTAGATCTGCTCATAAAGATAGTAGGCTGAATTGTCCTGGACCAATTTCTTCTCGTCCAGAAGCTCTTCAAATGTAGAACGGATCTTTCGCAGGTTCCGGTCAATATCTTTAGATTTACTTACAACATATGGTTTGATCATATTGATGTAAGTATTTTCAACTTGAGCCTTCTCAGTGATCTCTTCCTGGGTAAAATTATCCAGTGGATGGGTAGGGAAAGTGCTCTCGAAGTCTCTATGAGGTCTTATTCCACGGAAAGGTTTAAAAACAGGCATATTTATCTTATAGTTTCTTTTTGTAGCTTAATAATTTGTTCTGCAAGTTCGATACCGATTTTTTCCTGGGCATCTACTGTATTTCCTCCAACGTGTGGAGAAAGAGATAGGGCAGGGTTCATCAGTAAAGGTAGCTCCGGACTCGGTTCGTTTTCAAAAACGTCCAATGCAGCTCCGGCTATTTTTCCTGACTCAATAAAATCAATCAGTGTCACTTCATTGATGACACCTCCTCTTGCAGTATTTACAATATAGGCCCCATCTTTCATTTTTTCAAACTGAGGGGTATCTATAATATATTCATTCGTTTTCGGCGTATTGATACTGATGAAATCTGCATTTTTCAGGAATGCATCCATATCATTGGTGGAAGTGATTTCAAAGTTGACAGACTGTCCGTCAAAGAAATTCAGGGTTAGAACTTCTGTTTTATGGCTTCTTGTCAGAACGGTTACTTTCATTCCTAAAGAGATTCCTATTTTTATGACTTCCTGGCCAATACTTCCAAAGCCGATTACTCCTAATGTTTTCCCTGAAAGTTCATACGCATTGCTAAATGACTTTTTCATAGCGCTGAAATGAGTATCTCCTTCCAAAGGCATCAGTCTGTTGGATTCGTGAAGGAATCTTGCCAGTGAAATGAAATGTCCGAAAACTAATTCTGCCACCGATTTTGAAGATGCCGTAGGAGTATTGATTATTTTAATACCCTTGCTTTTGGCATATTCCACATCAATGTTGTCCATCCCGATACCGCCTCTTCCTATAATTTTAAGACCGGGACATGCATCAATCAATTCCTTTCTCACTTTCGTTACACTTCTTACAAGAAGAACGTCCACATTATTATCGTTGATAAAATTAATAACGTGATCCTGAGCCACTCTATTGTCCAGGATTTCTATTCCGGCTTCTTTTAAAGCGTTTTCTCCTGCTTTTGAGATTCCATCGTTTGCTAAAACTTTCATGAGTTATTTGATTTAAAGATTGAAAAATATAAATATTTCAAAATTTTAAAACTGAGGCGCAAATTAATAAATTTAAATTAACTGCTTTTCAATCTTTCAATCTTTGAATTTTTAATGCTTTAATTATTTGATTGACTTCATTACATCTACCAAAACCTGTACACTTTCAATGGGTAAGGCATTGTATAAACTTGCTCTGTATCCGCCCAGGCTTCTGTGTCCGTTTAATCCACTGATTCCTGCTGCTTTCCATGCATTGTCAAACTCTTCCTTTTTGCTTTCATCTGTAATTTTGAAAGAAACATTCATCAGTGAACGGTCTTCTTTCACGCAGAAAGTTTCAAATAAGGGATTGCTGTCGATTTCGTTATATAGAAGTTTAGCTTTTGCTTCGTTTCTCTGTTCTGCAGCAGCAATTCCTCCGTTCTTTTCAAGATACTGAAGAGTAAGTAAAGAGGCATATACAGGGAATACCGGCGGCGTATTGTACATGGATTCCTTAGCGATATGCTGGGAGTAATCCAGGATAGAAAACATATTTTCTCTTCCTGTTTTTCCAAGGATTTCTTTTTTTATCACGACTAAAGTAACTCCTGCAGGTCCCATATTCTTCTGAGCACCAGCATAGATCAGATCAAATTTGGAAAAATCCAGTTGTCTTGAGAAAATATCAGAACTCATGTCACATACCATCAGCGTATCCACTTCTGGGAAAGATTTCATTTGAGTTCCGTAGATCGTGTTGTTGGAAGTGCAGTGGAAATAATCGTATTCTGCACCTATCGTATAGTCTTTAGGAATAAAAGAATAATTTTCTTCTTTTGAAGAACCTACTACATCTACTGTTCCTACTTTTTTTGCTTCTTTGATGGCCCCGGCTGCCCAAGTTCCTGTATCCAGGTAAGCTGCTTTTCCACCTACTTTCATAAGGTTGTAAGGAACCATGGCAAACTGCAGGCTGGCACCTCCCCCTAAATAAAGTACTTCATAATCATCGCCAAGATTCATCAGTCTTTTTACAATTGCACGCGCTTCGTCCATTACTGCAACGAAATCTTTACTTCTGTGAGAAATTTCAAGAAGAGACAATCCAATACCATTGAAGTCAAGGATAGCCTGTGCAGATTTTTCAAATACCTCTTGTGGTAAAATACATGGCCCCGCGCTGAAGTTGTGCTTTTTGTTCATATTTTTATTTTTTGGATGCTTCCGGATTGTACATTCCTTCAGCTTTATTTTTGGTTAAATTGAATTTTTGGACAAAAAAACCGCCTCACAGATAATGAGACGGAATTTTTTTATTCGCCGTGTAAGAATGCTTTTTTATTAAGCAGAGATTCTTCAGATTCTACGTGATCCTCGTCAGGAACACAACAGTCTACAGGGCATACTGCCGCACACTGAGGTTCTTCATGGAATCCTTTGCATTCTGTACATTTATCTGTTACAATGAAATATACATCATCACTTACAGGTTCCTGTGGTGCATCTGCATCTACAGTAAGTCCCGACGGCATTGTAATCGTACCTTGAAGAGCCGTACCGTCAGAAGCTTTCCAATCTACAGCTCCTTCATATATTGCATTGTTTGGACATTCCGGTTCGCAAGCCCCACAATTAATGCATTCATCAGTTATTTTAATAGCCATCGCTAATTTTTTTTAAATTTGCACAAAATTACAAAATATTCCCCAATTTTAAAGTAATTATGAATACCGAAAATCAAGTTTTAGGACTTATTAAATTAAGTGATTATATAAAAGCGTTTTTAGCGAAGAAACCGGAGGATCACAATGAGGATGATGCTGATATTGAATTATTGTTGAAAAGGTCTGAAATAGAGAACCCGTGGTTTACTATTGATAATCAGAAATTTGCTTTACAGCAGTGGGCAGATCTTTTAACTGAAGAAAATATCAAGAAGTGGCTTGGGAATTATTCAATCTCTAAAATATCAAAAAGAGTTGGACTTATTTTAGCCGGAAATATTCCTTTGGTAGGCTTTCATGATGTGATGTCCGTTGTTTTGGGCAATCATATTCCTGTTATTAAACTGTCTTCAAAGGATAAGCGTATGATTCCGTTTTTATTAAAGAAATGGAATGAATTTTCCAATGAGAGTGTAGTGTTTGAATTTGTAGAAAAATTAGAAAATTTTGATGCAGTTATTGCTACAGGAAGTAATAATACAGCCAGATATCTGGAGTATTATTTTAAAAATCATTTAAGCATTATCCGTAAGAACAGAACTTCTGTTGCGGTGTTGAAAGGTGATGAAACGAGTGAAGAACTGGAGCTGCTGGCAAAAGATATTTTCCAGTATTTTGGACTTGGATGCCGAAATGTGACGAGAATTTTTATTCCGCAGGATTTTGTCATTGACAGATTGTTTGAAAGTTTCTTAGAATTCCAGGATATCATTAATCATAATAAATATGCCAACAACTATGATTATAACAGAGCGGTTTATCTTTTGAATCAGGATAAATTTTGGGATAATAATTTTGTGATGCTGAAAGAAGATGATAAACTGTTTAGCCCACTTTCTGTAATCAATTTCAGCAGATATGAGTCTTTGGATGATGTGAAAACTTTTATTGCTGAAAATGAAGAAAATATTCAGTGTATAGTAGCAAAAGAAGAGATCGGGTTGAATGCGATTTCATTTGGTGAAGCGCAAAATCCAGGGCTTGATACTTATGCGGATAACGTGGATACAATGAAATTTTTAGAACTGGTCTGATTTTCGTATCTTCCATCACTTATTTCACCAGATAACAAAAATGAATACTATGAAAAAATTATTGTTGGGACTTGCTCTTGTGGGTGGACAGTTAGTGTTTGCTCAGAAGACGGGTGTGAAGGTTGAGAACAGTCAAAAGAAAGAGCAGCCAGCTGCTATAAGTAAGGAGAAAGTAAGTCTGTACAATGACAACTTTCTTAAGTTTGTTGAGGCTTTACAAGCTTCTGACCGTGCAACTATTGATGGATTACTTTCTGAGAAAGTAAAGGAAATTGTGACAGACAATGTTCTGAAAAAGGTCAAAGATGGCATTGACCCAAATAAAAAGCTTGAAATCTTAAAAGCAGGATATTATAAAACAATGGATGGTACCAATCATCCAAGTATTAAATATAAATATGCAGGAGAATCATCTTCCAAAGAAGCCATTACGGCTGTGTTTGAAGATGATGGGAAAATTCTGGGTGTATTGCCTGCGAAATAAGATTGAAAATTTATTTTCGATTAACTAAAAAATATTAACTATGATGACAGATGTTTTAGTCGCTCATTCTTCGGATGTGGAGAAGGCGAGTTTTTACAAGAAGACGTATTTGCATGTTGCTTTATCTATTCTTGTATTTATTGGGGTTGAAACGATATTATTGAAAACTGTTCCAAAAGAAATTATTTTCATGATGTTTGCTCAGAAATATATTTGGTTACTAATCATTGGAGTTTTCTGGTTAGCTTCTGTATTAGCCTCTAAATGGTCGCTTTCCCAAAGTAAATCTACTCAGTATTTAGGACTAGGTTTTTATATCCTTTTGGAGGCAATTATCTTTATGCCTCTACTTTTCATTGCCACTAATATTGAAGGAGGAGCCAATGTAATCTTCCAGGCTGCTACTTTAACTATTGCTATGTTTGCAGGTATTTCTGCGGTAGCATTTACTTCTAAAAGAGATTTTTCTTTCTTAAGAAATATCATCGTAATTGGTGGATTTATCTCAATCGGGCTGATTGTAGGAGGGATGATCTTTGGTTTTAACCTTGGATTGTGGTTCTCAGTTGGAATGATGATTTTAGCCTCAGCTACTATTTTATATCAGACCAGTAAACTAAAAGACTCATACGGGACGAATCAGTATGTAGGAGCGGCATTACAGCTTTTTGCTTCTATTATGCTTCTTTTCTGGTATATTCTGAGTATTTTGATGAGCAGAAGAAACTAATTGATAAGTTAATTTTATCTTTTAAAATAATAGTCCCGGTGATTCTTCATCGGGATTTCTTTTTTAAACACAAATGTCACAAATGATTTCACGGATAACACAAATTCAATAGAAATGAGTTTTAGCCCATTTGTACCTTCCGATGGTATTAGCCAAAACTTAGAATGATATTGATTTGTTGCCCACGGATTTCACACATGATTGCGTATATTTATTTGTGAAATTTGTGCAAAAATATTTGTGCTATTCGTGTTTTAAGCCATAAGCCCAAAAAATCCTGATGATATTCTCACCGGGATTTTAATTGGTTATTCTTTACAATTTTTCATACAACTTCCAGCTTCATGTGACCGGTTAAAGTCCTTTGAAGTACATTCTACAGTTGAAATAAAAGATTCTTAAAGAATAGAAAAAGTATAGAAATGAGGAAAACCTCAGGTATTGTATTTTGTGTTTTTACAGTCTTTTGATTAAAAATAATCGCAAGATGTTATTTGTCAATTGATCCTAAAACCTTCTGAGCAAAAGAGTTTAAAGCATCTTTCTCACTCATTCCGTTCTGTACGTTGGCGTGAACTTCTAAAGCTCCACAAATGTTGGTAATCAATTCTCCTGCAACATTTAAGTCTTCTTCGCTTGTTCCTCTGAATTCGCAGAAACTTTCCAGTACTTCTAATGTTTTTTCAAGGTTTTCAGGAGTCTGATTCTGATAAAACTGTCTGATTACGGGTAATTTCATTATGCTAATTCGTTAAAAAGATTAATTAAGCTTTCTGTCTGGTTAGATTGAACCTGGTTGACCAATTCACCGTTTTTAAAGATGGCGAAAGTAGGTAAGTTGTCTACTTTTGCTAATTTTCTGCTTTCAGGAAGCTTTTCAGCATCTACATATAAAAATGGAATAGAGTCATTTTCAGATGCTAATTTTTTGAATTTTGGTTTCATGATTCTGCAGTTTCCGCACCATGTTGCGCCATATTGAACAACTACTTTTTCGTGGTCGTTAACTATATTTTGTAATGTATCTTCGGTTAATTCTGTGTACATAGGTTAAATTTTAAGAATTAAAATTTAACAATGTAACAATTTAATAGTGTATCAATGTACCAATAAAAAATATCTATTGCTACAACGATACATTGTTACATTGTTAAATTACTAGATTGTTAAATTGAATTAGTTCTTAGCTAAATATTCTGCTGTAGAAGTTCTGTCAGCTTTCATAGCGTCTTTTCCTTCTTCCCAGTTTGCAGGACATACTTCACCATGTTTTTGAACGTGAGTGTAAGCGTCGATTAATCTTAAGAATTCTTTTACATTTCTTCCAAGAGGCATATCGTTTACCGCTTCGTGGAAGATTTTTCCAGTTTCGTCGATAAGGTAAGTAGCTCTGTAAGTTATATTAGAACCTGTGAAAACTTCGTTTCCATCCTCATCATATTCAAAATCCTGATCAACAATTCCCAAAGTGTTTGCCAATTGTCTGTGAGTATCAGCTAAAAGTGGGTAAGTTACTCCTTCGATACCTCCATTATCTTTTGGTGTGTTCAGCCATGCGAAGTGTACTTCGTTTGTATCACAAGATGCACCGATTACTTTAGTGTTTCTTTTTTCGAATTCACCTAAAGCCTCCTGAAAAGCGTGAAGCTCAGTAGGACATACGAAAGTGAAATCTTTAGGGTACCAGAATAAAAGAACTTTTTGCTGGTTGTTTACTGCTTCATCAAGGATGTTGATTCTTAGATCGTCACCCATTTCCGACATTGCGTCAATTGTTAAATTTGGGAATTTTTTTCCTACTAAAGACATAATTTTCTGTTTTTATATTTAAATTTCTATTGCAAAGATATGAAAGATTCATCTATCGAACAAACAAATATTGATAAATAAAATCTATAATTGTTTTTGGCGTGTTGTTAAATAAAAAAGCCCTGATATCAGGGCTTTTGTTTATATTAATAACCAAATATTTCAGTTAAATTAAGTTTTTTTACTTCACCTAATTTCTTCATATCGGCCTCATTCACTTTGTCTTGGGAAGCCACAAGGCAGTATGTGTAGTTTTTATTCTTCATTTCCTTATCATGGAAAGAATTGATATCTGTGAAAGACAGTTTTGGTGCCTGTTCGTAGACGTTCTTTCTCATGTCAAAACTGTTTCCAAGTTTTTGAGATTTCAGATAAGAGAAGATGATTCCGTCCTGAGTGATTCTTTCAGAAGCAATTGATTTTTTCAATCCGCTTTTTGCTGTTTCGAATAGCTGCTCAGATTTTGGAAGGGTAGTCAAAAGCTCATTCATGGCCGTTGTAGACTCATTGAATTTGTCTGCCTGCGTTCCTACATATGCCATAATCATATCCTTATCTGTTTTCTTGCTAGGAAGTGCAAAATATGAGTATGTAGAGTAGGCAAGAGCTTTAGATTCTCTGATCGTCTGGAAAACAATAGATCCCATTCCGCCTCCGAAATAGTTGTTGAACAAACTTACGGTAGGAGTTGTAGAAGGATTATACTGGTCAGAATTTCTTACCCAGAAAACTTCTGCCTGCACCATATCATAATGAGCGAATAATACCTTGTTTTTATCTGTTGGGATCTGAGCGAAAGTTTTAGACTTAGGAAGATCTTTCAGGGCTGCAGGAAGTTTGTGGACAGGTTTTAATGATGCCACCACTTCGTTTCCTGATTTCGGACCGTAATACAGTACCTTATGTTTGAAATTGAAGAGGTCGTGAAGTACATTAATAAGATCTTCTGCTTTTAATGCATCAAGCTCAGCATCGCTTAGTACATTGTTGAAAGGGTTTTGTGCTCCATACTGTGCGTAACTTCTCAGTCCGGCCATGATGGTTCCTTTGTTTTGTTTCGCATTCGCTCTGGCTTTCTTCAGCCTTGTTTTGTAAGCATCAAGAGCCCCTTGGTCTGCCTGGCAGTTTTTAATCAGATCTTCAAATAAAGCAATTGTTTTATCAAAGTTTTCATTTAACCCTTCAAGAGATACATAAGTTTCTTCATTTCCAGCTCCTACATTAAAGCTTGAAGCAAGTTTGTAGAATTCTTTACTGATTACTTCTGAAGATTTATCTTTAGTTCCTAAATACTGAAGATATTCTGCTGCTATAGGAAGAATTTTGTTATTCCATTTTCCTGAATCAAAGTGATAATACATTCTGAATAGCGCGTTGTCTGTGTTTTTTACAGAAAGTATGTCTACATCAGCTAATTTGTTTTTAGCAATGTCTTTATCATAATTCAGCCATACCGGAGCGATAGGGTTTTCAGGCATTTCATCAATCTTCTTAAGGAATGGAGACTGGTCTTCTCTGTTTACAGAAACTGGTGTGATGGTTGGTTTGTCAACTTTCACGATACTCTTGTCTTCTCCTTTTCTTTTATAAACCGCAACATAGTTGTTATTCTGAAGATATTTGGATACGAAATCCATGATGTCTTTCTTTGTAAGCTTGGAAATTTCATCAACATATTCCAACGATGCTTTGTGGTCAATGTCTGAAGTAAATTCATCCATCAGAATACTTGCTCTTGATGAATATTTTTCATCCTTCTGAATAATACCTTTCTTTTCGTTGTTGACGATAGATTGAATAAGATCATCAGAAAAATCTCCTTTTCTTAATTTATCAATCTCCTGAAGAAGAAGATTTTTTACTTCATCCAGAGACTGTCCTTCAGTTGGTTTTCCTTGTAAAAGTAATACTGAATAATCTTTTAAAGCATAAGAGCCTGCATATGCTCCCAGTAATTTTTGTTTTTTTACCAGATCAAGGTCAATCAATCCTGCCTGTCCGTTGGTAAGCATATTTCCAACAAGGTTCAGCATTCTTGCGTCTTTCGTAGAAGCTCCTGGGAATCTGAAACCAAGCATTACATTTTCAGGATTAGGGCCTACAACTTCTTTTACAATAGGAGATGTAATTGCTTTTTCCTGTCCTACTTTATATTCAGGAATAGCTTTAGGTTTCATGTATGAGAAAGCCTTGTCAATCTTTGCAATTACTTCATCCGGATTAAAATCTCCGGACATAATGATTCCCATGTTGTTGGGAACATAATAATTGTTGTAATATTCTCTGATAGCATGCAGAGATGGATTTTTTAAATGCTCAATGGTTCCGATGGTTGTTTGTTTTCCATAGTTGTTGTTAGGGAAAAGATTGGCAAACATCGTATCAAAAACTTTATCTCCATCATCATCAAGAGATCTGTTTTTTTCTTCATATACCGCTTCAAGCTCTGTATGGAAAAGTCTTAAAACAGGCTCTCTGAATCTTTCAGCCTGCACAGCAAGGAATTTGTCAAGAACATTGGACGGCACATCTTCTGTGTACACTGTCTGTTCAAAGGAAGTGAAGGCGTTGGTTCCGTCAGCTCCCATACCAGCCATCATCTTGTCGTATTCATTGGCAATTGCAAATTTGGCAGCTTCTCCGGAAACCTTATCAATCTCTTTGTAGATTTCTTTTCTTTTAGCTTCGTCCTTAGTCTGGTTGTACTTTTCGTAAAGAGCATCAATCTGGTCTAAAAGAGGTTTTTCTTTCGCCCAGTCTTTAGAGCCAAACTGATTGGTTCCTTTGAAAAGCATATGCTCCAGATAGTGGGCAAGACCTGTGTGGTCTGCAGGGTCGGTTTTACTTCCTGCCTTTGTGGCAATATATGTTTGTATCCTCGGGTCCTTATTCGTAGGACTCAGGATAACTGTTAGTCCGTTCTTTAAGGTATAGTACCTTGCAGAAGTAGGATCATTGGTAACGTATTTGTACTTGTAGCCGCTAGAATTTCCTTCTTTCCACTGGAAATCCTGGCCAAAAGCATATCCTGCAAAACTTGCGGCTGCAATACTGGTTGCGATGGTTAGTTTTTTTAACAGATTCATTGCTGTTGTGCTTTATTTTTGGTTATTAATTTGTTAATTGAATTGTTCCAATAAATTTTTGATTCGTTTCATAGCTTCTCTCAAATCTTCCTCAGAAGCGGCATAAGAGAACCTGATACATTCCGGACTTCCGAAAGAGAATCCTCCAACACAGCCTACATGAGCATTTTCCAGAAGGAACATGGCAAAGTCATCAGAGTTTTTGATTTCGGTTCCGTTCAACGTTTTTCCGATATAGTGCGAAATATCCGGGAAGAAATAGAATGCAGCTTTAGGAAGTAATACTTTAAATCCTGGGATTTCTTTGATCAGTTCATACACAAGATCTCTTCTTTCTTTGAAAGCGTCAATCATATATCTGTATTCAGAAGGATCTGTTTTTAATGCAGTAATAGATGCTCTTTGTGCCATAGTGTTGGCTCCGCTGGTCATCTGTCCCTGTACTTTTTCACAAGCTTTTGCCAGCCATTCCGGACATGCAGAATATCCGATTCTCCATCCTGTCATTGCGAATGCTTTTGACATTCCGTTGATTACCGCTGTCTGTTCATAAACTTCAGGAAACTGTGCGATAGAAGTTGTTTTTGTTTCGTAATTGATATACTCGTAAATCTCGTCAGAAATTATTGTCACGTGAGGATATTTAGCGATAACTTTAGCGATTGATTTTAATTCGTCGTAGGTATAATAGCCGCCTGACGGATTACATGGAGAACTGAAAAGTACAGCTTTGGTCTTCTCTGTAATAGCTTCTTCAAGCTGTTCTGCTGTTACTTTAAAGTCTGTTAAATAAGATGTAGGAAGCATCACAGAAGCTCCACCCATCATTTTTACCATTTCATCATAGCTTACCCAATACGGTGCTGGAAGAAGAACTTCATCCCCATCATTGATAATGGATGCAAGAACATTCAGAATAGCTTGCTTAGCTCCATTTGAAACACAGATCTGAGTAGGTTTGTATTCCAGGTTATTATCTCTTTTTAATTTGTAAGCGATAGCCTCACGCAGTTCCAGAAATCCAGGCACAGGAGAGTAATGGCTGTAGTTTTGGTTGATGGCATCAAAAGCTGCCTGTTTGATATTGTCCGGAACATCGAAATCCGGTTCACCAAGAGTTAAGCTGATCACATCTATTCCACTGGCTTTCATTTCTCTGGCTTTGTTTGACATTACAAATGTCTGTGAGTATCCTAATCTTTTTACTCTATCTGAAAGTTTGTCCATCTATTTTTTGAATTTTAACAAATATATAATAAAAACGTTTTGCGGGAATAATAAAAGTGGGGCTAGTTTGAAGATTTTTGTCAGGTTTTGATCAATTGTATTCTGTTACTAAATCATTATGCTTTTTTGCAGTTGGGCAATTGTCAATCTGTAAAAAGGGTAATTCATCATAAAAAATGACTTCTGAGACTCAGGGTTTTGTATCTTTAAAGAATCTAAGACCTATCCTATGAAATATTCCCTTTTTTTATTGCTGATTTCCTGTGCTGCTTTCTCTCAGAAATATTCAAAAGATGATGAAGTGAAAAAATATGTTAAGCAGGTAAATGAAGATTCGTTAAAATCATACATTGGTAAGCTGGTAAGTTTTGGAACGAGGCATACTTTAAGTACAACAGATGATCCAAAACAGGGGATAGGAGCCGCAAGAAACTGGGTTATTAAAAAATTCAATGATTATGCAAAAAATTCCGGAGGCAGAATGGAAGTGTATCTTCAGCAGGAAGATGTTCAACCGGATGGCAAAAGGGTTGATAAACCGGTCAGTCTGGGAAACGCCGTTGCTTTTCTGAAAGGTACAGATCCCAATGACAAAAGAATCTTTCTGATTGGCGGGCATCTTGATTCAAGGGTGACGGATGTGATGAACAGAACTTCCACAGCACCCGGAGCCAATGATGATGGCAGTGGAGTAAGTGCCATTATTGAATCTGCAAGGATATTAAGTAGATCTTCATTTCCGGCCTCCATTATCTTTGTGGCTTTTTCCGGAGAAGAGCAATCTTTGCTGGGATCTAAACAATTGGCAGAAAAAATTAAAAGAGAAAATTTACAGCTGGAAGCCGTTCTGAATAATGATATGATTGGCAATCCTAAAGCAGGAGAAACAGGAGAAATCAATACCCGTATACTCCGTGTATTCAGTGAAGGCCTGCCGTATAGAGATTTAGACAAAAAGGCAATGACGATCAGGAATCTGGGTTTTGAAAACGACAGTGAATCCAGACAGCTGGCAAGATATATCAAAGAAATTACGGAACAATACGTTAAAGGACTTGAAATAAAACTGATCTACAGAAATGACAGGTTTTTGCGTGGAGGAGACCATACCAGCTTTGTTAATAACGGATTTCCTTCCGTAAGATTGACGGAGTACTATGAAAATTATGATCATCAGCACCAGGATATAAGAGTGGAGAATAATAAACAATATGGTGACCTTCCGGAATTTATAGATTTTAAATACCTGAAAAAGAATGTGACTGCCAATATTGCAGTACTTGCTAATCTTGCAAAATCTACTTCAAAACCTGAGAAAGTGGAAATGGATGTTAAGGAATTGACGAATTCCACAACGTTACATTGGGAAAAACCAAAATCAGGAACTCCTGCAGGATATTATGTGCTGGCAAGGGAAACAGACAGCCCGGTATGGCAGAAAAAAATATTTACAACAGGGCTTTCTATTAAAGTTCCGCTTTCCAAAGACAATTATATTTTTGCCGTACAGACAGTCAGCCAGTCCGGGAATCTGAACGTGCCTGTAATTCCGGGAATTGCGAAGTGATGATCTCTGTTGAAAAACTGGGATCAGGGCCTGCCGGGAAAAGTAGATTTGAATACAAGAGAAATAAAACTTATTTTTGCTGTTTATAATAATTCACATGTCTGCATCGTTACTATTAAAATATTTCCCGGATCTTACTGAAAAACAGAAAGAACAGTTTTCAAAATTGGAAAATCTGTATAATGAATGGAATGAAAAGATCAATGTAATTTCCAGAAAAGATATGGAGTCTCTGTATGAAAAGCATATTCTGCACTCTTTGGGAATTGCAAAAGTGATGGAATTTGCACCGGGAACGAGAGTCCTGGATATCGGAACCGGAGGCGGTTTTCCAGGAATTCCTCTGGCGATCCTGTTTCCTGAAACAGAATTCACTCTGATAGATTCTATCGGTAAGAAAATCAGTGTGGTACAGGCTGTAGCAGAAGGCGTAGGATTGACGAATGTAACGGCTATCCACGGAAGAGCAGAAAAGCTGAAAGAAAAATTCCACTTTGTAGTCAGCAGAGCGGTAACCCAGATGCCGGAATTCTTAAGATGGCTGAAAGGGAAGTTTGAAAAAGAACAGTTTAACCCTAAACATAACGGGATTTTATATTTAAAAGGCGGTGATCTTGCAGAAGAACTGGCCGGAATTAAATGTGAAATTTTCAACCTTAAACACTATTTTGATGAAGAATTTTTTGATACTAAAAAAGTAGTTTATGTATCAAAAGGTAATTTTAATTCCTGATTTTTATGTAAATAAGGAATAATTTTTGCTAATATTTGTTAATAATCAGAAAATTGAAGGTTATGAAACAACTTTTAAATATTGGATTTTCAGTATTACTGTTTGGCGGGCTTCTGGTTTCGTGTAATGATGACGATTACCATACAATCGAATCTATCGATAAGATCAAAATAGACAGCGTAAAAATTGTCAATGATACTATGGACGTTTTTGCGATACAGAGCATCAAGACTTATTCCACCTATCCATCTCATTGTGATGGCTTTTATGGCTATGATTATATTTACAATACTAATCTTGAAAGAACGGTTACTTCCTACAAATATATCACAAACGGACCTTGTACGCAGGGAAGTTATGTAGGAGCCAATCAAATCAATTTCAGCCCGCAGAGAAAAGGAACCTATACTTTTAAGTTCTGGAACGGAGGAAATAACTGGATTACAAAAACAATTGTGGTAGAATAATGAGGTTTACTTTTGTGTTGTGCTTATTGGCAGCTGAGATGGTATTCGGGCAAAAGATTACCTGGGAAGAAGGCAGAAAACTTACCTGGGATAATTTTAAAAGCCCGGTGAATAAGAAAAAGAATCCAGATGTAGCGGCGTATACCCATTGCGGCTGGGAATTTTCCTCTATAAAATCTTCCAATCCAAAAGCGCCGGTTACCATTACCATTAAAACGATATTTAACGAAGAGAAATCCTGGAAGGATGTTAAAAAAGCAGATGATTACATCCTGCTTCACGAGCAGAAACATTTTGATATTGCAGAATTATTTGTAAGAAAATTCAGAAAGGCAGTCGCTGAAAAAATCAGAACTTCCGGTGATTATAACAAATATTTCAAAGCAATTTATGATGGGATATCCACCGATTATCAAAACTTCCAGATGGCCTATGACAGAGAAACCCGTCACGGGATCAATAAAGAAAAACAGGCAGAATATAATAATACGATTTCTGAACAACTAGACAATTTAAAAAGCTATCAAGCCCCTTGAAATTCCTCAATAAGATCATTCACGAACTGCTAGCGCAAAACCCGGACCTTTCTGCGTTTAATATCATTCTGCCCGGAAAACGTCCCATTGTGTTTATCAGGCAGATCCTGGAGGAAAACAATTATTCAGGGCTTCTTCCCAATTTTTTTACCGTAGAAGAACTCATCAATAAAATTGCTGATCAGCAACCCATTCAGGGGATTCCGCTGTGGCTTTTCTCATTCGATGTGTACAGAAGTCTGAATCTTATTCCTAGGGATGATTTTTCGGACTTTTTGAAGTGGTTTCCTACGTTGCAGAAGGACTGGGATGATATTCTCAAGTTTTCAGACAGTGATCAGGCTGTTCTTCAGTATATGTTTGACGAGGAAAGGATCAAAGAATGGGCTCAGGATCTCGGTGAGGATGATGATGTCCCAAGAAAGAAGTTCCTTAATTTCTGGCAGAATATGAATGTTTTTCTCCCTGTTTTGAAGGAGAGACTGCAGGAAAAGAACTGGGCGACTTCGGGGATGATTCATGAGGCTGCGAAAGCTAAGATTGGAGATTTTGCTGAAAATACCAAAGAAGAGTTTGTCTTTTGCGGGTTCAATGCCTTTACCCCGGTGGAGGAAAAGCTGGTAAGAAGTCTTTTGAAATGGAATAAAGCGCAATGTTTCTTTCAGGCAGATCATTATTATTTCGATGACGAAAGACAGGAAGCCGGAAAGTTTCTGAGAAACCATAAAACCTGGAAAGAATTTGATGAAAACAGGTCTTTTCAATGGATAGAAGACGACTTTAATCAACCGAAAAAAATCAAGGTATACGAAGTATCCGGGAATGTAACCCAGACCAAAGTACTGCCTGAAATTTTTAAGGAAATCAATAATAAAACCTATTCCAATACAGCAGTGGTATTGCTGGATGAAAACCTTCTTCCTGCAAGCCTGGATGTAATGCATGGTGTTGATAATTTGAATATTACGATGGGATTCCCATTGAAGAACTTATCTTTCTCCAATGCTGTGAAACGTCTTTTCTATCTGCAGAAACAACTGGAAAAAAACAAATCTTCCTATTACTACAGAGATGTTTTCCCCATTCTGGAAGAGCTTCCTAAATCTGATGAAGACGAGCTTGTTATCAATGATTTTAAAGCCAAAGTAGAAGAAAGGAATATTGTTTATATTTCTAAAAAGCTTCTTCATGAGTTGCTCAACGGGCTATCATACTTTAATCTTCTTCAGAAAGCTGAGGGAACAAATAGGTATCTGGATATGCTGATTACGTTCTGCCAGCAGGTAAAATGGCTGGAAATAGACGATATTCAGTATGAGAATGTTTCTCACTTTGAAAATGCATTCAGAATTATCAAAAATCAGCTGACTCCCTACAGTATTGAAATTAAAATGGAAACGCTGGAAATCCTGATCAACCAGCATATCAATTCTGAAAGTATCGATTTTCAGGGAGAACCGTTGAGAGGATTGCAGATTATGGGATTGCTGGAAACCCGTCTCCTGAATTTTGAAAACGTTATCCTGCTTTCTGTGAACGAAGGAAAACTACCGCTTGGTAACTCTCAGAATACCTATATTCCTTTTGATATCCGAAGGTATTTTGATCTCCATACTTTCCTGGAAAATGACAGTATTTATGCTTATCACTTTTACAGGCTGATTCAGGATGCGAAGAATGTTCATTTACTGTACAATGCGTTAAGTTCAGGAGTGAATACTGGAGAGAAAAGCAGGTTCATCACACAGATTGAAATGGAAAGTTCGCATGAGATCGAGCACCTGATTATCGAAAATTCTTCTGAGCCAATTACCACAAAACCTATAGAAATTTCCAAAACGCAGATTGTACAGGAACGTCTTCAGAAATGGAAGGAAAAAGTATCTGCATCCCACCTTACAAGCTACCTCTATAATCCGATTGATTTTTATCTTTCCAAGATTTTGAATACCTCGGAAACGGATGAAATTGAAGAAGAGCTTTCTGTGAAAAATTACGGAAATCTGGTCCATTATTCACTTCAAGAAGTGTATGAGGTATTGAAAGGTAAAGTTTTAAAAGAAAGCGATTTAAAAGATTCAGTTAAAGCAATAGATCATTATATAAATATTGCCATTGAAAAACTGAAACACCAGCCGGAATTCTATGAGAAGGGAATGAATTATATTCATAAAGCCATTGCTAAAAAAGTGATTGAAAATATCCTTACTCATGATCTTGAATTGATAAAACAGGGAAACAAACTAGAGATTATTGATATCGAAAGAAAGTTTGAAAACATCGATTTTCCTCTTGACGGAAATGACAAAATTTCTTTTTTCGGATTCATCGACCGGATTGATAAACTGAACGGGACTTTAAGAATCATTGATTATAAAACGGCCAAGATCAAAAATCTCAGCGTGAAAATTGATGGAGACAATGTAGATGAATATTTCCATAACAGTGAAAGAAAACAGGCGCTTCAGCTTTGTATTTATCATTATGTGGTGCAGCATCTTCCTGAGTTCTGGGGATACCCTATCGAAACGGGAATATGGAGCTTTGCAGATGCTAAAAAAGGAATGGTATCACTGCAGTTTGACAAAGGAAATATTGATGATGCCATGAAATCAGTGAAAAGTCTGATCCTTGAAATCCTGAATCCGGATGTTAATTTTGTTGAAACTATAAAAGCATATTAAAATTATTTAATATTGATTCAATGGTTTGTATTGCTTGAAAATCAATATGTTATTTTTTTAAAGTAATACACGGAAATACATTTATTTAGTTCACAAAAACGTCCGTAAAGCAGGTAACTTTTTTGTGTATCTTTACTCCTTATAACTTTTAAAGTTTCAATCGGATACACCAAGAATCAACAATGAAAAAGATCCTGATATTTTTTGCCATAGCTTTCTCTCTTATTACCAAGTCTCAGCAAAAGAATGATTCCTTGAATATTGCGCTTCAGAATGTGACCAAAGACACTAAATTCGGTCTTGCTCTCAGTGGTGGAGGTGCAAAAGGTTTTGCACACATTGGGATTCTAAAGATGATCGATTCATTGGGAATCAAGGTGGATTACATCACAGGAACCAGTATGGGTGGTATCCTGGGCGGTTTGTATGCGATGGGATATAATGCCGACCAGCTGAAGCATACGATCTATAAAATGGACTGGAACAGGATTCTGAGCAATAAAATTCCTTACAGCAAAGTCAATATCAGTGAAAAAGACGAATATGATAAGTATATTCTTGAATTTCCGGTAGTAAAAGGATTTCCAACTCTTCCAGGCTCGTATATTGAAGGACAGTACATGGGAGAGGTTCTTAATACACTTACTTTCAATGCAAAACATATCAATGATTTCAGCAAACTGAAGATACCTGTTCAGCTTACTTCTTCCGATATTGAAAACGGAGGGCTGGTGATGCAGAAACAAGGCTCTTTACCACTTGCTATTCGTGCTACATTGGCAATTCCTGCGGCTTTTGCACCCGTTTATATTGATGGAAAGCTTTTGGTAGATGGCGGATTGGACCGTAATTATCCAGCCAATGAGGTTAGAGAAATGGGAGCGGATTTTGTGATTGGAGGATATACGGGCTTCAGGCTTTTTACCAAGAAAGAGATTGAAAATCCGATGAAAATGATTTATCAGACGCATGCCATCCGTTCGGTAGAGGATTTTAAACATCAAAAGGAGCTGTCTAATGTATTGGTAGACTTTGTAGATCCATTGGGTGATATTACGACGAAGGATTTTGCCAAATTCAGGAGGATCATCAAAATTGGAGAGGTAGAAGCGAGAAAACACCTTCCTGAGTTTGTAGCCCTGGCAGAAGCTCAGCGGAAAGCAGGAATCCAATATGAACATCAGATGATTGCAGAGGTGAAACTGCCTACTACAAAATTTACTTTTAACGAAGAAGACGGAACTCCTATCAATGATGCCGCGGAGATTGAAGTGCTTAAAAAGCAAATGGGGCTGACGGAAGGGAAGTATTACGATGCAAAAACCGTAAATGAAGCAATAGACAGAGTCTTTGGAATGCGCCAGTATGTAAAGGTGTATTATACCTATACGAATGAAAATGATGGTCTTGTGATGAATGTTTTTGTGAAAAGAGCAAAAAAAGGGGCTTTTAAACTGGCTCTGCATTATGACACGGAACAATCGGTAGGAATTATTGTTAATTATACTTACAGGAATATCCTTCTGAACAGATCCCGATTTCTGGCAACCGTAGATATTTCCGAACGTTTCAAGGCTAAACTTGCTTATCAGCAGTTCCTTGATAGCGGAGAGCGTTTGTGGCTGGATTTGGAAGCTAAGATGGTTAATCTTAAGAGTAATGATCTGAACTTCAGATTGTATGATGTAAGCGAAGATGGCAGCGATCGTTTTCCTAACCATATGTACCGTAATATCACCGGAAAGATTGCTCTGAATTATAATATTACTCCAAATGCCTACTTATCATTGGGAACGGAGTTCAGCACCGAAAGAATGTACAGCTTACTGGATAAAGTGGATCAGGCCAAAGTGGATAATTACAGTAAGAAATTATATAACCATAGCAATTTCAATACATTCCTGAAGTTTGAACAGAATAATCTTAATAAAAGATATTTTACAACAAGAGGAAATCATCTTCAGGTAAGCACAAGATTTTATTATGGTGACAGGTACCAGCTTTATGATCTGAATACAGTACAGCCGCTCCTGTATCTGATACTTAATCCAAAAGAATCTTATTATTACGAACCTGAAAACCTCGTTTCATTTACTTTAAATGAGAACTTTTTTTACCCTATCACAAGAAGACTGACTGTCAAAGCAAATGTGTTTTTGGGGGCAAATTTCGGATCAGGGAAGGAAGGCAAGGTTCCATATCTTTTCCTGAATCAGAAATACAATCTTGGAGGAAGTGAGTATAATTATGATCTCTTAAGCCCAGAGTTTAATGGCCTTCGCCAGAAAGAGCTTCCTATGACCTCAGTTGCTAAAACAGCAATATCATTGCAGTACAGGATTATGAAAAGACTTTATCTTACCCCTTCCTTCAGCTATGGTAAAGTGAGTGAGGAGCTTTCTCCTTTTAAGGACAGTTTCGATATGTTTGGATATGGAGTAAACCTTGGATACGAATCTCTTATTGGTCCTATCAGTTTAAATGTTTCCAGAAACAGCCAGCTTGATTTTTCAAGAATATACTTTAGCGTCGGTTTTAAATTTTAAGCATCAGTTAGAATTTTTATCTTAATTAAATAATGTAAGTAAGGTTATTTATGATTTTGTATATCAGTTGTTTGTTGATATAAAAAAGCACTTCATTGCTGAAGTGCCAAAAATTAACTTGAAATGAGATATGAAGAGTGATTGATTTTACAGTTTTACTTTTTTATTAATAATTTTTCCATTAGAAAGCGTGATTTGTACCAGATACACGCCAGATTCTAGGTTTCTGGATTCAAATAAAGGTTTATTGACTTCCTGCTGAACGATCAGAGTACCGGAAATACTGTAAATGCTGATGTTTTTAATGTCATTGGCGGATTTTGCAATGATCTGCTGTTTCTGAGCATAAATATCAGTACTGCTTTCTGATGATGGAGTATTGCCAACAGCTTTATTGAACTGAAGATTGTAATATGGCGTAACTACTTCAAGCGTATAGTTTTTATTTTCCAGATCCTGAAGGTTGATTCCTCCGGCTTCACGGTACTGTTTTTGAGAAATGCTTTTTACCAACGTTTTATTTTCATCAAAAATATTCACAGCAGTAAGTTCTTCCTGATCAACTTTTAATTGTAAAAGCGATGCATTTGCTGATTGTACAATCTCGTTTTCAGCAATTTCTTTAGGGGTATTTTTGATGTACGGAATTATTTTATTTTCATTATTTTCCGATATTTTCAATAGATAAACTCCGTCTTTTAAAGTTGATAAGCTGCGGTCATTAGCTGTTCTGCTTTGAGCTTTTTCTTTGTTAAAATCCGTAATTTCAACCAATTGCATGCTGCCCAAATCCGGTTTGATCTGTGAAGATAGCAGGGAAGGCTTTTCATTCGTTTTCTCAGCTGACTGCTTACCGAAGATAGACCCTGCAATAGCCCATTCATTAAGAAGCCCGCCACTTCGTAAAGTATTGAATTTGGCATTGGAAGCTAGAGTAAAGGGAAGAATTCCTCCTACGTGCCCAAGCGGTCCCCAGTAGAAAGAATCCAGCTTGTATTTATTCAGATCCCACCAAGGATAATATCCGCGCTGAACATCTATGGTTTTGGAAGTGTTTTCAGGTGGAATAGCTAAATCGACAGTAGAATGCCCCAATGTCATAGGTGTTTTGTTGTACCAATCGTACACATCTTTAGGTTTCATGCACTGTCTCAGCTTGTTATTGGGATTATTGGTGACATCATTTACGAAGCTGGTTGTAAAGAGTTTTCTCCATATTACAGGGCCCCATAAAAGTCCGCCATTATCCTGTACAACATGATAGTTGTATTTATCAAGGTATTCTGCAGAAATAACTTCTGAAATATTGCTATTGTATGTTTTATATCCCGTATTGTTGCAGGTGTGAAGAACATTGGCAAGGAATGAGGTAAACGGGTAAATATCTTTTTCCAGAACTCCTTTATTTAAAGTCACACCGGAGAAATCATACGGTCCGTCTCCCATATAAGCATATTTGAATTTGATATTATTGGGATTTGAAATGCTTAATCTTTTTAAAGTAGACATCGCAGCATGGGCCCCCTGGGAATATCCGGCTAAAAAGTACTCATCATAGCGTTTGACACCCAATTGAGCCAGTACTTTATTAGCAGCGGTAATGAAATCAATGGTAGCGCCTGCTTCTGTGGCATAATCTACATAAGGGTGTACTCCGTCTCCGGTTCCCATCCCTACATAATCAGGAGCCATTAAAATATAGCCATTGAGGACGTAAGACAATTCAACAACAAAGCCTGCTGTTAATGCTCCTTTGAAATTAGACGGAACATTATTTCTGCTGTCTGTTGTGCCATGATCAGATACAACTGTTGATAATTTGAATCCTACATTGGGATACATTAGCAGTCCGGTAGCTTTTACAAGAACATTGTTTTCGTTTTTGGTGTAATAAGTAATCTTGTAGCCCTTTAAGCCCACATTAAAACTGTTCAGATAGCTGGCAAATTCCGGAGCATCCTGATCACCAAGATTATTGGAGATAAAATTGATGACTCCCTGTGGCGTTAAATCCAGTTTCTGTTCTGCACTTACAACATCTCCAGCCTGCTGTGCAAAGTAGAATGGAGCGGTAAGACCTAGTAAAAAAGTTGTGATTTTTCTCATATTGATATATTTTCTATGGTATTAAGGTAATAACTTTAATAAATCTTTGAAAATATTGCAACATCAACAATTATTCATTGAATATCAATTCTCTGCAAAGTGAGTAAAACAAAAGAGTCTGACCATTGGCCAGACTCTTTCTTTATATGTTTGTCTTTCTTTAGAAAGCGTTAATTCCTGTAATATCTAAACCAGTGATTAACAAATGAACGTCATGTGTTCCTTCATAAGTAATCACAGACTCCAGGTTAGCAGCATGTCTCATCATTGGGAATTCACCCATGATTCCCATTCCACCAAGGATCTGTCTTGATTCTCTGGCAATTTCAATAGCCATATTGACGTTGTTACGTTTAGCCATAGAAATCTGAGCCGGAGTTGCTTTGTGGGCATTTTTAAGATTTCCTAACTGAAGACATAGTAACTGAGCCTTTGTAATCTCTGTTAAGAATTCAGCCAGTTTTTTCTGTTGAAGCTGGTAAGAACCGATTGGCTTTCCAAACTGCTTTCTTTCCTTAGCGTATTGAACAGCAGTACAGTGGCAGTCAATGGCAGCACCGATTACTCCCCATGAAATTCCGTATCTGGCAGAGTTAAGACAAGATAAAGGCCCCTTCAGTCCTGTTACTCCAGGAAGAAGGTTTTCTTTCGGAACTTTTACGTCATTGAATACCAATTCTCCGGTTTTTGAAGCTCTTAAGCTCCATTTATTGTGAGTTTCAGGAGTGGTGAAACCTTCCATTCCTCTTTCAACAATCAGTCCCTGTACTTTTCCTTCTTCATTTTTTGCCCATACCACAGCGATATCGCATAGAGGAGAGTTAGTGATCCACATTTTAGCCCCATTCAAAAGATAATGATCTCCCATATCTTTAAAATACGTTTCCATAGAACCTGGGTCAGAACCGTGATTAGGTTCTGTCAATCCAAAAGATCCGATCATTTCTCCCGCAGCAAGCTTAGGAAGATATTTCATTTTCTGTTCCTCAGAACCGAATTCATTGATAGGAAACATCACCAAAGAGCTCTGAACCGAAGCAGCAGAACGTACTGCAGAATCTCCTCTTTCCAATTCCTGCATAATAAGACCATAAGAAATCTGGTCTAATCCTGAACCGCCATACTCAACCGGGATATAAGGTCCCAGTGCTCCGATTTTCCCCAATTCTCTCATAAGATTAGGTATATCTGTATGATTTTGAGCGGCATGATCAATCTGCGGCATTACAAAACTTTCAACCCAGTCTCTTACAGATTGGCGGATGAGTTTGTGTTCTTCAGTAAGTAAAGCATCAATTCCATAATAATCAGGGATGCTTGTAAGAGGATAATATGACATGATTTTTTGATTTGGTTAAAAGTAACATTTTTCGTGGTGTCTTGAAAATTTTTTTGAAAACTTATATTTCAGTTGGTTTTCAGACAGATAATGCTCTTTTTATTTGTTTATAAGATAAATTCTGTGTTTTAAGTCTCCTCATCATTGGATATAGGATACTGATTGGTAGAATTGTGGACCTTGCTTTTAAATTTATACAGATAGGGCGCTTTATTGGCTGAGCCATCATACAATTTTTCCAGTCTGTCAAGAATATTTAAACTTAAAATTTTACGCTGGAAATTATTTCTTCTGAATTTCTGTCCTAAAATAGTTTCATAAAGAGACTGAAGATCTTTCATCGTAAACTTTTCGGGAAGCAGATTGCTGGCCGCTACCTCTGTATTGATGTTCATCCGCAGATATTCTAACCCTGTTTCTATGATTCGGTCATGATCAAATGCCATCTTAGGCAGATTGCTTACTTCAAACCATTCACAGCTTTCATTGAAGGCATCAGGGAAAGTATTGGCCATTGAAAAGTCAATAAGGCTGCAATAGCCTACCGTGATGAATCTTTGAAAGATCCAGTGATCTTCAGGTACCTCAATTCCTTTGTTGTTGAGAAGGATCTGATGAACATTATTCTCTGTACGGTCTATTCTTCCGAACGTATGAAACTGTTTCAGAAATATATCTTTAAGATGTGTTCTTTCAAATAAAACCCTTGCTGCGGCTTCCCTTAAATCTTCATCATTGAAAACAAAACCACCTGGAAGTGACCATAAGTCAAGATCGTGATACTTTAAAAGCAGGACTTTCAAAATATTATTATGAAAGCCGAATATAGTACAGTCAACAGATATATGGGCAACAAAATCTTTGGTATCAATAAGTTCCCGAAGTGTTTCTTTACTTTTTGTGTCTTTGATTTTCATGGCTGTAAAAATAAAACTATTTTCTTTTTGAAACGTTAAAAAATACCAAACTAGTCACAAAAAGAAGAATTACGAAAGATAAGATATATATTGGATAAAAATTTAATAATTGTTTTTCGAACAGAACTGCCATGATAATCGAGCTTACAGAGCTGCCCAGTGAGGAAAAAATAACAATAAGAGAGGTGAATAAGTTTACTTTTTCCTTGTCCATCTGTGCAATCATTTTTGAATTGATGACAGGGTAGAGTGGTGACAAAAATAAACCGATCACCGGAAATAAGAAGAGAATTATCTTTGAATCTGCTGAATCAAAATACTGCACACCTACAATAATTGCCAATAAAGAAATGATAAAAGCCATACATGAAAGATAGTAGCCCGGCAATGAAAATCTTCGGATAATATTGGCTGTTACTGTTCTTCCCACATAAGAAAATACCGCCAGAAAAGATGTTGCCTGAAGGGCAAAAAATGAATTGACTTTCAGATGATTCTTATAAAAAGAGGGAAGCCATGAGTTGAATCCCTGCTCTACAAAAACGATAAAAAATATAACCCCAAGAAATAATGTTATAGAAGGAGTTACAAACCCTGAAAGTTCAGAGAATACACTTGTGTTTTCCAAAGGTTTGGCCTCAGAAATTGTAATTTTTGATAATAGGAATATTGTTAATGCAGATAAGAAAGCAATTAATAAAAAACAAAATTTCCAATATTCAGAGTATTCACTGGATACCACCCATCCAAAACAGGTATTAACTACAAAGATTCCGATCATAAATGAAGCTTCTACACTGTTCATCGTCTTTGCCAGCGATTTTTCATCCGAAATATTATTCCTGATAATTCCAAAAACACAAATTTTACCAATGGCAAAACAGGCTCCAATGATGGCAAACCATAATTTGAAAAACCAGAAAACTTCTATAAATGGCAGCAGACAAGAACAAAAGCCAACAATTATCAAAGCCGAAATCAGTGCTTTTTTTGTTCCCGTTTTGTTAATGAAACTTACTGCAAAAAGAGAAATAAAAGCGATGGGCAAGTCTTTAAATGATTCTAAAAAACCCAATTCTCCATAGGTGATTTTCTCTTCAGACAGCTGCAGAATGATCAATCCCATACAGTTCAAAACCATTGAAAAAATAAGAAAGGTGAGTTTTAACGGAAGAGAAATTTTAGAAAGCTTGATGATCATTTTGGGAGACTTCTTTATTGTTTTTTTGTGAAAATTTATGAAATATTGATGCGAAGATAGGGCTTCTAACCCTGAAAAATAAAAGAAAAATTAAAATATTTATGAATAGAATGTTAATTAATTGAAAAAAAATATATTTTTATTGTCTCAATTTGAGAATTAAACAATAACTGTATATGAATGTAAGAATATCACGAAGCGTAGGAGTGGTTGCCGTCCTCTATTTTACGGCCAACTTCAGTGCCCAGACCACCAAGGCGAAGGACACAATTGCTAAAGAAAACAAAATAGACGAAGTTGTAGTGATTGGCTACGGTACTCAGAAAAAGAGTAATGTGACAGGTGCTATAGCAAGTATTAAAGCCAGCGATATTGAGAATATTCCATCCGGTAAGCCAGAACAGGTATTACAAGGAAGGGCTGCCGGAGTTTCTGTAGTGACGAACTCAGGACAGCCTGGAGCTGCTGCTACTGTACGTGTAAGGGGTATTACCAGTTTTGGTGCAGGAAGTAACAGTCCTCTATGGGTAGTAGACGGTATTGTAGTAGACAATATCGGATGGCTTAACCAGTCGGATATAGAAAGTATTGAAGTATTAAAAGATGGTGCTTCATCCGCAATCTACGGTGTTTCTGCTGCAAAAGGAGTAATCCTGGTTACTACTAAAAAAGGAAAAAAAGGAAAACTGACCCTTTCGTATAATGGGTTTTATGGTTTTTCAAATGCTTCAAAAAAGCTGGATCTTCTGGATGCTACACAATATGCTAAAATTATCAATGAAGGTTTTGTAAATGATGGAGGAACTCCTAGATTTACTAATCCGGAATCATTTGGAAAAGGAACCGACTGGCAGGATGCTATTTTCGGGACAGGTGAAAAATCTTCTCACGAAGTAAGCATTACAGGAGGTAATGAAAAATCAACATACTATACATCATTTGGATATTTTGACCAGACGGGTATTGTAATGAGTGATATTTCCAATTACAAAAGAATTAATGCCAGATTCAACTCAACCCATAAAGTTACTGATTACCTGACGATAGGTCAAACCTTTGCTTATACACACGTAAAATCTCAGGGAGTAAGTGCCAATGAGGAATTTGGAGGTCCATTGGCTTCAGCAGTTAACCTGGATCCTATCACTCCGGTAGTGGTAACAGACTGGTCAATGGTAGATCCAAGCGGCTATACCAATCCTTACATCATCCGCGATTCTGAGGGACGCCCTTATGGAATTTCAAGATATGTAAACAATGAAATGACCAACCCTCAGGCTTTCCGCCACTTACAGCAGGGGAATTATAACTGGTCAGATGATTTCGTGGGAAATGTTTTTGCCGAACTTAAGTTTCTGGATCACTTCACCTTCAAAACAAGTTTAAATGGTAAGAAATCCTATTGGGGAAGCCGTACTTTCACCCCGAAATACTATTTAAGCCCCAATTTTAACAATACCAGCTTCAACAGCCTGAATAAGGTAGACGAAAATAAGTTTGAGTGGAGCATGGAAAATACATTAACCTATCAGAATAAGTTTGGTGATCATAATATCAACATTATGATAGGACAGGGAGTATACCGATACAACATCGCTGGCGGAGCTAGTCTGACATACAGTAATCTGCCTATTGATAACTGGCAGGATGCTTCTTTCAATTTTAATATTCCTCAGGATAATATTACTGCAACAGGATGGGATGGGATTCAAACCCGTAAAGCATCTTATTTTGGTAGAATTATTTATGATTATGCAGACAAATATTTATTTACAGGAACAATTCGTAGAGATGGTTCTTCAAAGTTTGCAACGAATCAGCATTGGGGAACTTTCCCGTCAATGTCCTTAGGATGGAATGTTCATAAAGAAAACTTCTGGCCGGAGAATAAAGTAGTAAATAACCTGAAGTTGAGAGGAGGTTATGGAGTATTAGGAAATGATGAAATGGATAACTTCAGATTTGCAAGTTTCATGGTTTCTGGAAGTAATTATACCAACTCCAGTAATAATATTATCATTGGTTATGCACCAAGTACAATGGAAAATCCCAACCTGAAATGGGAGCAGACAAGTCAGCTGAACATTGCTGCAGACTTAAAATTATTCAACAACTTTACCCTGACCGCAGACTGGTACAAGAAGAAAACAACCGATATCCTTAGACAAATCAATATTCCTGGTTATGTAGGGGTTCCTAACCTACCTTGGTCAAACGTTGGAGATATGGAAAACACAGGTGTTGAACTTGAATTAGGTTATAAAAAGAACTGGGAAGATTTCACCATCTCGGTGAATGGTAACTTTGCTACCATAAAAAACAAAGTTCTTAGATTAGAGGATGATATTGAATACTTCAACCTGGCTTCTTTCCAGACCATGGGAGCTGTATCCAGAGTAGCAGTAGGGCAGCCTTACGGATCATTTTACGGGCAGACTTATAGCGGGGTTTTCCAGAATCAGGCACAAATTGATAATTACGTAAATGCCAATGGAGTAAAATTACTACCTGATGCAAAACCTGGAGACTTTATCTGGCAGGATAATAACGGAGATGGGAAAATTGATGATAATGATAAAGTAAACTTAGGAAGCTCTATTCCAAAATATACTTTTGGACTTACCGTGAACATGAGCTATAAGAATTTTGACCTGATGATGTTTGCACAAGGGCAGGCTGGTAACAAGATTTTCCAGGGGTTGAGAAGATTAGATATTCCTGATGCGAATTACCAGACAAGAATCTTAGACCGATGGACAGGTGAAGGATCTACCAATGATAATCCGAGAATTACCCGTAATGACCCTAATCATAACTATTCATGGATGTCTAATTATTATCTTCAGAAAGGAGATTATGTACGTTTGAAAATTGTTCAGTTAGGCTATACCATTCCTCAGGATGTTACTAAACGCTTTGGAATGAGTAAAGTAAGGCTATATATCACAGGAGAAAACCTGCTTACTTTCACGAAATATACCGGATATGATCCGGAAATTGCAGGAAGAAACAATTCTGAGCAGGATATTATCGGGGTAGACAGAGCGTATTATCCTCAAGCCAGAACATTCCTGATAGGAGCTAATATTCAATTTTAATGACCAACAAAATGAAAAATAAGAATTTTATATATAAAGGACTTGCCGTTGCGTTTCTGACAGGTCTTAGTTTTACCAATATAGGTTGTAGTGATTCCTATCTGGATGATGTACAGAATTCAGGATCTTTTAATACTGATCTGTATTTTCAGAATGAGCAGCAGTCTTTTAGTGCACTGATTTCCGTATATGATGTTTTAAGAAAATATTCCAGCGGATTCGAGAATACAGTTACTTTCTTTAATGCAGGATCTGATGACTTTTATTCCGGTGGTGGAAGCTCAAATGATGGTGCGGGTATCCAGGGATTGAACAATTATATGATTAACCCGAATACGATGCCTGCCAGCTACTGGAAAGATTATTATCAGGGAATTGCACGTGCGAACCTCCTAATAGAAAGAGTTCCGGGAGCAAATATGAATGAAGATCTTAAAAAGAGATATATTGCAGAAGCCAAAGTTCTCCGTTCTTTATATTATTTTGAATTATTAAGAATGTTTGGAAATATTCCTTTAATTCTTAAAACCATAAAGTTTGATGACGATTACTGGAATATTCCACAGGCTAAGCCTAGTGATGTTTATACGCAGATAGAAAGTGATATACTCGCTGCTATTCCTGACCTGATGATGACACCTAGTATCAGTGATAAAGGACGTATCACTCAGGGAACGGCCAGAGCTATATTGGGTAAAATTTATCTTTATGATAAAAAAATGCCTCAAGCAGCGGCTCAGTTTGCCGAAGTAAATGGCACACCGGGAGGGACCAGCCAGTATGGATACAAGCTTGTAGCAGATTATGCAGATTTATTTAAAGTTGCTCTGGAAACTGATCAGGATCCGAATAAATACAAATTCTTATCAGAATCTATCCTTGAAATAATGCATACCAACAAAGGAAGTTCCGACTGGGGGTTCTGGGGACAGGGAAAAGATGAAGGAAACTCCATCAATGTAATGGTTGGCCCTCGTTCTTACTCACTGAAAAATGTCCCGGGTAATAATGCACCAGATATCTATTCAGGATGGGCATTTAATACTGTAACAGAGAATTTTGTAAGTTTTATGCAGGGAGATCCAAGACTGGATGTAACGGTTTTCAATGCAAAAAAACTGGTGACAGAAGGTAAAGTCACTTATGCTCCTGCTTTTGCAGATACAGGATATTTCCTTAATAAATATTTACCTACGAATGCTTTAAAAAGCTCACTTCCAGGTCCGGCTGAGCTGAATTTCAGACAGAATTATATTGCTATAAGATTAGCAGATACTTATCTGATGGAAGCAGAAGCTTTAGGTGGTGCAGGGGCAAGAGCCCAGGCTTTATTAGATGCCGTAAGAACAAGAGTAGGCTTACCATCGGTTCCGGTTTCTTTACAGGCTATTAAAGATGAAAGAAGAAGAGAGCTCGCAGGAGAAGGACACAGATGGTTTGATCTTGTCAGATGGGGAGATGCTCCTTCTAAGCTTGCCTTCAAGGGGTTTAAAGCCAATAAAAATGAAATTCTTCCAATTCCTTTCAATGAATTGCCGAATACAGCTTTAAAACAAAATCCTGGTTACTAACACATGAAGTTTCACAACTTATATAGTTTCTTTAGAGGTGCCGCACTACTTAGTGGTGTGGCCCTTTTTTCTTTGTCGTGTACTTCAGTAGCATCCAATAAGGGAAATGAAGTGCAGTACTGGCTTACAAAAGGTGATGAAAGTGTAAAATTACAGCAGCAGACCTCGGTTAAATTTGTAAATAATACCAATAGCTTCCAGAATATTGAAATTGATGATTCTCAAAAGTTTCAATATGTTGATGGCTTTGGCTATACATTAACAGGAGGAAGTGTTGAGGTAATCAACAGATTGTCGCCTTCCAAAAGAAAAGCGCTGCTTAACGAACTCTTTGGAAAGGATAAAAATTCAATCTCCATCAGCTATTTAAGACTTAGTATTGGTGCTTCCGATCTTGATGGCGAAGTATTTTCATACGATGATCTGCCTGAAGGACAGACTGATCCCTCTCTTTCAAATTTTAGCCTGGCAAAAGATAAAGCGTTGATTGCTATGCTGAAAGAAATTCTGACGATCAATCCTTCTATTAAAATCATTGCTGCACCGTGGTCAGCTCCGGTATGGATGAAAGACAATGGGAAGTCAAAAGGAGGAAGTCTGAAACCCGAATTTTATGGAACATATGCCCAATATTTTGTAAAATATATCCAGGGAATGAAAAAGGAGGGTATTATCATTGATGCAGTAACCCCTCAGAATGAACCTCTACATCCGGGAAATAACCCGAGTTTGTATATGCCGTCTGAGCAACAGGGAGATTTCATTAAGAACCATCTTGGTCCGGTTTTTAAAACCAACGGAATCACTACCAAAATTGTTGTCTACGATCATAATTGCAACAAACCTGAATATGCTATTGATATTTTAAAAGATTCTGAAGCTAATCAGTATATAGACGGATCTGCTTTTCATTTGTACGAAGGAGATATTTCTGCATTAAGTACGGTACATGATGCTTTTCCAAACAAGAATCTATACTTTACCGAACAATGGACCGGTTCAAAAGGAACTTTTACCGAAGATCTGAACTGGCACACCAAAAATGTAATCATAGGTTCTATGAGAAACTGGAGCAAAATTGCTTTAGAATGGAATCTTGCCAACGATCCAAAATTTGCCCCACATACAGAAGGCGGGTGTACAGAATGTAAAGGAGCCATTACAGTTTCCGATAGCGAAAACTTCACAAGAAATGTTTCCTACTATATTATTGCCCATGCTTCGAAATTTGTTCCGGCAGGATCTCAGCGTATTGCGTCCACACAGACGGATAAGCTTTCAACTGCGGCTTTTAAGACTCAATTTGGGAAAATAGTTTTAATTGTGCAGAACGATAGCCCTTCAGATGAGAATTTTAATATTAAATTTGCCGGGAAAACCGCTGCTGTAACAATTTCAGGACGTTCTACAGCAACCTATATTTTTTAATTTGATACTATGAAAAGAGTTTATTTCTTACTGGCATTTTCCGCATTGGGATTGAATGCTTACGGACAAAAGACAATTGATCAGAAAGTAGCAGAATTGCTGTCTAAAATGACCCTTGAAGAAAAAGTAGGGCAGATGGTCCAGTACAGTGGGTTTGAATATGCTACAGGGCCTCAGAAATCTAATTCAGCAGCCGTTTTGGAAGAAATTAAAAAAGGTAAAGTAGGTTCTATGCTGAATGTGGTAGGGTCAGAAGAAACCAGATCATTCCAGAAACTGGCGATGCAGTCAAGGCTGAAAATTCCTCTATTGTTCGGGCAGGATGTTATCCATGGATATCGCACCACATTTCCGGTGAACCTGGGACAGGCGGCAAGCTGGGATATGGGAATGATAGAAAAATCGGAAAGAATTGCCGCTACAGAAGCTGCTGCTTATGGTATTCACTGGACTTTTGCTCCCATGGTGGATATTGCCAGAGATCCCAGATGGGGAAGAGTAATGGAAGGTTCCGGGGAAGATACCTACCTTGGAACAAAAATAGGATTAGCAAGAATCAAAGGATTTCAGGGCAGAGGTTTAGGAAGTCTTGATGCGGTAATGGCCTGTGCAAAGCATTTTGCAGCATATGGAGCCGCTGTAGGTGGAAGGGATTACAATTCTGTAGATATGAGTCTCAGACAGTTGAATGAAACTTACCTTCCACCATTCAAAGCCGCAGCAGAAGCAGGAGTAGCTACTTTTATGAACTCTTTCAATGATATCAACGGAATTCCGGCCACGGCCAACAAATATATTCAGAGAGATCTGCTAAAAGGAAAATGGAACTATAAAGGTTTTGTGGTTTCAGATTGGGGAAGTATTGGAGAAATGGTTCCTCACGGTTATGCCAAAGATGCTAACGAAGCCGCAGAAAGAGCAATACAAGGAGGAAGTGATATGGATATGGAAAGCCGTGTCTATATGGCAGAACTTCCAAAGCTGGTGAAAGAAGGGAAAGTAGATCCAAAACTGGTAGATGATGCAACGGGAAGAATTTTAACCAAAAAATTTGAAATGGGCCTTTTCGATGATCCTTACCGATTCAGTAATGAAAAGAGGCAGAAAGAACAGACCGATAATCAGGAGAACAGAAAATTCGGAAGAGAATTCGGATCAAAAAGTATTGTTCTTCTTAAAAATCAGGGAAATATTCTTCCCCTCTCAAAAACGGTAAAAACAGTTGCCCTGATCGGACCTTTCGGTAAAGAAACAGTGGCAAATCACGGATTCTGGTCTATTGCATTCAAAGACGATAATCAAAGAATTGTTTCACAATTTGACGGAATTAAAAATCAGCTGGATAAAAACTCTACTTTATTATATGCTAAAGGCTGTAACGTTGATGATCAGGATAAAAGCCAGTTTGCAGAAGCCGTTGAAACAGCAAAAAAAGCGGATGTTGTTATTTTGACATTGGGAGAAGGTCACGCGATGAGCGGAGAAGCAAAAAGCAGAAGTAATATTGGGTTTACAGGCGTTCAGGAAGATTTGTTGAAAGAAATTGCCAAAACAGGTAAACCAATTATTCTGATGATCAATGCCGGAAGACCTCTGATTTTCAACTGGGCATCAGACAATATTCCTGCCATCATGTACACATGGTGGTTGGGAACTGAAGCAGGAAACTCTATTGCAGATGTTCTTTTCGGTACTGTGAATCCAGGTGGGAAACTTCCAATGAGCTTTCCGAGAACAGAAGGCCAGATTCCCGTGTATTACAATCATTATAATACAGGAAGACCGGCAAAAAATAATACAGACAGAAACTATGTTTCCGCATATATAGACCTTGATAATGATCCGAAATATCCGTTTGGATATGGCTTAAGCTATACAGATTTCAAATATTCTGATATGGTTTTAAGCTCTGCAAGCCTTACAGGAAATCAGACCCTGAATATCAGTGTTACCATTTCCAACACAGGGAAATATGATGGTGAAGAGGTTGTTCAGCTTTATATCAGAGATCTTTTAGGGAAAGTAGTAAGACCGGTAAAAGAGTTGAAAGGATTCCAGAAAGTATTCATCAAAAAAGGAGAAAGTAAAAAGATAGATTTTAAGCTTACCCCGGAAGATTTGAAATTCTTTGATGATAATCTGAATTTTGACTGGGAAGGAGGAGAATTTGATATTATGATTGGAACCAACTCTCAAAATGTGCAGACCAAAAGAATTAACTGGACGAAATAAAATTCAATTCAATAGGAGCGGGTTTTAACCCGCTCATTAAAACGTCAGAAAAATGGCTTTAGCCAAAACTTAAAACCTAATACACATGAATTTCAAAGCTAAAAATATCATCAAAATATGTGCAGCAGGAGCTTTCTTCTTTTCTGTTTTGAATTGTGTTTCCCATAAACCTGATTCTCACAGAACCATGATCTGGAGTGATGAATTTAATGGTAAAGGACTTCCGGATTCATTAAAATGGAATTATGATACCGGAGGAAGCGGTTTTGGAAATGAAGAAGCTCAGTTTTATACCAAAAACAGGCTTGAAAATGCCAGAATGGAAAAAGGAAATCTGATTATTGAAGCCAAAAAAGAAAACTGGGAAAACAAAAAATATACTTCCGCAAGACTTTTAACCAAAGGAAAATTTGCTTTTCAATATGGAACCATAGAAGTAAGAGCAAAGCTTCCCAAAGGTCGAGGAACCTGGCCGGCAATCTGGATGATGAGTGAGAATATGAAAAAATGGCCGGATGATGGTGAATTGGATATTATGGAACATGTAGGATACAACCAGGGATTTATACATGCTTCCGTCCATACTAAAAAATACAACCATATTCAGGGAACACAGAAAACAGATACTTTGTTTGTAAAGGATGCCAGCGAAAAATTCCATGTCTATAAAGCAGACTGGACCCCGGAAAAGATTGACGTTTACATAGATGACCAGAAATTTTTCACCTATGAAAATAAAGAGGAAAATAAAGAGGCATGGCCTTTTGACAGACCTTATTTTATCATTCTAAATCTTGCTGTAGGAGGATTTTGGGGTGGAAAAGAAGGGATTGATGATACTATTTTTCCACAGAAGTATTACATAGACTACGTGAGAGTCTATCAAAATAAATAATGAAAATGAGGACAAGAGGTCCAAAAACAGAAAAAAAAATCATGAGAAAACTAATTGTAAGTTGTTTTGTAGTAGGCGTTGTCATCAATGTCAGTGCGCAGAATTATTGGAAAAAGAATGCAGGAAAAACAGCTAAGGTGATCCTTACTAACTCGAAAGCGGATGAGAAGATGGTGGATAAAGGAGCCGTTAAATTTGAACAATTTGGACAACCCAAAGAAACAGAAGCCTGTATTTTTGTGGCTCCCCATTTTAAATATCAGAAACTTATAGGAATTGGTGGTGCTATCACAGATGCATCTGCAGAGACTTTTTATAAAATGCCAAAGAATAAACAGAAGGAAATCCTGGATGCTTACTTTGGAAAAAATGGGTTGGGATACACAGTTGTCCGTACCAACATGAATTCCTGTGACTTCTCCAGTGATTCTTACACTTATGTAGAAGATAATGACACTTCTCTGAAAACGTTCAACGTTGCTCATGATGAGAAGTATAAAATTCCGATGATCAAAGAAGCACAGAAAGCGATCGGAAATAATTTCACATTTTATTTCTCCCCATGGAGTCCGCCAGCCTGGATGAAGTCAAATAAAAGCTTGTATAAAGGCGGACGATTAGAAAATCAATACTACCAGACGTGGGCAGATTATTATATCAAATTCATCAAAGAATACGAAAAGAGAGGAATTAATATCTGGGGATTAACCGTTCAGAACGAGCCAATGGCTACCCAAAGCTGGGAATCATGTATCTACACTGCTGAAGAAGAAGGAGAATTCCTGAAAAAGAACCTTGGGCCAACCCTTTGGAAAAACGGATATAAAGATAAAAAAGTAATGATCTGGGATCACAACAGAGACCTTATCTACCAAAGAGCAACCACCACTTTAAGTGATCCCGAAACATCAAAATATGCTAGCGGAATCGGATACCACTGGTATGAAACATGGAATAATAAAACGCAGCTTTTTGATAATTTAGCAGAAACTCACAGAGCTTTTCCGGATAAATTTCTGGCATTCACTGAAGGGTGTAAAGAACAGTTCAGTATGGATAAGATCTATGATGTAAGTCTGGGGGAACTGTACAGCAAAAATATGCTGAATGATTTCAACAAAGGAAATGCTTTATGGACCGACTGGAATATTCTATTGGATGAAACCGGAGGACCTAATCATAAAGGAAATTTCTGTTTTGCCCCGATTATTGCAGATACCAAAACAGGAGAGGTGTTCTATACCTATGAATACTATTATATAGGCCACGTTTCAAAATATATCAAGCCGAATGCTCAGAGAATCGGCAGCTCATCCAACAGAGCCGCGCTTACATCTTCTGCTTTTATGAATGAAAACGGACAATTGGTAACTGTTATTATGAATGATTCAGACAATGATATTGAAACAAACCTATGGATTGAAGGAATGGCTGCCAAACTGAATGCTCCTGCACACTCTATACAGACCGTAATTTTATAATATCATATTAATATTATTTTTGACAGATCCGGCGGCCTCGAAGAGGCCGCCGGGTTTATTTTATACAGCTTATTCATTCAAATTAATTACTGAATTTTTCTATTTGAAAGACTTTTCTATTTGATTCCAAATGAAAATGGATGAGGTTCCGGATAATAGAGAAAAGAAAACCCATGAAACGGATTCATGGGTTTTCTTTTATGGTAAACGAAACTTTATCAGTTTGTTATTTTTTCGATGAATTATTATTCAGTATCATATTTACTGATCACTCTCTGAGTAACCCCTGAGCTGCTGAAACCTCCGTCATGGAATAGGTTCTGCATGGTTACTTTTTTAGTAAGATCAGAGAATAAAGTTACACAGTAGTCAGCACATTCAAGAGCTGTAGCGTTTCCTAGTGGAGACATATCTTCTGCATATCCAAGGAATCCTCCGAAACCTTTCACTCCGCTACCCGCAGTAGTCATTGTAGGAGACTGAGAAACTGTATTTACACGTACTTTTCTTTCTCCCCAATAGTTTCCGAAAGTTCTTGCAATGCTTTCAAGATAAGCTTTGTTATCAGACATATCATTATAATCCGGGAATGTTCTCTGAGCCGCGATATAAGTAAGCGCCAAAATACTTCCCCATTCGTTCATACAATCTTTTTCCCATGCTACACGCATTACTTTATGGAAAGAAACAGCGGAAATATCCCAGCCTTTTTCCAACCAGTCGTAGTTCATTTCTGTATAATGTTTTCCTTTTCTTACGTTAATAGACATTCCGATAGAGTGAAGGATAAAGTCAATTTTTCCAAATTTTGCAACAGCGGCATCAAAAAGTTTTTCAAGATCTTCTATAGAAGTAGCATCAGCACCTATTACTTCAGAACCTGTTTTTTCTGCTAAACCATTTAGTTCTCCCATTCTTAAAGCAATAGGAGCATTGGATAAGATAAATTCAGAACCTTCTTCATGGCATCTTTCAGCAACTTTCCATGCGATAGATTGTTCATTAAGGGCTCCAAAAATAATTCCCTTTTTGCCTTTAAGTAAACCGTATGACATAATTTTTTAATGTTTATTATAATACAAATGTAGCAATAATTGTGGTTATGACATAATAAAAAATGGAGCCTTATCAATTTAAGACTCCATTTTACTGAAAATATTTATATGACTGAAATACTAATTGGTTTTCTTATTCCATTCTGCCTTTACATCCTCTGCCGCATCTTTGGTTTTTTCCCATGCCTCATCTGCTTTATCCTTAATATCCTCCCAGGCATCGGATACATTAGCTTTTACCCTGTCAAGCCAGTCTTCCTGGCTGGCCTCCTGATCATTATTCCGCTTCTCATTGATATAATCTTTGGCCTTGTCTGCCAATTCATTGATTTTCCATTTGGTTTTATCTGCTGCATTCTGTAAAGAGTTTTCTACATTATTTACTGCATTTTCCGCTTTGTTATACTCTGAATTGTTCATAATATTATAAATTTGGTTAGGTATCAGTAATTAAACAATAACCATTCCTAAAACAGGATACCTCTGTTAAACTTTTCATAATCTTTTGTTATATTTTTCCAAATCAGTAGTATATTTAGTTGATAAAATTTGATAATTATGGAAACAATACGATGCGGATGGTGTGAAAAAGATGACCTCTACAGAAAATATCATGACGAAGAGTGGGGAAGACCTGTCTATGATGATGAAACAATATTTGAATTCCTGATCCTTGAAAGTTTTCAGGCCGGACTGAGCTGGTATACTATTTTATCTAAAAGAGAGAATTTCAGAGACGCTTTTGATCATTTTGATTATAAAAAGGTAGCAGTCTATTCAGAGGAGAAGATCGAAGAATTAATGAACAATCCAGGAATTATCAGAAACAGGCTTAAAATTCTGGCAGCAGTTACCAATGCTCAGCGATTTATGGAAATTCAGAAAGAATTCGGGAGTTTTTCCAACTATATCTGGAACTTTACGGGTGGGAAACCAATTGATAACAGTCCTGAGACTTTAGCTGATGTTCCTGCTACAACAGAAGTTTCTGATCTTATTTCTAAAGAACTTAAAAAAAGAGGGTTCAAGTTTGTTGGTTCTACAGTAATTTATGCCCATATGCAGGCTACCGGAATGGTAAATGACCACATCAGAAACTGCCTTGCCAGAAAATAACAGTTGTTTTTCATTCAGAATTCAGGGATATTTTTAATGAAGCTTTCGGGAACGGATTTCCTTGCGGACATTTTGCCAGCTATTTCTAATGATGAGATACAGTGGGAAAAAAGCCAAAGGAAGCGGTGTTATGCCATTAAAGCCTTTCTTTATTGTTACATAGATACAGGCTGCCACAAGTATTCCCATAATAATACAAAAGGAAATATGTGCTGCGGAACGTTTTTTTTCTTCTTTTGTAAGTTCCTCAATGGAGAGTTCTGAAAGTTTATTGTTTTCAGGTCGATTTGTGTTCTTCATGTTTAAGGGTTAGTTTTTAGTTGGGCTAAAATAATCAAATAATCAAAGCCTGAAATACAATCCGAAATAAAATGTATTTAATTTTTTTACTTCACCAATTATTCGATAAATATTTTAAACAAAAATATTGTGCACAAATTAAATAAATTATCTTTGTTGATTAAAAAAGAAGATGATCCCTTTATCAGAACATTTATGTTTTAAAACCTATGCGGTTTCCCGGTATATCACAGGTTTATATAAACCCTATCTGGATGAAATTTCATTGACCTATCCTCAATATCTTGTCATGATTGTTTTGTGGGAACACGGCGGAATGAATATCGGAAAGATTGGCGGGCACCTTCACCTGGACAATGGAACACTAACTCCACTCCTGAAACGTATGGAAAAAAACGGTCTGATTATCCGAACCCGCAGTTCAGAAGATGAAAGAGTTGTACTGATCAATCTTACAAAGGAGGGTGCGAAACTTAAAGATAAAGCGAGGCATATTCCTGAAGCTGTTCAGAGCTGTATGCATCTGAGCAATGAGGTAAAAAGCCAGCTGAAGAATTCTTTAGACGAAATATTATCAACTCAACCTGTATCTGAAATATGAAGAAAATAGGAATTATCGGCCATGGCTGGTTGGGAAAGAGAATAGCCTCTTCCTTATCCGGAAAATATACAATCTCTGCAACGACAACAACAGAAAATAAAGCCAGTGATTTGAATAGCAAAGGAATAAATGCTGTAGTGGCTTCTTTCCCGGATTATCAGTTGGCAGAACCCATTTCCCAATGGTCTGAAATTAAAGATATGGATGTTTTGATTATTACCATTCCGGTCTCTGAAAAAAGCTGCTGTGTGAGTTCTTTATATAACAGAATTCAGAATTTGTCAGTTTTTATCGGAAGCTTTAAAGGACAGATATTTCTGATGAGTTCTACAGGTGTTTACCCAGATCTTCCCAAAGAATTTACAGAAGAAGATGTTCCATTGGAAAGTGTGTCAGGAGAAAGAATGCTTAAAAATAAATATCCGCAGCTTAATATCTTGAGATTAGGAGGCTTGATGGGAGACAACAGACTTCTGAAAAATTATAATGTGGGAAATCTGGACCATGCAGTGAATCATATTCATTATGCTGATATCAGTGCCATTATCATAGAAATGATTGAAAGAAAAACAGAATCAAAACTCTATAATGTAACGGCTCCGATTCATCCGGCAAAAAGCCAGGTGATTAATGCACAGAAAAATATACCTGAAGGAGAGCATTTTGAAATAAAAGGGAAGAAGGTTTTATCGTCAAAACTGGTTTCAGAGCTGGAGTATACATTTCATTATCCGGATCCACGAACATTTCATCTATAGTTAATTATAGTATTTAATTGATAGTTACTTATAAAATTTCTTTTTAACACTTCTTTCACTTCGTAGGAATCTCTACGTTATTTTTAAAGTTTTGTATTTAGATTCCTACGGAATGACAAGGTGAGTGGTGAGTTCTATTCATCGTGAAAGGATCAAAACTCAGATTCAATAGAAACGGGCTTCAGTCCGTTTATCATTATAGAAACCTTCCAATGGTCTTAGCCAAAATATAAAAAACTCCGGAAAATATTTCCGGAGTTTTTATTTTATTGTAAACAGAATTAATTACTTAATAATTCTTTCCAATACCCAATCAATAAGGTTTTTCTCAGAAGCATGATGGTCTGCAGAGAACTCACCGCGTCTTCTGTTTGCAATAACGTTATTTACAGTAATTGCTTTATGGCCCAATAATTTTGAAAGAGCATAGATGGCAGAGGTTTCCATTTCGAAATTGGTGATTCCAAGGTCATTCAATGTTTCCAGGAATTTATCATCTACTGCTTTCAGACGAAGCTGTCTTCCTTGTGGAGCATAGAATCCTGGGAATGTTGCAGTATTTCCATGGTATTTGGCATCTTTGTAATAGTCACCCATTTCTTCAGCCCAGTCTGAGAAGTAAAGCATCGGCTTGATTTTTTCATAAGGGAATTTTTCAAGGAAGTTTTTAGAAAATTCATTTTCGAAGTTATAATCCTGATAAAAATGCATCAATCCATCTAATCCTACTACATTTTGAGTTACCAGCATATTGTCAACCTGTACATCAGGGTTTACACTTCCACAAGTTCCCATACGGAAAAGTTCAAGAGCTTTGTGCTCAGTCTTAAATTCTTTATTTTTAAGATCAATATTCACTAAGGCATCCAGCTCGTTCATTACGATATCGATGTTTTCAGTTCCGATACCTGTTGACATTACGGTAATTCTTTCTCCGCGAAGCGTTCCTGTATGCGTATAGAATTCTCTTTTATTTTTTTTGATCTCTACGGTATCAAAGTATTTTGAAACTTTCGCCACTCGGTCAGGATCACCTACAAGGATGATTTTGTCAGCAATATCTTCAGGTAAAAGATTCAGGTGGTATACACTTCCGTCTTCATTCAGAACAAGTTCTGAGGCAGCAAGTTTGTTTAGCATAATATGTATATTTTTTGTTTTTTTAATTAATCATAATGGCTTCTTTATAAGGAGATGCCATAACCTCGTAGATATCATTGTATTCTTCTACAATCCTTTTCTGGCCATTCATTACCTCATATACAGTAACAACCGTTTTTTCAATGTTTTTAGGATCTTTTCTCTGTGAAGTGATTTCGTAGAAATGATCGTCTTTTTTAAGAATAGAAATAAGTTCTTCCTTTGTTGAATTGTTGGAAGTCATCATTCCGGGAAATTCTGTTACAATATCTTTCAGATCCGTATAATTTTTATAGGGTTTTGTGACACCGTTGGAATACACATAAACATTGGGAATCTCTTTATCTTTTTCAAGGCGGATCAGGTAATAATCAGAACCTTTTTTCTCAGCGTATACAGCCATTTCCTGCGGCTTTCCGGACTGTTTTTCCGGTTGCTTTTTTTTCTGTGAAAATGCAGTCAGAGAAAGGAAACTTGCTGCAACAGCAAACCATAGTTTTGTTTTCATAATACTATTTTAGTTTTTTTGATGTGTTGAATTCAATTAAAAAAATCCTCGCCCAATAATCTCCCGCCATTATTTTTACCGGTATTTCGAAAAACCGTTTCCTTTAGAATAATGAATTTGATTTCGGGGTTTAAAATTAGTGAAAAATATGATATCAGAAATATAAACATTATTTAATCTGTTATTAAAACTGAGATAACATCAGATTGATACTTTTGCCGCTAAAAATTCATGAGATCTTATCCACTGCTTGTAATTGTCCTTTTGATAGGATTTGCAGTAATGTCTTTTAATCCTGTTTATAAAGGAAAAGAAAGCGAAAATACATTTGTCAATAAAGGGTTGTCCAACTTTAAAACCAAGCTTGAACAGCTGAAATCAGATGTTGATAAGTTCTCTGAAGACCGCATTTCTCTGCAAGAATTACAGAAATCACTGAGCAGTACAAGGAATTCATTCAAAGAAATAGAATTTTATGTGGCTTATCATTATCCTGAATTTACGAAAACTCATCTTAACGCTGCACCTCTTTTCCATATTGAAGCTGCAGGAACATCAGCATATACACTTCCTCCTGAAGGGCTGCAGGTACTGGATGAACTTATATTTTCAGAAGAAGCAGCCAATGAGAAAGAAAAGATCAAAACCATTACTACGTTTTTATACAACAGCTATTCCGGGTTTTATCTAAGTGCTTTAAAAAACGGCTTAAGCAAAGGCAACAACAAGACATTACCTTTACGTGTAGAGCTGATCAGGATCTATTCACTCGGAGTTACGGGTTTTGATACTCCCGGTTCATTGAATATTTCCGAGGAAACAATCCATGCTTTTTCAGGGATGCAGAAATACATTAATGACGATCCTTATTTTAAAAATTATAATACTGGTAAGGCTAATCAAATATTAACAGAAGCAATCAGCTACCTTTCAAAAAATACCGATTTTGAAACTTTTGACAGAATTGAGTTTTATAAAAAATATGTACAGCCTTTGTACGAAGAGCTCGGAAAATGGGACGGAAGACCTGATGATCTTAAAGAATTTTCCGGTTGGAATGTAGGAAACAAAAACTTTTTCAGCAGTGATTTTTTAGATCCGTATTTTTATACCTTATTGAAATCCTCAGAAGATAATCCGGAACTCCGAAACCTTGGAAAATCTATTTTCTATGATCAGAACTTAAGCGGTAACGAAAAGATGAGCTGTGCAACCTGCCACCTGCAGGAAAATGCTTTTACAGATCTTAAAGCCAGATCACAAAGCAATGTAGAAGGAAAAACGGTTTTGAGAAATTCTCCATCTTTGTATAATGCTGTTTTTGCCAAAAGATTTTTCTATGATCTTCGTGCTTTTTATCTGGAACAGCAGGCAGAACACGTTATTTATAATGAACAGGAATTCAATACAAGCTATGAAAATATTATTCAGAAGCTAAAAACAAAACCTGAATATAAAAAGGCTTTCCGTGCAGCTTTCAAGGATGGAAAGATCAGTAAAGAAAACTTTTCAAAAGCATTAAGTTCTTATGTAGCTTCATTATACTCATTTGACAGCGATTTTGACCGTTTTATGAGAAATGAAAAGAATGTTTCCGATGATGTGAAAAAAGGGTTCAATCTGTTTATGGGAAAAGCCAATTGTGCAACCTGCCATTTTGCGCCTCACTTTTCCGGATTGGTGCCGCCTTTTTTTAATGAAAATGAATCTGAAGTGCTGGGAATACCTACCAGACCAATCAAACAGCTTCCTGTGGAGCTTGATCAGGATCTGGGAAGAGGAAACAGTCCTGTAAAAAAAGAAAAATCATGGATTTATGATTACTCTTTCAAAACTGTTACAGTGAGAAATATTGCCCTTACCAAACCATACTTTCATAACGGAGCTTTCAATACATTAGAAGAAGTTCTTGACTTTTATAACGAAGGAGGCGGAGAAGGATTAGGATTAAAAATGAAAAACCAAACCCTTGCGCCGGATAAATTAAACCTTACCGAAACGGAAATAAAACAGATCATAGCCTTTCTGAATGCTCTTACGGATGTGAGTAAAGCGAAATAAGCGGGGTGAGAGTTACAGGGTTCGAGGGTGAGAGAGTTGGAGTGCTTGAGATTCGGATGTGAATTACAGGTCGTGGAGAGGTTTAGGATGAGAAGGCTTTGATGTATTTTAATGCTGACTATAAGAAATATGGGATTTGATGAACTTTAAGCAAGCTGCTTATTTTTTATCTTTATTTAATCATATCTCACCTCAAAAACTCCCACTCAACATCTAGAACTTCCACAACTCGCACCTCGTACCCCGCAACTTCAACACTCCAACCCTCAAACTCTCTCACCCCGAACCCTGTATCATTTAACAAAAAATTAATCCCATTAACATTAGGTTTTTGATAAGTTAATATTTGCTGATTTATATTTAAAATCCTATTAACAGAGGAAAAGCTCTAAAAAAATAGTTTTGCAGTGTCTAATAAATCAAATAAAAAATGAAGAAAAAACTACTAACAGTTGGAGCTTTGGCTATACTGGCCAGTTCTGGTATTCAGGCGCAGACATTGATATTCAATAAAAATGCGTCATGGAGCTATAAAGATAACAATCAGGCTCAGCCTGCCGGTTGGAATGCCAAAACCTATGATATTTCAACATGGGCGGTAGGAAACGGTCCGTTAGGGTATGGAGATCCTGTAACCACAACAATCAATTCAGGACTTACTACAGCTTATTTTGCTAAAGACTTTACAGTAGATTTTTCAACACTTTCCGATAATATGGAATTGGGAGTAATGAGAGACGACGGTATTATAGTATACCTTAACGGAGAGGAAGTTGTAAGAGACAATATGCCTGCAGGTGCTGTTACTTTCAATACTTTTTCATCTACAACTATTGATGGGGCAGCAGAAAGTGTTTATAACCTTTTCTCTATTCCAAAATCAAAATTTGTAAACGGGGTCAACAGACTTTCTATAGAATTGCACAACAGAAGTACGACCAGTTCAGATTTAAGAATTGATGCTTATCTGAAAACAACAGCCAATACAACTATTCCTGTAGCTTGTAACGGGACACATATCAGCTGCTTTACTTCAATTGTACCTACGGCACAGACCGATAAACTGATTATCCCTGCAGAACACAAATACCAGCTTATTTTAAAAGAAGGAGACAATTATACTGAAGGAGGAGGATTAGTGGGAGGTCAGAATGACTTTACAGCTTATGTTGCAAAAGCAGGAAGCAGTACGAACGGATATCTTTCTGTAAACCATGAAACGAATCCGGGAGGAGTTACCATGGCAGAAATCAATTATAATGCGATTTCAAAGCTTTGGCAGTTAACAAAGTCAAGAGCGGTAAGTTTCTCAGATCCAAGTTTGGTACAAACCATCAGAAACTGTTCAGGAGGAATTACCCCTTGGGGAACAGTAGTAACTGCTGAAGAATCTGTGACTTCCAATGATGTGAACAATGATGGCTACAAAGATTACGGTTGGTTGGTAGAAATTGATCCTGCAACAGCTCAGGTGATCTCTAAAAATACTGATGGTTCCAAAGGAAAACTTTGGCAGATGGGAATCATGAACCACGAAAATGTAGTGGTGAATAATGCAGGCACAACTGCTTATTATGGTGAAGACGGTGGAACGCACATGGTGTACAAATATGTGATGGATACTCCAAATAACCTTTCTTCAGGAAACCTGTATGTTTTAAAATTAGATCAGGGATTATCAACTGCGGGGGATCCGGTAGGAACTACTGCAACATGGATTCAGGTTCCTAATAAAACCAAAGCAGACCAGAACAATACGGCATCACTTGCTCTTTCATTAGGAGGAACGAAGTTTAATGGAGTAGAAGATGTTGATATCAGTCCATTAGACGGGAAAATCTATTTTACAGCTAAAGGATTAGACAGAGTATACCGTTTACAGGATAACGGAACTACAGCTTCTCAGGTAGAGACATTTGTAGGAGGAGGTTCTTCTGTATATTCTTTCAATACTGCTCAGGGAATGAAATCTGAAGCTTGGGGAGACGGAAATGATAACCTTACTTTTGATGAACTTGGAAACCTTTGGGTACTTCAGGACGGAGGTAAAAACTATATCTGGGTCATTGCTCCGGATCATACACAGGCTAACCCTAAAGTAAAACTATTTGCTTCTATGCCGGCTGGTTCAGAACCTACAGGACTTACATTTACGCCTGATCATAAATTTGGTTTCTTCTCTATTCAGCATCCGGATTCAACAATCTCTACAGATGTGGATGCTACAGGAAATACAATCAATTATAAAGGGAAATCAGCAACCATCGTAATTGCACTTAAAAATAACCTTGGAACTGAAGGGACTTTAGGAACTATTGATACTAAAACTGCAGAAAATACAGTAACCGTAGCACCAAACCCAACTTCCGGAATCGTAAAAATCAATTCAGCAAAAGGATTGAAAGATATTTCTGTAACCGCTTACAGAATTGACGGGAAAATCGTTTACACGAAAAAGTTCAACGGAACCAACAAAGTATTGGATCTTGACTTTACACAACAGTTGGAAGGATCTCGTGTTTTAGTTTTAAATATTGAAGCTGAAGGAGGTTTCCAGAAAACAGTTAAACTTTTAAAGAAATAAATTATTATAATTCTTGTCTGTCGGCAGCCTCGGTTGCTGGCAGACCTTTTATTTTTATGAAAAAGCTTTTCTTACTTATTTCTCTGCTGTCACTTTCTCAGATCAAAGCACAGATTGATCCGGTGAAGTATCCCACTTTTACCAATATTGAAGACGCTTTAAAGAGTGAAAAAACAGTCTATAGTATGAGTTTCAGAGAGAAAGGTCTTTTTAATCTTCCTCTTCAGATTGTGAAGCTGGATTCATTATTTTTTCTGAATATCATGGCTAATAAGCTTGAGAAAATGGATCAGGAACTCTTTGAATTGAAGGAGCTGGAAATTTTAAATGTAAATGAAAACAGCATTAAATACATTCCGGATGAGGTAAGCAAGCTTAAGAAACTGACCTCTTTTTCAATGAATCTGAATAGCCTTACAAGCATTAATCCTAATTTTGCAAAGCTTCAGAACTTAAAAGTAGTGCATTTTGATGCCAACAACCTGAATACCTTTCCCGAAGCGCTTATGGAAATTGCAACGTTGGAAGAAATTAACCTTCAGGGAAACCAGATCAGTTTTATTGCAGACAAACTTGATCAGATCAAAAACCTGAGATTCCTGAACCTTTCCGATAATCAGATCAATGACCTTGGAAATTTATCTTTTCCTAAAAACTTAAAATATCTTGAACTGCAGCAGAATTCCATCAACAAGCTTCCGGAAAATCTCTTCAAATCTCAGCACCTTGAATTTCTGAATGTAAGCGGAAATAATATCTCGGAAATCTCACCCAAAGTAAAAGGGTTGAAAAACATTGTCAGCATGAATCTGGCCAACAATAATCTGAAAGATATTCCTGTAGAAATCAAACAGCTGAAAAATCTGAAAACTTTGATTCTTACAGGAAATCCTATAGAAAAATCTACAATTGAAAATTTAAAAACCTTACTGCCGGAAACCCAGATCTATTTCTAGATCTATCCGCCAACACGTTTGGTTTTATATCCCATTTCTTTAAGGATATTCATTATTTTATCACGGTTGTCCCCTTGAATGATAATCGTTCCATCCTTTTCAGAGCCGCCTATACCCAGGGTGGTTTTTATTTTCTTTGAGATTTTTTTCAGGTCATCCTCACTGCCTTCCCAGCCTTCAACAATCGTTACAGGCTTGCCGTTTCTCCCTTTTTTCTCAAATTTGCACACCAATGGCTCTTTCTGCTTGAACTGCTCTTCAGGCATCTCAAAATCCTGCTCTTCATGATCAGGAAAAAGATTCTTCAATTGATCTCGTAAATCCATACCGCAAAATTAAAAAGATTTAATGACTAATGAAGGGAATTGTAGATGAAATTTTATGATAAAAATGATCTTTTTCATTCAATAGAAATTCATCTGATCATTCCCGGATTATTTAATACACCATGTCAAGGTTTTAAATCTTGACATAGCTGGATTATCTGCGATATCATCCTGATGATCAATAATCAATAAAATTCGGTCCTTCAAATTCTTCTATTCATAGGAAATTAGGTAAATTTGTCTAACAAAAGTTTTACAAAATGTCGAAAAAAGCAATACTGGCAATTCTTGACGGATGGGGATTGGGAACAAACCCTGACGTTTCTGCAATAGATAAAGCAAATACACCATTCATAGACAGCTGTTACCAAAAATTTCCACATACTACGCTTGAAGCGAGTGGATTGGCGGTAGGTTTACCAGCCGGACAGATGGGGAATTCTGAAGTAGGACACATGAATCTGGGAGCCGGAAGAGTAGTATACCAAAACCTGGTGAAACTGAACATGGCCGTTGAAAACGGAACACTGGGTCAGGAAAAAGTGATTCAGGATGCTTTTGAATACGCAAAAAAAGAAAATAAAAAAGTACACTTTATCGGGTTGGTTTCCAATGGAGGTGTACACTCCCATATCAATCACTTAAAAGGATTACTGACAGCGGCAAAAGAATTCGGATTAAATGAGAACGTATTTGTTCACGCATTTACTGATGGCAGAGACTGTGATCCACATTCCGGATTAGGATTTATTGATGAACTTCAGAAGCATATGGAGGCTACTACCGGAAAGCTGGCAACAGTGGTAGGAAGATACTATGCCATGGACAGAGATAAAAGATGGGAGCGTGTAAAACTGGCTTATGATGCCCTTGTAGAAGGAGTAGGTGAACCATCAACAGATGCCTTGGCTTCTATTAAAGCTTCTTATGATAATAATGTTACCGATGAATTCCTGAAACCAATTATTTTAATGAATACTACAGCTACAGGAAATGTAGTGCCGGTAGCAAAAATTATTGATAATGACGTAGTGATCTGCTTCAATTTCCGTACAGACAGAGGTAGAGAAATTACAGAAGTTCTTTCTCAGAAGGATTTCCCGGAATACGATATGAAAAAGCTGAACCTTTATTATATCACATTAACGAACTATGATAAAACATTCCAGAATGTACAGGTCGTTTTTGATGAAAATGTATTAACGGAAACAATGGGAGAAATTCTTGAAAAAAATGGAAAAACCCAGATCAGAATTGCAGAAACAGAGAAATATCCACACGTTACCTTCTTCTTTTCAGGAGGAAGAGAGCAGGAGTTTGAAGGGGAGAAAAGACTGCTTTGTCCAAGCCCGAAAGACGTTCCTACCTACGATCTGAAGCCGGAAATGTCAGCATATGATATCACCAATGCTATCGTGCCGGAACTGGAACAGGGGACAGCTGATTTTGTTTGCTTAAATTTTGCCAATACAGATATGGTAGGGCATACAGGAGTTTTTGAAGCTGCCGTAAAAGCTGCTGAGGTTGTAGATCAATGCATTGAAAAAGTAGCAACAGCTGCTTATGAAAACGGATATGCTGTTTTTATTCTTGCCGATCACGGAAACTCAGACGTAATGATGAATCCGGATGGAACTCCTAATACACAGCACTCAACCAATCTTGTGCCTTTCATCGTAATGGATAAAGACCAGACCTGGAATTTAAAACCAGGAAAATTGGGAGATGTAGCCCCTACAATCCTTAAAGTAATGGGCGTTGAAATACCGGCTGCAATGACGGGAGATGTTTTAGTTGATTAAAATTCAATAATATTGTCAAAAGAATGCCGTTATACCTTGTATAGCGGCATTCTTTTATGATTTATGTCAGATAAAGTATGACTTGCATACTTTATTATGCGCTAAATAATAAATAAATCATATCTTTGTAAATTAAAACTGAATAGTAAAATGTATCAAAAGCTTGTAAGGAAAGAAGTAATGGGATTATTGGAAAAGGAAGTAGGTTCTTTTCTTGATAAATTTTTAACGCCAATTGAAAAAATCTGGCAGCCTTCCGATTATTTACCAGATCCTTCAAGCGAAGAATTTAAACACGACTTAGAAGAAATTCAGACTTTTGCCCGCGAAATGCCTTATGATCTTTTTGTAACACTGATCGGGGATTGTATCACAGAAGAAGCACTTCCTTCCTATGAATCTTGGTTAATGGGAGTTGACGGAATCAATCAGGAAGAAAAATTAGGCTGGGCCAACTGGGTAAGAGCATGGACTGCTGAAGAAAACAGACACGGAGATTTATTAAACAAATATCTTTATCTGTGCGGAAGAGTAAATATGAGAGAAGTGGAAATCACTACTCAATACCTTATTAATGACGGATTCGATTTGGGAACAAGTATGGACCCGTACAGAAACTTCATTTATACAAGTTTTCAGGAAACAGCTACTAATATTTCTCACAGAAGAGTAGGAACGCTGGCAAAACAATCCGGAAACGGAAAATTGGCGAAAATGTGTGGGGTAATTGCTGCAGATGAAGCAAGACACGCTAAAGCATACAAACATTTCGTAGCTAAAATCCTTGAAGTAGACCCTTCAGAAATGATTCTTGCATTTGAAGATATGATGTGTAAGAAAATTGTAATGCCTGCTCACCTGATGAGACAGTCAGGACAAAAGGCTGGAGAACTTTGGGGACATTTCTCAGATGCCGCACAAAGATGTATGGTATATACAGGTCAGGATTATATCAATATTATGAAAGACCTTTTAGATGAATGGAAAATTGAGCATGTAAAAGGACTTACAGAAAAAGCAGAAAAAGCTCAGGAATACCTGATGAAACTTCCTGCAAGACTTCAGAAGATCACAGACAGAGTTTCTACTCCGGATCTTCAGTTCCAGTTTAGATGGGTAAAAAGCTAATAAGATCTGTAATATTATTTAAAATATAAAAGTTATTGAGTGCCTTTCTTTTTGGCACTCTTTTTATTTCTTATCTTTGCAAAGCTAAAAAAAGAACAAAATGTTAAATAATAAAAAGATTGCTGTTGACTTTGACGGGACTATTGTTGATGATGCTTACCCGGCAATCGGAAAACCGAAAACTTTTGCATTCGAAACATTGAAAAGACTTCAGGCTGAAGGATACAGACTTATTCTTTGGACTTACAGACACGGAAAAACATTAGATGAAGCTGTAGAATTCTGTAAAAAAAATGGAATAGAATTTTACGCTGTAAACTCAAGCTTTGAAGGAGAAGTTTTTGATCATGAAACTCAATCCAGAAAACTAGATGCAGATTGGTTTATTGACGACAGAAATTTAGGAGGATTCCCAGGTTGGGGTGAGATCTATAACATTATTCAGGAAAGAATAGAATTCCGTGTAGAAGGAAAAGAAATTCTTGCCTATTCAAAACTTAAAAAAGAAAAGAAAAAAGGACTTTTTTGGTAGAATATAGAAATTAGAAGCTAGAAATTAGACGTTAGTTTTTAACGGCTAATCAAAGTTTCTGTTTTTTATCGAAAAGAGTCTATAGATTGTTATAATATAGAAATACACATAATGCTGTACTCTAGCTTCTAACATCTGATATCTAATATCTATACAACAATGATTCAATTAAAAACGATAGACGAATTACGTCTTATGAAGGAGAGTGCCCGACTGGTTTCTAAAACATTGGGAATGTTGGCAAAAGAAATCAAACCAGGGATTACGACCTTATATTTAGATAAACTGGCGCATGATTTTATCAAAGATCATGGTGCTGAGCCTGCATTTTTAGGGTACGGAGGATTTCCAAATTCTCTTTGTATCTCTCCGAATGAGCAGGTAGTTCATGGTTTCCCAAACAATGATGTGGTAAAAGAAGGAGATGTCCTTTCTGTGGACTGTGGAGTTATTCTGAACGGTTTTGTAGGAGATCATGCCTATACTTTTGAAATCGGGGAAGTAAAGCCGGAGGTTAAAAAATTACTACAGGTTACCAAAGAATCTCTATACAAAGGAATTGAGCAGGTTGTCAGAGGAAAAAGAATAGGAGATATCTCCCATGCAATCCAGGCACATTGTGAAAAAGAAGGATATGGAGTGGTAAGAGAGCTTGTAGGACACGGATTGGGAAGGAAAATGCATGAAGACCCACAGGTTCCTAACTACGGAAGACAAGGAAGCGGAAAAGTAATTAAAGACGGTTTAGCAATTGCTATCGAGCCGATGGTTAACATGGGTACTGAAAAAGTAAAGTTTCATAATGACGGCTGGACGGTAACAACTTTGGATAATATGCCATCTGCTCACTTCGAGCATGATGTAGCTGTAATCAATGGTAAGCCGGTATTACTTTCAACATTTGATTATGTATACGAAGCTTTAGGGATTGTAAGTGATGAAGAAAAGCAGTTCCAACTGGATTTTTAATGAAAAAGTTAACTAAGCTTTTACTGAATAAAATTCCACGTCCTATGCTTATTAAAATGAGCATCTGGGCAAGACCGCTTATTTATCAGTTTTTCAAAGGGGATGAGTTTTATGACCCTATTGATGGAAGATCTTATAGAAAATTTCTTCCATACGGATATGGAAAACAAAGAGAAAATGCTCTGTCTCCGGGAACGTTAAGTTTAGAGAGACACCGTCAGATGTGGCTGTATCTTCAGAACGAAACTGATTTTTTCATTAAAAATTATAAAGTTCTGCATATTGCTCCTGAACAGGAATTTTTAAGGAAATTCAAGAGAATGAGTAACCTGAACTATATTTCGGCAGACCTATACTCTCCGATTGTAGATGTGAAAGCTGATATCCTGGATTTACCTTTTGAAGATGAAAGTTTTGATATTATTTTCTGTAACCACGTTCTGGAACATATTGAAGACGATGCCAAAGCAATAAGTGAACTGTACAGGGTAATGAAACCCGGCGGATGGGGAATTTTTCAGGTTCCGATGAAAAACTCATTGGAGAAAACCTATGAAGATTTTACCATTAAAGACCCGAAAGAACGCCAGAAACACTTCGGTCAATATGATCATGTCCGTTGGTACGGAATGGATTATTTTGACCGTTTAAGAAAAGCAGGCTTTGAAACAAACCCCAACTTCTATTCACAGAAATTCTCAGAAGAAGAAATTAAAAAATATGGGTTAAGACACAACGAAATCTTACCTATAGTTTACAAAAAATAAGACAAAAACCCGTTTCAACTATTGAAACGGGTTTTTTATAATGTAATTTTATTCTTTAATAAAGGGGTAAGATTTATAATTTTCCACTGATACAATATATTGCCCTTTCTGTAGACTGCTTGTATTAATTGAAGTTTTGCTGCGGTTAGTTCTGGTTTCAAATATCAGTTTTCCTGACAAGTCGTAAATCTTAAGCGGAAGGTCTTTTTCAATATTTTCAAGATGCAAAACCTCTTTTACAGGGTTTGGATACGCTTGAAAGATTTTTGTGGCTGCTTCAGCTTCTTTAGTGCTTAGTTGTGCAGTATTGTTATAATAGATTTTGTTTCCTGAAGGATCTGTCATCACCAGGGTTTTTACATTGCCATTGGTTGTAATTTGGTAACTGTATATGGAGGCATAAGCTCCTAAGCCATAAATGTCACAGTTTTTCTGATCATAAGCACGAACAGGCGCTGCATTTCCACCGTTATAAAATAAAAGAGTACATGAGCTTGATGTTTTGATAAGATTGTTGCTTCCGGGCATAATTCCGAAACCCATTATTGAAGTATTATAATACCTAGAATTAATAACATAGCTTGTTCCTCCCGCCGAATTAAATGTAGTGGCAGGAACTCCATTATCTATTAAAGGAGTATTAGTTGTCTGGCCGCTGCTTGTTACCATTTTAGAAATATACCAGCTATTGGAAAGTAATTCAGAGGTTTGCTGAGCGGTTAATAAACTGCCTGCTAAAAGGAGTATTATTTTTTTCATGAGTTAAAAGTTTCCCATAAAGATATAAAAGAATTCCTCTTTCTTGTTAAATTAATCAGATTCTAAAAATGATGTTAAAAAAACCGCCTTCATTACAAAGACGGTTCCATTTTAAATATTGATAGAAGTTTATGCACTTTTTTAGTGTGACGAAGACACAGCTTTTAAACCTACTACAGAACCAATAAGCGTTACAATAAAGAAAACTCTCCAGAAGCTTACGGGATCTTTGAAGAAAATAATTCCCATTAGAGCCGTTCCTACAGCCCCAATTCCTGTCCATACCGCATAAGCAGTACCAATTGGCAATGTCTGAGTAGCTTTGATCAGCAAAAGCATACTGATTGTCATTGTTACCAGAAAACCTGCATACCACAGGTACATTTCAGTTCCTGATGTTTCTTTTGCCTTACCCAGACATGATGCGAAGGCAACTTCAAATAATCCTGCGATAACTAATATTAACCAATTCATTTTTTAAATTTTTCTACTGCAAATTTCAGAATTTGATGTGAGAAAAAATTTTACAATTGTTAAAAAATGAAGATGTGGAAAGATTGAAGAAAGGAAGATGGGAGCTGGAAGATGGAAGAAAAATTAGGTGATCATAATCAATAGGAGCGAACTTTAATTCGCTTTCAATATAAATAATCATTCCTTTGGCTTTAACCAAAACATACATAAAGAATCACAGAATTTTTAAATCTTTAAATTCTTCATTTTTTTAATTTACTTGATTTCTGCCCGTATTCTACTCAAGCTTACTTGCGTAATTCCAAGATATGAAGCAATATAACCCAACTGAACTCTTTTAAGCAAGTCTGGCTGATAGGCTATAATATCTTTATAGCGTTCCAGCGAAGTTTTAAACTGTCTGGAAATAATAAGTTCTTCAGATTTTATCATTTCGGCTTCTGCCAGTTTTCGGCCCCAGTTGGCAATATGGATATCTTCATTAAACAGTTTTCTGAGGCTTTCAGTTTCCATTCTGTACAGATCACAGTCTTCCAGCAGTTCTATGCTTTCATAGCCGGGTTTATCCTCCACATAGCTTTTCATGGAAAGAATACACTGTCCCTCACTTCCAAACCAGAATGTAATATCATTATCAGCGGTGGAAGAATAGGCACGCGCGATCCCTTTACGGATAAAATAAAGATAGGGAATCACTTTATCAGCTTCCATCAGGCAAAAACCTTTAGGATGAGAAACCTCAGTGATATGCTCTTTTAAACTGTTTTTTGATGCTTCAGGAAGAAGGTAAACCTTATCAAGAATCTGGTCTATATTCATAAAGATGAATTCTAATATTCAAAAATATCAGTTTTAAGTGATGCAATACAAAATTATCTTATAATTTTTATCAGAAATCTTGTAATGAATGTGATCAGAATTATCCCGAATTCAACTTATTTATCGCCAAGATTACAAAGAAAAGAGGCAAAATTCCCATCCATTGGAGGGGTGGCAAAAATTCAAAGAATTTTTGCCGGGGTGGTTGAAGCTTCCAACATCCCTTATTTCACAATATGACTCTCTTTTTTCTTTTAAATATTGAGATTAACTGTAAAGACCAATTTTGTTTTAGTAACTTTGCAGTTCGTAATATTATTTTTATGCACAAAGCAGGATTTGTAAATATAGTTGGAAAGCCCAATGCGGGAAAATCGACCTTGCTCAACCAATTAATGGGAGAGAAGTTGGCGATTGTGACGCAGAAAGCTCAGACAACCCGCCACAGAATTTTTGGTATTTATAATGAAGATGACCTTCAGATCGTATTTTCTGATACTCCGGGAGTATTGGATCCAAAATACGGATTACAGGAAAAAATGATGGATTTTGTAAAGGACTCTTTACAGGATGCCGATGTTTTTCTGTTTATTGTAGACGTTACCGATAAAGCGGAACCTTCAGAATTTTTAATTGATAAACTGAATAAAATCCCTGTACCTGTACTTCTTTTATTAAATAAAGTAGATCAGACCGATCAGGCAGGCCTTGAAAAATTAGTAGAAGACTGGCACAACAGAATTCCGAAAGCTGAGATTCTTCCTATTTCTGCTTTAAATGCCTTTAATACAGAAGTCATTTTACCTAAAATAAAATCGCTGCTTCCTGAAAATCCTCCTTACTACGATAAAGATCAGTACACGGATAAACCTGAAAGATTCTTTGTAAACGAAGCAATACGTGAGAAAATTCTTTTGAATTATGATAAAGAAATTCCATATTCTGTAGAAGTAGTAACTGAGCAGTTCAAGGAGAAAGAAGGAATTATCTTTATAGATTCTATTATTTACGTAGAAAGAGATACTCAGAAAGGAATTATTATTGGGCACAAAGGAGAGGCCATCAAAAAAGTAGGAACTGAAGCAAGAATAGATCTTGAGAAATTCTTTACCAAAAAAATTCACTTAAATTTATTTGTAAAAGTGAAAAAAGACTGGAGAAAGAACGACAGAGATCTTAAAAATTTCGGTTACCGATAAACTAAAACGGCTGGAATCCCGTTGTATTAAAAGATTTTTATTACCTTAGTATAAATTTTTTAGTAAATGAACTATAATAATTCAAATTGGAGCTCAATACCTAAAGATGTTATTTTATTAGCAGTGAGAGTATTTGCTGGTTTTGCAATGCTGTCTCATGGCTTTCCAAAACTTCAGATGTTATTGGCGGGCGGTAAAATCGAGTTTTTCGATTTTATGGGACTTGGGCCTCAGATCTCTCTGATTCTTACAGTTTTTGCTGAATTTGTTTGTTCAATACTACTTATATTAGGGCTTTTTACAAGAGTTTCTTTAGGTTTTTTGGTCTTTACCATGATCATAGCTGCTTTTGCAGTACATGGAGCAGATCCTTTTGAGAAAAGAGAAATGGCGCTGGTTTATCTTTCCGTTTATCTTTTGCTTATGGTAATAGGGGCTGGAAAATTTTCTGTAGATCATATGATAGAAAGAAGAAAAAGAGCTTCAGACTGGTAATCTTACAATAAAAACAATACAAAATAAAAGAAAGGCACTTCAGAAAATGAAGTGCCTTTTCTGTTCTTAATAATTGCAATTTGGTAAGCAATCCCAGATCAGCTTTCCGTTTTCATCTCTTACTCTGCAAGCCATAAAGCCTGCATCACATAATGGAGCATTTCCTCCTTTAATCGTTTTCAAATTGCTCTTTGATAATTTTCTTAAATTTTTCATATTATTTTAATTTGTAAGATAAAAGTAACGAAAAAATAAATATGACACCAAAAAGAGTCTTATTTTTTAGTGTTAGAAATATGTTAAAATTCACTACATTCGTAGAAAATGAATTTATATGAAGATAAAACTGACTATTTGCCTTCTGGCATTTCTCAATTTTTATGATGCACAGGAAAATATTACGTATCAGAAACCTTCTGCCGAGATTTTAAAACTGGCAGATTATGAAAGACCTCCAAGTGTTCTGATGAATAGCAAAAAAGACTGGGTAGTTTTTACTTATCGTCCCACATATAAAACACTTGAAGATCTCAGCCAGAATGAGATGAAACTTGGCGGGCTTAGAATCAACCCGGTTACTAATATTTCAAGCAGTATGACCTACTCAAATAATCTGAAGATCAGAAAGATCAATGATAAAAATGAGATTCAGGTAAAAAATCTGCCTTCCAACCCGAAAATTGCTTATGTTTCATTTTCACCGGATGAAAAGAAACTGGCTTTTACCAATACAACAAATAAAGGAGTAGAGCTTTGGATCGTAGATATGGAAACAGCTTCTGCCAAAAAAATTACAGCTGATAATCTGAATGCCAATTTAGGAATGCCTTATGTATGGTATAATGATTCTCAAAGCTTCCTGATCAGAACACTTCCACAAAACCGACCTGCTCTGATAGATGCAAGCAAAGATCTTCCAACCGGCCCGATTGTTTCAACAGCGGATGGTAAAGTTTCTCAGAACAGAACTTATCAGGACCTTTTGAAAAATCCTCAGGACGAAAAAAACTTTGAAACGCTTACTGCTTCTGAAATTTATAATGTAGACCTTACAGGAAATCTGAAAAAATTGAAAGACCAGGATATGTATGCCGGATTAAGCTTTTCTCCTGACGGAAATTATCTGATGGCTACAACGATTAAAAAGCCGTTTTCCTATATCGTTCCACTCAACAGATTTCCATCTACAACGGTTATTTATGATATGAAAGGAAATGCTGTAAAAACAGTGAATGAAGTTCCTTTGAACGAAATAATGCCAAAAGGATTCTCCTCTGTAAGAACCGGAAAAAGAGATATGACATGGAGAAGTGATGCTCCTGCTACGCTTACCTATGCTGAAGCTTTGGATGGAGGAGATCAGTCTAAAACAGCGGACTACAGAGACGAGATATTTACCTGGGAAGCCCCATTTACAGCAGCACCAAAATCTTTCTTCAAAACGAAACAGAGATATGATGACGTAGTCTGGACCAATGATCATTATGCCATTGTTTCTGAAGGCTGGTATGATACAAGAAATACAAAATCTTACCTGATAGATATCAATAATGGAGAATCTAAAGTATTTGATGACAGAAATTATCAGGATGTTTACAGTGATCCGGGGCATTTTAACACCACGAAAAATCAGTACGGAAGATATGTAATAGACATGAAAGGCGGAAAAGCATACCTGATCGGAGATGGATTTACCAAAGATGGCCAGCACCCTTTTATTGACGAAATGGATGTGAAATCACTGAAAAAGAAAAGACTTTACACTTCCAATATAAAAAATGGCAAAGAAGAAATCATTGATATTCTTAATGCTTCAAAAGGTGAAATTCTTACTACCCAACAGTCACCAAGCCTTTATCCAAATTATTTCAAAAAGAATATTAAATCTAATAAAGCAGAAGCGGTAACCAACTTTGCAAACCCTTTTGAAAGCATCAAAGACGTTTACAAAGAAGTGATTACTTACAAGAGAAATGATGGTGTTGCTTTAACAGGAACGCTTTATCTTCCTGCTAATTACGACAGGAAAGCGAAAAAAGAGAAGCTTCCGTTGCTGATTTGGGCTTATCCTACAGAATATAAAGATAAAAATACAGCAGGGCAGAACACCCAAAACCCGAACGACTTTACATTCCCATATTACGGATCTTTTGTATACTGGACAACGAAAGGATATGCAGTTCTGGATGATGCCGCTTTCCCGATTATTGGCGAAGGAAAAACTGAACCTAATGATACTTTTATCCCACAGCTGGTAGCTAATGCAGCAGCAGCAATTGATGCAGTGGATCATCTGGGATATATTGACAGAAAGAAAGTTGCTGTAGGCGGACATTCTTACGGAGCTTTTATGACAGCAAACCTTTTGACACATTCAAACCTTTTTGCATGTGGAATTGCAAGAAGTGGTGCTTACAACAGAACTTTGACACCATTCGGGTTCCAGAGTGAGCAGAGAAACTATTGGGATGTTCCGGAGATTTACAACACCATGTCTCCGTTTATGAATGCTGATAAAATGAAAACACCGCTTCTTCTGATTCACGGTGATGCAGACAACAATCCTGGAACTTTCACTTTACAGACTGAAAGATACTTCCAGGCATTGAAAAATCTTGGTGCTCCGGTAAAAATGGTTCTTCTTCCAAAAGAAGCCCACGGATACCAGGCTAAAGAAAATATCTTACACCTTTTATGGGAGCAGGACCAGTTCCTTGAAAAGTGTTTGAAGAAATAAATTACAAGAGACTGTTTATCACAAACAGTCTCTTTTTTTTGATTAAAAAATATTAATTAAAACTTTATAGATGTAATTGCTTAAAGCGAAGCTTATCTTAATAATCTTATTAGCTTAATAGATCTTAATGGTTTAAATATTAAAGATACCTCAGAATTTCATCAACATTTTTCAGTTCCATAAAATTAGGATGTTCCAGATTGACATCATGCTGTTCATGGCTCCATGTGACATGGTAAGGAATATGAGCTGCTGATCCTCCGATTTCCAATACCGGAAGGATGTCTGATTTTATAGAATTCCCAAGCATCAGGAAGTTTTCAGGCTTGCAGTCCAGATGTTTCAGAAGCTTTTTGTAATCATTTTCTTTTTTATCACTCATGATCTCAATATGATGGAAATAATTCTGTAATCCGGAGTTTTTCAGTTTGCGTTCCTGATCCAGGAGATCTCCTTTCGTAGCTACAACCAGCCTGTATTTCCCCTTTAAGCTTTCAAGTGTTTCTGTAACTCCATCCAATAATACAATAGGTTTCTGAAGAAGATTCTGACCCAGCAGAATGGCTTTATTCACCAGTTCCAACGAAGCAGTGTTATTGGAAACCCTGCCAATCGTTTCAATCATACAAAGCATAAATCCTTTTACACCATAACCGTACAGATGGAGATTCTGCATTTCCGTTTTAAATAATTCCTGTGATACCGAATGTTGCGGAAGATAATCCTCAAGCAGTATGCAGAATTCTTTTTCTGCCTCCTGAAAATAGGGTTCATTGATCCAAAGGGTGTCATCTGCATCAAAGGCGATTGTAGTAATATGATTATTCATTTTTGTTTTGTAATTTTCTGTTCGCAAAATTCAGTATAAAAATTAAATAAGCAAAGGACATTTGTCCCGGGTGAATATGTTAAGGACGAATCAGACATTTTTAAATTATCTTGACGAGCTGTATGAAAAACAGAACGGTAGTGATGAGATTACATTACAATCTTTTTCTGCAGGGAATAAAATATTAGTACAGGATCATCAGCCTTCGCATGTGATGTTGATTAAAAAAGGGATTGTCAAGTGTTATTTTGTCGAAGAGAACGGGAAAGAATATATTTTAGAATTCCTAGGAAGTGGGGAAGTGATAGGGGAAGTGGAGCTTATCAAGAATATAAACTGTCTGTGCAGTATTAAAGCCCTCACGGAAGTGACGGTGTATGCAGTGAAAATTCCTGCTTTCAAATCTTTGATTAAAAACGATCTTGTCCTGAATAATCTTCTTTTAGAGTCTTTTGCAGAGCGGATTATCAATACTTCCAGCAGAGCATCCTATCAACAGTTATATACGGTGGAACATACTTTAAGACAGTTATTGCAAATGCAGTCTAAGCAGAATATTCAGATTTCCAAAGAGAATATGGCGGCTTATCTCGGAATTGCGGTAAGAAGCTTGAATAGAATCTTGAAAGATTTGAAATGATTTTGCTGCAAACGCAAAGAATCTTACTATTATATGTCTTTAAAGTGTAAGAACATTTTGACTTCGCTCAATGTGAGATTTTCAGCAAATAAAAAGTAGTTTAATTTTCTCGCAGATTGAGGAGATTTTGCAGATCTTTTCATTATGATTTGCTTAATTTGCATAATCTGCGAGCGGTAAAAATAGTGGTATTCAATTTTATTGGAGATAAAATCTTCGCGCTTTAAAAACAGAAAAATCTTGCACTCCATTGCGTCTTTGCGATTTTAAATAAAGAAAGTTCTGTATTTGATTAAAATGAAGAAATGTGTGTTTTATTTGAGGGGGTATTTTATTTTAATATTGAAATTTAGATAAAATATTGAAATTTTATAAGGGTGGTTTTAAATTTTAGTATTTTTGTATTAAAATAAGTTGAATCCAATATTCATGGAAAAATTAAAGTTCAGAAATGCTGAGTGGGCAGATTTAAACAAAATCGTAGCCATATATAATTCAACAATTGCTTCAAGAATGGTTACTGCAGATATGGAAGAAGTCTCTGTAGAAAGCAAACTAAAGTGGTTTGAAGAGCATAACCCTCAGACAAGACCACTTTGGGTGGTTGAAGATGAACAAAGCCAGATCATTGGTTGGGTAAGTTTCAGTTCATTTCATGAGAGAGCAGCATACAATGGAACGGTGGAAGTAAGCATTTATCTGGATGAAGCCTGCAGAGGAAAAGGGTATGGAAAAACCATTCTTCAGTATTGTATTGATAATGCCGGAAAATTTGGAGTAAAAAATCTTGTAGCGCTTATTTTCCTTCATAATGAGCCCAGTTTGAAGTTATTCAGACACTTTGGATTTGAAGATTGGGGAAGTCTGCCTAATGTAGCAATTTTGGATGGTGTTGAAAGAAGCCTGAAGATCTTAGGAAAGAGAATAGATTAAGCTGAGTAGAAAATTATGCCTATTTGTGAATTTAATTTGTGCAATTTGTGTTTAGAAAATATACATAATCATGTAGATCTGAGAAAAGACATATATCAATGTTCTGCTGTACATTAACAAATATAAAAAAGGCTGCCTCAAATATTGAAACAGCCTTTTTGTTTTTATGAATTCTGCTTAATTCTTTTCGCAGACATATTCAGGAATCGTTTTACCAGGAAAACAGCAGAAACTGTCAATCCTAATCCGAGTGCAATCCACATTCCGAATGCTCCCATTTCCAGGGTTACACACAAGAAATATCCCAAAGGAATGGTAATTACCCAATAAGCAATAAAAGTATAAATAGATGGAATTTTCACATCCTGTAAACCTCTCAACATTCCTAAAGCAGTTACCTGAATTCCGTCAGAAAGCTGGAACAGCGCTGCGATAATCATTAGTTTTGATGCCAGGGTAATCACTTCCACTTCTTCTTTTTTGGTGAAAAAGGTTGGGAGTATATTTCTGCCTAAAATAAATACCAATCCACAGATACACATGAAAATAAAGGCAATCTTCAGGTTGTTGATTCCTACCTTTCTGAGTTCTACAAAATTCTGTTCACCCACTTTTCTTCCGATCATTACTGTAGAAGCAACACTAAACCCAACACATAAGTTAAAGGTGAAAGAGGCCATACTTAAGGCGATCTGGTGGGAAGCAATATCATGAGCAGAGATCAGTCCGCAGATAAATGCAGCTCCGGCAAAAGCGGTTACCTCAAAGAACATCTGTAGGGCTGTAGGCAGTCCCAGTTTCACCATTTTATCAAACATTTGCTTTGAGAAATCCTTAATTTTTAAAGAGAAGTCTTTGATATAGCGTCTTGTTTTTTCTTCTTTCACCAAAACAAAATACAGGAAAACAACCATGAAAATTCTGGAAATCAGGGTTGCCAGAGCAGAACCCTGTACACCCATTGCAGGAATTCCCCAAAGTCCTTTGATAAAGACATAGTTTAAGGCAATATTGATGATATTCGCGATAATAGTTGCCTTGGTAACTCCAATGGTATAGGACAAACCTTCGGAAACCTCACGAAGCGTCTGAAATGCCATAAATGGGATCATACTGACCACCATGATACTTAAGAAACCTACTGTATCAGGAATGATTTTGGCTGGCTGCCCGGAGTGATAGAGTAGTGGCATCCCCATAAGTAAGATTACCATCAGGATCACCCCAACAGCCATATTGATGATAAAACCGTGACTGAAAACAGAATTGATTGTAGCATGATCCTGTCTTGAATGTGCTTCCGAAACCAATGGCGGGATAGCAAATGAAAAGCCCAGAGCTAATACAAATATGGAGAAAAATACAGCATTCCCCAATGAAACGGATGCCAACGCATCAGCACCCAAAAGTTTTCCGACAATAATATTATCGAATAAGTTTACGGAAACCTGCCCCACCTGGGTAAGCATCACAGGCAGAGCCAAAGTCAGGCATTCTTTCGTATAGTTTTTGTTTAAAAATTTCATAATATTTTAAGATTCATATAGTTTATAATTCAAATAGGGTAAAAAAAAATTTGCAGTGGTAACACTGCAAATTTTTATAATATCGTAAATAATAGCTTTATTATTTCCTTACAAAACTTGCAACGTCACCTTCAGAAACAGTGTTTCCACCAAGAATAATCAATCTCTCCACAACATTCCTTAACTCCCTGATATTTCCAGTCCATGAAAGGGATTTTAAAGCATCAACAGCTTTATCATCAAACTTTTTCACAGCAGTACCATGCTCATCAGCAATCATACCTGAGAAATGCTCAACCAGCAATTTGATATCCTCTTTTCTGTCATCCAATGGCGGAACATAGATTTCAATAACAGAAAGTCTGTGGTAAAGATCTTCTCTGAATTTCCCTTCCTCAATTTCTTTCTGCATATTCTTATTGGTTGCCGCAATAACTCTTACGTCAACTTTTATTTCTTTATCACTTCCTACAGGAGAAACTTTGCTTTCCTGAAGAGCTCTCAATACCTTAGCCTGAGCAATAAGGCTCATATCGCCAATCTCATCAAGGAAGATCGTACCGCCGTTAGCCTGCTCAAATTTTCCCTGCTTATCTTTAATAGCCCCTGTAAAAGAACCTTTTACGTGTCCGAAAAGTTCAGATTCAATAAGTTCAGATGGAATTGCAGCACAGTTTACTTCTATCATAGGGCCTCTTGCACGTTCACTTTGATTGTGGATGGCATGGGCTACCAATTCTTTTCCGGCACCATTAGGTCCTGTAATAAGAACTCTGGCGTCAGAAACGGCTACTTTTTCGATCATATCCTGAATCTTTTGAAGAGCAGGAGAATCACCGATCATCTGGTATTTTTTATTTACTTTTCTCTTTAAGGTTTTGTTTTCAGTCTGAAGATTTTTGTTTTCTTTCTTCAGGGTTTCTTTTACCAAAGCGTTTTTCACACTTGTGATCAATCTGTTGATGTCAATTGGCTTGGAGATAAAATCGTATGCACCCTCTTTCAAACAGGAAACAGCAGAATCAATATCTGCGTGGCCTGAGATCATGATAAAAGTAGTTTCTGGTTTTAATGCGAGACTTTGCTTCAAAAGTTCAGTTCCAGAAAGTTTAGGCATTTTGATATCAGAGATCACCAATGCGAAATCTTCTTTTTCTACCTGTTTGTAACCTTCAAGGCCGTCTTCAGCGATAACAAATTCATAATCGGTTAATTCATCCGAAAGAATACTGTGAAGTACTCCCGAGATTGCTTTTTCGTCTTCTACTATAAGGATTTTTTGCATAGTTGCAAATTTAAATTTTTTGTTTCAATTATTAGCAAAAACTGTACCTAAATATTCTATTTTGAATAGTCTCTTCTTCCAAAAATTGCAGATCCAACTCTCACAGAGTTAGCACCACACTCAATAGCTGTCGGGAAATCATCACTCATTCCCATTGATAATGTATTTAGTGTTTTTAATTGATTTAATTCATCAAAAAGGCCCTTCAGGATTAAAAATTCATTTCTTACCTGCTGCTCATCATCTGTGAATGTTGCCATTCCCATTAAACCGGTAATTTCAACATTAGGGAATTGACCTTCAAAATACAGCTGAAACAGATCTTTCGCCTCAGTGATTTCAAGTCCGAATTTACTTTCCTCAGCGGCAATTTTTACCTGCAGCAGAACCTTGATGACCCTGTTGTTCTTTCCTGACTCTTTGTTGATTTCTGCTAATAATTTTTCAGAATCCACACTTTGTATCGTATCTATGAAAGGAGCAATGTATTTTACTTTATTGGTCTGTAAGTGGCCGATAAGATGCCATTGGATATCCTGAGGAAGAAGAGGGGATTTCTCCATCAGTTCCTGTACCTTATTTTCTCCAAAAACTCTCTGTCCCAGATCATATACTTCCTGAACTGCAGAAGCGGGATGCGTTTTAGAGACAGCAACCAGCTGAACATTGGATGGCAGCTGATCTTTTATAGATTTATAATTTTCTTTAATACTCATAGATGCAAATTTCCGAAAATTCCCTGACAGTTGCCAGTGATGGATACATTTTACATTGTTCTTTTTATATGAAAATTAATTCAAAACTTCATTGATCTTAGGATATTGAGAAATCTTTCTGAAAACAAACTTGTTGCTTTTCTGCAGTTTTTCAATAAACAGATCCAGCTCATTGATAGAGTCTGTATCTCTGAGATATTGATCATGAGTAAGGAAAACAAGGTGTCTTGAAGTTTTCTCAAGATCGTTAAAGAAAATACTGTCAACTTTCTTGATCATTGCTTCATGGCTTCCTTTTAAAGTCATTTTCTGGGAAGGTCTCCATTCAAGATCCCAGCCGATTACTTTATAACCTGCTTTTTTAAGACCATCTGCCGCTGCAGTAGAACTTTTGATATCGGTTACGTTAATATTGTTCAGCCTCCAGATATTTCTTCCGGGAGTTCTTGCTATTTTATCGGAAAGTTTCAGGCTGTCTTTGGCGATATCAAAATCGTGGACTACAGACTCAGCATTTTTATAAAAATCAGTGTATTTGTTATGGGCGTGGCTAAAGCTGTGGTTGGCCAGTTCTACAAGAGGGTTTTGCTTCAGAAGCTGCAGATCATCTTTCTGTTTTTTGCTTCCATAGGCATGTTTCCCTACCAGAAAGGCAGTTGCACAAACATTTCTTTTGTCCAGGATTTTTAAAAGATTTTCGGTTCCCTGATTGGGGCCGTCATCAAAGGTAAGGTAGATCACTCTTTTATCCGGATCTATGCTTTCATCGTCCATTTTGGAGGGTATTTCTGCGGAAGGATGCTCCTGTGAATTGACGACGGGGTCGCTCTTCACTTCATTCTTGAAATTACAGCTATACAATAAAGCCGAAGTTGCACTCATCAATGCAAACATCCCGAGAAAAGTCTTATTTGTTGACTTTCCCGCAAAAATTTTTCTCATAAAGATAATGGAATTTAATTTGTTAAAAATCGTTAAAAATAACAGTTGAAAGTTAACAAATTACATGCCATGCTGTGCAGGTTTTTTCTTTTTAAGTTTATTTTAAGAACTTTATTTTAAAGGAGATTTCAATTGCCTGATGAATTGTAGATTTATTGTTTTGTTTTCTTTAAATCGTAACATTTATAAATGTGTAAACGATAGTCTTTTTCTATTTTTATTACACTTTCAATATTCTTCATTTGATAGGGAATTATTTTATTTTAACAATCAAATAATTGCAGCTGTTCGTTATTTTAAAATACTTTTTAAGTAAAGTGAATTTTTGATGGCTGCAGTTCCCCAGGTATTATTGAAAAATATAAAAGCGGTTCGTTGAGCGTTTTTAATCTTCCCGGCAAGTTCATTCAAAAAATGTTCGCTGTATTCAGATTTGTAAAGAACGGGTATTCCGTGAAGCCTGTAATAGAGGATCTCCGGATGATTAATAATAAGTTCTTCAGGAAGATCACCTGGAAAACTTACACCTGAGAAGACGATATTATGTTGTTTTAAAAAAACGAATATTTCTTTTTGCCACCATGAGTCGTGCCGGAATTCAATTACATTAAGGAATGTGCGATCAACAGAACTGATTATCCTTTCTGTATTTTCTGCTGTATTTTTAAAAGAAGGAGGAAGTTGATAGAGAAATCCTGCAAGTTTACCTTTCAGATTACTTTGAATGTGCTTGCTGAAGGCTGCAATGTCTTCCTTTGAATTTTCAAGGCAGTTTTGATGGGAAATGGATTTTGGAATTTTAATGAAAAACCTGAAAGAATCAGGAGTTTCATCATGCCATTTCAAAAGTGTTTTTGATGTTGGCTTTCTATAAAAGGTAGAGTTGATTTCTACCGCGTTGAATGTTTTGGAGTATAAAGAAAGAAAATCTTTACTTTGGGCATTTTCAGGATATAAAGACCCTTTCCAGTCGTTATTATAAAATCCTGAGCACCCTATGTAAAGATTTTCTTTTATCATAATGTTATTTTATATCCAGATCCACGGAGTTTAATCTCAATGAATTCAGAATCACAGACAGGGAACTGAAGCTCATTGCTGCAGCTGCAATCATTGGTGATAGCAGAATTCCAAAGAATGGATACAATAATCCTGCCGCTACCGGAACTCCCAGGACATTATAGATGAACGCGAAGAACAGGTTTTCTTTAATGTTTTTGAGAAGTTTTTCACTTAATAATTTCGCTTTTGCAACTCCCAGAATATCTCCTTTTAACAAGGTAATCTCAGCACTTTCAATGGCTACATCTGTTCCTGTTCCCATGGCAATTCCTACATTTGATTGTGCAAGGGCAGGAGAGTCATTGATTCCATCTCCGGTCATGGCTACAATCTTACCTTGCTTTTGCAGCCTTTTTACCTCATTCAGTTTATCTTCCGGAAGACAGTTGGCTTTGAAATGTTTGATTCCTAATTCATCGGCAACGGCTTTGGCTGTGTGCTCATTATCTCCAGTCATCATAATAACATCAATTCCTTCGCTCATCAGCTGTTTAACTGCTTTTTTGGAACTTTCTTTTATTTTATCTGTAAAGCTTATGAAACCAAGCACCTGCTGATTTTGTGCAATATAAGAGATCGTATGTGCCTTTGACTGTACTTCCTCAGCTTTTTGCTTTAAACTTTCCGGAATGGTGATCTGATGTGAGGTTAACAGGCTTTCATTTCCTAAATAAGCTGTTTTACCATTGATATTTCCTTTGACTCCTTTTCCCGAAATATTCTCAAACTGATCTACTTTTTCAGAAGTTATATTTTCTTCTTTCGCTCTTTTTATTACAGCATTGGAAAGTGGGTGCTCTGAATTCTGATTTAAAGAGAAAGCCAGTTTTAAAATCTGATTCTGATCTCCGGTTACGGTTTCAATATGTTCTACTGAAGGTTTTCCTTCCGTTAAAGTTCCTGTTTTATCCGTGATCAAAACATTTACTTTGTTCATTTGTTCCAGAGCTTCTGCGTTTTTGATCAGAATTCCGTTTTTGGCGCCTTTCCCGATTCCTACCATTAAAGACATAGGAGTTGCCAGTCCCAGGGCACACGGACATGCTACAATTAAAACTGCAACAGCGTTCACGAATGCAAATAAGGTTCTTTTTCCTTCCGGACCGAAAAACTGCCACAGGATAAAAGTAAGTACAGCAATAAGAATTACAACGGGAACAAATACTTTTGAAACCTTATCAGTAAGTTTCTGGATCGGAGCTTTGCTTCGGCTGGCTTCATTCACCATTTTAATGATCTGTGAAAGAAGTGTTTCATCACCTACTTTCTCAGCCTTCATGATGAATACCTGATTACCATTTATCGTTCCTGAAGAAACTTTATCATCTATATTCTTTTCAACAGGAACGGGTTCACCTGTGATCATACTTTCGTCTACAATAGAATTTCCCTCAGTAATTTTTCCGTCTACGGGAATTTTTTCACCCGGTTTTACTTTTAATAAATCTCCAATTTTTACCTGAGAAAGCAACACTTTCTTTTCTTCACCATTCACCATAAGGTTGGCTTCGTCCGGAGAAAGATTCATCAGTTCTTTGATGGCATTACCTGTTTTCTTATGAGCAGCAGCTTCCATCAGCTGGCCTAAAATAACAAGGGTTAAAATCACACAGACAGCTTCAAAATATAATGGAATTTCATGATTATGTCCACGAATTTCATGCGGAATAATGTCCGGAAATACTAAAGCCACAATACTGAAAATAAATGCGGCAGCCACACCCAGCGCAATAAGACTGAACATGTTGAGATTCCATGTTTTGAAAGAAACCCATCCTCTTTTCAACAGAAACCATCCGGAATAAAACATTACCGGAAGCGTTAAAGCAAGTTCGATAAATCCCTGAATCTGATGGGAAAAAGGAAAATTGATCAACATTCCGCCCATTGATAGAATGAAAACGGGAATCGTAAATGCTAGTGAAGTAATGAATTTTTTCTTTAATATATTGTATGTTTCATCCTCTTCATCATCACTGCTGTCCGGCATTCTTACGAGATCCATTCCACAGATCGGGCAGTCTCCAGGTTCATCACGAATAATTTCCGGATGCATAGGACATGTATATTTTGCAGTTTTCTTTTCAGGATACTTTACCAGGTCCATACCACAGACAGGGCATCCTACATTAGAATCATAGGTTTTGTCTCCTTCACAATACATTGGACAGTAATACCTGCCTGCCATTTCATCAGTTACTTTAGAAGCCTCGTGGTTATGGCTGTGATGATCATGATGATGATGAGCGTGGGAGTGAGAATGTTGTTGATGTGAACTTCCTTTTTGAACAAGCTCTTCCGTTATCGGTTCTAAATGCATATGACAAACCGGGCAGTCTCCTTTTTCATCGTACACTTTATCTCCTTCGCAAAACATCGGACAATAATATTTTCCTATATTGTCTTTAAAGTTTTCCGGAAGATTGGTTGTGGAAAAGGTTGGTTTATGATTGGGGTCTTTGGCTAGTTTTTCTTCAATAGGTACCAGGTACATTTTGCAGACAGGGCATCTTTCACCTTGTTTAAAATATACTTTATCTCCTTCGCACTCCATTGGACAATAGTATACTGAAGACGGAGATACGCGGTCCTGAGGTTTTACAAAGGCTTTCTCAGGATTATTCGGGTCTTCAAGTCTGTATTTTCCTATTTCTGCCAAAGCATCATTTAAAACTGAAAGCTTTACTCCATGACTGGAAGTAATTGTTGCGGTATTGTTTTCCAGATTGACATCTGCTTGAACGCCTTCAACACTGTTCAGTTGATTTGAAATTTTTTTCTGGCAGCCGGAACAGGTCATTCCGAGTATTTTATACTGTTGTTCCATGATTCTTAAATTTATACTACAAATTTCCAAAATGGAATGCTAAGGTTGTTATAAATTTAAGGATAATAGTTATAAAATTAGGAGAGGATGAGTTTTAGAGTGGGAGAGTTGTAGGGTGGGAGCGTTTAAGAGTATGAGGATTTTTAAGTGAAATACAGATATTTAACTCTTTTACTCCCAAACGCTCAAACTCTCCCACTCTCAAACGCTCTTACTTATAGATTGTCAAGCGCTTTACGGTTATGTTCTTTAAGTTTTTTGAATTCAGTAGGGGTAAATCCGGTTGTATTCCTGAATTGGGAAGAAAGATGCTGAACACTTTTATAGCCAAGCTTTCCGGCAATTTCGGTAAGATTGAATTCATTATAGAGAAGAAGTTCTTTTACTTTTTCAATTTTCTGAAGAATAAAGAACTGCTCTAAGGTGATATTTTCGTTTTGTGAAAATGTCTTTGAAAGTGAACTGTAATCCTTATGAAGTTTTGAACTTAAAAATTCTGAAAGCAGAAAGTCTTCAGCAATATCAAGGTCGCTGATCTTTATAATGATCAGGTTTTTGATTTTTTCAACAACCTGATGTGCGGAATCCATGATTCTTTCAAAACCTGTAGCAAGCAGCTCTTTTTCGATGGCCTGCAGCTTCTCAGGAGAAACTTCAGTTTCAGTTTCTGCTTCACCTAATATGACGGCACTTGTTTTTACACCTGTATTATTAAAGATGTTTTCTACTGCCGCAATGCACCTGTTGCAGACCATGTTTTTTATGAAAATTTTCATAGACTGTTGTTTAGCCTGTCTTTTACGAATTCAATCTGGGTTTTGCCATGAGGAGAAGGGTTGCCTTCTGCATCCAGGTTTACCATTACGATTTTTTCTACAGTAATAATGGTTTGATGGGTCATCTTATTTCGTACATCACATCTTAAAGTAACAGAGGAGGATCCGAAATGAGTTGCCTCAATACCTATTTCTATAATGTCACCCTGCTTAGCAGAGCTGACGAAATTAATCTCAGAGATAAATTTGGTGACTACTTTTGTGTTTTCTAACTGGATAATGGCATACAATGCGGCTTCTTCGTCAATCCATTGCAGGAGTCTTCCCCCAAAAAGAGAGTGATTTGGATTTAAGTCTTCAGGTTTTACCCATTTTCTGGTATGGTAGTTCATATCTTTTAATAATTTGTACTACAAATTTAGTGTTAAAAGCTGATGTTTTCAAAAGAATAGCATTTATTGATCTGAAAATAATGATTCATTTTCTCAATCATTTTCTTTTGGAACGCATGGCTTTTGTTTTTGTGACAGAAGTGCTATTCAATAAATCCTGATATTCTTTACTTTCTATAGGGAACAGAGCAACTTTCTTATCTGTATTATGATGGATTCCAAATCCATATCTTTTAGCTAATGGAGAAGATCGGAGGCATGCCTGACCTTTGGAAAAGAATTTTTCTCTTTCTTCCTGCTTTTTGCTTTCTGAAATATCATTTTTAATAGCATAACATTCAAAAATGATATCATCTGATGAATATTGATAGGGATTTTTTATAAGTTTCTCATATTGAAGACTGGCAATTGTTTTTTCTTTTTTCTCAGGAGGTATCTGAGCCTGGGAAACAGGGCAGTCTTCGGCTACTTCAATAAAGGTGTTGATGTAATTAGTTGTGTGTTGTTTCATCTTCTGACTTTTAATTGATATTTAATAGTAAGGGTGCTTATAAATAAAATACTATCTTGTGGATTATCAAAGTAATAGATCTCCAATATTGTTTTTATTTAAAAAAAATTAACTAATTTTATAATAACGAATTTTTAAATATAATTATTTGTAAATCAGTGTGTTTTATTGTGTTTGGGTTGTTTTTAACTTTAGAGATTCAACATAATGTGAGAAATATTTAAAAAAAGCTTTGATTTGAAATTTTTAATTGTATCTTGCATACGTTTATATTTGGAATCAATATTTGTTCATTAATTTATGTTGTTTTTCTTTTATATACCAAATTTTTATTAATTTTTTAATTTATTCAAAATGAACATTTTTGTTTCAAACATCAATTACGCAACTAAAGAGTATGAGTTGCACGATCTATTCGCAGAATTTGGAGACGTATCATCAGCTAAAATTGTTACAGACAGAGAAACTGGTCGTTCCAGAGGTTTCGGTTTCGTAGAAATGGGTGATGAAGAAGGAAAGCAAGCTATTGAAGCTCTTAACCAAAAAGAATTCAACGGAAAAGCTTTAAACGTATCTGAAGCTAAGCCAAGAGAAGAGAAGCCAAGAAGAAGCTTCGACAACAACAGAGGCGGAGGTTATGGTAACAACAACAATAGAGGCGGAGGCTATGGTAACGGTAACAACCGTGGCGGAGGCGGAAATCGTTGGTAAAAATATGGAGCGGCTTTTAAGCCGCTTTTTTTATGCAATTTAATTTCCAGTAAATCATTTAATTAGAGTTTTGTATTGAGATATTGAAGTGTTTTGGCATAATTTTAGAAAATTATCAATCAATCAAAAAGTAATTATAATGAAAAAACATTTATTAGCATTAATGATGGTGTTTGGTGGATTATTAATCAATGCACAAAACATTTATACTGGTCAGACCCTAGAGCAAAACAGAAAGTATTGGGCGAGTAACAACCGATATTATCTGATTTTTCAGAATGATGGTAACCTGGTTTTATACAATAGAGCGGGTGCTTCAATGTGGGATGCCAAAACAAATAATAAGGGAGTGAGAGCTGTTTTTCAGGAGGATGGCAACTTAGTAGTTTATACTCCGGGAAACGGAGTGGCTTTCAGTTCTAATACCAATGGAAGAAGAGCAGAAAGATTAACTGTTCAGGATGATGGTAATCTTGTGATTTATAATGGTTCAAATCCTTTATGGGCATCAAAAAGTGATTTGAAAAATGGCGGAAGAAATAATGGCTTTGGCCGTGGAAATGGTAATGTAAGTACAGGACACAGATTCCGTAAGGGAGAAAAAGTGTTTTCTCCTAATGGAAGCTATTATTTAGCTTTCCAAAATGATGGAAACCTAGTTTTATCCTATGATAGCGGTGATGTAATCTGGGCAGCGGGAACTGATAATAAAGGAAACAGAGCTGAATTTCAAAGCGATGGAAACCTTGTTGTATATGATTCTTATAATAAAGCTGTCTGGAGTTCAAATACTTCCCGCAGAGGAGCAAACAAGCTTTCCGTACAAAATGACGGAAACTTAGTAATCTACGGAGATTATACTCCATTATGGAGCTCAGGAACCAACAGATAAAACAATATTCTATATACAAATAAAAAAGACTGTCCTTGTGGCAGTCTTTTTTATTCATTATTTTAATCTTATCAGAATGTAAACATTCTCATAATAAATGCTGGCCAGTTCATTATCAGAATATTTTTCTTTTGTAATTTCATTGAAAATAAGTTTGACATGGTATTTACCTAAATCAGATTCCATTGCTATATCAGGAACTTTTACGGTTCCGTTTTTGTTTTTATTTTCTTCAAATAATTGAATGATTCTCGGTCCGAAATCTACTTCTTCATTAGAATTTAATCTCAGCCTCAATGAGGATTTGTCAGTCAGCTGATCTGTAAGTTCAAACTGGTCTTCATTCAGCTTTTGCGGATCTCTGCTGTAACGATGAAAAGTGAGTAAATATTGATAATTTTGGATGTTTATAATTTGCTTTTCAGGAACAAGAACAATTCTGTTCAGTTCGTAAGGCTTATTTTTAACGGTGATATTTACATCCGAAAATTTATTTTGAATATTGTAATTAATATTATAAAATGCACCCTTTTCAATATTATCGGATAACTCAGATTGATCTTTTTGATTCAGAAGATCTGATAAAAATTCACTTTGTTTTCTTTCTGCCAGAAATTCAAACTTATCAGCAATTTCATTACGAACTGTATCCGTAATTTTTTTATTAAAATTAATTTTACCGGCACTGATTAACTGATTTTGATTTAAAATATTCATGAGTTCTGTCTTCTGACTTCTCTTGGCAACACTGAAAGCATTGAGATAAGGAAAAATTAAAGCAAAAGCTCCAAACAAAAATAAGCTGACCGGAATAAACTTTATCGTTGCTTTTCTACTGAAAATAAAGTAAATAACAATACTCAGCAGCCAAAGTGCTATAAGAAAAACAAAATATCTTGGTTCTGTATAGCCATATTCCAGAATTCTTGTGAAAATGGCTGTGAAAAGCAGAATGATCAAAGGAACAATGGTGTAGTAAAATGCTTTTGAGAATATCTTAACCCACGATTTTGCATTTTCTTCTTTTAATGGATGTACAAGAAGCAATGCCAGAACCCCAACAATGCTGTAGGCTAATACAAGATAGGAAACCCAACCTCTTGGAAGCTGCCAGTTCATCAGGATTTTAAAAGAATAAAAATAAAGAATTGCTACGTAAATAAGGAGTAGCGGGATTAAAATAAACTGAGTGAAAAACTTTAAAACAACAGGATATGTTCCATCTTTTTCAAGATTATTTAAACCTTTGTCACTAAATAAAAGAAAAATAAAACTGCTTCCGAAAATAGCCAGAACAAAAAATGTATCAGTATAAATTCTGTGATGAAAATGAAAATCAAAAAGTTTATCAACAGCTAAAATGGCCAATTCAACTCCGCCGGTCAAAACTCCTGTAAATACAATAGTAAGGAAGAAATTTACAAAAAGATTTTTGTTATACTGCCAGAATCGGAGCTCCTTGTCTTTTTCAAGAAACGGAACAAAAGAAACCAGCAAGTGGGAGAGAAGAGCTGTAACTGCAATGATATAGACGTAAACTTCGGTGAAATTATTCTTTTTATCCGGCAAAATACAATAGAATCCAACAAGAAAAGCAACACCACATAGGTGTAATAGTAATTCTTTCCCGATTCTCTGTGATACCATTTTCAGGGCAAACATCAGTGAAATTCCGAGGCAGGCACAAATCGTAAATTTAATATACGCTGTAACTTCTTCAAGCTCTGTTTCAGCAATGCAGATGGCTCCTATTGCAGCTAATAAAGCTACTGCCAGAACCATCGGATAGCGGAAGATGACTTCATTAGCCCGGCTTAATGTTTCCTGGAATTTTGTTTTCATGATTTGGTGTTTTTGAGATTAAGATTAATCTTTTTTCTTCTTTTTCTTTTTGTCCTTCTCCTTTTCTTTCTCTTTTCCTTTGGTCTTCTTCTCTTTTTTAGGACTTAAGATTTCTTCAGCAATTTCAAACTTTGGTTCTTCAACTTTTGCTGGTTTTATTTCAATTTTCAGATCAAAATGACCTTTCATATCTTCCTGGGATATTAATTTTTCGCTTAATAAAAGCTCCAGGATTTCCTTTCCTGAGTTATTGAAAAAGTTATGCGAAAGTTCTTTCAATAGAAATTTTTTATATCCCTCCAAAGGAACGAGCACGGTGTATTTGAAAATTCTTCCTTCTTTTACGGTGGATAGATAGCCTTTCTCAACCAGTATTTTCAAATAAGTGGAAACCGTATTCTGATGTGGTTTCGGTTCCGGATGCTGCTCCATAACGTCCTTCAGATAGAAAGATTCCATTTTCCAAAACAGCTTCATAAAGTTTTCTTCTGCGGCAGTAAGATGATTTATTTTCATAGAGTACTCTAATGTTGAAATTGAATATTGCAATAAAGATAGATAAAAGATACCAAAAAAGCTATTCCAGCCCCCATAAATACTTCTTTTACCGTATGACGTTTTAAAATAATGCGGGTAATTCCGACCAAAGCGGCAATTCCCAGCCATAGCAGACCCATTTTCCAATCAAGACTAAAAAATAAAGCTGCTACAAATATATTGAATGCGGTATGCATTGAACTTTTGATAAAAAGATTGCTTACCTGAAGAGCAAATAGAAGTATTAAAATAAAAAGCATGACAAGATCAACAGATCCGTTTCTGATGTAATCGAAAACAAGATAAGTAATCACACATACTGCGATAAATATATACAGTGTTTTTCTTTGAACCCGGTTGGATACGTCCATATTGGTATATCTTCCTGTTTTCACATTCCATACCAGCCAAATGACAACCGGAATAATAATCATTGCTAATACGGGAATGAAGTACATCATAGAATCTTTAAGAGTGTATTCCCTGATGCTCATATATATGAAAAAAATAATCAGAGAGACCAGAGGATTAAAGAAGTCGGAAATGACTTTTGAAATTTTATGTAGTAATGAAGACTGTTTTTCTTCCATAATCAATTTTAAAAATCAAATATACCATTATAACCTCAAAAAACAAACGGAAAACAGAGGTGTTAAAGGTGCTAAATTATGTGAAAACGGCTCAATGTCAGTCACTTTTGATATAATGAAATATTTTCAGTTATTTTAAATTAATATTGAATTTTGCCGAAAATGTATACCTTTAACTAATTGGTTTTAATCATTAATATAATGAAATATCTATTCACAGTCTTCTTGATAATTGCAGGTTATTTTGCTTTTGGGCAAAAGCTTTCTCAGGAAAAAATTTCTACAATGCCAGCTCCTGTGCATCAGTTAAGGATTTATGAAGTTCCCAAAGAGAATAAACAGGTTTTTCTGGATCGTTTCCGGGATCATGCACTCAGGATAATGAAGAAATATAGTTTTACCATTGTGGCAACTTGGGAATCGGAATTCAGGGAGAAAACAGAATTTGTTTATCTGCTTGAGTGGAAAGATGAAGATGCAATGAAAACCGCGTGGGAAGGATTCATGGCAGATAAAGAATGGAAAGAAATTAAAGCCAGAACAGCAAAACAATATGGTAATTTCGTTAATGAAATTGAAGACAGAACCCTGAAACTTACAGATTTTTCCCCGGAAAAGAAGCTCTTGAAATAACCAAAAGATATATTAACAATAATTAAAGAGAAAGAAATAGGATTATAAAAAGTACCGAATTTTGATATCTCCGAATTATGTGTTGTTTCAGAAAAACCATATGGATAGGCTGATTCCTTATATATCGCGGTAAGAATATAATGGATAAAACACTGCTTTATCTTTCTTTCAAGGGGTCGAAAATTAAGAATAATCCATTCGGCCTGCAAATAGATTTTACAGAAAAAACGAAAAGTTATCTATGTATAGAATAAAAACAAAGTTTTTTTCATAATTTTGCTCAACTATTTCATCATAAAAAAGCAAGAGCTAACACATGAAAGAATTTTCTAAAGAGGTATACCTGAAGTGGTATGAAGATATGACAATGTGGAGAAGGTTTGAAGACAAATGCCGTTCTCTTTACCTAAAACAAAAGATCAGAGGATTTTTACATTTGTATAACGGTCAGGAAGCTATTCCTGCTGGATTTACACATGCAATGGATCTGACAAAGGATAGTATGATTACTGCTTACAGATGTCACATCCATCCAATGGCGATGGGAGTAGATCCTAAGAGAATCATGGCTGAACTTTGCGGTAAAGCTACAGGTACATCCGGAGGTATGGGTGGATCTATGCACATTTTCAGTAAAGAACGCCGTTTTTACGGAGGACACGGTATCGTTGGAGGACAAATTCCTTTGGGTGCAGGTATTGCTTTTGCAGATAAATATTTTGACAGAAAAGCAGTGAACATCTGTTTCTTTGGAGACGGAGCTGCTAGACAAGGTTCTTTACATGAGACATTCAACATGGCAATGAACTGGAAACTTCCTGTGGTATTTGTGGTAGAAAACAACCAATATGCAATGGGAACTTCTGTAAAAAGAACTGCCAACCACGAAGATATCTATAAACTAGGATTAGGATACGAAATGCCTTGTCTTGCTGTAGATGCAATGGATCCTGAAAAAGTAGCTGAAGCTGCTTATGAGGCTATTGAAAGAGCAAGAAGAGGAGATGGTCCTACATTCATTGAAGCAAGAACTTACCGTTACAGAGGACACTCTATGTCTGATGCTGAGCCATACAGATCTAAAGAAGAAGTAGCTATTCATAAAAATGATGACCCAATCGAGCTTGTAAAACACAGAATTTTAGAAAACGGATGGGCTACAGAAGCTGAATTGGAAGCTATGGATAATAAGTCAAGAGACTTTGTTGAAGAGTGTATCGAATTTATGGAAAATTCTCCATATCCAGAGACAGAAAAGATCTATGAGTATGTATATGCTCAGGAAAACTATCCATTCCTAGACAAATTAGAAAACTAAAAAATAAAAATTAATTTGAAATTTGAAGTTTGAAATTTCTGAAATCTCAAATCTCAAATCTCGAATCTCAAATCAATATAGATTATGGCAGAAGTAATTACGATGCCCCGCCTGTCCGACACGATGACGGAAGGTAAGGTGGCCAAATGGCATAAAAAAGTAGGAGATAAAGTAAAAGAAGGAGATATTTTAGCTGAAATTGAAACTGATAAAGCAGTTCAGGATTTCGAATCTGAAATAGAAGGTACCCTTTTATACGTAGGTGTAGAAGAAGGTGCTGCTGCTGCTGTAGACTCTGTTTTGGCTATTATCGGGAATGAAGGAGAAGATATTTCAGGATTGACAGGTGGAGCTGCTGCTCCCACTGCAGGAACTGAAGAAAAAAAATCAGAAGAACAGCCTAAAGCAGAAATTGCTGCACCTGTTGCTGCAGAAGTTCCGGCAGGAGTAGAAATTATTACAATGCCAAGACTTTCTGATACAATGACAGAAGGTAAAGTAGCTAAATGGCACAAAAATGTAGGCGATACAGTAAAAGAAGGAGACCTTCTTGCTGAAATCGAAACAGATAAAGCGGTACAGGATTTCGAATCTGAATTCAATGGAGTATTATTGAAGCAAGGTGTAGAAGAAGGAGGTGCTGCTCCGGTTGATTCCGTATTAGCAATTATTGGCCCTGCAGGAACAGATGTTTCCGCTGTAGGAGCTCCAAAAGCTGCAGCTGCATCAACTGAAAAACCAGCTGAACAAAAAGCAGAAGTTAAAACAGAAGAAAAGGCAGCTCCTGCTGCAGATTCTTCATCTTCTGACAGAATAGCAATCTCTCCACTGGCTAAGAAAATGGCTCAGGATAAAGGGGTTGATATCAACAGTGTTCAGGGATCTGGTGAAAACGGAAGAATCGTTAAAAAAGATATTGAAAATTATCAGCCAGCTGCGAAACCGGCTGCTTCAGCTCCGACAGCAAGCAGTGCTCCTATTGCCGTAAGCTTTGTACAAGGCGAAGATACAGAGACTCCAAACTCACAGGTAAGAAATATTATTGCAAAACGTCTTTCTGAAAGTAAATTCTCTGCACCTCACTACTATCTGATGGTTGAGATCAATATGGATAAAGCCATTGAAGCAAGAAAAGAAATCAATTCTTTACCTGATACTAAAATCTCTTTCAACGATATGATCATTAAAGCAACTGCAATTGCTTTAAGAAAACACCCTCAGGTAAATTCAAGCTGGGCTGGTGATAAGATCATCCACAGAGGAAATATCAATATTGGTGTAGCAGTAGCTATTCCGGACGGATTGGTAGTTCCTGTATTGAAAAATACAGATCAGATGACATATACTCAGATTTCTGCATCTGTGAAAGATATGGCATCAAGAGCTAAGAGTAAAGGTCTTAAAGCTAACGAAATGGAAGGATCTACATTCTCTATTTCTAACTTAGGAATGTTCGGAATCGAAACCTTTACAAGTATCATCAATCAGCCAAACTCTGCTATCCTTTCAGTAGGAGCAATTATTGAGAAACCAATCGTAAAAGATGGTCAGATTGTAGTTGGAAACACAATGAAACTTTCATTGGCATGTGATCACAGAGTGGTAGACGGTGCTACAGGTGCTCAATTCTTGCAGACATTAAGAACATATTTAGAAAGTCCATTAACATTGTTACTGTAATTTTCTGAAATGAAAAATAGTAAAACCTCCCAAGCCGGGAGGTTTTTTGTTTTTGATAAATTAAAATGCAAATGACTGATAAAACCTATGAGGCTTCATAAACAACATTATAGGTTTATAAATAAATTCTGAAAAAGAAAATAATACTTTTTTACATATGTTTTATAGCCAAAATATGAAGAAAATAATTAAAAAAATTAATAGAAAAGACCTATATAAATGAATTAGGAAAATCTAATCGTAATAAAACTAAAATAAAATATAAACCGCTTCAAAAAGCGGTTTTTTATTTGAAGGCAATTCACTATTTTTGAATCATGATTAAAGCAAGAAATATCCATAAATCTTATGGGAATTTAGAAGTACTGAAAGGAGTTGATATTCATATCAAAATGGGTGAGGTGGTTTCTATTGTAGGAGAATCAGGAGCAGGTAAATCTACGTTACTGCAGATTTTAGGAACTTTGGATCATCCAACCCAGTCAAACAAATATGATACTGAAATTGAAATAGCAGGAGAATCATTTATTAATATGAATGATAAACAGCTTTCAAAGTTCAGAAATCAGAATATTGGTTTTGTATTTCAGTTTCATCAGCTTCTTCCGGAATTTACAGCGCTGGAAAATGTATTGCTTCCAACAAAAATAGCCGGAGCCAATGAAAAAGAAGCCCTTGAAAAGGCCTATGCTTTATTTGAAGATTTAAAAATAGAACAAAGGCTGCAGCATAAACCCAATCAACTTTCAGGTGGAGAAGCGCAAAGGGTAGCTGTAGCAAGAGCTTTAATCAATTCACCCAAAATTATTTTTGCGGATGAGCCTACAGGAAACCTGGATTCCAAGAATGCAGATGATCTTCACAGATTATTTTTTGATCTTAGGGATAAATACAACCAAACATTTGTCATTGTTACCCACAACCCGAATCTCGCAGAAATTACAGACCGAAAGCTCGTTATGAAGGACGGAATGATCATAGAATAGGAGTATACAACCCCAGATGATGAAACACTTTATTTTTCTTTTTTTAATTTTAATTTCCTGCTCAAAAGCTGAATCACAGCAGTTGAACTCACAGCATGTGCCTCAGGAAAAGATTTTGGAGATTAAAAATTATATTAAAGGAAAAGAGTATAATCAGGATCTTGCTGTTTTTATCAATTTTAAGATACCTTCCGGAAAATACCGTTATTTCATTTATAATCTGAAAAATAATACCATTGTACAGCAGGCCGTCGTATCCCATGGTTCAGGTTCAGTCATTCCACGGTCAGATGCTTTAAAATTCAGTAATGTTGAAGGTTCCTATCAGTCATCTCTGGGAAAATATGCCATTGGGGAAAGCTATGTAGGAAAGTTTGGTAAAGCTTACCGATTAAAAGGTCTTGATTCTACTAACAGCAATGCAATGCAAAGAGCTATTGTTCTTCATTCCTATGGATGTATTCCTGATGTGGAATCTCAGACTCCTGTATGCCTGAGTTTAGGGTGTCCAATGCTTTCGGTAAATGCACTTAAAGAAACAGCAAAATATGTTGATCAGTCGACAAAACCGGTGATCCTGTATGCATTTTATTAATTCATAATCTTTTTTTCATGGCTATAAAATTTCTTGCAGAAGATGACAGACCCAGAGAAAAGTTTTTGCAGAAAGGCAAAAGCTCACTTTCTGATTCCGAGCTGCTGGCTATTATTATGGGAAGTGGAAATAGAGAGGAAGATGCTTTGGAACTAGCACGGAAAATTTTATCCTCAGTTAATAACAGTTGGCATCAGTTGAGCTTACTTTCTGCTAAAGATCTGATGAAATTTAAAGGAATTGGAGTAACAAAAGCGATTTCAATAATTTCAGCTTTAGAAATCGGAAAAAGAAGAACGGTACAGGAAATTCCTGAAAAAGCAGTGATCGGTAACAGTAATGATGCTTATCTTATTCTTCAAAACCAGCTTGCTGACTTAAGGACAGAAGAGTTCTGGGCTATTTTTCTTAACAACAGCAACAAAGTGATTCATGTTTCACAACTAACTCAGGGAGGAATAAGTCAATCTATTGTAGATGTCAGAGTTTTGTATAAAACAGCACTGGATCATTTTTCAACAGGTATTATCATTGCCCACAACCATCCTTCCGGAAGTTTAAAACCAAGCCGGGAAGATCTCAATATTACACAAAAAATAAAAGAAGCAGGAAATACTTTAAGTATCCAGCTTTTAGACCATATTATTGTCACGCAGGATTCCTATTTTAGTTTTTCGGACTCAGGATTATTATGATTAGAAGATTGAAATATCATGAAATTGATTTTGTAAAATATGCTCAATGTTTAGATAATTCTGAACAAAGAAAATATTCTGCTACAAAAGAATTTTTAGATACAACTTCTACAATGCCATGGGAAATTTTGGTTTATAAGGATTATGAAGCTGTGATGCCCGTACCTTTTGTAAGAAAATATGGGATGAAAATTGTTCATAATCCGAAACTTTGCCAGCAACTCGGTGTTTTTTCCACTAAAGATGATGTTGACCTTAATGAAGCTTTTTTAGAATATCTGGAAAAAAATTACATGATCAGAGCCTATTCGTTCAATGATGTAAACCAACTCCGAACGAAGATCAGAATTAAGAAGAACTTTTTATTGTATCCTGATACTTACGAGAAAATCCGTACCAATTATTCTCCCAAAAGGAAAAGAAAACTTCGTTTAAGTGAAGAAGTTTTAAAAGAATCAGAAGTTAAAACCATTTCTTTTGACAAAGCAAAGACTTTTATAGAAGTCAACACAATAGGGCTGAGCAAAGACAATGATCTGTATGAATTCAGGAGGATTTTTGAAAGTTTTCACAAACTGGGTTACCTGAAGTTCACTGCTTTTTATTATCAAAACAAGATTGTCAACGTAATTGCTACTTACACAGATTGTAATATGGTAGCACTTTTAGGTAATTTTAATGATAAGGATTATGTCAAATTATCAGGCGCATCAGTGTTGATTGATACTGTTATTAAAGAAAATATAGAAACTCATATTTTTGATTTTGAAGGGGGAGAGCTACCCAATATTGAAGAGTTTTTCAGAGGGTTCCGCCCGGAATTAAGACCTTACGGAATTATTGAGAATTCAAAAAAGAACCTCTTTAAAAAATTAGGCTATCTTATAATGAGAGGAAAGTCATTTTTATGATGAAAAGCATTGTTTAGATTGGTTCTAATTAAGTAATATTCCGTAACTTTATAAAATCCTAGTCAAACATTTATGTTACAACAGATTCGTCAATACAAACTATCATATATGCTTTATAACTTGTTTAAAAAAAATAAGTTAAAACATAATATCCCACTGTATAAAAAATACGGTATTAATAAGAGTTATTTTTCAAGTATTTCGAGTAAAGATTTTGCAGATCTTCCTGCCAGCGATAGAAAGGTAGATTATGCAAAGCTTGCAGAAACTCCTTTTTTTAAGAAGCTGACGGGAGAAAATAGAGAAAGCGCTCTTCAGTATGATGATAACGGGTATATGATTCTGAGAAACTTCCTGACGCCGGAAACAGCTGATCAAATTAATACAGAAATTGATAAGCTGATGGAAGATGGTACACTGAAGTTTATTTACGGAGGAAAACTGATGTTTGCTATTCATCATTCAGAAATTATTAAAAACATTGGAAATGATAAGGAACTGTTAGACTTTTTATCTGTTTTACTGGACGGAAAATCTAAACTTTTTCAAAGTATCAACTTCATCAACGGAAGCCAGCAGAAAACCCATTCTGACAGTATTCATATGACGACTTATCCCTTGGGGGGATTGCTGGGAGTATGGATTGCCCTGGAAGATGTGGATGAAACCAATGGTGCCCTTCATTACATTCCTAAGAGTCATAAATTACCTTATTTCCTGAATTCTGATTATGATAACGAAGGTACAGACTGGAAAATCGGTAAGAAAAGTTACAGAGCTTATGAAACTTTCCTGGAGGATAAGGTAAAGGAGCTGGGATTGAAAAAAGAAGTCTTTAAGGCAAAAAAAGGTGATCTGTTGATCTGGCATGCCAACATTCTTCACGGTGGTGAGCCTCATATGGATAAAAAAAGAACAAGAAAGAGTCTTGTTTATCACTTCTTTGATGAAAATAGTGTTTGTTATCATGAAGTAACCCAAAGGCCTGCATTGTTTGAACTGTAATCCTTTATTATAAAAAGCTTTTTATAAGTTTAAATGATAGTTTTTTTACATTTGTATACTTATAATATCAATAAATGAAAAAAAGGGAAAATATTCTTGTTTTTATATTTTCAATCTATGTGTGCTTCATGTCATACTACCTATATATCAACCATTATTACAACACTGATATGGAAGCTTATATGGGGTTGATTTATAAAACAGAATATCCCGAAATGAAAATTGAAGAGATTCATCAGAAAGTATATGATGAATTGAGGGAAAAGAACCCTGATTTTGCAGGATTAGGTCCTGTAGATCCAATGGTAAAAGAAGTGGCAGAAGGTGAAAGTACTTATTACAAAATATTATCACAGAATCCTAAAGCTTATGAAGAAGAATTACAGCTTTTTGCTGTAAAACCTTTTTATAATTTTATCAATTGGTCGTTCTTTAAATTGGGTTTCAGTGCATCAGCATCTAATTCTTTAATTTCAATTATTTCTTACGGCCTGATTCTTATTCTGATTTTCATTTTTTTGATAAAAATCCTGAAAAATTATAGTCTTGCTTTTATCATCACGATTTTAATTTCTCTGTTCAAACCCTTTGTGGAGTCCGGCAGACATGTCTCTGCAGATTCTTTATCATGCCTGTTGATTCTTTTAAGCTTCTATGTATTTTTAGTAAGAAGAAATTTCTTTCTCGCGGGTATTTTTGCTATGCTGTGTATTCTTACAAGGCCGGAATATTTTATTTTTTATTCTTTCCTGTATGGCCTTATTTATCTTTACAGAAATAAGCTTCTGGTGAAAACAGCTCCATTATTGATATCATACGGATACCTGTTTCTTTCTTTCTTTTTAATACAGACTTTTAATCAGGTTTCGTGGTCTACACTATTTATGAATCAGTTTACTAAAGTTCAGATTTATCCTGTCTCGCAGCCTGATCCGTTTTCTTTTTCAGATTATATTTATTTCATTAAAAGCAAAATAATGCTGGAGTTCAATGCTTCCTATTTTCCGGTTCTGTTGCTATTTATTGTCATTATTCTGGCTAATCATTTCTCGTTCCATAATAAAAAGAATCAGGCTCAAGTCTTGTTTTTTGCAGTTATTTATGTAACAGTCATGCTTAGATTTTTAGTTTTTCCGTCTTTGGCCAATAGGATGATGACGGGCTTTTATCTCATAATTATACTTGCATTGATTTATATACAGATTTCTAAAGTGGATATATTTAAAAACTCTTTAGAAGACGGAAAATAATTAGTAATTTTGCAGTCTAAAATTATGACGAGTCTTTCAGGATATCTACCGTATGCATTTGCATTGATTATTGCAATTCCTTTTCTGGTTTTGCTCAGACAATTTGTACACTCATACATTACCCTTAAAAATCAGGAAATCAAACTACTTACCGTGAAGTCGAATTCTGAGAATAAGGCACATTCTTACGAAAGAATGACCTTGTTCCTGGACAGAATGAAGCCGTCAAACCTTATCCAGAGGTTTGATAGAGAACTGGCTGTACATGAGTTTATTTTCCTTACCGAAAAAACAATCAATGAAGAATTTGAATATAACTCTTCACAGCAGTTATACATCACAAAAAATTCATGGAAGAATATCGTAGACTCTAAAAATGCGATCATAGAGTTGCTTCACAAAACTTATGACGGATTGAAAGGAGAGGTTCAGCTGGATGAATTTAAAACGATTTTCATCATGAACTACATGGAAGGCAATGATTATATTGTGGAAACAATAGAAGACCTAAGAAAAGAAATTTTAATAATAACTTAAAAAATAACAGATAAAATAATGATTCCAAATTTTAAAGCACATCCATGGCACGGAATTTCTGCAGGAGAAGATGCGCCAAATGTTGTAAACGTATTTGTGGAAATTGTTCCTTCAGATACTATTAAATATGAAGTAGATAAAGAAACCGGATACTTAAAAGTAGACAGACCACAGAAATTCTCTAACATCATTCCTGCTTTATATGGTTTTGTTCCAAGAACATACTGTGATAAGGAAGTAATGAGACTTGCTGTAGAATCAGGAGCTACTGATGTTACAATGGGAGATCATGACCCTCTTGATATTTGTGTTTTAAGTTCTCACAATATTCATGCCGGAGGTTTATTGATGGAGGCTATTCCAATCGGAGGTTTCAAAATGATTGACGGAGGTGAAGCTGATGATAAAATCGTTGCAGTAATGATCAACGACCACGCTTTCGGACACTTCAGAGATATTTCTGAATTGCCAGAAGCTGAAGTAAAAAGATTAATGCACTACTTCCTTACCTATAAAAATTTACCGGATGAGCCTGCAAAATGCAGAATCCAGGAGGTTTACGGAGCTGAGCACGCAAGAAAAGTGATTAAAGCTTCTCAAACAGATTATGCAGATAAATTCGGAGGATAAGATTCTCTTAATTCAATACAATAAAAGGGTAGACAGTTTCTGTTTATCCTTTTTTATTGAAACAAAGTAAAGTTCTTTCCGGAAATTATACAACGAATTGTCATCACGGGCAGATATTAAGCAATCTTTTTTATTCAATTATTAAATCTGAATAGTTGAAATTATTCAAAGAATTTTCATGCAGGTAATTTCTCTGAAACCTTTATTCAATACCGTTTTTTTATAGATTTTGATCCATATTGTTTCGTTGCAGAATTATGATTATTTTGGATGATAAACATCATACTGTTAAGTTTTTTAATGCTTTGATGGTAATTATTTATTATATTTAATTTTCTATTACCAAAAAAATATTAAACTATGGATCTATTTGTGTTAGTGCCAGTTTTTGGTGTCGTAGCGTTACTTTATACATTTCTTCAGAGCAACTGGGTAAATAAACAGAATGCCGGAAATGAAAAAATGAAAATAATCAGCGGTCATATTGCAGACGGTGCAATGGCTTTTCTAAAGGCTGAATATAAAATCTTAATGTATTTCGTGGTGGTAGTTGCGATTCTACTTGCCGTAATGGGATCAAGCAATGCCAACTCACATTGGAGTATCGGAATTGCTTTTGCTGTAGGAGCCGTATTTTCCGCATCAGCAGGCTTTATCGGAATGAAAATAGCGACTAAAGCCAATGTCAGGACAGCAGAAGCTGCAAGAACTTCACTATCGAAAGCTCTTAAAGTATCATTTACAGGAGGTTCTGTTATGGGAATGGGAGTTGCCGGACTTGCTGTTTTAGGATTAGGATCATTATTCCTGATTATTAAGCAGATTTTTGCGCCTGATGCCACAGTAGATTCTCATGAAATGGAAAAGACCATTGAAATTCTTACCGGATTTTCTCTAGGTGCAGAATCCATAGCCCTTTTTGCAAGAGTAGGAGGCGGTATTTATACAAAAGCGGCAGATGTAGGTGCTGACCTTGTTGGAAAAGTAGAAGCTGGAATTCCTGAAGATGATCCCCGAAATCCTGCAACGATTGCAGATAACGTAGGAGATAATGTAGGAGATGTAGCGGGAATGGGTGCCGACCTTTTCGGATCTTATGTTGCAACAGTTCTGGCAACTATGGTATTAGGCAGAGAAACGGTTTCCGATGATGCCTTCGGAGGCTTTGCTCCAATCCTTTTACCAATGCTGATTGCAGGAACAGGAATTATATTTTCAATGATTGGAACTCTATTTGTGAAAATTAATGATAATGAAGGTTCATCCACTTCCAGTGTACAGAATGCTTTAAACCTTGGAAACTGGGGAAGTATTGTTATTACAGCCATTTCATCTTACTTTCTGGTAACTTATATCCTTCCTGAAAAAATGATTTTAAGAGGGCATGAGTTTACTAAAATGGGAGTATTTGGTGCCATCATGGTAGGATTGGTTGTAGGTACTTTAATGAGTATTATTACAGAATACTATACCGCAATGGGTAAAAGACCTGTTTCCAGCATTGTGAGACAGTCTTCTACCGGACATGCAACAAATATTATCGGAGGGCTTTCTGTTGGTATGGAATCTACTTTACTTCCGATTATCGTATTGGCAGGAGGAATCTATGGATCTTATCTGTGTGCCGGACTTTATGGAGTTGCTATTGCAGCGGCAGGAATGATGGCTACTACAGCTATGCAGCTGGCGATTGATGCCTTTGGACCTATTGCTGATAATGCAGGCGGTATTGCAGAAATGAGTGAACTTCCCAAAGAAGTACGTGAAAGAACAGATATCCTGGATGCTGTAGGAAATACAACGGCAGCTACCGGAAAAGGATTTGCAATTGCTTCAGCAGCGTTGACAGCATTAGCATTATTTGCTGCTTTTGTTGGGATTGCAGGCATTGATGGTATTGATATTTACAGAGCAGATGTTTTGGCCGGCTTATTTGTTGGCGGAATGATACCGTTTATTTTTTCATCATTGGCAATCACTGCAGTTGGACAGGCAGCTATGGCTATGGTAGAAGAAGTAAGGAGACAGTTCCGTGAAATTCCTGGGATTTTAGAAGGAAAAGCACAACCTGAATATGAAAAATGTGTTGCCATTTCTACAGATGCATCCATCAGAAAAATGATGCTGCCTGGTGCTATAGCGATCATTTCTCCACTTTTAATCGGATTTATTTTTGGTCCTGAAGTGTTGGGAGGATTTTTGGCTGGTGCTACGGTATGTGGTGTTTTGATGGGAATGTTCCAGAACAATGCAGGAGGTGCCTGGGATAATGCTAAAAAATCATTTGAAAAAGGAGTGGATATCAATGGTCAGACTTATTACAAAGGTTCAGAGCCACATAAAGCATCTGTAACAGGAGATACAGTGGGAGATCCTTTTAAAGATACTTCCGGACCATCCATGAATATCCTGATCAAATTAATGTCCATCGTTTCTTTGGTAATTGCACCTACTTTAGCAGTATTGCATAAAGATAAAATCGAAGCCAATAGAAAGGCGAAAATTGAAAGTCTTACCGGTGTATCTGCTACAGCGGCTGGCCATACAGATCTTACAACAGTTCCGGTTTCCCCTGGTGAAGTTCAGGGACATCTTAATGAAAGTGGTGATTTTGTATATGAAACAGGAAATATTCAGAAAATAAAACTGGATGGAGGAAAAACAATTGCTATAGGAGATGGAAGCCAGCTTTACCAGCTTTATAATGTGGTGAAACAAAAAGATAAATCTGCCTTAGACCCCAACAAATGGTATACTATTGAAAACCTTTATTTTGAAACAGGTTCCAGTGATCTGAAAGCAGAATCCGCACTACAGTTGAATACTTTAGCTGAAATCTTAAATGCATATCCGGATTTGAAAATAAAACTCGGCGGATATACAGATAACAGTGGTAATGAAGATAGTAATATTAAGTTATCCAATCTAAGAGCTCAAACCGCGAAGCTGAAACTTCTTGAGTTAGGCATTTCTGCAGACAGGATAGAAGCGGAAGGATATGGATCACAGCATCCTGTATGTGAAGCTAATGATACTGACGAATGCAAAGCGAAAAACAGAAGGATTGATGTAAGAGTTCTGGCTCTTTAAAATCAATTTAAATACAATAGAAAAGCATCGCCCTGGCGGTGCTTTTCTATTATATTAAAAAAAATAAGCAAACAAAGTACCCATAATCATCTGTGAAAATCTGTGTAATCTGTGGGAAAAAATACATAGAAAAAATCAAAGATTCCTTTTTAAATGTTCCAAAGCCTGGATAATCAGTTCATCCTTTTTAGCAAAGCTAAACCTTACATAATCTGAATTTTGTCTTGAATTGTAAAAAGCCGAAAGTGGAAGACAAGATACTTTTTTCTCAATCGTAAGCCATTTTGAAAACTCCACATCCGTCATTGTTTTTGAAATATTCCTGAAGTTAACGATCTGAAAAACACTTCCTTCTGCCTGTTGCTCTACTTGGAGGGGAGTTTCCTGGATCAGCTGATTAAAAATATTTCTTTTATTCTGCATTATCTCTTTATTGATAGCCGGGTCGAATACATCCAGATACTTTGCGATAGCATATTGCGCCGGAGCATTGGCACTGTAAGAAATATACTGTTGATGGCACTGAAATCTTGTTGTTAAAGCTTCAGAAGCAAGCATGTAACTCACTTTCCACCCGGAAGTATGAAACATTTTACCAAAAGAAAAAACACAAAACGTCTTTTCCCTAAGCTCTGGATGCATAAAAGAACTGTAATGTTCAGCTTCGTCATAACAGTAGGTATCATATATCTCTTCAGAAATCAAATAAATATTACGGCCCTTAATCAGTTCATATAACTGATCCCATTCTTCCTTTCTCCATACTTTTCCGGTTGGATTCTGGGGAGAGTTTACAATGACTGCTTTGGTTTTTTCAGTAATGCAGTTTTTAAACAAATCCCAGTTGATCATAAAATCACTGCCAAGATCATAATAAACAGGGATTCCACCATTCATGACAACAGCAGGTCCGTAAGTATAGTAAGACGGCTGGATAATAATTACTTCATCATTTTGATTAAGAATTGATTTGAGGGAAGTATATAAAGCAAAGGTTGCACAGGGAACAATGGTGACTTCTTTATTTGTGATGCAGATTTTATTAGCCCTTTTGGCATTGAAACGGATGATACTTTCAATCAGAAGGGGATTCCCGGCAAGAGGTTCATAGTGATAAGTCTCTTTTTCGGCAGCTTCTTTTAAAAAAAATTTAAGTCGTTCATCAATATCAAAATCGGGAAGGCCCAGAGAAAGATCAAAGCTTCCGTGTCTGGTTGCCAGTTCGGACATTTCCGTAAAAAAGGAATAATGAGTAAATCCGTAAATTTTATCCACCTATTTTGTATTTTAATCAAATATAATAAAAATTCAATATTATTTTAAGTTTAAAATTGAAGTATTGTTAATTTCATAATGAATAACATATGATTTTGTGATTTTGATATCTCATGTGGGAATTCAATAAAAATTGTTATTTTTAAGAAATTTATTCTTTATGAAAAAAATACTTATCCCGTTATTGGGCATGGCTGTAGTGACCAGTTGTGGAACGGCAAAAATACCTGATGGGAATTCTTCACATCCTGTTTCTACAAAACACAGTAAGGCATTTAACAATGCATACAAGGTGATTAACGCTGAGGATTTAAAGAAAAATCTGTATGTTATAGCAGCAGATGATATGGAGGGACGTGATACGGGAAGTAAAGGACAGAAGAAGGCGGGAGAGTATATGATTAATTACTATAAAAATCTTGGTATTTCCGGACCGAAAGCATTAGGCTCATACTATCAGAAAGTTCCATCTGAATTTATGAGACAAAGAGGTGGAGGCAATCTTCCTGATTCTGAAAATATTTTAGCTTTTATCGAAGGAAGCGAAAAACCGGATGAGATTGTTGTGGTTTCCGCACATTATGATCATGTAGGTACAAAAAATGGAGTAGTATACAATGGAGCAGATGATGACGGAAGCGGAACTGTAGCTGTAATGGAAATTGCTAAGGCATTCCAGCAGGCTAAAAAAGCAGGAAAAGGGCCTAAAAGATCGATCCTTTTTCTACACGTTACGGGAGAAGAGCACGGATTATTTGGTTCAGAATACTATTCCGAAAATCCTGTTTTCCCATTAGCCAATACCGTTGTTGACCTTAATATTGATATGATTGGGCGTGATGATCCTGCCAACAGAGGAAAACAATATGTGTATGTCATAGGTTCTGAAATGTTAAGTTCTCAGCTTAAAGTAATTAACGAAGCAGCCAACAAGAGAACCAATAACCTGGAACTTAATTACAAATATGATGATTTGAATGATCCTGAACAATTATATTACCGTTCAGATCACTATAATTTCGCCAAACATGATATTCCTGTAGCATTCTTCTTTGATGGTATTCATGAAGATTATCATAAACCAACAGATGATCCTGAAAAGATTGATTACCAACTGTTAGAAAAAAGAACCCAGCTTATTTTTACAACAGCCTGGGATATTGCCACCAGAGAAGAAAGAATTGTGGTTGACAGAAAATAATCGTAAGATTTTAAGTTACACCAAATAGGAATCCTTGCCAAGGTTTTAAAACTTGACAAGGATTATGAGTAAAAAATATTTACGCCTTTGCGTTTATCAACAAATTACCATGAACATCATTATCCGAGAAGCAAGACCGGAAGATATTCCGCAAATACAGATTGTGAGAAACTCCGTGAAAGAAAACACGCTGTCAGATCCAGGTTTGGTTACAAATAAAGACTGTGAGGAATTTCTTTTTCATAGAGGAAAAGGATGGGTATGTGAGGCAGAAGGTAAGATTGTAGGCTTTTCCATTGCTGACTTGAAAGAAAACAATGTCTGGGCTTTGTTCGTACATCCTGATTTTGAAAACCAGAGAATCGGCAAAAAACTTCATGACATTATGCTCGACTGGTACTTTGAACAAAAGAAAGACGATCTATGGCTTGGTACTTCACCCGGAACACGGGCTGAAAATTTCTACAGAAAATCCGGATGGAAAGAAACAGGAACCCATGGAAGAGGAGAGGTCAAGTTTGAAATGACCTATGAACATTGGAAAAATAAAACAGTATGACACCGAAGCTAAAATCCATCAGACCTTTTATCGGAGCACAGAATTTTGAGATCAGTAGAAATTTTTACAGAGATCTCGGGTTTGAAGAAGTTGTTCTGGAGCCCAAACTATCGCTGTTTAAGAGGGAAGAAATAGGCTTTTACCTTCAGGATTATTATACAAAAGATTGGGTCGATAATACCATGATCTTTATGGAAGTGGCCAATACAGATGAATTCTGGAAGGAGCTTTTATCTTTAAAGCTTACAGATGTTTATGAGAATGTAAAACTTACTCCTGTAAGAACGATGGAGTGGGGAAAAGAGTGTTTTGTGCATGATCCTTCAGGGATCTTGTGGCATTTTGGCGAGTTTTTTTAAGAGAATAGAATATGATTTACGCATTTGATACCTATTATTATGAGGATTATGCCAATACTGTATGTATTGCATTTGAGGACTGGACGTCTGAAAAAGAAGTGGAAGTTTTTGTAGAACAGACTGCTGTAAGCTCAGGATATGAAAGCGGGGCATTTTACAAAAGAGAATTACCCTGCATTTTAAGTTTGCTGACGAAAATTGTATTAAAACCAGAAGATATTATCATTGTTGACGGATATGTTACTCTTGACAATGATGGAAAAATAGGTTTAGGTGGGCACCTTTATGAAGCATTGGAAGAAAAATGTCCTATTATTGGGATTGCAAAAAATGAATTTACAACTCCGGATTCCCAAAGGAGAAATGTGTTTCGCGGAGAAAGTAAAACACCACTTTTTGTGACGGCCAAAGGAATGGATGTAGATGAAGTTCAATTAAAAGTAGAACAAATGCATGGCACTTACAGAATGCCCACACTGCTTAAAAAACTGGATCAGCTGAGTAGAACATAAAAAGTTAAAGTCTTACTTATTACAGTAAGACTTTTTTAAAATATTTAATATACCAATCGGTATATTTTGATTATCTTTGTATTAGTCTCTTGTGAAAGTAAAGGGAATTTTTTTAATTATAAATATACCGATTGGTATTTAAAATTAATTCAAATGAAAGAAGTATTTATATTAGCTGCAAAGCGATCTCCGGTAGGTGGTTTTATGGGAAGCTTGTCCGGGCTTACAGCTCCTCAGCTTGGAGCAGCTGTAATTAAAAATGCCTATGAAAACATCGGATTGGCTCCGGAACATATAGACAGTGTGTATATGGGAAATGTACTCAGTGCCGGACTGGGCCAGTCTCCTGCAAGACAGGCAGCTATTTTTGCTGGAATTCCCGTAGATAAAGATGCAACAACGGTAAACAAAGTCTGTGCTTCCGGAATGAAGTCGGCAATGATTGGTGCTCAGCAGATTCAGCTTGGCCTGGAACATATTGTGATGACCGGGGGTATGGAAAGTATGAGCAATGTTCCACATTATGTTAAACTTCGTCAGGGAACAAAATTAGGAGATACCAGTCTTACGGATGGTGTGATCAAAGATGGTCTGTGGGATGTATACAATGATTTCCATATGGGAAGTGCAGCAGAATTGGGTGTGAAGAAATACGGATTAACACGACAGCAGCTTGATGAATACGCTTTGTTTTCCTACCATCGTGCTCAGGAAGCAGCGAAAAACGGTAAGTTCAGCAATGAATTGATCCAGATATCAACTAACGGAAAGAAAGGACCTATAATTGTAGATAAAGACGAAGACATAGACAAACTTATTCCGGAGAAGATTTCTCTTTTGAAACCGGCATTTGAAGCAGATGGTACACTCACAGCCGCTAATTCCAGTAATCTGAATGATGGAGCTGCAGCAATACTATTAGGATCTTCACAGGCTCTACATCAGCATAATCTTGAACCCTTAGCCAAAATCATAGCATATGCAGACGCGGCTCAGTCCCCGGAATGGTTTACCACTTCTCCGTCTATTGCCATTCAAAAGGTGCTGGAACAAACAGGTCTCAGTTTATCCGATATTGATTATTTCGAGATTAATGAAGCATATTCCTCAGTGATTTTATCCAACCAGCAGATTTTGGGTTATGACCTGAATAAAGTAAATGTATATGGTGGTGCGGTTGCTTTGGGACACCCTATTGGTGCTTCAGGAGCAAGAATTATCACAACATTAGTTAGTGTACTTCGTCAGGAAAAAGGAAGATTGGGGATAGCTGCCATCTGTAATGGAGGAGGCGGAGCGTCTGCTGTTCTCATCGAAAATGTAAGTTAACCGATTAGATTTCACTCTTTAAAGCAAAAAGATCTTTCTTGAAAAATAATTTAAGGAAGATCTTTTTTATAGGTAACAGATTGATTATCCATAAGTAAATTAAATTATTTAACATTCATTAATTGAATGCAAACCACCTATTTTTACTAAACTGACAAATATCATTACATTGTTATTTTTATTCATTCTAAATAAATATAAATTTGTCTCAAGAAATTTAATCAAAAAATGAAAAAAATAACTACTCTTTCTGGTATTGTACTTTGTTCACTGGCAAATGCACAACTGCAATATTGCATGCCTGCGTTCCAGTATGGAGCTGACAGCAATATGATCAGTAATGTTACCTTCGGAAGCATTAATAATTCATCGCCGGTTCAGTCCGGAAATGCGCAAATTTATGAGAATTTTACATCAATGTCTACAGATTTGCAACCTGGAAGTAATTATAATATATCTGTAACAGGTCCTTCCAGTACATTTCCGAGTGATGTAGTTGTTTTTATAGACTTTAATCAGAATGGTAATTTTGATGATGCTGGAGAAAGCTTCTACATTGGGAGACTTGAAGCAGCCAATCCGGCCAATGCATTTACGATCAATAATATTATAACAGTTCCTGCGAATGCTGCCAGTGGAAGTACAAAAATGAGGGTTCTCAAAAATACAAATGTCCAGGCCTACTCAAATCCAGCAGCTGCTAATTCTATAAGCTCAGCTTGTGACGCCAGCTTAAGAGCAGGGCAGGCTGAAGATTACACTGTCAATATTGTCGGAAATACAGCTAATTTCCCGGCTCCTTACTGTGGTACTGAAAATGTGACCAGCCTTACGGTAAGCGAAATAAGTAAGGTGGAATTTGCAGGAACTGTAAGAAACAGTGCCATTGATGGTAATTCAGACGTTCTTGAAAATTTTACAGCGACTGTCTTTACTGTAAACCGCGGAAATAGTTATCCTATAACGGTAACAGGAGGTACTCATGGACAGAATACTGTATCAGTGTATGCTTACATTGATTTCAACCATAATAATCAATTTGATGCTGATGAGAAGTTTAACCTGGGTTATCTGGATAATTCCAATCCGGTTACTACGACAGAATCAGGAATTACATCCGGTACTATTACAATTCCGGCAGGAGCACAGCTGGGAGAAACCCGTTTCAGATTGGTAAAAGCATATGAATCCAGTTCATGGATGGGAACTTTGGAGAATCTTCCTTGTCCTTCAGGATGGTTTATCGGGCAGGCAGAAGACTATACGCTTAATATTCAACCGGAAAGCCTTTCCACTGTGGAAGTTTCTAAAGATACTTCTGCCAATGCTAAAATATATCCAAACCCTACAACAAATTCGGTGAATATCAGAATGAAAGAAGGGCTGGAGAAATATGAAATTTACAATATGTCAGGGCAGAAGATGCTGGAGGGAAGTTCGATGACAGTTTCTATGGACAATTTTATCCCCGGAACATATCTTATTAAAATCCTGACAAAGAATCATAAAACAGTCACAGAAAAGATTATTAAGAAATAGACACATCATATCTAAATCATATCCATATCAATTTTTGTTTTTTAATCGACAGGTCCTTTACCTGTCGGTTTTTTTATTTAAAAAAATATTTAAATATTATGAACCGGACTCCAATAAATCCATAAGATCCTGTTTAGAGAGTCCCTGAAGTTTCTTCCCATCTGTGGTGAGCAGATTCTGAGCCAGCTGTTTTTTCTTTTTCTGAAGGGTGAGAATTTTTTCCTCTACTGTATTTGAGCAGATCATCCTTACTGCAATTACATTTTTGGTTTGTCCTATACGGTAACTTCGGTCAATAGCCTGGTTTTCAGCTGCAGGATTCCACCAAGGGTCTACGAGATAAATATAATCAGCCTGAGTAAGATTAAGACCTACACCACCAGCTTTTAAACTGATCAGAAATACACGGATATCTTTATTTTTCTGGAAATTTGATACTTTTTCTCCTCTGTCTTTAGTCTGTCCTGTAAGATATTCAAACTGAATATTATGGCGTTTCAGTTCAGTCTTTATCAGATCCAGCATTCCGACAAACTGGGAGAAGACAAGGATTTTGTGATCTTGTGATTTTCCAAGGATCTGTTCCATCAAAATCTCGATTTTAATGGCATTTTCACCGGAATATCCCTCTTTCATCAAGACAGGAGAATTACAGATCTGTCTGAGCCTGGTAAGTCCTGTAAGAACATGCATGCTGTTTTTGTTCAGGTCATCGTCATCATTGGCCGCAATAAACTCGCGAAGCTCTTTTTCATAAGCGTCATAGATTTTGCGCTGTTCTGCATTCATCTCACAGTAGATAACTGTTTCTGTTTTTTCAGGAAGCTCTTTAGCCACCTGTTTCTTGGTTCTTCTGAGGATAAATGGCTTTATCTTTTGCTGAAGCTCAGTGGCACGTTTACTGTACTCGAATTTATCAATAGGAATAGCATAAATATCTTTAAAATACTGCTTGCTTCCCAAAAGTCCCGGACAAGCAAAAGAAAGCTGGCTGTAAAGATCAAAAGTACTGTTTTCAACAGGAGTACCGGTCAGTACAATCCTGTTTCTCGATTGAAGCAGCCGCGCCGCTTTATATCTTTCCGAATTTGGGTTTTTAATCACCTGTGATTCATCCAGAAAAATATAATTGAAATTAAAATTTTTCAAAAACTTAATGTCCGAAAGAAGCATTCCATAAGTAGTGAGGACTACTTCATAATCAGGCATATGAGTCGTTGTCTTTGGCCGGTCTGCTCCATAATGCAGCAGGACTTTTATAGAAGGCGCAAACTTGCTGATCTCGTCCTGCCAGTTGAAAAGCAGGGAAGTAGGAACTACAATAAGATTCGTGGTGTGTCCCCGTTTTTCCCTCTGAGAAAGAATGAAAGCAATAATCTGAATGGTTTTCCCAAGTCCCATATCATCTGCGAGACACCCTCCGAAGTTGAATCCGTCAAGAAAATTAAGCCAGTTCAGCCCTTCATGCTGATAATCTCTGAGTTCAGCGTTAAGTTCAGCCGGGATATTGACGTTGGGAATATTTTTTACTTTGGAGAACTTGGTGGAATACGTGGTGAGTTCCTCCTGAACTTCCTGGCTCAGGATTTCCTTTTCAAATAATGAGGTAACTTCCGTAAAATTAATTTTCGGAATCTTTAAGAGCTCTTCGTCAATTTCTCCTGCATGAAAGTAAGCGGCTATTTTTTCCATCCATTCTTCAGGGAGAATCCCCAGGCTGCCATCGTCCAGCTGAACGAATTTACTTTTATTGCGGATCGCCCGGTGAAGCTGTTTTAAAGAGGCTTCTTTAGGACCAAAACCCACTTTTAATTTAGCATTAAACCAATCCAGGCCACTGGTAATCTGAATGTTGATTTTTGCCCGGTGGGAATTTAATTTGTTGTTTTTTAACTCGTTAAAGCCTAATATCGTTATCCCTTCATTCCTCCAGATCTCAAATGCATCAAGAAACCAGTTGTTATCCAAGAATTTATCCCTGTGAAGATAAAAATACTGATAGCCGTCCATCTGCTCTTCAAAATCAGGGTGCTGTTGCATGATCAAAGAAGTAAAGCGGGCTTCTGCCGATTCATTTCTCTCTATTTTAAAGGGATTTCCATTCTGGTCCGTATCAAAAAGCTGTTTCCGGGAATACACAGGAACTTCTACGTCTCCGTATTTCATTACCGGTGTGATTCCTATATAATTTTCCTGCTGGCGCAGATAAACGACTCTTTCGGTCTGATAATTTTTGTCTTCAAGCTGTACTTTTGTTGCGGGTTGTATATAGTTGTAATTGATGTGAATACGTTCTTCAATGGCGGAAAGAATGTTTTGCATGAACGCTTCGTATTTTGAAGAATGGATCAGTAAAATCTCATTATTTGCCTTAAAGAACCTGATGACTTTGAGCATGTCAGGATCGTCTACAAAGCTGAAAATGTTTCGGTTATATACAAAATACTCATTTCTGAGAACAATATTTTTGAAAGGAATGGAAATGTCATTAAACAGTAATTCTCCGGTTATTTCATAAAATGGATCTTTCTTAAATACAGATAATTGAACCTCGGCATCTAAAGTATTTAATTCAACGTGAGAAAGTGACTTTGCGGAAACCGTTTCTGCAATTTCCCGGTCGTGATAATAGACTTCCAGCTGAAGAGGATTCTGTACGATGAGTTTTAAAGCTTCCAGTTCCGAAGGGTTGTAATCTTCATTGTAATTATTCTGGAAAGAGGTAATGGCTGTATAAAATTTAATGTTTGCGGGTTTCTCTGCTTTCCAAATCAACTGCATGGCATCTACAGAAGTCACAGGATTTTTGATCTTGCCTGTCTGCGTTATTTCCGCTTCCATTAGGGAGAAGGTCATGTGGTTATAATAACGGTGCTTACCGATAACCAATATCTGTTTTTTTCCTGTTTCCAACACAGTCAGTTCATCCAGTCTGGAAGGAAGCTGAGGAAGAAGATCTCTTTGAAGCATCACCTCATCTACAGGAAGCATTTCCTTGATCTTAGGAAGGATTTCAATTTTACCCTCTCTATATTCAAGCTGAAAATATTGATCCAGATCCGGTTCATTTTCCAGTCCATATCCTTTGGCTTTGGGGAGAAGGGCTTTTTTACGGAGAATATCATCAAAAAAAAGGCGGTAATTTTTATCCTCAATAATACAATGGATAATTTCTGCCTGATGGGAACAAAGCTGGTCTTTCTGGTTATCACACGTGCAGGAGCAGAGTAATGAACTGCCAACCTTGCTGATGCTGACCATTGGAAAATCCTGTAATGAAGATTGCTTTGTAAATATTCCTGTATTGTTTTCAATAGCAGCAGGGTAGATTTCGCGAAAATCCCTGATTCCAATAAATGCACTGTCTGAGGTATGTTTCAGCAGGTCATATACGGAAAGTGTACTGATATTGATGTTGTCAAGAATATATTCTGCCATAAAAATAGATGGAGACAAACTTACAAAAAACAAATGTATTTAAGAATCCGTTTTGGCTACAGCTTACCCCATTTTGGCAACTCCTGTGTTTCTTCTAATGCTGAACTTTGTCCTGTAATTTTAAACAAAGAAAAATGAAAACAATTTTTATAACAGGTGCTTCTACAGGATTAGGAAAAGCAACTGCCCAATTATTTCAAAACAATGGATGGAGAGTAATCGCTACCATGAGAAACCCTGAAGCTGCTGCTGATCTTGCAGGTTTGGAGAACGTAACTGTACTTCCATTGGATGTTACCAATCCGGAGCAGATTAAGTCTACAGTAAAACAGGCTCTTGAACTTGGAGCAATCGATGTGGTATACAATAACGCAGGATATGGTTTAATAGGACCTTTGGAAGCGCTTTCTGATGAGCAAATCGTAAAACAGCTGGACACGAATTTACTAGGGGTTATACGTGTTACACAGGCATTTATTCCTTACTTCAGAGAACAGAAAAAAGGAATGTTTATTTCTACAACGTCTATAGGAGGACTTGTTGCATTCCCATTGGGCTCTACTTATCATGCTACCAAGTGGGCGCTTGAAGGATGGAGCGAAAGTTTAGCTTTTGAGCTTAATACTTTAGGAATTGATATTAAAACTGTCTCTCCGGGAGGAATCAAGACCGATTTTGTAAGCCGCTCTCTGGACTCAGCATCCAGCCCTGCTTATGAAGATATGACGAACTCTCTGTTTTCTAAAATGGAAGGAATGATGGAAGCTGCTTCTACCCCTGAGCAGATTGCAGCAGTAGTGTATGAGGTTGCTACAGACGGTAAAAAGCAGCTGAGATATGTAGCCGGAGAAGATGCTAAGGCGATCTATGCACAGCGTCTTGAATTAGGTGATGAAGCATTCAGAGAGCAGTTTGGCAAACAGTTTATTTAATCAGGTTTTTGGAAGACAGTATAAAGTAAATCACATTTATACTGTCTTTTCAATCAAATAATTTATAATTTTATATCATGGAAAAGAAAGATAACATTCCTCTGAAAATTTCATCCATATCGGAACTGCACGACATGTTGCAGCTCCCTAAGCCGCTTCATCCGTTGGTAAGTCTTGTGGATAATACAAAGATGAGCATTAAAAAAGATATGCTCAAGAGAAGCTTTATCCTGAATTTTTATAAAATTTCGTATAAATATTCTACTGTTGGAAAAATGGGTTATGGACAGGGATATTATGATTTTAATGAGGGAGGAATGATGTTCACAGCACCTGGACAGGTTCTTTCCACTGATGAGAATGCAGAATACTGCGGTTATACGTTACTGGTACACCCGGATTTTATCAGAAGCTATCCTTTAGCAAAGAATATCAAAAACTTTGGTTTCTTTTCTTACGATACAAATGAGGCGCTGCATTTATCTGATCAGGAAAAAACAATGATAACTGGACTACTTGATAATATTGGAAATGAATTAAATACAGCTATCGATGAAGTGAGCCAGGACGTTATTGTTTCTTATATTGATGTTCTTCTCAATTACAGCAACCGTTTCTATAAAAGACAGTTTATCACAAGAAAGGCTGTAAATAGTGATCTGTTGACAAAAATGGATGTTGTACTGGAAAACTATTTCAATCAGCAGGAAACATTGAATAAAGGGCTTCCTACAGTAGAGTTTCTGGCCTCTACACTCAATCTGTCACCGCATTATCTGAGTGATATGCTTCGCAACCTTACAGGATTAAATGCCCAGCAGCATATTCATGAAAAACTGATTGAAAAGGCAAAAGAATATCTTACCACTACAGGTTTTTCTGTATCTGAAGTAGCATATGCACTAGGATTTGAGCATCCGCAGTCATTCAATAAGCTGTTTAAAAAGAAAACGGATAAAACTCCTCTGAGTTACAGGCAATCTTTCAATTAGATAAAAAATACCCGGTTCAAATGTCGGGTGTTTTTATTTTTATACTGACTTTGAATGTTTTTAGTCAGGATTTTGTTTTTCTTTTATCAAAACTTCAATTTTGTTTTTTGCAGTTGCCCATTCATCATCCAAAATACTGTAATAAGCTGCATTTCTTGTACTGCCATCGCTGAGAACTTTGTCTTTGCGTAAAATACCTTCAAATACACCACCGATTTTTTCGATGGCTTTTCTTGATCTGAAGTTATCATCTTTGGTTTTCAATTGTACCCTGTTTGTTTTCAGCACATCGAAGCAGAAGGTGAGTAGTAGTAATTTGCATTCAAGGTTGATGGCTGTTCCCCAGAATTCTTTGGTGATCCATGTCCATCCGATTTCCAGTTTTCTGTCTGCCGGATATATTTCAAAAAAACGGGTGGAACCAATCAGTTTTCCGGTTTCTTTATAGCGTATTATAAACGGATATTGATTCCCGGTTTCTCTTTCTGACAAAGCAAATTCATACGTTTTATAAAACATTGTTTCCTCTGAACAGTCTGTAGGAATCAGTTCCCAAAGTTCTTTATCTGAAGCAGCAGCATATAATTCTTCAAAATGCAGTTTTTCAAGAGGAATTAATTCCACTGTTTCTCCTTTCAAAACTGTCGGATAGGGAATCCATTTTTCTTTCATGATTCATTTTTATACATCGAAATTAATGAAAAATGAATATCCGTGTTCAAAAAACAAAGTGATTTTCTACCATAACAATCTAGTGCATTTCTGTTATTGGTTAAAATGGAACATAAAAATGACAAAAATGAACTAGATTTTAATGGGTGTGTCTATCTAAATTTGCAGAAGGAATTTTTATCATCCTGTTATAATGAACGAGAGCGAATCTTTTAATGCAAAAATGCCAACAGCCTGTTTTTTACTTTTCTTTGCCCATGGACTTGTCTTTTCTTCCTGGGCGAGCCGGATTCCTATCATTAAAACCGCGCTTTCCATCAATGAAGCACAATTGGGAACACTTTTACTTCTCATGCCGATAGGGCAGCTTTCAACAATGGTTTTAGCCGGAAAACTGATCAGTATCTATGGAAGCAGCGGCATTATTAAAAGATGCTTTTTGCTGTATCCTTTTTTTCTTTTGTTAATTGGTTTATCACCTTCTTACTGGACGTTGGGTGTTGTTCTGTTCTTCTTTGGAGTTTCCGGGAACATGTGTAATATAGCAATCAATACCCAGGCCATTGAAATAGAATCTATAACGAAAAGAACCCTTCTTTCTTCTTACCATGGAGCCTGGTGTTTTGCGGGGCTTACAGGGGCTGTTGTTGGTTTATTAATGATCAACCTTCATGTAGGAACCTTTTACCATTTTGTTGTTATTTTTATTCTGGTAGGAATACTTTGGTTCTACAGTAAAAGAAATCTGACCAATATTATCCATAAGGCAGAGCCGCAAACCCGTTCAATATTCAAGGCTGTGAATCCTACACTGGTTGGCTTGGGAATTATAGGATTTCTGAGTATGGCGATTGAAGGTGCTATGTTCGACTGGAGCGGGGTTTATTTTCAAACTATAGTTAAAGCCCCAGAAAATCTTGTTATACTGGGATATACAAGTTTTATTTTAATGATGACTTTAGGTCGTTTTATCGGGAACAGGATCATTGAGAAATATGGAAAAAAGATCGTTCTGCAGTGTTGCGGTATTCTGATGAGCGGAGGCCTTTTTCTAAGTGTTTTCTTCCCGGAACTGTGGATCTGTATCATTGCTTTTATGATTATTGGCCTTGGCAGTTCGCTGAGTGTGCCGTCCGTTTATAGTACAGTTGGAAAGGTAAGTACGGTAGCTCCCAGTATTGCATTATCATTTGTTTCCAGCATTTCGTTTTTAGGATTTCTGATGGGGCCGCCTCTTATCGGGTATATTGCTGAAAGTTTTGATCTCAGATATTCATACGGTCTTTTTGCCTGTTTTGGGATTTTACTGGCGGTAATGGCCGGGCAGATGAAAGTATTCAGAAAATCATGATGAATCTCTTTTGCTGGGAATTTTGCCATCAGTTAAGAGTTTTTTGATATGTTTTAGCTTATGATCGTTGATTAATCTTGCAATTCAAAATACTCTTTATCTTTATTAAAAATTTATTTTCATGAAACCGGTCTCAGGAATTGTAACCGAAACTACTATTCATAATTCTTTTTCCATAAAAAGGCTGGAGGATGATGTTCCATATTCAGAAGAATGGGTAAGACTCAATTATCATCATATTGTAATAATTGAAATTGGTAAAGGAGTACTTACGATAGACGAACATTCTTTTGATATAGCAGCTCATGAAATTTTTTTATTGGCTAAAGGCCAGATCTGCAGGTTTGAAAAAGTGTCTTCTGTTAGTGGTTATCATATTTCTTTCGGAGACTGTTTTTGGGAAAGAGTGCCTTCCAGTGCCAGTAATTGCAAGGCGGTCTTGTTTAATAACGCGGCTGCAAATCAAAAATTAATGCCGGATCAGACGGAAATAAATGAATTTTTAAACTTATTTAAAAATTTACTAACGGAATACAACGTTGAATCTTATACCAATCAAATGGATGTGCTGGCTGCTTATTTAAAGATTATCATGATCAAGCTGGCTAACGTAAAAATTGTAAAAGAAGAAACTTTTGACAGTCAGGATTATATCATTTACCGCAAATTTATGGAGCTGTTGAGCAGTAAGTATCATATTCTGCATGCGGTAAATAACTATTCAGAGCTGCTGAATATTACCCCACGGAGATTGAGCGAACTGTGTAAACGATGTGCTAATAAAAGCGCAAAAGAAATCATCAACGGACAGATTATTGCAGAGGCCAAAAGACTTCTTCAGTTCAGTTCTCATTCTGTAAAAGAAATTGCTTATCTGCTTAATTTCGGTACCTCAGAACAGTTCAGCCACTTTTTTAAGAAAAATACAGCAATATCTCCTGCAAACTATCGCAGTAATTTCATTCATATCGGAGTTTAATCTTTACCGAAATTTTGACATGTCATCGGCATTTATTGCTATTCTCAGGCATCTGTAATCACGATACCTTTGGATAAAATTATGTAAAGAGATGTCAGTAAATCGTATGAAAGAAGTTGCGGGTATCATCATCCCGGACAGTAAAATTGCCACAGAAGCAACGGATCTTCTATTGGAACACGGAACAGAATTTATTTACAATCACTCCCTGCGAGTTTTCCTGTTTTCATCATTAAATGCAAAGCGGGAAAACAAGGCGCATGATTCAGAGCTGTTGTATGTTGCATCCGTGTTTCATGATCTGGGACTTGTTTCTCATTACAGCAGTCCTGATCTGAGATTTGAGGTAGACGGAGCCAATGCAGCAAGAGACTTTTTGAAAGGTCATGGTATTGCCCAGGATAAGCTTCAGCTCGTTTGGGATACCATCGCGCTTCACACCACTATTGGAATTGCAGAACACAAAGAGAATGAAGTCGCCTTAATGTATTCTGGAGTTGGGCTGGACGTGATGGGAGAAGGATATGAAAACTTGAGTACCGGAAATCGGGAGGAAATTATCAAAGCTTTTCCGAGAAATAATTTTAAAAAGAAAATTATTCCCACTTTTTTCGGTGGTTTTGAGCATAAAACAGAAACTACTTTTGGAAATATTAAAGCTGATGTTTGCGCCTTCATGATTCCGAATTTCCAAAGAAAAAACTTCTGCGACTGTATTTTACATTCGCCGTGGTCTGAATAAGCAAACTATACAGCCCTGAATATCCAAGGATAAACAGGGCTGTTATAAAATTATGGATATTTATATCCAGTTTTCTATGAGATGAAGCCAAAGTGCTTTTTCTTCATTCAGCAGAAAGATAGCTGATGATTTTCTTTTGGTTGTGACATCTCCTGTAACCTGAGTTTCAATATAAGTGGCCAATCCATGATACTCAGAATGATTTGTTTCTATATTCTCAACCCGAATAGTGCGTTCAGGAAACTTTCCAAACACAGTTGGTAGCCAGTCTCCAAGCATAGGTAGAGTAACAATATCTCCGTTTCCATTAATCATCTTGAAATATGGAGAGAATCCTGATAATAATTCCTTATAAAGATTTTCCTGATTTTCTGTTTTGCCCTGAAACCATTTTTCAATATTCCTGTGAAATTCTTCAATTTCCCAAATGATCTTTTCTGTATTGTTCATATTTTAAATGTATAGTATTTATTGATTTAAACCTGTTTTTCATCAATGAATTTTCTTAATCTGTTTCCTGCCCATAGTCCAACTACCTGAAAAACACCTATTATTCCTACAGACGCTGAGAATGCATCTGAGAATCCCAGAACTTTTATCAGATTAAAAAATAATGTTCCAATAACAGCTCCTCCGGTCACACTGCCAATCTGAATGCCGATGCTTACCAGACCGGAAGCCTGTCCCGCTTTATCTTTCGAAACCAGAGAAATGGCTGTCCGCATCATAACCGGCATAATGGTGCCATGCCCGAATCCGGCTATAAACAAAGAGATATGAGTGATTAAAGATGGTTTTTGCTGAAAATAAAAAGCAACTGCACTTATCACAAAACCTGTCATCAATAATCCCAATCCTACGTAAATCATTTTAGCAGTGCTCAGTTTTATCCGGCTGGTAATCAAAGGTCCCAGGAAAAAAGCAAGCCCATAAGGAATAATGGCCAATCCTGTCTCCATTGAATTCTTATGAAGAAACTGCTGCAAATAATAAGGATAGCAAATGAATAAACCTGCGGTAAAATTGTAAAAGAAAATGATCAGAAGGCTTAATGCAAAAGGTTTATGCTGCAGCAGTGCCGGATCTACAAGTACCGGACGATTTTTTTTCAGCTGCTTTATCTCGTATTTTAGAAACATGATTGATAAGAAGATTCCGGTAAATAGAATTCCAAAAATCCACCATGCCCATTCAAATTTTTGTCCAAAAATAAGAGGACAGATAAGCATAAGCAAAGCCTGAATTAATAATAAAGTTCCTGTAAAGTCAATTCCGTTCTCGTCTTTCTTATTATCATTGTTCATGGTAAAATGTACACCCAGAATACAGATAATCGTAATCGGTACATTCACAAGAAATACCATTTCCCATGAAAAACTTCCCCAATGCATGCTTAAAAGAACTCCGCCAAGCAATTGTCCAACCACAGAAGCAAGACCAAATACCGAGCTGAAAAGACTTACTGCTTTAGGCTGCTCCTGACTACTGAAAAGATCCTTTATAGAAGCCAGTACCTGAGGAGCCAGCAGTGATGCTCCGACCCCTTGAAACAGTCTGAAAATGATCAGCCATGTAATATCAGGAGAAAATGCACAGGCGAGGGATGAAAACAGGAAAGTATATAACCCTGATATAAACACTTTTTTACGGCCGTAAATATCACCCAGCCGTCCGCCACAAACAACAAGCGCTGCATAAGTAAGCCCATAAATAGCAATAACCATCTGAAGCTGATGATCGCTGGCACTGAATGCTTTTTTGATAGACGGCAAAGCCATATTTACAATAAAATAATCCAGAGGCGAGAGAAAAGCACCTGTGATCAGAAAATTGAGTGCCTGCCACCGTTTCGGATGTATATTCATATTTTTTTATGCAAAAGTACCCGCTTTATGTTCTGTTAAAATTGTACTTTTGGAGGAAAAACCAGTGTGTAATGAAAGGACTGCATCTTGAAGGAATTGATGTAAGAGAAATAACATTGAAAGAGGGAGAAACCGTGTTTAAAACAAAGACTTTTCTCTCATTCATTTATATCGCCAAAGGCAAAGGTACACTTGTGTATGATGATCGCAGTATTGAGTTCTCGCAGGGTAAGCTTTTCATTATTCCACAGCAGGAAGTATACCGCTTTCAAAGTGAAGCCGCTCAGCTTATCAGTATTCAGTGTCCAATTGAGTTTATCGATAAAATCCGTTTGGAAGCAGACCGAATTGAAAGTTGTGAAAATTTGTACAAATTGCAGTATATCAGCAATAATTACCACGCCAGAGCTGGATGTGTTTTCCGCAATAAAAATGATGAACATTTTGCTGAAACTCTTATTCTTCAGATCACCCGTGAATTTAAAAACAAAGCGGAAGATTATCTTATTATCCGAAACTGTATGTCAATCCTTCTTAATCTGATTGCCCGAAATATCATTCAGAGTGAAACTTCTGACCTTCAGGAAAATCGCAAAGCCTTTTCAATAATGAAGATCATCACTTATATTCAACAACATATCAAGGATCGTGAAAAAACCGGAATTCAGACTATTGCTGAGCATTTCGGAATTTCCGGAAATTATTTCGGAGAGTATTTTAAACAGCAAACAGGAGTTTCCTATCAGGATTATCTGCTGGACTATAGATTAAAATTGGTAGAAACGTATCTAAAATACAGCAGCATCCGATTGAGTGAAATTGCTTATGAACTCCAGTTTAGTGATGAAAGCCATCTTTCCAAACTTTTTAAGAAATACAGGGGAGTGACACCTGGTGAATACAGGAGAAACTTCAAATAGCCCTTTTTTATTAAGATTTTTAATTCAGTAAAAATAAATATAAAGTCAACTATATAGTTGACTTTATATTTTATATATTTGTTGTAAATATATTTCAGATGGATTTTGACTTTATTAAAGAATTAGGATATAAAGCATTGGACAGCAGGCTGAAAAGAATCAGTGACAGGATGTCCCATGATGTTCGGAAATTTTATAAAGAATTTGAAATTGATGTTGAGCCCAATTGGTATCTGGTCTTTATGCTGCTGAAAAAAAAGGGTGAAATTTCAATTACCGATATTGCTGAACCGCTGGGATATTCACACCCATCAGTTGTAGTTATTGTCAAAAAAATGAATGAAAATGGTTATCTCATCATTAAAAAAGACAGTGTGGATAAACGAAAGCAGATCATTTCACTATCTCCAAAAGCCATTGAAATGCTTCCTCAGTTGGAGCAGATCTGGGACAGTTGTGAAAAGACAATCCTGAAAGTATTATCAGAAGATCTGGGGATTTTTACTTATCTGGATCATATTGATCAGGAATTAAAAGAAGAATCTTTCCATCATAGGTTTAAACATGAATATTTAAAATCAATCAAATCATGAAAGCATTAATTCTCATCACAGCATTTCTTTTTTCCAATCTTATGATTTCGGCAACGGAAACAAAAATCATGATAAGAGCAAAAGCGAGAGATGCCAAATTTATAGGAACTTCATTGGGCGGGGCTCATATCATCATCAGGAACAAACTCAATCAAAGAATTCTGGCAGAAGGAAATACAACAGGAAGTACCGGAAATACAGATCTGATTATGAAAACGCCCAAAGTCAGAGGAAACTCAATCACAGACGCACAGACCGGAGGTTTTATGGCTGCAGTGGATATTGATGAACCTACATTCGTGAACATAGAAGTGATTTCTCCTTTGAACAGCAAACAGGCTCAGGCGGTTGTAAGCACAGAGCTATGGCTGATTCCCGGGAAACATATTTTAGGAGAAGGTATTATCCTTGAAATTCCGGGATACATTATTGATATTCTGAAACCTAGAACGCATCAATATATTGCATTGAACAGTATTAAAGATAAACCTTTCCTGTTTCAGGCTAATATTGTCATGATGTGCGGATGTGTCATAGATAAAGGAGGTGTATGGAATTCCGATGAGATTGAAGTGAAAGGAATTCTGAAAAAAGACGGAAAATTTGTAAAAAATATAGACATGTCACTGGTTTCAACCAATCTTTTTGAAGGAAGTCATAGCATCAGTTCTCCGGGAAACTATGAGCTCGTGCTGTATGCTTATCATGAAAAAACGGGAAATACGGGTGTAGATAAGGTAAATTATGTAGTCTTCGAATAAACAGATTAAATGAAAAAGATGGTCTCCAAGATGTCGTTCTGAATGTAGTGAAATGTAATGAAGAATCTCATATGTTTGGTTATTAATGAGATACTTCCTTCGTCAGAATGACAGAAACCAAATTGTTTAACTTTTGAGACGACTTTTTATTCACAACAGATCATCATAAAACCTGAAGTTCTCTAAATACTTCAATAATTGCTTCTATAAGACCTTTATCTATATTTTTTTCCGAAGCGGCATCCGGAAGGAGAGCTCTTAAGTCACCGTGATCATCACGTTCAATAACAACTTCAGTTCCATCTACATCTACATATAATTTATATCCATAAGAGAATGTAGCAAGCTTTCCGTTGAAAAGCAGTTCTTTACCCTTATAGGTTACCGGTACTTCAAATTCTTCCATTGCTGGGATATCTATTTATCTGACAAATGTCGGAAAATTTTAATTGATATTCATCATAGCTCAATACCAGAGCTGAATAATGTGACGTGTTAAAAACTCTATTTAGTAAAATCTGTATCTTTATCCGTAGTTATGAAATGTATTATAACGATAGAATGATAAAGTAGTTTGAATTACATGAAACATAAAGTTACCCTATTCTGGTTCAGACGTGATTTAAGGCTGGAAGACAATGTAGGTCTTTTCCACGCACTTCAGTCTGATGATCCGGTAATGCCCGTTTTTATATTTGATACTGATATTCTTGGAAAGCTGGAAGATAAAGAAGACCGCAGGGTTGATTATATCCATCAGGCTTTGATGGATATTAATATTTCATTGAAAAAGTATCATTCAAGAGTTAATGTATATTATGGTAAACCCATAGAGATATTCAGGAAATTATCCGAAGAATATCATATTCAGGGCGTTTTCTGCAATAGGGATTATGAACCTCGGGCAATTGAGAGAGATAAAGAAGTCTATTATTTTTTCACAGAAAAGAATATTCCTTTTAAAGCCTATAAAGACCAGGTAATTTTTGATAAAGACCAGATTATTAAAAAAGATGGTTCACCTTACACCGTTTACACTCCTTTTGCAAAGAAGTGGCAGGAAGCATTAACTCCTGAACATTATAAATCTGTTGAGTTAAATCTTATCAATCTCTTTTCACAGGAATATTCTGATATTCTTACTTTAAAGGAAATAGGTTTCAAAAAAACTGAAATTGATTTTACAAAACCATTTCTGGATGTTTCTATTATAGACAATTATGATCAATACCGTGATTATCCGGCTTTACAGCATACCACACAGCTGGGAATCGCTTTGCGCTTTGGAACAATCAGCATCAGGAAATGTATTGCCTTTGCATTGAATCATAATGCGACATGGCTTTCAGAATTGATCTGGCGTGAGTTTTTTATGCAGATTTTGTATCATTTTCCGCAGGTGGTACATCACTCTTTTAAAAAACAATATGATAATATCAACTGGCGTAACAATGAAGAAGAGTTTAAACACTGGTGTGAAGGAACTACGGGATATCCCATTGTAGATGCCGGGATGAGGCAGCTTAACCAGACAGGATATATGCATAATCGTGTGAGGATGATTGTGGCGAGCTTTCTCTGTAAACATTTGTTGATCGACTGGCGTTGGGGTGAAGCCTATTTTGCCTCAAAACTCAATGATTATGATCTGTCTGCCAACAATGGAAACTGGCAGTGGGCGGCAGGCAGCGGTTGTGACGCAGCTCCTTATTTCAGGGTTTTCAATCCGACGGCTCAGACTGAAAAATTTGATAAAGACCTGCTTTATATAAAAAAATGGCTTCCGGAATGGAATACGCCAGCATATCCTTCTCCTATAGTAGAGCATACTTTTGCCCGTGAAAGAGCTTTATCTGAATACAAAAAGGCATTGGCATAATTCACATAATATCAGCAAAATGCCCGGTAACAAAAACGTCACCGGGCATCAACCAATTGATATTAATATGAAAGTAACTGAATATTAAATCGTTTTCAGATACAGTTCCTGTAGTTCCTGAGCTGTAAATGCTTTGGAAGGTAAGTTCTGTACCAGTTCTCCCTGTTTCATAATTCCGATATTGGACGCTACACTTACCGCATTGAAAATATCATGGGTAGCCATTAAAACAGTCCGGCCTTCTTTACCGAGCTGGCGCACAATTTCTGTAAATTCTGCGGTGGCTATAGGATCCAATCCGCTTGTAGGCTCATCAAGGAGCAATACTTTTGCATCTTTGGCGAGGGCAATGGCAATTCCTACTTTCTGGCGCATTCCTTTAGAATAACCTCCCAATGCTTTCTGGTGAGCTGTTTCCTGTAATCCGGTGCGCTTAAGGAGTGCAGATAATTCTTCTTTCTGATAATTAAATCCTGCAATTTTGGAGAAAAAATCAAGGTTTTCTATTCCTGTAAGATGCGGATATAAAAGCACTGTTTCAGGAATGTAAGCCAGATGCTTTTTAATTTTTTGCGGCTCATCTTTTACAGATATACCATTTATGAAAGCATCTCCGGAAGTCGCTTTAATGAGCCCCAGAAGAATATTGATCGTTGTACTTTTTCCGGCTCCGTTTTGTCCCAGAAGAGCGAAGATTTCCCCTTTCTTTACTTCCAGATTAAGAGAATGAAGGGCTGTGAAATCGTTGTATTTTTTATGTAAGTTGATGGTTTTTAACATAGTTTTCTGTATTTGTTTTGTGAGAGGATTATGAATAAAGCAATGAAGATAAGATAGGGCAGGAGTAGCTGAACCCATTTCAAATGTTCAGACAAGCCGGATACCTGTATGGTTTGCTGTGCCCAGTTTATAGATTCGGCATTCTTTCCCGAGAAAATAAGCGGGTAGAAGAACAACCGTTTTTTCTCATGGAATTTCTTAAGTGAAGAAGCATATTGCAATTGATTATTCATATCAGTTCTCGCCAGATGACTCCCTACGAGCTGGGTATGAAGATTCGGAAGGAAATAGCCTAAATAGACGGCTGCCTGATTTCGTTTCTGCATTTTTTCGGTATACAATTCTGAAGATTTTGCAGACTCCAGATCTCCCATATGCTGCATGGCATAATACCAGGTCCAGGTAAAAGTATCATTTTCTTCTACCTTGAAATTTTTGTACTGAGGATATACTTTATAAAACTTTTCCATAGTAGGACGCTTGGCTTCATCCCATTTGTTGTGATAACCCTCTCTCTGTTCCATGACAGCTTTAAGGGACTCATGAACAGGATAGGTTTTTTGGATCAGGATATTACTGCTCATCGGAATAATAAAATTAACGCTAACCCACACAATGAGAAGGATCAATGTATTCTGAGCTGATGATTTCCGAAAAGAAATAACCCATCTGCACAGCGCAAACCAAAACAGAATATAAAGCCATCCACTGATCACAAATGCAATATAATAAAGGTCTAAAGGTATTTTTATCCAAACTGAAGCGATAATCATTAGAGTGAAATACACAGCAGTTACCGCACCCAGCCGGATGAGCATTTTATGATCCAGAAGCTTTTGTAAATTGCCACTTTGTACCGAAAGAAGCTTCCAGGTTCCTCTTTCTTCTTCTTCAGAAATCAGATTATAACAGAGCGCGACAATCACCAATGGGAAAAGGAAAACAATCACAAAACTGAAATCAAAGTTTCCGACAGCAGCATTGGCTGGATTATAAAAATCAGAATTATAACGTTGTTCTTCAAGATTTCGGATAGTTACTCCCTGTATGGAAGGATTTAAATCACGCATTCCGATATTTAAAGCAGCCAGTCTGGGAGTTTCATTCACCAGATTAAATTTAATATAATAAAGAACCAATCCCAGATCATCTTTATGAAACTTTGTGTTCCTTTCTATGCTTTCTTTTTGAAATGCTCCGCTTTTGGAAATGATATCTTCATTCCTGTCCAGAAATTTTTTCCCTGTGTAAATAGCCATAATCCCGGCCATGAACAAAAATAACAATGCAATGATGTAGGCTTTGTTACGGTAAAATTGGGTATATAAATAACGATTCATTTAGATTAATTTTAATTTTCTTCCACTTATTTCAATTGCGAAAATGCATATTGCTAACCAAAGAACTAAAGCAATAGCAGGGATGAATTGCTCTTTCAAGCTGTCTGAAACAGCAGTATACTGATAATTAAAGTCAGGGAATTTCTTCCAGTTGTCTTTATCTATCACAGCAGGCGGTCCTCCTTTCTCCGGTTTAATATTGCTGATATGCTCAATCTGCAGATCATTTAAATGCTGAGCCATTTGATAGCGATACTCTTCAGCCTGCTTTTGAAATTGAGTATAAGAGAAAAAATCAGTGCCCGTTGCTATCATGGAAAAGTTTTTAAGAGCAATGGCTGGATTAATTAATCCCGAAATATCAGTGAGATTTTGTTGTCTGTGATAAATGGTCTGCAATTCTTTTTGATGTCTGATATAAATTTTGGAACTTATCTTTTCTCCTTCTTTCATGACAAATCCTCCATAGTTGAAAGGAAGTTCATTGGTGGTGTTTACCTTATAATGAGCAAGTAAAGAATCTTTAATTCTCTTAAAATGAGGATCGTCAGGATTGTGGCTATCCCCGGATTTTAAAATATCCTTTTCCAGATTGGTTTCAAAAGCAATACGGGAAGGAGCCGGATATAAATTCTGGGCAGCAAACTGAACCCCTTTTGGCAAAACAATAATGAAAAGAAGCCAGAAACCGATAAGGCTGATCAGTGCTGAAGATGTACTTTTACTGTTCGCAGAAACGAGAACCGTTAAAGTGCTGATGAAAAAGTAATACATCATATAAGCGGGCAGCAGGAACAACAAACGGATTAAAATATCTGTTGAATCTGTCGTTTGTGACAGCAGTGCAGCCACAAAAACTACAGGAATTACAGGAATCAGGAAACATAGGGAAAACAGCCACAGTCCCAGAACTTTTCCCCAGACAATATCTCTTCCCGAAGCGCCCTGCACACTGATGATTTTTAAGGTGGCATTCTCACGTTCCTGTACTATTAATCCAAACCCTAAAAAAAGAATAATCAAAGGAACAATACTCTGCAGAATAAAAGCACTGCTGAAAGCTCCGAATCTGACCAGAGTACCTGAACTTCCGGCTTCTGAAAGATTGGCTGTATTCTGTTTATGTGCTTCCAAAAATATGACGTTTCCAAGATAGTCGTCTAGCCCATTATCAAAAATATTTAGTGGATGTCCGATTCTGAAAACCAGATAACCATAATGAGCCATACGATGCGGATGCTTATCAGGTCTTTGTTCCCAATGCTCCCGGACTTCTTTCCGGTATTCCTTTATTTTTGAAAAGGAATCAGTGTATTTTGTAAAACCGATGCCAATGCTCAGCATGCAGAAGAGGAGTACAGTAATGGTGATAAGCAGATTCTGTTTCCCTTTAAACAGGTCTTGCCAGGTCTTTCTCACCATCAGTTGTAAGTTTGAAATAGCCATAATTTAAAATTTGTAAGTAGCAGTTAGTAAATAATTTCTTGGTGTTCCCGGAAATAGCCTGAGGTAATTCTGAGCCCCGATCCAGTAGGCTTTATTGGTAATATTATTCAGATTAAAAGCCAGCTGGACAGATTTTGCAGGAGTATAATACAATGCAGCATCTATAGTAGTATATGCCGGAAGTTCAAAACTTCTTGTAAACCACGGCACTTTTGAACTCTGATAAAGAATCCCTGCTCCAATGCCAAAGTCTTTTATAAGCTCTATGGTTGAAAAATTGTAGCGTGTCCAGATATTGACAGAATTTTTAGAAGTATTTTCTTTCCTTTTCCCTGCAAGATCAGGATTGGTATCATCCAGTATTTTAGCATCAATATAGCTGTAACCTCCATAAATATGCCATTGAGGAAGGATGTGCCCGGAAAGCTCAGCTTCAAATCCACGGCTCCGGTCTGCACCTCGCTGTACAAGCTCATCAGGTTCTGAAGGATTGTTGGCATTGATTAAAATGTTTCTCTGGTTAATCTCATACACAGCAATATTCAATAAGAACCTTCCGAAAAGCTCTGCTTTCATCCCCAGTTCTTTAAGGTCTGAAGTCAATGGTTTAAATCGCGCTGCAGATTCGGTACCTGTGAGGCTGGAGGTATTGGGCATTAATGTTACCGTATTGGATTGCGGCTGGAATCCGGTAAGATAAGTTCCGTAAAAATTGATATGATCTGTAAGACTGTATGTAATCCCGAATCTGTATAGAACTTTATTATTTCGGAATGAAGACTCATTGGGCTCTCTGAAATTGGTGGTGTCCTGAAACCATTCCTGACGTATTCCTGATAGAATTTTAAACTTTTTCCATGTGAAAAAATGCTGGATATAAGCAGCGTGTGTAGTTGTAAGAGCAGAAGGAAGAGGAGTTATGATATTCAACGTATTAAAATCATTATTTTGATAGTTTTCTGCACCCGGATTCAGATCAAATGGAGTGACATTGGGTTTAGGAATAAGTATTCCGTTATAATTGAAAGTCTGGTAATCATCAACGTTAGCAGGTTTGTAAGAAGGAACTACAGAGCCGTTCTTTAACAGAAAACCTCTTGCGGCATTCTGCTGTCCGCCTTTACGCTTTTCCCAGATTTGACTGTCATAGCCTATTAAAGCCTGATGCTGAACAACGCCTGTTTTGAATTTAAAATTAAAATAAGCATTAATATTGTCTACAGCCCAGTTTTGCTTTCTTTGTACAAACTGCATCATCGCGAGGCTGGAAACCGGTTTGTTATCCATATCTGGAACAAAGGAATTGGTTGTTCGGTGTTCCTGCAGGTTTTCTCTCCAGTATTGCTTCATATAAGATGCATTAAAACTTATAGCTTCGTTAAAATGATGGGCAGCACTTCCCATTATAATCAGTTCCCTGGTTTTAAAAAAGTCATCAGGTGCTCCCAGGTTTAATGTTCTTGGAGTACTGTTCAGATCTGTTTTTCCTGCAACGGCACCGAAAATAGGCTGCCCTCTGTCCAGGTTTCCATAAAGATCATTAAAAATCATTTCTATATTCACAGATGTTTTTTCATTCGGAACAAATGTGATGGAAGGAGAAATTAAAACGCCACTGTTTTTAACATGATCCCTGAACGACTGAGCATTTTGGTAAGCGCCATTAAAACGATACAGCAAGGTTTTACTCTTATTTAAAGGGCCTGTAAGATCTGTGGTGACACGGTACGTATCAAAACTGCCTCCTGATAAACTGATCTCGTGACGGGAAACTGACAATGGTTTTTTGGTAACCATATTAATTGTTCCTCCGGGATCTACACTGGACATGGTAATGCTTGCAGGACCTTTGAAAACTTCCACACGCTCTATATTGGAAGTCATAGGCTGTAAAAAATAATACTGTCTGGTCCGCATTCCATTGATAATCTGCCCTTCTTCATTTTGACTGATTCCCCGAATGTTGTATTGGTTGTAATAACTGGAAGGAGAGACTCCGTTCACATTTTTCATAACATCTCCAAGCTGAAAAGCCTGGCGGTCGGTAATCAATTCCTTGGTAACCGTATTAAGAGTTAAAGGCAGATCTTTGTTTTTCATAGCAATCTTGGTGGCGGCAAAAGAGTAGTCGGAAGTATAATCTTTAGACTTTCTTCCGATAATTTCAACCGTTTGTACCATTGTAGATAAAGAATCTTCAGGGCGGGACTGCGCATACAGAAATGAGGATACGGTAATGAAACTTAAACTTAAAAGTTTCACAGAATTTGGGGAAATACAAAAAATTATTCCCGGATAATTAAAATTACAGGTAGTCATGAATAGGGATGTACGGACCTTGAATATGCCCATTAATAAAAGGATATCTTTAAGTGTGTGAAAACACAGGTATCCACGGAATAACAGTACAGACTAAAAAATCTGTATATGAAAAATGACAGCAGTATAAATTAAGCTGCTGCGAAAAATGAAGATGGGGGAGCCCGGGAGCTGAAGAAGTCGAGAAGACAACGGTATGAAATAGCTTTGGGCTGAGGCATTTCGTTGTCATTCGTAGTATTGATAACAAAATCCATATCCAAAGGTTCAGGAAGGAGAACATTGTTCATATGCATATGAAGTGCACACTGACATTCATCATCCTGTGAAAAGGTAGGAATTTTCTCTTCTTTGGAACCTTTTTTATAGATCACTTTACTTTTGGCATGATTAGCATGATCAAAACACGTTGTTACGCCGCTGACATTAGAAACAAATATCAGAAGTAAAGAGAAAACAAAAAAGACTCTGAGAAATTTTTGCATAATAGAAAACAAAAGTACAATTTAATTTGATAAAAATTGAATGATGAATGAAAAGTAACAGATATTTTTCAAGCGATAATTTCAAACCTAATGGTTTTATTCTTCGTTGCATACATGAAATATTTTCCATAGCAGTATGATCCGGATCATATTTTGTGACATTAAACACTTGCTATATTTGGCCCATTGAAATTTCATATTTCTGACAAATTACAGTATAACCTTCCGGTGATTCGGGAGGTTTTTTTGTTTTTATAAATACAACCTCAATACATTCAGAGATTGGGCAAATTCTCAACAAACGTCCGCTAAAAAAGTTGAAAATAAATTGGAAAAAGCCGAAGATAAACAGCAAACAAAAAAGATTAGACACTAGCATTAAAATAGGGGTTTTTCCTCACGATTTTGGGATTTACAATTTTAATTTTGCTGAATAATACATAAAACTAAATACATGAAAACATCACAAAAAGGAATCAATCTGATCGTATCATTTGAAGGCTTCAGTGCTAAGCCTTATCTGGATTCTGCAGGAATTCCGACAATAGGGTATGGTAACACTTACTATCCCGGAGGAAAGAAAGTAACGATGAAAGATCCGCCAATCACAAAAGAAAAAGGAGCAGAGTTATTCGCTGAAGTCCTGCCATCTTATGAGAAAATAGTGAACTCGAAAGTGAAAATAGAACTCAATCAGAATCAGTTTGATGCGCTGGTTTCTCATGCTTACAATACCGGAGGATCTGAGACTTTGTTTTCTCTCATCAACAAAAGAGCAGCAGATTTAGAAATCAGAAATTGGTTTACTACGAAATATATTGCTGCTGGCGGAAAAATATTAAATGGGCTTATCCGAAGAAGAAAGGCAGAAGCAGATCTGTTCTTTGGGAAATAGATATTCCCCACTGTTAGGTGGGGATTATTTATTAGCTAAAAAAGCCGTCAGATTCTTTTCTAATAAACTTTAATTCCTGCTCTAAAAATTTACCATACCCGTAGAGTTATGACTACAGTCATATCCGTAAATTCCTGTTTGCATTATATTTGAAGATTGGATAATTCAAATTAGTTGAAAGAGACATTTTTTTTTTACCTCCTAATGCATAGGAGGTTTTTTGTTGGGAAAGTATTAAATATATAAGTGACCTCACCAGGGATCGAACCTGAATCTAAAGTTTAGGAAACTTTTATTCTATCCATTGAACTATGAGGCCTGATTTAAAAGAAGCTCTGTCTTTACTTTTCTAAACTTCATTCTCTGAAACTTTTTTCAAACGCAAAGACAAAATTCAATCCATTATTAATAAGGAAGCTAAGAAAGCGACAATGTCGCAGATGAAGCTATACGTTTGCTTATAAAGAATCAACGAAGTTGATTATATTCCTGCTCCCTTTAGAATATACATTTTATATTATTAAACCTTTGCGTCAAAATGTAAGCGGTACAAAATACTTTTTTCCAGATTTTGACTGAGTCAAATAATCTTCAGAAAGCGTTATTTAAAAAGGGTATATGGATAAAAGAATCTGCCCTTTAGGAGCAGATCCAGTAGATAAATACATCTCATTTTTTTAATTAGACAACAATAAAAAGCACAGCCGACAATGCTGTGCTTAAATTTTTATTTCAAATTTAATTGCAATTTCAATAGTAGTAAGAAAAGCAAATAAAGTTTCCACTTCGATTTTTATTACATAGTAAATGTAGTAATTATTTTAATACGAAATATGAATTTAATGTTAAAATTCACAAGTTATCCACAATTTGTTGTGGATAACTTTGCTGCTAGTTTAAAATCCAGTTTTTTGCTGCCTCAATATCCATATCCTTTCCTTCTTTCGGTTCTACAGGAATGTCCGGATCTATCTTTCCGTAATAGACTTTTCCGTTACGGTCCATTTCGTAAGAAGTGGCCAAAGCAAGACTTTTACCGTCACTTAAAGTATAAGGTCTGTTTGCTGAAGTATATCCTGCTGAAGGCTGCCCAATTAATTTTACATTGTTCTTTCCAATAAAAGCAATGGTGGTAGCTTCTCCGGAGCTTGCTGTACTTGGACCAATCAGCACCGCTATTTTTGACTGACCGCTCTTAAGCTCATAAGGTTCCTCAATTTTATGCGGACCAAACTTTCTGTTTTTATAGATCCATGGACTCTTTTTACCATTATAAACAAAATACCCCAGTGTTCCTTCACCGATCAGGCTTCCAAGTCCACTGATCATAGGGTGCATATTTCCTCCGGTGTTGGTTCTCAGGTCTACAATCCAGCCTTTAATCTTATTTTCAGAGTCCAGTTTTTTAATCATACTGTGAATCTGTAAGGCAAAAGCATCTCCAACTTCCGTATTTAAAGAAGCAAAACCCGGAACAGAAACATACCCGATGTTCTGGTTGATTAGTCTGGAATCAGGCTTTGCATCATTGGTATTGGTAGTTTTCAGTTTTTCTGTACGTTCTTTGCCATCAATGAAAGAATGGTTATCACCAGCTTCTCTCAGGCTTTTGATGATATAATTTAAAGCGGTATCTGTATCATCAATGGTTTTCATTCCTTTTGCAAGGTAATTCAGATTGGTATCAATATTCTTCCAGTCTAATCTATCTGAAAAAATAGAATTCTTTTTCACAATATCTCTAAACTCCTGAATGTATCTGGCAGAAACTTTTGAAGGTTCATCTTTTGAAGACGCAATTTTATTGAGCTCAAAATGATCAAACCAAACTGTTCCGTTCCCTGTAAATACCCCTCCAAGAAGCAGGCTTTTTACATTTTTATCAACAGTGAAAATTAAAGAATATTTTGTCCAGTCTTTATTCACAGCAATAGATTTTTGCTGTGATTCTGAATTTCCGAAGTCAATCATTTTACCATTTTCATCTTTTACCTGAGTCCATAGATTGATTATTCCATGGGTGTTTTCAGATTTTACATAGGCACTTATTTCTATTTTCTGTAATTCCTGAATGTCAAGAGGAACTTTTTGAGAGAAAGATTGAAAATTTTTGGTATCATCAGATTTTCCTGTAAGCTGCATCGAGGCTTTTCCTCCGAAGTATTGTGTATAATCTACCTTTCCTTCGTATAAATCCGTTTTTTTAATATTCCAGTGATTGGGTAACCCATCTGTCATGTTTTCAAAACCGGCATTTTGTATTTGAGCTTCCACTGAGCAGAACAGAAATGCTGCTATCATAGTGTAGGTCAATTTTTTCATAGTTATTAATTTTGGCTAAAATAAAGAACTTGTCAACAAATATACACTCTGTTAACAAATTTTAGTAATGGTTTAGAAGGATTAACAAATTTTAGACTTTACATATGATTTCTTAAAATTCCTGTTCAGAAAGATATTTTAAAACAAAATCACTTAAGATTTTTTTCTCGTCATCACTGCCTTTATTGTCCATATGACCATGGTTGATGGAGGTTGTTTGTACTGTCATAGAATACTTTTTTTGCTCTGTTTCGCTTGGTAGTACTCCTTCATCAGCCGGATAATCGTTAGAACGTAAAGTATAAATTTTAGGAACTGAAGTTCTTGGCAGGAACATTCTCCGGTTATCCATTGTAATCAGTTTATACACCAGGTTAGGGTGCTGATTACCGAATAATGCTGCCATATCACCGCCATTGGAGTGTCCTATTAATGTCAGATGTTTATAATCCAGTTCCGGTTTTGTCTTTTTAAGTTCATTAATTACAAACAGAATGTTATCCGAACCATTTTGCCAGAAAGGCCTTCTTACCAACTGTAAATTTCCTTCTGTTGGTAAAGGGCTGTCTGTCGTCAGCTCATGTTGAATGCTTACCGTAAAATAACCTTTTGAAGCCAGTTTTTCCGTTAAATAAGAATACACAAAATAATCTCCGCCTTTATTGAAACCATACCCATGATTGAAGATGACGATCTGCTGGCCGGGAATCTTTTTATCAGATTTTGGATAATAAAAGGCAACAGGAATCTTACGGTTTCTGCTTTGGTCAAACATAGCTAACGTATCCAGTTTTACTTCATAATCATGACTTTGAGTATTTCTATTTTGTACAGCACAACTGGTTATAAAAAGAGGTATGGCAAAAAGAATAGAAAAGAAGTATTTCATGGATTATTTTATTTAGCAGAATAAAAGAATGATCTTAGTTCATCTGCAAATATATGAGGTAATTCCAATGCGGCAAAATGACCTCCTTCACTCATCTTTTTAAAGCTGGTCACATTCACGAAACGTTCTGCCCACTCTTTGGGAAACTGGGCTTCACGGGGAAATACGAGTACTCCGGCCGGAATATTGCTTTTGTGATGAACGTGAGTTCCGCTCCATAAAGCGGCAGCATCTTCTTTGTACATTCTGGCAGAAGATCCTATTGTTTGGGTTACCCAGTAAATCATAATATTGGTGAGGATTTCATCCTTTCCTCCAAAGGCAGTTTCTATTAATTCCGGTGGCGATCCGGCGTTGATAAAGCTTATGATCCAGCCTGCAAGTCCGATAGGAGAGTCGTTCAGTCCATAAGCAAGAGACTGAGGTTTGGTAGACTGTACCATCGCGTAAGCTCCTTCACTGTACCACCAGTGCTGGACAAACTGCGCGAATTGTTTCTCATCTTCACTCATTGTTGCCGGATCTTCCTGACCGGTTGGGTACCCTACATCTGTAAGATGAACGGCTTCCAGTACTTCCGGATACTTTGAAGTTAATGATTTGACAACGCCCATACCTATATCTCCTCCGGCAGCACAGAATTTTTCATACCCAAGTACTTCCGTCATCAGTTTTTTCCACAGATCGGCGACCTTTTCACTACTGACTGCTATTTTATCAGAAAACCCAAATCCCGGAATAGAAGGGATAATCAAATCAAAACTCTGTTCGCCTTCGGTAAGCAATGGAATGATTTTATGAAAACGGTAATAGCTGTCCGGCCAGCCATGGGTAAGGATCAGTGGCTTGGGGTTGGGACCTTTTCCTCTGATGTATTGAAAATGAATCAGAATACCGTCTATGCGGGTTGTATACTGCGGATACTGATTTAACTGCTGTTCATGCGTCTTCCAGTTGTAATTGTTTATCCAGTAGCTGGTAAGCTCTTTCAGATAAGTTTCGTTGGTGCCGTAGTTCCAGCCAGAGCCATCTGGTTCAGCCGGCCATCTGGTGTTTTGGATACGGTTTTTCAGGTCGGTTATTACCGATTCGGGAATGTTTACTGTAAATGGTTCCATATTATTATTTTGTTTTGGTGTAAGTTTTTTTTTTTTTTTTTTTGGAATATGTTGATAGTAAGATTGTTATCAAAGTTAAACACTTTCTCTTTTAATAAATGTTGTCAAAATCATAAATTTTTTGATTTTTTAATGATGGAAAATAGGTAACTTTAATTCATTAAAATCTCGTAATACATATTACTATTATCAGGTGTTATTTTTAGCCCTGAACATCTTAGGTTCAATGTTCTGAACCCAATCCATTTTATATCATATTTAAAAGCAAAGACAATACGTCATTTGCAGTATCAACAGTCATTAGCGGTTAATCTGCTGTTGATTATTAATGTTTAATATTAAAAAAATCATTATGAAAACCTATAAAATTGCCATCATCGGCGGAACAGGAAAATCCGGACAATATCTGGTTCAAAACCTTTTGAAAAAAGGATATTCCCTTAAACTTTTAGTAAGACATCCTGAAAATTTTACCACTCAAAATTCCTTAATTGAAGTGGTAAAAGGAGATGTAAGAGATGAAACAGCTGTCGGTTTATTGATTGAAGGAGCTAATATTGTAATGAGCACTTTAGGGCAGCCAAAAGGAGAGAAATCTATATTCAGTGATGCCGCGAAAAATATAATCAGGGCGATGAATTATCATGGGATCAGTCGTTATATTGTAACCACAGGTTTGAGTGTGAATACACCATTTGATCAAAAAAATGAAAAGGTAAAAATGGCAACAGACTGGATGTACCAGAATTATCCTGAGACAACAGCAGACAAACAAAAAGAATACGAACTTCTTTTGGGAAGCAATCTGGACTGGACTTTGGTAAGGTTACCGTTGATTCATCTTACAGAAGAAAGTTTTGAAGCTGAAACAAGTCTCACAGACTGCAAAGGTGAAGGTATCAGTGCTGCAGATCTTGCTGAGTTTTTGGCTTCTCAGATTGAAAATTCTGAGTATATCAGGAAAAGCCCGTTTTTGTATAATCTGAAAGAGTAACTATTTTATTAATAAACAGAAGTAGTTGTCTCAGAAATGTCATTCTGAACACAGACTGAAGGTGTCTGCGAACAAAGTTCTGCAATGTAGTGAAGAATCTCATATATTGGTTATCAATGAGATTCTTCCTTCGTCAGAAATCGAAGATTCGACGTAGTCAATGACAAAGTTCAAACTATTTGAATTCTGAGACAGCTGTTTCTGTTTTAATATCTTTTATTTTTTACGGCCATACATCAGGATGCGTTTAAATGCATAGATGGCCGGATATTTTGTAAACCTTTGTGCTATGCGTGATTTAAATTCAGTAATGAAACTTTCTTTCTGATCTCCTTCCAGACGTTCCAGGTAAGGTAATAAGGCTGTTCCTGAAATAAATTCATATAAAGCCTCATAATCATCGGCAATAATAGGATAAACCTTCTGGAAAATTTCAATATCCTGAATTCCGTTATCAAACAGTATCTGTGCATAATCATCCATTGAAAGTACCGGTGAATCACGATTGAAATGATTTAACTGTGATGCATAAGGCTCTTCATCTGCCATTTCCGTTAAAATCTGATTCAGGATATTTTCTTTCTGAACAGGCATCTGAATAGCTAACTGACCTCCGGAAGATAGCAGTCCAATGATTTTAGGAAATAAAGTTTTGTGATCATCAGCCCATTGTAAAGCGGCATTACTAAAGACAAGATCCCATTTCTGATGAGACTGTGCTGTTTCTTCAATGGTCTGAAGTTTAAAATGCAGATTCTCATTTTCAAACTTCCTGGATTTTTCAAGCATTTCTGCTGATGAATCAATTCCTAAAAAAGTAGAACCTGTCAGTTTTTCGGTTAAAATGGAGGTTTGTTCTCCGGTACCGCAGCCTAAGTCAATGGCTTTTATATTGCTTTCAGGCTTGATTAATGCTGCTAAATCGTAAAAAGGTTTGTAGCGTACATCTTTGTACTGATCGTATAGTTCGGGATTCCAGGGCATAAAGAATAATTTTGTAATGGTTGAATAAAGATAGAGAATCTAAATAAAAAATCGGCTGTTTTAAAACAGCCGATTTTATTTATTGTTCAAGTTTTTCTTTGATATATTTTGCCGTATAGGACTTTTTATTTTTAATGAGGTCTTCAGGAGTTCCTGCAAATACAACTTCGCCACCGTGTTTTCCTGCTTCCGGACCGATATCAATAATATAATCTGCACATTTGATAATATCAGGCTGGTGCTCAATAACAATCACGGAATGCCCAAGATCAATCAATGCCTGCAGTGATTTCAATAGCTTCTGAATGTCATGGAAGTGAAGTCCTGTGGAAGGTTCATCAAAGATAAACAAGGTTTTATCCGTTGTTACCCCTTTTACAAGGAATGAAGCCAGTTTCACACGTTGTGCCTCACCGCCGGAAAGGGTAGAAGAGCTTTGTCCAAGCTGTAAATATCCTAAGCCTACTTCCTGAAGAGGCTTCAGTTTCGTTACAATCTTTTCTTCATTATTATCTTTAAAGAATTCCAGTGCTTCATTTACGGTCATATGAAGAATATCCGAGATGTTTTTCTCATCAAATTTTACTTCAAGGATCTCGTTTTTAAATCGTGTTCCTTTACAAACCTCGCATTCAAGCTCAATGTCTGCCATAAACTGCATAGAAACGTTGATAACTCCTTCTCCTTTACATTCATCACATCTTCCGCCATCTACGTTAAAAGAGAAATGTTTAGGCTTGTAACCCATCATTTTCGCTACTTTCTGTTTGGCAAAAAGATCACGGATGTCGTCGTAAGCTTTTAAATAAGTTACCGGGTTTGAACGGGATGATTTTCCAATCGGATTCTGATCAATCAATTCAATATTTTTAATCAGTTTTTTCGGGAATTCTACAGAATCATAATCTCCTTTTTTTCCACCCATTCCAAGCTGGATCTGAATGTCATTGGTAAGGATTTCTTTCATCAAAGTAGATTTTCCGCTTCCTGAAACCCCGGAAATTACAACAAGGCTTTCCAAAGGAACATCTACATCTATATTTTTAAGGTTATTCTGACGGGCTCCCTTAATGTGAATCCATTCCTTTCCTTTTCTTCGTTTTTTCGGGACCTCAATTTCCAGTCTTCCGGTAAGATATTCCGAAGTAAGCGTGTTGGCTTTTTTCAGGTCTTTATAATCTCCGGCAAATACCAGTTCACCACCAAGGTAGCCTGCTTCAGGACCAATATCAATAATATAATCAGCGGCTCTCATTACATCTTCGTCATGTTCCACCACAATTACAGTATTTCCAAGGTCACGAAGATTTTTCAATACTTCAATCAGGTTTTCCGTGTCTTTAGAGTGAAGACCAATAGAAGGTTCATCCAGAATATAGATAGAACCTACCAAAGAACTTCCTAAGCTGGTCGCTAAGTTGATTCTCTGACTTTCTCCTCCTGAAAGGGTATTGGAAGTCCTGTTTAATGTTAAATATCCTAATCCTACCTTTAGTAAAAATTCAAGACGGGTTGTAATTTCATAGATCAGCCTTTTAGCAACTTCTTTGTCGTGATCTGAAAGCTTCAGCCCATTGATCACCGGAGCCAGTTCATCCAAAGGAAGTTCTATCATCGACTGGATGTTATGTCCGTCTACTTTTACCCAGCTGGTTTCTTCACGAAGCCTCAATCCTTCACATGTAGGACAAAGGGTTTTTCCTCTGTAGCGTGAAAGCATTACCCTGTACTGAATTTTATATAAGTTTTCTTCAAGCATTTTGAAGAAATTATTGATGGATGGGAAACTGTTTTTTCCGTCACCTTTCCAAAGGAAGTTTTTCTGCTCTTTTGTTAATTGGTGATAAGGTTTATGAATAGGGAAATCTCCAGCCTTTTTGATGAAGTCTTTTTTCCACTCACTCATAGTCTCACCTCTCCAGCTGACAACGGCATCTTCGTAGATAGATAATGTTTTATTGGGGATTACAAGATCTTCATCTATTCCGATTACTTTTCCATATCCTTCACATGCAGGACATGCTCCATATGGGTTGTTAAAGCTGAAAAAATGAACATTCGGCTCAAGAAACTCCATTCCGTCCAGTTCAAACTTATTGGAGAATTCTTTTACCTTTTCAGTATCTGTATTTTTTAATGAACAATAGCCTCGTCCTTCATAAAATGCCATCTGAATAGAATCTGCAAGTCTTTGTAAAAAACTTTCGTCTTCTTCATAGGAGAAACGGTCAATAACAAGATTGATCACCATTCCTTTTTCAGGAGCAAATCCAAAGCTTTCCAGGTCTTCAATTCCTGCTAGGTTCCCGTTGATTTCAAGTCTTGTGAAACCTGCCAGCTTCAGAATATTCAGGGTTTCTTTGAAATTGTCCGCATCATATTCCAAAGGAGCTGTCAATAAAAAAGAAGTATCTTTTTTGGAAGCTTTGATAAAATCTACCACATCAGAAACCGAGTCTTTTTTCACTTCTTCACCCGAAACAGGAGAAAAAGTTTTCCCGATTCTGGCAAAAAGAAGTTTCATATAATCATAAATCTCCGTAGATGTTCCTACCGTAGAACGCGGGTTGGAAGAAATTACTTTCTGCTGGATCGCAATAGACGGCGCAAGTCCTTTGATATCATCTACTTTTGGTTTTTCTAATTTTCCCAAAAACTGACGTGCATAAGAACTTAAACTTTCAACATATCTTCTTTGCCCTTCAGCATAAATGGTATCAAAGGCCAAAGATGACTTACCGCTTCCTGAAACTCCTGTAATAACAATCAGTTTATTCTTCGGGATCAGGACATCTATATGTTTCAGATTGTTAAGATGTGCATTCTTAACAAAAATCTGTTTTTTTATGTCTATTTCTGTTGTATTAGCCATATTTTGTTTATTCATAAAAGTGACTGTACAGCATTAAGGCCGTCAGTATAATGGTGTTTTGCCACTGAATATTTCAGGGCGGTCATCAATTGAACTTTTAAGCTATTCCTCAATCTATCTGATCCCTGTAACATCATTTTATTAAAAAGTACTGTTTAAAAATACAGTTGAAAAAGAATAGTTTCATCGTAAAATTAAGACCCACAAAATTACGAATTTTTACTGGAAATTTTATGCATATCTTATTGTTAAAAATTATTATCATAAACGGAAAATTAAGAGAAAAAAATTGAAATATAGTCATTGGAAAATGGGGAAATGAAACTGATTTTGTGATTTATTCTTATTTTATTGCTTATTCTACAGTATTCTGTATAGTTTTAGAAATTATGTTAACTTTTTTTATGAAACTATTGTTTTGTATTTTAAAATTATTTAAAATTGTATCCTTAAATATGTAATAAGAAATGAGAAAATTATTCAGAGATCTGGTTACACATTTAATGAAGAAAAGATAGAATTACTCCCTCACAAAGATGCAGCGCTACGCTGCATCTTTTTTTATGATAACTATCATTTGCCTGTCTTAGTGAACTCTCTTACTTTTGGGATCTGTTATAAAAAACTACGGAAACGATTATGATCAAAAAGATAGGAAGTGCTTTTTTTCTGGGATCTTTACTTTGGGTAAATGCACAGGATAAGACAACAGATATTGAAAGCATTGAATTTCAGGGAAAATTTATCTCTACACCTTATAAAAGTGCTAACCAGAATATCAGCGTTATCAGCAGAGAAGATATTGTAAATTCTCCGGCTAAAAGTATAGACGAAATTCTTCAGCAGGTACCAGGAATGGATATCAGAAGGAGAGGAGCCAATGGGGTGCAGAGTGATATCGGTTTCAGGGGAAGCTCTTTTGAGCAGGTTCTTCTGCTTCTGAACGGAATCAGGATGAATGATTCCCAGACCGGACATAATAATATGAATATCCCGGTGGATCTTGATGACGTAGAAAAAATAGAAATCATAAAAGGGCCGGCTGCCAGACGTTTTGGACAGAATGCTTATGCCGGTGTTATCAATATTATTACCAAAGCGGTTCCTGGGAAAAAAGTGAAAATCAGTGCGGATGGAGGAGATTTCGGTACTTACGGCCTTGGATTCAATGCTCAGATAGGAAATGAAAAGTTTACTAACTCCCTTCAGGCTAATTCTGCTTCTTCAGAAGGGTATATGTTTAATACTGATTATGAGATCAGAAATGTCTTTTATCAGGGGAAACTGAATATTAAAAACGGAGATGTGAGAGTACAGGCCGGCTTTTCGGAAAAGAAATTCGGGGCTAATGGTTTTTATGCTTCCAGTGCAGCAACAAAACAGTATGAGGAAACGCAGGCTTCTATTGTAAGTGTGGCTCATCAGCAGACTTTTGGAAAGTTGAAACTTAATTCAAACGTATATTGGAGAAGAGGGCAGGATATGTACCTTTATGACAGATGGAATCCGGGTTTCTACCGAAACATGCACATTGGAAATAATGTAGGAGGCGAAGTGAATTCCAGCTACCAATGGGGATTGGGAACAACCGGAATTGGTGTAGAACTTAGAAAAGAATTTCTGGTAAGCAGTAATCTGGGCGACAGAAACCGTTTTGTATCTCAGGTTTTCTTTGAACATCATTTTTCATTACTGGATAAGAAACTTAACATCAGTCCGGGAATTTCCTGGGCCAACTATTCTAAAGAAGGGAATTTCTTTTATCCTGGTTTGGATGTCGGCTATAACTTTAATCCTAATAGTAAAATCTACGGAAATATTGCAAAAGTACACCGTATACCAACCTTTACCGAACTTTATTATGTAAGCGGAACGGAACAGGGAAATCCGAATTTACAGCCTGAAAATGCGCTTTCATCCGAGGTAGGATATCAATATCAGAATAACAGAATTTTAGCTAAAATAAGCGGATTTTTAAGGAATTCCAGCAATTCTATTGACTGGGTTAAAAATGACCTTAAAGACAAAGTATGGTTTGCAGAAAATGTAGGAGACATCAAAACCAAAGGAATCGAAGCAGAGTGGAGCCACAGGCCGGTAGACTGGCTGAAATATACTATTGGGTATACTTATATTGACAGTAAATATGAAGAAAAGAATGGTCTGGTTTCAAGATATATTCTGGATAATCTGAAGCACCAGTTGGTTTCCAAATTAGAGGTGAAATTCCTGAAAAACTTTACCAATGAGCTTGTTTACCGTTACAACGAAAGAGTAAATCTGGGAACCTATAATCTTGTTGATGAAAAGTTGAGTTTTGCTAAAAAAGACTACTCAGTGTATGTATTAATTAACAATATTACCAATACGAATTATACGGAAGCGTTTGGAGTGGCAATGCCGCAAAGGTGGTTCCACATTGGATTTTCTTACACAATTAATATTAAGTAGGTGTTAATTCAATATTAATGAAAGTTAATATTAACAAATTGTTAAAAAATATACATTTGCAAAAATTTTTTATGAAACGTCTTATAGGCCTAGGTTTACTACTTGGAATTTCTTTTTTTAAAGCTCAGGAACATATTTCCAGCTTCAATGCAGTGACTCTGACCTATAAGTTTCATCCGAAATTTTTCCTTTATGCAGAAGGGCAGATGCGTGGCAACGAAGATTATACCTATCCTGATTATTATGAGATAAAAGGGGGAATAGGGTATAATCTTACCAAAAACCACAAGCCTTTCGTAGGATTGGGAAGATATGTGAACTATAAAGAGCACAGCTTAAGCAGAGAGGAGTTCAGAGTATGGCTTCAGGATGTCATTGATATTAAAAAAGGCATCGTAAAGTTTGAAAACCGTTTTCGTGTTGAAAAAAGCTGGTTCTATGAGCCAAAAACAGATCTGACTTCCCAGAGAATGCGTTACAGATACCGTCTGAATGTAAGTGTTCCTTTAAATTCCAAAACCATTAAGAAAGGAACTGTCTTCGCTAATGCATATGACGAAATCTTCTTTGTAAGCCCGATGAAACCTAGTTTTGCCAGAAACAGAGTTTATGGTGGTTTTGGCTATCAGATTGATGATTACTTCGGAATCGTGAGCGGATATCTTTGGCAGCGTGAATTTGAAGCGAAAGGAAACAAAAATTTACATTTCGTCTATCTTGCGTTAAACATCAACATCGATGGAACGGATCATCACACAAAGACCTACGATTTCCCTGGTGCGGATTAATTCTTATTTAAACTTGACTGAAAGTTTAATAAATCCAGTTTAGAATTAAGATAGTGATCATTGAGTAATGCCCTATATTTTTCAATCAGCAAAGATACAGCACTTACTTCATGCTCAAGATATTGGTCTTTGTTGAAGTAAATATATTCAGAATCTACAAATTCCTGTAAAAGGGTTTTATCTTCATCGGTTAAGGCTTCCTTATAAGCTGAATTTTCAAGAAGTTCCCTGGTTTTTTGTTTAAAGGGTTCTTCTGCTTTTAATAGTTTAGCTCTATGTTTACGGATTTCGTCAAAGGGTAAAGTGACTGCCATGAACTGCAGATATACGGTGAACTCATTAAGGCTTTTCTGGAAATCATCAAATTCCTTATCTATGACTGCCAGGTTTTTATACTTGGCGAGCAGGTCTTTTTTCAGATCCTCATTAGAAATATGGTAATAATGCTGAAAGATAGCTTTGTCATTTTCCAGAAGCTCTTCTTGTACCTTTTTCAGTTCATTTTCCAGATCAGGAATAAGATTTCCTGCATCTTTTGCTTTGTATAGACTGCCATCAAATCTAAAGGTTTTTATTTCTTTAGGATAAGACACCAGGTATTGCAGAGTCTGTATATCACTCTCTATTCCGGATTTCTCGTAGACTAAAGATACTTTTTTATCACTGAAAAGATCGGAATCTTGATGAGGTGGAGAACTTGAAATTAAAGACTCAATATTTTCTACAATAGGATTATGTCTTTCGTAATATCCGTTAAAATCTGAGCTGAAAGTTTGATAGGTATTATTATCCAGATAGAGTTTTATAAAGCTTTCATCATCTATTACTTCTCCTACATTTTTTACACTGCGTAAAGTAAGAAATTTGGCGGTCATTATTTCGCAGATATTATCAAAACCACTGATGATTTCTTTTGCATATCTGTGGTCTGCAGCGGTATTTCTGGTTTTATTTGTTTTAATCCTTTCAATTCTTTTCAGGATATCGGGATGTGAAGTCCATTGATCTTCAATTTCTATTCTGGATTTATTATATCGGGTAAGATCTTCGGCATCTATTTTAGGAAGTCCGTTTACATAAGGATGATTATTTCTTTCACATAAAATTTTCATTAAAGAAATCTGGTTCTTATAAAGATCCTTTGGAAGATATTTTTGCTGGCTTTCAACATAAAAATTAAAAGAATAATTAAAAGCTGCATCACTCAATTCAAGCCTTAGTAAAGATGAAGCCTGCTCTTGAGGATTGGTAATAAAGGTTGAAATTGCATCAGCATGGTATTCCATTTCTCTCTGGAGAGATGCATGATTTTTGAAAAGAAAATTTGAAATACTTTTAAGAACAGATTGAAATGCATTGATGAAACTGACTGATATCAGACCAAAAATTTTAAAAACGGCATTGCCTCCCGAAAATTCCAATATAAAATTTTCATACTCTTTATTATTGTAAACCGTTTCAAAAATTATTTTTTCAGCCTGATTCACATAGCCACCCACCTTCATGCTTTTTTGAGAGAAATGTCCAAATTCATGGGCTAAAATAGTTCTTAATTCTCCTACACTGGTTGAATTGATAAGCCCAACCCCAATCGTCAGATTTTTCTTTACCGGTAAAAACATACTCCAGAAAACAGAGTTATAGCTTACACTGGCATTCACGTCGGGTGAAAGAAAAACTTTTTGTGGAGCTTTTACTTTGGTTTCAGCTACAATTTCATCAATAATGGCAAACAGCGCAGGCTGGTGGGATCTGTTGACTTCTATCAGGTGGCGGGTGCTGTAATGCGTCTTTTTAAAAATGAATTTAACAAGAAATATAAACACAAAAACTCCAACACTTAATAATCCTGCTGCACCAAAAACTGTGAAGTAGTTGAGAGAAACACTTAACAGCTTTATTGCCCCATATCCTAATAAGAATATCATCAGGAGAGATGCGAGTATAAGTATCAGATAAATCAGGAAAAAACCCGAAATAGATACAATAGCAGAGACCAGCTTGGATTGATAAGCTGATGAAATTTTAGGAAGGTTATTAGTCATGTGTTTTTTATTAATATTTCTCTATCAGATAACGATAGGCTTTCAGATATTTGTTGAATCTTTTAATATCCTTAGGCGTAAGTTCTCTGTTTACTCTTCTAAGGTCCATATTGTCACGAAGATCATTCAGTTTTACAGCAACAGAGAGCAAAGATCTTTCTGTTCTTTTAATGAAATCATCATAATCTTCTTCCGGATCAAATTTTGTAAGACAGCTGATAGCAAAAATGATATATTCAGGAAACCCTTCAGACCTTAAATAATCCAGACTGAATTCCTCCGGATGGTCTTCTACTACGTCATGCAGTACTCCAACGATTTTTTCGTCCAGTGTTTTACCATAATTCATTACACGCATTACGTGGGCTATGTAAGGGGCATGATATTTATCGGTTTGTCCTTTATGGGCTTTGTCGGCAATTTTGATTGCTCTATTCAGTAATTCTTCTTTTGTCATTTCTAATGAAAAATAGAGTACAAAAATAAAAAATGCCTTAAAAAAATAAGACATTTTTATCAAGATTATTTCAATTCAATTCAAAGATTTGTTTCATCCTCTACGTGAGCGTGTGGAGCATTGTTTTTTACAGATTCTATTCCGTTTTCCATGCCGTTGTCAGATTCATACATCTGGCTGGTTCCTATGATCTGTCCGTTTCCTGCCTTTAGATTGAAATAACATCTGCCGTCTTTGGCAGTATTTCTTTCAAATTTTGAATCTTCCTGTGAATAGGTCTTTACAGATCCTATTCCGTTTTCGCATGATGGTTTTGTGCTGTAGCCCTGGCTGGTTAAAATAACCTGTCCGTTTCCTGCTTTGAGGTTAAACTGAAAGTCTCCGTTTGTTCTTTTAGAGATAATAAATTTTCCCATGATAATAGTTTTTGTGATTATTTAGATGGTATTAGTTTTTTAGGATTCATCTGGATTTTGTTTGGGGTAATGGCGTTTAAAATTTTGTATTGCGAATAGTCCTTTTCGGGGTCTTGCAAAGCCAGATAGACCATAGTGTCACTAGGTTTTTTGATCAATATTTTATAAAGCCCTTTCTGATGATGAGTTGAAGTCAGTTCAAAATTTTTTAGCAAATCTTTATTCTGAATTTTTAAGGTATCTGCTTTATGAAAAGATATTAATTTATCTCTTTTTTGTGCCGTCAAAGCGGCCGATATAAGGAGTAAGGGAAATAATATAATTTTCATGTGTTATTTAATTTTAAATAAAAATAATATTTTTTTTTGAATAAAACCACTGAATCTCAGTAAATTCAATGGTAATAACAATAAGCACAGGTAAAAATAAAAGCGCCTCAAAAATTGAGACGCTAAATCAAATTTATGTTATTAAAGACTAATAAGCTCCTTTCTCGATATAGTGAGCCGCCACTTTTTCAGTTAAAGCTACTACATTCGGATGGTTGGTATACTTCGTGAATCTTCTTAATCCGGAAAGCATCATTCTCTGTTCATCTCCTTCAGCGAAAGAAATGATTCCTTCTTTAGCGGCTGTGATGATTTTCTCAACTGCTTTGTAAAGGTTCAATTGTGCCATAGCTGCTTCTACAGATTCAGGTGAGAAGTGTTTCTCAGCTCTTAATACTGCAGATTCTGCCATATAAATCTGGTTTAGGATTTCAGAAGCATTCAATAATAAGTGCTGTTGTTTCTCAATATCCATCATGAATTTCTGAAGTGCAGCTCCGGAAACCATCAGGAATACTTTCTTAAGATTGGCAATAATTGCTTTTTCCTCACTCATGAATTCTGAATAATCAGGAACTTCAAATGAAGGGATACCCATCAATTCTTTGCTGATTGCCATTGCAGGAGATAAAAGATCTAATTCACCTTTCATTGCTCGCTTGATAAGCATTCCTACAGCTAATAATCTGTTGATTTCATTGGTACCTTCATAGATTCTTGAAATTCTTGAATCTCTCCATGCAGCTTCCATAGGAGTATCTTCAGAGAACCCCATACCACCGTATACCTGAATTCCTTCATCTGCTGTATGCTGAGCAAGGTCAGAAACGAATACTTTAAGGATTGAACATTCTACAGCGAATTCTTCTACACCTTTCAATTCTGCTTCCTGGTGGCTTAATCCACTTGCTACTAATTCATCTATTTTATCCTGAACATTTTTAGCCGCTCTGTAAGAACCTGCCTCACTTACGAAAACTCCCGTTGCCATTTCAGCAAGTTTCTTTCTGATTGCTCCGAAAGTAGAAATAGAAACACCAAACTGTTTTCTTTCATTAGAGTACTGGATAGAGTGGTTTAAGATTCTTCTTTGTGCATCAAGACAAGCTGCAGCCAATTTGATACGGCCTACGTTCAATGCATTTAAAGCGATTTTGAAACCATTGTTTCTTTCTCCTAAAAGATTTTCCACAGGGATTTTCATATCATTGAAGAAAACCTGACGGGTAGAAGAAGCACGGATACCTAATTTGTGCTCTTCTTCTCCGAAAGTTAGACTTTCAGGGTTTTCAAGTTCAGATCTGTTGATGACGAAACCTGTGATATTTTTATCATCATCAATTTTAGCGAATAATGTAAATGTATCTGCAAATCCTGCATTAGAAATCCACATTTTCTGACCATTAATGATGTAATGTTTTCCGTCTTCGGAAAGTTTTGCTCTTGTTTTTCCTGAGTTGGCATCAGAACCGGCATCCGGCTCTGTCAGACAGTAAGCTCCAAACTTAGCTCCTGTTGCTAAATCCGGAAGGTATTTTTTCTTTTGCTCTTCAGTTCCGTAAAGAACGATAGGAAGAGTTCCGATTCCTGTATGTGCTCCATAAGCCGTTGCTAATGAACCCGTAGTTCCGGAAATATAATCGCAGGCAAGCATTGTGGTTACAAATCCCATTCCAAGACCTCCGTATTCTTCAGGAACAGCAATTCCCAACAATCCCATATCACCCAATTTACGCATTGTCTCTTCAGTAAATGCATAATCTTTCTTTTCAAAACGCTCTCTTTGAGGAACTACCTCTCTGTCTATGAATTCTTTTGCTGAATCACGAAGCATCTTTTGCTCTTCGTTCAGTTCTTCAATACTGAAAATTTCGTTTGCAGGAATTTGTTTGATTAGGAATTCCCCGCCTTTAAGTATATTGCTCATTTGTTATTATTTTAAATTTTAGATTATAAATTTTAAATTAGATTTTATTGTTATAAATTTTCAGATGATGTTTTAATGATTTTAGTCAAAATATTAATGATCATTTCAATGTCTTTTAAATATGAATTAATCTCAATTTGAACAAGATTTGAAGAATCATAAAGTTTCAGCCAATATCTTGTTTCTCTCGCTTCTTTATTTGCAATAGAAAGCTTTGATATAAAATCTTTTTTAGATTGAGCAGCTATAGCTTCTTCTACATTTGCTCCAATAGAAGTTCCAGAACGAAGAATTTGTTTTGATAAAATAAACTCGTTTTGAGATTTACACACAGTATAAAATTTAATTATTCTTAAGGCAAAATCAAAAGTTTTTATTTGGATCAAATTGTCTTCTTTGAAACCCATTACATCTAAAATTTATAATTTAAAATCTATAATTAATTAAAGTAGTTCAAAAATAGAAGCCGCTCCTTGCCCTGTTCCCACACACATGGAAACCATTCCGTATTTGTTGCCTCTTCTTCTCATTTCATCAAGAAGTTGAACCGTTAGCTTTGTTCCTGTACATCCCAGCGGGTGTCCAAGTGCAATGGCTCCTCCGTTTACGTTTAAGATATCAGGATTTAAACCTAATTCTTTTTTGATGGCAACAGATTGGGAGGCAAAAGCTTCATTAAGCTCGATCAGGTCGATATCTTTTAGTTCTAATCCTGCTTGTTTTAATGCCTTAGGAATAGCATAAATAGGTCCCATTCCCATGATTCTAGGTTCAAGTCCTGCAGCAGCATAAGCTACTAATCTAGCTTCAGGCTCCAGTGCTAATTCTTTGACCATTTCTTCACTCATTACCATTACAAAAGCTGCTCCGTCACTCATTTGGGAAGAGTTTCCGGCTGTTACGCTTCCTCCGTTGGCAAATACAGGTCTTAATTTTGCTAGGCCAGCTAAAGAAGTGTCTGCTCTTGGGCCTTCATCTATTGAAAAATCAAACTTTTTTGTCTGCAGTTTCTGATTTTCATCCAGGAAGTTATATTCTACAGGAATCGGAACAATCTGGTTGGCAAATTTTCCTTCCTGATTGGCTTTTAAAGCTTTCATATGAGATTCAAAAGCAAACTGATCCTGCTCTTCTCTCGTAATATTATATTGTTTTGCTACTTCTTCCGCAGTGTAACCCATTCCCCAGTAGTAATCCGGGTTTGTTTTTGCAATATCCGTTTCAGGAACCGGTTTGTAACCTCCCATTGGAATGTATGACATTGATTCTGTACCACCAGCGATGATACAATCTGCCATTCCAGCCTGAATTTTTGCAGAAGCAATAGCAATGGCCTCGCTTCCTGAAGCACAATATCTGTTGACGGTTACCCCCGGAACTTTATCCGTATTTAATCCCATTAAAGAGATCAAACGTGCAACGTTCAGCCCTTGTTCAGCTTCCGGCATTGCATTTCCTACGATAAGGTCATCAATTCTGTTTTTATCTAATTGTGGTAGCTCAGCCATTAATTTTTCAATAACGGTAGCCGCCATGACATCAGGTCTTGTAAATCTTAAACTTCCTTTTGGAGCTTTTCCAACGGCAGTTCTGAAACCCTTTACTATATATGCTGTTTTCATTTGTTTGTATTAATGTATTTACGTAAAATGTATTTATGATTTAAAATGCTTGAGTATTAAATTTTTGTTTCAATTTTGCCAACATATTTTGTATGTGTTTGATTTCAGAATAACTAATATTAAAATCATCATTTTTTAAGAATCCCAAATCATTAGCAATTAAGATTTGAGTTTCAAATTCAAATGAAGAGCCTAACGCAATATTCAGAAAATGTGAAAATTGAGCATCTGTATCCCGGCCTGCACCTTCAGCAATGTTAGAAGGAATTGAATATAAGCTTCTTCTTGACTGTGAAGTCAATCCGAACATTTCATCTTTTGGAAAATTACCTGAGGCTAAGTAAAATACTTTACAGAGTTTCATTGATTTCGTCCAAACTTCTAAGTCTCTAAAATTGTGCATCGTTAATACATTAATACTTTTTACATTTTACAAAAGATCTAATTTCTTAATGGTTTTCCGTTCTGTAACATGTACTGGATTCTTTCCAAAGTTTTTCTTTCTCCACAAAGCTGAAGGAAGGTTTCTCTTTCAAGATTCAATAGATACTGTTCTGTAACGACTGTTGGCTCAGATAGATTTCCGCCTACCATCACGTTGGCCAGTTTATCTGCAATTTTCTTATCATGTGCAGAGATAAAGTTTCCAGTTAACATTTGGTCTGTTCCTACGTAGAACATTCCTAAGGCATCTTTACCAAGAACTTTTACTTTCTGTTCGATTGGCTGGGTATAGCCCTGTTCTGCTAATAGTTTTGCCACTTTTTTAGCTTCAGCAATCTGTCTGTTTTTGCTTACGGAAACGATGTCTTTACCTTTTTCAAGGATTCCCATGTCATAAGCTTCATAAGCAGAAGTAGCTACTTTACCCATTGCGATATTCATGAACGCATCACGAAGTCTGTTATTTTTCACATCATCGTTGTGGAATTCTCTTGAAGTTCTTAAGGTTAATTCTTTAGTACCACCACCACCAGGAATTACACCAACTCCCGTTTCTACTAGTCCTATGTACGTTTCTGCTGCTGCAACCACTCGGTCTGCATGCATTGTCATTTCACATCCTCCACCTAGAGTCATTCCGTGAGGAGCAACTACTACAGGAATAGAGGAGTAGCGTACTCTCATCATTGATTTCTGGAAGTAAGCGATTGCCATATTCAAATCATCCCAATCCTGCTCGATAGCCATCATAAGGATCATAGCAAGGTTAGCCCCTACTGAGAAGTTAGCTCCCTGGTTTCCTACAACTAAACCGTCATATTCTTTTTCTGCTAAATCAATTGCTCTGTTTAATCCATCAAGAACTTCGCCTCCAAGAGAGTTCATTTTTGAACGGATCTCGAAGTTAATGATTCCGTCTCCTAAATCTTCAATAGCAGCACCGGAATTGCTCCAAAGCGTTTTGTTTTTTCTGATATTGTCTAAGATGATGAAAGCATCCTGACCAGGAATTTTGTTGTAGTCTCCTGAATTTTTATCAACGTAAATAGTTTGTCCTTCATCATTTACTTTATAGAAGGTTTCTACGTTTTTCACCCAGTCTGAAACTTCGTATCCTGCATCTTTTGCCAGTTCAATACCTTTTGCAACGCCTACAGCATCCCAGATTTCAAATGGTCCGTTTTCCCATCCGAAACCAGCTCTCATGGCATCGTCTATTTTATAAACTTCGTCAGAGATTTCAGGAACCTTATGAGAAACATAAGCGAATAGTGCTCCTAAAGACTTTCTGTACAATTCACCTGCTTTATCCTTACCTCCAATCAGCACTTTGAATCTGTCAATTGGTTTGTCTATAGCTTTTGTTAATTCTAAAGTAGGGAATGATGATTTTCCTTGAAGTTCATACTCTAAAGTGTCAAGATTTAATCCATGAATTTCAGATTTTCCTTCTGCGTTTTTCACTTTTTTGTAGAAACCTTGTTCTGTTTTTGAACCTAGCCATTTATTATCCATCATTTTCTGGATATAAGGTGGAAGGGCAAATACATCATTGAAATCATTGGCTTCAGCACCACTCTGGCGAACTCCATTGGCTACCATTACCAAAGTATCAAGGCCTACAACATCAGCTGTTCTGAAAGTAGCAGACTTTGGACGTCCGATTACAGGACCTGTTAATTTATCAACATCAGAAACGGTAAGTCCTAATTTCTGTACATTATGAAGAAGATCCATCATTGAGAATACACCAATTCTGTTGGCGATGAAAGCTGGAGTATCTTTTGCTAAAACGGTTGTTTTACCTAAGAATTTCGCCCCGTAGTTCATATAGAAATCTATAATTTCAGGAGCGGTATCGTTGGTAGGGATAATCTCTAAAAGAGGAAGGTATCTTACCGGGTTGAAGAAGTGAGTTCCTGCAAAGTATTTTTTGAAATCCTCGCTTCTGCCTTCTGTAAGGAAATGAATAGGAATACCGGATGTATTAGAAGAAATCAATGTTCCCGGTTTTCTGAACTGTTCAATCTTTTCATAGACAGACTTCTTGATATCAAGTCTTTCTACTACTACTTCAATAATCCAGTCTGTGTTTTTTATTTTCGGAAGATCATCATCGAAGTTTCCGATTTTAATTCTGTCTGCAAACTTTGGTGAATAAAGAAGTGCAGGACTTGCTTTTTTAAGTTTTTCAAAGTTTTCGGAAGCAATTCTGTTTCTTACTACCTTATCATCTTTGGTCAAACCTTTTTTCTGTTCAGCTTCAGTAAGTTCAAAAGGAACAATATCCAAGAGTGATACTTCAACACCGATGTTGGCGAAGTGAGCAGCGATACCGCTTCCCATAATTCCCGAACCAAGAACCGTTACATGTTTGATTCTTCTTTTCATATGTAAATTTTTATTTTTATAATATTACATGATACCCAAAGGTTTCATCATAATTTATTTTCTGTTGTTTAATAATTCGTTTGCTATTTTCATGATTTCGGTCATCACGTCTTTGAAGGCATCCAGCTTTTCCGGAGCTATTTTTTCCATCACCTTCTTGTTGAAGTTGACAACAACTTCTTTTGACATGTTTCTGGAGTTTAAACCTTTATCTGTAAGCTTAATAATAACCTCTCTTTTATCAGTGGTTGTCTTTTCTTTATAGATATATCCGTTATCTTCCAGAAGTTTGATGATTCTCGTTAAGGAAGTGGGTTCAATAGCCATCTTTGGACCAAGATTGGTACTTCGGGTTCCTTCTTTGGGATCAATTTTAAGAAGAGTAAGCGCTTGTACCGCTGTGGAATCATGTTCCTGAGCTAGTTCTGTGTACATTTTAGAAACAGCCAACCAGGTCTGTTTTAAAATTAAATCTACGTTTTCTATTTTTTCTTTATTATTATCCATCATTTTTGCGCCAATGGTTTTACCCAAATTTAGTAAATATTATGCATGCATAGTATTTATTAACGTTAAATTTTGTTAATAACCTGATAATAAATAGATTAAATTGTATGATTAGCATAATACTATGCATGCATAGTATATGGATTAATTAAGGAAAACCCAGTATTAATGAATGTTTGTAACTAAATTGATGATTTCTTCAAAAGATTCACATTGGTATATTAAGGAATCTTTAGTAATTACCCAAAAGTCGTTCTGAAACTCGAAATTTAGGCCAGACAGGTCTTTTTGGAAGTTTTTTTGAAGCAGAGAATACAGCATTTCCTTATGAAACTGCGGTGCAGAGATAAAAGGCGGAATAAAAGTCTCATTAATTTGAAATAATGATGCATTGGTGAGTTCATCATGCTGAAGTAAAATATCCTCAACAATCCCAGAATACAAATGGTTTTTCTTTACATACCATATTTTGTCTGCAAACTCTTTGGCCAGCCGCCAGTCATGAGAAGAAAACAGGATAAGTTTATTTTGTTCTTTAGCCAGTTTTCTTAAAGTTTTAAGAATAATTATTTTATTTTTCTCATCCAGATGGGTAGTTGGTTCATCCAGAATGATGATTGGAGAATTTTGGGTTATTGCACGTCCGATAAATGCCTTCTGAAGGTTTCCGTCCGACAGGTTTTTCAGAAGGGTATATCTATATTGGCTTAAATCCAGTTCTTCAATGATGTGGGCAACTTCTTCACGGTCTTCTTTTTTTAACTCAAAATAAAAAGGGTAGTAGATGTATTTTCCCAGAGAAATAAGATCTTCAACCGTATAATGCTGCGGAATGACGGACTTTGAAAAAACAATAGCAATATTCTCCGCAATTTCTTTTACAGAAAGACTTTTTACATTTTTTCCATTAATAGAAATTTCCCCATTCAGTAAAGGCAGCTGATGCAGAATAGATTTGATAAGTGTTGTTTTCCCTACACCATTATTGCCAATCAGCAGGCATACATCGCCAAGCTTCAAATCTGCATTGGCATTGGAGATTAATGTTGTGTTGTGGCCGATATTAGCTTGTTTGATCTGTAGGTGCATGCTTTTATTGATTATACGCGAAGGCGCAAATTGTTTTACAAAAATAATGTTTTAAGGTGCAAGGAATTTGACTTTGTCAAATTTTTAGCCTGTTTATTTTATAAGTTGTTCACAATTCTTGTTACTCCGTTTTTAAAAACATCAGATTGAAAATTGAGCAGCATGCCTAGTTTACAGTTTGCCATTTTTAGATAGGTGAGTAGTTGTGCTTTATGAGTGGGTGATATATAATCAATAGCTTTTATTTCCAGAATTACTTTGTTTTCAATAATCATATCAAGTCTGAAGGCATTTTCTATTCTCAAATCTTCATAAATGATTGGAAGTAACTTTTGTTTTTCTACTAAAAATCCTGATTTTGTTAATTCATAAAACATACATTCTTCGTACACATGTTCAAATAATCCTGCTCCAAGTTTTCTATGAATTTTTAATCCAGTTTCAAAAACGATTTTTGAGAGTTCATTTTCTGTCATTTGTGGTGTTTTGTAAGTCTTTAAATATATCAATTATTAGGTAATTGTAGATGTTCAGCTTTAAATATTTCAATAATATAAACATTAATTTATTGAAGTGAGCGGTTGGGTAAACGCAAAGGCGCAAAGATTTTTATACAATTTGCATATTTTAAGGCGCAAAAAAAATCAAAGATTTTCAGCAAGCGTGTGAATATAATTTGATGATTCAAAATATGCAGTTTTCAATTTTATCGGAGATAAAATCTTTGCGTCTTAAAAATATAAAGATTTAAAAATTTTTTGCACCTTTGCGTTATCCAACAAAAATTAAACTTTATTCTGTTTCAAAAGCATCATCAGAATTACAGGAATACCAAATACAGAGCTTATCACATTCAAAGGGATCTGTGTTTTTTCCGCAATAACTGAGAATACAAGCATGATCAGCATTCCCAGAAACATGTTGAGAATCCATTGCTGCCATAATTTGGATGGATTATAGACCAGTCTGCAAAAGTGGGGAACAATGATTCCGATAAAAAGGATAGGTCCTAAAAATGCAGTAACAGAAGCGGATAGGAGAGAGGACGCCACGATTATTAAAAGTTTCAACTGTTTCAAATTTACACCTAAACTTTGTGCATAGGAATTGCCCAGAGAATTTCCAATGAGTGGTTTTATCGCTCTGAAACAGATAAGCATACCAATTGAAACTAAAATAAACAACACATAAATCTGGTTTCTCGTTACCATATTATTCGCCCCGAAAGACCATAAAATATAGTTTTTCAGACTCTGGTTTTCTGCATAAAATTGTAACAGTGAGACAATAGCACCAGCAAATGCAGAGACAAGAAACCCGAAAATAATAAGATAAGATTTGTCCTGAAATCTGTTAGACATTGATAATAATATCAGCATCAGGAGCAGACTTCCTCCAATAGCTGATAAGCTTAAGAAGCTGTTCTGCAGAAACTCAGGCAGTAAAATGTCATGAGAAAAGAAAATATAAAAGGCAACAGACAAACTGGCAACCGAAGTGATTCCCAATATATCAGGTCCTGCCAGTGGGTTTTGAAAATATTCCTGCATCAGAAAACCTGAAGTAGGAATTGAAATTCCGGCCAGCATCATTACCAAAACACGGTTGATGCGGATTTCAGCGATTTGATTATGATCAGAATTTTGGAAGAAATCCTGAAAATTTAAGCTTAAAAATCCTGTGTTCAGATTGATGACAGCGCTCATAATAATGGCAATCAGGAATAGCAAACACAGGATTTTAAATCTTTTTGACATGATTCGGAAAGAGTTCAGTCTGTTTTTATTGTAAGAAAGAATCGATTTTTGAATTTAATACATCTTCCGTCATCATTCCCAGGTATTCATCGGTTTTATCACCTTTTCTCATGAAAGTAAAAGGAATAGAACCTCCGTCCCATTGTTTGAAATTGGAAGAGAAGAAATTTTGATCCAGTTTTTGTCCATCAAGTAAGATAACACTTTTCCCAAGCTTATTTTCAGTTGCAAAATTCTTTACAGCACCAGCCCAATCAGCTTTGTCGTCAAGATTGATGAAAGTGAATTTTACGGGCTTGCCCTTCAGTTCCTCCATTTTACTTTTAAAACTTGGAATCTCTCTCATGCATGGACCGCACCAGGTTGCAAAAAAGTTGGTAACATATAAAGTATCATTATTTTTTGCTAAATACTGACTTACATTTTCAGGAGAAAGTTCTTTGGGAATATACGTACTTTCCTCAGCACCTGTAGGTTGAGTTACAGAAAGAGAATCTGCAGCTGCTGTGTTTTCAGTTTTCTGGCCTTCTTTTTTACAGCTGTATAATGCAGTAAGGAGTAACGTGGATAAAATTATCTTCTTCATAAATTATTTTTTATCTATTTTTGAATTGAAGTTATGGAACAACAAATCTATAAAGGAAAACTGATACAGTTTCATCCGTTAAAAATAGCGAAAAAGGAAGAGCTGACCAAAAATACTTTTTCTCTGGAGTTTGATATTCCTGAGAATTTAAAAGAAAATTTCAGGTTTGAAGCAGGGCAGTTCGTCAGTATAAAATTTCAAGCCCATGGTAAAGAGGTTATTAATGATTATTCAATGACTTCGGCACCTTATGAGGGGAAAGTAAGTCTGGGAATAAAGATGAATTCTCCTGAAGGTGCTGCTTCCCAGTTATTTCAAAACTATAATGTAGGTGATGATCTGTGGGTGAGTGAACCCGGAGGAAGATTTACATTGGTTTCCAAGCCCAGTGAATTCAGGACTATTGTTGCTTTCGCAGCTGGTATAGGAATCACGCCCATTTTGAGCCACTTCAAGAATATTCTTCACACAGAACCCAGAACCCGGTTGTTTCTATTTTTTGGAAATAAAAGTTCAGAAGATCTGGTGTACCGTGATCAATTGGATAATCTTGCAAGAACGTGTGGTGACAGGCTTCAGATTTTTTACTTCTTCTCGCAGGAGAAAACTGGAGATCAGTTTTTTTATGGAAGATTGGATGCCAAGAAATTGAATCTTATCATTAATCAGATTCTCCATTTGGATGATACCGATGAAGAATCTACAATCTGGGATGCTGTAGACGAAGTGCTGATCTGCGGAAAAGGTGAAATGATAAAGACTTTGGCCAATGCCTGCTATCACCATGGAATTCCGAAAAAGAACATCCATTTTGAACTTTTTGAGGAATTTAATGATGATATTTATCCTGTAGAAAAAGAATTCCCTTTGATTGAAGATATAGAGGTTGAATTTACCATGCTCGGAAAAAAATACACTACTTATCTTCCTGATAATAAGGATAAAATTCTGCAGCAGCTTCTGATTCAGAAGTTTCCGGTTCCTTATTCATGCAAATCCGGAATCTGTGGAAGCTGTGAATGTTCTTTAGAAGAAGGGGAAGTGGAACTGCTGGAGAATGAGTATCTTACTGAACGAGAAGAAGAGCAGGGGCATATATTGGCTTGCATGTCTATTGTGAAAAGTAAAAAAATAAAGCTTAACTTTGATCTTAGTTGAGAGTCATTAGGAACATATTTAACCTGGGTTTTATATCATTGGAATTGGGAATTCTGATGATATGTTTCTGTAATGTGTGGGTTTTCGGGCTTACCAACGGGAGAACCTATACCAAAATCTCAAAAATTCCACCAAGAGAGGTTGCATTGGTTCTGGGAACATCTCCGAAAATGAGATCCGGAAAATCTAATCCCTATTTCACAAAAAGAATGGATGCTGCGGCTCTTCTTTATCATCATGGGAAAATCAAGAAAATTATCGTAAGCGGGGAGAAGAGTACAGGTTACAATGAACCGAGAGCAATGAAAAATTACCTGGTTTATCTGGAAGGTGTTCCGGAAGATATTATTATGGAAGATCCTAAAGGTTTCAATACCTACAAAAGTATTCTCCGTTGTAAGGATGTTTATAAAAAGAAAAATGTCATTATTGTATCTCAGGGATATCATAACCTGAGGGCCTTGTTTTTTGCAAGAAACAATGATATGAATGCTTTGGGGTTTGATGCTCAGGATGTCACAAAATCTGAAAGCTTCTACAGAAATCAGACGAGGGAAATCCTCGCCCGTGTGATTGCTGTAGTCTATTTTATTTTAGGCGTTTCTCCGGATTAGAAAGGATATCCGAACGCGATATTAACAGTAGGTTTGAAAGGCTGGAAATATTTGAATCTCCATCGGTCTCCATCAGGTTTATTCGGGTCATAGATCTTGTAAGCAAGGTCAATTCTGGCCGTTACATAGGCGATATTAACCCTTAATCCGAATCCGCTTCCGATACCCACTTGTTTCAGGAATTTATTGAATTTAAACTCATCTCCATATCCGTCATTATAGTTACGAAGACTCCAGGTATTTCCTATATCTGTAAATAAAGCTCCCTCATAAGTCTTATTGAACGGAATTCTGTATTCAATATTGGTGGTAAGCTTTACATTGTCTGTCATATAAGTACGTACTCTTTCATCCACCTGAGAATCTGCAGGACCTAATCCTCCAAATGCTACCCAGGCTCTGATATCGTTGGAACCTCCATTAAAATATGATTTGATGATCGGCATGTCCTGAGAATTTCCATAAGGTATCCCCACCCCGATAAACTGGCGAAGTACCAAGGTCTGGTTGCCATTGAATTTGAAATACTTTCTGGCATCAATATCAAATTTTACAAACTGTGCATATGGTAACCCGAAAATGGTTTTCTGGGGACCGGTAACAACACCTCCGTCGTTATCTTTTTTATTGAATAGGCTTAAAATGTTACCTGCAAGCTCAACTTTCCCATTGAAATAAAATGCGTTTGGATATTCTTTTTTCCCGATTTCACTGTATACAAAGTTATAAATCATGGAAGAAATAAGAACATCCTGCGTCTGCCTGTCTTTATTCACTAAGGTCCCTCTGAAGGCCGTCAAAAGATCTGTTCCTTGTTGATTAAGACTTGCACGGTAAGCGTCGTTCTCAATAATCTTTTTGGAAACCTCATCTACACTAAGTTTTCCATCTTTATAATCTTGTCCGGTTTGTGCAGTTTCCGGATTAAACATAAAATAATTCCCGAAAACTTCATCTTTTACCCTTCCGTCATTTACAAAATAATCGTAGTAGGCATCTTTATTTTTGGTAAGACTGACCTGAGTATTGAATAAAGTAAGCTTATGATATACCTGATCATTAACACTTGCCTGATAGTTCAGCCCCGTATTGAAAATCAATCTTCCCAAACCGATATTGTTCTGTATGGACGCCCCTAACAAAATAGATGAAGTAGGCGTATATCGTTTAGGAATGAATTTATAATAATTAAACGGAAGCAAAAGCCTTGGGAAATTCAAAGATGCCTGAGCTGATATTTCATAGGCAGCAACTCTTTTATCAATATCTTTCGTACTTCTGATAGATCCAAATGTTCCTGAAAGGCTTGTGGAAAGGTTTTCTGCCCCTCTGAAAACGTTTCGGGTGGTAAGGTCTACGGAAGGAGAGATACCAAGATTTAATACCTGGGAATAATTAATATCTGTTCCCAGTTTAAACTCGTACTTCGGAAGCGGTTTCAAAACATATAATACATCAACAATGCTGTCGTTAGGTGAAGCCATTCCTCCTTGTCTCAGGGAGTCTCTTGCCTTAACGATGCTAAAATTGTTCATCGCCAAAAGATTTCTCTTGGTAACATCAAGCTTGGTTTGATCAAAAACCTTTTTACTGTCCGGAATAATAGCTCTCCATATGGATGAAAGTTTATATTTATCATTCATCGTATGGAATCTTATTCTTCTTAAACTGTCTTTTTTGGTATTTTTAGGATAATCACCCGGTTCATCTATAATGGCAACATCTATATTTCCGAAAGTTGAAATCTTATATGGAGTATCCAGAGAGTCTTTATGAATTTCCAGTGTCAAAGGAATCTGCTTTCTGCTTTTAAGAGAATCTGCCACAAAATAGACTTCATCATTTGAAGCATTGAATCTATAGAACCCAAACTCCCTCATCAGATCCGTAATTCGGGTTACTTCTCTTTCAAGAACGGTCTGATCAAGAATCTGTCCTGATCTTACAAGACTTCTGTTCAGATTATAATTGTAATAACCTTTGATCCCCTGATCCGGAATATTGTAAAAATAATCCTTGATCCGGGTAGGTTCATTATGCTTAATAGAATAATGAACAGATGCTTTTTTAGAAGCAGAATCCAGAGTATGTTTGAATGTTACATCAGAATCCCAGTATCCTCTGTAGGTAAGTCTTTTCTTAATAGATTCAGCACTTTTTTCGCTTCTTGTCTGATCAAGTATTACCGGCGGTGTTCCCCAATTGTGCAATAAACGATCGAACAGCAGGCTTTTTCCAACACTGCTTTTCATATTGTATTTAAGGAATAAAGAGTCTCTCAGTTTCTGATTTCTCATCTCTCCGGGATAGGTCATGTATTCGTTAAGTATCGTATCGTATTTTGTATCAGCCATATTGTACAGAAGAAGACTTAATGGCATGAAAAGGAATTGCTTTTTATTGGGTTTTTGCTGAATATAATCTTTGAGTTCCTCATCGAAAAATTCTTTCTTATCCTCGAACCCTAATGTGTTCTTGGTAAGCAGATATTCGCCTTCAGGAACTTTTTTTGTTGTACTACAAGCATAAAGGAGACCAACAAATGTTGCAAATGAGATAATTTTATAATATTTTTGAGGAGAATTCTTATAATGCTTACAGCTCATACAATAAAAGTTTTACAATCTTTGGATAAAAAGAAGTTCAGACAAAAATACAATTTGTTTTTGGTTGAAGGTAATAAAATCATTTGTGAACTTTTTAATTCTAACTTTAAAGTTAAAGAAATATTATCAACCGATCCACAAAAATTGGACCGTACTGATATTCCTGTTACCCATATCTCTGAAAATGAATTAAAAAAAATTAGTTTTCTTAAAACGCCAAAAGATTCCGTAGCGGTATGTTATCTTGCTGAGGAAGAAAAATTAGCGGATAAGAATATACAGCTGGTTTTGGATGGAATACAGGATCCCGGAAATTTAGGGACCATTATACGACTGGCAGACTGGTTCGGGATAGAACAAATCATCTGCAGTGAAGATACCGTAGATGTCTACAATCCAAAAGTGATTCAGGCAACTATGGGCTCTTTTACCAGAGTTAATGTGGTATACACTGATCTTGTGGAATATCTTTCCTCAACAGAGAATATAAATATCGGAACGGATATGGAAGGGGAGGATATCTATACTTTTGAGAAACCTGAAAAAATCAATCTGATTTTAGGAAATGAAGGAAACGGAATGAGACCGGAAACTGAAAAGCTTTTACAAAAAAGTATCAGTATTCCGAGGTTCGGAAAATCCCAGTCTACAGAAAGCCTGAATGTATCAATGGCTGCCGGGATTATTCTGGGACAGTTATTTTCAAAATAGAAGCCAGAAACTAGAAGTTAGAGAATATCCAGTGATTTATACTAATTTCTAACCTCTAGTTTCTAACATCTAATTTCTATATCAACTGTTCCATGCTGGAAACACTTTTATTTTTCTGATATACTTCCATCTTTTTTCTGACATACTTCAGCGCTATAGGTGCAAGGTAAATCAATGCAGCACCAATCAGTTTTTTCTTCCAGTTGGAGCTTTTCATATTCTTTTTGGCATAGTTTCCTACGATAGCAGTAACCCCTAGTTTAACAAGGCTGTCTGTAATGTTTCCACCTTTAAAAGCGGAACTAGCAATTCCTACAGCTGTATTTTTGTTAATGAGCAGATCTTTTACTTCTGAGGTAAGCTGTTTGGCAATGACATCCTTTCTCAGAACCACTTTTTCATCACCATCTTCATCTATCTTTTCCTGAAGGTACTGGTCACTTAATCCGTTGGTAAATGCACTTAGGCTTTCCTTAGTGTTTTTGAAGGTAAGAAGATTCTCCAGATCACTTATTTCGCCTTGAAGCAGTTTTTTCTTTCTTCTTAATTCTTCTATGCTCTCGTATTTTCTGCCCATAGTTTAATGATTTAAAAATTTAATAACCTGATCTGCAACAGTATTGACAATCTTAGTTTTGAAGGCAACAACAAACGCCATTACCAATGCATAGAATGCAGCAACAATTAAGAATCCGTAAGAGTAATTATCCAATGCTTTTCCGATAAGGAAAGCGATTCCAAAATTGAAAAGGATAATAAAAAAAGCAAAAGCAACAAGCAGTACTACAAAGTAAGTAATGAGCCCGGCAGAAAGAGAAGACTTTTCAGTAGCTTCAATTTTCAGAAGATCTATTCTCTTGGAGGCGTATTCTTTAATAGTTTCTATCATTGTTTTTTTTTAAAGTTACAAAAAAAGGAACTTTCGCACAAAAGTTCCTTTCTGTAATTTACTTAAAAAAGATAAATTACTTATTTTTTCAGATCATTCAGTTCCGCTTCTACATCTTTTGCCAAATCTGCAGTTTTAGAAACAATCTGATCTTTGTATTTGTCATATCCGTCTTTCACAGTATGTGCTACGCTGCTTGCAGTTTCTTTGAAAGTAGAAGAAATATTGCCATATTGGTCTTTTACTTTTTCAGAAACCTCTCCGTATTTATTTTTAGCCTGATCTTTAAGATCATTTGCCTTATCCTTTATCTTTTTTCTGGTTTCTTTACCTTCTTCCGGTGCGTATAACATTCCTAAGATTACACCTGCCGCAGCACCTGCAAGAAGTCCTGCCAATATACCTGCTGTATTATTTCCTTTTCTAGACATTTTAAGTTTTTTAATAATTAATAATAGATTAGTTTTTACAGTAATAAAACTTACAATTTGTATACCAAAGGAGGCTTGAAGCCTATTAAAAATTGTTAAATCTTTTCGATGTGAGATAAAATAAGTTCTATAGTTTCTTCTTTGGTTAGTTCAGAATTATCAATAACGATAGCATCTTCAGCCTGCTTCAATGGGGCTATTTCACGCTCACTGTCAATCTTGTCACGTTCTATCAGGTTTTGTTTTACCTGCTCTTTATCTGCTTCTATTCCCAGACCTTTCAGTTCCAGAAACCTTCTGTTGGTTCTTTCGTCAATGCTGGCAGTAAGAAAGAATTTATAGTCCGCATTTGGCAGAACTACTGTCCCAATGTCACGTCCGTCCATAATAACACCTCCTTTTTCTGCCAAAGTGCGCTGTGACTGCAGCAAAAAGTCTCTTACCTCTTTCTGTTTGGCAACAAGGCTTACGTTGTCAGATACTATATTGGTGCGGATTTCCTTAGAAATATCCGTGTCATTAAGGAAAAGAATAAGGGTACCGTCGTTATTTTTAAATTCAAGTTTGATCTGATTAAAAGAAGAGAACAGTGTGTTCAGATCAATCTCACCGTTTTCATTCAGACAATGCTGCAAAGCATACCAGGTAACTCCTCTGTAAAGCGCTCCTGTATCCATATGAATAAGTCCCAGTTTATCAGCAATGACTTTAGAGATAGAACTTTTTCCGGTAGACGAGTACCCATCGATAGCAATTACAGGTTTTTTCATACTGCAAATTTCAAGATTTTTTCTTAAAAATCAAGAGGAAGTAAGAAAATTTCAGAATAATTAAGAAAATTTCAGCCGGAAAGATTACTCTCCTCTGTGGCTGGAAAGGTCCATGGAAATTCCTATCTGATTGACATTCGAAGAGTTGTGGTATCTTACATGAGCATAATCTATACGGAATCTGGAAACTTTCACTCCAAATCCTGCAGAAAGTCCTGAGAAGTTTCTTTGATCCGCAACTGCCAGTTCATTTCCTCTTTTAACATTATATCCCAGCCTGATATTGAAATTCTTTTCCGGAAACAATTCAGCTCCCAATGAAAAGTGGTCTGCAATTTTTCTACCGGCTTTTACTTCCTGTCCATCAAGGTTATATTCTGAAGAAATATCAAATTTCTGAAGATCATGCGCTGTAATAGTGATCGCAAGAGGGAAGTTCTTGATTATTTTGGTATACCCAAGATCAATTCTGAAAGGAAGATTTTCTCTTGTTCCATTGAATGACTTCAGCTGGAAACCAAAATTTCTCATCACTAAAGAAAGAACTTCTTTAGTTTTTTTATTATGATAGGTAACTCCCGCTGTTCCTGAAATTGCGGAAGAAGTATAGTTGTCAATTTTTGAGGTAACGAAATTAAGTCCTCCACCAATCGTCCAGTCTTCTTCAAACTGGTAGGCATAGCCTGCACCAATAGCTACATCTGAAGCTTTGAATTCTCCGTTTTCGAAACCGCTTTCATCCGTTCTGGGTGTGCTCCCATAGCTCATATATCTGGCATTGATGGTAGCCATATGGCCATTCTCAAAGTCTTTGGCATAAGCAATAGTTCCGTATTTTGAATCGGCAAGATAAGCTGTTGCATTTACAGAAAGCTGTTTGTCAGAATCTTTATTTAACAGGGCAGGGTTTGCAATAGCAAAGGAAACATCATAATCTCTTATCGAAATTGCATCACCACCCAAAGCAGCCTGTCTTGCAGATACAGGTACATTTAAGAACGGATAAACATTTGTTCCTGTTTGCGCATAAGAAACAATTCCTGATAGAAATAATGAAAAAATGATAATTTTCTTCAACTCAATTTATAATTAATGCAAAAATAATCCTTTTTCGTACTTTTCAAAATATTTCTTACATTATTTCTATTTAAATATTTTTCTTTTATCAATATCTTTAATGATTATATTTGCAAAATCAAATTCTGGGGAAACCCATACTAATAAAAAGTTACTAAAAATAAAAGATGAAATATAAAAGAATCCTTCTGAAACTAAGCGGTGAGGCCTTAATGGGAAACAGACAATATGGTATTGATACCGAAAGACTGCAGGAATATGCTGTTGAGATTAAGAAAGTAGTCGAAAAAGGCTGTGAAGTTGCGATCGTCATTGGAGGAGGAAATATTTTCCGTGGTGTTGCAGGAGCTGCAAAAGGAATGGACAGAGTACAGGGAGACTATATGGGAATGCTGGCAACTGTCATCAATGGTATGGCATTGCAGGGAGCATTGGAAGATGCAGGAATCAAAACAAGACTTCAGTCTGCTATCGAAATGGATAAAGTAGCTGAACCTTTCATCAAAAGAAGAGCAGTAAGACACCTTGAAAAAGGAAGAGTAGTGATCTTCGGAGCAGGAACAGGAAACCCTTATTTTACTACAGATACAGCAGCTACTCTAAGAGCCATCGAAATTGGAGCTGATGTGATTTTAAAAGGAACAAGAGTAGATGGAATCTATGACAGTGATCCTGAAAAAAATGCTGATGCTGTAAAATACAATTCATTATCTTTTGATGAAGTATTTGAGAAAAACCTTAAGGTAATGGATATGACTGCCTTTACTTTGAGCCATGAAAACAAATTGCCAATCATTGTATTCGATATGAATAAAGACGGTAACCTGTCAAAAATTGTAGACGGAGAAAATGTAGGTACTTTGGTTGATTTATAATCAATTTTAGTAGAAAAATATAAAAAACACCTGCCACGATTATCGTGACAGGTGTTTTTGTTTTTATAGTAGTTTTAATAATTATTTATCTGCCTCAATATTCTGTTTGGCATTTTCCTTTTCAACCAAAGTGTAATGGGAGAAAACCCATTCAATGATCTGATTTATTATTTTCATGATCATCTCAAATTCTGTGACAGCAGTTACTCCCGGTACTAGTTTCACAACGCCCGGTTTAGGTAATGGTTGTGGTAGAATAAGACCAGTTACCTGAGGATCAACCCCCGTCGCAGGAATACCATTATACATGGCCACATGTTGTACTGATAACTGAAGCATATAGTCTTGCAAAGTTTCAGGAGGTGTTTTGATGCTGATCGAAGAGCTGCTTGAGTGTTGCAGCTTCCCTGGAAGTGATTGGTTTTGTATTCTTGTATAGCTGGCTCCTGATTTTGAAGAATCACCAATAGCCATCTTCTGTAAAGCGTTTAATATGGAAGCCGTCATATTTGTAGGAGCCTGGCCATATATTGTTGCTATTTTTCCCAGTTCTGATACCGGCCATGCATGAGGTACTACATCCAGATCATTCCAGTGCATGGTATTCCAGCTTTGGTAAGTACCTGATTGTTGCTGCCATCCTGGAGGTAACGGTGGAAATTTACTATTGAACAGGCTGGCAAATGTAGCCTCACCCGGAGTAGGTCCGGCGGTAGGGTATACAAGCGTTACACCGAATGCATTCAGGTCTTTATTTTCTTTCAGATAAAGAGCAAGGGTAGGAGATAATGCTCCTGCAAGACTGTGTCCGCAAAATATAATAGCTGTACCGGGTTCCGGATTTAACCCTGCAAGAAACTGCTGCAGTGTAGTATTAGGTGAAGCTGCAGAATGAGGGCTTTCAAGTCCGAGAAGGATACTTACACCGGTGGCAGTACCTTTTGAAATATAAGGGTCAGTACCGTTATAAGCTGATGGAGCAAAATTGGAAGGGTTGTAAGTCGTCCAGTTGACTACTTCTGAAACCGAGAAATCTTCTGTTTCCCAATCGTAAAGCGATGAAGGATTAGTTGCTGCAATAGCCACAACGTAAGCAGGCAATGTAGGACCTCCCGGAAATGCAACAGCATCACATTTAGCCACATATAATGCATTGTCTGCAACTCCTGTAGGAACACCCTTTTCATTTTTTTCTTCGATCAGGGCAGGTCCCCAGACAAGATCCCAGTTTCCTAATATCGGCAGCACTGATGGATCAGCTGTTGAAGGTGTTGTTTGGTTCATTATTTTAACAGGAGGAACATTGTTAAAATAAAAAGATAAGTCATACTGAAGCTGTTGCTGGAGCTGAATACCCAAACCGTTGTAACCTCCGGCACGGTTGGCAAGACCTGCCATACCAAAAACTTGTTGATAGGCGTCTAAAGATGGATTTGTCATAATGTGATTGGTTTAAAATTAGTGTATAAAGTGATTATGAATTATTTTACATAAAATTCTCTTTTGTGTGATATTATAATCTCTATTGAGAACTTCATTAAAAATGATAAAGTAAAATAAGCTATAAAAAATGGCTTGCAAATCAGTAGAAACAACCAAAATATTTTATAGGTATTTGTACCTGAAACTCTTCACTTAAGATCATTGAAAATCATCTTCTTTTTTCAAAGCAAGGACAAGTACACAAAATCCATCTGTGAAATACCTATTATTCAAAAACAATCATTATTTTTGCAGCACTGAATAGTAAAAAATAGGTTAAAACGGTGAAAAAACACTGATATTTACATAATTTGTGAATTTTAACTAATTGATATTCAGATTAATTAATAGATGTGTAATTTATCAAACTTTAATATAATAATGGAAGAATTAGATCTTATATTAGAATCTGTAAAACAAGACATGGATGCAGCAGTAAAGCACCTGGATCACGCATTTCAAAGAATTAGAGCAGGACGTGCTTCTACGGCAATGGTTCAGGATGTAATGGTAGAATATTATGGAGCTATGACTCCTATCAACCAGGTTGCGAATGTTTCTGTTCCGGATGCAATGACAATCTCTATTCAACCTTGGGACAGAACTGCGATCAACGCGATTGAAAAAGCGATCATCAATTCAAACTTAGGTTTTGCACCTTCTAATAACGGAGAAAACATTATCCTTAACGTTCCGCCTTTAACAGAGGAAAGAAGAAAGGAACTTGCAAAACAGGCTAAAGTAGAAGCTGAGAATACTAAAGTAACAGTAAGAAACGCAAGACAGGATGGTTTGAAAGAACTTAAAAAATTAGACGGAGTTTCTGAAGATGTTGTAAAAGGAGTGGAAGAAGAAATCCAGACTTATACGGACAAATATGTAAAACTTTGCGATGAGCATCTTAAGACAAAAGAAGCTGAAATTATGAAAGTATAATTTTCAGTTTTTTGAAAATAAAAAAGAGGTTTCCGATGGGAAGCCTCTTTTTTTCTTTTAAATATGTTTGTTCTATTGATTTTAGATTATGTATTTAGTTTTTTTGGTTAGAACTTTATCGTAAAGATGTCTCATTCCATAATATATTGATGAGTATTTGCGTTAATTGATTATATTTATAAAATTATTCCTGCAAACTGAATTTAAAACAGGAAATTAAACATTTTAAAAGTGATGACGAAGATTATTGGTGTAGGCAACTACATACCATCTGAAACGATAACTAATCTATTTTTTGATAAGCATATTTTTCTTAATGAGAAGGGAATATTATTAAAAGAAAATAATACATCTATTACAGATAAGTTAAAAAAAATTACAGGTATTGAAGAAAGAAGATATGCTCATAGTACAGAGGTTACTTCAGATCTTGGATTTATCGCAGCTAAGGCTGCCATTGAAAATGCAGGAATAGATCCTGAAACATTAGACTATATTATTTTTGCCCATAATTTTGGAGATGTTCGTTTTGGAACAGTTCAATCCGATGCGGTTCCAAGTCTTGCGGCAAGGGTAAAGCATTTATTAGGAATAAGAAATAACTTCTGCGTGGCGTATGATGTTCTTTTTGGATGTCCTGGCTGGATTGAAGGAGTGATACAGGCTAATGCATTTATTAAAGCCGGAATTGCAAAACGATGTTTGGTGATTGGTGGGGAAACTCTTTCCCGTGTAGTGGATATCCACGACAGAGATAGTATGATCTATGCTGATGGAGCAGGAGCGGCTGTGCTGGAAGTTAACAACGATGATGACTCCGGAATAAAGGCTCATTTGTCAGCTTCTTATACTTTTGAGGAGAAAGATTATCTGTATTTTGGGAAATCTTACAACAATGATAAATGCCCGGATACAAAATACATCAAAATGGATGGGCGAAAGATTTATGAATTTGCCCTTATCAATGTTCCTGATGCTATGAAAAAGTGTCTGGACAGCAGCGGATACTCCATCAGCCAGTTAAATAAGATTATTATTCATCAGGCTAATGAAAAAATGGATGAGGCTATCGTTAACAGGTTTTACCAGTTGTATCATACGCCGGTTCCTGAAAATATAATGCCTATGGTTATTCATAAACTGGGAAACAGCAGTGTCGCTACCATTCCGTCTTTGCTGACGATGATTCTAAAGGATGAACTGGAGCATCATAAAATCCAGAAAAATGATGTGGTTTTATTTGCTTCTGTGGGTGCGGGAATGAATATTAATGCCTTTGTTTATAAGTTTTAAACTTATCATCAAAAAAACTAAAATTATGGAGAATAATTTTTAGTTTTAAGAATATAAAAAGAGGTTTCCATTGGAAACCTCTTTTGCTTTTACAGACATTTGATTGGTCCTTTCTGATTTTTATGTTGTAGCAGAGATTGATAAGTTGTAAGTAATTCATCAGTATTACACTGTACTTCTTTACTTGGAATATTGTCCGCTGTTTTTTCTTTTTGATCAGATTTTATGCTGTATTTCTTTTCAAGGCATTTCAGTGGTTTGTTATTTTGAAGATAAATACGGGTTTCTGTAATATCATCTTTAGTAATAGGTTTTTCCGGAGTACCACCATCAAAATTCCATACGGTTTCCTGTCTGAATATAAAAAAAGGTTTTCCATCTTTTATAAAATATTTTTCAGATCCTGAGAAATGGCTGTGTTCTGCATAAAAATGTTCTATCACTTTAATCTCATTTTTGTCAGAATAAAAGGTCACTTCACCTGAAGGCTCATCATTACAATCATAAGTAAATTTTGATTGGCTCAGCTGTTTTGCCTCCAGTTGAGCTTGAAGGGCGGTATATTCTTTTTTAATCTTATCAATAGGATCTTCGGCTACGCTGATTTGTGCTGAATCTTTTTTTATGGAAAAATTATCCATTGAAGCAGATTCTTTATGAGCTGCTTTATCATTTTTACATGAAAAAATAAGAAACAGGCCTGCAGTGAGTAATAGGATTTTCATAAGGTAAATGAGTTTGATGGCTGATAAAAATACAAAAAAAATAATGTCATAAAGAAGGGTTCAGTAGAAGGTCATTTTTTATTTACCATTTTTTACATCCAGAATAATTCAACAAAAAAGCTCCGAAAAAAATCGGAGCTTTCTACTTTTATTACTTACATCAGAGTTATTGATATCTCTGATGTTCTTTACTTTTGGTAAACCTTTTGGTAATAGGTTTGAATAATGCTTTGTATTTTTCAGCATCAAATAATTGTGAATCTGTAAGGGCTTTATAAGTCATCCATACTCCAAAAGGAAGAAGGATAAGGTTAGGAAGCCATGCTGCAAGATAAGGATTCATTTTTCCGCTCCAGGACATGTTTTCTACCCCAACATTCATTACATAAAAGATAATGAAAATCACAATGGCTATGATTACAGGAAGTCCCATTCCTCCTTTTCTGATAATAGAACCTAAACTTGCTCCAATCAGGAAGAAGATAATACAGGTTACCGAATAAGCTACAATCCTCTGCTGATAAATGACAACCTTACTGAAGTATTTTACATTGGAACTGTATTCATTCTTTTTAGACTCCAGTGTAGACTTCAGATTATCCAGTCTGTTGTAAGAGTTGTAAATAATTTCCAGCTTTTTGTCTCCTTTTATTGTGTCCAGTTTGATCTGTGTTTTTGGAGCTACTTTATGTTTGTTGCCCTTATCCATATAGGTTACAACAGAATTGGTCTGGTTAAGAACCTCGGAACCGATATTATCAAAGAACTGCTTATTATCTTTTTTGTTTTTGTTAATCGTTCCGTCAAGCTGATTATAGGTCTGAAAACGGTAGTCATCCGTGATCTGCTCTTTTTCGATCGCTTTATTAATGATTTCACTGATGTCAAAGTGTGAAACTAGTGTGTCGAATTTAATGGCCTGATCGGGTTGTTTCTGTCTTACATTATCTCCTTTTCCGGCAAAGGCATCTTCAAAGACATATCCGTTATACAATACAAGTTTCAGAAAATTTTTATTAGCTGCCGGAACAAACTTTCCTTTTTCTGCTACAACAGATTGTTGATTTTCGTAAGCATTGGCTTTTTTATGGACAAAAACTCCTTCAATATTTTCTCCGTTTTCCCCGTATATTTTATCAAACTTTACCATATACCCGGGAATCTGATCAATAAACTGTCCAGGAGTAAAGTTGATTGCCGGTTTTGTCTGGGCAATATTGAAAAGCATGTTTTTGGCTTTTTTCTGAAAATCCGGGATAATATTATTGGAGAAGAAAAACAGCATAATGGCAAGTGCCGTTGAGATTCCCAACAAGGGAGTCATAACCCTGGTCAAAGGAATTCCTGCCGCCTTCATTGCTGCAAGCTCATACCGTTCTCCAAATTCCCCGAACGACATGATGCTCGCAAGGAGAATGGTAAGTGGCAGCACCATACTGATGACGTTTACCCCAAGATAAAAAAGAAGTTTGAGGATCTGCCAGTAGCTTAATCCTTTTCCCATAAACTGTCCTAACTGAACCCAGATAATGTTTACAATAAAAATGAAAAACAATACGCTGAATATAAAGAAAAACGGTCCAAAGAAGGTTTTTATGATATATCGGTCTAGTATTTTTAACATGCGCCAAAATTAATCAAAAAGCCACAAAGTTTACTTGTGGCTTTTTATATTTTGTTATTTTTTTAACTTAAAAAGTAAATTTGCTTAGTTGCCAATTCACTTTCAGCTTTTTAAAGTTCTGTAATTACGTAATTTTTAAACTTATTCTTGTCAAAAACAAACATATTAGGGTCCAGTTGCTGATTTTCTTTGTATTCTTTAATCGCAATTACTGCCACATCTTTGTTGTTTCCGTGTTGTTCCAGTTTTACCATTTGCTTTTTAGCAGAATCTACAAAAAGATATACGAACTGTATTCCGTTTGCTTTTACCGGTGTAAGTTTAATAAAATCAGCATTCACACCATTTACCATCTTCTTACCATTATATGTTACATTATAATCGTTTCTGTAAGTCGTAAGGTAGTTGATAGGGGAGAACATGGTGCCGCTTCCGTTAGGCTTGGCAATTGTTACTTCCATGTCATCCGCGTTGATATTATAAATCTTGCTTCCGTCGAAGATCTGTTCCGTGTCCATGATCTTCAGTTTGTATTTTTCTCCCGCAGCATAATAAATACCTGGTTCTGTTTTCGTAACCTGCCCGTTAAGGCCGCTTCCAAAAGAAAATTTGAAGTAAGAATTCTTTTTAGAATTGTAGTTGGCTGTAATATCATCCAATATCTTTTTTGCCTTAGCATCAATCTTCTGAGCATTGGCCATACCTACTGCACCTACAACAAAACTTCCTAATATAACTTTTGAAATAATATTTTTCATTTTTTTATTTAATAATCTTTAGACATTTTAAATTTTGAAAGGTTAAATCATTCAATTTTTCCCTTAACTACGCAGATCTTCCAAAAACTGTTCCAAAGAATGTAGATCACTGATCAGGACCTCTCTTGCTTTAGCCCCGTTGAAGCCTCCAACAATACCGCTGGCTTCCAGCTGATCCATAATTCTTCCAGCTCTGTTGTAACCCAGTTTCAATTGTCTCTGAAGCATTGATGTAGATCCCTGCTGAGTAGACACAATAATTCTTGCCGCATCTTCAAAAAGAGCATCTTTTTCGTTCGGATCAAAAGTACCTACTGAGCTTGTAGAATCTTCAGAAACATATTCAGGAAGTAAGAATGCTGAAGCGTATCCTTTCTGCTCACCAATAAATTCTGCAAGTCTTTCCACTTCCGGAGTATCTACGAATGCACACTGAAGTCTCAGGATCTCATTTCCGTTGAAATAAAGCATATCTCCTTTACCAATCAGCTGATCTGCTCCCGGAGAATCAAGAATGGTTCTGGAGTCTACACTGGAGATTACTCTGAAGGCAGCTCTCGCAGGGAAGTTGGCTTTGATCATACCGGTAATTACGTTTACAGATGGTCTCTGTGTTGCTACGATAAGGTGTATCCCTACGGCTCTTGCAAGCTGTGCCAGTCTGGCAATCGGTAGTTCAACCTCTTTTCCTGCTGTCATGATCAAATCTGCAAACTCATCTACTACCAATACGATATAAGGTAAGAAACGATGCCCGTTTTCAGGGTTTAATTTTCTTTCAGCAAATTTCTTATTGTATTCCTTTAAGTTTTTACAGAAAGCATTTTTAAGAAGGTCATATCGGGTATCCATCTCAATACACAAAGAGTTCAGGGTATTGATTACTTTATTGGTATCTGTAATGATTGCTTCTTCTGCATCCGGAAGTTTTGCCAGATAATGTCTTTCAATTTTTGAATATAATGAAAGTTCAACTTTCTTAGGGTCTACCATCACGAATTTCAGTTCGCTCGGGTGTTTTTTATAAAGAAGGGAAGTAAGAATGGCGTTAATCCCTACAGATTTACCCTGACCTGTTGCTCCGGCCATTAATAAGTGGGGCATCTTTGAAAGGTCGGCCATGAAAATTTCATTAGAGATTGTTTTTCCGAAAACCACTGGAAGATCCATATCTGTATTCTGGAATTTCTGGGAAGCAATTACAGAACGCATAGAAACCATTGTAGGGTTTTTTCTTGGTACCTCAATACCGATTGTTCCTTTTCCAGGCATTGGAGCAATAATCCTGATTCCTAAAGCGGAAAGGTTCAATGCAATATCATCCTGCAGTTTTTTAATCGCGGATACTCTGATTCCTGCTTCCGGTACAATTTCATATAATGTAACAGTGGGACCAATGGTTGCCTTGATCTCTGCAATTCCTACGTTGAAGTTTTTCAGAAGGCCAACGATCTTGTTTTTATTTTCTTCTAATTCTTCTTTATTAATGGAAATTTCTTCACTGCCATAATCTTTCAGTAGTTCTACAGGTGGCATTTGAAATTTAGCCAGATCAAGTTTGTGATCATACAAACCATGTTTTTCTACAAGTTCCTGTGACTGCTTCTCAGAATCATCCAGAATGTCAATTACAGGAGCTACTTCTACATTGAATTTAATGTTTTCCTGTGCAGCAGTGTTAGTGTTTACAGCAGAAGACGGAGCAGATGGTCTGATATCAAATGCTTCTTCCGGAGTAGAAACCGGGACAATAGGTTTTGTAGAAAGATTTAAACTTACCGGTTGGGCAACCTCTCTTGGCTCTGCTTCGAAAGAAGTGTGATTAGGAGTAGTAATGGTTTCTATATTGGAGGAAAGCGGAACTTCTGGAAATCCTTTCGGAATGCTTACAGGTTCTGGTTCTCTCATTGTATTGATTGAATTATTGGAAGTGTTGTTGGTAACATCACTTACCGTAACACGGGATGCTGCTGCCTCTTCAATTTCTTCAGCTTCCTCTTTCAATTCCTCATCTGCCTCGAAATCATCATTAGAGTCAGGAATCATAGATTTTACTTTTCCAATAGTATTTTCATTGATCTTATCCAGTTTTGCTTTGATAGAACTTGGACGAAGATTAAATTCAAGAATAAAATATAAAAGAATACTGGCTGCCAATACGGTCCATAGGCCTACCGTTCCAATAATTGAATTAAGGTAATCCATAATCTGATATCCATATACGCCTCCTAAAACACCTTGTCCTTTAGTAAGTGCTCCCATAAAAATAGGAAGCCAGCAGATAAAAAATAATGAGTGCCCGAAAGTTTTCCATGGTTTGAAGATTTTCTTCTTAAGGATCAGTGTGCCGACTACAAGAAATAAAAATGCAATGATGAATGAAGCAATACCAATACTCTCGAAAATAAAGATATTTCCCAGCCAATCACCTGCCTTGCCAAAGATATTGGAAGATTTTATACTCTTGTCCAGCATCGTTCCTGCCTGGCTTTGATCTGCTTTCCAGTTCATTAAATAAGAAATGAATGAGAATGCAAGAACAGCCGATAAAAGTATAAAAGTAAGCCCGGAAAAAATACGTGGCTTAGATAAAATTTTGCCTGTTTCAGGCGATTCAGTCTGTTTTTTTTGTGTCTTTTTATCCATAATATCAATGTCGCAAATTTAATGTTTTTTCAACACTAAAAGAATCTTTTTTCTCCAAAAAACATTTTGGAAATCCCACTTTTTACAACGATTATTTAAAATTTGATTATAAAATATTGTTCGCAATTATAAAATAAAAATAGGGCTATTTTTTTTGTTTATGCAAATCTGATGCTGTTAAATTATATTAACTAATCATATTTGTTTTTCTTTAAATAAGATAATAAAATTTCTGATTTAAATTTAGAGAAATGAAAAAAATAATAATATTAAAAATTATGGTTGATATTATTTAAGCTCAAATGTATTTTTTGAACTAGTTCAAAGGTCAGGATTGGAAACCATTATAATTTTGTCTCAGAAATTTTACACATGGAAAACAGATTCAAAACTATTCTGACCTTAGGTCTGATATTTATTTCACTGATTACAATGAACGCACAAAAACAAAAAATGGAAAACACAGCATTATTAATTATCGACGTACAAAATGATTATTTCCCCGGAGGAAAAATGACATTGGAAAAAGCTGAGCAAGCCGGAGAAAATACCAGGAGAATTTTAGAGTATTTCAGGAGCAGTAATCTTCCTGTCATTCATGTCAAACATATCTCAACCAATGAAGGGGCTACTTTTTTTCTTCCGGATACAGATGGTGTTAAAATCAACCATCTGGTTTCACCGAAAGATGATGAAAAAGTAATTACCAAACATTTTCCTAACAGTTTCAGGGAAACAGATCTCATAAACTATCTCCAGTCAAAGAAAATCAAAAACCTGGTGATTACAGGAATGATGACAGATGTTTGTGTAGAGGCAACTACCAGAGCGGCTTTTGATTTTGGATTTACCAATACAATTATTGGAGATGCTACAGCAACCAGAAACCGTGAACTGGATGGGGAAGTGATAAAGGCTGAAGAAGTTCAAAGATCCTTCTTGGCGGGGATATCTGCTCTTGGAGATCTTTATGCCAGTGTAATAAATACTCATGAATTTTTAAAATAATATTATTCTGGGCAAGCAAAGACGCTAAGGATTTTATCTCCGATGAAATTTAAAACAGTTCACCTTGCTGAATATCTTCGACATTCATGCGCCTTAAAATAAATACAATGCATAATAAGCCTTCGCGCCTTTGCGTTTATCTAAAGAACAAAAGTGTTATGTAAAATAACTTAACATAACTTAATTCAATAAAGGTGTCAATAATTTTGATACCTTTATTTTGCTTAAATAAAACAATGTTCGATTTACTTCTTAAAAATATCAGTCAATACATACACCTTTCAGGAGAGGATTTTAAACAGTTTGTAAAGCTATTTGAATACAAAAAGTTTAAAAAGAAGGACGTTGCTCTCAAAGAAGGAGACTATTGTGCTTTTGAAGGATTTGTTCTGAGTGGCTGTTTCAAAATCTATTACCTGAACGAAAACGGATTTGAACAAACCCTGTATTTCGCAGTAGAAGAATGGTGGATCACGGATATTGACAGTCTTATCAATAATGTTCCGAGTATTCTGAATATTGAAGCCCTTGAAGACAGTGAAGTATTGATGATTTCCAAAAAAGACAAAGAATATTTGTATGAGACCATGCCTCAGATAGAAAAACTTTTCAGGATAATGAACCAGAAGTATTCGGTAGCACTGCAAAGAAGAATTCTTTCCTTAACGGGTAAAACGGCAGATAAGAGATATCTTGAATTTCTTGAAAAATACCCCGGATTAGAACAGAGAATTACTCAGCAGCAGGTTGCTTCTTACTTGGGGATTACCCATGAATTTCTAAGTAAAATCAGGAAGAAAATATTTGAAAAATAATTTAAAAATACTTTCGGAATAATTCAGAATATGGACTGTTTTTGAAAGTTTTCCGAACATATAAATAGAAGTCTTCAATCACGAATATAGGTATTATGAATCTATATTTTTTCGGTTTTAGGAATTGAATTTTTCCTAATACTTTCGGGCTTATTAAGAATGTTTCAAAATAAGCAAAACAGAGGCCAAAGTGACAAAAAACAGCTTTTTTTAAGCTCTTTATGGTTTATCATGCTTATTTTTGCATGTCAAGTACAATAAATCATGAAGAAGCTCCAAGATATTCTTATCTCAACCAGGACAATGGCTGTATTGCTGCTGGTGTACGCATTTGCGATGGCTTATGCAACGTTCTTAGAAAACGACTACGGAACTCCTACAGCAAAAGCACTAATTTATGAGGCCAAGTGGTTCGAACTGATCATGGTCCTGCTCATTCTTAATTTCATAGGAAATATCGGAAGATACAGACTATGGAAAAGGGAGAAATGGCCGGTTCTTGTGTTTCACCTTGCCTTTATTTTTATTTTTATCGGAGGTGCCATCACAAGATACATCAGTTTTGAAGGAACCATGCACATCAGAGAAGGTGAAACTTCAAACGAAATCGTAACGGATAAAAATTTCTTTAAAATCCAGATCGAAGAAAAAGGTGATGTTCTTAATTATCAGGATGTTCCTTATCTGATGTCTCCATTGAATAAAGATTTCAAAGCAACCTATGACTTCCACGGAAAAGAAGTGAAAGTCTTTGCCAAGGAATACATTCAAAGAAAAAAAGACAGTCTTGTAGCTGAACCAAACGGTGCCGAGTATCTTCATTTGGTGTCTACCGGAAACACTGGAAGACAAAATATTTACATCAAACCGGGTGAAACAAAATCAATCAACGGAACTTTGGTGACATTCAACAGAGCTATTGAAGGAGCGGTTGAATTCAAAAATGAAGGAGGAAAATTATTCATCAAAACACCTGTAGATGCAAGCTATATGACCATGGCTACTCAGGCAACCGGAAGTACCGTGAAAGATGAATTCCAGCCTTTGGCATTGAGAAGTTTATATACAATCAACGAGCTGAAGCTTGTAGTTCCTGAAGGTCTTAAAAAAGGAAGACTGATGGCAATTGAAGGTGACAGAAAGAAAGATGCGAATGTTCCGGATATGCTTCAGGTTGAGCTTCAGGGCCCAAAAACAAAACAGTTGGTAGATCTTTCTGTTGAAAAAGGAAATCCTAATGCCTACAAACAGGTTACTATGGATGGATTAAATATTATGGTAGGATTCGGACCTAAAGTATACAATACTCCTTTCGCCCTGAAACTGGATGACTTCGTGATGGAAACTTATCCTGGAAGTTCATCTCCAAGTGCTTATGAAAGTCATGTGAAAATCATTGACGAAGGCAAAGAAACTCCTTATAAAATCTATATGAACCACGTTCTTAACCATAAAGGATACCGTTTTTTCCAGTCAAGTTTTGATCCGGACAGAATGGGAACAGTTCTTTCTGTAAACCATGATTATTGGGGAACTTTGATTTCTTATATCGGATATGGACTTTTATTCTTCGGAATGTTTGTGATCTTCTTCTGGAAAGGAACTCACTTCTGGAAATTAAATAAAATGCTGACTGATGCAAACAAGAAGAAAACAAAAGCAGCAACAATACTTTTAGTGTTCTTAAGCTTAGGTTTAAATGCACAGAAGATTGAAACTCATGGAACTACTGACGGAAGCAGAGAACATATTCATGTGGAAGGAGACAATCATTCTCACGCTCCGGCTCCATCTGCCCAGCCTCTTGATGGTGCTGCCCCAAAACAGAATTCTCTGGCTACACCGATGGGTAAAATGAGATCTATATCTCCGGATGAAATCATTGCAAGAAACAAAATCAGTGAAGAGCATGCAGAAAAATTCGGATACCTTTTGGTGCAAAGTTTTGAGGGAAGAATTGTTCCTATCAATACTGAAGCATTGGATGTTTTAAGAAAACTATACAAGAAAGATAAATTCAAAGGAACAGACGGAAAGTATCTGACTGCTAACCAATGGTTCCTTTCAATCAATACAGATACCCCAAGCTGGACTATGGTTCCTATGATTAAAGTAGGAACGAAAGGAGGGGACGAACTGAAAAATAAAACAAAGGCAGATGAAGATGGATATACTTCACTGATGAACCTTTTCCCCGCAGATGCCAATGGTAATCTAACCTATATTTTAGAACATGATTATAATACTGCATTCCGTAAAAAACCAGCTGAACAAACAAACTACGATAAGGAAGTAATTGCTGTAAACGAAAGAGTGCAGATCTTCAATGAGTTTTTCAGCGGCCAGTTTATGAGAATTGTTCCTGTAAAAAATGATGCCAACCATACATGGCATTCATGGTTAGATCAAAAATTCGAGCCGGACATGGAATCCCAGCAGGTGATGGGACCTTATTTTGCTGAAGCGCTTACCGCACAAAAAACCGGAGACTGGAGCAAAGCAGATACAGAATTGGCGAAGCTTTCAGAATACCAGCAGAAATGGGGTAAGGCAGTAGTTCCTGCTAAATCTAAAGTTGATCTTGAGGTTTTCATGAATAAAGCAGATATTAACTTTAAATTATTGATTTTCTATACTCTTATCGGAGGGCTTCTTTTAATCTTAGGATTTGTTGAGCTGTTTAAATCCAGCAAAGTTTTAAATAAAATCATTAAAGTAATCATTGCAGTTGGTTTAGTAGGATATCTATGTCATTTCTTAGGCCTTGTTGCAAGATGGTATATTTCAGGACACGCACCATGGAGTAACGGGTATGAAGCTATTATCTTCATCTCCTGGGTAGGTATTACGGCAGGTTTATTATTATATAGAAACTCCAATGCATTGATTCCTGCAGCCGGATTTATGGTAGCTGTTATTATGATGGGATTTGCGCACGGAGGTTCTGCTCTTGATCCACAGATCACACCGCTGGTTCCGGTACTGAAGTCTTATTGGTTAATTGTTCACGTAGCCATTATTACATCCAGTTACGGATTCTTCGCCCTGTCGATGATCATCGCTGTAATCTCATTAGTATTCTATATTATATCCAATAAAGAAACGTATAAAATTCACCACGATACTACATTGAAAGAACTGGTAATTGTTTCTGAAATGTCATTAACTATCGGATTGTTTGCATTAACGGTAGGAAACTTCTTGGGAGGAATCTGGGCAAATGAATCATGGGGTAGATACTGGAGCTGGGACCCGAAAGAAACATGGGCGTTCATTTCCATTATGGTATATGCCTTTGTATTGCACATGAGATTAGTGCCAGGATTGAGAAGCAGATGGGCATTCCATATAGCAACCATGTTTGCGTTCTGCTCAATGGTAATGACTTATTTTGGGGTAAACTATTACTTAAGCGGACTTCACTCCTATGCAGCAGGAGATCCTGTACCAGTGCCGGCTTGGGTATACATCGGAATAGGCACAATGATTCTTTTATCAGCTGTTTCTTATTTCAAGTTTAAAGCCTTAACGAAGAAATAGATTTTTGAATATATCAATTAAAATCCCGGAATTCATTTTCCGGGATTTTTTTATCTCTATTGTTGCTGGATTGGGGATGAGTTGTTTTAACGCTACGTTCGCAATGATGTATATTGTGATGAGTTATCGTTCGCAAAGATGTTTTACTCAGCAAGAGAAGAAAACATTTTAGTTAAGATAGAAGTTTTGTAAAATGTAAAGAACTTGTTTTTTTTAGGTTCGCAATGATTTTGGTGATGAGTTGCCGTTCGCAAAGGCGTTTCACTCAGCAAAGAAACTAGTGATCTTAGCTAAACGAAGTGGCTTTGCGAACAAAATAAAATACATCCTAATGAATTAACCTCGCGAACTTTGCGTTAGCTAAAATACTCGAATCCTATATCCCGAAGCTCGTAACCCTGAACCCCGAAACTCGCACCTCAAAAAAACAAAATTCATCATTCATAATTCAAAAATTATCATCATCTTTATGATATCAAAATAATATCAAATTAAAATTCAATTATGGAAAAAACATTAAAACCCATGTCGGGTTATCTTACATTGGTCATTTGCCTGGCCTTGTTTGTTGCAGCAGTATACTTCTTTGTTAGCGGAGTAGATCAAAGTATCGCTTATGTGGTTATATCTATGCTTTGTTTCCTTACTTCCTGCTTTTTTCTGAAAGGATTAATGATCATTCAGCCTAATCACTCAAGGGTGTTAAACTTTTTTGGAAAATATGTTGGGAGTGTAAAAGAGAACGGATTATTCTTTATCAATCCTTTGTATTCGTCACAGAAAATGTCTTTGCGTTCTGAGAATTTACAAGGACAGACTTTGAAAGTGAATGATAAAATGGGAAACCCTATTGAAATTGCGGTTGTCATCGTATGGAAAGTGGGAGATACTTACAAAGCCGCTTTTGATGTAGAACGTTATTCGGACTTTGTAAAGATGCAGAGTGAAGCAGCGGTACGTCATTTGGCTATGAGCTTTCCTTATGATAATTTAGAAGATGATCATGCTCCAATTACACTGAGAGAAGGAGGAGATAAAATCAATTCTATTTTGGAGCAGGAACTTACAGACCGTCTTTCCAAAGCAGGAATTGTGATTCAGGAGGCAAGGATTTCACATCTGGCTTATGCTTCGGAAATTGCTGGAGCAATGCTTCAGAGACAGCAGGCTACAGCTATTGTGGCGGCAAGAACCAAGATTGTAGAAGGAGCAGTAGGAATGGTAGACCTTGCCTTGAAAAAACTTTCAGAAGACAATATTGTTGAGCTTGATGATGAAAGGAAAGCTGCAATGGTAAGCAATTTAATGGTGGTTCTTTGTGGTGAAAAAGCTGCGACTCCAATATTAAATGCAGGAACGCTTTATAATTAAGAAGTGAAAGATTAACAGTCAGATTTTAGTACAGATCCTATCTATACTAAAATAATCAGAAATAATGTTAGAGAATTTTAGAAAATGAAATCGGAAAAAGCTCAAAACTCTTCAGAAAATAAAAGCAAAAAGTCTTTTGTGATAAGGATAGACGAGTCTACTTATAAACTCCTTGAAAAATGGGCAGGCGATGAATTCAGAAGTGTGAACGGGCAGATTGAATATCTGCTGCATGAAAGCCTGGTTAATGCTGGGAGGAAGAAGAAAGAGTAGTTTAAAAATATGATTCGAGGAGTGTAAATGTTCTTTTCAGGGAACAGAGCTGTGAAAAGATAGTACTTCTTCTCTTTTTTAAATTACAGAAAATATAAAAAAGGATTCTTTTTTTAGCTTTTCAATAAATAAATAATAATTCAATTCACCTTATACCAAAAAGAAAGCAGAGAAATTTTCTCTGCTTTTTATTTTATACAACTTTGAAGACTATCTGCTCCAACGTAGAATATGACGAGCCAAATCAAGCCTTTAATGGTAAAGAAAGCAAGTCCTGCCCATCCCACACGCTTGAACCACTTCTTAAGCTTTGAGTTATTTTCTTGTGAATTTTCCATTTGGTGATTATCAAAATGATTACCCTGCAAAGATAAGCATGTTTATAATTAGTCCAAATAAAAAACACATTAAAAATTAAAGTTTTGAGGTTCGCATAATATTTTTATCTTTAGAGAGAACGAAAAGTAAGATTTTATGTCAAAAAAAGTAAAGGATTTCGGAATCGAAAAAACACTCAAAAACCTTGGTATTAAAGAAGAGAACAAAGGGACTTCAGTGGGCGGAAAATATTTCGCTTCAGGAAAAGTGATAGAAAGCATTTCTCCTGTGGACGGAAAGTTGATCGCTAAAGTAAAAACTTCCGGAGAAAGTGATTATGACAAAGTAATTGAAACTGCTCAAAAGGCGTTTCAGGAATTTAGGCTGATCCCGGCTCCCAAAAGAGGTGAGATCGTAAGACAGCTGGGCTTAAAATTAAGAGAATATAAAGAAGATCTTGGTAAGCTTGTTTCCTACGAAATGGGTAAATCATTACAGGAAGGACTTGGAGAAGTTCAGGAGATGATTGATATCTGTGACTTCGCTGTAGGACTTTCAAGACAACTTCAGGGGTACACCATGCACTCTGAAAGACCTGGGCACAGAATGTACGAACAGTATCATCCGCTGGGAGTAGTAGGAATCATTACTGCATTCAACTTCCCGGTAGCCGTATGGTCATGGAATACAGCATTGGCCTGGATCTGTGGTAACGTTACCATCTGGAAGCCATCTGAAAAAACACCGCTTTGTGCTATTGCATGCCAGAATATCATGATGGAGGTTATAAAGGAAAATAACCTTCCTGAAGGAGTTTCAAGTGTATTGGTTTCAGACCACGAAATCGGACAGAAACTGGTAGATGATAAAAAAGTTGCGCTTGTATCTTTCACAGGATCTACAAGAGTAGGAAGAATGGTTTCTTCTAAAGTAGCAGAAAGATTCGGGAAATCTATCCTTGAATTAGGTGGAAACAATGCTATTATCATTACGAAAGAAGCTGATATCGACATGTCGATCATCGGAGCTGTTTTTGGAGCTGTAGGAACTGCAGGTCAGAGATGTACTTCTACAAGAAGACTTATCATTCACGAAAGTGTATACAATGAAGTGAAAACAAGATTGACAAAAGCTTACGGGCAGCTGAAAATCGGAAATCCATTGGATGAAAATAACCATGTAGGTCCTCTGATTGATACTGACGCTGTAAACCAATACGAAGAAGCCATTAAGAAATGTAAAAAAGAAGGTGGTAAATTCGTTGTTGAAGGCGGAGTTTTAAATGGAAAAGAGTACGAATCCGGATGCTATGTGAAACCTTGCGTTGCAGAAGTGAAAAACTCTTATGAGATTGTTCAGCATGAAACATTTGCACCGATCTTATATCTGATTAAATACAAAACACTGGAAGAAGCTATTGCTATTCAGAATGATGTTCCACAAGGATTATCTTCTGCAATCATGACCCAGAACTTAAGAGAAGCAGAATTATTCCTTTCTCACGCAGGTTCAGACTGTGGTATTGCCAATGTAAATATCGGAACTTCCGGTGCTGAAATTGGTGGAGCTTTCGGTGGTGAAAAAGAAACCGGAGGAGGAAGAGAGTCCGGATCAGACGCTTGGAAGTACTATATGAGAAGACAAACCAATACTATAAATTATACTGCTCAACTTCCTTTAGCACAAGGAATTAAATTTGATTTATAAAAGCTTTACTTAAAGCACTCAAAAAAACATAAAACTTAATAACCTGAATGATTAAATGTTTCATTCTCTGGACCATTTAATCATTCACTTATTAAATCACACTACAAATTTATTATGGAACAAACATTAGATATAAAAGCAAATAAAGTAAAAGAAACAGTAGGAAAACACGTGTTGGCAGACGGTTTCGATTTTGTGATGGATATTGAAAAATCACACGGTTCATGGCTTTATGATAAACTTACAGACAAAGAATACCTGGATATGTTCTCTATGTTTGCATCAGCATCCATCGGATACAATCATCCTTACCTTGTAGAAAGATCAGAATGGTTGGGAAGAATGGCTGTAAATAAGCCTACTTTGGCTGACGTTTACTCGGAAGAATATGCTCATTTCCTTGAGGTATTTGAAAGAGTGGTTATTCCTGAAGAATTACAATATGCTTTCTTTATCGAAGGCGGAACTCTGGGCGTTGAAAATGCAATGAAAGCATGCTTCGACTGGAAAACCCGCAAAAACTTTGCAAAAGGATTAGAAACAGAAGCAGGAATCTGCATTCACTTCAAACAGGCTTTCCACGGAAGAAGTGGTTATACTTTGAGCTTAACCAATACTTCTGATCCAAGAAAATATCAATATTTCCCAATGTTCAACTGGCCGAGAATTTTAAATCCAAAATTAAAGTTCCCGATTACAGAAGAAAACCTTGAAGAAACAATCAAAAATGAAAACCTTGCTTTACTTCAAATTGAAGAGGCTATTCTGATGCACCCTGATAAAGTGGCTTGTATCATCATAGAACCTATTCAGGCAGAAGGAGGTGACAATCATTTCAGAGACGAATTCCTGTTGGGATTAAGAAGAATCTGTGATGACAACGAAATCTTACTTATTTTTGATGAAGTTCAGACAGGAATTGCCATTACAGGAAAAATGTGGGCATTCCAGCACTTTACAGCAAAACCGGACATTATTTCTTTCGGTAAAAAAGCACAGGTTTGTGGTGTTTTAGCCAATAAAGAGAAGTTTGATGAAGTTCCGAATAATGTTTTCAAAGAAAGCTCAAGAATCAATTCTACATTCGGAGGAAACTTTATTGATATGCTTCGTTTCCAGCTGGTAATGGAAGTGATTGAAAAAGAAAACCTGGTTGAAAATGCAAGAGTGGTTGGTGATTTCTTATTGGAAAGCCTGAAAGCCCTTGCTGAAAAATATCCTGAAAAAATTTCAAATGCAAGAGGAAGAGGATTGATGTGTGCTATTGATCTTCCAACTGCAGAGCAGAGAAATCATTTGATGAATGAGCTTTTCAATGATGGATTGATCATTCTTCCTTGTGGAGATCAGTCTCTTCGTTTCAGACCTCATTTGAATGTTACTAAAGAAGAAATCCAGCTTGCTTTAGATAAAATTGAAAGCAATATTAATAAAATTTAAAACCCGGGATTTGTAATTTTAAAAAAAACATCGTATATTTAGATACTCAAACAATTAGAATATGGAAAGAAGTACGAGAGTGTCAGTTTATGTAAGTGATAATCCTTCAGAAATTCAGTTGGTTAAGTCTAAATTGGATGATGCACAAATTGCAAATACCGTTGAAAATAACTATCTTACGTTTACCACTACACCAACAGCAACTTCGCTGAAGGTAATGGTAGATTTGGAAGAAGAAAAAAGAGCATTTGAAATTATTGATGCTTACCTTCAACAAAGTGAAAATCAATAAACAATTTCATAATTTTAAATTTTACTACTTCGAACCGAAAATTAATCTTAATTAATTTTCGGTTTTTTAATTAATTACAAACTATTAAAAGACAACATTTCAAAGACTGAACGGACAGTTGTTCTGATTTTTAATCTTTAAATCATTCAATCTTTAAATCAAATTTTACAACATGAACCCAGAGATCAAACTAAGACAATCGCAAATTGAAGACAGAAACAGGATTTGGGAAATTATCCAGCAATCTATTGAAAGAAGAAGACAAGACGGAAGTACCCAATGGCAGAACGGATATCCTAACCTCGGGACAGTAGAAAGTGATATTGCTAAAGGTTTCGGACATGTTTTGACAGTAGACGGAGAAATTGCAGTATATGGAGCACTGATTCTGAATGATGAACCTGCTTACAGTACCATTGAAGGAGCATGGCTGAGTGATGGTGAATTTGTAGTGGTTCACAGAGTAGCTGTGGATGAAAAATTTGCAGGGCAAGGAATGGTGAAGAAGTTTTTTGATCACATTGAAGAATTTACCAAATCTCATGACATTCAGAGTATTAAAGTAGATACCAATCATGATAATATTGCGATGTTGAAAATCCTTGAAGGCAGAGGTTATTCCTATTGCGGAGAGGTTCTTTTGAGAGATGGCATGAGAAAAGCTTTTGAGAAGATTATAATTTAAGCAAAAAGTTAAATCATCTTTCATTGAATTTTTAAACCGGCCTGTATTTATAAACTCTATCAGGTTTGTTCGTTTGGTTCTGAACTAATTTTTACTTTTGTTCAAATTTTTATATATGCACCAAAGTATAGAAATTGATGAGAAAATATTTCAGGATGCCGTAAGATTTTATGGCATTGTGTTCAACTTACCCCCTTTAGCATCAAAAATCTATTCCTACCTTCTTTTTGACTATGAGAAAGTAGGAATTACTTTTGACGAATTTGTTGAAGTGCTCTCTGCGAGCAAAAGTTCCGTTTCTACCAGTATTTCATTATTGTTAAATGCTCAGCTTATTGTTGACCGTAACAAAATGGATGAGCGTAAGCGGTATTTTTTCATCAATGATGAATACAAAAAAATACGATTCGAGAAAATTGTCCAGAAAATGCAGGACGAACTGAAACTATTAGATGATTTAAACAATTTTAAAAAAAGTAAAGACGATGGATACAATGAAAGAATAGAAGTTTACAAAGCACTTTTAAACAAAAACATAGAAAATATACAGGAATCTCTTAATAAACTATAAAATGAATAATAAGCTAGTTATACTTTCCATTGCAGCGCTTTCACTGACAGCCTGCAAAAAAGAAGCTCCGAAACAGGATGGTGCCAAGCCGTATCCTGTTGTTTCCGTGGAGTCAAAAAATATAGTGGGTTATCAGACGTTTCCGGCTACCATTCAGGGTAGGGTAAACAATGATGTACGTGCAAAAATACAGGGATATATTACCCAGGTATTGGTAGATGAAGGACAATATGTTACAAAAGGACAGCCTTTGTTCCGTTTGGAAACCAATATCCTGAACGAAAATGCGGCCGCTTCCAAAGCAGGAATCGGGGCTGCTGAATCCAGTGTTGCCGCTGCTCAGGCTTCTGTAAATGCTGCTCAGGTTGAAGTAAATAAACTAAAACCTTTGGTTCAGAAAAATATCATCAGTAATGTACAGCTGCAGACTGCACAAGCTCAGCTGGCACAGGCTCAAGCCCAGCTACAACAGGCCAATGCTTCCAAAAGACAGGCACAAGCCAATTACAAAGGAGTAGAAGCCAATATCGAATATTCCATCATTCGTGCTCCTATTTCAGGGGTGATCGGGAGGCTGCCGTTGAAAGTAGGAAGCTTGGTAGGACCGTCTGATCAGACACCTCTGACGACGATTTCTGATACGTCTGGGATCTATGCTTACTTTGCAATGAATGAAAAAGAATATTTTGATTTCCTTGAAAAATCTCCGGGAGCTTCTATGCCTGAAAAAATCAAAAACTTACCAATGGTTGAGCTTCAACTGGCCAATGGAAGTCTTTATCCTGAAAAAGGAAAAATAGAAGCTATTACCGGTCAGATTGATCCTACAACGGGGACCATCCAGTTCAGAGTTGCTTTCTCGAATGCGCAGAAATTATTAAGTAATGGTAACAGTGGAACCATCAGATTCCCTCAGCATTATGATAATGTTCTTGTTGTACCTGAAAGTGCTACTTACGAGCAACAGGGTATTGTTTACGTATATAAAGTAGAAAAAGGAGATACGGCCAGAAATATTGTTGTAAATGTTATTGACAGAATCGACAATTTAGCGCTTATCAAATCAGGAGTTAATAGAGGTGAAAAAGTTATTGCCGCTGGTATCGGAGGTTTGAAACCGGGAACAGCAGTGAAACCAAAGCCAATCAAAATGGATAGTCTTGTTCAATCAATAAAACCGAAATTCTAATGATAAAAAACTTTATTAACAGACCGGTTTTATCTACCGTAATCTCAATCTTGATTGTGATTCTCGGTGTGTTAGGACTGATCTCGTTACCGGTTACACAGTATCCGGATATTGCACCACCTACAGTAAGTGTTTCCGCAAACTATACGGGAGCCAATGCTGAGACGGTGATGAAAAGTGTAGTAGTACCTTTGGAAGAGCAGATTAATGGGGTGGAAGGTATGGATTATATCACTTCCAGCGCCGGGAACGATGGTTCTGCTCAGATCCAGGTTTTCTTCAAACAGGGAATAGATCCGGATATTGCAGCGGTAAACGTACAGAACCGTGTAGCCAGAGCAACACCTCTTTTGCCGTCTGAAGTAACGCGTTCAGGGGTTGTAACCCAGAAACAGCAGACCAGTGCCCTGATGTATATGTCTTTCTATTCTGAAAATAAAGATTTGGATGACGTATACCTTCAGAACTTTTTGAATATCAATATTATTCCAAACCTGAAAAGGGTAAATGGTGTAGGGGATGCCAACGTTTTCGGTGGTAAAAACTATTCCATGAGAATCTGGCTGGATCCTGCAAAAATGGCTGCCTACAGTGTAACTCCTACAGATGTTACCAATGCCATCAATGAGCAGAGTAGAGAAGCTGCTGCAGGTTCTATTGGACAGAATAGCGGTAGTTCTTTTGAATATATCATCAAATATGTAGGTAAATTCAACGATAAAGAACAGTATGATAATATTATCATTAAATCTCTGGCAAACGGACAAAATCTGATGCTGAAAGATGTTGCTAAAGTAGAACTGGCAGGACAGTCTTATACAGGAATCGGGGAGAACGGAAACAATCCTTCCATCAGTATGGGGATCTTCCAGACTCCGGGATCCAACGCACAGGAGATTATTAAAAATATCAAAACCTATCTGAAATCAGCCGAAGGAACTTTTCCAAAGGGCGTAAAGTATACTTTCAACTTTGATACCAACGAATTCCTGGAAGCTTCTATTGAAAAGGTAGTACACACCCTGATCGAAGCCTTCATTCTGGTATTTATTGTAGTATATATTTTCCTTCAGGACTTCAGATCTACGCTGATCCCGGCCATCGCGGTTCCGGTATCTATTGTAGGGGCGTTCTTCTTCCTGAATCTTTTCGGATATTCACTAAACTTGTTAACCCTTTTTGCATTGGTACTGGCGATTGGTATTGTAGTGGATGATGCCATCGTCGTCGTCGAGGCTGTTCATGCCAAGATGGAACATGGTATTTCAGATGCTAAAAAAGCGACAGTAGAAGCAATGGATGAGATTACAGGAGCTATTATTTCTATTACGTTGGTAATGGCTGCAGTATTTATTCCGGTGACGTTCATTACGGGGCCTACAGGGGTATTCTACCAACAGTTTGGTATTACGCTGATTATAGCAATCATTATTTCTGCGATTAATGCATTAACCCTGAGTCCGGTTTTATGTTCGCTATTCCTGAAACCTCATGCAGAGCATCATAAAGAGTATAAAAATTTAAATCTACTACAGAAGTTTTTCTATAAGTTTAATATTGCTTTTAAAACAACTACTGAGCGTTACGGAAGAGGATTTGTATTCTTGTTAAGACATAAATGGGTTACCTTAATTATTTTTGCTGTTACCGGAGGGATCTTATTCTGGGCAAGCAGCACTATGAAGAAAGGTTTTGTACCTACAGAAGACAGAGGGATTATCTTTACAGATGTTCAGCTTCCTCCGGGGGCTTCTATGGAAAGAACGTATAATGCTTTGAAAACACTTCAGGCAAAAGCATTGAAAGTTCCGGGGGTACAGAATGTAACAATTTCTACGGGTAGAGGATTCTTATCCGGAAACGGAAGTAACAACGGTCTTGCCTTTGTGAAACTAAAACCATTCGAAGAAAGAAAAAAAGACGGACAGACTTCTGAAGATATTACCAAAAAATTATTTGGAATCGTAGGATCTGTTCCTGATGCCAAAGTGGTATTCTTCCAACCGCCAAGTGTACCGGGATTTGGTAACAGTGCAGGTTTTGAAATGGTATTGCTGGACAAGTCAGGTGGAGAATATGCGGATCTGGATGCTAAAACCAATGAATTCATCGGGAAGCTGATGCAGAGACCGGAAATTCAGTTTGCACAGACTTCATTCAATACTAAATATCCTCAGTATCAGATGGAAATTAATGTTCCGCTGAGCAAGCAGCTTGGGGTTTCTGTAAATGATATTCTGGCTACCATGCAGGGGTATATTGGAGGTATTTATACTGCCGACTTTACCAAGTATGGAAAACAGTTCAGGGTTATGGTTCAGGCTCTTCCTGAAAACAGAAAAAACATCGAAAATCTGAATCAGCTTTATGTCAGAACAGGATCAGGTATCATGTCTCCGATCTCACAGTTTGTAACATTGACAAAAGCATATGGACCACAATCTGTAAGCCGTTATAACCTGTTTACTTCCGTGAAAGTGACAGGAGCAAACTCTGACGGATACAGTTCCGGGGATGCAATTACTGCTGTACAGCAGGTGGCCGATGAAACCCTGAATCAAAACTATGCAGTAGAATTTACAGGGTTAACCAGAGAAGAATTAAACTCAGGATCTCAAACCCTTCTGATTTTTGGGCTAAGTTTGATCTTCGTTTATTTTATCCTTTCTGCACAGTATGAAAGTTATATTCTTCCGCTGATTGTTGTTATTTCTCTTCCTCTTGGGGTAATGGGAGCTTATTTCGGGCAGAAGATTATGGGATTGGAGAATAATATTTATTTCCAGATTGCCCTGATCATGCTCGTGGGATTGCTGGCGAAAAATGCGATCCTTATTGTCGAATTTGCTGTTCAGAGAAGACATCATGGAGAAACAATTGTAATGTCAGCCATTAATGCAGCGAAAGCCAGAGTGAGACCTATCCTAATGACATCGTTCGCCTTTATTTTCGGTTTATTGCCGTTAGTTCTTGCAAGTGGAATTGGAGCAGTAGGTAACAGATCTATCGCTACGGGAGCGGCAATCGGACTATTGATAGGAACTGTTTTGGGATTATTCGTGATTCCGGTTCTGTATGTGATTTTTGAAACATTGCAGGAGAAAATTAAACCTATCAAAAAAGAAGATATCAGTTTAGCAGAATAAAATTAAGATTTAAGAAATTAGAAGTTAGAAATTTGAGACGAGTCTAAAGCTAACTTCTAACTTCTAAACTCTAACTTCTAATTAAAAATAATGAAGAGCTTATTAAACATCATAAAAGGAATCACTTTTTCAGTTTTCATACTCGGAGCCATCTCATCATGTATGGCAAGAAAAGAATATGAAAGACCGAAGAATGTGGTAGACGAAAAACTATTTCGTACAGATATGCTTCCTTCAGACAGTGCCAGCATCGCCAATATTTCATGGAAAGAAATATTCACAGATCCGATACTGCAGGGACATATTTCTAAAGCGTTGGAAAACAACCTGGATATCAGAATCGCACTGCAAAGCATCAATTCTGCAGAAGCTTATCTGAAACAAAGTAAAGCCGCCTATCAGCCGACACTTTCTATAGGACCTAACTATACCTTCCAGACTCAGTCTATCAACACCCAATTTGGGCAGATCATTGGAGAAAGACGTTATGTAAACCAATTTGACATTACGGCAAGTATCGGATGGGAAGCAGATATCTGGGGAAAATTAAGGGCACAGGAAAAAGCACAGATAGCCACATATTTAGGAACTGTTGCTGCTCATAAAGCTGTTAAAAGCAGTCTGGTATCTTCCATTGCTTCTGCTTATTATCAATTGCTAACTTTTGATGCGCAGAAGAGAATTATTACCGAAACCATTGCTGTAAGAGAGAAAAACTTAGAAGCTACAAAGGCTTTAAAAACTTCAGGAACAGTTACTGAAGTAGCGGTACAGCAGAGTGAGGCTCTTGTTTTCAATGCCAAATCATTATTGATTGATATTGATACACAGATCCAGCTTCTTGAAAATACCATGAGTCTTTTAATGGGAGAATCTTCTCATTCTATTGAAAGATCTACACTGGAAGGACAGAATCTTCCAATTGATTTAAAATTGGGATATCCCACTCAGCTTCTGGCTAACCGTCCGGATGTAATGAGAGCGGAATACAGCTTAATGAATGCTTTTGAACTGACGAATGCTGCTAAAGCTCAGTTTTACCCAACTTTAAAATTGACAGGCAGCGGAGGACTTCAGTCTGTGGATATTGATCACTTATTCAGTGTGAATTCATTATTTGCGAATGTAGTAGCAGGACTGGCTCAGCCCATTTTGAACAAAAGACAGATCAAAACAAACTATGATGTAAGTCTTGCTGCTCAGGAAACTGCTTATTTGAACTTCAGAAAGACAGTTCTTACTGCCGGAAAAGAAGTTTCAGATGCCATCAGGGTTTTCTCTGTACAGGACTCATTTATTGAATTAAAACAAAAAGAGCTGGATGCCTACAAAAAATCTGTCGACTATTCCCAGGAATTGGTGAACTACGGTATGGCCAACTATCTTGAAGTATTGAATGCAAGCGTGAATTCATTGAATGCGGAACTTAATATTTCCAATGCACGATACAGTAAAATGAAAGCAGCTGTAGAGCTTTATCAGGCTTTAGGCGGAGGCTGGAAATAATAGTGTTTGCGCTGTAATATTATAAAACGTATGTCATTCCGGCATACGTTTTTTTATTTATAAAAACCAAAAAGTTAGAGTGGATTAAAATTGTTCCCTTCGATATTATATTCATAAGTTCTTTATAAAAGATAAATTATCCAGACTTAAAAGCATAAAAAAATGGCCGGAATTTATTCCGACCATTTAATAATTTTTTATAATTTCATTTTTATTGAACATATGCTACATAAGATTCATTAATAGCTCCCTTTGTGCTCTTAGCAAAGAATGCATAATCTATCCAGAAAAATCCATTGTCACCCCATGCTGTGCCCCAAGAGTTTTGTACTTTAAAAGCTTGTTTAGCATCATCATAACCCACTACGCAAATTGCGTGTCCTCCTCTTACAGTACCGGAATGGCTTTTCCATATCCAATTGTCTGCTGAGCTTAAATTATCAAAACTTCCATCTACCGTAATAGCAATGATGATAGGCAAATTCATACTTAAGAGCGTCTTTACATTGTTGATATTAGTTTTATCTACCGTAGCCCAGGTTGTAAATTTATGTGTACTTGCAGCGTTTTTTTGAGAAGCATTAGGTTGTGTAGAGCACTCAACATCTGTATAAGGCATTTCATTCCAGCTACATACTCCTTGATTTTTTATTAAATTTAATCCACGGGATACATAAGTTCCATTAGGGCAGCTGCTTATTTTTATTTGATTATATACATATTCCGGACTTCTTGGATTAGTTATTCCTTTAAAATTATATTCCAGAATACTTGTAGCAGCATAAGCTGTGGCAAAAGCAACGCATGAGCCTTCCTGTCCCTGATCTACTATTGGAGGAGTGTTTGTTATAGTATAACTTGATGGTATAGAAGCTGTCAGAACTTTGGCTGATTTGCCTTTAAATTTCATTGTTAATGCTTCTATATCAGCTTTAGCAAACGAATTGTAGAGATTCTCATCTACCAATACCGCTCCTAATGAACGCATTGTCTGATTTTCTTGGTTTGGTTTCTGAATATTTTGCTCTTCTTCATTTCTGTTACATGAAGTCAGAGATACTATTCCCAATACAATAGCGATAAATTTTAGATTTTTCATGAATGCATTATTTTTAATTAATTATCCAAAAGTATAAATAATTTTTAAATAATAGCAATATATTTTACGAATACACCAGAATTTTAATCTTTTTTATGTATTTATTTGTTTTATTGATTCGTTTTGTTTATTGTTGTTGATATTATTCATTGTTTTGTGAGTTTTCATATGAAATTATAAAAAAGAGGGTTTCAGCAAATATTGAAAATAATTGACTACCATCTATTTTTTTTCAAATTTAGTGACTTTTTTAGGAAAGAAATAGCATGCAGTAAGCATATAAATATATACCTTTTTTGTAAGAAAGCTGCATTTTTGTCAGCTAAAGGGTAGATAAGACTTTCATAGCTCTTTTCTCTTTAGCTGCTATTGTTTTTAAAATATCTGAAGACTGAAGAATATATTGAATATCCTTTGTTTCACTTACCTTTTCAAACAGCTGTGATACGACAGTCCAGAGTTCTGCAATTTCTGTGAGCTCTTTGTAACCTTTTTTTATCTGATTGAGTTGGAGTATTTCATAGCTTTCTTTCAAAAAATCACGGTATAAATTCCTGAACAATGCACCTCCTGTTTCTGCTTTTTTCATTAACAAGGCTGTTTGCTTAAATTCTCCTTCTATGTCTTTACTTGTATTGAACCATTTGATAATTTCAATACTTGTTTTCAGGATTCCTTTGTAAGATATATTCATAATGGGAGGATTCAGATATTCTGCAGCGTTATTTTTGATTGCAGTTAATATTGCATTTTCCAAATCGGGTTTTTGTCTGTTTTTTGTCTGATATAATACAGATTTTTAGAAGCCATGGGTCCTTTTTCGGCACGTGCCATTACCAGACTTTTTAAAGATGTTTGTACCTGACCTCCCTGTTGTCTGGTATCAACCAGGAGGGCATTTTCACTATTATAACCGTAAATGGCTGCGTAATGTCCTGCAAAATGAAAAGGGTTTGAGAAATATTCCAGATGGTAGCAATCCATTTTCAGTCCTACTACCTGCCCATGATCAAGAAATGCTTTTACCCTATCTCAGGCTTTTTGCTGTGAAGAGGTTTCCTTAACCGTTAATTCAAGATTTAAGTTTTGGGTTAAATTTCCTGTCAGCACATCAGGCTTTACCCGCCCACCGATAAATGGAAAGTCCATTGTTTTCATATTCCAATAAATAAAGCCAAGTCCTTCACCCAGTCCGAAAAGCATAGGTTCGGAAAGTTCAATTCTGAGGTGCAGCAATAAAGTTCCTGTTGCTGTGGTCTCGCAATGTTGCCCCTCAAAAGATTTTAGATTTTCTATTTTCATGTTTTTGAGTTAGTTATTAATTGTATAAATATTATGAAATATAGAAGTCCCTGTTTTATAATTAAGTTATGTTAAAATTCTTTAAAATATAAAATCAATTTGCATTTATGTATTTAACTACGTAGTTTTATACTTTAAAATTCAATCACTATGAAATTGCAGATACAACCCATAGGAAATTCTTATTCGGAACAGGCTATAGACCTGATTTTGACGATTCAGCAGAAGGAGTTTAATATTCCGATTACGATCCAGGATCAACCTGATCTTTTGCAGATTGAAAGTTTTTACACGGAAGCCGGAGGTAACTTTTGGGGAGCTTTTGTGGAAGGTGAACTGGTAGGTTCCATTGCATTGGTTAAGTTTGATGAAAGGGCAGGAGCGATCAGAAAAATGTTTGTTAAAAAAGAATTCAGAGGAAAAGAACTGAACATTGCCCAGGAGTTATTGGAAGTTTTAATTTCTTTCTGCCGCGAAAACAGAATTGATGATTTATATTTGGGAACCATAACGGTTCTGAAAGCTGCACAGCGTTTCTACGAAAGGAATCACTTTGTGAAGATTGAAAAGGGAAATCTTCCTGTAAAATTCCCTTTAATGAGTGCTGATGATATTTTTTATCATTTAAATATTGACTGAATATGAATGTAATCAACGAAGCAGGAATTCTTGCCATATCCACCAGACTGCACCGCCTCAGTGAACAATTGAGAAAAGATGGAGCATTGATCTATAAAGCATTCGGAATTGATTTTGAGCTCAAATGGTTTCCGGTCATCTTTACGATTTATAAAAAAGAAATTGCAAGCGTTGTCGAAATTGCCAATGAAATAGGGTACACACATCCATCCACTATAACCCTGCTCAAAGAACTCGAAAAACTGGAGTTGATCCAATGGGAAAAAGATAAGCAGGATGAACGAAAAAGACTGTTTAAACTGACTTCAAAAGGCCAGACACTTATTGAAAAAATGAAACCTGTATGGGAGCTGATGTCACAGATTCTGGGAGATATTACCGATAATAAGAATAATCTGCTGGCAGCTATTGATGAAGCAGAGGATAAAATTGCAAGTCAGTCTTTTTATCAGAGGGCATTGCAGGTGAAGAGTTCAAAGTAAAAATCGGTCAATAGCATTGACCGATTAATTATTAACAGCAGTTTTAAAATAAAGAATTAAATTCCTTTCCCTGCGTATTGTTTTTCAATCCAACTTTTAATTTCTCCATGTTTACGGATATTACTTGGAACTTCAGTTTTAATAATACGTTCCAAATTTTGAAAAGATGAAACGGTAGCATTATTCCAATTCCAGGTTGTTGCTAAGCTGTTTATGAAATATAACATTTCATATCCTTCTTGTCTGTTTAACATAGCAGCATCTTGAGCACCTATAAATTTTGGATTGTCATGATCAGCTTTAGCTGTCCATTTGTAGTCTTTAAAGACCATTTGTGATTGTAGATATTTCATAAGATAATTTATTTAATGCAATATTAAATAACACTTATTTTTAATCATTACGGTTTTCAGTAATTTGACAATATAAATTAAATTTTTACCAAAACAAGTATTGTTTTTAATAATAAACCCGCCAATACTGGCGGGTTTAATTGTCTCATTATTGAAATGATAATATTGTTTTAGAATCTTAAAGTTGCTGCAACAGACCAGGTTCTTCCAAAACCAAGGAATCCTGTATTACCGTCTGCAACACCCTGATACACTCTGCCAGCTTCCTGATACGTTTTTCCGGCATCCGGACCATTGGCAATTTTGTCACCTGCAAAAATATTGGAGCTCAATTCAGAAATATAATATTTGTTGAATAAGTTGTACACGTTAGCTCTCAATGTTAAAGATTTTTTCGCATCAAGTGTGAATTTGTAAGAAGCACCTACATCAAATAAATGATAGCTAGGCAATTTTACAATTCCTTTTTCTCTTGCCGCTTCGGTAAGGAAGTTGATCGGGTTGAACTGAGCATAAAGCTTGTCATAATATTCCCAGTTAGCATCAATACTGAATGCTTTGGTGATATTGTAATCTGCTCCGATGCTCGCTGTTGTTTGAGCAGCATCTCCAACTTTCAGGTCTTTGATATTGATCACTCCTGTAGCTCCTGCTATTTCCTGGTTGGTTTGAACATCCAGAATGTTGAAGTTAGCGTTTCCTTTATATTTCCAGTTACCCAATGATACCATTCCTCTTAATCTAAGGTTAGTAAAAGGTCTTGCCTTTGCTTCCAATTCGATTCCCTGGTGTACCTGTCCTACATTCAAAGCATTGTAGAAATAAGCATTTCCAAGGCTTAACTGAGAGAATTTTGCCACATCTGCTGCCGTAGCATTGAATGTTCTTGAAATAAATCTGTCATCCCACTGCGTTCTGTAAGCATTGATGTTCACATCGATATAACGCGATTTGAAACCATATCCTAATTCCACAGAGAAGATTCTTTCATTCTTAGCATCATTATAGATATTCTGGTTTGAAGGGAACAAAGCGTTGAATAATGGCTGTCTTGAAATAACCCCGGTATTGAAAAATACATTGTGGTGATCATCTATATTATAGTTGGCACCTCCTTTTACGATATATCCTGTTTTGTGATACCATTTTGTTTCCTGGTTTCCTGGTGTATACAACATATAATCCACTCTCTTGTAGTACTGCTCGGAAACGGATCCCTGAACAGAAGCACTTAGCTTTTCAGAGCTGTATTCAACCATTCCGTAGATACCAGCCCATTTTACCAAACCTTCGTTGTGAATAGATACTTTCTGAGCATCTTTAAGTTTCGTAAGAGGTTCAGGTTTTACAGTCTGATTGATAAAATATCCTTTTGGTGCATTGGCAGTATTAGGAACATACAATGCATCTGATCCTAACATATCTGTTACAATGTCATACAAAGCTCCTTTGTATGTTTTAAGATCAATCCCTCCATTGAAAGTCCAGTTATTTTTTTTGTAATTAAGGTCTGCAATTACTCCATACCAGTCATGAGCATTGATACTCTGTTTTCTTACGATTCCATTGGTTCCGTTCAGAGTCGCTACATATTGTCCGTTATAATCACCAGGAGAGCCTGCAGGTGCAGTGAAGGTTGATTTCTGGAAGCTATTTCCATTATAATCTGTTACCATACCACCTCTGTTATAACGATAAATCATATCCCAGTTGATCGTACCATCTCCACCTGCTCCATAATTCATGAAATTCATGGTTTGTCCGGCTGCGTTTTTGATAGAACCGTTAAGTCCGGTACCTCCGCCGCCACGTCCCCATGAACCATAAAGAACTGTAGATAGTTTCAGATTGTCATTCATTGTCCAGTCCCAGTTCAGGGATGCAATTGGCTTATGATAGAAGTTAGGTGCTAAATTGAATTGAGAACCATTCAGCATTCCTGTTTGCGGGTTATACCTTCTTCCGTAAGTTTCAAATTGCTGCAGTGTTGCCACATTGGCTCCGGTTGCAGAAGATCTTCTCGTGTCATGTACCTGAGGTGCTCCGGTAGCGATTAAATTGAACGCATGCTTTTCATTAGGTTTAAATCCTGTTGAGAAAAACCATGAGTAACCTTCTCCTTTTGTTCCATTGATGTATCCGTCACCTTGCCAGCGGGAAAGCAATACGGTTGTTCCCCATTTGTTTTTTAATCCTGAAGAGTACATTGCTGATATTCTGGAGTAGTTATCATTTCCAACTTCTCCTTTAACCATTGCTTTCTGCTCAGAATCCGTAGCTTTGGTTACAATATTGATCGTTCCCCCTACAGATGGAACTACAAATTTAGAAGCTCCCAACCCTCTCTGGATCTGAATATTGCTGGCAATGTCAGCCAATCCAGTCCAGTTGGACCAGTAAACGGTACCTCCCTGCATGTCATTCACCGGCTGTCCGTTGATGATTACTGCAATGTTAGCCCCATCGAAACCTCTCATGTTAATTCTGCTGTCTCCGAATCCTCCACCTACTTTGGTCACATAAACGGATGGAGTAGACTTCATAATTTCAGGGAATTCTCTGTTTCCCAGTTTCTCCTGAATCTCTGCTGCTTTAATGTTGGAAACTGCAACAGGTGTTTTTCTCTCTTTGGCTGTTTGGGAAAGGTTTCTACCTACCAACATAACCTCATCAATAGATTTAGATTTCTCTAAAGAATCCTTCGTACTTTGCCCATAATATATGGCAGCCGTAGGTAATACAAGCGCTATAATTAGTCGCTTTTTAAAAGTAATGCTCATGAAATAAACTAGCGTGTTTGATTTTAAGGCTGCAAAGATGGATAATTATTTTTGAATTAAGTATTAAATCTTGACGAAGTGACATTCTATTGTGTGCATATAATGCATTATTACTCGTTTTTTTGGATGTATTAATTATTTCAGATATTTAATTTACAATTTGTTATAAAAGTGAATTATGCAAAAAAGAGGATTGTTTTTAACGAATAAAAATAATGATCTACTTCATCTAAAAATCTAACAGGATGTAGTTTTTTCTAATGGTGTTTAGGGTTTGATTTATTTTGTATCATTATTTATATATTTGCAGATATTATTTGTATCAATTTATTACTTCAATAGTATAAACTTTTCTCTTATTAAAAAATAAAAAAATGACCCAGCTCAGTTTGTTTGATTCAGAAGATTTGTACGAATTTCCAAAAGATCTTTTGGAATACAGAGAGCATTTCCTGAGCAAGGATGAAGCGGACTGCCTTAAAAATCACTTGTTTGAAACAGCTCCGTGGAAACAACGTACCCAGAAAATGTATGATAAAACGGTTCTGACCCCACGCTTAACCGCCTGGTATGGTGATCCGAAAACGGATTATCCATTAGGAAATGGTGAAGTGGAGAATAACCTCTGGACTCCCGAACTGCTTTCTTTAAAACAAAAAATAGAAGAAACATTTGGCTATCAGTTCAATTCTGTATTGCTTAATCTTTACCGGGATCATAATGACTCTGTTGCCTGGCATCGGGATAAAGAAAGCAGATACGGCAGCCGTCCGGTAATAGCATCTTTAAGCTTAGGACAGACAAGGAATTTTGATTTCCGGAAAAAGGATCATCACCAGAGTAAATACAGCCTGCCACTTCCTCATGGTTCATTGCTGATTATGAAAGGAGATTTGCAGGAACATTGGGAACATCGGATCGCTAAATCTGTGACTTCTATGAAGGAACGTATTAATCTTACGTTTCGTTTGGTTCGGGAAGTGTAGTAATGGATAATTTGAAATATTCTATTTCAAATTAAAAGCCTGAAGTCCTTTCTTTTTCCACAAAAAAGCTGCACCTTTGCCTCCAACAATGGGGTGCTACAGATAACAGTGGCTGAGATGATACCCAGGAATGTATTTCCACACCTGATCCGGATAATGCCGGCGTAGGGATTGCTTACTTATCATCTCATCATTTGATTTCTAAAATTAATATGATGCAGGACATTTTAAAACAAATTACCTTACCGGAATGGTTCGGAGTCTTATTTTCAGTGATTCAGGTCTTACTGGCCCGTAAAAACAATGTCAACAACTACCTTTTCGGAATTGCAGGTATTTTGCTTACGTTGTATGTGATGCTTATTTCCAGGCTTTATGCTGAATTTACCTTAAATCTTTATTATCTGATTATGAGCATCTACGGATGGCTGTACTGGAAATTCGGGAAACAGAAATCTGAAATGCAAATCTCTGTGACCTCTGTTTCTGAAAAGTGGATTACCGGAGGAATTGTTCTGGGAACCTTTAGTTTATTTTGGTTCTTTCTTACTCATTTTACAGATTCGGATGTTCCCGTTTGGGATTCCTTAGTAAGTGCTTTTGCCTGGGCAGGAATGTGGCTTATGGCGAGGCGGAAAATTGAAAACTGGGTGATACTTAACGTAAGTAATATTATTTCCATCCCTTTGATGATTCATAAAGAATTATATCTCTATGCTGTTTTAACGTTGTTTTTGTTTTTAGTGGCAATTTCCGGATATATAGAATGGCAAAAAATCATAAAATCCAAAGCTAATGCTGAGTACTAAAGACATCAGAGAGGAACTTCATGGAGTTTCTGTAATTTCTGATAAAGTGTTGCAACATATTCATGAAGAAGGATTCCTTAAGATCTGGGTACCGAAAAAATATGGTGGCCTAGGCTATCGTTTTGAAGAAGGTCTTAAAGCATTATTTGGCTGGGCTGAAGCCGATGGAAGTTTTGGCTGGATGCTGACGCTTTGTGCCGGAGCTAATTATTTTTCCAGAAATATCAAACCTGAAGTTGCTCAATTATTGTTTACCCATTCTAAAACCTGCTTTGGCGGAAGCGGAATGGTTGGCGGTACGGCAGAAAAACAAGAAGAAAATACCTATCTGATTAATGGTTCATGGAATTTTGCAACAGGAGCACCCCATCTGACCCATTTCACACTGAACGCTAAGATTACAGAAAACGGAAAACCTCTAACAGATAAAGACGGCAATGAGATCATTCACTCATTCATCGTTCCGAAAGAGCAGGCTGAAATGATCCCCAACTGGAAATCTATGGGAATGAAAGCCAGTGGTACCTATTCTTTTATCATTGAGAATATTATAGTAAGTGAAGATTACAGTTTTGTGTATGATACTTTTTTCACGAATGATACTCTGGATAGCATTCCATTCCGGATTTTTGCGGATTTGACACTTTTGGTGAATTATCTGGGGATTGCTTCTCATTTTATAGACGAAGCGGAATATATTCGTCCTGAGATCAATTTCAAAAGTTTTGCAGAATCTGTTGAAAAGCATTTAGAAAAGGTATTAACCATTGGCAGAGATGTAGAAAATATCCTCGGTGCTCACAAAGAGATTTCTGAAGATCAGCAACATGAGATTCATCAATATGGAGTAGAGTTGGTTCAAAAATTATCCCATCAAATTCTTACTGTTTATACACAGCTGGGAATCCGGGCAACAGATGTTCATTCTGCAGTTCATCAGGTGTTCTGTGACTATTTTACAGCAGCAATGCATTTCAATTTCAGACCTTCTGCTGATGAGCTAAACTTTTCTTTCTGAACAGAAAATATTTCTGTGAAAATCCGAGGATGAGTTATTGTTAAGGATTTAAACTTAATATATATTTAATACGATTGCCATAGCTTTTAGATACTTTTGTACCACCAGTTTTGAGTTCAAAGACGTATTAAAGAATGGATCATTTTAAAGAAATATATTCCGGTTACAAGCACAGGGTGTATTTTTTTGTGGCCAAATACCTTTCGGAAGAAGAAGATATTGAAGAAATTGTTCAGGATATTTTTATGCACGTCTGGAAGTATTTATGCAAAGCTCATTCTCCGTCAGAAATTGAAGCACTTATCTTTAAATCTGCCAAACAGGAAATTTCCAATTTCTACCGTAAAAGGAAAATGATTTTCGTTCCTCTCGAAAATTCTCCGGAAAGACAGGATGAAGAAAGTACAAACATCGAGAAACAGGTACAGCAGGAAGACCAGCTCAAAAAAATAGAAAGTCTCCTGGAACAGGTTCCCGAAAGAAGCCGTGAGTTTTTCATCAAAAATAAAATCCAGAATCTCAGTCTTTTTACCATTGCTCAGGAAAATGATATTTCTAAAACTGCCGTTGAAAAGCATGTCAACAAGGTTCTGAAATTTCTAAGAGCAAATTTGAATTTTTTCTTTTAAACTATTCTGTTTATACTGCCCGCAAGTCTCATTTCAAATCTCTTTCTGAAAGCTATATCTAATTGTTTCTCAATTTAATTAAAATCAATTTTCAGCCTTAAACCAATATTACCTAATATGAACAAATCGTTAAATCAAAAAAATATAGGTTGACGATTACATACTTCCTGCGTATTCTCTAATAAAGATCAAAAAGGAGCATATGGATTTCGAAAATCAATGGAAATCAGTTAAAGATGAAAATCAGAAAATAAAGGATTCTGCAGATCAGCGAATCTGGAATGGACTTGAGAATAAAATCAGATTCAGAAAGAATACAAAAAAGTTTTTATGGATAGCAGCTGTTCTTTTACCTTTATTTACACTGATTACTCTATTTTCCACTGGGAATGACATGAAATCTCTGGATCACCGGCAAATGGTTTTCAGAACAGAAAAGATTCAAAAAGAATTTATATTATCTGACGGAAGTATCGTTACGCTGGAACCTGAAAGTGAATTGAGACTGACTGATGATTTCGGAAAGAAAACCAGGAATGTTTCTTTTAAAGGAAAAGCGTTTTTTAGTGTTGCTAAAAATAAGGCGCTGCCCTTTATCATTGATGCCAATGGATTTAAAGTAAAAGTATTGGGAACAAAGTTCCTGCTTGACCAGAGATCTGTAGATAAAAAAGTCTATCTGAAAGAAGGAAAAGTGAAAATTGATTACAACGGTAATACAACCTACCTTTTACCTAAAGAGACATGGCTTGCAGACAAAGACGGAGCTGAGAAGCATTTCTATGATCAGGATGTTGTAAGAACATTTGATTTTAATGAAATGAAATTCGGGCAGGCGGTTTCCCAACTGGAGAAGACTTACAATATCTCGATAACCTATCCTCAGCAGTATAAAGAGAATGTGGTATACGGAGATATCACCGGAGATTTGGATAAAGTAATTAAAACCATAGGATTTCCATTTAATCTTACTGCAGGAAAGCAATCAGCAAATCATATCATTTTAGAAAAATAATGCACCAGTAATTGGGGTTACCGATGCATTGAAAATAAATCAGTCAAATAACAACTAATTTCAGCAAAGCTATGAAAAAAACAACAATTAGCATGATGTTGTTGGGTCTTTTGTGTGCGTCACAGTTTACCTACGCGGAGGCTAACAAATGTTTTCAACAGTCCGTTATTCAGCGGAAAACGCCTTTGATTAAAATCTTTGAAAAACTTTCAAAAGAGCATGACGTAAAATTCTTTTATTCGGTTTCAGACCTGAAAGATATCCAGGTGGATGAATCTCAGGTTAACTATCAGTCATTATCAGCATCTTTAGATTATCTGAAGAAAAATGTCGGTCTGGATTTTAATGTAGATCAAAAAACGGTAACTGTTCGTCTCAATGCAAGAGTGATGGCAAAAATTCAGAGAACTAATGCTCAACAGTCTGCAGAATATTTAAATTCAATTAAGGACACTGTAAAATCCAGAGAAAAAAACATTGATGAGGTTGTTTTGGTGGGTTATGGGAAGCAGAGTAAGAAAAATAATTCGGGTTCTATTTCTTCTATTGACGAAAAACAGATGAAGGGAGTAGCTTCCAGTAATTTCGGAGATATTATTGCAGGAAAAGCAACCGGAGTTCAGATTACTCAGGCTAATGCAACGCCGGGAGGTTCACCTTCAATAAGAGTGAGAGGTATTGGTACGTTGACGGCAGGTTCCAATCCTCTGATTGTTGTAGACGGACTTCCTTTAACTGAAGGTTCCAATCTGAATGCTATTGATCCTAATTCCATTGCCAAAATTGATATCTTAAAGGATGCCGCTTCCGCAGCCATTTACGGTTCCAGAGGAGCAAACGGAGTAATTATCATAGAAACAAAGCAGGGAAAAAAGGGGAGAATGGCTGTTTCTTTCGATTCTTATTACGGAATGCAGATGAGAAGTGATAATGTGAAACTGGTCAATGCTTACGATATGGCCACTTTTTTGAAGGAAGCCAGAGATAACAATTATCTTTCTAAAGGAAGCAACAGAAGTATTTCTGATAATAATGCCACAAGAATAAGCAAAGGAACTTCTTTAAGAGAATTAATTCCTGATTATTTGGCACCTTACCTTGCAAAGCAGCCGGGATTAACAGATACCGACTGGCTGAATACCGTTATGAAACCAGCACCCATAAGCCAGACTTCATTAAATATTACGGGAGGAAGCGATAAGAGCAAATATGCTTTTACCATGAGTTATTTTAAGCAGAAAGGACTGGTTATCGGGACAGATTACGAAAAGTTTTCCACAAGTATCAACCTTTCGACAGAGCTTACAGATAGATGGAAAGTGGGCGTAACAATGACACCGTCATATGCTACGGGAACTATTAATGCAGCAGAAAATTCAAGAAGCTACAATCCTTTGCAGATGGCTACGGCAATGTATCCTTTCTTTAAACCTTACAATGATGACGGAAGTCTTGCCATTTCTCAGCAGATCTTAGGAAATACAGCAACCGACGGAGCTTTGGTAGAAAATCCTGTTGCCGTTCAGGAAATGACCAACAGAAAATATACTTTATTTAAAACATTCGGAAATATCTTCACTGAACTTGAATTGTTGAAAGGTCTGAAATACAGATTTTCTGTAGGTGGAGATTATTCAAATTACGAATACAATTTCTTCGATCCTTCTACGGTAGGAGCTTACAGAGCAGCAGCTCCGGATGTTACTTTTGCCAACAGAACAGAGTATATCCGCAAAAATTATTTAATTGAAAACTTACTTTCATTTGATCAGAAGTGGGGCTCTCATAGGGTGGATGCTATTGCAGGACAGTCTTTTCAGCAGGAAGACAATACACAGCTTTTAACCGAAGCTACAGCATTTCCTGATAACAGTATCCGAAATATTGCGGGCGGAACTTCATTTAAAAATACATTAACACAATACAAATGGAGGCTGCTCTCTTATTTTACCAGGGTTAATTATACATTTGACAATAAGTATAACCTGATGGCTTCTTATCGTAGAGACGGTTCTTCACGTTTCGGGAAAAATTCTAAATGGGGAAATTTCTACGCATTCTCTGCAGGCTGGACAATCAGTAACGAAAATTTCTTTCCTGAAAATACAATCGTGACTGATTTGAAGCTTAGATACAGTTTAGGAAGCAACGGAAATAATCAGATTCCTAATTTCGGGGCACTTTCATTGATGAATCCTGATAATTATAATTTTGGAGGAATTTTAGTGCCGGGATATACAACGGCAACAGCTCCCAACCCGAATATTTCCTGGGAAAAGTCCAGATCAAACAACTTCGGGATTGATTTTTCTTTGTTTAAAAATGTGCTGAACATTTCTGCAGATTATTATATCCTCAACAGAGACGGTTTGTTATTGGATGTTCCCGTTCCGCAGCAATCCGGTTTCAGTACCTCACTTCAGAATATCGGTGAGATCAAAAATTCCGGTTTTGAATTACAGATTGCGTCAAAAACTTTTACCATCGCTAAAGACTTTACGTATTCCGGAAGCTTTAATTTTTCCACCAACAAAAATGAAGTATTAGCGCTGGCAAATGGCCAGAACCAGATTATCACGGGAGAAAATAACTTCTCTGTAACCAAAGTAGGTGGCTCAATTGGTGAAATGTACGGTTACAATATCCTTGGAATCTATAAAACTCAGGAACAGATCAACAATTCACCACACATTACCGGAACAATGGTCGGAGATTATATTATGGAAGATCTGAATGGCGATGGAAAAATTGATGTCAATGATAAAAGAAGCTTTGGAAGCGGGGTTCCGAAATACATTCTCGGTTTTAATAATAATTTCAGATATGGACTTTTCGAGCTGAGTTTCTCATTATACAGCGAAATTGGTAAGAAAATCTACAATGCCGATGCCGTAACCACTTTAGAATCAGGGGAAGGCTTCGGAATGGCTTCACAGTATTATTTTGACAACCGTTATAACGCAGTAACTAATCCTGATGGATTTTTTGGGATGCCGAATATGAATTTCTCCAACAACAGAAAAGAGGCCAGAACTTCAAATTTATACTTTAAAAATGCAGATTATGTAAGACTGAGATCGCTTCGTCTGGCTTTTAATTTCCCCAAATCTATGCTTGAAAATATGGGGATAGAAAACGCTCAGATTTATCTGGTAGGAAATAATCTTTTCACCTTGTCAAAATATAAAGGAATGAACATCGATGCTACTTCAGATAATGTTCTTACGCAGGGCTTTGATCAGGCTTATTATCCGGTAGCTAAAATTTATTCTATGGGCTTTAACCTTAAATTTTAAAATCATGAAAAAAATATTCATTACAATATTCAGTCTTTCGGTGATGTGCTCATGCTCGTCTGATCTTTTGAACGTTAACCCTGAGGCACAGAAAGTTTCATCACAATTTTATACTAATTCCTCTGAAATTGAGCAGGGTATCATTTCAGTGTATGGAGCGCTTCAGTATACCGGACAGTATCAGCTGGCTATGCCGGCTTTGGGAGAATTACCTTCAGATAATACTTATGATGAGGTTCCTGCCAATGATGCCTTTACGTATGGTGAACTTGATTTTTTCACGATTCAGCCTAATAACAGCCTTATTGCAAGCGCGTGGAAGGACCATTATATCGGCATTCAGCAGGCAAACATTATTCTGACGAGGATTGGAAAAATTCCTGATATAACGGATGCCCTGAAGAATACTAGGATTGGCGAAATGAAATTTCTGCGTGCGTTGATGTATTTTAATCTGGTGCGCATTTATGGTGATGTTCCGTTGGTTTTAAAGGAAACAACGAATGTTAACGACTATTTCGGGCAGCCAAGAACTCCTGTTGCAGAGGTGTATTCCGCCATAGAAAAGGATTTGAAAGAAGCTATTGACCTTTTACCGGTAACAACCACGCAAAAGGGAAGAGTGACTAAAGGAGCTGCGTTGGGAATTATGGGTAAAGTGCTTCTGACACAGAAGAAATTTGCTGAATCATTGACTTATTTGAATCAGATTGAATCTTTAGGCTACCAGCTTTTACCAGATGTCAATAAAATTTTTGATGTCACTAATAAAAATAATGCTGAAATTATTTTTGACGTACAGTTTACTTCCGGATTGAACGGAAATTCGGAGGGAAGCGCGGCATTTCAGATGTTCAGTCCTTCAGGATCGGTTTCAGGAGCCAAAGGACACAATCTTCCGACCAAGGAAGTTTACAACCTTTATTCAGCAGGAGATACCAGACGTTCTGCATATATTGGGCTTACTTCAAACGGAATTCCTTTCAGTAAAAAATTGGTAAAAACATCGAATACTATTGCTGATGGAGGAAGCAATTTTGTGGTGCTGAGATTAGCAGATGTTTTTCTAATGATGGCAGAATGTTTTGCCGAACAGAATGACTTTACCAACGCCAATGTATATCTAAATAAAATTAAAGCCAGAGCAGGAATTGCTGCTGTAAGCCTTTCAACAAAAGATGCTTTGCTTAGTGAAATTGACCGTGAAAGAAGGTTGGAATTTGTAGGAGAGGGGCATCGTTGGTTTGACCTGGTGAGAACCGGAAAGGCTATTTCTGTTATGATGGCTCATTTTACTAATAATGCGGGTTACAGTACCGCACAGATCAAACCCCATCATCTTCTGATGCCGGTTCCGCAGGGACAGATCAATACAGACCCCGCTATCAAACAAAATCCCGGATATTAATTAAACATTTGAAATTATGCTAAACAATAAATTATTACAAGTATTTCTTCTTATTTTTTCTTCACTGTTCATTGCACAACAAAAGAAAATTTCACTTTCTGATTTTCCTGATAACAGAGTAATGGTGGTAGCTCACCGCGGCGATTGGAGAGAGGCTCCGGAAAATTCGGTGTGGGCCGTGAAAAAAGCCATTGAAAAAGGAGTGGATATGGCTGAAATAGATCTTGCCATGACCAAAGACAGTATCCTGATCCTCATGCATGATCATACCATCAACAGGACGACAACAGGAAAAGGAAAACCGTCTGATTTTACACTGGAAGAAATCAAAAAACTGCATCTGAGAGACGGGCTGGGAGTGGAAACCCAAATGAAAGTTCCCACATTACAGGAAATCCTGGAAATCTCAGACGGTAAAATTCTTCTGAACCTGGATAAAGGTTTTGATTACATCAAACAGGTTTATCCCTTGGTGAAAAAACGAAATATGCTTGATCAGATTTTGTTTAAAGGCCACGAGTCTTACACTGAATTTAACCAGAAGTACGGAGACATTAAAAATGATATTCACTATATGCCGATTATCCAGCTAGGTAAAAGTGAAGATCTTAAAAAAATATCAGATTACATTCAAAACTATAAAATCTACGGCTTTGAATTTACAGTAGGAACAACAGAAAAAAATCTGATTGATTTTAAATCTTTAAGAGAAAAAAAAGTCAAAATCTGGGTCAATTCATTGTGGCCGCACCATAATGCAGGAAATAATGATGATCAGGCCTTGGATAATCCTGATATGTATGATTGGTATATTAATAAAGGAGTCAACATTATTCAGACCGACCGTCCGAAAGAGCTTATCAATTATCTGAAACGTAAAAAGCTTTATTATTGAGCAATTTAATTTTTATAATATGACCAAAAATAGAAAGGTGGACTATTGCAGTCCACCTTTCTTTATATATAGATATGTTCTGTTAAGACTGGATAAATTCCAAAAGATCTTTATTTATAGTTTCATGTTCTGTAGTTGGCATTCCGTGTGGAAAACCTGGATAGGTAATCAGTTTACCATTCTTTAATAATTTCGCTGATTTTATGGCAGAATTTTCGATAGGAACAATCTGGTCATCTTCTCCGTGTAAAACCAAAACCGGAATATCAACGGCTTTCAAATCTTCTGTGAAATCAGTCTCAGAAAATGCTTTGATTCCGTCGTAGTGAGCAACAATTCCACCCATCATTCCCTGTCTCCACCAGTTTCTCTGGATTCCGTCTTTGATGTTGGCACCTTCTCTGTTGTACCCATAGAAAGGAAATGTAAGATCAAAATAAAACTGGTTTCTGTTGTTCAGAGTTTGCTCTCTGATTCCATCAAAAACTTCCATTGGAACACCGTCAGGATTGTTCTCACTTTTTACCATAACCGGAGGAACAGCGCTGATTAATACAGCTTTTTTTGCTCTGCCATTGGCATATTTATGTACATAGCGGATTACTTCACCACCACCTGTAGAGTGTCCTATATGAACAACATCTTTCAAATCAAGAAATTCTACAAGTTCCGCAGCATCAGATGCATATTGTTCAATAGTGTGGTTGTAGATATTCTGGCTTGAACGGCCGTGACCTCTTCTGTCATGGGAAATTACTCTGTAACCTCTCTGTAAGAAAAAGATAACCTGTGCATCCCAATCGTCAGATGATAATGGCCATCCGTGGTGAAACATTAATACTGGTCCTTGTCCTTGGTCTTTGTAAAAAATCTCAGTTCCGTCTTTTAATGTAAATGTGCTCATAGTTTTAAATTTTTAATGTTAATTGTTGATTTACGTGATAATTTTTTATTGTCTTATTTCTTTAGCAAATGTAGGACAGTTTGAGTTCACTGAAATTAATCTAGTTTAATTTCGTTCATATTTAATAAAAAATTTTTATTGGGATTTTTGCCTGCATTCTTTTGGAGAACCAAATTTTTACAGAAAAGGCACTAACCAAAGATAGTTAATGCCTTTTTTTGCTGTCATTCCAATATATATCCTTCTCCAGAACGAGCTACTTGACTATTCAGTTTGATTGGGATTATATTATTCTATCCACAGATGTCCCATAGAATACGTTTTGGCTTTACCCGCCACAATCACTCTTTCTTTTTTGTTTTCACAATAGAGCTGTCCGCCTCTTTCAGAAAGCTGACGGGCAAAAAGCATATCTTTTCCTAATCTTGAAGACCAGAAGGGAATGAGTGAGCAATGTGCAGAGCCGGTTACAGGATCTTCGAGAATAGATGACTGTGGCGTAAAATATCTTGAAACAAAATCACTGTCTGTACCGGCAGCAGTCACCACAAGACCTCCAGGATCCAGATTGATAAGGTCAAAAACAGATCTTTCAATCCTGATGTTTTTGATGTCATCCTCAGAATCATATAACAGAATATAGTCTCTTGATTTGAAAACTTCTTTGGGCTGTATATTGAGCGATCTGGATATGCTGTCTGGAAGAGCCGCTGCTTCAGGCATTCTTGAAGGAAAATCCATATAATAAACGTTATCTTTAACATCAACCGTTAATTCACCGCTTTTAGTTTCAAAAACAATTCTTTTGCTCTGATAGTTTAAGATTGAGACCAGGCAATGCGCTGTAGCGAGAGTGGCGTGTCCGCATAAGTCCATTTCTATTTCAGGCGTAAACCATCTCAGATGAATTGTACTGCCATTATCGATAAAGAAAGCTGTTTCGGCAACGGCATTTTCGCGGGCTATTTTTAAAAGCACCTCATCAGGTAACCAGTTTTTTAAAGGAACGACACATGCAGGGTTTCCATGGAAAATTTTTTCAGTAAATGCATCTATTTGATATAATTCTAACTTCATGATGATAAAAATTTCTGTCTCTAACGAAGATACTCTATTTTTTATACAACTGTTGATAGCGTTATCATCCTGCTGCTTTTTTTTAATTTGATTTATAAGAGGTTAAGATTGGCTATTAATAAACTTTATCTATTATTATATCTTTAATTTTTATGAGCTAATAATGAATTTTTGTTAAAAAAACAATAAAACATGCAACAAAAAAAAACACTTTTTTTACTTGATTTTTTGAATCACTTCACTGCTATATACAATTAAAAATTCCCCTAGCAGAAAGGATTTGGTAAATTTTAATATAATATTATGATCTTGATCATAATATTATTGCTAGTATTTCACTATGTTTGGAATAATAAAACTAATACATGAAATAAGGATAACATAAAAACTTGTTAAACTAAAAAATTAATAAAGATTATCAAAGATTATGAAAAACTTATTTTCATTAAAAGGAAAGAGGAAGGAGCATATTATAAGGTACTTTAAAAAAAAAATGTACCAATTGATCGAAAAGGATGACTGGATCACTTTTACAATAAGAAATTGTTACAAGACAATGACTATCTCCTGTTTGATATGCAATGATTTGGTTACTTTAATTATCGTAAGGATAAAAGTTACTCCATTTTATGAAAAATATACAGTATTGTAGTATTGTCTCTGAACCTTCATAAGAATTATTATAACCATTAATAGTCATCATTACATTTATATTGATGACAGAATTTAATCTGCAATATTTCCGATTTTTAATTCCATAATTTAAAGAAAATTTCCAAGGAGAGAAATGTATTGTACAGGATCAGATAATCCCCGGTGCTATTGGAATGAGAATACAATGGAATATCTAGATTCTTAGAATTCAATCCCTCATCAAGAGGGATTTTTTATTGTGGGTGTTCGTAATTTTTGGGTATTTGATTACACTTATTGTCTATTCAGCCACACTTATTAATTACATCTTGCCTTATTTCTCATACAATTATAATTTCACATCAGAATCAAAAAAAATAGTATGAAAAAATTATCAAGAAACGCGTTAAAATCTATTAGTGGCGGGTTCTCATGTACTTGTGGAACAAGATATATTGGAGAGTTTACTTCTGCCGAGCTTTGTATTTTCACCTGTAGTGTTATAATTAAAGCGCCAACAGACCCAGAAGTACATTAATTAATAAAGACCGTTTATTCGGTCTTTTTTTGTCCTAATAGTATGATCATGAGGAATTATAACAGGGTTTCAAATTTTTATGAAATAAAAAACCACAAAATAGTTGCATATATTATTTAAATACTTACTTTTGTACCCGCTTCGCAATAAATGAAGACATGGGGGATTGGCGCAGTTGGCTAGCGCGTTTGACTGGCAGTCAAAAGGTCACGGGTTCGAATCCCGTATTCTCCACCTGGTGTAATTGATAAAATCTTCAAAATGCACAAAAGATTGATAAATCCTGCAAAAATTAAAAGTTTGCAGGATTTTTTTTCTCTCAATTAGCAACATTTTCAAATTAACTTATAATGTTTGTTGCAAAATCGTGGCAATTTTATTTCTACTGAATTGTTTGCAGTATTCTGATGACTAGCAAGTAAAAGATAGTAACGACTTGTTTTCAAAGACTTTTAGTTCAACTTTTTATAAACCTTTATACATAGAATTATGTTAGATAAAGTAAGCTATTTTTTGAATCTACATTTGTGGATATTTTTCCACACGCTGATAAATGTATTTCCACAGCATTCAAAGATTCCTGCATAGATATTAGAATATCTTTACCTCCGTAATAACAATATCAATTAAGATATATAAAACGATAACGAATGGTTAAGATTTATACAAAATTATTTTTTGCAGTGTTAGCTTTAAGCCCTGCTGTTGTTTTTGCCCAGGCAGGAAATGTTGGTATTAATACTGCGAATCCAGGTTCTACTATGGATATCTCCGGATCATTAGCGGCAAATTATAATGCTGTCAATACAAACTCTTATAATTTGACCTCATCAGACTTCCATGTCTCTTATAATGGGAGTTCCAATGCTATTTTTAATCTTCCTTCTGCAATCAGCGGGGTTGGAAATTATAAGGGACGTATCTATAGGATTAAAAATAATACAAACTTTAGCATTACAGTAAATTCTGCAGCACCTGAGACCATTAATGGAAATCCCAACGTTCTTGTACCAGCAAATCAAAGTATAGAATTAATTAATACTGGGCTTACGGGAGCAGCTTCGACTTGGGAAATACTTTCAAAAGGGACGTCTTCTACAGGAGATTATATTATTGTTAAGCCCAATGCTATTCAAACGGTATCTACCGGATCAGATGTGACGTTCGGATCTGTAATTGCATCCAATAATATTACTTATAATGCCGGTGTTTTTAATTTGAAAGCAGGCAAAACTTATGTGCTTCGTTGTCAGGTGCATGCTACAGAGTTCTCGTTGGCGGGTGGCTTCATGGTTTATGAATGGGTTGATGCTTCAAACAATTCTGTTCTTCCTTCCAGTACCACCGGAGTTGTTGATGCAATAAATAATTATCCTGCAACTTCAATAGGTGGCCAGCCGGAAGCCTATGCTATTTATAGACCTACGGTTGATACTTCTGTAAAAGTAAGATTAGGAGGAGCAGGAACAGCTCAGCTGAATCCTCAAATAGGATTTATGACCGTAACAGAACTTGCAGGAGGTAACGGAAACGGCGGAACAACAATTATTAATAACAATATTACCGCGAGTAACGGTCTTACTTTATCAGGTACAGATGTAAAACTGGGAGGAACTCTTTCACAAGCTACTGATATTGCAATGGCAGGAAATAATTTAAGTATCAACGGTACAGGAAAAGTCCTGATGGGAACCAATATAGTACCATCGGGAGCATCCAATGCCAGAGTTGTTATTGATAACGGGACTACGAATGGAGCCCTTCAGATAAAAGACGGCACCCAGCAGTTGGGATATGTACTGACCAGTGATGCCAACGGTTTAGCAACATGGTCATCAACTGTTACTACAGCATTTGCCAACAATTGGACGCCATATACCGGAGCATTGGTAAACCCTTTTACGGGGGGAACCGGAGGTGGCGGATTGAATACGGGAGTCCAGGTAACCATTCCGGCAAAGGGCTGGTATTTTTTCCGATGTGGAGTTGCCATCAATTCTGACTGTAATGATTACTTTTTCTATATCAACGGCATTGGAGATGTCTGGAGAAGTTATTGTGGATCAAATACTGCTGCATTCATGTTTCCAAGAGATCAAAACCGTGTACTATATTTTGCTACACCAGGAACTTATACTGTCTTAGCTGGTAAAACAAATGGAGTAGTACCAGCGTCTTTCAATGCGGGAAACCCTTCTTTTTATCTGGATTTTGTAAAATTCCAAAACTAATGTTGTAACTCTTATCAGCATAATAAAGTTCAGCGATTCTGAAAACACATAATGCTTTACTGCAAGGTTTTATACCTTGCAGTATTTTTTTGTTGCCATAATATTTCATCTGTGAAAGCTTTGTATTAGATCAGACTTTCTATTCAGTATCTTATCACCAGTTTAATGAGTCTTCAGAGTATTCTTTCTTTGGAATATAAAAACATCAGCTTCACAAGGAGCATCTGTTGAAATGCAGTCGAAAGTAAGAAAGGAGAACCATTTTACCGTAAGTATAGAGAGTAATAATACTCCGAACAGAATGGCTGATCAGATTGAAACATTCACTAATGAATGTTCAATAATTGTTAGTTTTGTATATTGTATTTGGTGTGTAATCCATAGACGCTAAAGAAGAAAATAGAAAAACAAAAACATTGCGAAATGACTGACTTATTTGAAAATTACCTATCCTCAATAGGAGGACTATTAGCTGAGGAAATCAGCTTTTCTGAGCAGTTCTTCAAACCGATCCGTTTAAAGAAAGGTGATTTTTTAATTCGTGAAGATGAAATCTGCCGTCATATTGGATATATCGCTAGCGGTGCCGTAAAAGCATATGCCATCGACAAAGATGGAAAGGAAAATATTACCTGCTTCAAATTTGAAAATGAATTTGTTACCTCGTTTCCGGAGTTTGTGGCGCAGGAAAAATCCAGAAGGAATATAAAGGCTATAGAAGATAGTATTGTTTATAGGATAAGCTACCCGGATTATGAGTATCTGCTTGGTAAGGTGACCGCTTGGAATGGAGTTATAAAATGGGTGATGGAGCAGGAGTATAACCAAAAGGAACATTATCTGCTGAATTACAATAATAAGTCGGCTGTAGATAAATACCGGCATATTCTGTCTAGCGAACCGATGCTCGTACAACGCATAGCGACGCAGGATCTAGCATCGTACCTGGGTATCACGCAGCGATCGCTTACACGGGCAAAGGGACAAATACATAGGCCCAGCGTATTATAGGACAAATGTCCTTATACAGTACTGATCAGCGATGTAGATTTGCACAAAAAAACGATGTTACGTCAAATTGCTCCCGAAGTATTCCAGATTTCACTGATGCCACGAAACAGTATCAATTGCTATATTATCGAAGGTGTATTGGTAGATTCCGGAATAAGGAATTCGTATACAACTGTAAAGAAAGCTCTCCAGAAAATCCCTGTTTATCAACATGTACTTACACATGCCCATGCAGACCATCAGGGCTGTAGCGATCAGATATGTGCTGAGTTCGCAATACCTTTACTCTGTCATCCTGGCGAAGTTTTTAGGACTGAAACGGGTATGGTAACCAATGAATATCCAACTCCGCAACATTGGATAGCAAAGCTTCAACAAAAATACTGGGCAGGCCAGGGACATAAAGTTGAACGGACAATAGTTGAAAACGATAGGATTGGAAACTTTCGGGTAATAGAGACGCCCGGACATTCGGCAGGTCATATTTCTTTATTCCGTGAACAGGATGGTGTACTGATCATCGGTGATGTAGCGACAAATATGAATCTGCTCACAACAGCGACCGGTCTGAGGCTTCCGCCAAACATGTTTACCTCGGATCAGCAGCGCAACATCAAATCGCTCCAAAAGCTGGCAAAACTGAATCCAACCATTATCTGCTTTGGCCACGGACCGGTCATGCGAAATACGGACCGGAAGTTTGAGCAATTTGTGGCTAAATGCAGCGAGACTGTTTAAAGATAAATTGTGCAATAATAACATTTTATCAACTTTAAATATTTCGATTTCTGTACAAATCCAACATGATCAGAACTAGAAAAAGAATGGACAATTAAATTACTATCAAATAAATTTTGCCTACAAGCAGGGGAAAGTGTGATTTATGTAAGTATGCCCCAAATAAGTGTAGCATATTGTACTTAAGAATACCCATATTTGTATACTGGTATTCAGTTGATTAAATCTGGGTGCTGTAGTCTGTAGAAAGAAATTTTTACAAAGCCAACAAGTTGCATAAACTAAAAGGATAAATATTAGGAATAAGGCATAAACCGTGAAAAATATCTTGGATACTCAATTACACAATGAGCTATTAAAATCAAAATAGTAAATCTGTTTTAGTATTTTAATGAGTAAAGGGACGAGAGGCTATAGTCTTCGTTCCTTTATCTATAAGATATCTGCAATGATATATTTATACACCAACACTATCTCATAGAAACTGATTATTACTTTAATGGGATGGTAGATAACAGGCAGCTTGACGGCCACCCAGGAGATAGGGGGTTGTCTCCATTAATCAAAATATTTGAATCATGAAAACCATACATCTCTTTCAGTTTAAAAATTCCATTTCCCGTAACATTCCATTTTTTAAGGAAGAATGCCGGATAGATAATCTTAACGATTTAATGGTCTATGATTTAATGAACACTGAAAAAGTGACTGAGTTTATTATCAGCGTTCCTGAGGACTTTATTTTTGAAGAGACTCCGAGGGAAGAGATTTTAACGATGTGTAAAAAAGCTGAAGAAACTATTGAGCATTATTTTGCAACAACAGTAGATGATTACGATGTTATTTAAGATGATAGCAATGTACAAGGATTTATAAAGTATATTAACACTAAAATTTATATCATGAAATTCCAGCAAAACTTACTGGATTATATTAGTACCTCACTCATTACAATTGGGGAGACGGTATCTATAGCAGAAAGCGTAACTTCAGGATTAGTACAGCTGGCTTTTTCACAGATGCCTAATTCAAGTCTATTTTATAAAGGCGGTATAACAGCATTTACATTACCAGAAAAGCTTAGGTTTTTGGACAGTAACCGCATTGAGGAGCAAGGAAATAATTTTGAGACCCAGCATATGGCTGATATAATGGCAAGAAAGGTCGCTATGTCATTTGGAACAGACTGGGGAATATCTTCTACCGGCTATGCTGCTTCTATAAGGAATTCAGGCTTTCATATTTTTTCATTCTGTTCGTTTAGCTATAAAGGAGATATCATTCTTTCCAAACGAATAGAGCTTAATGATAAAACCCAGGCCCTGGATGCTCAACTGTATTACACTGAGTTCATTTTAGGAAGCTTTAAAGGTGCTCTGAATCAAATATTGATCTAAAAAAATATCAGAAAATTTGACGAAAGAATGGGCTTTTAAAAAATAAAAACTGTTTATAAGGAGAAATATCCCTTCTCTGATATCTTCTCCTTTTTGTTCACTTCAGGTATTGTCTTATGACTAAAATGACTTGTTTTCATTCTTTATATTTTTCTATTAACTTGATCATAACTTAATTGGTAAATACAATTAATTCAAATAAAATCATAGTCATTCAGCCCAGCCACAAAGTAATGCTCAATGGTTTTCTGCGCTTTTTTACACATTGACAAAAGATCATTTCTGGATGTGTTCTCGAAAGTAAAATCGTCATTGGTTTTAACAATATATTCGGTTACTATTTCAATATTCATTATATCGAGTTCTGTAACATCATTCTTTAACCTATGTTCTTCTTTGAAGAAAGGAATATTGCGAAAAATTGAATTGTTAAACCGGAAAAGATGTATTGTTTTCACTGTAAAATATTTAATAATATGAAAATTTAGTTTGGTGTTTTATGGGGAATCTTATCTTTGATTTTTATATTGGTCCACCTTTTAGGCAGGGTACGTTCTGATGGTAATTGGTATATGCCGCCTGAAAGTATATATAATAAGTTGTCCCAGAAATTATTTTTTCTGCAGAATTCATGACTGTAATTTGTTAATACTTTTAAATATTCATGTTCATATTTCCTTGCTTCTTGTAATGTATAATTTTTAGGAAGATCCCTCATGATATCCATAGCGGTTTTGTTAAAGATTTTAGTAGAATACTTTTCCAGAAAGCCTAATTCTAGCTTACATACACGGGTAAGTAGAATAAGTAAAGAAAAAATTTCATCATAAAAATTGCAAATTGTTGCCTTCCATGATAATCTTTCTTCTTCCGGTAAAATTTCAGTGGCCAGTTGGATGAGTTTTTTATAGTTCTCTTCCCATTCATCTATATAGGCATTGTTTTGCTGCCAGAATATGGGTGAATTGATTTTATTTTTTTTAATAATATTCTCCAATATATATTCAAACTGTATTCTAATGTATTTTACATCATCACTTAGGTCTTCTAAAACAGACTGCCACAGATTATGCTGGCTTAAACTGCAGTGAGTACTAAATACCAATCTTGATTTGTTATTGAGAACCTGTAATTCTTTTAACATGCGAAGAACTTCCTTTGTGTCTCTTTCTAAGGTGATGTTGGTATTTCTGATGTAAAATAGAGAGACAAATTGCGAGTAATAGGCCCTTCTTGAAATATTTTTTTTATTTCTGAGCCCCAATTTGCTCTTTGGATGCTTAGTCAGCTTTTTCATTGGGGTTTATTGTATATTATTTTTTTTTGCTGTCCCTTCTTCAAAGGATTTTTGCTGTCTGATAAGGGAAATAAGATATTGTCTTAAATCTCTGATCGTAATATTTTTCTCTGCAAAAGAAAAAAATAATGGAGTTTCGTCTAAAAGATCATACAGTTCAGGAAATTCTTTTTGAATTTCAACTGTTTTTTTGAATATCTTTTTTGTTAAAACTGATATGGTATCTACATTATTCATAGCCGCTTTTTATTATTGTTACTATCATTTTAAAGCGTTTATTTCCTTTTATAGAATTAGATTTATGGGCCGGAATGATAATGCATTCACCTTCTTCCATAAAATAAGAAGCTCCGTCTATAATGATTTCTGTTTTACCTTCAATAATCTGTACAACAGCGTCAAAAGGAGAAATTTTTTCGGATAATCCTTCTTTGTCGTCAAACGATAAAGCACTGATATTGCCGGTTAGTTTTTCCATTATTGTCTTGCTGACTATAGAATTCGGAATGTATTCTACGATCTGGTGGGTAATATATACTTTTGATTTCTCAAGTTCTTTATGATTCATCACAGTCTGTTTAAGCATAAAAGAAAAGAAGATATTGTAAATAAAAGGGATAGAACTGTCTAATATCCCATCCCTTTTTCAAGCTAAAACTTTTGATAAATATGTCTTTTTCATAGGTTTTAACTGTTCTTGAAAATAATTTATGAAAGATTAATTTCTTTGATAATACTGAGAACCTCTTCACGGTTTTTTCTTAATCTGTTTCCGATTCTTTCAAGCATTTCTTTTTCTTTACCCTCTTCAAACTTCAGATCGTGATCCGTTAATATTGAGAATTTTTCTTTCAGCTGTTTAGACTGCTCATTCCAGTCTTCAGGAATTTTGAAAGATTTGTCGCCTTTATTGTGGTTTGTGTCCATAAGGTGGATTTTAGTGTAACTTCATTGCTACAATACAAAGTTGGGTGTTTAATAATCTATTGTATTACAGATTGTTTCTTTTATGTTGCAGATATCACACTTTTACAAAAATCCCAGATTTTTTTGAGTATCTGAGATAGGATTGTTCATAAAAGCAACAAAAAATCCGGCAGCTCTGATGAAGTAATGGAATTTATTGAGTCTTATGAAAAGATTGCAATTCAAAATACTGCTATATAATTTCAAATAAGTGGTTGATTATTCGTACCTTGCTGAATAACTAAATTGAGCTGATGATCCGGACTCTCAGTTTTCTTTTCACTATTTAATATTTCCGGTATATCATCATCTCTAGTCTGCTTCAAATCATTAATAAAACTGTTTTGAAAAGGAAAATATAAGCCTGTTGATTTTTTCCAAAAGACAATTCAATTGTAAAAATTATTAATGCTTTTTATGAATATAAAAAAATATTTATGGATGTGGACGTTTTTGGTTCCTATCCTGGCGTGGTTCTCTTATGTTGGAAATTCTGTTTTTTCTTCAGGGTATTACTCTGTGATTCTTGCTTTATTTTTAATGGGAAGTGTTTTGGCTGCGGTGTATCATTCTGAAGTCATTGCCCAACGTTTGGGGGAGCCATTTGGGACTTTACTTCTGGCATTTGCCATTACGGTCATAGAAGTAGGGCTTATTATTTCTATCATGATAGGAGCAAAAGGTTTAGAAACCATTACCCTTGCCAGAGATACGGTTTTTGCAGCAGTGATGATAATTCTTACCGGAATCATTGGAAGCTGCATTGTAATAGGTTCTTTAAGATATAGAGAACAAAGCTTTACTCTACAGGGGGTAAGTACTGCACTCATTACACTTACCTCTGTTATTATTTTTGTGCTTATTCTGCCCAATTATACGGTAAGTCATCTCGGAGGTGAATATACTTCCTTCCAATTGCTTTTTATCGCCTTGATTTCTTTAGCGCTTTACCTTGGTTTTACCATGATCCAAACGCTTAGACACCGAAGTTTTTTCATTTCTCCGCAAAATAAACTATCCGGAAACCAGCCTGTACAGAATAGTAATGAAATAATTTCCCGAAAACAATTGTATATCAGTTGTATATTATTGATTTTATCCCTGGGAATAGTCGTTTTACTGGCAAAGCTTCTTTCAAAGGATGTTGAACATATAGTTGTTTCGGTGGGTGCTCCAAGATCTCTTGTAGGTATTATCATTGCAGGTATTGTTCTCCTTCCGGAAGGGTTGGCTGCATTCAGGGCTGCAAAAAGTGATGAAATTCAAACCTCATTAAATCTGGCTTTTGGTTCTGCTTTAGCAAGTATCGGGCTGAGTATTCCTGCGATTGCCATTATATCTGTAATAACCGGTATAAGAATGTCATTAGGGATAGATATCAAATCAACAATACTTTTGGGACTATCGCTTTTTATTATTACCGTTTCACTGGCAACGGGCAGAACCAATATCATGCAGGGAATTGTACTGATCGCTATTTTTTTAATTTACCTTTTTATTACTATAGTTCCATAAATTACCATGTAAATATATCTAAATATAGAGTAATTAAGGGGTTATTTTGGAAAACAGAGTCTTGCCATGAGATAGCTGACTGTTGATTCCGCTCCCTGGTTGAGATTAACATTTTTCTCTTCAAGGCCATCATAACATCCACCTGTTGCAGGGTTATAAATAATCTGATGTAAGTGATTCTTTCCTAAAAACCAACTAAAGGCATTCCTCATCATCTGCAAGTATTTTTCATCCTTAAAAACTTTATAGAATGTGGATAAAGCCAATATGGTATAAGCAACATCAATAGGCTGTTCACCACCAATTGTCTCAGGACTTTTAACCGTTTCTTTCTGCAGCCATCCATTGTTGGATATTACTTTGATGCCACCTTTAATAAAAATTTTGGAAAGTAAAAACTTGAATGATTCATTGGCAACCTGCTTATACATTTCGTTTTGGGTTGTAATCCATGCACACAATAAAGCCTCAGGGAGTACACTGTTTCCATAGGTAAGATAGCTTTCAAACCAATGCCAGTCTCTGTGTTTTTCATGCTGATACATTTTTACCAGCCGATTAGCCAGCTTTTTCAATAATGGAATATTATTTTCAGAGTTTTGATAATGCAGTCCCTTTATGATAAAAGCCATTGCTCGGGTAGAATGGATGCTCTCAATAGATAAAAGACTTTTTTCAATGGCTGATTCTGCTTCATCATAAAACTCTTGAGGTAAAATATTCTTTATGGAAAGGAGATATCCCAGTGCCCAGATAGCCCTTCCATTGGAATCTTCAAGATTGGTTTCATAATTCTGCTGAGCAAATTCCTTGTTTTGATTCACATAGTTAAGAAAACTACCATCCGGTTGTTGACAAAATTTAATAAATTTTAGATAAGTTGAGATTAAATCTAGGTCAGATTCATCTCTGTTCAGTTCGTAATGTCTGCAGGCTACAATCATAGCACGGGCATTATCGTCTAAAGTATACCCGGAATCTATATCAGGTTTATTGATTTTAGAAAACTGGATCATTCCAAAATCTGTTGTCATATTTTTGATATGGCTAAGATTGATGATGGGGAATGTATAATGTAATATCATGTTGTCTTTGCTGTGTTGTTGAAATAATAGGGCGTGCGAAATAGATGAATTCTCCCAGGCTGTGGGAGCCATTTTTTCCAAACTGTTTGAACGTAATTTTTCCTGTGTATTTTCGTTTTTCAGTAATGTATTCACGGCAGCAGCGAGCTGTTTCGGAGTTTCAAAATCAATAATAATTCCCAGGTCTTCATTTAATACTTCTAAGGCATGTGGAATAGGAGTGGAGACAATGGGGCATCCACAACTAATTGCATAGGAAAAAGTGCCGCTTACCGCCTGATTTCTGTCTTTTGAAGTGAAAAGATAGATATTGGTAAGCTGAAGATATTCTAACAACTCATCTAAAGGCAGATATTGATTGATAAAGTAAGTATGCTTTTCCAACTGGAGCCTTTTAATAATAGCCTGTAAAAAATCACGATATTTTTCACCTTCATGCTTAATGATACCAGGGTGCGTTTTTCCAATAATCAGAAACATTACATCCGGATTTTGGGCAATAATTTCAGGCAGAGCTTCTAAAGTGGTTTCAATATTCTTCCCGGACCCCAATAAACCAAATGTTGAAAGTACCTTTTTATCTTTAAATCCGTATTTCGTTTTCAGTGAAATTTTGTCGATAAATGGTAACAGGTGAGTTCCATGGGGGATCACTTTAATTTTCTCAGATGGAATATCATAGTCAACAGACAGGATGTCCGCAGAAATACCCGTCATTACAATAATAGATTTGCAGAAACTGCCGATTTCTTTTACTTTTTCTTTTAACTCCCAGTCTGGTTTTGGCAGAACTGTGTGAAAAGTAATGATGACTTCTTTCTCTAAATTTTGAAGAAAAAGCAGCAATCCGTTTTTGGCCTCAGTGAAAAATCCAAACTCATGCTGAAGCATAACCAGTTGAATTTTATCATTTTTGTTGATTTTATCAGCCAGCTCCAAATAAGAAATAGCATCGGATATATTTAAGCGATATTCAGGATTTTCTTCGTATCGATAATGCTCCCCTTCAGTTTCCATTGGACAGATGATGATGTTAAAAGATTCATTGAACTTTATCTGAAGTGATTTTATTAAATCCTGACAATACGTTGCAATACCACACACCTTAGGAGGAAAAGTACTTATAAAGATAATTTCAGGTTTATGATTAATTGTGTTTTTTCTATTTTGGACAGATCGTCTTTTTGTCTTTTCCTCCACATCTGATTTTATATTTTTATTCATGTTGATATCTATTTTAAAGTATGACATTCTGTATAGAATAGTCAGTTATGAAGTGTACTGTAGCAATTCCTTCAGCAATTCCGGGATATTTAAAGAAGCAACAGCAATTCTTTTATCCGCAGCTCCGTAGTAAATATGTAGTGTATCTCCTTCTGCAATGGCTCCGGTAGGGAAGCAGACATTGTTCACTTCTCCCTTCTGTTCCCATTCTTCTTCGGGTTTGAAAAGAGGATAAGGAAGTCTTGAAATTTCTTTTTCGGGGTTATCAAGATCAAGTAAGGCAGCACATGCACTGTAAACATACCCTTCAATGGTATCATGTACGCCATGATATATCAAAAGCCATCCATGCTCGGTTTCTATAGGGGGACATCCTCCGCCAATATAGCTTACTTCATGCTCATATAGGGGAGATAATACAATATGATCTTTAAAGTGAAGGAAATAATCTTTCCAGAAATCTGAATCCAGATCTTCAATGTTTTCTATACCTGCAATTTGAATATCAGGTCTTATGCGATGAAGAAAATAAAGATTACCGTTAATTCTTCTTGGGAAAAATATCACATTTTTATCCCAGAGAAAGATGTCTTTATCCTTTGTATGAGTAGACGGAAGTTTGTTGAAACGTCTGTATTTTTCTGCTATTTCACCTTGGGATTCTGATAAAAATCTAAACTTGTTGTATGGAATTTTGGGAACAATAATGCCCCGTTTTTGCCATGATGTAAGATCCTCCGATACAGCAAGTGTTCCCAATGCATTAATCCCGTCATAACTGGTATAGGTAAGATAAAATAAATGATCGATTTTTACGATTCTTGGATCTTCAACACCATGTTTTTCGTATTCAAACTCGGGGATAATAACCGGATTGCTCAACCGGGTTTCTATAGTCTTATAATCTGATAGTATACAGTATCCGATACTTGAGAAATTATTCTTTGCAAGAGCCCTGTAAAATAAATGTATTTTTCCGTTATCCTTAATAACTGCGGGGTTTAAAACACCTTCACTCTCAAAGTCTAATGTCGTTTTTCTGAGTATAATTCCGTCTTTTTTCAGGGATACCATTTAGTTGCTGGTATTTTGGGCTTCGTTTTCCCTGTTTCTTCGTTTAGTCATTTTTTCTTCCCGTTTCTCTTTCGCGGATTTCGCGGGTGGAGTTTTATCTGACTTCTTTTTTCCGTCTTTTTCTTTTGACATTGTGAAATATTTTTTGTTAACTGTAAATTTCAATCATTAAAAAAGGAAAGCCTTGCAATTGTCTTTCAATTTGTTGTATAAATCATAGATATTTTCGATTTAATAGAGTAACTTTGAGTAAACATCTGTTAATGAAATAATTGACAGTATAAATAGTAAGGGAGATGAAGTTGTATATAAAATATATGGTAAGTTTGCGCTGCAAAATGGTTGTTCATCAGGAACTGGAAAGGCTGGGCATTAAAAATGCTATTGTAGATTTGGGAACTGTAGAATTATTGGAGGATATCAGCGCTGAACTAAGACAAATTCTGAAAGAAAACTTACTTAAAACAGGACTTGAGATATTAGATGACAAAAAGAGTATCCTGATAGAAAAAATAAAAAATGTAGTCATAGAAATGATTCATTATTCAGATGAGCTTCCAAAAGAAAATTTCTCAGATTATGTAAGTGAAAAATTAGGATATGATTATACCTACCTTGCGAATACCTTTTCTGAAGTGAAAGGTATGACACTCCAGCATTTTATCATTATCAATAAAGTAGAAAAGGTAAAAGAATTACTGCTGTATGATGAACTCAACCTTACAGAAATTTCTTATAAACTCAACTATAGCAGTGTGGCCCATCTCTCTAATCAATTTAAAAAAATCACAGGTCTTTCCCCTTCATTTTATAAGCAGCTGAAACAAAAGCGTTTGGGGAACCTGGAAGACCTGTAAAGTGTACCACAACTGTTAAACAGTTATTTCCTGTGATTGAATATCCACATCATAATTTATTTAGAATTAACTGTTTTAATGGTGCTTTTCAGTTTTAATAATCTATCTTTAGCTCTAGAAATGGAGCCGAAAAAAGGTGTTTTCTTTATGATGAGATCATTAATTGATTTTTTCATTAAAGGAATTTGAATAAGTTATATTTATTGTTTTATATTCAACTGTATTGATTTTTCTATTAATGAATATCTGAGTTTGATCTGTTGTTTGTTCATTTGACCTGTATTATGAAGCATATTAAATTAATTGTTACCGACATGGACGGGACTTTTCTCAATTCCAGCCATGAAATGAGCCCTGAATTTTCAGATGTTTATAAGGAATTAAAAAAAAGAAATATTTTATTTGTACCAGCAAGCGGAAGGCAGATGCCCGGGATTACTCATTATTTCGGGGATATAGAGAGCGAGATCGGTTTTATTGCTGAAAACGGCGGTTATGTGATCTATAAAGATCAGGAACTTTTTGCTGATACCCTGGAGTATAAACATATTGTTGAGATCATAAAGACTGTTCGTGAAATACCGGGAGCTAAAGCGGTATTGTCAGCTAAGAAGTATGCTTATTATGAAACTGATGATCAGCAGTTCGTGGATTTTTTCTCAAAGTACTACACCAAAAACATGAAAAAAGATGATCTGACGGAAAAAATTGATGATATAGCCTTTAAAATTGCGGTCTATCATCCTGATGGTTCTGAAAAGCATCTTTATCCTGCTCTAAAAAAATTTGGAGACCTGGGTCTTGAAATTGTTATTTCCGGAGCGCATTGGCTCGATGTCATGAATAAAGATATCAATAAAGGGAATGCCCTGAAAATACTCCAGAAATCTCTGGGTATTTCTCCTGAAAACACGATGGCTTTCGGAGATTATATGAACGATATAGAAATGCTGAAGAATGCCAAATATTCTTACGCTATGAAAAACGCCCATCCCAATGTGAAGCAGATAGCTAATTTTGAAGCTTCTACCAACGATAGTTTTGGAGTATTGAAAACAATTAAGGATTACCTGCAAAACTGATATTTCCGAAATGATAAAAAGCTTATCTTCATTTGGAAATAAGTAAAATATAAAGCATGGAATTTTCACCTTTTAATAATGTTATCAAGCTTTGCCTTCAGGGGATGAGTATGGAGGATAAAGATATGCCTGAAGAAGCAATCAGGCTGTTTTTACAAGCCTGGGAAGAAGCCGGGGACGATCATGAAAAATTTCTGGCTGCTCATTATGTATCACGTCATCAAAAAACAGCTGCTGATCGTTTGAAGTGGCTTGAAACCTCTCTGGAGTTTGCTTTAAAAATAAATGATGACACGGTTAAAAGTGCATTACCCTCTCTTTATTTGAATATTTCCGAATGTCATGAGAATTTAGGAGATATGGAAATGTCAGAAAAGAACGCAGAACTCGCATTGTTATTAAAAAATCATCCTTCTGATAAAGGACCATTTTATCATGGAACAAAGGCCGATTTGCAGATTGGTGATCTACTGACTGCCGGCGGAATTTCAAATTATAAGTCAGAATTAAAAATGAATCACATCTATTTTACAGCTTTGATTAACGGAGCAGGGCTGGCCGCTGCTTTAGCAAAAGGCGATGGAGTAGAGCGTGTATATATTGTGGAGCCAACAGGTACTTATGAAAATGATCCCAATGTAACGGATAAGAAATTCCCCGGAAATCCTACCCGTTCTTATCGTTCCGAAATGCCTTTAAAAATTATTGGAGAGATTAAAGAATGGACAAAACCTAATCCTGAAGATCTTCAAAGGTTTCGTGAAAAATTAGATGACAGCAAAGGAGAGATCATCAACTAGACAGATTATTTGTCTTTCGTTTTCCTGTAATTTTATCAACTACTGTATTAATAATATAAAACAATAATAGCAATGAAAGTCATTGATTATGATTGTACGCATAAAGGGTGGGGTGAATATTTCATACATTTGGGATAAGTTTTTCATCCATCCAATAGTTTAGCCTCCAATGGGGCTTTTCTGTTGGATGATTTTAGCAAATCAATTAATAGGATGACGGATCGTTTGGTATTGTTTTGTAAATAGTTCAGGTGAAACCTTCATTTCCAACAATGATAAAATTCTATTGAACTGTCTTTTTAAATAAAAACCCTTATGAAGTTCCAGTGATTTTTTACCATAGTATACAATACAGATTGGGGTCTTATATTTCCCAACCATTTTCATATCTATTCCTGTAATATCAGTCCAGAGAAATTGATGCTGTCTCAAACCTCCTGTAAAGCGGATATCCTTATTTGAAATGATAAGTCTTAGCCGGGTATATATCAGCATACTAACAGCAATCAGTAAAAGTAATGGTACTAAAAAAATAATCTCCTGTGGAAGGTCTTTCTGCATGAGAAGACCAAATGCCGTCAAGACTAACAGAAGTCCGAAAACATAACAGATTATTTTTAACCATTGTGGTGAGGAAAAAGTTTCTTCGGTAAGTATCTGTTTCATATGATAATAGTACGATTTTTAAGTGATGTATTTATATTTTCGCTCTCACAAAAAATAGCATTGGTTATTTACAGCTTAAAATATAAACATTTTTAAAGTCTTTGATTGAATATGAAAATTAAAACAATTACGTTAAGCGGAAAGGTTTGAGTCCTGGATAAAAAAACAGCCACAATTGAATTGTGACTGTCTCTTTTTGAAATCAAATATCGAGTATTATAAAGATCTGGAACGGGCAATGTTGATAAGATACACAAGATGTGCAAACATGTTCCGTTTTACAGACTCTACTTTTATATCTCCGGTGGTCTGATTGATCGTAGTTACAAGATCAGTATTACATTGACCATTGAAGTTACCACTTCCTAAATAGTTCACAGTATTGGCAGTTGGATAAGAAATTCTCGGATAATCCGGTGCGGTCTGATTGGCAACAGCAGTTGTTCCGCTGAACCCTTTATTGTCGACATATCGGGCTGTCCAGGTACCTAAAAACTGCCCGTTACCTGTATTGATACCCTGTCCTACAATGATTTGGGTGTCTACAGGATTGGTAAATCCGGTACAGGATGTGTAATGATTTAAAGAAACCGTGCAGGAAGAAGCGTTATCAGTAGGTTGAAAACATTTTCCTTCGTAAACGGTGAACCTTTGTTCAGTGGAAGAAGTAGAAGTGTTCAATAAAGCTTTCGGAGCGAAAATTTCTTCAGGAGATATAAGCATTAAAACTCCCTGTGCATCCGCCGCAACAATTTTTTTTTCAGCATTTGAAAGTCCTCTTACTCTTACCAGGCCATTGACATCTAACGTTTGAGTAGGTGTAGATGTGTTAATCCCAACCTGGGCAATCAGATTCCCACAAATAGCAAGTGCTGCCAAAAAGAATGTTTTTGTTTTCATGTTATTTTTTGAAAAGTTTAAATTTTTCACTAATATAGGAAATAAGTTTAAAATAGGGGTAGAAATAACCCGAAATCTGATATAAACTAATTGTAAACGGATATTGAATAGATTAATATCAGGTTTCAGGGATCACTTTCTAAATAACTCAAAATTTATACACCTTGTATTTGTTTGAAAAATATTTGTATTTTAGCCGAAATATGTTGCTTTTTAATAAACATATTGGACGCAAATTAAAATTCAGATAATTTGAATGAAAAAATTAGTAGATTTGCACGGAACAAAAAAATAATAAATATTAAGCACTATTCTCTGTGACGGATTTTTTAGGAGGGAAGTACATAGAGAATAACAGGATTTTAGGTTATAAAACTACTGAAACTATGAAGAAACTTTTTTTACTTTTATTAACGGCGTTTTTATTTATCGGCTGCAGCTCTAATGATGATACGATCTATGATTATGTAGGAACATGGTCAGGTTCTTATGAAGGAAATGATAAAGGAGTTTGGAACTTCGTGGTAGATGAGAGTGGTAAAGTGGTAGGAACAATGCATTCCGATGTTAATAATGAAAACTATAGTATTACCGGCAATTTAAGTGAGACAGGAGATCTTAACGCAAGAGTAGGACTTCCTTCACAAGGAGATTTTAAAGGAACGTTAACGACAGAAAAAAAAGGAAACGGAAACTGGTCCAACTCACTTCCTACACCTGCAAAGTCAGGGAGCTGGAAAGGAGAGAAGAAATAAAATAAGAAAGTCTGCAGAATCTACTGCAGACTTTTTTTTATTTAAACAAATCCCATGTGGGTAATATTATCATTTTCATTTTTCAATACTACAAAATAGAGCAGAAGATCATCCTCAGAAAAATACTTTTTAAAAGGTCTTTGCTGTTGCTGATTCCAGTTGATTATTTCTTCATTACTTTCTACGCTGTAATTTTGAGAATCTAATTTCAAAGTTAAAATCACTGCAAGGTCTGACGTACAACGATCATTTTTATAAAGAACCTGACCTTCAATTCTAACGCAATCAGAAATATTATTGACTCTACCCAGTTGAAATTCTCTCAATAGTTTTTTTCCTTCTTCAGTTTTGAACCCATTTTCAACCGTTCTTTTTCCTCTTTCGGAGATTATATCCAAATCTTTAATAGCCGTCATCAGCTTTGCGAACTTCTGGTAGAGGAGGGGATCACCTGCTTCTTTAATATATACTTCCAGACTTTTCCGGATTATCTTCCCAATTTTGGAGCAGTGCCCGAATTCAGAACTGTTCTGTCTTACTTTCTCATACGACGGACTTTTTTTAAAAGCAACTTTATTGAACCCGCTTTTCTTCCGAACCACATTTTTACCGTTCAGATTATAAAATACAAGGTCGCCTACAGCACCCGTGATTGTAATAAGACTTTCATATGTTGCCATATCTTCAAAATAGAGATCAAATATACCAATAAATACTTGAAAACAAAATTTTAACATATATTTATAATATAGTTGTAGTATAGTTATATTATAATTAAAATATAAAATGTATATTTGTAATGTGTTTTGTTAATTAATTATAAATCAGAAGAGTATGGGAACGGAATTATTTCAACAAAAAATGAAAATAAAGCAGATGGTTGTTGTACTGGCAGCATCTGTTTTTGTAGTTTCCTGTGGATCCTCCAAAAGTGCCACAAATAAAAAATCAAATACGAAAACAGTTGCTAAATCTGAGAACCTCAGAAAACTGGATTCAAAATTTGATGGCAACGTATCGAGGTCTATCAGTGATATTCTGAAGGATGCTGAAAAATACATCGGAACTCCGTACAAATTCGGAGGAAATACATCATCAGGATTTGACTGTTCCGGATTTACTGTAAAAGTATTTGAAGAAAACGATTTCAACCTTCCAAGAAGATCTTCTGATCAGGCTGAAGCCGGGAAAAATATTGATATCAAAGACGTAAAACCCGGTGATCTTTTGTTTTTTGCAACCGCGGGAGGAAGCAGAGTCTCTCACGTAGGAATTGTTCATGATATTGGTCCTGACGGAGAAGTAAAGTTCATCCATGCTTCTACCTCAAAAGGAGTAATGATTTCATCCCTGAACGAAAAGTACTGGAATAAGGCCTATCTTCATGCCCAAAGAGTGCTGTAAAATATTTTTAAATGATAGAGAACCGGACGTTTGCCTTTATTAAAACAGATAAAAAGCTGGTCAAGCTTTTTTTTAAAGATATTAATGTCATCAAAGGTCTCGGAAATTATGTAGAAGTTCATACCACAAATCATAAAAAATATATTTATTACAAAACATTGAAAGACCTCATTGAAAGTCTGCCGGAAGAATTTATGAGGGTTCATAATTCATATATTGTCAATCTTACCAATATAGAGTCTTTTGAAGACAATCATCTTATATGCGGCGAATTAAAGATTACCGTGGCCAAAAGCTATAAAGACTGTCTCAATTCCGCTCTCAATAAAATGATGCTTTAAAACTCATCCACATCAGAAAGAGAGTCATCCACATTCTATTTCTTACCCAGCGCATAAAAAAGTTTTTATTTCTGTTTTCTTATTCTAGTTTTACCCAAAACTTATAGAATGAATAAAGAAAATACATTATACTACATCAAAACGAATACTATTATCGGAATAAAAGCAGGACAGAAGAGATCTGAGTTTCTGGAAATCTGGATGGTTGTTGTCCAGGATAGAGTATTTGCAAGATCATGGGGACTCGCCGAAAGAGGCTGGTACAATACATTTTTAGAAAATCCAGACGGAGAGATCCAATGTGGTGAAACGATTTATCCCATAAAAGCTCTGATTCCACAAGATATCAATGACCTTACTGAGGAAATTAATGAAGCATATTTGACAAAATACAATACCGGTCACAATATTCCATATTCACAGGGAATTATTCAGGAAAAGCATATTGCAAAAACGATGGAATTTATTATTTTGGATTAAATGGATTTAAAATTCTGCGTAATCTCCTCAATCTGCGAGGTAATAATGTATGAAATATTCAATAGGAACGGGCTTTAGTCCGTTCAATAAAATGGCAATCAATCAATCAATCAATCAATCAATCAATTAATCAATCAATCAATTGGCTTTAGCCAAAACTTACATAATCTTCTTCTTTAATCACCCCGTCAAAAATTCTTCAAATTTTTGCAACCCCTCCGGAGGAGGGGAATTTTTACGTTTCCGTTTGTAATCTTTCTACCATTCATCATTGCAATAGAATTGCATCACAAAATGCAGCAAATTTGTCAAAAAACTATTATCATATGGCAGATTTCATCAGATTCTTTATCCCTTCGTACTTTATGATCTTCTTTTTGGTTTCCTTTGTGGGAATAAGCTATAAAGTAGCCGGACAGATTGGTAAAAGCCCGAATGTCCTTCCTAAAGATGATTCTGCATACGGTCTGGTAGGGTTTTATTTTAAGCTGATTTTGTTTGCTTTGTTTATGTATACAATACTTCTTTTATTTTTTCCGGAATATATGTACGATGCATTTAAAATCAATATACTGGAATATGACTTTTTTCATTATATAGGATTTGTTTTAATGATTGTTGCTTTGATTTGGGTTATTCTGGCTCAACTGCAAATGAAAAATTCCTGGAGGATCGGAATTGACAGTACAACAAAAACAGAATTGGTTACTCATGGATTATTCAGGATTTCAAGAAATCCTATATTTTTGGGAATGACCATCAGCCTTGTCGGGTTTTTTCTTGTTTTTCCTACTGTCATTGCTTTTTCTTTTCTACTGATGGGAAATGTTTTGATGCAGATTCAGATCAGGCTTGAAGAAGAGTATCTCATAAAAGAGCACGGAGAAATCTATCTGACTTATAAAAAGAGGGTGAATCGTATGCTGAGCCTTTATTAAAAGCATAATGTTAAAAACCGTTTTGCTGAACTTTTTTGTATCTTTGGCCGGTATAATTTTTCAAACTAATTTAAATAAGAAACATGTCGTTACAACAAACTATTGAAAACATTTGGGATAATAGAGAATTATTGCAGAATGAAGACAGCCAAAAGGCGATCAGAGAGGTTATTTCTTTAGTTGATAAAGGTGAACTTCGTACTGCAGAGCCTACAGAAAACGGATGGCAGGTAAATGAATGGGTGAAAAAAGCTGTAGTAATGTATTTTCCAATCCAGAAAATGGAAACTATTGAAGTAGGCCCGTTTGAATTTCATGATAAAATGCCTTTGAAGAGAAACTATGCTGAAAAAGGGGTGAGAGTTGTACCACATGCAGTGGCGAGAGAAGGTGCTTACATTGCTCCTGGTGTTATTTTAATGCCATCTTATGTAAACATTGGTGCTTACGTAGATTCGGGAACAATGGTAGATACTTGGGCTACAGTAGGAAGCTGTGCACAGATCGGTAAAAACGTTCACCTGAGTGGTGGTGTGGGTATCGGTGGGGTATTGGAGCCGTTACAGGCTGCTCCGGTAATCATTGAAGATGACTGCTTTATCGGTTCAAGATGTATTGTTGTGGAAGGTGTTCACGTAGAAAAAGAAGCAGTATTGGGTGCAAATGTAGTATTGACAGCTTCTACAAAAATTATCGACGTTACAGGAGATACACCTATCGAAATCAAAGGAAGAGTTCCTGCACGTTCTGTTGTAATCCCAGGAAGCTATACAAAACAATATCCGGCTGGAGAATATCAGGTACCATGTGCACTGATCATTGGTCAGAGAAAGGAATCTACAGATAAGAAGACATCTCTGAATGACGCATTGAGAGATAATAATGTAGCTGTTTAGGATTAATATTGTAAGCTAATACCACAATCTTGAAAGAAAAATTCCTTAAAATACTATTAAACCCTAAATATATATTTGGGGTTTATCTTATTATATCGGTTGTTACAGCAATTTCCAAATTCCTGAGAGGAGATTATGCGATTAATAATTACCTGATTTTTAAAAATGTATTCTTTAATACGATTCATCAGAAAAATTTATTTATCCATTATCCCGATCTTTATTTTGATTTAAATCATTATGGCGTATTTTTCAGTGCATTGATTGCACCATTTGCCATGATGCCGGATTGGCTTGGAATCTCACTTTGGAATATTGCCAATACTTTTATCTTCATCTATGGTATTTATAAACTGCCGTTTTCAGACAGTAAAAAAGCAATTTTCGGACTGCTTTGTCTTCAGGAATACATTACAGCGGCTTTAAGTTTACAGTTCAATGTAGCGCTGACAGGCCTTTTGCTGTTATCCGCAGTATACATTTACGAAAGAAAAGAAGTAAAATCTGTAACTGCCATTTTAATAGGAATATTTGTGAAAATTTACGGAATTGTAGGATTGACACAATTTTTCTTCATTAAAAACAAAACTAAATTTATTCTTTCCGGAGTAGCGATTGCAGTATTGTTTTTCGTCCTTCCAATGGCATATTCAAGTCCGCAGTTTGTGATTCAGTGTTATTCAGACTGGTTTCAGTCTATCGTAGAGAAGAATAATGAAAATCAGGTATTAGGAAATATGCAGGATATCTCGCTGATGGGCTTTGTAAGAAGAGTCTTAGGAGATGCATCCATTTCCAATCTCGTGTTTTTAGCGGGTGGATTACCACTTTTTGCCTTACCTTATATCAGAATTAAGCAGTATAAGCACTATGCTTTCCAATTGATGATTCTGGCTTCAACATTACTGTTTTTGGTATTGTTCAGCTCCAGTTCAGAATCTCCAACTTATATTATTGCAGTTGTAGGAGTCCTGATCTGGTTTTTCCTTCAGAAAGAAAGAACACCGCTTATAATAGGATTGCTTGTTTTTGTCATTATTTTCACTTGTTTTTCGACTTCAGATCTATTCCCGAAATTTGTAAAAGAAAACTATATCATCAAATATTCATTAAAAGCTGTACCTTGTATTGTGATCTGGTTGAGAGTGACTTATGAGCTCCTGACTAAAGATTTTGAGAAAAATTACAGCCTGAATTAATAAATATGAAGAAAATTTCAATTGTAATTCCCGCCTATAACGAAGAAGGAAACGTTGCTATGATCCATCAGAAAATTAAAGAAGTTTTCGATGGTTTAAGCAGCTATGACTTTGAAATCATATTTGTAAATGACGGTAGCAGAGACAATACCCAGCAAAAACTAGAAGACCTTTCCAGTCAATATGATGAAGTAAAATTCATTGAGTTTTCGAGGAACTTTGGCCATCAGCCAGCCGTAAAAGCAGGAATGGATAACGCTCAGGGAAATGCAGTTATTTCGATGGATGGAGATCTTCAGCATCCACCGGAGCTTATTCCGGAAATGATTCAGAAATGGGAGGAAGGCTATGATGTGGTTTTTACTTTCAGGACTTATCCAAAGGAAATATCTTTCTTTAAAAGAAAAACATCAGATTTATTTTACAAGCTTTTATCAAGTTTGTCAGACGTCAATTTGACGAAAGGAGGCGGCTCAGATTTCAGATTACTGGATGCAAGGGCAGTGGATGTAATGAGAAACTTTAATGAAGATGACTTATTCCTTAGAGGACTGACAAGCTGGATGGGGTTTAAACAGATAGGAATTGACTTTACCGCCGCAGAAAGACTTTCAGGAAGAAGCAGTTACAATCTTAAGAAAATGTTCACTTTTGCCTTTACAGGAATCACTGCTTTCAGTGTGAAACCTCTTTATCTGGCAGCATACCTTGGATTTTTATTCTCGGCACTTTCTGTGATCGGATATGGAACGTATGTGATTCATTCCTTTATTGCCGGAACTGAAATATCAGGTTGGGCATCCTTGATTATGACTATTGTTTTCTTTGGTGGACTTCAGCTTATTATCTTAGGAATTATGGGAATTTATTTAGGTAAAATATTCAAACAGGTGAAAGACAGACCTAATTATATTATTAAAAACAAAAATTTTTAGAATGGTTTTATTGAGTTTTGATATTGAAGAATTTGATATGCCATTAGAATATAAGGGTGAAATTCCCTTTGAAAAGCAGATTTCAATTTCACAGACAGGATTAGAGAGAATACTTGATATCCTTAAAAAATACAATGCCAAAGCTACTTTCTTTTCCACGGTAGTTTTTGCAGAAAACAGCAGACACCTTATCGAAAGGTTATTAAATGAAGGTCATGAACTGGCTTCTCATACGTGGTTTCATTCAGAATTTGAAAACAAACACCTGAAGGAATCAAGAGAAAGACTGGAAGAATTATTTTCTACAAAGGTTACCGGATTAAGAATGCCGAGAATGATGCCTGTGAACGAAAAAGAAGTGGAAAAAGCAGGATATTCTTACAATTCCTCCATCAATCCTACGTTTTTGCCGGGAAGATATAATAATTTAAAAGTGTCCAGAACTTATTTCAAAGAAGGAAATGTGACTCAGGTCCCGGCTTCGGTTTCACCCAATTTCAGAATCCCTTTGTTTTGGTTAAGTTTTCACAATTTTCCTTTGTTTTTCTACAAAAAACTGGCTTCGGATAGTTTGAAAAAAGACAAATATCTGAACATTTATTTCCATCCATGGGAATTTGCAGAAATCAAAGATGAAGCCTTTAAGCTTCCTGGATTTACGGTAAAAAACTCAGGAAAAGATATGGTAGAAAGATTTGATTCATTTGTTGGATGGCTGAAACAAAAAGGACATACATTCGGTACATTTCAGGAATTCCAAAAACAGATACAACGATGAAGATTGCCTTTGATGCAAAACGGTTTTTCCACAATACCTCCGGTCTGGGAAACTACTCGAGAGATCTCGTAAGAATTCTTTCCGAATATGAACCGGAGAACGAATATCTGTTACTCAACAAAAACAAATCGGAGAGAGGAAAAGATATTCTGGAACGCCCAAATGTTCACTTTATTGAAACCTCAAAAGGAAATCTGTCACGCCAGCTGAAAATGGGTAAAGATGCCCAAAAACAGGGAGCTGATATTTTCCATGGATTATCCGGTGAACTTCCCTTAAAATGGGATCCCAAACCTATTAAAAAGGTTGTTACTATCCATGATCTGATCTTTGTAAGATATCCGCAGTATTATTCTTTTTTTGACAGGAAAATCCATTTTTGGAAATTTAAAAAAGCCGCTGATACGGCTGATAAAATTATTGCTATTTCAGAACAGACCAAAAGAGATATTATTCAATATTTAAAAATTCCTGAGGCTAAGATTGAAGTTATTTATCAGGGATGTCATCATGCTTTTAAAGAACAGCAGCCACCGCAACTGATGATGGCTGTAAAAGAGAAGTTTAAACTTCCCGAAAGATTTGTACTTAACGTTGGTACTATTGAAGACCGCAAAAACCTTTTGAATGTTGTAAAAGCACTCAGCGGTACAGAAATTCCTCTTGTAGTAGTGGGAAGGAAGACTAAGTATTACCAAAAAATAGAACGTTTCCTGAAAAAAAACAAAATGGAAAAGCAGGTGCTCTTCCTCGAAGGAGTTTCTATGGATGAGCTGGCCTGTCTTTATAAACTGGCAGATATTTTTGTTTATCCGAGTTTCTTTGAAGGCTTTGGAATTCCTGTCATTGAAGCACTTTTTTCCAAAACGGTTGTCGTTACCAGCAATACAAGTTGTCTGCCGGAAGCCGGAGGAAAAGACTCTATGTATGTGAATCCTGACAATGATCTTGATATCCGGGCCAAACTAAAATTTCTCTGGGAAAATGAATCCGAGAGAAAACGCCGTGAGGAAAAGGGTTTTGAGTTTGTTCAGAAGTTTAATGACGAGCCAATTGCTGAGGAGCTGATGAATTTTTATCAAAAAATTATCTGAAAAAACTTTGCATTTTAAAAATAAATCCTACATTTGCATCATAATTCAATACAATGAAACCAATATTTTTAGCATTACATCATTACTATCATCATCTCTGTTAGGCGGAATTGATTGATATAAGTATGTGCTAAAATCAAAAATAATTAAAACCGTCTGAGTAAATAGGCGGTTTTTTTGTTTCCTGAATTCTTCTCAGAAATTTCAATAAATCAGTTTTTATTTGCTCGGACCCAAAAAAGGCAAAATGAGTAAATTAAAAATTGCAATCCAAAAAAGCGGCCGGCTTTACGAAGAATCTCTACAGCTTCTCAAAGACTGCGGAATCTTTGTCAACAATGGTAAAGACCAACTCAAAGTTTCAGTAGATAACTTTCCGATGGAAATCATGTACCTTCGGAACTCAGATATTCCGCAATACCTGGAAGACGGAGTAGTGGATGTTGCTATTCTTGGCGAAAATCTCCTGATTGAAAAAGGTAAAAATATCACCACCATCCAGAAACTTGGTTTCTCAAAATGCCGTGTTTCACTGGCTGTTCCCAAAGAAGTAGAAACCGACGAAATCTCCTATTTTCAAGGTAAAAAAATTGCTACCTCTTATCCTAATACGCTCAAAAGCTTTTTAGAAAAAAAAGGAATTGTATCAGATATTCACGTTATTTCAGGTTCTGTAGAAATTGCTCCTAATATTGGCCTTGCAGATGGAATCTGTGATATTGTAAGTTCCGGAAGCACATTATTCAAAAACGGATTAAGAGAAACGGTCACTTTGCTGAAATCGGAAGCTGTTTTGGCTCAAACTCCCCAATTATCGGCTGAAAAAGAAGTCATTCTTGAAAAATTCGTATTCAGAATTAAAGCTGTTTTAAAAGCAAAAAATTCAAAATATATTCTGATGAATGTCCCCAATGAAAAAATTCAGAAAGTAGCTGAAGTTCTTCCGGTATTGAAGAGTCCTACAGTCATCCCATTGGCAGAAGAAGGCTGGAGCAGTATTCATTCTGTTATTGATGAAGAGCGCTTCTGGGAAGTCATTGACGAACTGAAAGAAAATGGTGCTCAGGATATTTTAATTATTCCAATTGATAAAATGGTTATTTAAAAAATGATAATGGTGAATGTTGGTTAACACGAAGACGCAAAAAAATAAAAATTAAGACTGTTGTAAGGCACAAAGATTTTATCTGCGATAAAATTGAATACCGTATAAATATTCACATACTTGCTGAAAATCTTAGATTTTCTTGCGCCTTAAAAAAGATATATGAATTAAAAACTTTGCGCCTTTGCGTTCAAAAAAAATTGGGACATATAGCTTAATGGTTCAAAAAATATTAAAATAATACAATGAAAATATACAGATATCCCACACAGAGTACATGGAAAGATTTGGTAAAGCGTCCTGTTTTGGAACAGAAAGAAATTTCAGGCCTGATCGCAGAAATATTTACAGAAGTTGATAAAAACGGAGATAAAGCTTTAATAGAATTCAATAGAAAATTTGACAAAGCAGATACCCAAAAAATAAAAGTTTCTGATGCTGAAATTCAGGAGGCAGAAAAGCAGATTAATGATGAACTGAAACAAGCCATTAAACAGGCGAAAGAGAATATTTCAACATTTCACGCTTCTCAAAAACAGGAAATCCAGAAAATTGAGACTACGAAAGGAGTGGTTTGCTGGCGCGAAAATCGCGCTGTAGAAAAAGTTGGAATTTATATTCCGGGAGGAACTGCTCCTTTATTTTCTACAGTGCTGATGCTTGCGGTTCCAGCGAATCTGGCCGGATGTAAAGAAATAGTCCTTTGCACGCCACCGGATAAAAATGGAAATGTCAACCCAGCAATTCTTTATGCAGCAAAACTTTGTGGCGTTTCGGAAATCTTTAAAACAGGTGGAGCACAGGCTGTTGCTGCTATGACTTTCGGAACAGAAAGCATTCCCGCTGTTTATAAAATTTTTGGACCGGGAAATCAGTTTGTAGTAGCTGCCAAAGAATATGCTCAGCGTTATGGAATAGCTATTGATATGCCAGCCGGACCAAGTGAAGTTCTTGTCATAGCTGATGAGCAGGCTGTTCCTGAATTTTGTGCTGCAGATCTTCTTTCACAGGCAGAGCACGGGAGTGATAGTCAGGTTGTTTTTATTACGACAGACCTTAAAGTATTTGAAGAAACAATAGAGGCTGTTGATAAGCAGATCAGAGACTTACCAAGAAATGAATTTGCAGCTCAGGCTTTGGAAAACAGCTCTTTTATTTTAGCGAATTCGTTGGAAGAAGCCCTTGAGTTTAGCAATCTTTATGCTCCGGAACACCTTATTCTGGCAATTAATGATTTTGAAAAATATATCCCTATGGTTCAGAATGCAGGCTCTGTTTTCCTTGGAAACTATTCTTGTGAGAGCGCAGGAGATTATGCCAGCGGAACGAATCACACTCTTCCTACTAACGCTTATGCAAAGAACTATAGTGGAGTCTCACTGGATAGTTTCGTGAAAAAAATAACATTCCAGCACCTTTCAAAAGAAGGACTTCAGAATTTAGGAAAAACAATAGAACTCATGGCAGAAGCAGAAGGACTGTTTGCACACAAAAATGCAGTCTCGATAAGATTAAAATAATAATTGTTGGAAAACGCAAAGAGGTAAGAAGAATATAATTGGAGCACGTGTTAAGACGCAAAGATTTTATCTCCGATAAAATTGAATAATGCATATAAAAATACAAAATAAAATTCAGACCCTTGCTGAAAATCTTTGATTTTCTTGCGCCTAAAAAACATAAGATGAAAAACTTTGCGCCTTTACGTTTATCAAAAAATGAATCATTAAGAAAATAACTTAAAGGTTAAGAAAAGATTTAAAATAAAAGAAGTACAATGAAAAATAACAGTATCAAAACTTTAGTAAGAGATAATATATTACAATTACAGCCCTACATCAGTTTCAGGGATCATAATGAATTCAATGCTCCAGTTATGCTGGATGCCAATGAAAGTCCATTCGGGGAATGCAACCGCTATCCGGATTCTACTCAGAAAAGGCTTAAAAGCAAGCTTGCAGGGCTTAAAAATGTTTCATCCTCACAGATTGCCATAGGAAACGGAAGTGATGAGCTGATAGACCTTATCATTAAAATTTTCTGTGAGCCTAAAAAAGATGCCATTCTGATGATGAATCCTTCCTTTGCGATGTATGGTTTTTATGCAGCAATTAACGAGAATAAAGTTTTGAAACTGAATCTGGATGAAAACTTTGAAATTGTAAAAAATAATTTTTTAAAAGCTGCAGAAGATCCTTCATTGAAAATTTTCTTTTTGTGCTCACCCAATAACCCTACGGGAAACAGTGTAGATGATATTGAATTCTATATTCAGAACTTCAACGGAATTGTAGTGGTAGATGAAGCATATATTGAATTTTCTGGGAAAAAATCAAGTCTGGAACTTTTAGATCAATATTCTAATTTAATCGTACTGCAAACATTTTCTAAAGCATGGGGAATTGCCGGAGCGAGAGTAGGTATGGCTTACGCATCTGAAGAGATTATCAGCCTGATCAATACGGTAAAAGCACCATATAATGTGAATGTTTTAAGCCAGGAACTTATTTTAAAGACTTTGGATGAAGAAAACAGACTTCAGGGAAATGTGAATCTTATTTTGGAAGAGAGAAAATGGCTGAAACAGCAGTTTGAAGGAATTGCATGCATTTCTAAAGTATTTTCAACGGATGCCAATTTCTTCCTGATCAGAATGGAAAATGTTGATTCAGTATATGCAAGAATGTTGGAAGAGGAAGTTTTAACCAGCAGAAGAGATCCTGCTATTCCGGGATGTATCAGAATCAATGTAGGAAATCGTGCAGAAAATGAAAAATTAATTAACCTTTTGAAAAGTATTTAACAATGAAAAAAGTACTCTTTATAGACCGTGACGGAACACTAATTATTGAACCGCCCACAGATTTTCAGGTAGACTCCCTGGAAAAGCTTGAGTTTTATCCCGGGGTTTTTCAAAATCTTTCAAAAATTGTGAGTGAGCTGGATTATGAGTTGGTGATGGTAACCAATCAGGATGGATTGGGAACGGATAGTTTTCCTGAAGAAGATTTCATAAAACCTCATGAGAAAATGTTACAGGCATTTGAAAATGAAGGGATCATTTTTAGCGATATTTTAATTGATAAAAGCTTTGAATCCGAAAATCTTCCTACCAGAAAACCTGGAATAGGAATGCTGGGAAAATACATTTATGGGAATTATGATCTTGAAAATTCTTATGTAATTGGTGATCGAAGTACTGATGTGCAACTTGCTAAAAATCTTAAGTCTAAATCTATTTATCTTAATCAAAACTTAAATAGTGAAGCTGAGCTGTCAACAACAAAATGGTCAGAGATTTATCAGTTCTTAAAATCAGGAATGCGAAATGCTAAAGTCTCCCGTAAAACCAATGAAACAGATATTGAAATCGAGGTCAATCTTGATGGAAACGGACGATCAGATATTTCAACAGGGCTTCACTTTTTTGATCACATGCTGGATCAGATTGCAAGACACGGAAATATGGATCTTACCATTAAAGTAAAAGGAGATCTTACTGTAGATGAGCACCACACGATAGAAGATACAGGAATTGTACTGGGAGAAGCTGTTTTAAAAGCTTTAGGAAAGAAAAAAGGAATTGAAAGATACGGATTCCTGCTTCCGATGGATGATTGTTTGTCTCAGGTAGCAATTGATTTTGGAGGCAGACCATGGCTGGTTTGGGATGCTCCGTTTAAAAGAGAAAAGATAGGAGATGTTCCTACAGAAATGTTTTTTCACTTCTTTAAATCCTTTACAGATGCTTCAAAATCCAATCTGAATATCAAAGCTGAAGGAGATAATGAACACCACAAAATTGAATCCATTTTTAAAGCCTTTGCAAAAGCCGTTAAAATGGCAGTGAATCAATCGGATGCTAATTACAGTTTACCTTCTACAAAAGGAAGTTTATAAATATGATTGCTATAATAAAATACAACGGTGGAAATGTGAACTCTGTCCAGAATGCCCTCAACAGACTGAAAGTAGATTCTGTTATTACCGATGATCCCAAACAGATTTTAAAAGCTGATAAAGTGATCTTTCCAGGCGTGGGAGAAGCTTCATCCACCATGAAACTACTGAAGGAAAAAGAGCTTGATCTTTTGATTCCTAGCCTTAAACAGCCTGTTTTGGGAATATGTTTAGGAATGCAGCTGATGTGTAAAGGAAATGAAGAAGGAGATACCGAAGGAATGGGGATTTTTGATATCAATGTCAGAAAATTTCCGGCAAAGGATATTGTTCCGCACATGGGATGGAATACTGTTTCAAGGCAGGCTTCGGCTCTGTTTTCAGGAATTGAAATGAACAGTGATGTTTATTTTGTTCACAGCTATTATTGTGAGCTTTCGGACTTTACAACTTCTGTCTGTGATTATATTCTGCCATTTAGTGCTTCACTACAGAAAGATAATTTCTATGCAGTACAGTTTCACCCTGAAAAATCAGGAATTGTAGGAAATCAGATCGTTAAGAACTTTATAAATTTATAATGATGAAAATAATTCCGGCTATTGATATTATCGACGGTAAATGTGTCCGTTTATCAAAAGGAGATTACAGTACAAAGAAAATATACAATGAAGATCCTGTAGAAGTGGCAAAAGAATTTGAGAGTTTCGGCATTCAGTTTCTTCACCTGGTGGATCTGGACGGGGCAAAATCAAAGCATATTGTGAATCAGAAAGTTCTGGAAAATATTGCTCATTCTACTTCGCTGCATATAGACTTTGGAGGAGGCTTAAAAACTAAGGAAGATATTGAAACAGCCTTTAATTCCGGGGCAAAACAGATTACCTTAGGAAGTATTGCTGTTCAGAATCCTGAATTTTGCTATGAAATGATTCAAAAATATGGTGCTGAGAAAATTATTCTGGGTGCTGACTGTGAAAACAGAAAGATTAAAACTTCCGGATGGCTGGAAGAAAGTGATAATGACATCATAGATTTTATTCTTCAGTATCAGGACAAAGGAATACAGACTGCCATTTGTACTGATATTGCAAAAGACGGAATGCTGGAAGGTCCGTCAACAGGGCTTTATATTGAGATTTTATATAAAACGTCCGTTCAGCTGGTAGCAAGTGGAGGAATCTCAGGGATTGCAGATGTGTATAAAATGAAAGATATCGGCTGTGCGGGGACAATCATCGGAAAAGCAATTTACGAGGGAAAAATAAGCTTACAACAACTTCAAAACTTTATTGAAAATGCTTAAGAAAAGAATTATTCCATGCCTGGATATCAAAGATGGAGCTACGGTGAAAGGGATCAATTTTGAAGATCTTAAAAATGCAGGAGATCCTGTAGAACTTGCCAAAAAGTATGAACTGGAAGGGGCCGATGAGCTTGTTTTTTTGGATATTACCGCTACTATTGAGGATAGAAAAACATTTATAGAACTGGTCAAAGATATTGCGAAAGAGCTTAGCATACCTTTTACGGTAGGAGGTGGTATATCGTCTGTAAATGATGTGAGGAAGCTTTTGGAAGCAGGTGCAGACAAGATCAGTATCAATTCCTCAGCGGTAAAAAAACCAGGACTTATTTCTGATTTAGCCAAAGAATTCGGAAGCCAGTGCGTTGTCGTGGCTATTGATACAAGACAAGTGGGAGATAAGGATCTGGTTCACATCAAAGGAGGAAGAGAAGCTACCGAACTCTCTACAGTAGAATGGGCACAGGAAGCAGCACGTTTGGGGGCAGGAGAAATTCTGCTGACTTCGATGGATGGTGATGGTACAAAAAACGGTTTTGATCTTCGCATTACAAAGCTTGTTTCAGATAATATCAGTATTCCTGTGATTGCCTCCGGAGGTGCAGGTACTGCAGATGACTTTGTTAAAGTATTTAATGAAACAAAAGCTACAGGAGGTTTGGCAGCCAGTATTTTCCATTTTAATGAAATAAGTATTCAGGATTTAAAACAACAGTTAAAAACTCAAAAAATAGAAGTACGATGAACATAGATTTTAATAAAGATAACGGACTTGTTCCGGTAGTTATTCAGGACAGCAGAACGCTGCAGGTTTTAATGCTGGGCTACATGAACGAAGAAGCTTTTGAAAAAACAAAAAAGGAAGGTATTGTTACTTTTTTCAGCCGCTCTAAAAACAGACTCTGGACAAAAGGTGAGGAGTCTGGGAATTTCCTGACTGTAAAAAGTATTGATATAGATTGTGATCAGGATACCATTTTAATTAAAGCTGTTCCTAAAAATGTGGTCTGTCATACGGGAAGTTTCAGTTGTTTCGGAGAAAAGAATGCTAAAGGGTTTCTGTATGAGCTTGAAGATAAAATCTCTCAAAGAATAGACACCAAAGCTGAAGGTTCTTATACCTATTCGCTCTACCAAAGAGGAATGAATAAAATGGCTCAAAAAGTAGGAGAAGAAGCCGTAGAACTTGTGATTGAAGCAAAAGATAATAACGAAGAACTTTTTAAAAATGAAGCAGCAGATCTTCTGTATCACTTCCTGATTTTATTAAAAGCAAAGGGTTTTTCACTGGAAGAAATAGAAGAAGTTCTTCAGAGCAGGAATAAATGAGCCCTTTCAAATCCATTAAAAGCTTTTAAGTTTAAAATTAACTATTGAGAATGTTCATAAAACACTTATTTTAGGGATTTTAAATGTTATTAATCATCACGAAAAAAATGAAATATATCTTAGGCATTTGGACAACTATTTGTATCATGCCATTTGTATATTTTCTGTTTCAGGATACATCTGCCAAAGGAGTTAGTATTACAGACTTAAAGAATACTTTTTTAATTTTTGCGGCAGGGTTATCATTAATTTATGTGTTAAAAAAATAACCAGGTTTATAGATCAATCTTCTAAATCATGACTTCGTTACAAAAAGCTAAAAATCTAATGGACAATGGGCAATATATGCCTGCTGTTACAATATTGCAAAATTTAAATGGATTATCTCCAAAATCTGAAAATTACAGATTATTATTCATGGTGAATTGCTGGTTTCAATTGGGAGAATATGATTGGGCAATTGACATTGCCGAAAGGTTATTACAAGTGGATAAGCACAATGAATTTGCTTCTCAGATAAAATATCTGTCCTATTGTGAACTTAAAGATTTTGATAAAGCATTGGAAGAGATTATTCATTTTTTGTCATATAATGAAGCTGATCTTTATAAAATAACGCTGGAGGAATTATTGAAAGATATTAGAAATGGCTTTATTAATGAAGAGGCTATTGTTTCTAAAGTCAAAGAATTGGCATTAAAAAATAATTGTTTAAAATGAAAAACATTTAAACACGCTCATCTAAAATAGAACAGCAGGAATAATCCTGCTGTTCTTTTATTATAAATTGATTGATCTCTTATCTTTCGATCATAATATTCTTAACAAGGGTTTCTTCACCCATTTTCAATACTCCAATATATACTCCGTTCTGAAGACCGGAAACATTAATCTTTCTTTCATTATTTACTTTTAAAAGTGATCTTCCCAAAGAATTGCTGATTTCAAAGCTGAAGTTGGTTTCCTTAGAATCAGGTAATTCAATATTCAGGATATTGTTGGCTGGGTTAGGATAAATTTTTACTGCTTCCAATGAGTTTTTGGCAGCAGGCTTGCTCATGGTAGTAGTAGCGGTTGCAAAGTGCTGTAACGCCCCTACAGTTGCTTTTCCAATCTTATATACATACACAGGATCCATATTGGTGAAAGTATCCTTAGAGCTGTGAGGATAGGTGCTTCTTATCCTTTCAAAAAATCCGGTAATCACTTCACCTTTCTGTTCAAAAGGAATATAATCAGTATCTTCTGCCGGGTCCACAGCAGTTTGAAGAGGAGAGTAGAGTGCTGTACAGTTTCTCAATTGTTGAGTGACTGCTGCAGAAGCTGCATTGTTGCTGGAAACTCCTCCCTGGTCTTCGTCACAATATACAGTTGTGTTATTATTTCCTTTTACACCTCCTACCTGATCAAGATTGAAGACAAGTTTGATATCCAATTTGCGCACACCTCCCTGGTATACAACATTATTCACATAATGGCTGCTTCCTTTTAATCCCTGCTCTTCACCGGAAAAATGGATGAATTTTATTGAATATTCAGTAGGTACATTTCTCAGAATTCTTGCTGCTTCAAGAATAATAGATGTTCCGCTGCCATTATCATTCACTCCCGGGCCATAGATGGTATCGAAGTGTCCGCAGATAATAACATATTTGTTGGGATAAAGCGTTCCGGTTTTGGTAATGATTAAATTTTTAGAACTCGTGCTCCCAAAAGTAAAAGGACTTTCTTCTATCTGACTGGCGGTATATCCGTAAGAAAGATACTTGTTTTTGATCCAGTTCAATGTATTGGTGTTGGCTACTGAGCCCGTAGTTTTTACGCCTAAATTACTAAACTCCTGAAGATTTGCAGTAATATTAGTTTGGGTAACCATATCCGCCCTGTCTTTATAAGCCTGGATAAAACTTTGAGCCCCGATACTCTGCATAAGGAATGCTGAGCACAAAAGTGTTGTGATTTTTTTCATATAAATAATATTATTTTGGTAATACTAATGTAGTAAATAAATCACAATAAAGTGTTTAATGTTTTAAAATAAAATTAAATTTTTACTATGTTATCAATATATTTCACGTTGAAATTGGCGTATGTGTTACAATACTGATAATTGATAAAAAGGAAAAACCTCTGAACTGCTTCAAAGGTTTCTATCATATAGTGAAAGTGTATTGCAAGCTATCTTTCAATCATCACTTTTCTTACCACAGTCTGATCTCCGGTTTTTAAAATCCCAAGATAAGCACCGTTTTCCAATCCGGAAGCGTTGATTTTTGTTTCGTTGGTTCTCTTGAAAATAGATCTTCCCTGGAAGTCAGTAATTTCAAAAGTGAAATTCTTGATTCCGGAATCAGGAAGCTCAATATTGATGATGTCCTTTACGGGATTGGGATAGATTTTTACAGTTTCCAATGTATTTTTTGTGACAGCTTCATGTGTTCCCAATGTTCCTGTAGCAACAGCGAAATGCTGAAGTGCTCCCACAGATGCTTTTCCTATATTGTAAATGTATACAGGATCTGTATTGGCAAAAGTATCATTTACTGTATGTGGATAGGTACTTCTGATTCTTTCAAAAAATCCGGTAATTACTTCACCTTTCTGTTCAAAAGGGATATAATCTGTATCTTCTGCCGGATCCACGGCTGTAAGAAGAGGAGAGTAAAGTGCAGTACAGTTTCTTAGTTCCTGGGTTACAACGGTGGAAGCAGCATTGTTTGAGGTAAGTCCTCCCTGATCTTCATCACAATAAACAGTATTGTTATTATTTCCCATAACACCGCCTACCTGATCCAGATTAAAAACCAGTTTTATATCCAGAACACGGTTGCTCCCCTGATAGGCAACTGTGTTAGCGTAATGAGTGCTTCCTAAAAGACCTTGCTCTTCACCGGAAAAATGAATGAATTTTATAGAATATTCCGTTGGTACATCTTTCAGAATTCTGGCCGCTTCAAGAATAATAGAAGTTCCGCTTCCGTTATCATTGACTCCCAAACCGGTAATACTGTCGAAATGCCCGCAGATGATGACGTATTTATTAGGATATACTGTGCCTGTCTTTGTAATGACCAGGTTTTTAGAGTTATAACTTCCTGAAGTAAAAGGATCTTCTGCTATCTGGCTGGCAGTATATCCATAAGAAAGGTACTTGTTCTTAAGCCAGGTCAGTGCATTGGCATTAGCAGTTGTACCTGTTTTTTTTACCCCTAAATTAGCAAACTCCTGAAGGTAAGTCGTAATATTGGTCTGAGTTACCATATTTGCTCTGTCCTGATAAGCTTGAATGAAACTTTGGGCTCCAAGACTTTGCATGGTGATGGAAGCTAGTAAAAGAGTAGCGATTTTCTTCATTTTTATGATTGTAATATATGAAATACGGATAAAAACTGATCTTCATCTGTATTTCAAATCTGACATTATTTATTAATGATTATTTTTTTTGTTGTATTTCCTTTATCAGTCTTGATCGTAAAAGTATACACTCCGTTTTTTAAACCCGTAGTATTTATTTTTTCCTGATTCTCAAGAGCTAAAACAGTATTTCCTGCCATGTCGTTTACTTCAATTTTGAATTGTTTTACCTTTTGCTGAAACTCCACTGTTACAAGATCTTTCGCAGGATTAGGATAAATTCTGATGTCTTCTGATAGCTTTTGTGCCGTGGCTTCATGGGTGCTTAAAAAATTGTTCGATGTTGTGGCTACGGCAAAATGCTGTAATGCTCCCACAGCAGCTTTTCCGACATTGAGAACATACACAGGGTCGATATTGGCATACGTGTCACTTACTGTATGCTCATTATTACTTTGGATTGTTTCATAAAATCCGGTAATCGTATATCCTTTAGCTTCAAAAGGCATATAATCTGAGCTGTAAGCATGAGAAAGATTGGTCTGCAGAGGTGAGTAGAGGGTGGTGCAAGTCATCAGTTCCTGTGTCATAGTATTTGACATTGCATTATTGGAAGACATTCCGCCTTCATCTCTTTCACAGTTGATGGTGTTGTTATTATTTCCTATAAGACCTCCTACCTGGTCAATATTTAAAACAAGTTTTATATCCAGAACTTTTGTGCCTCCCTGGTAAGCTACATTGTTTACATAATGGTTACTTCCTACTAAACCTTGTTCTTCCCCTGAAAAATGAATAAACTTGATAGAATACTCTGTAGGAATATCTTTAAGAATTCTTGCTGCTTCAAGAATAATAGAAGTTCCACTGCCATTATCACTTACGCCAGGTCCTACGATGGTATCGTAATGCCCGCAGATAATGACATACTTGTTGGGATATAAAGTACCGGTTTTAGTGATAATCAGGTTTTTTGACGGATTACCTCCATAGGTGAAAGCATCTTCAGAAAAGTCACTGGCAGTATACCCGTAAGACAGATATTTATTTTTAAGCCAGTCCAGCGCATTATTATTAGCTGTTGTACCTGTTTTTTTTATTCCAAACCCGGCAAACTCCTGGAGGTTGGTATTGATATTGGCTTGCGTAACCATATCAGCCCGGTTTTTATAAGCCTGAATAAAACTTTGTGCACCAATATTTTGCAGTGCAATGGAAGTCAGCAAAAAAACTGCAGCTTTTTTCATTTTGAATTTTTTTTAAGAATTGTAAATATAGCAATAAATCATAATTTATTATTGGCAACTAAGTATTATTTGCTGGTATTGTTTGCTTTTTTAATAATTATATATCTTTTTATATTGTTTATTATTATGTTGATATTCATTAAATGAATTGTACTTGTTTATATTTTTCTATTATTTCAATTATTTCATGTTGAAAATTTAATATTTTATTGTTCAAACAGGTAAATGTTACTAGTGATATATCAAAATCGACTGGTGCTGAAACTGAATTTTGGCTGGAACTACATGAAGGTATAAAACAAAAAAATCCCGGGAAATCCCGGGACTTATATTGATAACAAAATCTATTCTACATTATTTTACTTGATCTACAACAGCTTTGAAAGCTTCAGGGTGATTCATTGCTAAATCTGCTAAAACTTTTCTGTTAAGTTCGATGTTGTTCTTTTTAAGAGCTCCCATAAATTGAGAGTAAGACATTCCGTGCTCTCTGGTTCCCGCGTTGATACGAGTGATCCAAAGTGCTCTGAAGTTTCTCTTTTTCTCTTTTCTACCACGGTAAGCATATTGCATTGCTTTTTCTACCGCGTTTTTAGCTACAGTCCAAACGTTCTTTCTTCTACCGAAAAAACCTTTAGCTTGCTTAAAAATTTTCTTTCTGCGAGCTCTTGAAGCTACGGCATTTACTGATCTTGGCATAATTTAAATTGTTTTTTTGAAAAGGGCGGCAACTGATGTTACTCTTATTTGCACCGTTTCAGGGTTAAAATGTTGAATTTGTTTTGAATTCTTATAAACCGAATATAGATTTATAAAAACTACTTAATTGCTAATTGACGTTGTACACTTTTCTCGTCCACTTTAGCTACGTAAGAAGTAGTAGTAAGATTTCTCTTCTGCTTAGTTTCTTTCTTAGTTAAGATGTGGCTTTTGTAAGCGTTCTTTCTTTTGATCTTACCAGATCCGGTAAGAGCAAAACGTTTCTTAGCACCTGATTTCGTTTTTAATTTTGGCATTGTTCTGCTTTTTTATTGTTTTTGTTATCAATATCTGTTTTGGTTACCCCTAAAGACATTAGGAATAATAGTGTGCAAAGATACGAAAAAAAACAATCCGAACTTTTATAATCTGTGATTTTATCGGATTGATATAAAAAAACGCCTCTGAAAAAAGATGGTTACATGATAAATCTAATTTTTTTGATAAAAGTCTGTTTCAAAATTAACTGTTTTAGATCCTGATAAAAAATCCTGATATTATGAAATCAACCACTACATAGTTTTTGAATAACCTATCTTAAAATATGGCTGATAATCGGGATTGTAGTGTTTTTAAATTCTCTCTAATATTGATGAATACAATGAATAAAGTTTCGATGTATATAAAGAACAATAATTTAATAGTCTTACTGAGAGGTCAATAAACCTTCTAAGACTCATTTTAAAATACTATATTATGCTTTCATCTGCAGATTTACACCTGGAAAGAGCACTATTTCTTGCCGTTTTGATTATATTTTTCGGAACAGGATTTTTATACACGCTCATCGTTTTTATTATAAATTCTATACTAAAGAAAAATAAAACAGGAAGATATTATATTTTCGGATTTCTTATTTCCGGACTTATCGGAGTAGTCTTAACTGCGTTTTATTGTTATATGATATTATTTGAACAGGCTGTAGTCTATATGCCTTAAAAGATGTAAAGGAGCACATCCTAAACAAGAGATAAACTAAAAATCCCTATTATCAGGGATATTTTCATGTGACATCTTTGGCTACCTTTGGCTCAAAAATTTATTAAAAATAGGATGGTGAAAAATCTCATGATTTTGACTTCTTAACTTTTATAGCTTTCTTTTTCACACCCAATTAAAAGATAAATTCTTATTTCGAACAAACACTAAAAAAGTATGGGTAAAAACACTAGCCAAATAAATTGAGTGAAGAAGAAGCTGTAAAAGTAATAGTTGAGCGATAGCTGATGTCTTTCGGTTGATAATCAATGAATAAACTGACAATCCTGAAAACCGCTTAAAAAAATTATTATTAAGGTGAAGATCCGGCATTTAAAAATGAAAAGAAATTTCAGAAATGGAGATCTTTCGCTGAAAAGCATGGTTTCAAAATAGATTAGCTGAGATTTACCTATATTTACGTTCCTTAATGGAATGAAATTTAATAAAGATAAGGGTTTGATATACAGGTTGTTATTTATATTTACTTTATGTGTTTGTCCGTTTTTTGTTCAGGCGCAGGATGTTTTAAGCAAATTAGAAAAGGAATACAGCCAGGCTTCAAACAATACAACAGAGCAGCTCAATCTGGCTCCCAAATTCGCGACTGCCTTATTTTTTCATAATCTTAAATCTAAGTCTTATCAGATTTTAGAAACCAATATTTCCATTGCTGCAAAACAGACAGATGGAAAGTATGCCACAATTTTATACGCCGTACAAGCCATGAACTATCGGCTGGATAACAAAACCACAGAGTCTTCAAAAAGTCTTGACATGGCAAAGACATATAGCTTAAAAACGAATAGTAATGAAGCAAAAGGGTATGTACAATATGCAAAAGGCTGGATTCTAACCCGTAATAATAAAACGACTGATGCTGTTGCCGCTTACCTGAAAGCTATCGAATATTATGAAAACTCACCAACCACTTCCACACTATATGGAAGATTGGGGAATGCAGCCAAGGAATTATCCGCCATTTATGCTGACCTGAATGAATATCAGCTGGAAGAAAAATACAGCAAACAATTTCTATTGTTAGCTTCCAAGCAAAATGATCCCAATCTTATCTTTGATGCTTACATGCGGATGGGATACGTATATGAACAAAAATATACACAGGAATCATCCAATACAATGTTTCGAAATAAAACAGAACAGTATTATTTACAGGCTATTGCTACTTTCAATAAAAACAAAGATGTAATGCTTAGCAGAAATAGCCTTTCATATGCTGCCATCAATTTAGCGAATTTATATACTGGGTTTGACAGTAATAAGGCAATGCAATATGCCCAGCTCGCTAATAAGGTGAGCCTTGAAATTGGTGATGCTATTCACATTGCTTCCTCCTTTGGAATTTTAGCAGAATTGGCATTACAGGATAAAAATTATGATTTAGCTAAGTCTTATTTTCTGAAAGCATCTATGGAAATTGGGAAAAGCCCTGTAAGAAATCATATGATAGAATTGTCTATCCTTGAATCTCTATCCAGAATCAGCGAAGAGCAGGGGAATTACAAAGAAGCACTGAGTTATTATAAAAGTTATGTTAATCAATACAAAAGTGTTTACGACCAGGAAAAACTGGATATCACCAAAAGATTAGAATCACAGTTTGATAAAGAGCGGCAAGAACAGAAATATATAAAACTGCAACTGGAAAGTGATAAAAAAGCACAGGAAATTAAGTTGATCAACATCCTTCGGGCACAACGTGAACAGGTCTACAACAACTTAAAGCTAGTGGAAGAAAATCAGCGGGAACGACTGAAATTTTCAGAACTTGAATCAGAAAAAAAAGAACAGCAGCTTCGTTTGGCAAAATTGGAAACCCAGCAAAAGAACAACGATATTAATAACTTCAAAAAGCTATTGGCATTCAAGGAAAAGATCAATACCTACTACATTTTTTTTATTATCTTTTTCATTGTTCTGATCCTCTTATTACTCTACGCCTATAAACAACGTGCCAAATCTATGAAACAAAGGGACGAACTGCATGCCCTGGCCATGGAAAAAGAGAAACAAAACTCGAAAATTTCCACCCTTACGGCATTGCTTGAAGGGCAGGAACAGGAACGTGGACGTCTTGCCCGTGATCTTCATGATGGATTGGGAGGATTGCTTTCCGGAACTAAGCATCAATTGTCCTATTTAAATCCTCATCAATCCGAAAATATAGAGGAGGGAATTTCAAAATCAATTGATCAGATTGATGGTGCTGTAGAGGAGCTAAGACGGGTAGCTCATAATTTAATGCCTGACTTATTAATGAAATACGGTTTGGAAGTAGCCATTCAGGAGTTTGCTTCCCGCATATCCAATAATGCATTAGAGATCCATGCTGAATTTATCAATTACAGTAATTCCATATCGCAGGAAAAACAGCTGATCATATACAGGATTATTCAGGAATTGGTCAACAATGCGATAAAACATGCCGATACTTCTGAAATTATTGTTCAGATAAGTGTAGAAGAAAACCTATTAAATCTTACAGTAGAAGATAATGGTAAAGGTTTTGACCATACAAGCTTAAATGTTAGAAAAACAGCCGGGTTTCACAATATAGAATTAAGAGTCCAATTTTTAAAAGGAACAATGAATATCACCTCCGAATTGAATATTGGTACCAGTATAGAACTTCAAATTCCTATTCATTAAACATGATAAAAGTAGCCATAACAGATGATCATCCACTTCTCCTGGAAGGGCTGAAGAATATTTTAGGACACAGCAATACGATAGATGTTGTAGATTGTTTCAGAAACGTTGCTGAAATGAATGCAGGTCTGGCAAAACAAGCGGTCGATATTCTGCTGTTGGACATCAATCTGGTAGATATCAACAGCATCGAACTGATAAAACTATTGAAGAAAAAGTATGGAAATCTGCAAATTATTATACTGAGCGTTCACAATGAACTGCCTGTAATTAACAGTACCCTTGCTGAAGGTGCTTTGGGATACATTCAAAAAAATGCTTCAGTTTCCGAAATCCTTGAAGGGATCACTGCCGTATATGCCGGCAACCGGTTTTTATGCTCACAAACCAAGTCTGTTCTGGAGAAAAAAAATGGAGATGGATTAAATCAGGTCCCGAAACTGACACGAAGAGAAAAGGAAATTTTAGCCGAAGCAGCAAAAGGACTTACAACCAATCAAATGGCAGAAAAGCTATTTATCAGCCCGCACACGGTAGAAAGCCACAGAAAAAACCTTATTGAAAAATTTCAAACCTCTAATCTGAGTTCCGCTATTAAGCTGGCTATAGAATACGGTCTGGTGATCGAATAAAAATATTCATCCAGCAAAAAGGTCTGCTTACATCGTAAAGGCAGACCTTTTTTTATATAATCAAATAATTGGGTGTGTACTTATTAATCCTTGAACCTCAAAGCAGCCTGAAACAGGTTTTTCTTTCCTATTAAATCATACTCGTCGTTATATTCAGGTTGATACATTAGTATGAAAACTCTGCCGTCAAAATCCTTTAAATCAATGGGTTGATCCACCATAATATCATAAAAACGAGTGATCGTACGTGTAGCGGTCCATTGTTTTGCATTACCTTTAGGGTTTTTATCGAATCTATGATCTTTCACATCAGTATAATACCAGTACGAAGGCGCTGAATCCATTAAAAACATTTCTTTGTCCTTATTATACAATTCCTCAGCCATACCTGTATTCTGAAACCATGGAACCTCGGTGTTTAAAACACCCAGAGCTCCAGCATAAATATCTTTATTTGTAGTGGCTCCTACTAAAAACCCTTCAAGATTGGAAGACATAATCTCAAATTGGAAAGTTGATTTTTTCAGGTCGTAGACATCATTTACAGGTTTAATCACTTTTCCGTCCTGTTTAATAACTACTTTCAGCGATTGTGCAAAAGTTATAAAACTTAGTAAACAAAAAAGGATGGTCAAACTTAATTTTTTCATTGTATCTCTTTAAATATTACCGCAAAGATATTAGACTTTAATACCATATACACTGGCTGGTTTCAGGGGTTTTTAATGATGTGGGGCAGAAGATTGAAGCTGGAGCGCGAAGTTATTGAAGTTCTATAACAGAATTTCAGGCGAATGTTATACATTTTTATTTCTTAATAAGTTGCAATGATTAATCCCCAGTTTCCAGCCATAAAAAATTAATTTTACTCTTTGAAAAAAATCTTTCCTAAAACAGATTCGCTTTCAGCTGAATTTTTATAAAAGCCGTTTTCTGTTTTTTACCATTGGCTGCAGATGAATTAAGCGGATAGACTTCTGCATAAAAGGTATCATTATCTGTCCAGAATGCCTTTTTATTATCAGCTATTTTGAAGTTGGTAAAATTCACGTATAAAAGATTGTCCTGTTTTTTGGTTTGTGGTTGGTATTTAGAAATAACAAAATTACTCCCCACATCATTATTGGATGAGACAGAGGTAACCCAGCCTTTAGTAGGAAGAATCTGCGGATAACCTTCTGTACCCAGTTCAAACATAACTGTATTTTTTATATTGTAAAAAGAATAGAAAGAATCTACAACTTCGTCAGAATTTTCTCTGAAAACCTCAAGGTTTAAATAAGGGGATCGTCCTACATATTCATTAGCCAAAGGTCCGGTTTCCGTAGATATATTTTCATGTTGTGTAATGATCTCTTTTCTGCCATTTTCAGTGTATACCCAGTCACCATTCTGCAATTGTATATTGGGGTTTCTCACTAATTCTTCACCGATTTTATTTTTTGAGTTTGCTTTAAATTCCTGCTCTGAAATCTCTGCAATGGTACCAAATTTTTTAAAAGATTTGTTTTTAAAATCACTTGATTCCTTAAATGTACTGCTTCTGATTTCATAAAGATCTAGACCTTGTAATGTCAGTTCAAATGCGGCTTTAAATTCTGATTTCAGGACAAAAGCCTCAATGCTGTTCGAAATATTGTTATTAATACTGTAATGAATAGAGTAGAAGTCTTCAAATTCTTCAAATCCGTAGTAATTATCGAACTTATTATAAGCCATTTTCAGATGAGCACCATCTTTATTCGGAGACACAAAGAATTGTACAGAATCAAGTTTGGTAAATAATTGAAACGGAACATCCTGCACATTATCTACACCCTTTATTTTTTTGAAATCGGACAGTGTTATCTTTTTTTGCTTAACTTCAGTTTCTGCCTTGTTTTTTTCTGTCTTTGTATTCTGCTGATTGCATCCCACAAAAACAACCATAGATGAGATGAAGATTTGATTTAAAATTTTCATTTTATACTTTCTGGCAAATGTATCAGTATTCAGACCGACAGCCAACAAAACCGCCTGATATAGGGAATAAATGGCTGAAAACAGGGATATATTGAATGGCAGAATTTGGACAATTTTACCAAACGATAAACTAAGTATTATAAAATTATTTATAAAAAATGAAAAACGTAATAACCAGCCTTTCAGTTGTCATAATACTGTTAGCTTCCTGCTCACCTGCTACAGAAAAAAAGTTTGAAAAAAATGCGCCTCGAGATGCAAAACCAGCTCAGATTTCTACACCTGATCCGGGAAAGAATGATGTAGTAAAATCAGAAATTCCAAGTGAATTTTCAGCGTTGGTTCCTATTGATGTATTGAATGGTAAAAGCACAAATGTATATGAGAAATATGGGATAGAGTTCTCAGGGAATTGTTATTCATGCGATTTAGCAAGCTTATCCATTACGAGGAATAAAATGATATGGACAAACGTTTGCGATGAAAAAGATACATTTGAAATCAGGGATTTCTCATTCTCTGATGAAGGAAAAAAAACTATCTTAAAAACACCGGAAAGAACATATATAATAACTCAAATAGATAAGAAAGCACCTGTTTATGAATTAGTAATAGAAGGTCAGAAACTGGAATTAAAAAACAAAAGAGTATCCAAATATTTCACCACCCCAAAAGCTTTACCTCTTTTTACAGAGCATGATTGTGGTGATTTTGAAGGATAGTAAAGTTTTATAAATATTTTTAAAAGATTGATCGTTAATTCAGACGATAGAGCAGTCTGGATCCACGATCTTTAAAGTTTTCCAGAAGTACTCAAAATAAAAAACCTCAAATTGCTTTGAGGTTTTATATGTAAAATAATGACTTAATTATTTTGCCGGTTTTTTAGGACTCATCATCATAATCATCCTTTTTCCTTCAAGTTTAGGAAGCTGGTCTACTTTACCCACATGCTCTAGTTCCTGAGCTAGTTTTAAAAGCAAAATTTCTCCCTGGTCCTTAAAGATAATCGAACGTCCTTTAAAAAATACGTAGGTTTTTAGCTTAGAACCTTCTTCAAGGAATTTTTCAGCATGCTTCTTCTTGAATTCGTAATCATGGTCATCAGTCTGAGGTCCGAAACGGATCTCTTTTACAACCACTTTTACTTGCTTAGCTTTAAGTTCCTTCTGTTTTTTCTTTTGCTCATATAAGAATTTCTTATATTCTAATATTCTTGCAATAAAAGGTTCAGCCTTATCAGAAATTACTACTAAATCCAATTCCTGGTCCGCAGCAATCTGTCTTGCCTTGTCAATTGGATAAATTCCTGGCTCTACGTTATCGCCCACCAAACGAAGCTCTCTCACACGAATTTTATCGTTGATCAAGTGTAAGTCCTCCTGTACAGGACGTCTTTGTGGGCCCCTGTTGTTAAATCTTTGTGCTATTGTATTATAATTTTATTGGTTAATTACTTAATTTAATTGATTTAAATATTTAAAATTGAAAGATTCAGTAATTTTTTAATCTTCGAATCATTCAATCTTTTAATTTTAAATTTATATGGCTGCCTCCTTTTTAAAGTAAGCAACGAAATCCTCCAGTTTCATCACTCCAAGATCTCCTTCTCCACGTCTTCTTACAGAAATCGTGCCTTCTTTTTCTTCATTTTCTCCTACTACAAGCATGAAAGGAATCTTATTCAATTCTGCATCACGGATTTTCTTACCCGTTTTCTCATTTCTGTCGTCAATCTGACCGCTAATATCGTGATTTTCCAAAAATTGTGAAACTTTTTTTGAATAATCTACATATTTTTCACTGATCGGTAGAATAATAAACTGATCCGGGCTTAGCCATAATGGGAAATCACCTGCTGTGTTTTCCAGCAAAATAGCAATGAAGCGCTCCATAGAACCAAATGGTGCTCTGTGGATCATTACCGGTCTGTGTTTTTCATTATCATTTCCGATATAATGAAGATCAAATCTTTCAGGAAGGTTATAATCTACCTGGATAGTTCCCAGCTGCCATTTTCTTCCCAAAGCATCTTTCACCATGAAGTCAAGCTTAGGACCGTAGAATGCCGCTTCACCGTATTCTACTACAGTTTTTAAACCTTTCTTCTGAGCTGCATTGATGATTGCACTTTCTGCTTTCTCCCAATTCTCATCAGAACCGATATACTTTTGTTTGTTTTCAGGATCTCTTAATGATACCTGCGTTACAAAGTCTTCAAAACCTAAAGATTTGAAAACATAAAGAGTAAGATCAATTACCTTTTCAAATTCTTCAGAAAGCTGATCCGGAGTACAGAAAAGGTGGGCATCATCCTGAGTAAATCCACGAACTCTCGTTAATCCGTGAAGTTCTCCACTTTGCTCATATCTGTATACTGTTCCGAATTCTGCATATCTTTTTGGTAAATCTCTGTAGCTCCATTGTGAAGTTTTGTAAATTTCACAGTGGTGAGGACAGTTCATTGGTTTCAGCAAGAATTCTTCTCCTTCATTCGGAGTTTTGATCGGCTGGAAGCTATCTTCCCCATATTTATCCCAGTGTCCTGAAGTTACGTATAATTCTTTTGCCCCGATGTGTGGAGACATTACAAATTCATAACCTCCTTTTTTCTGAGCATCAGAAAGGAAATTCTCTAGTTTTCTTCTTAAAGCAGTACCTTTTGGCAGCCAAAGTGGTAAACCGGCACCTACTTTTTCAGAGAATGCAAAAATTCCAAGTTCTTTACCTAATTTTCTGTGGTCTCTTCTTTTGGCTTCCTCCAATCTCTCAAGGTATTCAGTAAGATCTTTCTGCTTAGGGAAAGAAATACCATATACTCTTGTCAATTGAGGGTTCTTTTCATTTCCTCTCCAATATGCTCCGGCTGCATTTAAAATTTTAACCGCCTTTACAATTCCTGTATTCGGAATATGACCACCACGACATAAGTCTGTGAAATTATCGTGCGTTACAAAAGTGATTTCTCCATCATTAAGATTAGAGATCAGTTCCACTTTGTAAGGATTGTCTGCATATGTTTTTAAAGCATCTTCTTTAGAAACCGGATAAAGAGAGAAGGTAGAACCTTTCTTCGCGTTTTCTAAGATCTTTTTCTCAATCTTTTCAAAATCTTTTTCAGATAAGCTTTCATCCCCGAAATCTACATCATAGTAGAATCCACTTTCGATGGCAGGGCCAATGGTCAACTTAGCATTAGGATAAAACTCAAGGATAGCCTGTGCCAAAAGGTGGGCAGAAGAGTGCCAGAAAGCCTTCTTTCCAAGATCATCATTCCAGGTCAAAAGCTGTACCGTAGAATCCGTGGTTATAGGTGTGGTAGTTTCTACTTGTTTATCATTAACAATTGCGGAAATGGTGTTTCTAGCCAATCCCTCGCTTATAGATTTTGCCACATCTAGAGGAGTCACTGCTCCCTCGAATTCTTTGACACTATTGTCTGGAAGTGTAATTTTTATCATTGTTTACTAAGAAATTTTAAGATGCAAAAATACGGAATTTTTAGATAAAATACTATATTAGCAATATATTTAAAATGAGAATTAATATTAAAAAAAGAAAAACAGGGGTGTTTTTGTCTCATTGAATTCCAGATTCAGTTTACTACAGAAAAATACTTCAGAATTTCCGGGTATGTATTTCCTTATTATTAAGACTCGTTTTCCTTTTAAAACTCTTTAAAAACAAACAAATTACACTTCAATATGAATACGATAAATGTTGATCTGCATTGCGATTTATTGTGCTATTTATTAGAACCGGGCTCATTAATTGATGACAAAGAGCTTGGCTGTTCACTTCCTTATTTAAAAGAGGGAAATGTAAAACTTCAGGTTATGGCTATATACTCTGCAACAGGGGATAATAGTACTGTTTATGGAGCAAGACAGAGCGAAATATTCTCAGATTTCCTACAGAATGAAAATTTTTTCCTATTTGATGGTGAAAATTATAAAAACTCTGAGAACACAGATAAAGTAGGAGTTATTGCTTCTATTGAAAATGCATCCGGCTTTTGTGGCGAAAATGATACCCTGGAATCCGGTTTTAAAAATCTGGAAGCTATCATTGAAAAAACACAGCGAATTCTTTACCTGGGAATAACCCATCATACTGAGAACCGCTTTGGAGGAGGAAACTATTCTGAGGTAGGACTTAAAGATGATGGAAAAGTTCTGCTTGATTATATTTCAGAAAAAAATATTGCTATTGATCTGGCGCATACCAGTGATCAGCTTGCCTATGGAATTCTGAATTATATAGATCAAAGAAACTACAGGATTCCTATTTTGGCAAGTCATTCTAACTATAGACAAGTACATGACAAAAAGAGGAACCTTCCAGATGAACTGGCAAAAGAAGTTATTAAAAGAAAAGGATTAATAGGCCTCAATTTTATCCGTAATTGTATTGATGAGAGAAATGCAGAGGTATTATATGAACATATTCAATACGGTCTTGATTTAGGAGGTGAAGATGCTATTGCTTATGGTGCAGATTTTTATTTTTGGAAAAACCATCCCGATAAATCCCGTTATCCAATTTTCTTTGAAGGATATGATGACGCATCTGCTTTTAATGCAATCAATAAAGAAATTGAAAAACGCTTTTCATCCGAACTGGTAGAAAAAATCAGTCATAAAAATGCATTACATTTTATAGAGAGTATGTATAAATAAAGCAGAATTTAAGATCATTTTATTCTCTCGCAGATTCAGCTGATTTCAAAGATGCACTTAAAAAGATCTGCTTAATTTGCTCAATCTGCGAGAGATTATTTTTTTCAACCAACGATTTTCAATGTTTAATTTTACATTAAATAAAATAGTGTAATTTATTGTAATAATGAATTTTATGTAATTTTATTTAATGTTTTCTTTTATACTTGACTTTCTGCTTGATGATCTCAATCACGTCCACGTTCTGGACTTTAGATTTGATCCATCCATGGATATCAATATAAAATAATGACCGTCTGTAATATTCATTTTTAGAAAACGCTTCCAGTTTTTTATCAAAACTTTCAAACGCTTTCTGCCTTTGATCCAAAACTTGATTATTAAGATTCTTAAAAAACTGAATACTCTCAAAGTGGAATTCTTCCGGCTTTTTCATTTTTTTAGCAAACTTTAAAGTAGAAGCAATAAATTCATCATAATCTTCATCATTACCTGATTCATATTTTGCCATTAAGATTAGAATTCTGGTATGGAAAAGCAGATCTTCCTGTACGTTTCCTCTAGATTCTATGACTCTCATAGAATATTCAATCGATTTGTCAAACATTTTACTGCCAAAGAACATGGCAGCCATTTTCAGATAGAGAATCATAAAATGATGTTCATCAATTCTTTCTCTGAGTTTTTCCATTTTTAATTCCACTTCAGGAATAAGCTTGGTTCCTGTGAAAAATTCGCCTTTTACAAAGTGGATATTCATCAGCGTATTGTAATGGGTAAGGAAAATAAGAGACTGAAGATTTTCATTCTGGATAAAATTCTCAGCATGTACCATTTTATTAAAATTCGCGAAATGCTCCTCCAGAATATCAATATTGCCATATAAAAACAGGATCTTCAATAGATAAGTATTCCCTTTGATATACCAAACCGGGTGGCTGTAAATCATTTCAGGCTTTTTATGAAAAAGATCAACCCATTGATAAGCATATTTCAAAGTGTATTTATAATCCTGCAAAAGCTGGTTCTTCCAGACATGAGCTTTATAATACCAAAGTTTTTCCGTGAAGTTTAACTTCTCAGGGTTTATATTTTTAATCTGGGCATTAAAAACATCCATTACTTCCTGACGGTCTGCATCATTTTTTACATAGCCGTGGGTAAGCATTTCGCTGTATAATTTCAGAGAAAGATTAGACAGTTTGGTGGTATAACGGTTCTGTTTGCTGATCTCTTGAGATTGCTTAATAAGCTCTTCAGCGCGGCCTTCAATACTTCGGGTAATGAATTGTGATTCAATTACTTTTTCAAGATCTATGATTTCAGATGCAATACTTTTTTCATCCAGTTCCAATGCAGACTGCTTGGTTTTGTCCAATATCTTCAGAGCCTGCTTGTAAAGTCCTTTCTGATACAGAATATTGGCAAAATCCAACTGTTCACGAAGCTGAATTCTATAGTTCTGATGGCTCGGGTTCATACGAAGACTTACGAGGATCTGTTTGTAAAGATGGGCTTTAAGGTTGGAAAGTTGCTGTTTGGTAGAGATTTTTTTCTCAATAATTATACTTTCATCATATTCTTTCATCTTATCCATTTCGGAAAAGAGCAGCAGAAATTTGGCATCTACATTAATTCCGAGACGGTTGACATATAATTTAAACTGTCGTTTTTCAGAGGTGGTCAATGACTTTACCAATACAAACAAAAAATCTTTCTGCAATTCTGCCATTGTAAATTTTTATAAATTAAAACACTGATTAATAAATGAATACGATTGTTTTTTCAACTGTTGAATATTGTAATTTTCAAAAAAAGTGAAAATGGAAAAATATTGCAACCCGTAGTTTTGAACCAAAATTAAGTAAAAAACTTCACTTATGGATTCCGAAAAAATTGAAATTTTTGATACAACACTAAGAGATGGGGAGCAGGTTCCGGGATGTAAACTGAATACGGAACAAAAACTGATTATAGCTGAAAGACTTGATGAGCTAGGGATTGATATCATTGAAGCGGGATTCCCAATTTCCAGTCCGGGAGATTTTGAATCTGTTTCAGAAATTTCAAAACTTGTGAGAAAAGCTAAAGTATGCGGACTCACAAGAGCGAATAAAAAAGATATTGATACCGCAGCGGAAGCACTGAAGTATGCAAAGAGACCAAGAATACACACCGGAATCGGAACTTCCGATTCTCACATTAAATATAAATTCAACTCAACAAGAGAAGATATTATTGAAAGAGCTGTGGAGGCCGTAAGGTATGCCAAAATTTATGTGGAAGACGTAGAATTTTATGCTGAAGATGCAGGGAGAACAGACAATGAATACCTGGCGCAGGTTTGTGAGGCAGTTATCAAAGCAGGGGCTACTGTTCTGAATATTCCTGATACAACAGGATATTGCCTGCCGGAAGAATATGGACAGAAAATAAAGTATCTGAGGGAAAACGTAAAAGGAATTGAAAAAGCAGTGCTTTCATGTCATTGCCACAATGATCTTGGACTGGCTACTGCCAATTCTATTGCCGGAGCGATTAATGGAGCCCGTCAGATTGAATGCACCATCAATGGATTGGGAGAAAGAGCTGGTAATACGGCTTTAGAAGAAGTCGTCATGATCCTGAAACAGCACAAAGATCTGAATCTGCATACCAATGTGAATTCCAGAATGCTGAATGAAATGAGTACAATGGTTTCAGATCTGATGGGAATGTCTGTACAGCCCAATAAAGCTATTGTAGGAGCCAATGCTTTTGCTCACAGCTCAGGAATTCATCAGGATGGCGTAATCAAAAACAGGGAAACTTATGAAATTATAGATCCTGCAGAAGTAGGAGTAAATGCTTCTTCAATTATTCTTACAGCCAGAAGCGGCCGTTCAGCATTGGCTTATCGTTTCAAGCATATCGGTTACGAGGTTACCAAAAATGAGCTTGATTATTTATATCAGGAGTTTTTGAAGATCGCAGACCTTAAAAAAGAAATAGGTAACGATGATCTGAACATGATGATGGATTCTTTCAGTAGAAAAATAGGATAGGTTTGATTTTAAAATCAAGATAAAAGTAAAAATGGACAACAGTAAAAAAACACTTTTTGATAAAGTATGGGACGCTCACGTGGTAGAAACCATTCCTGACGGACCTCAGATTATTTATATAGACAAACATCTTATTCATGAGGTAACCAGCCCTCAGGCTTTTGCAGAACTGGAATCCAGAAACCTGGAAATATTCAGACCGGAACAGATTGTAGCCACTGCGGATCACAATGTACCTACTTTACATCAGGAACAGCCCATTAAAGATGCTCTTTCAAGAAATCAGGTAGAACAGCTTACAGAAAACTGTAAGAAAAACAATATTGAGCTTTTCGGATTAGGACACCAATATCAGGGAATCGTTCATATCATCGCTCCGGAATTAGGAATTACCCAGCCGGGAATGAGTATTGTGTGTGGTGACAGCCATACATCTACGCATGGAGCATTTGGATCTATTGCCTTTGGAATTGGAACCAGTCAGGTGGCTCAGGTATTTGCCAGCCAATGCTTATTGCTTAACAAGCCAAAATCAATGAGAATTACAGTCAATGGCGAATTGAATGAAAATGTTCAGCCTAAAGATGTGATTCTTTATATCATTTCAAAAATAGGAACCGACGGAGGAACAGGATACTTCTGTGAATATGCAGGAAATGTATTTGAAGAAATGTCAATGGAAGGAAGGATGACAGTCTGCAACATGAGTATTGAAATGGGTGCCAGAGGCGGTATGATTGCTCCGGATGAAACCACTTTTGAATACGTACAGGGAAGAAAATTTGCTCCGGAAGGAGAAGATTGGAATGAAAAAGTAGCCTATTGGAAAACTCTGAAAACAGATGAAGGAGCAGTTTTTGATGAAGAACTCAGCTTTGATGCTTCAGATATCTACCCAATGATTACTTACGGTACCAACCCTGGAATGGGGATTTCAATCCGTGAAGTTATTCCGGCTCCGCAGAATGAATCGGAAGAGAAAGCGTTACAGTATATGGGATTGGAAGCAGGGCAGACCGTTAACAGTATCAATGTTAATTATGTTTTCATAGGAAGCTGTACCAATGCAAGAATAGAGGATTTCCGTTCTGCAGCTCAGTATATTAAAGGGAAGAACAAATCGGAAGCCGTACAAGCTCTGATTGTTCCCGGATCTCAACAGGTTGTTAAACAGATTTATGAGGAAGGATTGGATAAAATATTCAGTGATGCAGGATTCCAGATCCGTCAGCCAGGATGTTCAGCGTGCCTGGCCATGAATGATGATAAAATTCCGGAAGGAGCGTATTGTGTTTCCACTTCCAACAGAAACTTTGAAGGTAGACAGGGACAGGGTTCAAGGACGATTCTTGCCAGCCCGCTTACCGCAGCAAAAGCAGCAATAGAAGGTAAGATCTCAGCTTTTGAAAGTTTAAACTAAACAGATTAAGAGTACATGCAAAAATTAGTTGTTTTAAAATCCCGTGCAGTTCCATTGCCGGCAGAAAATATAGATACAGACCAGATTATTCCGGCAAGATTCCTGAAAAGTATAGACAGAAAAGGGTTCGGAGAAAATCTGTTCAGAGATTGGAGATTCAATATCCAGACAGGAGAACCTAATCCTGATTTTGTTTTAAACAATCCTAAATTCAGTGGCCAGATTTTGGTGGCAGGAAATAATTTCGGTTGTGGAAGCAGCCGTGAACATGCAGCCTGGTCTTTAACAGATTATGGATTTAAAGTAATTATTTCCAGTTATTTTGCTGATATTTTTAAAGGAAATGCTCTGAATAACGGACTTCTTCCTGTAAAAGTTTCTGAAGAATTTTTAAAAGAAATTTTAGAAGGAATCAATGAAAATCCTGATAATGAAATCGCTATTGATGTGGAATTACAATCTGTAAGCTTTAAAGATACCACGGAGACTTTTGAGATTGATTCTTATAAAAAAATATGTCTGCTAAATGGCTATGACGATATTGATTTTTTAATCAGCAGAAAACAGACAATCACAAATTTTGAACTAAAGACACAAAAAGCAAATGAGCAACAATTATTTTAAAATCGCAGTTCTTCCCGGAGATGGGATTGGCCCGGAAATCATAGCTGAAAGTATTAAAATATTAGATGTTATTGCCGAAGCTTTTCAATGTAAATTCCATTTTGACTATGGATTGATTGGGGCAGAAGCTATTTTCAAAACAGGGAATCCTTTGCCTGAAGAGACTTTGAAAATCTGTAAAGAATCTGATGCCGTACTTTTCGGAGCTATTGGTGATCCGGTTTTTGATAATAATCCTGAAGCAAAAGTAAGACCGGAACAAGGGCTGCTGAAACTTCGCAAAGAACTTGGGTTGTTTGCAAATATTCGTCCTTTGAAAACTTATGCTTCTTTAATTGATAAAAGTCCGCTCAAAAGAGAAATTATTGAAGGAGCTGATATCCAGATTTTCAGAGAACTGGTAAGCGGAATCTATTTCGGTGAAAAATTCACAGATCCCGATGGTGCGTATGCTTATGATGTCTGCAAATACAGTCGTGAAGATATTATTCCAATTGCGCATATGGCATTTCAGGAAGCTCAGAAAAGAAAGAAAAAACTTACTCTTATTGATAAAGCGAATGTACTGGATACTTCAAGATTGTGGAGAAAGACGTGCCAGGAAATTGCACCGGAATATCCTGATGTACAGCTTGATTATATGTTTGTAGACAATGCGGCTATGCAGCTGATTCTTAATCCTAAACATTTTGATGTTATCTTAACTGAAAATATGTTTGGTGATATTATTTCTGATGAAGCCAGTGTGATTGGAGGATCTATCGGATTATTACCATCTGCTTCAGTAGGAGAGAAGAATGCATTATTTGAGCCTATTCATGGGTCTTATCCACAGGCAAAAGGGAAAGGAATTGCCAATCCTGTTGCTTCTATTTTAAGTGTGGCCATGATGCTTGACCACCTTAATCTGCAGGCTGCAGCAGATAAATTAAGACAGTCTGTAGAACATGCTATTGAAAACAAATATGTTACGATTGATCTTAATACCAAACAGTATTACTCAACAAGTGAAGTGGGAAGCTTTATTGCCGACCATATCAGATATTCCGAGAAGTCATATTACAATTTTGAAAATATCAGGATTGGAAAATCGACCATTGTATAGAAACAAAAAGTTCAGTTAGATAGTTAGAAAGAAAAGTTCCGCCTCGTATGAGACGGAACTTTTCAATTATAAAGAAGCCTTATAGCTTTTTATTTCTTTGTATTATCCGTTTTTCCTGATTTGTTTTTTGACGATTTCTGAATATCTTCTTTATCAATATCAGGTGGATTGGTTTTTTTCGATGCTGCAGGAATATTCTGAAAATCCTGATTTTGCTGTTTGGTTTCTGCAGCATTAGCAGATTCTTTCTTGTTGGTTTTTTCTTTTTTATCCATGACTTTAAATTTTAAATTTCAAGAATATGGATAGTATCATTCAAAGGGTTTGCCAAACAGGAATTTTATTCTAAAGTCCCAGAATACCAATTTTCCCGGTTTTATCCTCAATCGTGTAATTTAAAGCCTTTGCCAGAACGAAAACATTATTCAGGTTTTCCATCAGCTGTTTGCGGCCCTCATTTCTCAACTGGTTCTGATCAATTGATTTTTCTGCCGTTTCTTTAGCTTTTGCTGTGACATTCTTAATATCTTTTTCCGAAATTCTGTTAATGAAAGAATCATCTAAAGATTGAATCTCAACACTCGGTGTAATTCTGATCTCAGCATCAGGAAGTTCTGTTATAATCAGTTTTTTGTTGATGGAATCTACTTCGATCTTCATTTTATTAAGATCATAAGAAACCTGTGCATTGGTCTTTGTATACGTAATAATGCTGTTGCTGGAAACTTCTTTCCCGAATACTTCATAACCCATTTTGGTTTTCTGCATACTGGACGTGTTCTGTTCCATCACCACCATCTTATTCATTTTGGAAATCTGATTGGTCAGGATATAATAATCCGACTGTTCAGTTTTAGTTCCCAAATTCAGACAAGACTTCAGACCAAAAAACAGAAGCACCATAGCGCCGGCACCGGCTGCAAAGGATAAGGTTGTTCTATAATTTCTCAAAATCTATTTAAAAATTTCTTTAATAACAGAGGAATCGTTCTTTTTAAGGATTTCAACCAGATCTCTTTCAATATAGCCTGTAGTAGGCATTTCTACAATTCTTCCAATCTCTTTTCCATATCTTTTCAGGATAATGGTAGGGACTTTCTGAAGATTATAAAGACTTTCATCCCCGGTAGGAGATTCTTTCTTACGGTTTACAGCAATAATATTTAATTTATTTTCCGGATAGTTTACGGCTTCCAATATTTTCATCAGTCTTGGAAAATCTCTGTGGCTGTCTTCACACCATGTTCCCATGAAAACAATCATGTCATAGGTACCGATTTTTCCTTTTTTTAATTCACTGACTGCTTTTTGGTCAAGGGCATATTCATCATGTTCCTTTACATACCAATCTGCATAAGGAGCTTTTAAAAACTGCTCTTTCAGTTGGTTTCCCAAAAGCATTTTGCCGTCTTTCTGAGTTTCAACCTCACGGTTTACTACTACTTTTTGAGCGCTAAGCTGTTGTGCAGCTAAAAACAAACTTGAAAAGGCAACAATATTGGTAATAAATTTTTTCATATTATTTCTCGATAATTGATTTTAAATCAGCAGGAGAGTAGTATTTGTTTTTTAATACTTTATGATCTGCCTGTCTGTAAACGTTAAATTTTTCTCCTGACTTTTCATAAAAAGATTCTACTTCCTTCTCTTTGTAGAATTCAACTGTTTCCTTTGCCTGCTCTTCATTATCACACGCCTTCGACATATTGGAACGCTGAACTTCGTTGAATAGCTCTACAAATTTGCTGCCAAGTCCGAATTCCAGCACAGCACCACTCAAAACATACTGAAGATCACATAATGCATCTGCAATTTCTACAATATTATTATCTGCAATGGCCTGCTTCAGTTCGTTCAATTCTTCCTGTAAAAGTTCTACTCTCAGATTACATCTTTCCGGAGAAGGAATTTGTGGGGTATCTAAAATAGGGGCTTTGAAAGTAGTATGGAATTCTGCTACTTGGTTCAGACTATCAATTTTATCCATGAATTTTTTTATTTCCCACAAAGATAGAAAAGGATTTGTAAAATGTGAAATGTACAGAAGGAAATGTATGAATAAAGAGGTGAGAAGAATTATGATATCATTTTCACAGATGTTTGTGTTTAAAGTAGAATGATATATTTAATCATGTTTTGAAAATTAAAATCCTTTTATAAATCTAAAGGCTATCTGTGAACAAAATTGAATCTATAAAAATTACAAACCACAATTTAAAAATTGTGGTTTGTTTTGAAGTGTTTTAATTCTATTCAATTATTTTAATTCTTCATATTTCCAGATGCCTGAGATGCTCAATATCATCAATCCCGGTTGTTTTTCACCATAGCTGAATACGCAGATATATTTTGAATGGCAGGAAGAACAATCTGTCCCAAAGTATAAAGTAGGAAGATCATTAACGGTCAGTTCTCCGAAATGAAGCATTCTTTGAGAAGTTCCGTTGACGATTCCGTGTTTTAATAACTCATCTTTGGATACAACTTTGTCTTCATTGTACACCTGGAAAATTGGAAATCCTGATTCGTAGGGTATTATTTCAACTGTATTTTCATGACCGCAATTACAGCAGGTAAAAGTGGTTATGGCTGCTGGAAGAGCCTCATCGTTCAGGAATGTGCTTTTTGTAACAGAAGCTTTTTTAGTAATGTTTATTTTTTTTGATATTGAATACATCTGAATAGGTTTATGGCTGAATAACTGTGCCTACTAAGTTAGGATATTTTCCGCTTGGACTTTTCTTGATGGTAACTTTTATGTAGCCTTCTTCTGCCAGTTTATTCCATGTTTTCTGATAGCCTGTGTTGATATCAATCGGAATTTTCCACATTGTTTGCTTTCCTTTACCCGCCTGGCTGAACCATGGAATGATATCTGCTGTTTGTGTTTTAAACTGCATTGAATTATTCAGAACATCAATCTCATAATAGAAATCGTACTTGTCTTCAGGTTGGTTTAATGCTCTTTGGGTAAATGTATAGGTATATCCGTTGATGATAGGACTTGTAAAACTTCCTCCCAAAGTAGGAACACCTGTACCGTTGTAACTGCCTACAGCTCCGCTGTATCTGTCAAATTTCTGCCCAACCTGTAAAGCAACATCATCAACGATATTGTAGCCTCCGTTGGCAGGCGGCCATCCACCATTTAAATTATTGGCCTTAAAAAGCGATTCCAACTCGCTCCATTTTCCTCGTTTGTAAAGATCGTATGCCTGATTTCTGATGGATTGACTTACGCTGTTGTTCGTATCATAAGTTACTGCCAGTTCATCAGCGTTTTTGTAGAATACCGTGGTGACATCGGGATTGATGTCTATTACATCATCATTGTCTGAGCTACAGGAAACCGAGAACGAAGCAATAGTTAAAAAAAAGATGTACTTAAATAAATGTTTCATATAAAATTTTTTAAATTATTTTAAAAATAAGAGGTATTAGAAGGGGCTACCTTTTTGAAACATCATTCTTTACAAAAATCTTAAATGGATATACTGATATGAATAGTATTAATGTTTTTCCGGCCAATAAAAAATAATGATCAGAATTTAATTTAATAAAAGTTTTCTGGCGTCAAATTGTTAAAAGATCAATTCTGCCAAAATAGGGTCGAAAGAAGCAACTGCATCAGACGTTCAAAAACGGCTCCGGAGCTCCCTTAAATACAAACTGGGTAAACGGTACAATAAAAGAATATTATTGTGCGATAAATTTAAATCAAAAAACTCAAATACCAGTTATTTTATTTTAAATAAAATATTTTTATGAAATTAATTACAATAATAAATGTATTTGATGTGATATTTTACATTTTAAAAAAAATAAAACTGCCCCGTAAAGGGCAGCTTTTTCACATCGTTTAATTTTAAAGAGATTAGTTTTTAATAAATCTCTTGGAAGATTCTCCAATTTGAATCATATAAGCACCTTTAATTAGATTGCTTACATTCACAGAGCCTCTTTGAAGTTTTCCTGAGTCAATTAGTTTTCCACCCATATCGAAGATTTTATATTCTTCTGAAGTTGTATTGGAAACATAAAGGATATCTCTAACTGGGTTTGGATAAAGCTTAATATCTGTAATCAGATCTTTTGTATTCTGAAGATCTCCTTTTCCTGAAGAAACGATATTAAGAGTGTAATCCTCAACCTGGCCATAAGTGAAAGCTTCACATGATGAAGTAGGGATTGAGCTGTATTTCATCATTACTCTCATTCTTGTAGATCCAACAGTTGCTGTAGATGGAATTGTGATAGATCCTGTAACAGGAGTTGTTGTAGAACCAGCTTTTGTCCATGCCAGTTCTCCACTATCTGTAAAGTCTCCATCACCGTTGTAATCAATATAAACAGCATATGCTTCGCTGTATTTTGTAGATGTCCAAACCGGAGTAATAGAGATGGTATAAGCACTTCCTCTTGTTACATTGGTAGAAACTGAAGTGAAGTTTTCATAACCAGCTGTTCCTGTAGAAGTATTGTTAATAGATCCAAATGTTACATTTCCGATTCTTTCATCAGCTGTATTAGATGCTGAAGAAGAGCAATATGAAACAGTTCCTCCTGCAAGAGTCGTAACGCTTACTGTGTTGCTGGATACAGAAGCATTTCCTGCTGCATCTTTTGCTTTAACAGAGAAGGAATACGTTGTTGATGGAGTAAGTCCTGTTACAGTATAGGTAGTAGAAGCCGTAGAACCTATTAATGAAGCACCCTGATATACATCATATCCGGTAACGCCTACATTGTCTGTAGCACCTGACCATGAAAGGTTGGTTGTTGTAGCGGTAGTTCCTGAAGCAGCAAGAGTTGGTGCTGTAGGAGCAACGGTGTCAGGAGTTCCGGAACCTGCATTTACAGAGATGTTGGCATTGTTTACATCAAAGAAAATGTGATTGGATCCTTTTACCATAATTCTTCCTGTAGTGGTAGTAGAATTAGGGATAGTTACTGCCTGTGAACCGTCATTCGGAGTTCCTGTCAATAGGGTAGTCCATGTATTTCCACTGTCTGTTGACCAAAGGATATCTACATTGGCTGCATTTACACCATTAGCTGTAGTTCCTGCCACGTTCCATGTAACCGTTTGAGAGCTTCCTCCGGCATACGTTGTGGCTGAATTCTGTGAGGTTATATTAAATGGTCCGGCAGTTCCGTTAACAGTGATTACAGCATCGTCAGAATTATTTCCTGAACCTCCTGCTTTGTTATCACGAACGGTAAATCTGAAGTTTAATGTTCTGGCTACTGAAGAAAGTGCTTCTACTGTGATCTCAGAACCTGCTGTAGTAGTTGCGCCTGTTAATATAGAAGCCATTCTTGGGAAATATCTTGCAGGAGAGGTTGTTGGAACCCATGATCTGAAGTTAGGCCCTGAAGCTTTTGTTGCGCTGGCAGCTGAACTTGCTCCTGTCTGAGAAGAAGAAGCATTGTCCATCTGTTCCCAGATATAGGTTAAAGAATCTCCGTCAGCATCCGTTCCTGTACCTGTCAGGACAAATGGAGTTCCTTTTGGAATGGTATAATCTAAGCCTGCACTCGCTGTAGGAATTGAATTTCCTGTATTGGTATTGACAGAGCAGGTTTTAGCTTTGATATTATTTGTGATCTGCTGAATGCTTATTGCATGGAAGAATGCATCAGAATGAGGTTGGATATCCTGACTGGTAATTCCTGCATATCCCATAATTGTTGATCCTGAACCCGGTTCCATATTGGCACCTGTTCCTTCGTTGTTCATAGAGAATGTGTGGTTTCCACCAAATTGGTGTCCCATTTCGTGAGCCACGTAGTCGATATCGAAGTTGTCTCCTGATGGAATAGCATCTGCCGGAGAAGTGTATCCGCTTCCTTTTGAACCGTTTGTACAGATACAGCCGATACAACCCGCATTTCCACCACCTCCTGAAGCACCGAATAAGTGTCCGATATCATAGTTGGCCTCACCAATTACAGAAGTTAAAGTGCTTTGTAACTGGGAATTCCAGCTGCTCATTCCTGAAGCTGCAGAATAAGGGTCCGTAGAAGCATTGGTGTAGATTACAGCATCGTTATTGGCGATCAGAACCATTCTTGCTGCGAAATCTTTTTCAAAAACACCGTTTACACGGGTCATTGTGGTGTTCATTGCAGCTAAAGCCTGGGCTTTTGTACCTCCGAAATAAGTAGTGTATTCTCCGGTACAGGATAAAGCCAGTCTGAATGTTCTTAGTTTGGCATCATCAGCGTTAGGTCTTGCCGCAAGAGCAGAGTTGGAAACTCCTTTCTGTGCAGCATCTACTACTGTACATTCAAACTTGTTAAGATCATCTTTTTTGTCAGATTTTCTGTACACTACATAAGTGGAAAGATCTTTGGTGTAGGGTTCAATGAAGACGGCAGATTTATCACCGTAGATTTCCATTGATGACAGTCCAAGCGGAGAAACGCTGAAATAGACTGTTGAATTAGGATCATCCAGACCTTGTCCTACGTAGGATTTGATATCCGGATATTTTGCTGCCAGTTCAGGGGCAAAATTGGAATTCTCCCTCACTTTAAAATTTTCCATTCTGCCTTCAGAATTTGGAAAAGAGATGATGAGTTCTGATTTTTCGCCTACAGCCAGTCTTTTGGGAGCTCTTGCCAAAGCATTTTTCAATCCGTTGATATCCAGGTTGTAAACCTTAGGATTGCTGATGCCGGTTTTGTTTTCAAAAACCTCTGATGAAGTTTTTCTGGAACCTTCAGACCAAAGACGGTCAGTCTGTGCGAAAGAAATACCCGAGATAAGGAGCATTCCAATCAGCGTTAATTGTTTTTTCATATTAAATACTAAATTTGATTGTGGAATATCAAAGCTAATGAAAAATATATTATGAAAAACAAAATTTTTTAAGGGAAATTTAGAATGTTGCTTTAAAATATTATGCATCACATTAAATATAATTGAAAAAGCTTATTAATAAAAGAAAAGTGAAAGTGACAAAATGAATTTTAATTTAAAAAAAAATGAAATAAGTGTATTTTTTTATTAATTTATTAAAATGAGACAATAAAATTTATTAATTATTGAATTATGTATGGATAATATTAGTAAATTGAATTTTAACAAATGTTTCCACACACCCTACATTCTGTTTACAAAAAAAGCTGTTTCAAAATGAAACAGCTTACTATAATTTATATAATCCTTAATTAGAATTTATCATCAGCAGTAGGACCGTAAAGCCCAGGGACTTTGTTCCCGGTTGATCTTAAATAAACAACCAGTTCACCTCTGTGATGGTACAAATGATTATAAAGAAAACCTCTTACTACCTGGATTCTTGGAGATGGCGGGAAAAGTACATTTCCGTTCATTTCCATTTTCCACTCATTAAAATAAGTGTTTTCATCCGAGTTTTCAAGAACTTTCTGGGCATTGGCAACATTTTCTTCAAATTTTGCCAGGATATTTTCCGCTTTGGAAATATCTCCTTTGTCATACTTGTACGCACCCATATCAAAAGTATCCTGATTGAAAGTGGATTCGTACCAATTGTATACTTCAGCAATGTGAGAGGCCAGCTGACCGGTTGTCCAGTTTTTTTCAGACGGTTTCCAGTCTAGTGCGCTGTCAGGGATTGCCTGTAAAATTTTTCTGGTGTTTTCAGCTTCGTGCAGAAATTCACCTAAAAGTGCCTGTTTAATCATTTGTATCGGGATTTAAAGATTTATTTTGTAATATCTCTTCCAATTACCAGTCTTTGGATTTCAGAAGTACCTTCACCTATGGTACAAAGTTTAGAGTCTCTATAGAACTTTTCGGCAGGGAAGTCTTTTGTATAACCGTATCCTCCGAAAATCTGAACTGCATTATTAGAAATTCTTACACAAGCTTCAGAAGCATACAGCTTAGCCATAGCTCCTTCTTTTGTCATTTTCTGTTTTGCGTTTTTCAGGGTAGAAGCTCTTTGGATAAGAAGCTCAGCCGCATCAATTTCTGTAGCCATATCTGCTAACATAAAATTGATAGCCTGGAAATCTGCAATAGGCTTCCCGAATTGATGTCTTTCTTTTGCATATTTCAAAGCAGCTTTGTAAGCTCCTCTCGCAGTACCTAAGCTTAGTGCAGCGATAGAAATTCTACCTCCATCCAATACTTTCATAGCCTGCTTGAAACCTTCACCTACTTCTCCTAAACGGTGGGAATCCGGTACGCGAACATTGTCAAAAATTAATTCTGCTGTTTCGGAAGCACGCATTCCTAATTTATTTTCTTTTTTCCCGGAAGTGAACCCAGGCATTCCTTTTTCTAAAACAAAAGCTGTAGAGTTATTCTTAGCACCTATTTCTCCAGTTCTTGTCATTACTACAGCAATGTCTCCTGAAATAGCGTGAGTGATAAAGTTTTTAGCTCCGTTGATAACCCATTCGTTACCATCTTTTACAGCGGTAGTAGACATGCCTCCTGAATCTGAACCTGTATTGTGCTCTGTAAGTCCCCAAGCTCCGATTACTTTTCCGGAAGCTAACTGAGGAAGCCATTTGTGTCTTTGTTCTTCATTTCCAAATTCATAGATGTGATTGGTACAAAGTGAGTTGTGTGCTGCTACAGAAAGACCAATAGATGGGTCAACCTGAGAAATTTCATCCAGAATAGTAACATACTCATGATAACCTAAACCAGAACCTCCATATTGCTCAGGAACAACAATTCCCATAAAACCCATCTCACCTAACTGGTGGAATAAGTCTTTTGGAAAAGTCTGGCTTTCATCCCACTCCATAATGTTCGGTCTGATGTTCTTTTCTGCAAATTCTCTAGCCGTCTCCGCTATCATTTTGATGCTGTCAATAGTCTCTGTATTCATATAATAATAGTTAGTGCCCAAAGATAACCAAATTGATGGAATGCTAAAATAAATTATTTCATTCATAATATTTAAGCAGTAATGCGTTTAATTTTCAATTTTTTATATCTTCAGAATTAATGTTTTCTTAATAAAATATTCACTCTTTTACGTTTTTTATTTCACTATTTTGGTTCCCAATTTTTAAGGCATGAAAAAAATTTTACTTCCTATCATTTTAGCTTCTTCTTTTATTTTTGCGCAGGCACCTGCCGGATATTATGATGGAACAGCTGGATTGACGGGATATGCTCTGAAGTCGAAACTTCACGATATTATTTCGGATAAAATGATTAACTGGCATTATGATGATCTGAAGGTGCTCTATAATCAGACCGATCTTGATAAATATTATGATCATGATGCTTCCAATACTCAATATCTGCTGGATATCTATTCGGAAAAGCCTTTGGGGCCGGATGCTTATGAATATAAGGCAGATCAGTTGATCGCGGGTGCAGGAGGAGAAGGTTTGGGCTATAACAGAGAGCATATGATGCCGCAAAGTACATTCAGTACAAGCTCTTCTATAAGTGATTATCCTATGTATTCGGATCTGAACTTCATTATTCCTGTTGATGCCTATATCAACCAGCGAAGGAATAATTATCCTTATGGAATAGGAAACAATACAAATCATTATATTTTTACCAATACTTCGAGGATATCCAATGCTGCAATTCCAAATTATCCTTATACCGGAAGAGTTTACGAACCTATTAATGAATTTAAAGGCGATATTGCAAGGACGTTATTGTATTTTGCAGTGAGATATGAGGGGAAACTTGGGTCATTTAATACAGCTTATACTACATCAGCCAATATAACACCGGCTACAGATCAGTGCCCGCTTGACGGAACTGAAGAAAGAGCCGTTGATCTTCCATATGTTGCCATGCTGAAACAATGGAGTGCCTCAGATCCTGTGTCGCAAAGAGAAATTGACAGAAATAATACTATTTATACGATACAAAAAAACAGAAATCCATTTATTGATCATCCTGAATGGATTGATCTGATCTGGTCTGAAACTCCTGATAATGTTGCGCCGGCAGCTCCCGGATCATTGGTTTCAACACAGCAGAACGCTTATTTTATTAATCTGAACTGGGCGGCTTCTCCTGATACCGATGTTTTAGGATACAGAGTTTATATGAATGGTTCCGCAACACCTGTAGCTGTTACAAAGGGAACTTCTATAAGCATAGACCACCTGAATCCGTCAACAACTTATACTTTTACTGTGAGAGCTTTTGATAAAGCCTATCTGGAATCTCCGTTCAGTAATACGGTTACAGCTTCAACAATTGCTTCGGATTTGTTTGCTCCGGATCTTATGATTACAAAATACATATCAGGAACCAATACAGATTTCGTTAAGAATAACGCTCTTGAAATTGTCAATAAAACGGGACATGAGGTAAATTTAAATAATTACAGAATTAATATTCAGTTTAAAAACAATTCTTCAGGAGCTATTTACAGTGGAGATACCTATGAACTGGAAGGTAAAGTTGGTAATAATGAAACTTTTGTTATTTTGAATCCAAAAGCTACTTTGTCATGCTATACCAATGATCAGGCAAGATTTGTAACGGCTTCTGATCCTATGCTGTTTGCAGGACAAAATTACGTGGAACTTGCTTACAATAAAACGGTTACTATAGATGCGATCGGCATAAAATATACTACCAATAATAACGGGAATATCTCTTTATATAGAAAAAACACCATCAATAAACCTGCAGATACATTCAATATCAGTGAATGGGAGTCTTATCCGGCTAATTACTGTCAGAATTTGGGTGGCACACTATCTACTGCAGAGCTGATTACTGCCAATAATGAATTTACAATATATCCAAACCCGGTTTATGACAATCTTTATGTAAACGGAGAAACGGAAAAGGTAAAAACAGCCCAGATCATAGATCTTTCAGGAAAGGTGATCTACACAGAAAAAGATCCGTTCAGAAATAAGAAAAGTATTTCGGTGCAGGGGATTCCTACAGGATTGTATTTCTTAAAGCTTGATGAGAAAGCGCATCAGTTTATTAAAAAGTAAATAAAATCAGATTTAAATACTGTCAGCCAAACCTAACAGGTTTTAAAAACCTGTTAGGTTTATTTTTTCGCTTTGCTCTCACAATGACAGGTTTAGCCCTGATAGAAGTGGTTACCCCACAGCATAAGGGAGAAAAGGAGGGAGCGAGGAGTATGAGCGGATAGCAGGAATAGCTTCTTACTTAAAATAAGGTAAGAAAATGTAGAGTTAAAGTAAACGTAATAAGAAATTTTTATTAGTTTTTTACATTTTCATAATTTTACATTTTTTGTTAAAGGCTTAAAAACCTTATGGTTACTATATAATCGATATAAGCAGATTCACTAATAATCAATATCTATAAGTGTTTCTGCTTATATTTTTTATTTATAAGTAATTATGCTTATATTTGCAGTATGATAGCGGTCATTACCGGTGATATTATAAATTCACAGCATGCGGACACTGAAGTTTGGATTACCAGACTTAAAAATCTTCTCGAAAGATGGGGAAGCGCTCCCGGCACATGGGAAATCTACAGAGGAGATGAGTTCCAGTTCAAATGTAATATTGATGACGTTTTCTGGCGGTTTCTAGCCATAAAATCTCTTATTAAAAGTCAGGAAAATTTAGATGTAAGGATGGCCATAGGTATTGGTGAAGAAAGTTTCTCTTCTGAGAAAATCACAGAATCCAATGGTACAGCTTATGTACATTCCGGAAGACTGCTTAATGACCTTAAAAATGACGGACATACCGTTGCCATCAAAACATCCAGTGACCCGGTGGATAGGGATCTTAATATCCTGTTGAAATGGTCATCCAAAGATTTTGACAACTGGACTATGGCTACGGCAGAGATTATTCATGAAATGATCATGAATCAGGATATCACCCAGGAAGATCTTGCTAAAAGATTTGCTATTTCACAGTCTTCTGTAAGCCAGAGACTGAAACGAGCTAACTATGAGCTCATCGTGGAAACCAACCAGTATTTCAGAAAGAAAATCTCAGAACTATAGGCATGATCTTTATCAGACTCATATTGGCACATCTACTCGGAGATTTTATACTTCAGCCAAATTCATGGGTTGCAGATAAGGAAAACTATAAACTAAAAAGTAAGTTTTTATACTTTCACATTCTGATTCACACTGTATTAAGTTTTATTTTCCTTTGGGATCTGAAACTTTGGTGGGTAGCTGTTTTGGTAGGGATCACTCACTTCATTATTGATGCCGCCAAGCTTACATTTCAAAATGCAAAGACTAAGAAAAGATGGTTTTTCATTGATCAGCTGCTGCATGTTCTGGTGATTGCTGGAGTTTCTTTTTATTTTCAGGAATTCAGCTTCAGCTTTTTGCAGAATCAGGAGTTTTTGAAGATAATCATGGCCGCATTGTTTCTGACAACACCCGCATCTATTTTTATCAAAATCTTATTGTCATCATGGACACCTGCTCCGGATGGCCCAAACACTATTCAAACCGAATCTTTATCAAGTGCCGGAAAATATATCGGAATTTTAGAACGTCTGCTGGTTTTCACTTTTATTATGGTGAATCACTGGGAAGGCGTAGGTTTCATGGTGGCTGCCAAATCTGTTTTCAGATTCAGCGACCTTGCACAGGCAAAACAGAGAAAACTTACAGAATATGTACTAATTGGTACCCTGCTGAGTTTTGGGCTGGCTGTCTTAACAGGAATAATTATAAAATAAATCAATAAATCTAACTACAATTTAGAAAGTAAAATTATGAGTCAAAAGAAAGAAATGTTGTACGAGGGGAAAGCAAAACAGGTATTTGCAACCGATAATCCTGATGAAGTAGTAGTACGTTTCAAAGACGATGCTACAGCATTTAACGCTCAAAAGAAAGGTCAGGTTGATCTTAAAGGGGAAATGAACAACGCCATCACAACCCTTATTTTTGAATACTTAAATGAAAAAGGAATCAAAACTCATTTCATCAAACAATTGGACGAAAGAGAGCAGTTGGTAAGAAAAGTATCTATCATTCCTTTGGAGATGGTGGTAAGAAACTACTCTGCAGGAAGTATGGCACAAAGATTAGGAGTGGAAGAAGGAATCAAATCTCCGGTAACCATCTTCGATATCTGCTACAAAAAAGACGAATTGGGAGATCCACTTATCAATGATCACCATGCTGTTTTCTTAGGAGCTGCTACTTACGAAGAGCTTGACGAAATGTATGAGCTTACTTCAGACATCAACGAAATCCTTATCGATCTGTTTGACAAGATCAACATCATCCTTGTAGATTTCAAAATCGAATTAGGTAAAACTTCAGACGGTGAAATCATCTTAGCAGATGAAATCTCTCCTGATACCTGCAGACTTTGGGATAAAGATACCATGAAGAAATTAGATAAAGACAGATTCAGAAGAGACTTAGGAGAAGTTACTGAGGCTTATGTTGAAATCTACAATCGTCTTAAAAATCTTTTACAGAAATAAGATTTCAGATACCAGATTTCAGATATCAGATGTTGGTGCTGAAAATACTTTGTTATTTAAAGCAAAATTAAAATTTGAAGTTAGCTTTTGATCTGAAATCTGACTTCTAAGATCTACAATTAGAAAAAATAGAAATGAAAAGTTTAGACATTCATAAAAGTGAATATTTAAAACAGTTTGAAACCCAGACTTACGGAAGAAATCTTTTCAGAACTCAGGAAGAGGAAAGACTGGATGCTCCCAATGAAGAGTGTGGGATCTTCGGATTGTATTCGGATAATGATCTGGATACTTTCTCACTTTCACAGTTCGGGCTTTTTGCATTACAGCACAGAGGCCAGGAAGCTTGTGGTATTTCCGTTTTAAAAGATGGAAGAATTACCAACATGAAAGATGAAGGACTGGTTTTAGATGTTTATAAAGACATTCAGGAACCTGAAACTTTTATGGGAAATTCTGCAATTGGACATACCCGTTATACCACTGCAGGAGATAAAAAGAAATATAACTTCCAGCCATTTTTCGCAAAAAACGAATATGACCAGATTATACTTTCTATAGCACACAACGGTAACCTTACCAATGCAAAAGAATTAAAACAAGAATTAGAAGCTGAAGGCGTAGTTTTCAGAGCTACATCCGATTCTGAGGTGATCCTGAGACTGATCCAGAAAAACCTTGATTTAGGTCTTCGCGGCGCTATTAAAGCAACCATGGAAAAGATCGAAGGAGCTTATTCCGTAGTGGGAATGACAAGAAATAAATTCTTTGCATTCAGAGACTTCAACGGAATCCGCCCATTGGTTTTGGGAGCTATAGATGAAAGATCTTATGTAGTAGCTTCAGAATCTGTGGCACTGGATGCTGTAGGAGCTCAATATGTACGTGATATTCTTCCTGGTGAGATCATTTATACCAATGAAAACGAGCCTGGAAAACTTCATTCTTATATGATGGATGAAGCAAAAGGAAAGCAGAGAATCTGTTCTTTTGAATATATCTATTTTGCAAGACCTGACTCTACCTTAGAGAACATCAATGTATACGAGATCAGAGAAAAATCTGGGGAGAAAATCTGGGAACAGGCTCCTGTAGAAGCTGATCTGGTGATTGGAGTTCCGGATTCCGGAGTTCCTGCTGCCATTGGTTTCTCTAAAGCTTCAGGAATCCCTTTCCGTCCTGTTTTGATTAAAAACAGATATATCGGAAGAAGTTTCATTGTTCCTACACAGGAAATGAGAGAAAGGGTAGTGAACCTTAAACTGAACCCGATCATTTCTGAAATGAAAGATAAAAGAGTAGTGATCATTGATGACTCTATCGTTCGAGGGACAACCTCTAAGAGACTTGTTAAGATTCTGAAAGATGCAGGAGTAAAGGAAATTCACTTCAGAAGTGTTTCTCCGCCAATCATTGCACCATGTTATCTGGGAATTGATACTCCTTCTAAAGATGATCTGATCTCTGCCAATATGACGACAGAAGAACTTAAAAATTATTTAGGAGTAGATTCCTTAGAGTTTTTAAGCATAGATAACCTGAAAGACATTTTAGGATCTGCAAACCACTGCTTCGGATGTTTTACTGAAGAATATCCTGTAGAAAAAGGAGAAGAGGTAGATTTATTCAATTAATCTCTTATTTTGAAATAATAAAAAAGGAAGAGCCGGGCTATAAACCCGGTTCTTTTGTTCTATAAATGTAGCAGAAGCTTAATATTCCTGTATTATACAATATACAATAGAGTTTTAATTTTATCTGATTAAAACTTCAGGATATGAAAAACGCATTTTTCACCGGTATTTTTCTGGTATTTACCCAACTTTACGTTTCACAATCTTTTGATAAACAGGCACACCGCGGAGGAAAATCTCTTTACCCGGAAAATACCATCCCGGCAATGAAGAATGCCTTAAAAATGAATATAACAACACTGGAAATGGATCTTGCTATCACTAAGGACAAAAAAGTGATTCTTTCCCATGATGCTTTCCTTTCTCCGGAATTGGTTACAAAGCCGGATGGAACCTATATTCCAAAAGATTCTGGTTTTTATTATAAGATTTATGAAATGCCTTATGCAAAAATTAAAACATTTGATGTAGGCCTTAAAAAGCTTAATAACTATCCTGATCAAAAGAAAATGAAGGCTCAGAAACCTCTCTTTTCAGAGGTTATAGATGCATGTGAAGCTTATGCCCGTGAACTAAAGAGACCATTGCCCTTTTATAATATAGAAACCAAGACGCGTCCTTTCTCTGATAATATATTTCATCCGGAACCGAAAGAATTTGTTGATCTGATGATGAAGATTATTGTAGAAAAGAAGATCCAGGATAGAGTGATTATTCAGTCTTTTGATCCCAGAACCCTGGAAATCCTTCACAAAGAATATCCTAAAATCATGACCGCTTTACTGGTAGAAAAAGTGGATGATAAAAAACGGACTCAGCAGCAGTCTTATTTTAAAAATATTCCTGTGGAAAAATTCAAAATGTATCCTGATCATTTGAATGGAGTAGCCGGAGATATGAAGTTCCTGAGTTTTACCCCTTCTATTTACAGTCCTGAGCATAATCTTGTAACACCCCAATTGGTAAAGGAATGCCATTTATTAGGGATGAAAGTAATTCCATGGACCGTAAATAACAAAGAAAGATTGAAGGAATTAATGGATATGGGAATTGACGGAGTAATCAGTGATGATCCGAGAATATTTGAATAACTAAAAGATATTGTACCTATCAATATAAATAGCCGGAAGAAACTCTTCCGGCTATTTTATGCGTGCAGATAACTGCACTTAGGGTTAAAAAATTGGTTCGTTTAATTAAAATTTATAATTCAGGCCTAACTGAAATACTCTGTTGTTGTTTTCAGCGGCAGGTCTGCTTTTGTCAATTTTGGTTAAGCTGTTTACGTATCTTGCACTTACACCGATGTTGGAAGTGATATCATATCCTAAACCAAGACCCAATCCGAAATTGAATTTGTTGATCATATCTTTGTCGATATCTGTAGAGTGAGAACTTGAAGTAGTTGTTGTAACACCTCCAGTAGTACTTGCTACAGTAGATTCTCCTTTATTCTTCCCATTAAGGAAATAACTGAATTCAGGTCCTGCTTCAATATAAAACTTGTTGATAGGTCTCATCTGAACCATTAATGGTACTGAAATGTAATTCATGTTTACTCTGCTCTGTACTTTAGTCTTTACATTCGTAACTCCATTGTCAGTTTCTGTAGAATACATTACATCTTTTGCCCCCATTTGGTTGAATAATACCTCTGGCTGGAAGCTGAATTGTTTTGAAATTGGAATATTAACAAATGCACCTGCGTGGAAACCTAATTGCTGACTATTGATTCCGAATTTCTGCTGGCTGAAATAAGCTGAGTTTCCTCCTGCCTTGATCCCGAATCTAATAGGTTGAACATCGTTTTTTAGTGGTGATGCATTTACTGTTTTTGTTTCTGTCTCTTGAGCAAAAGCTAACGTACCAGCAGTTAATGCTAATCCTAAAAATAACTTCTTCATAATTTTATTTTTTAATTTTATTATTTGTGTGTCGGATAATTTCTCAATCAGACTCCAAGTATTTTGCAAATTGCTTGCCAAAGTTGAAAAATGCTTATTTACAGGGGCTTTGAAAGGGTTTTTAGAAAGTTTTTTTTCAATCATTTATCCCTTTTTAATGAATAAACATATTGCCAAACTGAATATTTTATGAAAAGAGTTGAAGAGTCAGAAAGCTTTAATGTAGATAATTGAAATGATAAAAAATTAAAAAACAGGAGGAGTTTTTATAGTATCCGGACTGTTTTCAAGACCTGCAATAAAAATACCGAACCACTTATGGTCCGGTATCAATTTTGAAAATAATAAATATCTCTATTTAAACTTATAAGCAACTCCAATTTGAAGTGCATTATTTCTTACTTTATCATTGCATTGTAAAAAAGCCGCTAGCCGCTGCTTTACTACAAAGAGTTTTTTCATGATTTTAAAGTCTTGATTTTTCTTCATCGTGGCAAAATATCTGCCACACAGGAGAGAAGTGATAAAAATCATGCATTAAGCGAAAAAGTCAGGCTTAAACTAATGAACCTGACTTTTTCTATTGAAATCAAAATGTATCTAATTATTGAGCAAAATACACTTCTGTATGATGCTTTGCATTCTATGTGTTGACCAACTCAATGCTGTTTACGTTAAAAAGTTTATAATGGTAATAGTTAGATTTGAGTATTGAAATTCAATTGAACCAATACCTATTTTATTGTAAAAACAGAAACCATAAGTTGGAAATTTCCGAAATAGAGTACAATCACTACTTGATAGGCAAATTTCTTGCCAAAAACATCAGCGCAATAAAAAAGCCGGATTAAATTTAATCCGGCTTTGTATTGATTTGAAAGTCTGCTTTTAAAAGCGTACCTAAATTTTAGAATTTATAAGCTAAACCTACCTGGAATACTCCGTTTCTAGAAGCATCACCTGGGTTGTTTTTAGGGACATCAGATAATCCTGCTGTATATCTTAGGTTTACTCCGATATTTTGTGTGAAATAATATCCAGCTCCAAGACCAATTCCGAAATCAAAAGTTTTCAAATTGTCTTTAATATCTACAGATCCACCGTTACCTTTTCCTTTAGCACTGATAAGGAAACCGAATTGAGGGCCTGCTTCTACATATAAATTAGGAATAAGGTTGTACTGTAACATTACTGGTACTGCGATATAATCCGTGTTAAGTTTTAGATCACCGTTACCTTTATATTTACCACCCAAACCACTGTATAATACTTCTGGCTGTACAGAGAAGTCTTGTGCTACCGGAATGTTTGCAAACACACCTCCATAAAATCCAGCTTTTGAATTTAAGTCACTGTGAGAAATAGTAGAGATATTAAGACCTGCTTTTACACCAAATCTAACTGGAGAAGATGAAGCAGTAGAAGTTGAAGTCTTCTGAGCGAAAGTAAAAGTACCTGCTACTAAGGCAAGACCTAAAAGAATCTTTTTCATAAGTTTTATATTTTAATAGTTTTTAAGTTTTATTTAACATTTCATTAAGAATCAAATGTTGTGCCAAAGTTAAAATATGCTGTTAATCTACTATTTATGCTTATTCTATTTGTTATTTTTTTTCTTTTGCATAAAAAAGCCAGGCTCAAAATGAGCCTGGCCTTACTTTAATTATAAAAATTTAACGAGAAAAGCTAAATAAGCTTTAGAATTTGTAATTTACTCCTATCTGGAATACACCATTCTTTACAGATCCTGTTCTGTCATATCCATACAGATATCTATGGCTTTTATTTACAATTTCAGATAGCCCTGCAGTATATCTTACATTCACGCCGATATTTTTGGTAATATTATAACCTGCTCCCAATCCGATTCCAAAATCAAAGCCTCTTGTTGCATCTTTAAGGAGTAAACTTCCTTCACTGTCTTTTAATCTTGCATCCATTAAGAAGCTAAATTGAGGTCCTGCTTCTACATAAAGCTTAGGAAGTACTTTATATTGAAACATTACTGGTATGGAAATATATTCTATTTCAAGCGTTGCATTACTGCCTCCTTTCTCTTTAGCTCCCGCAGCACTGTACAAAACTTCCGGCTGAACAGAGAAATCTTTAGCGACAGGAATATTCATAAAAACACCACCATAAAATCCCGCTTTTGATTTCATATCCATATTTGAAAGATTGGAAACATTAAGTCCTGCTTTTAAACCGAATTTGATTTTGGATGCAGAAGGTGTTGGTGAAACAGCTGCATCAGTTGAAGTGGATGTGCTTTGCGCAAAAGCAAAAGTACCTGCAATAAGTGTCAGGCTTAAAAAAATCTTTTTCATAGATTAGTTTTATTTCTACATTGTTTGACGTTCGGAAAGCAACAAACTATATGCCGTGAACCCCCTTGTGCAGGGACTTTATCATATTTTTAACAGAACTAAAATCAACAGTGTGGGATATATGTTTAATGTTATATCAAAGGATCAACGTTTTACCATAAAAAAAAACCAGATTAAAAAATTAATCTGATTTTTTTCTATTGAAAATAAAATTTTTTAGTGAGTGGGTGTACCTGTTAAATTAAGGGATAATGGTTTTAAAACATAATAATTAACATAATAAAATTCTTCGTAGCAGTAATTGAAATAATTATATATTTATAACTTAATTCTAAAACATTAATGATGGAGAATCTAAAAAAAATATCAAAAGTTTTTGGTATTTCCTTACTTTTTGCTTCTTTGAGTATTTCAGCTCAGACTCAGAATTCACAAGAGCTAACAAATGCATTGAAAGACCTTAAAGAAATGACTTCACAAGAAAAAAATGCACTGGGATCATTTAAAATTAAAGAACCTATAGTTTTCTTCTTAGAAGATAAAAAGCTAAAATACGAAGACGTTAAGGCTATATTAAATAACAAGGAGTACAAAGGAGTGCCATATAAAAATTCAGATGGTGAACTTCGTGCAATTGTTTTTAAAAAGAAATTTACAGAAGAATTAAAAAATAATTTACCAAAGAAATAATGATAAACAAAGACGATTCAATACGAATTGACTTTGATCAATGTTTTACCATAAAAAAAGACCAGATTAAAAAATTAATCTGATCTTTTCTATTGAATATAAAATTTGTTAGTGAATGGGGTGCTTATTTGAATTTATAAGCTAATCCAACCTGGAATAGATTGTTTCTTGTAGCATCAGATCCGCTAGGTCTGTTTTTCGCTACATCTGTTAAACCTGCAACATATCTTGCAGTAAGCCCTAAGTTCGGAGTGAAATAATATCCAGCTCCAAGACCAATACCAAAGTTAAATGTATTTAGATTGTCTTTGTAATTATCTGTAGTATTAGAATCTCCGTTAGATTCATTTTTGAACTTGTTTTTAGCACTTACCATGAAACCAAATTCTGGTCCTGCTTCCACATAAAGATTTGGAATCAGGTTATACTGGAACATTACAGGTACTGTAATATAATCTAATTTAGTAGAAGCTGAAAACTTTGTTCCTCCTAACGTATAATCTGATTTATTACCATATTGTGAATACTGAACCTCCGGCTGAACGCTGAATGAAGCTGCCAATGGAATGTTTGCAAATACACCTGCGTTGAATCCTATTTTAGATTTCTGATCATCAAGACCACTGTCTTTTGAAAGTGAAGAAACGTTCATTCCTCCTTTTACCCCAAATGTTACCGGATTAGAAGATGTGTTTCCTGTTTGTTGAGCGAATGCGAATGTTCCTGCAGTTAACGCTAATCCTAAAATTAACTTTTTCATAACTTTAATTTTTTAATTTTACTCTTTCTTAATTTTAAATTTTACTACTTGTTCAACATTTTTCAGTTGAACGCAGAGTATCTTTCAAATTGCTTGCCAAAAATATTTTTTATGAGTAAAATCAATAAAAAAATCACTTAGTGTTTAAGTGATTTTTTAAATATTTAATTGATTTGCAATGAGTTAAAAACTTAAATAAACATTTGTTTAGAAGAAGTCTAAATTGACAATTTTGTTAAAAACTAACTTTTAAACCTACTTTATTTTTCTAAAAAATAGTTAAGCATTATTCAATTTTCTATAAAAAGACAGAGATTCAAGGATATTTTCCTGGCTGCACTGATGGTCATAAGTACAAGAACCGATTCCGGAAAGCAGGGAAAAATTGATTTTACTGTCTGTATTCTTTTTATCATTCAGTAATAATGCGGTGATATCTTCATCTTTAAAATCATTGATATCCAGGTAAGGATAGTATCTCTGGACATTTTCAATGACCATATTTGCATCTGCTTCAGAAATAAGATTCTCCAGATAAGCCAGATGAGCTTCTGCAATCATTCCCATTGCAACCGCTTCTCCGTGAAGGATAGGATTTCCTTGCTGTAAGCATAAACTCTCCACTGCATGACCTATTGTATGCCCGAAATTCAAAGTTTTTCTGATATTCTGTTCGTGGAAATCTTTATCTACAACATCCTGCTTGATATTCATAGAAGACTGAATATGCGGAATTACCGTTTCTACCTCCAGTTTACGAACCTGGATCAGCTGATCCCAATGATTTTTATCAGCAATTAATCCATGTTTAAGCATTTCAGCGAACCCGCTTCTCAGTTCTTTAAATGGTAATGTTTCTAAAAATTTCGGAAAAATAAAGATCTGTTCAGGGAAAGCGAAAGTTCCCACCATATTTTTATAGTGCATGAGATCAATCCCTGTTTTTCCTCCTATAGATGCGTCACACATTGATAAAAGGGTTGTAGGGATATTGATGAACTGGATTCCTCTTTTGTAAGTAGACGCCACAAATCCGCCCATGTCGGTAATCACACCGCCGCCAAGATTGATAACCAATGCTTTTCTGTCTGCCTGCATTTCCGTAAGAATTTCCCAAAGCTGATTGGCTGTCTGGATATTTTTCATTTCTTCTCCGGCTTCAATCTCTAAAATTTCAAAGCCAAGGTCTGTTTCCATATTTCCTAAAAGAATGGGAAGGCAGTATTCATGAGTGTTTTCGTCTACCAGAATGAAAATTTTGCTGAAAGACTTTTCATGAAGAAACGCGTTAAGCTGAGAAAAATTATCATTTAATATTGTTATCATCTTCTAATATTTGTAAAGTTAAAATGTAAACTATAGTGCAAAGTTATGATTCTTAATTTTTAACTCGTAACTAAATTACTATCTTTGCAGAAATTTTTAGAATGAGCAGAGATAATAATAATTCAGACAGATCAAAGAGACCAAGAATTTCAACCAAGAAAAGTTCTGATGATTCTCGTGCTTCCAGATCTGGAAATTCTTCAGGATCAAAACCTTTTAAAAAACCTTTTTCTAAAGACGGAGGTAAACCAGCTCCGGAACATAGAGGGTCTAACTCAAAATTTGACAAGAAACCTTTCAAGAGAAATACAGACAGCTCTGAAGGTTCCAACGAAGAAATGGGTTCAAAATCTGAAAGAAAACCATACATCACGAATAAAAGTGAGAGTTTTGAGAGAAAGTCTTTCGGAAAACCAAAAAGAGGAGGAAACAGTTTTGATACAAGAGATAAATATGAAAGAGGTAGTCTGAAATATGGCAGAAGACCCTCTAATGGAGATGAAAGAGATGACAGAGCAAAATCTTTTGTACAAAAAAGAAGGTTAAATAAAATTGACAAAGATGTTCATAAGGATACTATCCGTCTCAATAAGTATATTGCCAATTCAGGAATTTGCAGTAGGAGAGAAGCTGATGATCTTATTACCCAGGGGCTGGTAGAAGTAAACGGAAAAGTAGTTAACGAAATGGGCTATCAGGTACAGAAAACTGACAGAGTAGTTTTTGACGGGCAAAATATTACTCCGGAAAAACCTGTTTATGTACTTTTGAATAAGCCAAAAGGTTATATTTCTACAACGAAAGATGACAAAGCCAGAAAAACTGTAATGGATCTTGTAGCTAATGCTTCTCCTTACAGAGTTTTCCCGGTTGGAAGATTAGACCGTTCCACAACGGGGGTAATTTTATTGACCAATGACGGGCACATGACTAAAAAATTAACGCATCCATCTTTTGATGCTAAAAAGATTTATCATGTAACGCTGGATAAAAAGCTTACGGGTGAAGATCTACGTCTTATCGCAGAAGGAATCCGTCTTGATGAAGGAGTAGCAGTTGTTGATCAGATTTCGTACATTGAAGGAAAACCTAAAAATGAAATCGGAATTGAGATTCATATCGGATGGAACCGTGTTATCAGAAGAATATTCCAAAGATTAGGGTACGAAGTGGAAGCTTTAGACAGAGTAATGTTTGCAGGATTAACGAAGAAGAATATCAAGAGAGGACACTGGAGAATCCTTACAGAACTGGAAGTAAACAACCTTAAAATGCTTTAATTTAATGATGAATTATGAGTTATAAATAATGAATTATAGATTCAGGTTTCTAACTTATTCATTTTTTAAGATTAACTTTAAGGATAAAGAATAAAAAAGCGCAGAAAATAATTCTGCGCTTTTTTTGTATCAAGTTGTGAATTCCAGGATTCATAACTCATCATTTATAATTCATCATTAAAAAGAACTATCCCAATACCGTTACCCCTTTTTCAATCATCTCGTAGATGGCATCTCTGGCGTTGTCTGGTTTTACGTTGACGGCACGTGTTCCGTTGAAATGAAGACAAGTAACATATCCGTTAGCCACAGCATCCTGAGCAGTGAACTTCACGCAATAGTCTAATGCCAACCCTACGATTTCAACCAGTTGGATATCGTGATATTTTAAGAAATCATCCAGCCCGGTTTTCATAAAGTGATTATTATCCTGGAAACCGCTGTAACTGTCAATTTCTATATTTTTTCCTTTTTGTACAATATGGGTTACTTTGTCTCTGTTCAGATCTTTGTGGAATTCTGCCCCGAAAGTTCCCTGAACACAGTGATTCGGCCACATAAACTGTGGAACACCATTTAAAATAATACTTTCTCCAACCTGTCTGCCATTACTGCTTGCAAAACTTTTGTGGCCTGCAGGATGCCAGTCCTGTGTAAGAACCACCTGATCATATGCATTTTCCTCCATCAGAAGATTGATATACGGGATAATTTCGTTGGATCCAGGGACTGCAAGGGCTCCGCCTTCACAAAAATCATTCTGTACATCGACTATTATTAACGCTTTTTTCATATTTTGATTTCTCGAATTTTTGATAAATTTACAAAACTAATCTTCAAAAATTTGTCCAAACCCGAATTATCGGACAAAACGGCAATGTAAATTTTTAATACTCCCTGAATGAAGGAGGTAAAATTGAAATAACTAAACTTTGTCTGAACTGTACTGGGATTTGAGGCATAAACCAAATATCAATAGCTTATCTTTGCAGTAAATAAGTATTTTATGTCATTTGAATCGTTAGGATTATCACACAATATTATTCGTTCTGTTAACAAACTGGGGTATTTAAAGCCATTTCCAATACAAGAGCAGGCGGTTCCTGTTATTTTGCAGGGGAAAGATCTGATGGGGATTGCACAGACAGGTTCCGGGAAAACGGCTTGTTTTGTAATGCCGATTTTAGAAAAACTACAGAATGCAGAAGTTAAAAAAGATCGTAATGTTCAGGTTTTAATATTGGTTCCTACACGTGAATTGGCTATACAGATTGATGAAGTTTTCAGAGCTTTTACAGAAAATCTGAAGCGGGAGGTTCGTACAATGGCTGTTTATGGAGGTGTTTCTATCAATCCGCAGATGAAAGGAATGTTTGGAGTAGAAGTTCTTATTGCCACTCCAGGACGTTTGTTAGACTTAATTGACCATAATGCATTGAGTATTTCAGGAATTCAGCATTTGGTGATTGATGAGGCGGATAAAATGTTTCAGCTGGGCTTTGGAGAAGAAATGAATAAACTTTTCGCGATGATGCCTGTGGTGAAACAAACTACTTTATTTTCAGCGACTTTAAATGATAAGGTTTCTGAAATGAAAGAACGTCTGTCTATCAATCCTACTATTATTGAAATTAAAAAAGAAGAGGTTGAAATTGATAATATCGAGCAGCTGGCCTATCATGTTTCTCCGGAAAATAAAGGCCCTTTCCTGCGTTATTTAATTAAAGAAAAAAAGGTGGAAAAGGCTTTGATCTTTGTTTCGTCTACAAGATCTGCAGATAACCTGGTAGAAAAGCTTAAAAAAAATAAAATTAAGGCGGTGGCTATTCACAGCCAGAAATCGCAGGGAGCCCGCAGGAATAACCTGGAAGAGTTTAAAGTAAACGGAGCCCAGATTTTGGTGGCAACAGATCTGATTGGCCGTGGAATTCATATCGAATCACTACCATGTGTGATCAATTACGAATTGCCGCGTTCCCCATTAGATTATATTCACCGTATCGGCAGAACAGGACGTGCTAATGAGAAAGGAACAGCAATCAGTATTCTGACAGATGATGAATTGCAGCATTTCAGAGTGATTCAAAAGAAAATGGGGAAAAAAGTAACCCTGCAAAGAACAGAAGGTATTGATTTACACGGATATTAATACCTGCTTTACAATAACAAAGGCTTTAGTTTTATAGAACTGAAGCCTTTTTATTGGGTGGTGATATTCAGCCTTATAAATTGTTATAAGTACAATTAATGCTTTATTCACCTGAGATTCTTGAATTTTTGATAAATTTACACAAAATGATATTCGAAAAATTGTTCCTAAAAGATATTAATCGGACAAATCGACAATATTTAAAAATTAAAAACCCTTGAGCAATGAGTGATTTAGAGAAAAAAAAGTTTCCAATAGGCCAGTTTGAAGCTCCGGAAAATATCTGTGATACCACATTGGATACCTACATCAAAGTAATCAAAGACTTTCCCGGCAGACTAAAAAATCTCATTGAACATTTTACAGACGATCAATTGGATACTCCTTACAGAGAAGGAGGCTGGACTGTAAGACAACTTGTAAACCACCTTTCAGACAGTCATATGAATAGTTTTATACGTTTTAAGCTGGCTCTTACAGAAGATAATCCTACTATAAAACCTTATGATGAAGCGAAATGGGCTGAGCTTCAGGACAGCTATCATATGCCTGTAAAACCGGCTATGAGGATGTTGAAAGGAACACACCAGAGATGGGTTGTGCTTCTTAAAAGCCTTACGAATAAACAATTTGAAAGAACTTTTCATCATCCGGAGCACAATAAAAATTATAATTTAAGAGAAAGCCTTGCTTTGTACGTTTGGCATTGTAATCATCATTTTGCTCATATTGAAAATCTGAAGATAGAAAAAGGTTGGTAAGAAAACATCTTAATAATCCCATATATTATAAGGAAATTGTTGACCGAATTTCCATGTTATCTGAAAATTCCCTTGGAAGGTGGGGGAAAATGAACGTATGTCAAATGCTAAGGCACTGTGATCTAGTTCTTCAGGTAGCTTTGAGAAAAGTGGAACTTCCCCGTATCAATGTTGCGTATAAGACGATAGGGATATTCACTAAAGCAGAAATGTATGTCTTCAATAATGGAATTCCCAGAAACATGCCTACTTTTCAAAAACTAATCGTTAATTTTGAGTGTGATTTTGATGCATCAAAAACCAATCTGATGAAAACGCTGGAGGAATTCCTGGAAGCTTGTGAAAAAAGCCACCTGCCGGATCATCACAGATTATTCGGTGAAATGACTGAAAAAGACTGGACATTTCTTGAATACAAACATCTTGATCACCATCTAAAACAATTTAATGTATGAGTTTTTTTGATAAAATATTCAGTGGAAAAAACGAAACCCCTGACCAAAAAACATTCTGGAAAAAGATAGAGTCTGAAGAAGACCTTACAAAAGCTATAGAAGACTCTTTTCAGAATAGAATTGCTATATTTAAACATTCAACAAGCTGTTTTATCAGCAGAACTGTACTGAAGAACTTTGAAAAAGAAGTTGAAAATTCAGATCAGCCGGTCAATGTATATTATCTTGACCTATTGGCTCACAGACCTGTTTCCAATAAGATAGCGGCAGATTTTGAGATCAGACATGAAAGTCCGCAACTGATTGTAATAGAGAACGGAAAGCCTGTAAACAATGCGTCACACCAGGATATTTCTTTAAGCCAGATTGTATCATGAAGAATATAAATGATTATTTAGCCAAAGTTTTAAATGTTCCCCTTCAAAATGTGAACACTTGCAGCCTGCACTATGAAGTAAAGAAAATTCCTAAAAATCAGTTTCTTCTTCAGTATGGTGAGATATGCCGGCATATATTCTTTGTAGAAAAAGGACTGTTGAAGATGTATTCCATTGATAAAAACGGAAAAGAGCATATTATACAGTTTGCCCCTGAAAGCTGGCTGATTTCTGACCGAAGCAGTCTTTATTTCAATGAAAAATCCATTTATTATATAGAAGCGGTGGAAGATTCAGAAATTCTGTTTCTACACCCTGATTTCTTTAATAAATTAGTGGAACAGTTTCCGAACAGTATTGAAAGAAGTGATTTCCTTCTTCAGAAACATATCAGAAGCCTTCAAAACAGGATCAACTCTTTGCTTGGTGAGACTGCAGAAGAAAGATATATGAAATTCATTAAAATGTATCCGGATTTACTTTTGAGAGTTCCTCAATGGATGATTGCTTCTTACCTTGGAATTACTCCTGAGAGTCTGAGCCGTGTAAGAAAAGAACTGGCGAGAAAGAATTTCGTTCCGGATAATAAATAAAAAAGGCTGGAAGATGGGAGAGGGAAGCCCGATACTCTGTAAACACAAAAGAACTTGATCGTTATTATTTAAACATCCTTATTAATAAGAATTGACATCATCTCTTCTTAAAACTATAATAACTTCCATCTTCCTGCCTCTATCTTCCTTCCTTTAAATAAATCTTTTTGGCAAGCTGCCCAACCAGTCTGAGCTTTGCCTGTGTATCTTCCGACCACGGAAGTCCTATGCAGAGTCTCATACAGTTTTCAAACTGCTCCTGCAAGGTAAACATTCTTCCGGGAGCAATGCTTATGTTTTGCTTGATGGCCAGATCGTATAACTCTGTTGTCCGTATCTTCTTGTCAAATTCTACCCATAAAGACAACCCTCCCTGCGGACGGCTGGTTCTGGTGCCTTCCGGGAAAGATTCCGCAATGGTCTGAACATAGTTCTGATAATTGTTTTGCAGGGTTCTGCGGAGCTGTTGGAGATGTTTTTCATACTTTCCGGATTTCAGAAAGTTGGCCACAGCTTCATTCACAATTGAAATAGAGGACGTGGAGTGCAAGAGCTTAAGCTTCATGATTTTATCTTTATACCTTCCTGGAGCAATCCAGCCTACACGATATCCAGGAGCCAAAGTTTTTGAAATAGAACTGCAATACAGGACACTCCCGTCTTTATCAAAAGATTTACAGCATTTCGGACGGGTAGAGCCGAAATAAAGATCTCCATAGACGTCATCCTCAATGAGCGGAATGTTGTTTTCCGAAAGTATTTTTACAATTTCCTTTTTATTTTCATCAGGCATACAGCTTCCCAATGGCGAATTGAAGTTGGGAATGAGCAGGCAGATATCTATTTTAGGGATTACTTTTTTTAAAGCTTCAATTTCTATTCCGGTAGTAGGATGGGTAGGAATTTCCAGTACTTTAAGGCCTAATCCGTTTGCCAGCTGTAGAATTCCCGGGTAGCATGGACTTTCAATAGCAATGGTATCGCCGGGTTTTCCTAATGCCATTAAGCAGAAAGACAAAGCATTCATTCCGCCATTGGTAGTGATAAGATCGTTTTCACTCAGATTTCCTCCCCATTGCAAAGAACGTATGGCAATCATTCTTCTCAACTTCAGATTTCCCTGAAGTTCTTCATATTCTGTACCTCCTTCTTTTAATTCCCTGATGGCGTTTACGATTTCTTTTTTCAGTTTTGCCTGTGGCAGAAGATCTCCGGACGGAATACCAATAGAGAAAAAAGTAAGATCCTTTTTCCCCATATTTTCATATACCTTACTGATCAGTTCATCCGGTTCATCGTTATTGGCAATCAATGACGGACGGCTCACTTCCGGTAAAGGAAGTTTTGCGGATAATAACTGGCTTACAAAATAACCGGATTGTGGCTTGGATTCTACCAAAGACTGGGATTCCAGCTCCAGGAAAACACGTTTGGCTGTATTCATACTTACCTGATGTTCATGACATAGCATTCTTACTGAAGGTAACTTGTCTCCGGCCTTTAAAATACCATTCCTTATCTGTTCTGCAATTCCGTCTGCAATTTCTGTATATAAAAATTCTTTGTTCATATTTTAAACTGTGCTCATGCAAATATACAAAACTGATACTGTGTTTATCGAATTATCCTTTCTAATTTTGAACCATCAATTAAAAGTTTCGATAAAATGATAACAAAACAAATATCAAAAGATGAAAATATAAGTGGATGGATCAACGGCTTTATAGGAGTAGTGCTATTCAGTGGTGGTTTGCCCGCTACCAAATTAGCTGTAATGGAGATGAGTCCAATCTTTGTGACGATAGTTCGTGCAGCTGTGGCAGGGATATTAGCTCTTATTGTATTATGGCTGGGTAAGGAAAAGCGTCCTGTTAAAGAACAGTTAACTTCTTTGCTCTTGGTTTCTCTTGGCTGTGTGGTTGGTTTTCCGCTTTTGTCAGCATTGGCTCTTCAATACCTTACTTCGGCCCATTCTATTGTGTTTTTGGGAATGTTGCCTTTGGCAACTGCTGTATTCGGAGTAATGCGTGGTGGTGAAAGACCTCATCCTGTATTTTGGTTTTTTTCTATTGTAGGAAGTCTTTTAGTGATTGGATATGCAGTTTCGCAAGGGATATCTGCCTCACCCATTGGCGACATCCTGATGCTACTTGCTGTTATTTTATGTGGTATGGGCTATGCTGAAGGTGCTAAACTATCAAAAACATTAGGCGGCTGGCAGGTGATTTCCTGGGCATTAGTACTAGCGCTTCCCATTATGATTCCTTTATTTTTTATTTATTTTCCTGATGATATTCAGAATGTCAGTTTTCAGGGGTGGTTTGGAATGGCTTATATTTCTCTTTTCAGTATGTTTATTGGTTTTATATTCTGGTATAAAGGATTGGCGCAGGGTGGTATTGCTACTGTGGGACAGCTGCAGCTGCTTCAGCCTTTCTTTGGTTTGGCGTTGGCTGCCTGGCTTCTTCATGAGCAGGTAAGTATGGGAATGCTTGGGGTGACTGTAGGGGTAATCTTATGTGTTGCAGGAACCAAAAAATTTGCGAAATAATTAAAATTACAACGCGTATAAATCTTTTTGCTATTGCCTATAGAAAGCCTCATTTCTCTGTGAAATGAGGCTTTTAGCTTCATAATCAAAATGTTGCAATAAATTTTTGTCTTTTAAAATTACGAAATAGTGAATATAAAATGGATTTGTTATTAAATGTAGTTTGATAAGAATAAAAGGAATGATAATTAATAAAAAAATTAACATTATTTAACCTTTTTATTGATTATTAAGGTTCGGTTTTTGCATACAATTTAGACGTTCCATAATATTTTTACTAAGAAGAAGAAGACAATTTCAAAAACAGTTATTATGGTAATCGACGAAAATATTTTGATTTCAGCGGGAGCAGAAACGAAACGCTATGCACCTTCAGAAACTATATTCTTTGAAGGGGATATTCCTAACTATTATTATCAGATTATTAAAGGAGAAATAAAACTTAATAATTATAATGAGGAAGGAAAAGAGTTTATTCAAAATATCTTATCAGACGGGGAAAGTTGTGGAGAATCTGTGCTTTTTATAGATAAACCTTATCCTGTAAACGCAGAAGCTATTTCAGAATGTAGTGTTTTAAGGCTTCATAAATCTGCTTTTTTCAATCTGCTTAATCAATCTCCGGAATTGTATATGGAGGTAAACAGCTTTCTTTCAGAACGTCTTTATTATAAGTTTATTATGATGCAGAGTCTATCATCTCAAAATCCTTCTATACGGCTTAAGGGATTGATGGATTATCTTAAAAGTTCTCAAAAAGACCTGACTCCTTATTCTTTTTTAATCCCATTGACAAGGCAGCAGATGGCGAGTCTTACAGGCCTTTGTGTAGAAACTGCTATAAGGACTATCAAACATATGGAGAGAAATAAAATTGTAAGAATTGAAAACCGCAAGATTTTATATTAGAATCAAATTCAGATATATGATTTTGTGATTTTTTTATTTAAAACCTGAAGAAGATATGAAAACAATAAGCTGCATGAATATTGATGAAAGTCTTCTGTACTCTTTTGGTGCAGAAGACAGGAACTATAAAAAGGGGGAATCGGTTTTTAGAGAAGAGGATCATGCACTTTATTACTTTCAGATCAGTGAAGGGAAAGTAAAACTTAATAATTATAATGAAAACGGAAAAGAATTCATTCATAATATTTTAGGCAAAAAGCAGAGCTTCGGGGAGGCAATGCTTTTCCTTGATCAGGACTATCCAATCAATGCCATATGTCTTGAAGATTCCCGAATTATAAGACTTCCCAAAAATAATTTCTTTGAAATGATCAGACAGCATCCTGATCTTTCCCTGGAAATGAACGCCTGCCTTTCACAGGAAATTTTTTATAAATTAAAGATGATGCAGAGCCTGGCATCACAAAATCCCATGCAGAGGCTGAAAGGCTTACTTGATTATCTTAAAAGTTATCATGATGAAGACTGCCATCAATGTTTCCATATTGCATTTACAAGGCAGCAAATCGCCAATCTTACAGGCCTGCGTGTAGAAACAGTGATCAGAAACTTAAAAAAAATGGAAAAGGAAGGCATGCTCTCTTTAAAAGATCGTAAAATTTTATATTAAATATGATTTTCATGACTCAGATCATAAAAAAGTGAGTTATTCTTATGTACATTTGAAATAACAGTTTTCAATACCATTCCTAAGATCTTCACTGAGATGGATATACAAAATATTCATTTTTGAAATTACCATTTTGTACCCATTACGGGTTGTAATAACCAATACTATAAAATCTTAAACTTAAATAAGATACTTAAAATACCTTTCACACCACTCACAATATATTAATCATGAAAGCTGCTGTATTGATTTGTTCAGCAGTTTTTTTCAACCTCTTGTATTATAATTTTAAATAAAACCTCTTAAAATAAATAATATGAAATTTCAACAGAACCTTCTCGATTATATAAGTCACTTTCTTGTAGCTGCTGATGAATCTATTTCAATTGCTGAAAGTGTTACCTCCGGTTGTCTTCAACTTGCTTTCTCTCAGATGCCTAATGCTCCTTTATTCTATAAGGGTGGAATGACAGCTTACACACTACCGGAAAAAGTAAAACTCCTTAAGGTAAACAGACCTGGGCCTGATGATCATGACGGAGCAGCAGAAGCTATTTCTCAGACTATGGCTCTCAATGTAGCAAAGATGTTTGAATCCGACTGGTCTATTTCTACAACCGGTTATTGCAACCCAATCATCAATTCCGGATACAAAGTTTTTGCCTATTTTTCATTTGCTTACAAAGGAGAAATTATTCTTACAAAAAAATTAGAACTGCATCCCAAGACCCAGGCTTTAAATGCCCAGCTATATTATACAGAATTTATTTTGGGATGTTTTAAAAGTGAGCTCAACAGGGTTTTAATTTTAAAATAAATGTAGAGTTCAGTGGGATTAATTGGACGTTATTATCTTAATTTTTATTTAGTTTTGGCTTTGTCTGCATGATCGCAAAGTAAGATGCTGTGAATGCGGAAAGACTTTGATATCCTACCTTATATGCCACTTCGCTTAAGGTGTATTGCCGGGTATCTATCAGTTCAATACTTTTTAAAATTCTTGTCAGCTGCAGGTATTTTTGTAAGGTAATTCCTGTTTCATTTTTAAAAATTCTCTGGAGACTTCTCACAGACATTTGCGCTTTTTCGGCTAACGAATCAATGTCCAGGTTATATTTAAAATGAGTATTGATATCATTACATACAGGAATCAGTCTGGTATCCGCAGGAACAGGGATTTCCAGGCCGCTGCTTTCTTTGCAGAAGTTAGGAAGGCTTTTTAAAATCGCTTTGAAAAACAGATCCTGTTCTTCATTTTCATCCAATGACTGGTTCCATTTTGAAGCATATAAAAGCATCTCTTTTAAAACAGGGGGAACAGCGAATACCTGTACATTCTGATAGAATTCATCTTCAAAAACAGATTTAAACAGAAAAAGCATCAGATTTACAGTTTGTGCTTCAGAGGTAATTTTGTGGGCTTTTTCTGAAGGAATCCAAATAACATGATGCTGGGGAACAAGATAAATTTTCCGATCGATGTGAAAATACTGATACCCTTCCTCCACAAACGTAAGCTGGGCACGGTGGTGCTGATGTTCATGATCATCATGTTTCCAATTTTTATCGCACCATACGTAAGCTTCTTTTTCAATAGAATCTACAAACTGGTTTTCCGTTTTTTCAGTCAGGCCACATTTCATATTGTCGTTTTGTATGTATATTTTGGCAAATTTAATAAAAACGCCAATAGTAATTTTGTACTGTCAATGCAATACCTACATTATTAATAAAAATTACAACTTATATCTTATTCAGAATGAAAAAACTATGTCTTTTTTTTATTTTAATTTTATTATCTAATATCACCAACATTATGGCACAAAATAAAGCTAAAATATTGGTTCTTATCCATTCAGACAATGGTGGAACTTACGAACTGGCCAAAGAGATCGCTAAAGGAATTGAAAGCGAAAATAATGCGGTTTCTTATATCAAATTAGTCAGAGCATCTCAACATCCCAATCTGGAAAATCTGCCTGTAGCAACAGTAGATGAACTGACAGACTATGATGGAATAGCTTTTGGGTCACCGGTTTATTTCGGGAATATCAGTACGGGAATGAGCGAATTTTTATCTAAAACCGTTCAGCTTTGGACGAATCATGCTTTAGAAGGAGTTCCGGCTGCGGTTTTCATGTCAGCAGGAAGCGGAGCAGGAAAAGAGCTTGCCCTTCAGGCATTCTGGAACAGTCTTGCTGTACACGGCATGGTATTGATATCTAACGGAATTCGTGGGACAGAAGAACTAAATAAGGCTGTTCCACAGGGAAATACAGTTTTAGGCGTGACAAGTATGGCTTCTTTAAAAGATGTTGAGAGACCTACAAAAGGAGAAAGGAATATTGCTGAGCTTCAAGGAAAAAACTTTGCAAAAATAGCACTGGCATTGAAGGACACACGTCCGAAAAAAAGTACATCTATCGTTGAAAATCATCAGATCTTTAATGAAATACTGAAACAGAAAAATATTATGCTTCCACAAGTTCCTAAACCTGCAGGAAACTATCAGCCGTTTGTCCGTTCAGGAAATCTGGTATTTATTAATCAGGTTGCTTTGAAGAATGGAAAAATTCTCAATCCGGGAAAACTGGGCGTTGAAGTGAATGAACAACAGGTAAAAGATGCTACAAAAGCTACTATGCTGAACGTTATTTCCGTACTGAAAGAAGCTGTAGGAGGAGATTTAAGCAGAGTAAAGCAATGTGTACAGCTTACAGGAATTTTCAATACAAAAGACGATTATACAAAGCATGCAGATTTAATGAATGTTGCTTCTGATCTGACTGTTGAAGTTTTTGGTGAAAAAGGAAAACATGCCAGAGCTACTTTTGGAGCATCTTCTATTCCGGTTAATTCCTCTGTCGAAATTCAGGCGGTTTTTGAAGTGGAGTAAATTTCAATAAAAAATCTGTGGTTACTGATTTAGCCACAGATTTTCTCATATCTATGCTGTATCAATCGTTCCCAAAAAAATTAGAAAAATTTAGCAAAAACCTCTGAAATAATAGGAATACTTTGCTCCAGCTGTGCTTCAGAAAGGGCTCCATAGCTTAATCTGAATCCATTTATATGATTCTGGCCATATTGTTTCGGATGAATGATCTTAATATTTTTTTCCAATAACTGAGCGGTCACAACATCCCAATCCAATGGTAATTTAGGAACAATCCAAAAAGCAAGTCCGCCTTCAGGCAGTGTGAAATCTGCAATATCTTTCATGTATTTTTTCAGTAATTCAAAAACGAAATCTCTTTTGTTTTTATAATGAACAGTTGCTTTTCTGATATGCTTTTTTACAGCCCCTTCTTTTATCAGCTGAAGAACGGCCTGTTCCATAATGACATCTCCGTGCACATCAATAATCTTTCTCAGATTACCAATTTTCATCAGGAGTTCCTGATTTGCCGTGGCCAGGTAACCGATTCTCAAAGCGGGTGCAACAACCTTACTTAATGTTCCGATATACACATAATTTTGAAGTTCCGGAAAACTTGAAATTGGCAGAATAGGGCGGTAGCCGAAATGGAACTCATTATCGTAATCATCTTCAATGATCGTAATATTATATTGGTTTGATAATTCTATTAATCTTAATCTCCTTGATAAGCTCAGGGTAACAGTAGTAGGATATTGTCTGTGAGGAGTAATGTATATTGCCTTTATGTTCTCATGCTTTGTCAGGAGCTTTTCAATAACTTCCATACTGATTCCTTCTTTGTCCACAGGTGCAGGTAAAAGCTGTGCTCCTGCATATTCAAAAGCTTGCCACGCAGGCTGATATCCCGGTTCTTCTACAATAACCCTGTCGCCGGAAGTAAAAAGGGTCTGGGCGGTTAAAAACATTCCCATCTGGCTGCCTCGTGTTATAGAAATCTCATGTTCATGAATATGCATTCCACGCTGATGGTTGAGCATCTGGGAAATCATTTTGCGGAATTCCTTATCTCCATGTTCGTCTCCATAACTCATCATCTGCCACTTTGCCTTAATGCTGAAAATCTGCCTGTAGGCTCTTGCAAGCTCTGTTACAGGAGCAATTTTACTGTCCGGATGACCATCATCGAAATTGATTAAAATTCCACCAGATGCTCCTTGCTGATGTTGAGAACTATGGAGGATCTCGGTATTTCTTTCATTTAAAAGAGGAAGTCTTTCTGATACAAAAATACCTTTCCTTTCTCTTGAAATCACCCATTCCTCATTGATCAGTACCTGATAGGCTTCTACCACAGTATTTCTGTTGATTTTTAAGGTTTGTGCAAGATTCCGGCTGCCAGGGAGTGCATCTCCGGGTTTTAATCTTCCTGAACGGATATCGCTAATGATTGTATCTGCAATCTGTAGATAAACGGCTTTATCAAGCTTTTTATCAATTTCTAATTCTAATTTCCAAGGGCGCAGCATCTGGACTATCTGTTTATGTAAAAACTGAATCATTTGAATAGTCCAAATATAAAATAATTTTGTCATGCAATAAAGCACAAAACCATAATAATTTTAAAATCATGGATAAGAAACAATTCAGTTCTAAAGATTTCCACGAAACTTTTGCAAGACCAAAGTATGTAAAGCCAAGCCATTTAATTCATAAGAATGTAGAAAATGCAGGTGAACATAATCAGTTTTCGACAGAAAGGAAACATCCGGTTTTCTTTGTAGATCTTCCGAGTAAGAATGTAAGTATGACAATTGGCGGACTTACTCCCGGGCAACAAACCAACAGGCACCGTCATACATATGAAACAGTATTATTTGTAATAGAAGGGAAAGGCTGGACGGAAGTAGAAGATGAAAGGGTACATTGGGAAGCGGGAGATGCTGTATATATTCCTTCATGGGCATGGCACAAACATCAGAACCTAAGCGATACGGAGCCTGCCAAATATATTGCCTGTGAAAATGCTCCTCAATTGCAGAACCTGGGCGTTGCGTTGAGAGAAGAGGAAGGCAGAGATCTTTAATATCAATATATTAAACCATTAAGTGAATATTTGATTACATTTTATTGATGTAGGATATGATTTTTTTTAAAGCATTCTCTCTTAATGGTTTCAATCTTCTAACTAACTATCTAAATTTTTAACCAGCAAAACATGAAAAATGTTCCATTTAAAGGGATTATTGCCTATCCCATAACACCTTTTGATGAAAATGAGAAAGTAAATATTCCTCTTTTCAAGCATCTCGTAGAAAGGCTGGTAGCTTCCGGAAGCCATGGAATCGCTCCATTGGGGAGTACAGGTGTAATGCCTTACTTATCTGATGAAGAAAAAGAAGAAGTGACGGAAGCTACTTTGCAGCAGGTAAAAGGAAGAATTCCGACTCTTGTAGGGGTTTCAAATCTTACAACGGAAAAAACCATTCACCATGCTCAGTTTGCAGAAAAAGCAGGTGCTGATGCAGTGATGATAATTCCAATGAGCTACTGGAAGCTAACTGACGACGAAATTGTAACCCATTATGATGCTGTAGCAAGTAAAATATCGATCCCGATTATGGCATACAATAATCCGGCAACAAGTGGAGTAGACATGTCACCCGCCTTGTTGAAGAGACTTCTTGAAATTCCTAATGTAACGATGATTAAAGAAAGTACAGGAGATGTTCAAAGGATGCACGCTTTGAGAAGAGAATTGGGTGAAGAAGTGGCATTCTATAACGGTTCTAATCCTTTGGCACTTGCAGCATTCTCCGCAGGGGCAAGGGGCTGGTGTACAGCGGCTCCAAATCTTATTCCTGAGTTGAATATCAGCCTTTATAATGCAGTTGAGGACGGTGATCTTGAAAAAGCAAAAGCCATTTTCTATCAGCAGTTTGATCTTTTAAAATTTATTGTGAACAAAGGGTTGCCAAGAGCTGTAAAATCAGGACTTACAATTCTGGGTGAAGACGGCGGAAATTTGAGAAGCCCTTTAAAACCTCTTCAGGAAAAAGAAACTGAAGAACTAAAAAATATTCTTAACCCCCTTATTAATTAATGCAATCTTATGAAAAAATCCATTTTTTATCATGCGGGATGTCCTGTATGTATCAGCGCAGAACATGACATCGTTAACCTTATAGGTTTGGAAAACGTTGAAATTATCCATTTGGGTAATGATAAAAACAGAATTGAAGACGCTGAAAAGGCAGGAGTAAAATCTGTGCCAGCTTTAGTAGCTCCTAACGGGAATGTACTTCATATTAATTTTGGAGCATCTATAGAAGATGTGAAAAATTAGCATTATTAATCTTGTATAAACGGCTCAATTCCTTGAGCCGTTTTCTATATCTCATAGATTCCACGAATTACGCAGATAATTGTTGAAAGATCTGCATAGTCTGTGAGAGAATTTATGGTTTATTTTGAACCTTCTAAATTATTGCATTTCCTTCTACACCATCAGAATTATTGGTTTTATGCCCTGTTATTGCAGAAGCAACAAAACTGAAGAGGCTGACTAGTTTTCCTGCCTTGGTATCCCAGTAATAGGTTTCTTTAGGTTCTACACGGATAATGGTAACATTGGGATCATCCTTTCCGTCAAACCATGCTTTAGCCAGAGGAGACCATTTATCTTCTATGGTAGCTTTATCTTTATAAACAGAAGCCTTTCCGTATACAGAAAGATATTGGGAATCACTATTATTCATAAAAAACAGCTGTACTCTTCGGTCTTCTTTTATTTCAAAATTTTTATTGCTTGTTCCGCTGCTGATAAACCAGAGATTTCCATTATCATCAGTTTCCTGCAGAGTCATGGGTCTTGAATTAACAGGAACGGTTTCCAATTCTGTACAGAACATACAAATTTTTGCACTTTCTGACAATTCTTTGATTTTTTTAATAGCCTCAAGATGGCTGAGATTCTGTGTTGACATACTATAATATTTTAGGTGGTTGGTATAGGCTAAACCATTCAAATACCTGACCAAAAGGCAATAAAACGTGGTACCTGGGCTTGATTTCTTTTCAGAAACTAATGGAGATTTGTTTGAAAATCCAAGGATAGCAGAAGATATTGCTTATTATCTCTCGCAGATTTTACGGATAAATGTTATCTTTTTCTGCCAATAAGTTTTGCGTACATTTGATGGATGCAGATTTCACCGCCTAAACATTTGGCCCCTTTTATCAGGCATTATATCTTTTTGGAAAATTCTGAAAGAGATATAAGAAATTTACGGCTGTTTACTGATGGTAGTTCCGGACTTATTTTATCTGGTGATATAAATCTGTATTCCGGTATTTCAGAAGATCGGATGCCGCTTTCTTTTTTTTATGGAACTCTAAATGGTTATAAAGATTTCTTTTCAAAAGGAAAATTTTCTTTGATTGCCATTGTATTCCAGCCCTATTTTTTAAATGTCCTTTTAAAAACTTCCGCCAAAGAGATTAGAAATCATATTGTCTCTGCTGAAGATATTTTAAAGGATAAGCTGAAAGTATTTCAGGAAAAACTTTTTAAGAAAACTAATCCTCTGACCATTATCAATGATCTGAATATTTTTTTTACTGAATTTTTATCCAAAACAATGAGTACGGATCATAATGTTATAGTGGCTACACAGCAGTATATTCTTCAAAACAGAGGGCTTGTGTCATCTAAAGACTTAGAAAAATTCACAGGATATTCTGAACGTCACCTGGAAAGGAAATTTGAATTTCATATGGGAATATCTCCTAAAAAATATGGCAATATTACCCGTCTTCATTACTTTTTAAGCCTTATCAATAAAGGTATTGATGATAAAAGTATGACGATGCTTTCTTATGAAGCCGGGTATTCTGACCAGTCTCATCTTATCAGGGAATTTAAAAACAATATCGGGCTTACTCCCAAACAGTATTTGAAGACAGAAAATAAAATGGCTGTCAATTTCATTGAGTTATAAATCAATTATGTCGGTTTTTTACAATTTTTGATAAGCGGAGTCATCTAGTTTTGCTTAAAAAAAATCAATGAATATTAAAATTTCAACCGCACAATTTGAAAATAAAAGCGGTGATAAAGCTTATAATCTTTCTGTCATAGAAAAACTGGCCAGTGAGGCCGCTTCCCAGGGATCTCATATCATTGCTTTTCATGAATGTTCCATTACAGGTTACACTTTTGCACGAAAACTTTCTAAAGAACAGCTTCTTGATATTGCGGAACGCATTCCGGAAGGGGATAGTATTCAAAAACTGCAGGAGATTGCAGCTCAGAATGACATCACTATATTAGCCGGGTTGTTTGAAAAAGATGAGTATGATAATCTTTTTAAAGCTTATGTATGCGTTGATAAAACCGGACTGAAGGCTAAGTACAGAAAGTTGCATCCTTTTATCAATCCTCATCTTACTCCCGGTAATGAATATTGTGTATTTGATATCATGGGCTGGAAGTGTGGTATTCTCATCTGCTATGATAACAATATCATTGAAAACGTAAGAGCTACCAGACTTCTTGGTGCAGAGATTATTTTTATGCCCCATGTTACGATGTGTACTCCTTCCACAAGACCGGGAGCCGGATTTGTAGATCCTCAGCTTTGGGAAAACAGGATAGCAGATCCTACGTCTTTACGTCTTGAATTTGAAGGAATGAAAGGCAGAGACTGGCTGATGAAATGGCTTCCATCAAGAGCTTATGATAACGGAGCTTATATTGTTTTTTCAAACCCTGTGGGAATGGACGATGACCAGCTGAAAAACGGATGTTCCATGATTATAGATCCTTTCGGAGATGTGATTGCAGAATGCCGTTCATGGGATGATAGTTTTGAGTCTGTGGTTATTACTCCTGAAAAACTTAATCAGGCAGGAGGATACAGATATATTAAGGCCCGAAGACCTGAGCTATACAGGGATATCATAGGGCAGGAGCATTCATCTGAACAAAAAGTTGTATGGCTGGATGATAAGATCGTTTAAAAATAAAAACCCTCCTGCGACAGAGATCTGAGGAGGGTTTATTTTATTGACGGATTGTTTTTTGAAGATCACTCCAGGCACCGCCATTATAAATATGTTTGAAACCTTTTTCTTTAAGGATATTTTCTGCTTTTACACTTCGAAGTCCATGTGAACATACTGTGATGTATGTTTTTTCAGGATTCAATTCTACATATCGTTCTCTGATGGTTCCTAATGAAATATTGACAGCTCCTTCTATATGTCCCGTTTCGTATTCTTTTTCAGTTCTTACATCAAGAATGACGGCTCCTTTTTTAATCAGTTCAGACAATCCGTTATCTAAGGTCTGAAGACGATAGATTTTATATACAACATAGACGGTAATAGCTATGCCGCACATGATCAGAATACTTTTCATAGCTTGCTTAAAATTTTCCGGTCAATATAAAATGTTCCGAACGGGATGAAACAAGCCAGAATGATCTTCCAGGTTATTTCTTTGAACTTCCAGTTCTGTTCTACACCAATGCTCAGCGTATTGAACAGAAAGAGCAGGAATAATGTTCCATGAACGGGGCCTAACAGTCTCACCAGTAAAGGATTTCCCATCCAGTATTTCATAGGAACGGCAATGCATACTAAACTTAGCAGGGAAATGCCTTCCAGAATCGCCAGAACTCTTAGCCTGCCGATTTTTGTTTTCAATAAATCTATCATAATTATCTGAAATAAGGTCTGTTTGCTAAAGGAGAAAAGGGCCACGGAATTGCAATGAAAATAATGATCAATGCAACAGAAAACCAGATGCCCATGGTTTTGAATTTGTCCTTGTCTGAAAATTTTCTTTTGGCTAAAGCGGAACCAATAGTAATCATCACAACAGCTGTAATCATCAATGAAATATGAATCAGTCCGAAAAACAGGTGTTCAAAAGATTCTTTGGCTTCATTAAAATTTTTCCAGAAGTATTGGATCACAGGACTTTTGAAATAGAATATCATTCCGATAATTAATTGTACATGAGCTATGGTAGCTGTCCAGTGTCTCACAGAGTTATCTGTTCCGGTAAATTTCCTGTCTGAGGAATATCCCTTGTAAGAACGATAAATGGCATACATCAGGCTTATTAAAACCAGCCAGCGTGTTTGAGAATGTAAAAAAGTAAGGGTTTGATACATTGGGTATTTTTTAGAACAGAGCAAAGGTAAAACAAAAACATACTAAATAGTATGTTTTTAAGTAAAAAAATTATTGCAAAGTTTTAAAATAGGACTTAAGTCCTTTTAAATAAATCAGATATACTTCTTTTGAATTCTCAACTTTTCCAAGATTTCTGACGCCCCAATAACCGGAAATAACAAAAACGCTCACTTCCCTGGCATTAACGTCTTTCCTAATGATTCCGTTTTCCTTTCCTTGATCGATACTTTCTGCGAAAGCATTTTCCCATTCTTTTGAAAGTTCGTGTAAAGCCTGGGTAAAGGCAGTATGCCATGGTGCCATTTGCTGTACAAAATTAGAAGTAGGGCAGCCGTATTCAACCTTTAAAAAGTCATTTTCCATCAGGAGATTGTAGATGATCTCATAAATATTGTCCAGTGGGTTCTTGTTATTCTGAAGAGATTCAATAAAATTACGTCTGAAATTGGGCTTCATCAGTTCGTTGATAATGGCCAATCCCATTTCATCCTTGGTTTTAAAATGATAATAAAAAGCACCCTTAGTCACCTGAGTCGTTGCAATAATTTCATCAATGCTTGTGGTCTGAAAACCTTTCACATAGATTAATTCGAACGCTTTCTGGAGAATAGTAAGACGGGTTGCTTCTGATTTCTTCATTAAAATGGCTGATTAATGTACAAAGGAACAAATTTTATACTTAAAATAAAACTATCATTATTCTGATACATTAGTGTTATTTAAATAATTTTTATAATACAATTATTCGTCGGAAATTTGCCTTGTCAATATCAACAAAATACAAGACAATGAATTATCAAAAAGAAATACAGATCAATACTGCAACACAGACTGCTAAAAAAGGTCTTCCTGCAGCTTTATGGGCATTAACGATAAGTGCCTTCGGAATAGGAACTACAGAGTTTGTAATTGTAGGGCTACTTCCTACCGTAGCCTCTGACCTTGGAATAACCATTCCTTCTGCAGGACTGCTGGTAAGCCTTTATGCAATAGGAGTAGCTATCGGGGCACCAATATTAACGGCATTAACAGCAAAAGTTCCACGTAAAATGCTTTTGGTTTCCATTATGATGCTATTTGTTATTGGAAACGGTCTGGCGTCTATTGCTCCCAGTTTTATAACATTAGTTCTGGCAAGAATACTTACGGGATTGGCCCATGGTGTTTACTTTTCCATAGGTTCTACCATTGCTGCTTCGCTGGTTCCTGAAGAGAAAAGAGCAACCGCTATATCCATTATGTTTGCCGGGCTTACACTCGCCATTGTAACAGGAGTTCCGCTAGGAACTTTCATAGGACAGCATTTCGGATGGAGAGCTACTTTTATAGGCGTTTCAATCCTTGGAATCATAGGGCTGATAGCCAGTTTGTTATTAGTTCCGAACAATCTGAAAAATGGAAAAACAGCTTCTATAAAAAGTCAGTTTAAAGTACTGGGAAACAGACGTCTGATTTTTGCTTTTTTAATGACAGCGATGGGATATGGAGGAACATTTGTAGTGTTTACTTATCTGTCACCTATTTTACAGAAAATTACAGGATTTCAGGAGTCTACCGTTACTTTTATCCTTTTGATTTATGGAATTGCCATTGCCCTTGGAAACCTGATTGGTGGGAAAGTAGCCAATAAAAACCCGCTGAAAGCCCTTTTATGGATGTTTGCAGCACAGGGATTGGTATTACTTGCGTTTTATTTCACGGTAAGCAGTCCGGTTTTAAGCATCATTACACTTTTCCTTTTAGGAGCATTATCGTTTGCTTCCGTGCCTGGACTTCAGTTATTAGTGGTACAGATTGCAGAAAAGGAACTTCCTGGAACTGAAGATGTAGCTTCAGGGATCAATATTGCCGCTTTTAATATTGGTATTGCAATCGGGTCTTATGCAGGAGGGATGATTGTGACTTCATCTTTAGGATTGGAAAGTACACCATGGATAGGGGCTTTATTTCTGTTAGTTACAGTATTGATTACAATATACAGTATCCGTTTAAGCAAGAAAAATTAAGATTTTTATCTGAGTTATCAATCCATGTCAAGGTTTAAAACCTTGATATGGATTTCAATGTAAAGAAACTTTCAACTTTTTAGTAAAACTCATTTCTAGCATCAAAATCTATTGGAATTACCTTAGATTATCAGATTTCATAAATCTCAGCATCTGTAAACACAAAAAATATACTGTTCTTAGGAAGGTTTTTGGTATCCAGCCCTGTAAATTCACTGAAAGCAGGAAGCAACAACTGGCTGCTGCTGAGAGCAAAGCAGGGAAGTCTGATATTTTTTACAGCAGAATTAAGGACAATTCCTGGATGAATGTGTCCGGTAATCTGGAATCCTGATCTGGTTGTATCAAAATTGTGAATAAAAGTAATATCATCTATTTCCAGCCACTCAGATTTGTGATGAAAGCACAGCTTTTTTTCCAGTACTTCTGATATCCGGTCATGATTTCCTTCAATAAGATAAAACTGTATATTGGGATATTGGTTTTTCCAAATACAGAATTCATCCACATCAGAATTGTCTCCGGCATGTAACAGATCACCAACTACAATAAATTTTTCGGGCTGAAAATATTCAATCAATGCTGATAATCTTTCCAAGTCGCTTTTCATAATATGATTGGCGAGAGCAATACCATTTTTGCGGAAATGTGCTGTTTTTCCAATGTGAAGATCAGAAAGAATAAGAGCCTTTTCTTTTTCCCAGAATGCTGCACGCTGATTAGTCAGAATGAAAGTATGGCATTGGACAGAAATGCTTTTGGTTGCTATAAACACGCTTTATAATAGAAAATTTAATGTTTAAAGTTACGTTATATTAATTGAATCAGCCGACCTTTCGGCTTACATGAAACTTTTCATCAAAAACATAAGTCAGAGGAAAGCCAGTAGCTATTTCTCTTTCTAAAATTTCTTCAGGAGAAAGATGTTCAAGATACATGATCAGTGCACGAAGGCTGTTTCCATGAGCCACAATCAATACATTTTCGCCTTTTTTTAATAAGGGTCTTATCTGACTTTCAAAATAAGGAATGACTCTGTTGTAGGTATCTTTAAGACTTTCTCCTCCGGGAGGCACAACATCAAAAGATCTACGCCAGGTATGAACCTGCTCATCACCATATTTTAAAGCAGTTTCTGCTTTGTTTAATCCTTCCAGGTTTCCGTAAGAACGTTCGTTTAACGCTTTGTCTTTGATGACTGGAATATTGGGGTTTCCTATTTCATTGAGGATGATGGATAAGGTATGCTGAGCTCTGACCAGTGCAGAAGTAAATGCGATATCTATTCTTTCTCCTTTTAACGCAAGACCTGCTTTTTTGGCTTCTTCAATGCCGGTTTCGGTTATATCAATATCTTTCCATCCTGTAAATCTGTTTTCCAGATTCCACAGTGACTGTCCGTGACGGACCAAGAACAATTTTTCCATTATTTAAATTTTTTACAACTTCTAAGAAGGTATACTCTAAGTTACGATGATTATTTAAACTTATCAAGAAAATTAACTTAGAATATTAGGCTAAGAATAAGATTAAAACGATAAGTTTTTTTATTTGATTTTATAAATTTTGGAATCTCGCAAAGGCGCAATTTTTTTATTATCTATTTTTATTTTAAGACTCAAGAACATTTCGACTTTGCTCAATATTAGATTTTCAGCAAGATTAGCAGAACTAAATTTTATCGGAGATAAAATCTTTGCGCCTTAAAAAAGCTTTTATTTTAATCTTTTTGCGCCTTTGCGATGATCCAATATCTAATGACATTTTCCTTTAGAAAAGTAAACTTATACAAGAAAGTAATAGTTGTATTGATCATCATAGATCATTTATATCAGACAGTTTCAGCATTCTCTTAATCCTTGCATCCAGTCCCTCACTCGAAAGTGTCTGCCTTAAGCTGTCTACTTTGATCGGGAAGCTGAGCGGGGTAAAAGAACGGGAATGTTTTAGAATAATTTCAGATTTTTCAATCCGTTTAAATGCTTCTACCAGCCGCTGCTCCTGAAGCTGCATATTAAAGACTTCCGTATAGGCCTGTTTTATTAAAAAGTGATTGGAATCATGGTCTTCCAGTACTTTAAAAATAAGCCCTGCAGAACTCTGCAATGATTTATTGGAGCGTTGTTGCCCGGCATAGTTTTGAATCACCATTCCTGAAATTACTGCAATATCTCTGAATTTTCTCTTCGCCATTTCAGCAGAATTGATACTTGCAATCACATCATTCATCAGATTATCTCTGGTTAAAATCTGGTGCAGATTATTTTCATTAAGCGGAATTTCTTTATCACTGAACAGCTCGAATCCGTAATCATTCATTGCCATTGAAAAGGAAATAGGGGCCAGTTTTGAGATACGGTAAGCAATCAAAGCTGCCATTACTTCATGCACGAGACGGCCTTCAAAAGGATACATAAACAAATGATATCCTTCACGGTTTTTAATCATTTCGACAAGAAACTCATCTTCTTTGGGAATATGGGAATTTTTTTCCTGATTGATCAGTAAAGGATGCAGAAATTTAAGCTCTTTTTCAGAAGCCCTGGGGTTTAAGGCATGTGACAATTTTTCTCTTAAAAAGTGTCCCAGATTGGTACTTAGAGGCAGTCTTCCGCCAAGATAACTGGGAACCAGAGCTCTTCCTTTGGCTGCTCTTACATAAACAGTCATATCTTTGATAATGACAACCTCAAGCGTACGTCCGGCGAGAATAAACTTTTCTTCTTTTTTTAATTTTGAAATAAAATATTCTTCAATCATCCCGATATACCCCCCCGAAATAAATTTCACTTTCAGCATGGCATCACTTACAATCACGCCCATATTCATTCTGTGGAGCATGGCTATCTTTCTTGAAGTAACTTTATAAAGGCCATCGTCCATAATAACGATCTTGTGGAATTCTTCATAGCTTTTCAACACGCTGCCGCCAATGGTAAGGAACTCCAGAATGCTTTTCCATTCTTCGTCCAGCATTTCCTGGAAGGCATATACTTTTTTGATTCTTTCATACAGCTCATCAGGATAAAAACCATCACCAACAGCCAGTGTCATTAGAAACTGAACCAGCACATCGAAACATAAAACCTGTGGTTCTCTGGGCTCAACAACTTTCTGTTTTACGGCTTCTTTTAACGCAGAAACTTCAATCAGTTCCAGAGAATGGGTGGGAACACAATAGATTCTGGAGGTTTCAAAAGGAGAGTGGCCACTGCGTCCGGCCCTTTGGAGAAACCTCGCAACACCTTTGGCAGATCCTACCTGAATAACAGTGTCTACTGGTTTAAAATCAATTCCAAGATCGAGGGATGAAGTAGATACTACGGCTTTTAATTTTCCGGAGCTTAAATTTTCTTCAATCCAGATTCTTAAATGGGCATCAATGGAACTATGATGAATTGCAATCTGGCCTGCAAAATCAGGATGGGCATCCAGCAAAAGCTGATACCACATTTCACTTTGGCTTCTGGTATTCGTAAATACAATTGTGGACTTCGATTCAAGAATAATCGGAACAACTTTATCTGCGAGTTTGTTTCCAAGATGTCCTGCCCAGGGTAATATTTCGATTTCGTCCGGAAAAACCGGGAGAATATCTATTTTTTTGTGCTCTTTAGCTGTAATTTTTGTTTTTTTAATATCATACGGAATAAGAACTTCCATAGCTTCATCCAGATTTCCAATGGTAGCTGTAATGCCCCAGATTTTAATTTTCGGAACATATTTTCTAAGCTGTGAAACGGCTAGTTCTATCATGACACCACGCTTTGAGCCCAGTAATTCGTGCCATTCATCCACAGCTACACATTTCATATCTCTGAAAAAGGTTTCATGATTTTTCTGAGCAAGAAGTAAATGAAGACTTTCAGGAGTTACAACAAGAATTTCAGGCATCTTTTTTACCTGTTGTTGCCTTACCTTCGGATCAGTATCTCCGTTTCTTACGCCTACAGCCCAATCAAGTCCGATGTCGTCAATTGCTTCCTGCATTGCCTTCGCAATATCTTTGGACAGAGAGCGGAGAGGTGTGATCCAGATCATTTTCAATCCTTTTTTGTATTGCTCAGGATGATTCAGGAAATCTGAAATTAAGGCTAAAAAAACAGAAAAAGTCTTTCCAAAACCTGTCGGAGCCACTACCATTCCACTGTACCCATTTCCAAACTTCTTCCAGGTTTCCAGCTGAAATTTAAAAGGGACAATCTCTTTACCGGTCATCCATTGCTGAATGATCTTCAATCCATCGGTATGTTCAAAAGCAGCCAATTCTATTTTTATTTAAATTTTTAACGCAAAAGAGCGCTAAGTTTTTATTTGATATTGTTTAATTTTCGATCGCAAGGGCTTTTCACTCAGCAACGACAATATTTTTCTATAGCTGAACAGAGTGCCGTTGCGAACGAAAAATATTACGCTATCATAAAAAGTCCTTGCGCCTTTGCGTTAAAATATTATTGTATTAATTTTTTTATTTCTTCAAGAGAGTCGATTTCATCTACTGTTTTGTCTTTCCGCCATCTTACAATTCTTGGAAACCTGAGGGCTACACCACTTTTATGACGGTTGCTTAAGCCTATGCCTTCAAAAGCAATTTCGAAGACCAGTTCTGCTTTTATTGTTCTCACAGGTCCAAATTTCTCAATGGCATTTTTGGTCACAAACCGGCTCACTTCCATTATTTCTTTATCTGTCAACCCAGAATAGGCTTTGGCGATGGTCACCAGATTATCTCCGTTTTTTACGGCAAAAGTATAATCGGTGTAATAGGCACTTCGTCTGCCGCTTCCTTTCTGAGCATAAATAAGCACTGCATCAATGGTAAACGGATTGATTTTCCACTTCCACCAGTCGCCTTTTTTTCGTCCGGAATGGTAAGGAGAATTTTTTTGTTTTAACATTAATCCTTCACTGTTTATGTCTCTTGAATTTTCACGAAGAGCATCCAATTCTTCCCATTTTTCAAAATCCAGACTTTTGGAAATTTTGATGTTTTGGGGATTTTCATTCAATAATAATTCTTCAAGCAAAGCTCTTCTTGCAGAGATGGGTTTTTCTCTTAGATCATTATTTTCAAGCTCTAGTAAATCATATGCAAAGACTTCTATCGGAATTTCCGACAGCATTTTTTTAGTTAAAGTTTTTCTGTTTAATCTTTTTTGTAATTCGTTGAAGTTTAAAATTTTACTATCTTTTACTGCAAGTATTTCTCCATCTATCACAAAATTGCCTTTCATGGCTTTTACCACTTCTACAATCTCCGGAAATTGTTCTGTTACGAGTTCTTCACCTCTTGACCAGATGAAGACTTCATTGTTTCTCCGAATGATCTGTCCGCGTATTCCATCCCACTTATATTCTACCAGCCATTCATCCGGATTTCCCAGTTCTTCAGTTTCTTTTTCCAAAGGATAGGCAAGGCAGAAGGGGTAGGGTTTTGAGTTGTCGGGATTTACATTTTCTGCATCAATAAGTTCTTTGAAGGAAACTTCATCCGGCAGCCATTTACCCATTAAACTGTGCATCAATGCGCTAGATTCCTGTCCTGAAAATTTGGTCAGTGCATTGATTAATGTTTTGTCTGATACTCCAATCCGAAAGCTTCCGCCAATTAATTTATTAAAAATCAATCGTTCCGTATAGTCCAAACCATTCCATGAGTGCAATACAAATTCTTTTTTTTCTGTATCTGTTTTCCCTTTTAAACTGACAATATCGTTCATCCATTCTGATAATGAACGTTCTATTTTTTCCTGTGGTGGCGGAAGAATTAATGATAACGTTTCTCCAAGATCTCCTACCGAAGAATAAGATTCCTGAAACAGCCAGTAGGGTAGTTTTGTGATTTCCAGAGCCCATTCTTTCATGTAATTGGTATTCACATTTCTCTTGGGTCGCTTCCCGGTAAATAAGGCAATAAACCACACTTTATCTTCATCAGGAGCACGTTCCAGATAATCGATGATGGCATCAATTTTAGCATTGGTCTTATTGGTGGTTTCCAACGCGTTGATAAGGTCTGCAAAATGTCTCATGATTCCGGATTTTCTATGGTTTCTTTTTCAGATTCTTCTTCGTCATCGCCGTAAAGTGTTTCTACAACATCGGCTTTAATTCCGATTTCATTCAGATATTTTGAAAAGACCTCCGTTTGTCCGTGGGTGACGTGCACAATCTCAGCTTCCGTTGCTTTTACGGTCTGGAGCAATCCCTTCCAGTCTGCATGGTCACTCATTGCAAAGCCTGCATCTGCACTCCGCCATCTTCTGGCGCCACGAACCTGCATCCAGCCGGAGCATATTGCTGTGGCCGGATCTGGAATTTTCTTAATGATATTACTGTCGAGTAAAGCAGGAGGAACAATAACAATTTCATGTTCCATTTCTTTCGGTCGTTCTCTGAAATCTGCAATTGTATATTCGGGAAGATTAATTCCTGCTGTTTCAAAGGCTTCATTCAGTTTTCCGATAGAATAATGGACGTATATTTTTCCTAATTCTTCCACCGCCTTCATAATACGTTGGGCTTTTCCTAAAGAATACCCAATAAAGACTGATGTTTTATTGTTTTCCTTATTCTTCAGTACCCAGTTCTGAAGCTTTTTATTTAAATCCGGAACTTCAAGCCAGTTGTAAATGGGAAGTCCAAAAGTACTTTCTGTGACAAATTCATTGCATTTTATCAGCTCGAAAGGAGTGCTCAGTCCGTCATCCTGTACTTTATAATCCCCCGAAATAACAGTCACATACCCTTTATATTCAAGTCTGATCTGTGCAGAACCAATAATATGTCCTGCAGGATGAAGAGAAAGCTTTACCCCATTGATAATTATAATTTCTCCATATTCCAGACTCTGGCATTCGATATCAGTTCCGATTCTCTGATGCAGAATAGGTTTGGTAAAATGGTGACAAAGATATTTTTTCATTCCCCAACGGGCATGATCGGCATGGCCATGGGTAATAACCGCCATGTCAACAGGCCTCCAGGGATCTATATAGAATTTCCCCAATGGACAGTAAATTCCTTTTTTTGTAAATGTGATTAATTTCAATGGTGTGGCTGGTTTTTATGGAATAAGCTTCAAAAACTTAACCAATTTACACCAAATTGTTTATTTTTTATCGATTAAAAAGTGAAATATCAAGCCAACTTTCAGTTGTATGAATGAATATTTATAATAGGGTTCGGCTAAAGCCAATGATGATATTTTTTTATTAAATGGGCTAAAACCCATTTCTATTGATATTCTGTAGTGTTAAAAATAATGTCAGGAAGGATTACAACAAGATTTAAAAGCATAAAAAAGCTGTTTCGAATAGAAACAGCTTGTATAGTTTATTTTTCATTCAGCACATCATTTACGAAGTCAATCCATTGATAATCCGGAATTGTTTTATCTATAAAATAATCGGGTTGAATTCCTTTTCCGTCAATGGCCATATCCGGAATACGGAAGCTCTTAGAGAGTGAATATCCGAGTTTGAATTCATTGCAGGGAGAATTTACGAAATACATATTGGAAATATCCAAAACACCGGCTGTTGTGGTTCCAAAAAGCTTTACTTTTTTACTCTGTTTAGTTGCCAGTAAAAATTCTTCTGCTGTACTGCCGTTCCCATCGTTAATGATAATTCCTACATTCTTTGGATACGGCGAAATTTTATCCATTTTGGTGATTCCCACTGTTTTTCCATCATCCTGCAGACTTACAAATTTGCCTAAATTCTTGCTTAATTTGTCGTAGGCTTTCTTCAGATATTCTCTTTCTTCAACCGGCATTCCATATTTCTGGTAATTATCATAAAAGTCTAACATTCTCTGATTATTCAGTTTTGTAGAATAAAGCTGTGTTCTGACACTTCTTATAGGGTTTGTGTAGAGATATGGAATAATTTTAGAAAAACTGTTATCACTGCCGCCACCATTATATCTGATATCAATAATGAGGATTTCTGTACTTTCAATTTTAGATTGATTGGCTGTAATGACACTGTCAATATCTTTTTTCAAAGCACCATTGAATGAAGGGATTCTCAAAAGCAGAGTAGTTTTATTAAGCTCTTTCAGGAAAGGTTTTTGAGCCAAAATCGCCTGATAGTAAGTTTCAATTCCTTCTTCTTTTTCAAATTTCGGGGAAACTCTCTTCATGGTAAAATCATTAATTTCCAGATAGTTTTTTCCAACAAGTCTCATGTTATGAATTTCCTGTCCAGTCTTATTTCTCAGATAATAAGTTCCTTTAGTTTTATCATCGTTAAAAGTCAGTTTTAATTCATAAGGTTTCCAGTTTTCTGCTCCGGATTTAATGATAAAACCTTTGTAGACGTCTCCAAATTTTTTAATTCCTATTGTATATGGATCAACTTCCCAGATTCCTTCAATATCTGTGTCTTTTTTAGAGACAACTTCTTTTTCAAATTTTTTAAGATCTAATTTTACCGTTTCTGTTTTACTGTCTATGGCTGAGACTGCTGGCTGAGGCTGGGCCTGCTGATTATCTTTTTCGATCATTTTAATAGAAATATGACCGGATCTGAAGAATTTAAGCCATTCATAAAGGGTCTGTTGACATTCCGTATCAGATTTTACATTTTTAATTTTGCTCAGAAATTCATTATTATGAGCCTGATAAGCCGGAATTCCTTTTTTATCAATCATATATTGATACCCGGCATCATTTTCCTCGAATGTTTTTTTTACCCATTGAAAGTTGCTTTCACAAGTACAGTTTTGAGCAAAGCTAAAAGAAGAGGAGGATAAAAAAATTAAAAAGAGTGTCTTAATTTTAAGCATACATGGTTTTTTTAGTTTGAAAGCTACAAATCTAACGATAATTCTATTTTTTTATGATTTTAAAAGAGTTTTTATTTGGCAAGAAATTCCTTTTTTACTTGGTTATCTGAACTTTTCAGCAATATAAAATTGAACGCTGCAGCAATATTAAACTTCCTGAAATCTCAGAAATTTGTATCATCATTAAAAAAGAATACAATGAGTAAAACAATTTTAATTACAGGTGCAGCAAGTGGATTCGGAAAGATTGCTGCTTTTGATCTTGCTAAAAAAGGGCATAAAGTAATTGCCACTACACAAGTCTATCCTCAGATGAGTGATTTAATCCGTGAAGCGAAAGAACAGGGAATTGACATTACGGTGGATAAACTGGATGTAACCAGCCAAAGAGATGTAGATTATATCTTAAAGAAATATAATGATATAGATATTCTGGTCAGCAATGCCGGAATTATGGAAGGCGGCCCGATTGCAGAACAGCCGGTAGATATTATACGTTCTATGTTTGAAGTGAATGTATTTGGTGCATTAAATCTTGCACAGGGATTTATCAAAAAATTTGTTGAGAAGAAAAAAGGTAAGATTGTTTTCACATCTTCAATGGGAGGTTTATGGACGGTTCCGTATGTGGCAGCTTATTGTGCATCAAAACATGCATTGGAATCTATTGCTGAAGGGTTGAGAACGGAGCTTGCTCCATTCAATATCAAAATTGCAACTTGTAATCCAGGGGTATTTGGAACAGGATTTAATGACAGGGGAGTAGATTCTATTTTTCATTGGTATGATCCGAAAATTAACTTCACTCCGGAATCAGCTTTTGATGGCGCGGCAGAATCTTTGGCCCACCAGCTGGATCCACAATCTATGGCGGAGGTGATTGTAAATGTAGCTTTAGATGATGAGAGTCATTTCAGAAATGTACATCCAAAAGAAACTGAAGATTTTGTAAAACAGCTCCAGGCAGATGCATGGACCGCAAAAAGCTAAATATCATGGAATTAAATTATAACACAGCAGAAAAAGCCTTACAGGCAGCCAAAGAAAAGGCATTATCTTTGAATATTCCTGTGAGTATTTCTGTGGTAGATACCGGAGGACACCTTGTTGCATTGGCAAGACTGAACAGTGTCTACGGAGTGATTGATTTTGCCATTAAAAAAGCAAAAACCGCTGTCATGTTTGGAGTAGACAGTGATTTGATGGGAGGAATTATCTCAGAAACCGGAATTCACGGCTACGGAATGCTGAATTCAAATGATGGGCTTCTGACTATTGCAGGTGGTGTTGTCTTAAAAGATACAGCCGGAAAGATCATTGGTGCAATCGGTTCTTCAGGAGGAACTCCGGAGCAGGATAAAGAAATTGCTGAGGCAGGAGCGCGGGCTATTGTTTAAATTTCAGATATTTGTATAATGGAAAACAATTCTTCTGAGATCATATTTGATAAACTGGTTTATTCATGTGCCTTTGAGTCTTACAGAGGGCATGAGGAGTTTATTCCGGATCATTTTCTGGGATTTCAGATCTCCGGAGAGACCCATGCTTTCCACGAACAGGGGAAAACTGTGATTAAAGAAAATACAGTGGTTCTGGTCAGGAAAAATCAACTGATCAGAACTATTAAATATCCTTCAGCTCATGAAAAGTATCAGTTTATCTCAATCACACTTGATGATGAAACACTGAGACAGTACGCCACTGAAAACAAGATAACCATAAACAGCAATTTTCCAGGGAATCAGCGGTTGTTTTTTGAACCCGATGATTTTTTTAAGAGCTATTTTGCTTCTCTTATTCCTTACATTAATAAAACACAGGAAATCCCGCCAAAATTAGCTGTTTTAAAGGTGAAAGAGGCCATAGAACTCCTTTTATTAAGTACTCCTGATCTTAAAAATCTTCTTTTTGATTTTTCTGAACCTCATAAAATTGACCTTGCAGAGTTTATGAATAAAAACTTCATGTTCAATGTATCGGTAGATGCTTTTGCAAGACTTACAGGTCGTAGTTTATCAGGATTTAAACGGGATTTCAATAAGATATTTCAGATGACACCCAAACAGTGGCTGAAAGAAAAAAGATTAAAGGAAGCCTATTATTTAATTAAAAACAGAGATAAAAAACCTTCAGAGATCTATCTTGATCTGGGTTTTGAGAATTTATCCCATTTTTATTCTTCTTTCAAAAAGAAATTTGGAGTGACCACTACAGAGGTATAGCTTTTAACCATTAAAAAAACGCAAATTATACTATAGTTTAACTGTTGGAAAAGCGCAAAGACGCAAGAAAAGTTTTTCAATGTGATGATTATAAGCCGCAAGGTTTTATCTCCGATAGAAATTAACACTGAATATTTCAAAGTATTATTTTATTGTTGATTAATCACAAAATCTACGAGAATCTATCAATCATTTATGATTTTCCTATGTCTTTGCGTTTTCCTACATGTTATTAAGGGATCATATTTTCAGCTCTTAATCTTTCAAAGACATTGATAAAAGAATCTTCTGTGCTTGTATAAGCAGTAAAGCCAAGTTTTCTGCTTTTTGATAGATCACACATCACTTCCAGAGGTCTTCCAAGATCCAGATCAGTATGCCATGCTGAAGACAGACGGTCAAGATTGCTTTCTTTTAGCTTATATTTCTCTGCAATGGCTGTCCAGGTTCCGTGATCGTTTTCAAGTTCCTTTTCAAGAGGCCTTATTGTACCATCGAAGCCTTCTGCTTCTACACCGAACCAGTTTGCTAATCTTTTCCACAGCCATTTCCATCGGAAAACATCTCCATTGGCAATATTAAAAGCCTGATTTTTTGCTGATTCTGTAGATGATGCCCAGACCAACTGCTTAGCTAATATTCTGGCATCTGTTACATCAGAAACACCATTCCACTGAGCTTCAGATCCAGGCCAGGTAAATTTTCTTCCTGTTTCCTTACAGATGCTGGCATATACGGCCAATGTGGTTCCGATATTCATCAGGTTTCCTACCGCATACCCAACTACTGTGTGAGGCCTGTGAATGCTCCATGTAAAACCGTCTCTTTCTGAAGCTTTGTATACTTCGTCTTCCTGTGCATAATAAAAGTTGGGGAGAGGAAGTCTTGGATGTTCTTCTCTTACTGGTGTTTCAGGTAAAACTCCTTCTTTAGCGTATGCCTCAAATGGTCCCAAATAATGTTTCAATCCTGTAACCAAAGCCACATGCTGAACTGACTTTTTGGGAGATAAAATGTTTAACAGATTTCTCACCAGCATGCTGTTGACACGGATATTTTCTTCTTCAGTATCATTGCGCATCCATGTGGTAAAGTAAATATGAGTGGGAGAGATGTCTTCCAGTGCTTCTGCAAGATTCTGCTCATTCATCAGATCTGCTTTAATCGGACGAAGACCAGGGATATTTGTATTGGGGTTTCTGGATAATCCGTATGTTATCCAACCCTGTGCAAGCAGTTCTTCTGCAAGATTGCTTCCTGTAATTCCGGTAGCTCCTACTACCAATGCAATATTTTCCATAAGTATTGTAAAATTTCTTGTACAAAATTATGGCTGGATAGAAGCTTTTATGCTTGATTTGGGTCATGCATTTGGGTTGATCTGGATCAAGTGTTACTCAGGGAATTCTTTTTACGGATCCTGCTCACAGTTTCTGGGGCAAGACCAAGATAAGAGGCGATAAGATTATGAGGGACTCTTTTGATCATTTCAGGGTTCTTTTGTGCCAGCTGAAGGTATTTTTCTTCGGCTGTATAGCTATTGGACACAATGAGCCTGTAATCTTTCGTGACGAGGCTGTTTTGGTATAAGATTCTGAAATACCGGTCCATCACAGGGATTTCTACCATCATTTTTTCGTAGTTTTCCAATGTAATCATCAGGACTTCAGTTTCTTCAACAGCATCAATATTCAGTACCGATTTTTCCTGATTGATAAAACTGTTGAAATCTGAGATCCACCAGCCTTCAAAGGCAAACATATTGATATGCTCATTTCCTTTTTCATCTGGAAAATAAGATTTAAGCAGTCCTTTGCTTACAAAAGACAACGATTTGCAAATATCTCCTTCCTGAAGCAGATACTGTTTTTTACGAAGTTTTTTAAAGGTAAAAAAAGACTGAACCTGACTTTTCTGTTTGTCAGTAATATCAACTTTATTCTCAATATGGGAAAGAAGAACCTCAAACATCACATAAAAATTTCATCAAAAATACTACTTTCAGCGGCAGCCAAAATTTTATTTTTCAAAATCATAAAGATTGATTCCTATCTCTTCATTTTTAATTTTTACGACTCTGGAATCCAGCGGATAGACAATAAATTCTGCAGCTCCCTGAATTTTTGCTTCTAAAAGATGACCAGCCAAAGCAGTATAATCCTCTCTTCCCAAAGTAATATGAAGGTGAAGAGTTAGTTTTCCTTCAATTTCAGATATATTTCCGGAAATATTGGTGACCTCCATTTGTTCTTTGAAAGTCTTATCCACATATTTTTTGGTTACCGGATTAAAGAACCGGAGAGTGGCTTCACTCACAGCTCCTATTCCTGTAACTTCTCCTGCTTGAATATTTTGATTCTGAATAAAGTCTGTTAAAGCTTCTACAATATTGGAATGATTGTCAAGACTTACTATATAACTCTGATCTACTTTTCTTGCAGACCAATGGTTTCCTTTATAATTCATGATCTCCTTATTTATCCTATTGTTTTTAAATAATTGATGATTCCTATAACATCATCCTGACCAAAGCCTTTGTCATGGGCATTTTGATAGGTTTGGATCATGACTTCAGATAAAGGATAATCAGCGCCTGCATTTTTGGCTAGAAGGATGTCTTTCAGCATCAGATCAAGGGCAAATGCCGGAGCGTATTGGTCTGCTATTAATAAGGGTGTTTTTACTTTGGTAGCACCGCTTCCACTGGCACTTTCATTAATGATTTCCAGCATATCTGACCTTTCAATTCCTAATTTTCTGGACAGCAAAACAGTTTCTGCCAGTCCCTGATAAATAGTGGACAGAAAATAATTGATAGAGAGTTTTCCTGCGATCCCTTTTCCGTTTTCACCCAAATGTTTTACAGATTTTCCCATTTTCAAAAGATAAGGCATTGCGAACTGGATATCCTTTTCTTCACCTCCAGCCATAATGATCAGTGTTCCTTCCTTTGCTGGCTGGGTACTGCCCGCTACGGGAGCATCAATAAAGGAAGCTTCTTTTATTTTCAAAGCAGCTGCGGTTTCTTTTGAGGCTTCAGGAGAAATGGTACTCATATCTATAAAGAGCTTTCCTTGAATGTTTAAAGGAAGGATTTCTTCATATACTGCTTTTACAGCACTGTCGTTGGTCAGCATTGTGAATATAATATCACTGTTTTGTACCAGATCTTGAATTTGATTACAGACAGTAGATTTTTCTGCAAAATCCTTGGCTTTTTCAGGAGATCTGTTGTAAACCGAAAGTGGAAATCCTGCTTTTTCAATATTCTTTGCCATGGGGTGGCCCATATTTCCTAATCCGATGAATCCGATTTTTTCCATTGTCCTATTTTGTATTTTGTTAGTAATTAAGTTTTATGTTTTCAATCTCCTGAATGAAAAGGAGTTATTTGAATGTAGATAGATGAAAGTATAAAACACGTCTGTTTTGCAGCAAAATATCGACCAAACAATCACTTTACGAAATTAAGTTTTAATTATATTTTTATCCATAAGCTTTTAAAACCGGAGAAACTTTCAGAAATTTGCAGCAAATAAGAATCAATGAAGATTGTAGATATAGACAACTGGAACAGAAAAGAACATTTTGAATTTTTTTCTAATATGGCAAGCCCTTATTTTGGATTTACAACGGAAGTAGACTGTACAAAAGCATATGACACAGCGAAAGAAAAAGGGTATTCATTTTTTGCTTATTATTATCACAAATCTATGGTGGCTGTCAATAAAGTAGATGAATTAAAACTCAGAATTATTGATGGGCAGGTGATACAGTTTGATACAGTTCATGCCGGCAGCACCATTGGAAGACCAGATGGAACTTTCGGTTTTTCATTCACTCCTTTCTCAGAAGATTTCGAAACATTCAATGCTTCTTTGCAGGAAGAGATAAAAGGGGTACATGAGACTTCTGGTTTGAGATTAAGCAATGAAAGACTGGGAAAAGACCACATCAGACACACGACTATTCCATGGAATTCGTTCACTGCAATATTGCATCCTACAGATTTTAATACAACAGAATCAGTTCCTAAAATCGCTTTTGGAAGGTTCAATATCAAAGAGGGCAAAAAATATCTTCCGGTTTCCATTGAAGCACATCATGGATTGGCAGACGGAATTCACATTGCTAAATATCTTGAAGAGTTTCAGAAAGAACTGGATCAATAATAGATACACTATATAATGTATTTGAAATCCGGATTTTTAGTATTGATACTTCTTTTTCATTTCGGTATGAATACGCTGAAAACATTGATCGAGATCATAAAAAGTAAACATAGGAATCTATTACATTTACAATTATGAAATGGCAAAGCAGATAATGAGGAAACGGGCTGATAAAAGCAGTTATGATATTTTAGTTCAAGATGTAACGTGGTATCTATGTGGTACACGGTTTTAATAAAATTTTAATCATTTTTTCTTTCTTTGCCAGTATAAAAATAAACCGAAATTTATAGGTGATGTTTTTTTACTTAATCATTTGCTGAATACAATTAAATATTGTTTATCATTGGATTACATTAAAAAAACAATTAATTTTTGAATATATAGAAATCATTTTGTTCATGATATTACATTATCAGGAAACAGATTGATGAGATAAAAAAGCTTTATACTGATGCTCAAAAGTTATTGCATCTGAAATAAGTAGAGATGAAAAAGTAATATGAAAAATAGAAAACCTGAAACTAACTTAGAGGATTTAAAACAAAAGATTCTTGTACAGGACGAGATAATGGCGTTGGCGAAAGCAAATTCCCCTCGTCTCTTGAACAAATTCAGACTGGTTTATCCTGATTTTTTTAAAAAGTTATCCGATATACAGCCTTCCCTTAAAAATTCTGAACTGATCTTTTGTATTTATCTTAAGCTCAATATGACGACTAAAGAAATTGCTACGTGTATTTTTGTTACCCCAAAAGCAATACAAAACAGAAAAAACAGGATCAGAAAAAAACTGAATATTCCTTCTGAATTTGACATCTATAAATGGTTTAATGAAATTTAAACCATTTTTTCGACATTTATATTTCTACTACGGCTTTATCCAGATCATGATACAAAAGGATTTTCCAATTGTTTTCTCTTGCATCTTTTTCCCACTGAAGTCTTAATTCCATTGCTTTTCTGCCGTCAAAGTCACTTTTATAGGCTACATGGTATTTTAAATAAGAAGCCTGCGGAAGGTCATCAGCTCCATAGAAAGCCGTTTCTTCATTTTCTCTGATCCAGAAAACCTGCATAAAAGGAGTGTGTCCTCCTGCCACTTCATAGGAAATTTCATCTGTGATCTGCCCTTTATCTTCATTCATCCAGGTAATATTGGGGAGCTGAATCAATTTTTCCAATATATCAAAGTCAAAAGAAGGATTCCCTTTCTTTTCCATTGCAAAATCAAGTTCACGTTTCTGTATATAGATCTGAGCATTAGGAAAAGCAGCTTCAAAACCATTTTCGGTAAGCTTTACAGCCCCTTCAATATGATCTTTATGAAGATGGGACAGCAGTAACTTTGTGATTTGCTCAGGACGGATATTTTCCTTTTCAAGAATTTCTGAAACCACCGTTTTTCCGGACTCATTTTTCCAGCCAATTCCAGCATCCAAAAGGATATAATCATTTTCAGTAATAATAAGAAACGGCTGAACAGACATTTTAATTCCTCCGATCTTATCAAAATTTTCTTCTGTTAAAAGAGTGAAGTCTTTGGTTTTGCTTGCCGAAAAATTACCTTCTTTGAGTGGAATGATTTTCATGCTGCAAATTTCCTTAATATTTCTAACATTCAAAAGGTTTTCCATCAATATATATCATCAATAAAAACAATCATACAGACAGAGTGTTGAAATCATTCTACTTACCGGAGAATCCTATATTATTCACAGAAATGTAAAAGCATGGAACGAATAATTTCTTTTTTTAATGATTATCTTTGATCTCTTAAAATCTGACAGTATACATCGTTATCTGTTTTCAGACAGCTTTCAATTCAAATAAAAACTTTATACGTAATGCAGGAGAGTTCTTCCCAAGGTATTTCCCGGACTGTTATCTGGCTTATGGCCATTATTTCAGGGCTGGTAGTCGCCAACAATTATTATAATCAGCCTTTACTGGCACTTATTTCAGAAGAACTGCAGGTTTCTGAAAGCGCAGCAAGTAAAATTTCAGTACTTACACAGATTGGTTATGCATTGGGCCTGCTGCTGATTGTTCCGCTGGGTGATAAATTTTTTCGCAAGAAATTAATCTTAATAGATCTGTTTCTCGTTTTTGGATCCCTTTTATGGATGACTTTTGCCACCGAGCTGTGGATGTTGTATGCTGCCAGTTTGCTCATCGGAGCTACATCGGTTATTCCGCAATTGTTTGTTCCTATTGCAGCGGAACTTTCATCAGATAAAGAAAAATCCTCCAATATCGGATTGGTAATGTCCGGGCTGCTACTGGGAATTCTTCTTTCCCGTTTTATAGGAGGAATAGTAGGTGAAGTGTGGGGCTGGAGAGCAATGTTTGGTATTGCAGCAGGACTGATGATTCTGGTTTGGCTGGCTGTCTATAAAATGCTTCCGGAACTGTCTCCTAATTTTAAAGGAACTTACAAAGAATTGATGCGTTCTGTTGCCCACCTTGCAAAAACACAACCAATTCTTCAGCTGGCATCATTCCGTGGAGCTATGGCATTTGGGTCTATGTGTGCTTTGTTTACCACGTTGGTTTTTCATATGGAAAAGCCGCCTTTTAATGCCGGATCGTCTGTAGTGGGAAGTTTCGGATTAGCAGGTGCTGTAGGTGCTTTAGCGGCAGCTAAGGTGGGGAAACTTCAAAAGTATCTGGATATCAACCGGATTATCTTATATTCTTTATTGATTGTTATAGGAAGCTGGGGCTTTACTTATTTTGCCGGAGAAACATATTGGGGACTTATTGTAGGAGTAATTCTTGTGGATTTGGGAGTACAGTCAAGTCACATAATGAACCAGACCAATTATTTCCTTATTAAATCAAATGCTGTAAACAGGCTGAATACCGTGTATATGGTGTCTTATTTTATCGGAGGATCATTGGGAACATGGCTGGCATCTGTTGCTTGGCAAAAGGCTCAGTGGAGTGGAGTATGTTTTGTAGGAACGGTATTTGGCGTATTGGCTTTGATTGCCCATGTTCTGTTTTGTAAAAAAGTGAATAAATCATAGAAGGGGGCATATTTGTTTTATGCTTACCTTGTTTGGAGTTTCGGGGGATTTTATCTGCGATAAAATCCCCCGAAACTTTTTTATAATAATTCTTCTGCATTTTCCTGTACCTGCATCATTTCCCTGTGTTTTCCTCCCCATTCATCAAGCTGCTTCCAAATAGGAATCAGCTCTCTGGCAATATCTGTAAGCTCATAATCTACTCTTGGCGGAACTTCTGCATGAACGGTCCTTTTTACCAAGCTTTCTTTTTCCAGTTCTCTCAGCTGCAGGGTAAGCATTCTTTCTGTTATTCCACAAATAGAGTTTCTTATTTCACTGAAGCGTAGTTTTCCGTCCTTTAATTTGTTTAAAATAATCAGTTTCCAACGCCCTCCAATTTTACATACTGCATAACTCAGATCACATCCCTGTATATATTGTCTGTTGATATTATTCGTTGAATTTTCTTTGATTTTGCCCATAACTTACAAATTTGTTAGTACCATACATTTAGCTGTATACAGTGCAAATGTAAGGTTTGAGATTTAATTTTGTTCAACAAAACAGAAAATACACTGCAATAGAAGAACAATAGCGCTCAAGTTCTCAACAGAAACAATAACAACTTAATTCAAAATACAATGCAATTAACGCCTAAGATAACACAGATTTTAAATCATTTAGAAACCATACAGCCCTTCAATCCTCAGAATTCTTTAGACGGAGCAAGAAAATTTCTTGAAACCATGTCTCTTCAACTTAGTGGGAAGAAAGAATCAGTAAACATGATTGAAGAGCTGCATATTCCACAGGAAAATCATCAGATTCCTATCAGGATTTACCGTCCTAAAGGAAAAGATGTTCAACAATCACCAGCTATTATTTATATTCATGGAGGATGGTTTATTGCCGGTGGGTATGAGACTCATGATGCTGTAGTCCGTAAACTGGCCAATAAAACCGGATCAGTCGTTATTTTTATAGATTACCGTCTTGCTCCCGAACATCCTTTTCCTGCTGGTTTAAATGATTGTATTGATGGTGTAAAATGGGTATTTGAAAATGCAGAATCTTTAGGAATCGATCCTGATAAGGTTGGAATCATAGGTGATAGTGCCGGAGCAGCTTTGTCAACGGCAGTTTCTACTCAGCTAGGAAAGCATCTGAAGTTTCAGGCATTGATTTATCCTGCAGTAGACAATCAATTGAATTCAAAGACCTGGGAAACGTATGAAAACGGTCCGGTTCTCAATAAGCAGGGAGGTGTAGAAGCCTGGGCAGGTTATCTTCCGGAAGAAGAGAAAGATAATCCTCTGGCAATTCCTGTCTTGATTAAAGATTTTAAAGAAACACCACCTACTTTAATCATTCTGGCTGAACATGATCCTTTACTGGATGATGGGAAACAGCTTTCTGCTAATATGAAAAATGCAGGAGTTGAGCTTACAACAAGTCTTTACAAAGATATGGTTCACGGTTTTATGCATATGGGAGAGTTGTTGGAAGAAGTACAGTCAGCCGTAGATGAAATGGCTGTTTTTGCCCATCAAAATTTGAAATCTGACGAATAAAAAGTATCATGAAAAAATATGCATACATTGGATGTCTGGGATTTATAGCGGTTATTACAACAGAGTTTGGTGTCATCGGAATTCTCCCGCAAGTTGCAGAGCATTATAAAATCAGTATAGACAAAGCAGGGTATCTGTTGAGCGCTTTTGCATTAATTATCGCTCTTACAGGACCTTTTATGACCTTACTTACATCAGGTTTTGACCGTAAAAAAATAATGCTCACAGCCATTTTCATGTTTCTGATTACAGGATTTGTATCTTCTTTTTCGCCTCCTTTCTGGCTGTTGATGCTGGTTAGGATTTTACCGGCATTTCTTCAGCCCGTGTATATTGCGTCAGCATTATCTGTAGCAGTCTCCCAAGCGGATGACCGGAAAAAAAATGAACTGATGGGAATTGTATTTAATGGAGTTGCCATTGCAATGGTCACAACGGTTCCTTTTGCCACATGGATTGCAGGTCTTTGGTCCTGGGAGTATTCATTTATGATACAGACTGTAGTAAGTCTGATTGCTTTAGCAGTCATTTATTTCCTTCTTCCTCCGATGCCTGTAAAAGAGAAAAAATCTTATGGAAATCAGGTCAGAATCCTGAAACAGCCCCCATTTATTCTGAGTACGCTGACTAACTTTTTTATGATTACCGCATGGTTTTCTACCTATAGTTATTTTGCAGATTATCTGAATAAAGCCAAAGGAATGGATACTTCAATGGTGAGTTACATGCTTTTGTTATTTGGAATTATTGGAGTGATAGCCAATGGAGTTGCCGGAAAAATGCTTAATAAAAATGTAGCAGCTACAACCGCTATTTTCCTTTCCGGAACTATCTTAGTGCCCATTCTTCTCTATTTTTCTGATGGAAATTTATGGGCAACGATTGCCGTTATCGGAATCTGGGGATTTCTGTATTCACCCAGCTTTTTGAATGCATCTACCTATATGATCTCTTCAGCTCCGGAATCACTGGAATTTGCCAATAGTCTTGCCACATCATTCGGAAACCTGGGAGTAACAGTAGGAACTACAATCGGAGGATGGATAATCGTTACAAAAGGAGTAGAGTATATTCCATGGATAGGTTTGTTTTTCGGGCTTCTTGCATTTCTGATGATGATTTTAAAAGGTATATTGGAAAAGCGTAGTCAGGTACTTTCCACCTGTCAGAATTAAACTGTAATGATTTTTGTTACATTAAATAAAATACACTATCTTTGTGCTACTAATTTGATTTAAAATTAAATACAATGAAAATAGAAATCTGGTCGGACGTGATGTGTCCGTTTTGCTATATCGGAAAGAATAATTTTGAGCAGGCTTTGAATAAGCTTCCTTTTAAAGATGAAGTAGAAGTGGAGTGGAAGAGCTTTCAGCTGGATCCAAGTTTAGATCCGAAAGAAACTCAGGATACCATTCAGTATTTTAGAGAAAAAAAAGGTTTTCCTGAAGCTCAGGCTACCCAAATGCTTGGGCAGGTAACTCAAATGGGAAAAGAAGCCGGAATTGATTTTAATTTTGGAAAAGCTTTAATTACCAATACTTTCAGTGCTCACAAACTGCTTCATTTGGCTAAAAAGCATAACAAATCCAATGAAATGGAAGAAGCATTATTTATTGCTCACTTTATTGATGGGAAAAATGTAGGAGATACAGAAGTTTTGATCGCTCTTGCAGAAAGCTTAGGAATTGATAAAGAGGAAGCAAGACAAGCAGTTACAACAGATCAATGGGATGATGAAGTGAATCAGGATATTCAGGAGGCAAGAAACAATGGTATTTCCGGAGTTCCTTTCTTTGTTCTGAATGGTAAATATGCCGTTTCCGGCGCTCAGCCTGTAGAAGCGTTTGAGAATGCGCTTCAGCAGACTTACAAAGAAACCGTAAGTCCGTTTAAGGATCTTTCCGGTGAAAACGGAGCTTCCTGTGATGCAGACGGATGCAGCATTTAAGATATCAAAACCCCAAAATAGTTTTATTTTGGGGTTTTTAATTTAATAGAGTCTTGTATCTTTGTATTACAGCAACACCAGCTGTATAAATCTGATTTCTCAATGATAAAAATTAACAACGAAACTCATTATTCAATTGATGATACCCTTTTTGTTTTTGCATTAGATTCCGAAGCAGGAACCGTTTTCGATGATAAAAATAAATTAATTACCGGCATCGGAAAAGTAAATGCTGCAATCGAATTAACCAAAGAGATTCATGCAAGAAAACCTAAACTGATCGTGAATTTAGGTTCTGCAGGAAGTAAAGGATTCCATAAAGGAGAAGTGGTATGCTGTACAAAATTTATTCAGCGTGACATGGATGTAAGAGGGCTTGGATTTAAACTATATGAAACCCCGCTGTCCGGAGTGCCGCCTGTACTGGAATATGGTCTTAGAATGGATACTCTTAAAGAAGGAATTTGCGGAAGTGGTGACAGTTTTGAAATGAACCATTCTGAAACTGATTATAATATTGTAGATATGGAAGCCTATCCGTTAGCATTGATTGCCCAAAAGGAAAATATTCCGTTTCTATGCCTGAAATATATCTCCGACGATGCAGGTAGTGATGCAGCAGACGATTGGAGCGTACAGGTACATCTGGCTTCTGAAGCCTTTAAAAAAATACTGTTTTCATAAATAATATAATCCTGAACAAAGTTTCAGGATTTTGTTTTCTATTTGTATTTTTACTTCCAACCCATCACTACTATGAAAGTTACTTTTTATGAGCCTGTACATTCTGTTTTGAAAAACTACATTCAAGGATATTATTTTATAGAAAAAGATGATGATCAGGAACCTGTCAAATATCTTACATTTCCAGACAATTACTTTATTGTATCAGCATGTCAGGATGTATTTGTTACGCAGGATAAAGGGTGGGTAGAAATTACCAGATCTTCATCTGAGAATATCGTGGTTGATTTTGTATTCAGATGTTCTGTTCCTACAGAAATTTTTTATCGGGAATCAGTTAATGAAGTTACAATCTACTTTAAGCCGTTAGGTATTTATCATTTTTTTAATGCTGATAAAAGCGAGGATCTGGAACAGGAAATCAATCTTTCAGACCTTACAGATATGATGGATACTGTTTTAAAAGAGCCTGACAGGAAAATACAAATTGAAATCCTTGAAAATTATTGTCTTTCCAGATTCCGGCAGAGAGACTTGCATCTGGCTTATGCAATATTGAATGATTTTGAAACAGAATTGAGTATCGAAGAAATTGCTGTGAAAAATAAAATTACAAGACAATATGTAAACAAGATCTCTCAGCGATATCTGGCTAAGCCAGCTTCAGAATTCAGAAAAATACAGCGGTTTCGTAAGGTTTTGATTTCAAATAAAAAATCCAGAAATCTTACAGAACTTTCCTACGAAAATCTATTTTATGACCAATCCCATCTCATTAAAGATTTTAAGGAACTCACCAAAATAAGTCCCGGAAAATTCTTTGAGAATGTAGATACTGAACAAAATAATGTTTGGTTATTTATCTGAGTTTCCATTTTTACAATTCATAGAAAACTCATTGAAATACATTTGTTGAAATATTAAATCCTTATTTCAATGAAAAAATCATGCGTTGGGCTTTTCCTTTTTACTTTCTTATTCTCGAATGCCCAGAAAAGTGGTACTTCCACAGTTCTTACTGATATTACAGAAAAAGTAAAAGACTATTATATTGATAAAGAAGCTTATAAAAAAGCAGATTCTCTATTCCGGAATGAATTGAATAAGGGAGCGTTTAATGCTCTCAATAAAAAAGACTTTGCAGCGCTGCTCACTCAAAAGTTAAGAACAACCATTAAAGACGAACATTTTTTCGTTAAATATCTCGAAAATTACATGCCTGAAAAACAGATGAGTGAGAAAGAAAAAGAGAAATTGAATAACGAACATAACAGTCTTGAAAACTTCGGATTTGAAACGGTTCAAAGACTCCCGGGTAATATTGGCTACATCAACTTTAAGGGTTTTGCCTCTCCTGAAGCCAGTGAAAAAACATTGGCAGCTGCTATGAATTTTGTTGCCAATACCCATGCTCTTGTTATTGACCTCCGGGAAAACGGAGGTGGAGAAAACGGAATGGTTCTTCTCTTCTGCAGTTATTTTTTTGACAAAAAAACAGATCTTTATACTACATATTTCCGGCATAATAACAAGACTGTTTTAAACAGTACCCAGCCTGAGGTTTCCGGACAGAAATATCTACATAAAAAAATTTATATTCTTACCAGTAAAAATACTTTTTCCGCAGGAGAAGCAGTAGCTTACTTCTTGCAGCAGTATAAACTTGCTGAAGTGATAGGTGAAAAAACAGGAGGTGCAGCCAATCCTGTAGATCATTTTATTATTCAAAATCAATATTTACTACTTGTCCCGGCAGGAAAAATAACATCTTTAGCAAGCCAAAAAAACTGGGAACATATAGGAGTAACTCCTAATCAGGAAGTAAAAAGCGAAGATGCTTTAAAGGCCGCTCACATTAAAATTTTAAAAAATATAATACTTGCGGAAACAAAAACAGAATTAACCATACCTGAAATAAAAAATCTTATTAATAAATTAGAAGAATAAATATTCTGCTATGTCATCAATAATCATCAATACATCCGGCGAAAAAGACCTTGAGATACTTCAAAACATTGGTATACAAACTTTCACTGAAACGTTTGCAGAAGATAATACGGAAGAGGCCATGAAAAAGTATCTGGAAGAAAGCTTTAATACTGAAAAGATCAAATCTGAGCTGAATAATCCCGAGTCCTTTTTCTATATTGCCTGGGAAGAAGACAATCCTGTAGGTTACCTGAAAGTCAATTCTGGCAAGGCACAGACAGAACTTCAGGATGATACAAGCCTTGAAATTGAAAGAATTTATGTAAAGAAAAGCCATCACGGGAAAAAAGTAGGACAGCTTCTTTATAACCAGGCTTTAGAAACAGCCCGGCAACTTCACAAATCATACCTGTGGCTTGGGGTTTGGGAAGAAAATCTGAGAGCTTTACAATTTTACAGAAAAAATGGATTCATTGAATTTGATAAGCATATTTTCAGATTGGGAGAAGAAGAACAGACAGATCTCATGATGAAAAAAATATTGGACTAATTTTTTACCCACAGATCTCACAGATTTTCACAGATAATGATGTCTACCAAAATGAACAATTCAGAATTTGTAAAGCAGATTAATCAGTACTATCCTTTATCCGAAGAAACGATTCAGGATTTATTGGATATCTGTACGGAAGAATACTATCACAAGAATGATCTTCTGCTGGAATCCGGTTCCATGGCAAGGTATTATTATTTTATCAAATCCGGACTGATAGGGTATTATACAGTAGATGAACTGGGAAATAATATTTATAAAATCTTCTTCGAAGAAAACAGCTTTGTAGCTTCCACAGCAGCTATTATTAAAAATGAACCCAGTGATTTCAATATCATTGCACTGGAAGACTGCTCGGTGATACAATATCCCGCAAAAGCCTATCGTGAATTACTGGAAAAGCATCATGATCTGGCACTTTTTCATCTTTGTTATCTGGAAAAAAACTGGGTGGTAAAAAAAGAACCTCTGGAAGTTTCTTTAAAATACGAAACGGCAAAAAAACGGTATTTACAATTGCTTGAAAATAAGTCCCTTTATAATAGATTAAAACAGCACCACATCGCTTCTTATCTTGGAATAACACCTACACAGCTAAGCCGGATAAAGAAGGAAATCAACTGATATTCCTAAGTCAGGAAATAAATTAACAAAAGCTTCAACATATGTTGAGGCTTTTTCTCTTTTTCTGACGCAATTTTGCTCTGTCATAAGATCATTGGTACACTATATGTTCTACAATTTAGAGGCCCATGATTATCATTAATTAAACATTTTTCAGCATGAAGAAGCTTATCAACATTGTATTTGTATTAACTGCATGTATTCAGTTATCAGCACAAAAAATTATTCATCAGGAAATTTTCAGTCCGAAAATGAATAAAAAGATCAAAACAGTAATCATTACCCCTAATCTCCAACCTAATACAACCTATCCGTCTGTTTATATTCTTCACGGTTTTAGCGGCAATCCGGACAGAATCATTAAACAGGATATTCCGGATCTGGTAAAAAAAGCACAGGAACTTAAAACAATCTATATACTTCCGGATGGAAACTACAGTTCGTGGTATGTGGACAGTCCAATCGTTAAGGATTCACAATATCAGACTTTTATTGGAAAAGAGCTGGTAGAGTTCATTGATAAAAACTATCCTGTGAAAGCAGAGAAAAAATTCCGTGGAATTTTAGGATGGAGTATGGGAGGTTACGGAGCTACCAATATCGGAGTTACTTATAATAAAACATTTGGTATCGTGGGAAGTTCTTGTGGAGCATTAGATTTCAACTCTTTCGGAGAAGGCTATCAGAAATATATGGTGAATAAAGTGCTGGGACCGCTGGAATCTATCAATCCCAATTTCCTCACTGACAGCAAAATAAAGTTAATGGCTGGAGCCGGACAGCAATATATTTTCGATTGCGGAACAGAAGATACCCAAATGATCAACATGAATAGAAACTTTCATAAAAAACTGACAGAAATGAAGATCCAGCATCTCTACACAGAGTCTTTGGGAGGACACGTCCCGGAATATTGGAGCAGATCATTATCTGAACAATTGTCTTTATTTGACAGATTCTTTAAACAGTAAATTATAAGCTTTTAAGTTTTGGCTAAAGCCCACTTCTATTGATATAAAAACTAATCAATATTCAATAGGAACGGGCTTTAGCCCGTTTTAATAAATAAATATAAATTCCGATGGCTTTAGCCAAAACTTAAAATCAAATAAAAAAATCCTTTTTGAGCCATGCCCAAAAAGGATTTCGATTGATTGATGTTCAAAATGCTAACAGGTCAGCATATTAAAAGTGTTGAAAGTTTTTACCCAAATGTTCCTCTATCACAAAGAAAGGATCTTCTGTAAGCGTATGTGCCCTCATATCAATAAGGCTCACTTTACTCATCATACGAAGCATGATTCTTCTTTCGCACGGATGTTCTATTCCGTCAATATTTCTTACTCCCGCACGGAAAGCAGATCTTCCGTGAGCACATAAGTGATTGTTTACCAGAATAACGTCTCCTGCCTGAGGCGTAAATCCTGAGTAAATCAAATGTCTGGCTTCTTCCCAGAACTCATGCAGTGTACTTTGCGCTTCATCCGATTGTTTTATGCTGGAATTGAAAAGCTGTTCTGCGGCATCAAATCGCATAAACGGAAGACTGTAATTGCCATACAGTACAGAATCTAATGTCTCTTCTTCATTTTCTCCTGTCTCCAGATTGGCATCTTTCGGAATTTTATAGATACGCTCAAAAAGAGGTCTGTAATTTTCCCCAATAGACTCATGAGAACGGATAGAATAAAGAGTAGAAGGAACCTGCTCCTCATTTCTTACATACATAAAGCTTAAGTAGTCAGCCTGATGTTTCAGAAAAGCATCTTCTGTGTGTACATATAAATCTGTTGAAGATCCTGATCCTGTCTGCGTTTCCTTCATTTTTTCATCAGGAATGATGGCATGAATTAATCCGCCTCCTTTACGCTGTGAATAATATTGTACAGGCTTTGACGGAAGTGCCCCATGGATAAGCGCACATGCAAAACCATATAAATTAAATTTTGAATAATCTGCCGCCTGCCAATTGGGAGGGGTAGATCCTATGTCCTCCTGATCGATATCCATTAATCCTGTAAAGATCAGTGCACCATACTGATTTTTTGAAAAGTCACTCGCAAAATCAGCCGCTATATTTAAAATTCTCTCCGGTAAGAAATAAGACGCCAGCTGATGTACATGCTTTATAAAATCACGGTTTTCATAATTGTCATACTTTTTCTGAAGGTGCAGAGCTGCATCTTTTATCATTCTTCTTTCCTGAGAGGTGACTTCTATGACCGTAGGAAGCAGTTTTACCGCTGTTGAACAGTCTTTATCTAAAATTTCTGTAGAATTCATTAAAAAAAATTTGGTGTTAAGTAATAATTTTTATCTTTGTTTTTAATTATTCTAAATAACAATAGCTGGTTCAAATTTAGTAATAATTACGCAACCACCAAATAAATTATAATAAAAAATGTAAAATTTAAAAACCTGACTATCAGATATATATAATAGTATATCGAAAAAACCACAACAACTCACAGATTTAAAAAATCACATTACAAAACTTTTATGAACAACAATTTAATATCCCTAGAAGAGCTCGCAAGCACAACTTCACCTCACATTTCGGGGAATTTTGGGAATATTTTTCATCCTGACAATTATGATCATTATCGTAATGCTGTCAACAGTACTTTAGACCTGGTTCAGGAATTTCTTCACAGAAACAACAAGCCTTTCAGTGGTATAGAAGCCAAAACAATGAAAGGAATGGTACAACAGATTGATCTTAATCAAAAACTTTCTAATTATAATGAGCTTCTGGCAGAAGTAGATGATATTTATGTAAAACATGCCACAGCTTTTCATCTTCCACAATATGTAGCTCATCTTAACTGTCCGGTAGTAATCCCGGCATTGGCAGGAGAAATTCTTGTAAGTGCCATCAATTCTTCACAAGATACTTATGATCAGAGTGCAGGAGGAACTTTTATGGAAAGAAAACTGATCGACTGGACTGCCGGTCAGATTGGATATAATACGAATGAAAGCGACGGTGTTTTCACAGCGGGGGGCTCACAGAGTAATTTAATGGGATTGGTCATGATGCGTGACTGTTTTTCTCAAAAAAGATACAACCACAATATAAAGATGGATGGTCTGCCAGCGGAGGCAAGCCGTTTCAGAATATTTGTTTCAGATAAATCTCACTTCAGCAATCTGAAAAATGCGTCCATTATGGGACTGGGTGAGAAAAGTATTGTTAAAGTACCTACTGATGACCGTTTCCGTATGGATATTTCTCTTTTGAAAAAATACATCAAGAGAGAAGAACAGTTGGGAAATATCCCTATTGGTATCGTAGCGACAGCCGGAACTACAGATTTTGGAAATATTGATCCATTGGATGATATCGCCAATATTGCAGAACAATATAACATCTGGATGCACGTAGATGCCGCTTACGGTTGTGCTTTATTATTAAGTGAAAAATACCGTGACCTTATCAATGGTATTGAAAGAGCAGACTCTGTAACGATTGATTACCACAAATCATTCTTCCAGCCTATCAGCAGCAGTGCTTTCATTGTTAAAAACAAAAAAGAACTCCTGATTCTTAAACATCATGCCGATTATCTGAATCCGAAAGAAATGGATGAAGAAGAAATTCCGGCACAGATCAATAAATCCATTACTCAGAGTACGAGAAGATTTGATGCTTTAAAACTTTGGTTTACCATAAGAATGATGGGTAAAGAACAATTAGCAGAATACACAGACACCGTGATTGATCTTACCAAAGATGCGGCAGCAATGATTACTGAAGATGCAGATTTTGAGCTTCTTTCAGATTCTGACTTAAGTGTTCTTGTTTTCAGATATGTAAATCCGGAAATCAATGATCTGAATGCGCTGAATCAATACATTAAGATGAAACTGTTCTACAGCGGAGAAATCCTTGTAGCAAGTACAAAAGTGGATGGAAACTTCTATCTGAAGTTTACGTTCCTGAATCCGATTACGACTACGGAAGACATTCATCAAATTCTCACCACAATCAAAAATCATGGAAAAGACTTTAATTCAGAAAAATAGAACAGGAGAAAAAGCCCGGGAAATTACTTTCAGAATTCTGTTGAACGGAATGCTGAGAGAACTGGGAAACGGAAAATTCTATCAGGGCGTTCCGAAATATGATCTTCTGACAGCAAAAGCTCTTCAAAACAGTGATTATTCATTGTTTATGAGATTTGAAATGAAGAAAAACGGACTGTTTTTATTTGCTCCGGTTTCCTATCGTTCCGAAACTCTTTTTCATGAATACGGACCTGTTTTGTGGGCGGTAGATCACCAAAATCAAGAAGTTTTTGAAGTTAATGATCAAAAGCTTACTGAACTGGTTTACAAGGAACTTTCTGAGACTACAAACGAAAAGGGTTTCAGAAACTTTGTGGAAAGAATTCAAAGCAGCTTAAGAAACCTGGAACTGACAACAGAAGCATGCCTTAAGGATGATCAGTTGTTGACCTATTCTTTCCTTGAATCTGAGCAAATGCTTCCGGCAGGACACAATCTGCATCCTTTTACCAAATCAAGAATGGGGTTTTCTGAGGAAGAACAGCTTTTATATGGTCCAGAATTCGGAAAAGGATTTCAGCTGGATTATTTCCTGATTCATAAAGACTGCATCACGGAAAAATCTCTTCCTGGGATTTCTGCAAAGGAAATCTTCGAAAAATGGACTTCTTTACCGGAAAGCTACGATTTTGAAAACATCAATGATTTTTATATAGTTCCATGCCATCCATGGGAGGCACAATATCTTTTATCAACAGCAGAATACCCTGAAATGTTGGGTTCCGGGAAAATCATTCACATCGGACCTTTGGGTGAGGATTTTTATGCAACATCTTCTATAAGAACAGTATACAATCCTGATTTCAGCTGGATGTTAAAGTTCTCTTTGCATGTTTTAATGACAGGTTCTGTAAGAACAAATAGCTTAAAAGATCTCAACAGAGGTTATGCTTCCGCAATCTGGTGGCAGCATCAAAAAGCTTCATTTGAACAAAACTTTCCGAATTTTAAATTATTATTGGAACCTTCAACCTTAAGCGTTCATTATGAAGGAAAAAATATGGACAGTCTGAATATATTGCTCCGTGAAAATCCTTTTTCAAATGAAGATAAAGTGATTCTATTAGCAAGGCTTTGTCAGGATGAATCTACAGATGGTTTCAATTTTACGACCCATTTCTTTAAGAATGTAGCCAATCAATTGGGTGTAGATGCTGAAAAAGCAGCTATTATCTGGTTTGAAAAATATGTGAATCTGTTGCTTTCGCCTTTAAACAGATTGTACAATCAATTAGGTATGGCGCCGGAAGTTCATCAGCAGAATCTGCTTGTTCAGCTGGATAATCAATTGCTTCCTCAATCTATTTATGTGAGAGACGGGCAAGGGTATCTGATCAAAGAAAGCTTCAAAGGAAAATATGAATCTCTGATTAAAGATTACCCTGAAGTGGAAGATCTTTTCATCAGAGATGAGCGCCTTCTGGACATTATTTCTCATCATCTTCTGGTAAGTAACCTGAGCGCACTGATTGCTTCAATAGGTAAAACAGGATTGGTTAAAGAAAGAAGACTGATTCATATTCTGTACAGGGAGTTTGAAAACCTTCATGAAACTGAACCTTCATCGTTGACAGATTATGCATTGAATCAAAGATATTGGGCCGTAAAATCAAACCTTCAGTCGGCAGTTGCTGATGTAGACGGTGGCGTAAATGCTTCTTCAATTTCTTATGCTAAAGTTCCGAACCTTCTTCACAAGCATTTCTTCTCGGATCAGCTAATCAATCCACAGGGAACAGAAGTTTTCTTTAAAAGATACTTCCAGAAAGAAGATGTGACGATGAGTATGCGTCCCATAGATCTTGAAAATGACCTTGAAATGCTTCATGAATGGTTCAACCGTGAACATGCCGTAAAAATCTGGCAGATGAACTGGCCTATTGATGAGTTGGAAACGTACTACAGGCTGATGCTTCCAAGTGATGAAGCGCACAGTTATATCATCGCAGGAAACGATGAACCTTCTTGTAATATTGAGGTGTATTGGGCTTGCAGAGATATTGTAGGCGATTATTATGAAGTGCTGCCTACGGATTACGGAACACACCAGTTCATTGCACCTATTGATCCTAAAAAGAAATTTGTGTCTCCATCCACTCAATCTATGGTTGATTATGTTTTTGCACAGCCACAGGTAGGAAAAATGGTAGGAGAAGGGTCTGTAGACTCTCTTGCGTCTATGATGAACAAAGCTCATGTAGGCTTCAAAGTAGATAAAGTAATAGAAATGCCTCATAAAAAAGCCAATCTGAACTTCTGTTACAGAGAATGGTACTGGGAAAAATTCCCACAGAATAAAGAGGTACAAATCACCACAAACATCACAAAAAATGACTAACGAAGCCGTATACAATGTAATAGGCATAGGTATAGGTCCTTTCAATCTGGGACTTGCCGCATTATCCAATCCGATTTCGGAACTGAAAACCCTTTTTCTGGACCAGAGAGATGGTTTCGACTGGCACCCGGGATTGATGATTGACCATGTAACCCTGCAGACCCCATTTTTATGCGACTGCGTATCCATGGCTGATCCTACGAATCCTTTAAGCCTTTTGAACTATCTGAAAGAAACCGGAAGACTGTATAAGTTTTTTATCAGAGAAGATTTTTTCATTCCGAGAAAAGAATACAACCGTTACTGCCAATGGGTAATTGAACAGCTTCCACAATGCCGTTTTTCTACTCAGGTAGTGGATATTACTTATGAAGATGGTTTATATCATGTAACTACGATTCACACCAAAACCAAAGAAACTACGGTTTTCAAAACGGAAAGACTGATTTTGGGAACGGGGACACAGCCTCATATTCCTTCTTTCATTCCGAAGGATGATTCCCGTGTTATTCATACAAGTTCTTATCTGTACAGAAAAGAAGAGCTTTTATCTCAGGGTAAAAAGATTGCGATTATCGGTTCTGGCCAGAGTTCAGCAGAAGTTTTTTATGATCTGCTTCAAAACAGGAATGAAGAAACACAACTTGGATGGTATTCCCGTCCGGACAGATTTTTCCCTATGGAATATTCTAAACTGACACTGGAGCTTACTTCACCTGATTATGTAGAATATTTCTACAACAGAAGCGAGTCTGCAAGGAAAACCATTTTAAGCAAACAGCAGGCTCAATTTAAAGGAATCAATTATGATCTGATCAATGATATCTACGATTTTATTTATGATCTGAATATCGATAATGCTGATCCTAATCTTAAAATTATCCCTAACAGCCAGCTGAATAGAGTAGACAACAGTAATCCTGACTTCATCAATCTTGAGTTTACCCAACTGGAACAGGAAGTACCTTATGATCAGGAAGCTGATTATTTGATTCTGGGAACAGGATACCGTTACCACGAACCTGCATTCTTAAAGAATATTCAGGATAGAATCAAGAGAGATTCCAGCGGATTGTTTGATGTCAACAGAAATTATTCAATAGACCATAACGGAGGCGAAATCTATGTACTTCATGCTGAAGTTCATACTCACAGCTATATTTCTACAGATCTGGGAATGGCTGCGTACCGTAATTCCTACATCATCAATGATATTCTGGGAAGAGAGCATTATAAAATTGAAAAGAAAATTGCTTTCCAGGATTTCGATGTAGAAAAATATGCTGATTTACCAACTGCCAAAATTTAATCAAAAAATGAACACCAACTTAAAAAATACAGTAAGCCAGGAAAACTGGAATCAGGCCAACAGAAATTTAATGGCTAAAACCATCGCAGAATTGATGCACGAAGAGCTTCTAAAGCCTGTGGTAACCTTTGAAAATAAAAACGGATATACTGTTTTTACCCTTGAAACCGGAGTTGAAAATATTGTCTACAGCTTCCGCGGACAGGAAAGAATGATGGATTACTGGCACATTGATAAAGACAGCATTACAAAAACAGAAAACGGTGAAGATTTGTCTTCTGTAGATGTAGCAGCTTTCTTCCTCGAAATGCAGACTGTTTTTGACTTAGATCCTTATACCATTGCAAGATACACGGAAGAATTACTGCATACTTTGTATTGTGATGCTTTAATCTTATCAAGAGGAGTAATGTCTTCAAAAGAGCTTGCAGATGCGGATTATCAGACGGTAGAGCATAATATGACCGGACATCCATGGGTAATTGTAAACAAAAGCCGATTAGGTTTTTCTCCACGTGATCTGAAAACATATGCCCCTGAAGCCGATGAAAATTTAAAAGTAATCTGGCTGGCTTCTCATAAAAGCAGATCGTCATTCCAGTCTTTGGAACATATTAACAGAGAAGAATTTTATCGTTCTGAAATAGGAGAGGATTTATATAATGATTTTCAGCAGCAGTTGTTGAACAAAAGAAAAGTTGTTGAAGATTATCATTTTATTCCTGTACATCCATGGCAGTGGGAGCATAAGCTTCAGATTCATTTTGCCGGAGATATCGCTTCTGGGCTTTTAATCCAGTTAGGTGAGGGTAGTGATACTTACAGTCCGCAGCAGAGTATCCGTACTTTATTCAATGTAGATCATCCTAAAAAGAGATACCTGAAAACGGCTGTTTCTATTCTGAGTACGGGAAATATCAGAGGATTATCACCTAAGCAGATGAAAATTGCTCCAGCCATTACAGATTGGGTAAAAGGCTTGATTAAAGATGATTCTTACCTTGAGAACAAAGAAACTATTTTCTTGGGAGAAGAAGCTGCCATCACCTATCTGCACCCACAATATGGAGCTATTGCGAGCGTACCTTATCAATATAATGAATTCCTTGGCGCATTATGGAGAGAAAGTGCTGAAAACTATCTGAAAGAAGATGAGCAAATGGTAACCATGGCTTCTCTGCTTTATGTAGATGAGAGTGGAGTTCCATTGGTTCAGGCATTCGCAGAAAAAGCAGGTGTAAGTATCAAAGAATGGATTGAAAGCTATCTTGATGCCTATCTTACGCCTTTGTTACATATCTATTACACACATTCATTATGTGTAACGCCACATGGAGAAAACATTATGGTGGTTTTGAAAAACGGAGTTCCAAAGAGAATCGTAATCAAAGACTTTGTGGATGATATTGTACTTACCACAGAAGCAAGAGAAAAACTTCCTGCACATCTTGCGGACGGTTTGATTCAATCTTCCAATAAAGAAAACATTCCGTTGTTTATTTTACTTGGCGTTTTTGATGCTTTCTTTAGATATCTGTCGAATGCTTTGCATACCTATTCCAACTTTAATGAAGAAACATTCTGGGAGCTGGTTCACAACTGTGTAGAAAATTATAAAGCGGAGAATACCCATCTTCAGGAACGTTACGAAAAATATGACCTGTATGTGCCTGCATTCAAAAGATTCTATATCAACAGTCTGCGTCTGAAAAATAACGGTTACAGTGAAAACAAGGCATTTGCCATTCCGAGAAAAGACGGAGCACTACCTAATCCGCTGTATCAGATTGCCAATAAAAATTCAGTAGCAGCAGTATGAGGAAATTCCTGCATATACTAAAAGAAGGAGCGGTTTTTACGTATGGAGCCATAGCCGGAAAGAAAGTTGAACTGACTTCCGGAAGTATCAACCGTTCCATCTTTAGTCTTGCCATTCCCATGGTGATGGAACTTGTCATGGAATCTGTTTTTGTGAGTGTCAATTTATTGATTATCGCAAAATTAGGCGACAAGGTTCTTGGTCTTGTGGGAATTACAGATAACTACATCAACTTTGCTTATGCCATAGCAGTAGGTTTGGGAATTGCAGCAGCAACTCTGACCGCCAGAAGAGCAGGTGAAAAAGATAAAGAAGGAATGGGCAGAACAGCCCAATACATCATCTTGCTGGCTCTGTTTTTTGCAGTGCTTATTGGTGGAATTTCCTGCTTTTTTGCATCAGAAATTGTTGATTTTCTGGGCATCAATGCCAGTACGGTAACCGAAGGTGTTTCTTTCTCAAGACTGGTCTTCCTGAGTATCGGGCTTGTGATTCTCCGCTTGTCTGTCAATGGACTTTTCAGAGGGGCTGGTGATGCCGATATTGCCATGAAATCACTTTGGATCTGCCATATTTCCAATATCATTTTTGCAGTGATCCTGGTTTTTGGATTAGGATTTATTCCTGCTTTTGGATTGATGGGATTGGCCTATGCTACAGTTTTATCAAGGCTTTTAGGGGTTTTATACCAAGCTTTTGTATTTGCCACAGGAAAAACCAGCATCAGTATCAGAGTTCCTTTACAGCTTGATATTCCATTACTGCAAAAGATTTTGAAAATAGCTTTTGGAGGATTGGTTCAATATATCATCCCAACATCCAGCTGGCTGATTATGGTGAAGATCATCTCCACCTTCGGAACTACAGCGCTTGCAGGATATATCATTGCCCAGCGTATTGCTTCTGTAGCTACGATGCCTGCCTGGGGAATAGGAAATGCTGCCGGAGTTCTTACAGGACAGAATCTGGGTGCCGGAGAACCTGAACGTGCTGAAAAAACAGTCTGGAGAGCCGGAACCATCAACATGACGTATCTGGTACTGGTAGCCTTATTCTGGCAGCTTGCAGCGGAATACGTAGTGAAATTTTTCACTACAGAACCTGAAGTCGCCAGATATGCGGTGCAGTACATCCATGTGGTATCGATGGCGTATCTGCTGTTAGGATTCACTATGGTGATCAGCCGTGCTCTGAATGCGGCCGGAAACATTCTGCAGGTAACGTTGCTGTACCTCGTGATGTTTTATGTGATTCAGCTTCCTCTGGCTTATCTCTTAGGAGTAAGATTTCAGTGGGAACTGAGAGGAATATTTACTGCCATTGTTTCTTCGGAAATAGTTTTGGCTGTACTATTCCTCATGATTTTTAAAAATGGAAAATGGAAAACTATAAAAATTTAAAATGAACACTACAGAAGAATTTTATGAAATTATCGCCTCTGCCATCGCAATAAAGAAAGAATTGGTAGATGAAAAACTAACATATCAGGAAATCCCGGAATGGGATTCTATGTCTCATCTTCTTATCGTAGAAGCGCTTGAACAGTTTTATCAAATCAAGTTTGATTTTAACGATATCCTGGAGATGGGAACCGTCGGAAAGATTCGCGAAAAAATGAAAAAATACGATGTATTCGTAGAAAACTAAGCATATGAAAATTTTAGAAAATGTAATTGCCAACAAGAACTTGGGGTTTACGGATGCTTCCACCGGTACAACAATACCGGTGGGAACACTGTACCGGTCTTTAGGCTTAAACCCGGTAGAAAAAGGGCTGCTCTTTTTGTACAATGACAATCAGCTGTCCAGCATTGAGGTGCTGCTCAATTTTTACGGAACAGCACACACTATTGCGGTACTGGGACAGAAACTGCATGAGGAATTCAAAGAACGTATTGAGGCGGAATATCGTCCGAAATACATCTTTGATCCGCAAAGAGAAGCCATTGAAGGATATACTCTGAAAGCATTCTCAGACAACATCAGCATCTTTGCAAAGAATGATTATAAGAGTGAAGTTACCATTCACCCTGACATTAAAATCCTTTTGAGTACTTCAGGGACAACAGGTGTTCCGAAGCTGGTTAAATTATCTGACGAAAGCCTTTATCAGAATGCGTTGAGCATCCTTCAGTACATGCCGATTCAGGGAACAGATGTGGTTCCTTTAAATGTTCCGATCAACTTTGTATACGGATTCTCTATTTTCACCACCAACTGTATGCGTGCCGGAAGAATCGTGTGTACAGATAAAGACATTATGCAGAAAGCATTCTGGGATGAAATGGAAGAGTACGGTTACAGTACTCTGGGCGGAGTTCCTTTCCTTTATGAAAACCTGAACAGAATAGGATTTTTCAGAAAAGATTCTCCAAGCCTGAGATATTTTACCCATACCGGAGGAGTGATCAATGCTGAGCTGAGAAAAACTATTTTCTCTTATTGTCATGAATTTAAAAAGGAATTCTTTGCACAATACGGACAAACGGAAGCAGGAGGAAGAATGGCTTATCTTACTACAGAAGGATTGCTGGAAGAAGAAACATCAATCGGAAATGTGGTAGAAAGAGGAAGCTTCAAAATTGATTCTGAAACGGATGAATTGCTGTTTTCTCATGTCAGTATTTTCGGAGGGTATGCCAATAAACTGGAAGATCTTGCCACATATGAGCAGCCTTCCGTACTGCATACCGGAGATACCGCCAGAAAAGGTGAAAATGGAATTTATTATATCACAGGAAGAATAAAACGTATCATGAAGCTTTTCGGAATACGTCTTAATCTCGATGAGGTAGAATTCATTCTTAAAAATGAAATGCAGGGCAATACCTTCGTATGTCTGAATGCCAATGATAAAAAAATCGTGGTGTTGTATGACAATCCGGAAATAGATCCTCAGATCATCACCGCAACCATTAAAAATAAACTGCGTATCAACCCACAATATGTACGCACTGAACTTATAGAATCATTCCCATTATCACAAAACGGTAAAATAAACTATCCCCTGTTACAAAACTTACAGCATGAAAACATCTAAAACCCTTATATTACTTCTTGGTCTTGCTTTATCTTCAAATTCGCTTTTTGCACAACAAGGCGACAGAATTCATGGCAAAATCATGCTGTCTGAAAAAGCACCGGTAAAAAACGCTGTTTTAAGGCTTGTCAACACGTCTTATCAGGCAAAAACCAATAATTTAGGAGAATATTACTTTGAAAATGTGCCACCTGGAGAATATACGCTTCAGGTGGTTTTAAATGATATCGAACTGATGAGGGAGTCCATCCACATTCAGAAAGATGTCTATGAAATCCCTGCTATCTACGCTCCTTTACACAATAATGTGATTGAGGGAATTACCGTATATGCAGTGAGCAGAAATAAATTTTTGGATAAAGACAGTACTTCAGTGGCCAAAATGCCATTGAAAGTGCTTGAAAATCCGCAGGCTTATACAAGCATCAACCAGCAGATCATGAAAGAACAGCTTACTTACGATATCTCGGAAGTATTGAAAAATGTTCCGGGAATGGTAAAAATGCAGGGAAGTCCGGGAAGAGGTTCCGGAGACGGAAGTTTCTACTACAGCCTTAGAGGTTTTCCTACCAAAGTATCTATGGTAGACGGTGTTCCGGCAACCACCAACGGAGAAATAGATCCTGCCGATCTTGAACGTCTGGAAGTGATCAAAGGACCTTCAGGAACATTGTATGGAGGTGCTGTAACTTCTTTTGGAGGTTTGATTAATGCTGTAACCAAAAAACCGAAAGATTATTTCGGAGGAGAAGCTTCTTATCTGATGGGAAGCTACAATCTGAACCGTGTAACAGCTGATGTTTACGGACCGATTACAGAATCCAGAAATATGTTATTCCGTTTGAATGCCGCTTATCAGTATCAGAACGGATTCAGAGATTCTGAATTCAGGAAATCATTCTTTGTAGCACCTACAGTAAGTTATCAGGTTAATGAAAGATTGAAATTTAACTTAGGAGCTCAGATCTACAATTATGAAGGAACTAATACTCCAATTATTTTCCTTCCGAGAACAAGGCAATATTTTGCCCACAATCCTGACGAGTTAGGCTTCGACTGGAAAAGATCTTACTCCAATAATGATATGACCTTAAAAGCTCCATCTATCAATGTAAAAGCAGAAGCAAACTACAAAATTTCAGATCAATGGACTTCACAGACTTTGCTTTCAAGAAACTTCAGAAAAACAGAAGGTTTATATCAATATCAGTTTATCAGAGGAAATACAAGTGATGCCATGCTGGAACGTAACGTACAATGGCAGAATTCAGAAGCCTCTTCTACAAGTATTCAGCAGAACTTCAATGGACAATTTAATATTGGTAAAATTAAAAATAAGGTGTTGATTGGGCTAGATTATCTGAATCAGACAATCAATAATAACCATTCTCCAATTGTAGTCTTTGATAATGTCAACGGACAAAGCTTAGAAGGATATCCGAATATTTCTAAAGATCTTGCCCTTCAAAAAATCCAGGCATTTACACAGGCAGCCATTCAGGCAGGCAAAACACCTTTAGTGAGAAATAATTCTGCTTCAAACCTTTATGGAGCTTATATTTCAAACGTTACTTATATTACAGACCGTTTGATTACCCTTTTAAGCTTGCGTATGGATCATTACGAAAGTAAAGGACAGCTTAACCTGAATGATAACAAACGTACCGGTGATTTCAACCAGACCGCATGGTCTCCAAAAGTGGGAATCGTATACCAGATCCTTAAAGATCAGCTATCTGCTTATGGTAACTATATGAATGGTTTCAGCTATACAGCACCTGTTGCACAGCAGCTTCCGGACATTAGCGGAGAGATGAAACCTCAGATGGCAAATCAGTGGGAAGTAGGAATTAAAGGAAATCTTTGGAGAAATAAAATTAATTTCACCGTTGGATACTACGATATTCTTGTAGATAACATCCAGAGAGGAAGTGGCGTAATCCGTGACGGAAAAGAGTACAACATTGTTGTTCAGGATGGAACACAAAGAAGTAAAGGTATTGAAATTGAAACCATCATGAACCCTGTTCAGGGATTAAATATTATGGCCGGATATGCCTACAATCACAGCAGATACGAAAAAGCAGATCCCACTGTAGAGGGACGCCGCCCTGAGTCTGCAGGTCCTGCGAATGTATTCAATTCATGGATCAGTTATATCCTTCCAATCAAAGGACTTCAGGGACTTGGAGTTGGTTTTGGAGTAAACCGTGTTGGAAAACAGATTACCGGAAACAAAACCGTTACCGGACAGTTTGCATTCCCAGCCTATACTTTAGTGAATGCTTCCATCTCCCTTGAAAAAGAAAGATACAGATTAGGATTTAAAATGAATAACCTGGGCAATGTACAATATTTTGCAGGGCAGGGAGTGGTAGTCGCTCAGATGCCTCGTAATTTTGTTGCTGAGGTAAGCTTTAAATTTTAAGAATGAAACTGAAGTTTAGAAAAATTGCATATCAGTTACATCTATGGCTCGGACTAACGTCCGGGCTTATAGTTGTTATCATGGCTGCTACAGGATGTATTCTGGCTTTTGAAGAAGAATTAAAACACTTTGTTCACCCCAACAGATATTTTGTTGAAAACATCGGAAGAAAAAAACTTTCATTAGCTGAGCTTACGGAAAAAGCAGAAAAGGCACTTCCAAAAGATTTGAAAGTCAAAAGGGTAGTCATGCCTTCTGATCCCTCACGAACGTATATATATCGTACCTTAAAAATGAACGATGAAGCATGGACGTATTGGGGAACTTATCTTTATTATTATCGAATTTATGTAGATCCTTACACCGGAAAAGTGCAGGAAGTAGAAGACGCCAAAAAAGACTTCTTTGAAATTGTACTGGATCTTCACCGAAGACTTCTGCTGGGTGAAAAAATCGGAAAAACGATTACCGGTTATTCCACATTGATATTGGCTGTAATCCTTCTATCGGGGCTTGTGATATGGTATCCCCGAAAAATGAGTAAAGCCATGCTGAAAGGAATGTTTTTCATTAAAACATCCGCCAATTGGAAAAGGATTAACTATGACGCTCATAATGTGTTGGGATTCTATGCCATTATTCCTTTACTCTTAATCTCTTATTCCGCATTGATATGGAGCTTTGAAGATGTAGACAAATGGGTAAAGACCACATTGAACGGAAATACTCCCACAGAAAAGAAAGCCAAAAGTACAATTCCTTCCGAGGAATTTTCAAACCGTAAAGATATTCTCAATCTCATTGGAAATACCATGGAAAAAGGGTTGAAAGACAAGAAATCAGCCCTTGTCAATTTTCCGAGATCGGAAGAAGGAACCTATTATGCTGAACTTACTTATGACGGAAGGCAATACAGGAATGAACATTTTAATTTTGATCAATATTCAGGAGATATTTTAAAATCTCAATCTTATAAAAACAAAAATATCGGATGTGGAACCGCATTAAGAGAAAGGAATTATGATCTTCACACTGGAAGCATCCTGGGACTGACCACCAGAGTCATCTATTTTCTGGCAGCACTTATAGCACTGTCACTACCAATTACCGGTTTTATTATCTATTTGAATAAGAAAAAGAAGAAACCAAAACATAAGAAAAACAAAGTAGTTTTTCCTTCTCACAATTGATAAAGAGAAGTAAAGGTATTCATTATCAATTTTATCGCAGATAAAATCCTAGCGCCTTAAAATAAAGTATTATAATTTAACTTGCGCCTTTGCGATTTCCAAAAAACTTTGATCAGAAGAGTATCTTAGTTTTAGAACGCAAAGGCGCAAGTTTTTTAATCTCTTTGTATTTTTTTTAAGACGCAAGAAAATCAAAGACTTTCAGCAAGAAATATGATATAATTTTTCACAAACTTTATAAGTATCTATAAAAAATCTGCAAAATTCCCTAAATCTGCGAGAAATTTAATCATCAACCAATCCCTTCACATTCTTCGAAAAAACCTCAATTCCTTTATTCATCTCTTCAAAATTAAGATCTCCAAACCCCAGACGCATTGCCGTAAGCCCTTTATTCTGATACAGCAATGTTTTGGGAATGAAAAGATTGTCTTTTGCACAGTTTCGACTCAGCTGCATCAGATTCAACGAAATATTCCATTCCAGCCATATGGCAAGCCCACCGGAAGGCTTTTGAAAAGTAATATAATCACCCAGATTCTCTTCCAGCAACACAGAAAAATGGTCACGCCTTTCCTGATATACCTTTAAAGATTTTTTCAGATAACGGTTAATTTCCCCTTCTGCAATCATCTCCCCAAGCGCTCTTTCCATCAGAATATCTCCCTGGCGGTCAATGATACCAAGATATTTACGCATTTCTGTCATTAGATTCTCCGGAGCAACAATAAATCCTGTCCTGAATCCCGGAGCTAAAGATTTTCCAAAAGAACCGATATAGATCACCATTCCGTTTGTATCAGCACTAGCCAAAGGAAGAATTGGACTTTTATCATAGTGAAATTCATAATCATAATCATCTTCCAGAATAATAAATCCGTACTCGTTGGCCAATTCCAATAATTCAAACCTTCTCTGAGCACTCAGTGCAACGGTAGTAGGATAGTGGTGATGAGGTGTCAGATAAAGCATCCGTATTTTTTGCTTTTTACAGGCGTCCCTTACACTTTCCACTATAATTCCTTCCTCATCAATGGGAATAGAAACAATATCAACCCCAGCTTTCATAAAGATCATATTAACAGAAAAATAACTCAAAGCACCCACCAATACAGTATCTCCAGCCGAAAGAAGAATTTCGGAAACAATATAAATACTCATTTCCGTACTTCGGGTAATGAGAAGATTGTTCTTAGAAATAGGAAGTCCGCGGGAAAGATTCAGGTATTGGGATAAATGTTCTTTAAAAAATTCACTTCCGTCATGATTATAATGTCCAAAAGCTTTTTGGTTAGATTTACGTTTCAGGATAGAACTGTAAAACCGCGAATGCTGTCCGATTTGGGTTAAACGGATATCCGGTACCCCATCATTAAAGACATACTCACAGTCAGAATGTTCAAAAGGATTATCGAGAATATTGGATGTTTTGAATGAAAAACCAGTCGAAATAGGATAGTTTTGAAGGTTATTTTGCTCAAAATCGTTCACTTTCACAGGTTTTTCCTGATCTTTTCCAATCACAAAGGTTCCTTTGTTGGGAAAACTCTCTGTCCAGCCCTGGGCCGACAATTCATCGTACACCGCAACAGCCGTATTTCTGTGGATTTCCAACATTTCACTGAAGGATCTTGTCCCGGGAAGCTTGGTTCCGAAAGGTAAAAACCCTCTCTGAATCGCATTGATCAGCTGATTGGCAATCTGTAAATAGATAGATGTCTCTGATTTTCTATCAATCTTAATAAAACTTTCGTAAGGAATCTTAACCGGACTATCCATAATATCAAAACTGGCACAATACAACCATCCGGCAATATACTACTTTTGACATCAAAATAAAAATCTATGGAATTTCATCATCTGTTAAAAAAAATTGTACAGGAAGGAAACACCCACGCCAAGTGGCTGAACACACTTTCTTTTATGGAAAATGCCGGTGCAAGGAAAATATCAAAATGTGAACATCCAACATTGGTTTCTCAGATCCAGCTGAAACATGCCGCTGAAGAGCACCGGCATGCTTATTATTTAAAAAAACAAATCGGAAAAATCAATCCTGAACTCTGCAAAACCTACGAAAGCACAGAGCTTCTGGCGCCCATTGCTACAAGCCAATATCTTCACTCATTGGATATTAAAGCCTGCCGCTATCTTCAGAAAGCTTTCAATCTTGATAAAGTAGATATTAAATATGCAGCTTATCTTTTTGTAACCTATGCTATTGAGGTTCGTGCCGATGAACTTTATCCCGTTTATCAACAGACACTTACAGAAGCTTCTTCTAAAATTATGGTAAAATCTATTATTCTGGAAGAAGAAGGACATTTAGAGGAAATGATCCATCAACTTAATGAGTTTTCACCAGACTGGAAACACCATGCAGATCATATTCTGACCATAGAAAAAGAATTGCATGAAGAATGGATTAATGCTATTACTCAGGAAGTAGCTCAGTTGAATTATGCTTAGTAATGCTTCCCGTTTTCAGGAATCTCTTGACAAAAGAAAAGAGGAGGGAACATTAAGACGTTTGCAGCTTCCATCTGATGGAATTGATTTTTATTCCAATGATTATCTGGGTTTGGCAAAAAGTAAAGAACTTCAACATTTGCTGCTGCAAAAGATTACAGATAATCCACAGCTTCTTTCCGGAAGTACGGGTTCAAGGTTAATCAGCGGGAATAGTGAAATTGCAATTTCTATTGAAGATGAAATTGCGCAGAAACATCAGTTTGAATCTGCATTACTTTTTCCGTCAGGATATAATGCAAATTTGGCTTTATTCTCTACACTTCCCAACCGTCATGATGTTGTTATTGTGGATGAACAGATTCATCGGTCGGTACATGATGCGTGCAAACTTTCGAATGCTAAAAAATTGAAATTCAAACACAATGATCCTGAAGATCTTGAAAATATTTTAAAAAAACAGGAAGGTCATTGCTATATCGCGATAGAAAGTCTTTATTCCATGGAAGGAGATTTTGCTCCTATTCAGGAAATCGCTGTACTTGCTGGTAGATACAACGCCTCTCTGATTGTAGACGAAGCTCATTCTTTCGGTGTATTCGGATATGGATTGATTGAAAAACATCAATTACAGACACATGTGTCAGCAGCAGTTGTGACCTATGGAAAAGCTCTTGGGGCTCATGGAGCAGCAATTCTCTGTAACGAAACGGTGAAATCTTACCTGATAAATTTTGCAAGCCCTTTCATTTATACTACATCAGCACAGGATTTTCAGTGGATGAGTATAAAAACAGGATATGAATTTTTAGATCAGCATCATGAACTAGCAGTAAAGCTTCAGGATAATATTAAAATTTTCCGAAGCAGAAATTTAAAGTCTCCATCAGCAGAAACAAGCCCGGTGCAGGCTATTGTAATTCCGGATAATCAAAAACTTAAAAGATTACAGGACATTTTATCTGAGGAAGGTTTTTTAACCTACGCCATATACAGCCCTACGGTAAAAGAAGGAAGTGAACGTCTGCGAATATGCCTCCACAGCTTTAATACAGAAGAGGAAATTATGAAACTGACAGGAATTATTAAAGAATTTATTTAAAGCAACAACATAACTAAAGAAATAACCTTTCAAAACCCGGAACACGAATCCCGAATCACGAAAACATGAAATTATTTATAACAGGAATAGGAACCGAAATCGGAAAAACAGTCTGCTCAGCCGTTTTGGTTCAGCATTTTAAAGCAGAATACTGGAAACCCATACAGTCCGGAGATCTTCACTATACGGACAGTCATAAAATTGAAACATGGACAGATACTAATGTGTGTCATCCGGAAACCTACCGTCTGCAATTGGCTGCCTCACCACATCAGTCTGCAAGAGAAGAAAATATTACCATCAATCTGAATGATTTTCAATTACCAGAAACAGAAAATCCACTGATTGTAGAAGGAGCCGGAGGTCTTATGGTGCCCATTTCAGACACTACTTTCATGATAGATCTGATTGAAGAATTAAATCTTCCGACAGGATTGGTAGTCAGAAATTATTTAGGATGCATCAATCATAGCTTATTATCAATCATAGCATTACGACAGAGAGATATACAACTGGAATATTTGATTCTTAACGGGAATTTCCCCGAAGATACAGAAAGAGTGATCTGCAGTTTTATCGAAAAAGAAACAAAAATTATAAAGATTCCTGAAATCAACAATACGAATAAGGAATCTATACAAAATGCTGCAAAGCAATTAACAATAACAAAAATAGGATAATGGATACAAAAACAACATTGAGAAACAACTGGACTAAAGAAGAAATTGAGGAAATTTATCACCTTCCTCTGATGGAACTGATCTATAAAGCAGCCACTATACACCGCGAATGGCATGATCCTTCTGAAGTACAGATTTCTACACTGTTATCTATCAAAACCGGCGGATGCCCTGAGGACTGTTCATACTGCGGACAGGCAGCCCGTTATCATACCAATATCAAAGTACAGGCTTTATTACCTACAGAAACGGTAATTGCCCATGCACAAAAAGCAAAAGATTCCGGGTCTTCCAGATTCTGTATGGCTGCGGCATGGCGAGAAGTTCGTAATAATCGGGATTTTGACAGGGTAATTGATATGGTGAAAGGTGTAAATGATCTTGGTCTGGAAGTTTGCTGTACACTGGGAATGCTTACCGAAGAACAGGCGATTAGACTTCAGGAAGCTGGATTATATGCTTACAATCACAACCTTGATACTTCTGAGCAATATTATGAAGAAATCATCTCTACCAGAACTTTTGACAACAGAATCAATACGATAAATAATGTAAGAAAAGCAGGGATCACAGTATGTTCCGGAGGAATTATCGGACTTGGTGAAACCCACAGAGACAGAATTTCAATGCTTCTGACGTTGGCAACGATGCCAAAACATCCGGAATCTGTTCCTATCAATGCATTAGCAAGAGTAGCGGGAACACCTTTAGAGGATAATGAAAAAGTAGACACGTGGGAAATGGTAAGAATGATCGCTACAGCAAGAATTGTAATGCCTTCTTCTATGGTAAGATTAAGTGCCGGCCGTATAGAAATGTCTGAAACAGAACAGGCATGGTGCTTTATGGCAGGTGCCAATTCTATTTTCACAGGAGAAAGAGAAACCTTACTGGTGACGCCTAATCCGGGAGTTTCTGAAGATATGCAGATGCTGCAGACATTAGGGTTGAAACCTATGATGAAAAAAGAAACATGCTGCTAGATAATTATGAATGATAAATTATGAGTGATGAGTTGGATTACTGTTATTATAGCACTTGTTATAAAATTTGTTTTTGAATTTTTATATACTGCTATATAAGTTGGAAAACACAAAGGCGCAAAAGCTTTTGTAGTAAGTAATATTTTAAGGCGCAAGGATTTTATCTCCGATAAAATTGGATATTGTAAATTTTATTCTCTCACAGATTATGGAAATTAAGCAGATAACTATGAAAAAAATCTGCAAAATCTGCGAGCGGATCATTTGCAGAAAATCTTAGTGTATTTGCGATTAATTCAACATTCAACACAACATATTCAACTAAATTATTATTAGATCCAATTTCATCACTCATTATTACTTTTTACATCAATATATGAATACAATAACAAAAGAAATCAGCCTGCAACAGAGAGATAAAGCTGTCAACTGGCATCCCTATACGCAGATGAAAACAGCTGATGATATTATTCCCATTGTAAAGGGAAAAGGAGTTTACCTTTATGATAATGAAGGAAACCAATATCTGGATGTCATTTCATCATGGTGGGTAACGCTGCACGGGCATTCACACCCTTATATTGCACAACGTGTTTTTGAGCAGTTGAATACACTGGAACAGGTGATTTTCGCAGGATTTACCCATGAACCTGCTGTAAAGCTTTCGGAAAATTTACTCAAACTTCTTCCGGCTGGCCAGGAGAAAGTTTTTTATTCGGACAATGGTTCTACAGCAGTAGAAGTTGCTTTAAAAATGTGCATTCAATATGCATACAATAAAGAGAAAAAGAAGACGAAGATTTTAGCTTTTAAAAATGCCTACCATGGGGATACTTTCGGGGCCATGTCTGTAAGTGGAAAGAGTTTCTGGACAAGACCTTTCGAAAGCATGCTGTTTGAAGTTGTGTTTATTGACACACCCAATGCAGAAAACCTGGAAAGCCTTCGGTTGCAGATTAAAGAGCTTGCTGATGAAGTAGCCTGTTTTATCTATGAGCCTTTAGTTCAAGGGGCTGCAGGAATGTTAATGTATAAAGCTGAAGATCTTAGCCAGCTGATGAAATTTTGCAGAGAAGAAGGCATTCTTATGATCCAGGATGAAGTTTTTACAGGGTTTGGAAGAACCGGTAAGCTTTTCGCAGCAGATTATCTTACAGAAATCCCCGATATTATGTGTTTTTCAAAAGGACTTACCGGAGGAACCATGCCTATGGGAATCACGACCTGTTCTGATGAGATTTACAATGCCTTTCTTTCTGACGACCGTCATAAAACCTTATTTCACGGGCATTCGTTTACGGCTAATCCTTTAGCCTGTACAGCGGCTCTTGCCAGTATGGAATTACTACTTACAAGTGAAACTCAAATGAATATCAACCGCATTACTCATCAACATTCTGAGTTTGTGAAGGCAATTGCTTTACATCCTCATGTAGAAAAGGTTCGACAGATCGGAACTATTTTAGCGTTCGATTTTAAAACCGGGAATGGTACTTCTTATTTCAATGAAATAGGGAAGAAGCTTTACAATGAATTCTTACAGAGAGGGATTATCATGAGGCCGTTGGGAAATGTAATCTATCTGGTTCCGCCATATTGTATTACCTCCGAAGAATTGGATTTTGTATATCAGAATATTATGGAAGTTCTGGATCAGTTTAGAAATTAAATGATCCCTTCAAGTAATAGTTTTTTAATTTTTTTAACCTTATAGGTTTCCAGAACCTATAAGGTTTTTAGGGTTTTATATTCAGCGTATTATTTCCGCAATAGTTGCCTGATTTTCTTAGAGCTCCTGTTCTACTTTCCTCAAAATAGTAATCAATTCTTTCAATTCATCTTTATTGAAATCCAGTAAATTCTGATTAAAATGATTGGATGGGATTTTTATATAATTAACCCACGAAGAAAGCTTCTCCCGGTAAACACTCCCAAATTCAATATTATTCATGGTAACAAATTTATACTTTGCTTCCTGATTCGCTTTTTCATTTTCTCTCTGTACCACAGTCTGAAGAGCCTGAATCAGTCTTCCCAACTCATTTTTGTCAACCGTAAGTGTTTTTTTAGATATTTCGTCGAAGGTTTCATATTCATACATGATTCCCAGCAAAGTTTCTGATGAATTATCAGACATATCTTTTGTGATAATCTTTTGAATATTGAGGTTTTTAAATTTACCCAGATGGATGATTTTTTTCTCAATTAATGTCCCTTTTCTAGAATTTACAGTAAGGCCGCGGGATGTGGTATTTGATCTTTGAATTGTAGGCGGCGGTGTTATCTGTGCCGTCACCCATGCACTTAATGCACAGGAAGTCAGTATAATGATTCTTCTCATTTATAGAATTGTTATTAGTTTTTTTAATATATTTTTTTACTTCTTAATTAGTTTTTTTGTAGAAAATTTTCCATTTTCAAAAATAGCTTTTACCAAATAAACTCCTTTAGAAAGTTCAGAAACATCAGAATGATTTTCTATTAAAGTTTTTAATAGTCTTCCATCAAGAGAATAAATCTCTATTTTATCAACTTTTTCTTTTGATTGATAAATAAAATCATGCTGTACAGGGCTTTCAAAAGTAATTTCAGGGTTATTTTTTACAGCTTCTCTCGTTGATAATGTAACAGTATTATTTAAAAGATATTTAACAATCTCTGTTGTAGGTCCGTCTCCGTATACAATTATATTATTATCAAAAGCCTTTATTGCATTAACAGAATGATAGAGTAAATTAGAATCGGTTTCTACATATTCTCCAAATATAGAATCAACAGATCCGTTTTGATTAAGTTTAGTGATATAATAAGCGGGAGCATTATTGAAATCTGCAAAACCTGCAACATAATAAGAACCATTTTTCTCATAGATATCGTGAAATTCAAGGCCAAGTGTACCATTATAACTGAATGTGGTATCCGGCGTCCCATCAGCATTCACTCTTCCTATCGTAGCAGGGTTGGATGTTCCAAGTTTTGCATATATCATTTTATTACCCGAATCTATTTTTACAACATTAGCATCCACTCCATCAAACAAAACTTCTCCATTGTTCCCAAATCCAGTCATAGGCTGTCCGTCAGGAGTATATTTTTTTATGGTAGTGTGTCCCCAAAAAATAAGATTGAGCTGATGATCCAAAATAATACGGGGAATCCCATACACCGATAGTTCACCATTATTCCCAAAACTGTTATCTGATGTGCCGTCGGCATTTAATCTGAATGTATGAGTATAAGAATCAAGGTGTCCGAAAGAATCTATACCAATGCCAGAAACAATGATTTTATTTCCCTGTTCTATAAGGTTATTTTTTATATTGAAATTATCCTGATAGTAATTGGCTAATACCTTTATTCCGCCATTTGAAAACGAAGAGTCTAATTGCCCGTTGGAAAGTAACCGAACTACATCTAAATAATTAATACTATTTGCAGAATCATATCGTTTTAACAGTAACGTCAGTTTATCATTGGCATGTCTTATAAATCCAACAAGAGCGTCTGATGCATAATTCAATGCCGTTTTACCGTTATTTCCAAAAGTCAAATCAAGAGAACCATTGTAACTTGTCGCTTTTGAGATGATTAACTGATTAGTATTGGCGTCAAAGGACTGATAAAATACCGTATTGGTTGTTTCGGTTAGCTCTCCCAGATAAGAGGTTCCCGTTTGAAGGTTGTAAATTCCGTTTGAAGCAAACGCAGGATCTTTGGAAATAATTTGAGCAAAAGAAGCTTGTGCTACGAGAGTAAGCACAAATAATAATTGTTTTTTCATTGTTTGGTTTTTTTATAAAAATTTTGAGGTTATAATATGTAACCCTAATATATTTTTAAGTTGAGTTTCCAAATGTATGATAAAATTTAAGAAAAGTAAAGAGATACTCAGATTTTGCTATATGAGAGACATTTTATTAGAATAGGGTCAGATAGTAACAAAAAAGAGTTTTACCTCAGTCCATTACCCCACAAATGAAGCTCAGAAAGAATAGGACCCAGTTTTTGACCTTTTTCGGTTAATTTGTAATACACTTCAGGCGGAAAATTGTAGACTTCAATCCGTTCAATAATAAGATCTTCTTCAAGCTGTTTCAATTGCTCTGAAAGTACTTTCTTGGAAACCCGGGGCATATTTCGCCAAAGTTCCACAAAACGCACCTGATCTTCTTCAAAGAGGTTGTGCAGGATCAGCGGTTTCCATTTACCCGAAAGAATATCCAGGCTTCGTCTTAATCCACAATTTTTAAATTCATTAAAATTCATAAGTCGATTGAATATTTATGGTTAACCTTTTGGTAACCTTCGATTGTTTTACCTTAATCAGGCAATAGCTTTGCCCTACAAACTTAGTCAAAATGAAATTACAATTATGGCGCAATGCAACATTGCTATTGAATATTGATGGAATTTCCATCCTCGTAGATCCAATGCTTGGAGAAAAAGGCTCTATGGGAAAAATGCCTATGACAGATAGTGAATTGCTAAACCCTCTCGTAGACCTGCCTTTTAATAAAGAAGAATTAAATAAAAAATTAAGAGGAATAGATGCAGTTGCTGTTACCCATCTTCACCCTGATCATTGGGATGCCACAGCTATCGAACTTCTGAATAAAAATATTCCAATCATCTGTTCAGAAGCTATTTCGGAACAAATTAAAGCACAGGGATTTACAAGTGTTGTTACGGTGAATAATCAGCTTCAATGGAATAATATTGAAATATCTACAACCAAAGGCCAGCATGGAACCGGAGAAATCGGAGAAAAAATGGGAATTGTGAATGGTTTTGTTTTTAAGACAGGAAATAAATCAGTTTACATTGCAGGAGATACTATCTGGTATGATGAAATTGCTCAAGAAATTGCTCAACATCAGCCACAACACATCATTGTTGCAGGAGGAGCTGCTACTTTCTCAGTGGGAGATCCTATAATTATGACGAGCGAAGACATTGTAAAAGTCTGTAGATACGCTCCTGAGTCCACCATTTGGGTAACCCATCTGGAAGCCGTAAGCCACTGTAAAGAAAACCGGGAATTCATCCAGAAAAAGATCAATGAAAATGGATTAGGAAAACAATGCTCTATCCTTGAAGATGGAGAAGAAGTGGAGCTTCATTTTTAGCCTGTAAATAGATAGCAAATTGTTTTTATGTGATGCTGTTAAAATTTAAAGGACATAATAAAAAAGGATGGAACCGAAATTCTATCCTTTTTTATTGTATTAGTTATCCTTTTTAGTCTTCTACAAATTTGTTTCTCGCAGCTTTCATTCCAAAATACAACATCAGTAATACCGCAAAGCTTAACAAATAAAATGAACTGTTCCAGGAAATATCCCAATCATGAAGTTTTCCAAATAAAGGAGGCCCAAATGCCGCAATCAGGTATCCTACAGACTGTGCCATTCCCGATATCTTAACTGCATTGATACTGCTTTTCGTTCTCGTAGAAAAAAACAGAATTGACAGGCTGAAAGATAATCCATTAGAAATACCTATAATAACAGCATTTACATAGATCCACTGAGATTTCATGAAAACAAACATCATTGTACTTCCAAACATCAGAGCACATATAAAAAGAATCATAAGTCTCTGATCTTTCATCTTGCTGGCAATAATCGGACAGCAGAACGTCACAGGAATCATGGTAATCTGGATTACAAAGAAAACCCATCCGGAGCTTTCCCCCTGCATATGAAAATCTGCAAGAAATGAAGGCAGCCAGGCCACCAGACAATAATAGAATAAAGACTGCAGCCCCATAAAAATACTGATGTTCCATGCCTGGGCAGATTTAAACATATTAAAATCAGAAGTACTGAGTGCCGTTTTGGGCTGATTCGGATTTCTTTTATTAAATATGAACTCCAATGATAAAACCAGAAAGCCTAGTGCTGCAATCACCAGCCAGATTCCCAGGGAACCTTTCCATCCAAACCCGGTGAGTTCCCCGATTTTCACACTGAAACCAGAAGCCAAAGCCGCTGTAAGATTCATGGATACTGCAAAAATTCCTGTCATGAGGCCAATCTGCTTCGGAAAATTATTTTTAACATATCCCGGGGTGACCACATTTCCGATACATATTCCTAAGCCAATGAATATAGACCCTAAAAACAATAGCCAAAGAGAACCGCTGATTCGTAAAAATAAACCAAAACTTAAAATAATAAGAGAATATATTAGAAGTGTACTGATACCTAGTTTATTAGAAAACTTACTTACCAGCACAGAACATGCAGCAAACATAAACAGTGGAATAGAGGTTAGCATACTTACCTGAAAATTATCCAGTTTCAATGCATCTCTTATCTCTCCTAATACAGGGGCTACTGCCACAATGGGTGAACGGAGGTTACTGGAAATTAATATAACTACAAGAACGTTAATGATTAATAAAACATACGAAGCATTCTTTTTTACTTCATTCTTCATCATGATAAAAACTTTTCTGCAAAATTAACATAGTAATTTTGTTTAATTTTGCCAAAGTTTTAACCTTAAACGACATGAACGCTAACGACAGCATAAAAGTAGATGAACTGAAAAAACCTTATTTCGTATGGTTTGAAGAAAACTGGGTTCATGATGATGTTCTTCATCACCATCAGAAAGGTCAGCTCGTATATGTTGAGAGTGGTTTTCAGTATATTACTATTGAAGAAAAAATCTATCTGCTTCCTCAAAATCATGCTGTATGGATACCTCCCAATGCCGTCCACAAAACAAATTCCCATTCTGAAAAGATCAAACTGATGATTATGTTTGCGGAGATCAGTACCAAAGAATCTTTCTACCATGAAGTGAGTGTATTTTCTGTTCCTTCTGTTTTGAAAGAAATGATAAAATATGCAGAGAAATGGTCTAAACTTATGACTCCGGATCATAATGAGAACCTATTCCTGAAAGCGCTGTTCAATGAACTTCCACAGTTTGTAGAGCATTCCCTGATTCTTCATATCAGCCTTCCTAAAGATAAACGCCTTACTAAAGTCATAGAATATCTGCACAATCATTACCGCAAGGAAATCAAAATGGAAGACCTCAGTGATAAAGCACTTTTATCTTTCCGCACACTTGAACGTATTTTCAAAAAAGAAACAGGTCTTACCCTAAGCAAATACCAACAAATGCTTCGTATCATCAAGAGTCTTGAGTATTTAAGTTCTGGGAATCTTACGATTTCAGAAACAGCTTATGAAGTAGGGTACAAGAGTGTTCAGGCCTACACCAGAAGTTTTCTGTCTGTGATGCATCTCAGGCCAACTGATTTTATTAAAACAATTCAATAGCCGTTTAAAGCAACTGCAGGGGCAGTTAAAATATGGTAAAAAAGAGACTTATAGAGATATTAAAACATTCAGTATTCCTTTATAGAAAAGAAATTAACTTGTTAAAAAAAGAATATAATTCACATTTTATAACATTTTCCACTTCAACAATCAATATTCAATTATGACATTGTTGAAAATAAAAAGGTCTCCACAAATGGAGACCTTAAAAAAACACAAATGATGAAAAAAAATTATTTCGATTCACAAATATAAACAAAAATCATGTTATGCAAAACATCATAAGCTCATTTTTTTTAAAAATTATTTATTTTAAGTAAAAATAACTATTCTCTAAATGATTTTAGTTTTCTTTAGGATTCCGAAATTCTTTACACAAAAACATATCCTGCTAAATATAATTCGCGTCCTGATGAATTGTATGCCGTTTTTTACCCCAAACAGAGAAGTTGTAAAAAGTGAATTATTATAAAAACAAAGCTTCTTTAAAACAATATTTAAACAAATGTTTAACTTTTTTATGACTCTACTCATAAAAATCTAAAAAATCTTTGCAGTAATTTCTCCAAAACATATTGTATGAGTGCAAAAAAATTTAAAGGAGTGCCTAAACAAAAAATTGGAGGTTTCCATGATACAGAAACCAGAAAACTATTTGATCAGGATTCCATGTCGCTAAAATTTGAAACATTAAAAGAGAGGCTTTTCTCAGTCAATAAATGGCAAAGTTACTGTGGGGAGGCATTTGCAGCATTTAAACTTTATAATTCCAGCGGCCATCCTGTAGATCGTGAGCCACAAAAAGGAGATTTTATCAGGATTGACATTCCAGGACCTGGAGAACCTGGTGCTAAAGGATATGATTGGGTAGAGATTACAGATATCTGTTTCTACCAGAACAGCTTTGCTGAAAGTATAACAATGACCTGCAGACCATCCAGAAATCCGGAAGATAAAAAGAAACGCCATATTGCTCATTTTTACAGTTCAGGAGCAAGCTCTACCTTTATGATATCAAAAAGTCCTGCTCATTTAAAAGCAGCAGTGTATGGACGAAATGAAAGACCTAATCTCAATGCCAAGCTCTTTGATGCCATCAGGAATCTTGTTATCGCTGCCGGAGGAATGATGGGAACCGCTAAAATACAATGGAAACAGCTTACAGACGGTTTATTGGATTTTGAATAAACTTTTTCTACCTTTTTTGATCTAGATCAAAGTTTAGTATTTGTTGTACAGGGACATTTGCACCCGAATATTTTAAACAAAATTTATGAGTACAACATTAGAAAAAGGACAGACTATTAATTTTTTCCGGGCAACCACTCCCATTATCATTTCGGTATTTGGGGTTTACCTTACCATAGGAATTGCATTGGGAGTACTTCCTGGGTTTGTTCAGAATATATTAGGTTTTGACAGCATTATTGTGGGGTTTGTCATTGGCCTGCAGTCACTGTCAACACTTTTAACCCGTGCTTATTCCGGAAAAATTACAGATACCAGAGGAGCTAAGAAAAGTAAAATGTCCGGTGTGGTATTAGCTGTTATTGCCGGGATTGTTTATGTACTGGCGGTATTATTTCAGGCTAATCCGCTGATGGCACTTGTCTTTCTGTTGCTGGCAAGGATTATCCATGGTGTTGGTGAAAGTTTTCTGGTTACCGGAGCATTAACGTGGGGAATTGGGCTGGCAGGACATTTTAACTCCGGGAAAGTAATGACATGGAACGGTATTGCCATGTATGCAGGAATTGCAATCGGAGCACCTGTAAGTATCTGGTTGAGTAAAGAATACAACATACTGCCTGCTTTTATCCTTATAGCCTTACTTCCGCTTGTAAGCTGGCTTTCTACTGCAAAGCTTCCTTCTATTACTGTAGATAAAGATCATGTGCGAACACCTTTTTACAAAGTAATCGGCGCAATATCAGGCCAAGGACTGAGTCTTGCTTTTTCATCAATGGCATTTGGATGTATTGCTTCTTTTATTGCTTTATTTTTCTCACAAAAGAGTTGGGGTGACGCTTCACTTGCCTTTATGATTTTCGGAATATGTTACGTTCTTACCCGAATTTTCTTTGCTTCATTTCCTGATAAATACGGAGGTTTTAAGATTGCTTTGATCTCTCTGATCATCGAAGTAGCAGGACAGCTGCTGATCTGGACATCTGTTTCCAAAACATTAGCCGTTATTGGATGTGGATTGACAGGGGTTGGATTTTCATTGGTCTTTCCGGCTTTAGGAGTTCTTGCCATTCAAAAAGTAAAACCACAAATGAGAGGAACAGCATTGGGAGCATATGTAGCATTCGTTGACCTTTCATTAGGAATGGTAGGCCCCATTGCAGGATTAATTGCCGGCTGGTTTGATTATCAGACTGTATACCTGTTCGGAGGAATCAGCTGTATAATTGCAATGATTATTTTACTATTTAATAAAAAATAAAATGGAAAATTCTCTAATATCTCAAGTAAAAGAAACGAAAAAAATACGTTCTGTATTTATCATTAAAAATAAACAATATCTTACTCCTCACCTTATCCGTGTCATATTTGAAATTGATGAAAATCAGGCTGAACTGTTAGCCAATGTACGTTCCGGTTCTAATAATAAAATCTTTATTCCGGCTGAAGAGGGAAGCTCTCCTTTAATCAGAACGTATACTAACAGAAAAATAGATCTTGAAAACCGGGAATTAAGTATAGATTTCGTTGCCCATGGTGATAACGGACCTGCTTCTGCCTGGGCATTACAAGCGAATCCCGGTGATTCATTGGAAATAGGAATGAAAGAAAGTACAAGACCTTTAGTTCCCGATGCAGATTTTTATCTACTGGCGGGAGATGCAACAGCATTACCTGTCATTTGTGCTATTGCAGAACAATTTCCTCCGTATGTGTCGGCAAAGATACTATTAGAGGTGGCAGGCAAAGAAGACGAACTTATCCTGTGTTCTGCAGCAGATATTTCAATTGAATGGCTGCACAATCCTCATCCGGAAAAGGGAAGCCGGCTCTCAGAAGCCGTTAAATCTGTTCAGTTTCCACCAGGTGTTTTGAAAGAATATGTTTATATCGCAGCAGAATATACAACAGTACACGAGCTTCGTAATTACTTCAAAACGACCTTGGAATGGGATCCGCATGGTTTATACATTTGCTCATACTGGAAAGCCGTGAAGGCAGAAAACTCATAGCCAGAACAGAATAAAAAGAAGTAAGCAAAGCCATTTATTACTATTTTTGCTTACATGCAGGAACTTTTAACGTCATATATTAAAAACAGAATATCGGTCACGGATAAAGAATTGGAAACTATTCTCTCTTATTTCAGACTTATCCAATTAAAAAAGAATGAAATGCTCCTTTCCAATGGACAAAATAGCCAGAGAACATTTTTTGTAGTGAATGGCTGCCTCCGTATATTTTTCATCAATGAAGAAGGGCAGGATTCCACCAGATATTTTGCCTTTGAAAATCAATTTGCCACTGCACTTACCAGTTTTATTACTTCTGAACCCTCTGAGGAATTTATTGAAGCCGTAGAGGATTCAGAAGTATATTATATTAGCCATAAGAATTTTTATCACCTTCTGGAAATTATCCCGCAATGGGAAAAATTTTACAGAATATATCTGGAAACAGCTTATGTGAACAATACCAAAAGGCTGATGTCTTTCCTTATACAGGATGCTCTTGAAAAATACCGCCAGCTTCTGGATGAAAATCCGGTTGTCGTAAGAAGACTTTCTAACAAATTGGTGGCTTCTTACCTTAATATTTCTCAGGAAACACTAAGCAGACTAAAGTCCAGGCTTTAATTTTTGTTTGATAAATCTAACATTATTTAGAAATAGCTATTATTTATTTAAACCATTTTTAAACTGGTTAAAATTATCAAAAAATTAATACCAGAGCCTGTTTAAGAAAAATTTAAGCCTTATATTTGCACCAATGTTAAAATGGTTCTCCATATTATGCTCGATGATGTATGTGCTGGCTACCACCAATGCGGGGGAAGTACTGAAGGTACCTATGTTTGTGGAACATTTTATGGAATACCACGGAAGTTTATCAGAATTTGTGATAGAGCATTATGATAATCACAAACAGGATTCTGACTGGGATACCGATCAGAAACTGCCGTTTATTAATCCTCCCATCGTATTAACTGTACATGCCCAGCTTCCGGAACTTACATTCGAAATAAAAAAGCCTAAAGAAATTACTGTTTCCAAGAAAAACAGTATCTACAAGGAAAAAGATTTTTCCAATCATTCGCTTTCTCAGATTTTCCAGCCTCCACGGCTTTCTTAATTGATTTTATACTGACATTGCTTTAGCCTTAAAGCAATCCATTTATTATTACATATCAATTTAACCTTTCGTGCATTATAACTCTGTTTATGATGTCTTTGCTATAATTTGTTTAAATTTTTCAGGATGATAAATTTACAATAAAGTGCATGAGGATCAGGAAAATATTTTCTCTTCTGTAGCTGCAATCATAAAAAACAAAGACTTCAACAGCTTTTATAAGGCATTCCGGGTTATCAATTAATAGTTTTTTTCATGTTAAATAAAATTATTGAGTTTTCTGTAAAGAATAAGCTCATCATTGCTCTGTTTACAGTGGCACTTATCCTTTTTGGGATCTATGAAACTACCAAGCTGCCCATCGATGCCCAACCGGATATCACAAATAATCAGGTTCAGATCATTACGACTGCTCCTTCTTACGGGGCAGCAGACATAGAACGTCTTGTTACATTTCCTATCGAACAGGCTACCAGTAACATCAGCGGAATTACGGAACTTAGAAGTTTCTCACGTTTCGGACTGTCATTAGTCACTGTGGTTTTTGATGATAAAACAGATGTCTACTGGGCACGTCAACAGGTTCAGGAGCGTTTACAGCTTGTTCAGGACAACATCCCGGCAGGAATCGGCAAACCGGAACTGGGACCTATTTCTACCGGATTGGGGGAGATTTTCCAATATGTGGTAAGAGCCAAAAAAGGGTATGAAAATGTCTATGATGAAACTGAACTCAGAACCATTCAGGACTGGGTTGTCAGAAGACAGCTTCTGGGAACTAAGGGAGTAGCTGATGTCAGCAGTTTCGGAGGGAAACTGAAGCAATATGAAATTGTCATTAACCCCAACAAGCTTCAGGCGTTCAATATCAATATCAATGATGTTTTTGGGGCGTTGGAAAAGAATAACCAGAATACCGGAGGTGCTTATATCGAGAAGAAAGAAACTGTTCTTTTTATTCGCAGCGAAGGGCTTCTGGGAAGTATTGAAGATATCGGAAGTATTCAGGTTGCAGAAACCAAAGAAGGTATTCCGGTACATATAAAAGACGTTGCTTCTGTGAAGATAGGGTATGCAACAAGGTATGGCGCCATGACCTATAATGATACGGGAGAAGTATCCGGAGCTATTGTTCTGATGCTGAAAGGGGAGAATACCAACGTAGTGATTGGAAATATCAAACAAAGACTGGAAAAAATCCAGGAATCATTACCTGAAGGTGTTGTTATTGAACCTTTTCTTGACCGTGCTAAAATGGTAAACAACACCATCAGTACAGTAAAAACAAACCTGATGGAAGGAGCTTTGATTGTTGTTTTCATTCTGGTTTTGTTTTTAGGAAACTTCAGAGCGGGATTACTGGTAGCATCTGTAATTCCTTTAGCGATGCTTTTCGCGATCATTATGATGAATATTTTCGGTGTAGGAGGGAATCTGATGAGCCTTGGAGCCCTTGATTTCGGGCTTATCGTAGATGGAGCTGTCATCATTGTAGAAGCGGTACTGCATCAGCTGGCCCACAAAAAGCATTTTGGAAAAGATAATATGCTCAGCAAAAAAGAAATGGATGACCAGGTTTCCGGTTCTGCTACCAAAATGGTTAACAGTGCGGTTTTCGGTCAGATCATTATCTTAATTGTATATCTTCCGATTTTTACACTTCAGGGAATTGAAGGTAAAATGTTTAAGCCAATGGCTCAGACGGTAGCTTTTGCCCTGATTGGTGCATTTATTCTTTCCCTTACTTATATTCCTATGATGAGCTCTCTGGTACTGAGCAGAAAGAAAAAAGAAAAAGAAAATATTTCAGACCGGGTAATGGGCAAAGTGGAAACAGGCCACCAGAAATTCCTGATAAAGGCCCTTAAATATAGAAAAACCATTATTCTGGGCGTCTTGGTGCTGTTTATTGGTGCTGTTGTTACCCTTTCCAGAATGGGTGGTGAATTCATCCCGTCTCTTGAAGAAGGTGACTTTGCGGTTGAAATGAGAATCCTTCAGGGAAGTAATATTAACGAAACAAAGAAAGCCACCACACAGGCCGGACATATCCTTTTAACCCAGTTTCCAGAAGTAGAAAAGGTGGTCATGAAAATTGGTAGTGCAGAAATTCCTACAGAACCTATGCCAATGGATTCCGGAGATATGATTATTGTTTTAAAACCTAAAAAGGAATGGACTTCTGCCAAAACATTTTCTGAACTTTCTGATAAAATGAGTAAGGCATTAAGCGTTATTCCGGGATTGACAACCAGTTTCCAGTTTCCTGTACAAATGCGTTTCAATGAGCTGATGACCGGAGCCAGACAGGATGTGGTATGCAAAATCTATGGTGAAGATCTGGACAGTCTTGCCACCTATGCAAAAAAGATAGGAAGCATCATCAATACAGTAAAAGGAGCTCAGGATCTTTATATTGAACCTGTAGTAGGTGCTCCGCAGGTTGTGATAGATTATAACCGTTCTGAACTTTCCCGATATAATATTTCGGTAGCAGATATCAACAGAGTGATCAATATGGCTTTTGCCGGCCAGACAGCAGGTGCTTTATATGAAGGTGAAAAGAAGTTTGATATCGTTGTCCGAATGGATAATGAACATAAAAAAGATATTACCAGCATCCAAAACCTTCTGGTTCCTACGACTTCAGGAGAGCAGATTCCTTTATCGCAATTGGCTAAAGTGGAACTTAAAAACAGTCCAAATCAGATTCAGAGGGAGGATACCAAAAGAAGGATTATCGTAGGCTTTAACGTAAGAGGAAGAGATGTTCAGAGTATTGTGGAAGAGCTTCAGCAAAAGGCTGGTAAAAGCCTGAAATTATCACCTGGATATACCGTTTCCTATGGAGGAGCTTTTGAAAACCTGAATGAAGCCAAGGCAAGATTAGGTATAGCTGTTCCTATTTCGCTAGTAATGATTTTCCTGTTATTGTTCTTTGCTTTTGGCTCCGTAAAACATAGTTTGCTGATCTATACAGCCATTCCATTGTCTGCCATAGGAGGTGTTTATTTTCTGGCGTTGAGAGGAATGCCATTCAGTATTAGTGCAGGAGTAGGATTTATCGCTTTATTCGGAGTTGCGGTACTTAATGGAATTGTTTTGATATCAGAATTTAACCGATTGAAAAAGAACGGAATAGCTAATACCAACAGAATTGTACTGATAGGAACAAAAATCAGACTTCGTCCGGTTTTAATGACTGCTTTTGTGGCTTCTTTAGGATTTCTTCCAATGGCCATCAGCAACGGTGCCGGAGCAGAAGTGCAAAGACCTTTGGCAACTGTGGTAATTGGAGGTTTGATGCTCGCCACACTTTTAACCCTTTTTGTACTTCCTATTCTCTATGTTTTGTTTGAAAATATTAATAAAGATAAAATGAAATTCTCTAAAAAAAACAATTATAAAAAACTGTCAGTTTTCTTATTGCTGATCTCTTTCGGAAGTTTTCAGGCTCAGGAAAACATTACTTACGACCAGGCTTTGGAAAAGGCTTATCAACAGAATGGCACCCTTAAAAACTCAAAATTAATATCAGACTATCAGGAAAAACTCAAAGCCAGTTATCTGGATATTCCTCAGCTGGAAGTTACAGGAGGATTTGGGCAGATTCAGGGAGAAGAAACCGACAATTCATTCGGAATCTCTCAAAGATTTAGCTTTCCTACAGTATATTCAAAGAGAAAACAAATGCTGGATGCGGAATGGTCTGCCAGTATCATCAATCAGAATCTGACCAAAACACAGCTTACCAAAGAAGTTACAGACGTTTTCTACAGAATATTAGTCCTTCAGGAGAAGAAAAAAGTATTGGAATATATCAGCCAGATGTACAATAATTTTGCTGACAAGGCCGGATTAAGATTAAAGAAAGGAGAAGCCAATATTCTGGAGGAATCAACCGCTGAAATCCAGAAAGAACAGGTAAAAGTACAGTTGAACACTCTTGAAAATGATATGAACGTGGCAAAACTTCAGCTTCAGGTATTACTTCAGTCCGAAACTTCTTACCAACCTGTTGCGGATAAACCAACGATGAATATTGGGCTTCAGGTTTCCGAGGAGATGGTAAAACAACATCCTGAGCTTCAGTATCTGCAGCAACAGATCAAAGTAGGAGAGGCAGAAGTACAACTGGAGAAAAGCAAACTTCTTCCGGACCTTCTTGTTGGATATACCAATCAAAGTATGAAAAACATCAACAATAACCGTTTCAATTCAGTTCAGGTGGGTGTGGGAATTCCATTGTTTACAAAGGGACAAAGGGCAATGGCAAAAGCTGCACAGGCAAAAATTGCAATCTCCGAAAATCAGTATCAGAGAAAAGAAATTGAACTTAAAAACAGATTGAGACAACAGCTGAATAATTATATGAACCAACAGAGAATCATTGAAAATTATGAACAAAAACAACTTCCAAAATCCGAAACCATTTTAAAAACCGCACAGAAACAGATGGAAGTAGGAGAGATTGATTATCTGGATTGGGTAATATTGGTGAACCAGGCCGTAAAAACCAAAGCAGATTACATAGATCAACTGGAAAAACTGAATCAGATCAGTGCTGAACTTCAATTCTTAATTTCAAAATAGTAACGTCATGCATTTCAGGAATATATCAATATACAGCCTTGCTTTAATCCTTACTTTATCCTCATGCTCAGGAAAAAAAGAGGAAGAAAAAACGGTTTACGAAAATACAAAATTTACCAAAAACAATGAAAATTCGGTTCATCTTACGGAGAAGCAGATTCAGTCTGTAGGATTGACAACAACCACTATTCAGAACAGGAATATGGAAAAACTGATACGGTTGAACGGAAAAGCAGAAATTGCACCGTCCCACATCAGTTCGGTTTCCAGTATTATGGGCGGGCACATTAAGTCTATTAACGTAATTAATGGAAGCCATTTCAATAAAGGGCAGATTTTGGCAGTTGTTGAAGATCCACAGTTCATACAGCTTCAGCAGGATTATCTGGTGACAAAAGCACAGCTTGAAGCTGCAAGGCTGAACTTTAACCGTCAGAAAGACCTTAATACAAGCAAAGCCAGCAGTGATAAGACCATGCAGACCGCCCAGGCAGATTATTCTACCCTGAATGCTACTTTAAAAGGACTTGAAGAAAAATTGAGAATCATCGGAATCAATGCCAAAGGTTTGAGTACCGGAAATATCAGAAGTAAAATCAATATTTATGCTCCGTTTACAGGTTTTGTGAGCAAAATTCTTGTGAACAACGGACAATACATCAATCCGGCAGATACATTATTTGAGCTGATCAATCCGACAGGATTACTTTTAGAATTAAAAGTTTTTGAAAACGATGTGAATGATGTAAAAGTGGGTCAGGAAATTTTGGTCTACAACAATCAGAATCCGGATGTGAAATCAAATGCTAAAATTGTCAGCGTAGTTCCTAGTATTGAAAACGGAGGTTCTGCAACTGCGGTTGCCAAATTATCTTCTGTAAATTCTGAATTTGTAAAAGGAATGTACGTGAATGCCGAAGTAAATATCAGCAGCCGTTATACAATGGGACTTCCTAACGAAGCAGTAGTATCTTTTGAAAACAAAAATTATGTTTTTGAAGATCTCGGAAAGTCAAATTACAAAATGATTCCAGTCGTAACAGGAATTTCTGATGATCAGTTTACAGAGGTATTAAAAGCAGATTTTTTAAAGGACAGGAAAATAGTACAGAAAGGAGCTTACAGCCTTCTGATGATGCTTAAAAACAAAGCAGAATAGATTTAAATTCATATCATAGAATCAAAGGATCAGTCGAAAGATTGATCTTTTTTTGTTTTATAAAGGGCTCAATCATAAAGCTTCTTCAGTGACAAAGTTGTACCTCTTAGCTTTCTCAAAATAAGCATTTGAATCATGCTACTTTGCATTAAAAATCACAAAAACATGACATTTGACATGTTTTTCGTATTGAGAAATATTATTTAATGCATAATTCATTTTAAAATAATACATTTAGGAAGTGAATAGTTTTTAAAGGATTTTTTAGATGAATAAGAAAAGAACTTTTATCGAAAATTTATGACAAAAAAACCTTTGCACAACTTCCATATTCCGGTAATGGGACTGGCTTACACCATAGACAGCCCGATCCGTGTTGCCCAATATGGAATTTCTTCTGTGATCTCCATCATTGACGATGAAATCCTGGAAAAGATGAAAAACTTTTATAATAAAAAGTTTAATCTCGACTATTTTGGAATTTCAACAAAGACAGATGATTACAGGGCAAAAAGAATTACTGCCTATCTGGATATGGTGGATGATATCGTGAATGAAAAATTTGAATCTTTCAAACAGGAAATCAGCAAAAACAAAGAGGCTTTAAAAGACTTTATAGCCATACTTCCGAATACTTCGGATCTTAAAACAAGTCTTCAGAATCTTATAAATCAGAAAGATAACTGGAGCACCAATATTAAAAACTTCATAGAATCCAACCTGAGACCCGGAAGCATTGACGTTAATATCATGACGAAAGTGGATAAAGACAATTATCAGAACAACGAACAGCTTCCTGTGATGTACAACGATGCCCACGCTTCACTGCGGGGATTTGCCAAAAGCAAGCTATCCTCATCAATGGTTCTTTCTGCAGGAATGAATCCTCGTCTGTACAGCTATATGGAAGAATTTGAAGACTTTTTCCCGGATGAAAACGGAAAGATCAAAAAGAAAATCATTCTTAAAGTAAGCGACTTTCGTTCTGCAATGATCCAGGGAAACTTTCTGGCTAAAAAAGGATTGTGGGTTTCAGAGTACAGAATAGAATCCGGGTTGAACTGTGGAGGACATGCCTTTGCCACCGAAGGAATGCTTCTTGGGCCGATCATGGAAGAATTTAAGCAGAAAAAAAATGATCTGATACAGTCTGCACATGCCTTAATGACAGCTGCTTTGGAACAAAAAGGAAAATGTATTGTTTCTGAGCCTTTGGAAATGAAAATTACTGTTCAGGGTGGAGTTGGAACTTCCGAAGAACATGAGTTTTTATTGGCCAATTATCATGTAGACAGTGTAGGATGGGGTTCTCCGTTTTTACTGGTACCTGAAGCCACTTCGGTAGATACAGAAACCCGGAATCTGCTTGTAAAATCCAAAGAGCAGGATTTGTATCTGAGTAATATTTCTCCATTGGGAGTGCCTTTCAATACGGTAAAAGGAACATCCAATGAAACATTGAAGCATGAAAAAGAAGCTAAAGGAAAATACGGCAGTTCCTGCCCCAAAAAGCTTCTGGCATTAAGTAAAGAATTCTCACCGGAAGGAACCTGTACCGCTTCCAAAAAATATCAGGATATCAAACTGAAAGAATTATATGCGGATCAGGAAATCTTAACAGAAAAGGAGTTCAATAAAAGAAAATCTCAGATTACCGATAAAGCCTGCCTGTGTGTAGGACTTGTGAATGCTACCTATATGGAACAGAATCTTGAAATCAAAGGTGAAAAGCAGGGTGTTGTGATATGTCCAGGACCCAATATTGCTTTTTTTGATAAGGAAGTTTCACTTTCGGAAATGGTAAAACATATTTATGGAAACACCAATATTCTTTCCCATACTCAACGTCCGAATATGTTCATCAACGAACTGAAAATGTATGTTGATTATCTGAGAAAGGAAATTACAGAATCATCAGTACAGATTACCCATTCCCAGACAAAAAAATGGAATGCTTTCAAAAAGAATGTACTTGAAGGAATAGAATATTATCATGATCTTTTTAAAGGATCATCATTCTTCAGCAACGGATTATCAACCATCAACCTGCAATTACAGGAATATAAACTCCAGCTTACTGCTATTGAGGTTCCGCAGATTGAAAAATAACCGTATTTTTTAATTGATAGATAATAAAAACAGCTTTCAAAACAAGGCTGTTTTTATTTTTTTGAACGGTTTTGTTGGAAAATGCAGAGACACAAAGATTTATAAAATTATTGTGTATTTAAGGTGCAAGAAAAATCAAAGATTTTCAGCAAGATTAATTTTCTCGCAAATTATGGAGATTGAGGAGATTTTTTTATTAGGATCTGTGAGAGTTTTAAAATATACAGTGTTTAATTTTATCGGAGATAAAGTCTTTGGCACAATGCAGGTGAAATTTCTTTGCCTCGTTGCATTTTCAACAAAATAATAGTCAAAAAAACTTAGGAAACATCAGCAATTCCATTTATAATAACTATAGCAGGAATGGCTATTTTGAATATCCTCAGGGCTTAATATTCCTTACCTTAGAGGTCACTTAGTAAAATTATTTTTATGGAAAAAAGAAAAATCAAAAACACCGATTTAACGATTGCTCCAATCAATTTCGGAGGAAATGTTTTTGGATGGACGCTGGATGAAAAACAGTCTTTTGATATACTGGACCGCTTTGCAGGAGCAGGATTTAATTTTGTAGACACTGCAGATACCTATTCATGGTGGGTAAACGGAAAAGGAGGACAATCTGAAGAGATCATCGGAAAGTGGATGAAAAGCCGTTCCAACCGTAATGATATCGTTTTGGCAACAAAAGTAGGTTCTGAAACGAAGGAGCATGGCTATGATGTCAGCAGAAAGCACATCTTACAATCAGTAGATGAATCGCTGCAAAGGCTTCAGACGGACCATATTGATCTTTATTATACTCATTTTGATGATAATGTCACTCCGGTAGAAGAAACACTTTCTGCTTATGATGAGATTATTAAAGCTGGAAAAGTACGCTATATTGCGGCTTCCAATTTATCACCGGAACGTTTGAAAGCATCATTTGAAGCTGCAGAAAAGAATAATCTTCCTAAATATGTTGCTTTACAGCCTCATTACAACTTAATGGAGAGAGAAGGCTTTGAACAAAATTATGCCCCTCTGGCAGAGCAGTTTGATTTAAGTGTATTTCCATATTGGTCTCTGGCAGCAGGATTCTTAACGGGTAAATATCGTGATGAAGCAGATCTTGCAAAAAGTGCGAGAGGTGAAGGAGTAAGGAAATATTTAAACCCAAAAGGACTTGAAGTCCTAAAAGCATTAGATCAGGTAAGTGCAAAACATAATACCACTCAGGGAACGGTTTCTCTGGCATGGTTGTTATCTAATCCTTTGATCACAGCACCTATTGTAAGTGCAACGAGTGCCTCTCAGCTTGAAACAGTATTTAATGCTCCGAAACTTATTTTGGATCAGGAAGATATTGATCTGCTGAATAACGCAAGCAACTAATTTTTTCAACTTTCATTATAGACTAAAATTAAATCCGTTCATTACTGAACGGATTTTTTATTATTTGACGATGCTAACCACCCCGTCAAAAATTCTTTGAATTTTCGCCACCCCACCAAAGGAGGGGAATTCAGGTTTTCCATTGTTATATTAATCAGAATATTCTTTCAACAGCTGTCTGTAGCTCATCAATATTGAGGATTTTGAAATAAAGCCTACAAAATCATTATTTTCGCTCACTACCGGAAGGTTCCATACACCTGTATCATCAAAAGTCTGAAGAATATCCAAAGGTTTATTTTCACGGTGAAGTATAGCCGGTGGAGTTTTCATAATCTGAACAACGAGCTGGGAAGCATCCATTTCTTTGTTAAAAAGATAAGGTCTTATATCATCCAGAGTAAGAACTCCTTTCAATTTTCTGCTTTCATCCACAACGGCAAAAATATTTTTGTCTCCATTCTTCACCATTTCAAACAATTCTGTAACAGAAGCATTTTCATTAATCGTCTGTGAATATTTATCAATAAAATCTTCAGTTCTTAAAGCGAAAAGAAGGTTTTTATCATGTTTATTTGTGAATATTTTTCCTTCATCGGCTAGTGATTTTAATTCCGGAGAAATCGGAGAGAACCATTTGGCAATAAGATAAGAAATGATGGAAGCAATCATCAGAGGGATAAACAGGTCATATCCGAAACTTGATTCTGCAATCAGAAATATAGCTGTAAGCGGGGCATACAAAACACCGCTCATTGCTCCGGCCATTCCAACCAGTACAAGATTAGTCACAGGAACATCTGTAAAACCAATATGCTGGCAAACCAGTGCAAATAAATATCCCAAAGTTCCACCGGCAAAAAGAGAAGGGGCAAAATTACCTCCGTTTCCGCCGCTAAAGATCGTAAATGAAGTTGCAAATGCCTTTAAAAGCAATACAAGAACTAAAAATATAATAATTGTCCAGTCTCCGATCTCAAAATATCTGAAAAAACTGTTTTCAATAATAGAATAAGTGTTCCCGTTGGTAAAGGCCTTTACAGTCTCATAACCTTCCCCGAACAGCGGAGGAAAAAGAACACATAGCAGAGAAAGTACAGCTCCTCCAAACATTGCTTTACGCATTCTGGAAAGCTGAAGTCCTTTTATAAAATGTTCTACTTTTTGGGAAATAATTACAAAATAACGGGCATACAAACCGGTTACAAGCCCTAAAATAAGGTAATAAGGAACATTTTTATAATTGAACGGATCTCTTGTATAAAACCTGAAAAGAACATCTTCCTGAAGTAAAATCCTAGACAATAGACTTCCACAGACAGCAGCCACCACCAAAGGAATAAAATCTGTAAAAACAACCCCGGTCAACAGAATTTCAAATGCAAACATAATCCCGGCAATTGGAGCATTGAAAGCAGATGCAATCCCCGCTGTAGCACCGGCAGCCAGCAATAAAGTTCGTTCTTTGTAACTTAATCTGTAGGTCTGTGCATAGTTGGAACCAATGGCAGCTCCGGTAACGGCAATAGGACTTTCCAATCCTGCTGAGCCTCCCAATCCAACGGTAACAGCACTTTGTATCACCTGGGAATACATCTTAACCGAGGCTACAATACTGGAATTCTGTGCAATTTCGTATAAAATAGCTCCGATACCTTTACGATCCTGACCTTTAAATATTGTCAGAACGATCATCGTAGTGAGAACAATTCCTAAAAAAGGAAAAACGATATAAAATAATATCTGATATTCAAAATGAACTTTATTGGTAATGAAATAATGAATATTGTGTACCAGAGTTTTCAGAATAACTCCTGCAAGACCCGCTGTACAGCCTACCAGAATTCCGGAAAGAACAAGAAACTGATTTCTGCTCAGCCTGTTGTTCAGCCAATGCAGAATAAGCTCATAACTGCGTGCTTTTTCCAATCCGTATTTCTGGAAATCTCTTTTAAATTTAAGGAAGCTAAGGTATTTTTTTTTGTTGTGAATTTTCACCTTGGAAATATTTTACACTATCATCAGATTGATAAAGCAGCGTAAATTTATGAAATATATCACAAAAAACCTCATTTTGGAGCTATACACTTGCTCTATCGTTTCTATTTTTGTAATTTATATTTTAATTTAAAATTCAAAATTTCTTCTAAATTTGGTAATAGATTTATCACATGAAAATTCTCATCATTGAAGACGAAGCCGCTCTTGCTCAAAGTATTTCCGAATATCTGTCCGGAGAAAATTATCTCTGTGAAGCTGCCAGTACATTCGGCGAAGCTATGAGTAAAATAGAAGCATTTGAGTATGACTGTATTTTACTGGACATTATGCTGCCGGATGGAAATGGCCTTACAATTTTGGAAGAATTAAAACAACAACAGAAACAAGACGGCGTAATTATTATTTCCGCTAAAAATGCTCTTGATGATAAGATTGAAGGACTGAAACTGGGTGCCGATGATTATCTCACTAAACCCTTTCATCTTTCTGAATTGATGGCAAGAGTATATTCTATTATCCGGAGGAAGCAATTCAGCAGTTCCAATGTGGTGAAGCAAAATGAACTTCAGATTGATTTATTAGCCAAAACAGTAGCGGTAAATGATGAAGTAATTTCACTGACAAAGAAAGAATTTGATCTTTTAATTTATTTTATCGGCAACAAAAATAAAGTCATCTCCAAAAGTACCCTGGCGGAACATCTTTCCGGAGACTTCGCAGATATGCTTGATAATCATGATTTTGTATATGCTCATGTGAAAAACCTTAAGAAAAAACTGTATGACGCCGGATGCGGGCATTATCTTAAAACAGTGTATGGAACGGGGTATAAATGGGAAAGCTAGATTAATTATGAATTATAAATGATGAATTATAAGTTATGAGTGAAAAGAAAAATGTACTGAAAGATAAGAGTTTTAGTTTTGCAATAAGGATTATTAATCTTTATAAATACCTTTCAACTCATAAGAATGAATATGTTCTTAGTAAACAGCTATTAAGAAGCGGAACAGCGGTAGGAGCTTTAATAAGAGAGTCACAGAATGCAGAAAGTAAAGCAGATTTTATTCATAAACTCGCTATTGCTCAAAAAGAATGTGATGAATCTATTTATTGGATTGAGCTTTTATTTCATACAGATTATTTATCATCTACTGAATTTGAAAGCATAAGTAAAGAAGCCACAGAAATATTAAAAATCATCCGAAGTATCATCATTACATCAAAAAACAAATAGTCTTTCATAGAAAATAACAATTCATAACTCATAATTTATAATTCTTAATTATGTTGAAGCCTTTACTTACCAAAACCACAAAACCCTTTCTTATCTATGTACTTATTGTACTTATGATAAGTATTCCCGTGTATTATTTTGTGGTAGATACGATCTGGAAAAGCGAACTGGATGAGCACAATCAGATTATTGTAGAGAAAACGGCTTATGAATTTAACCAATTACAACTTTCAGAAGAAGAGCTGAACAAAAGCCTTGAATTATGGAATCATATTCAGCCTGAAACGAATATTGAAAAGATTTCAACTCAACAAATAAAACGGGATAGCGTTTATACTTATGAAAAACACCTTCCTTTTATTTCAGAACAAAAAAAGGAACGCTACAGATGTCTTGAAAAAGTAATTTATATTCACGGCAAACCTTATCTGTTTACCATACAGACGAATATTGAGGAATCTCATGAAACGATAGCCGTAATTGCGATGATCACCATATTCTTCTTTGTGGTGATTGTTCTCGGGCTTTTATATCTTAACAGAAAACTTTCTTCATCTATCTGGAAACCGTTCAGGAGTACATTGGATCAACTGAAAACCTTCAATCTTAACAGTCAGAATACAATAAAATTCCCGGTTTCTGATACTGCTGAATTTGAAGAACTTAATCAGTCTCTTTATAGATTGATGGAACGTAATATTTCTACCTATAAAACTCAGAAAGAGTTTACTGAAAATGCTTCTCACGAATTACAGACTCCGCTCGCTATTATTAAAAATAAGCTGGATCTTTTGCTGCAGGATCAGAATCTTACTGAACAGCAATACAGAATCGCTGAAGATATGAACAGGGCCCTTACAAGAAGCTCGCGCATCAATAAAAACCTTTTGCTGCTTGCTAAAATTGAAAATAACCAGTTTGACAGTTCAGAAATTATTTCGTTTGACCATTTGCTTCAACAAAGTATTGATATTCTCGGGGAACATGTTGAACAAAAAAATATTTCTATTCATGAAGATCTCTCAAACAGTGTACAGGTGAGGGGAAACAGTATTCTGACAGAAATACTGATCAACAATCTCATTATCAATGCCATCCGTCATACTTCTCCAGGAGGTTCTATCTCTATACAACTGACAAATTCTTCTTTTGAGGTTTCCAATTCGGGTACTGAAAAGCTGAATGAGGATTTGCTTTTCAAAAGATTTTCAAAACTGTCAACAGATAACAGCGGAAGCGGCTTAGGCCTTTCTATTATTCAGGAAATCTGCAGGTTTCATCACTGGACTATCAGCTATAGCTTTGAACACAATCATCATATCTTCACTGTTAAATTATAGTTAATAAATTTTACAGCTCCGGCAATTCAAAATTTCTTCTAAATCACATTGCACCTTTGTATAGAAAATACTGAGGTGATATTTTATTTAGAAATGATTGGAAAAATTGTCCCTTATCCGCAGGAACGATTTGACTTTCTGAATCAATATCATTTTCGGCATCTAAAAACAAAGCAAAATGAGAACAGCAAACAAAGTCGCAACCGTTACACTCCTTTTCTGGCTTATGAAAGTGGTAGCAACTACATTGGGAGAAACCTTGGGAGATTTTATTTCTATGACCCTTAATTTAGGATATGTTGTAGGAATTTTGGTTACACTCGCATTTTTTATTCTCATCCTATCTGTACAGCTTCGTGTAAAAAAATATATTCCCGCAATCTATTGGATGGTGATTATAGGAACAACAACTTTAGGAACAGAAATCTCCGATTTTATCGACCGTACTTTAAAAACAGGATATCTGGCTGGGAGTCTGATTTTGCTTTTCGGCCTTTTAACTTCCTTATTTCTATGGTACAAAAAATATGAAAACCTCGAGGTCTATCCGATTTTTGAAAGAAACAAAGAATTCTATTATTGGACGGCTATTTTATTTTCCAATAGTCTGGGAACAGCTTTTGGGGATTTTCTGAGTGATAATTTAGGACTCGGCTATATGGCAGGAGCTTTAATTACAGGACTGATCATATTAGTGGTTGTGGCGCTTCATTATTTTACGAAAATCAATCATGTTGTCCTGTTTTGGATTGCTTTTGTTTTTACCAGACCATTTGGTGCCACATTTGGAGATCTTTTGACAAAACCTTTAGCTAAAGGAGGTTTGGATCTTGGAACACTCAATGCTTCCCTGATATCTCTTACCCTCATGGTTTTGATGATTATCATTTCACAAAGACAGCACAGCCGGGAATTACCCTTGCAAAACGAATAATTAATATTTCCCTTATAACGAACTTTTTAAAGAAAATAAAGACTAACAGAATGAATAAAACAGCCTTGTTATTTTTTCCAACCTGTATGGCAATTTCTTCCCTTGTTTCAGCGCAGACAGCTTCTGTAACGGCATCTGGAAGAATCACCAATAAAGATAAAGCAGCAATACCTTACGCCCATATTATTTTAAGAAAAGAAAAAGACAGCACTTTTACAGCCGGAACCATTACCAATGAAGAAGGACGATTTTCCATTACAGGTATAAAGCCGGACCACTATCTTCTGGAAGCTTCCATCACAGGATATAATACATACACACAGCCTATTTTTATAGGAAGTCTTTCAGAGTTTCTTGAAATCCCCACTATTGAACTGGCTCAAAAACAGGAAAATGAAACCAAAATAGAAGCCATCACTATTACCGCTTCTAAAAAGAATGAAATAGACAGCCGCCTTGATAAAAAAACCTATTCTGTAGCAGACAATATCAGCCAAAGTGGCGGATCAGTATTACAAAGCATGCAGAACCTTCCCGGAATTACCGTACAGGACGGTAAAGTACAGTTGAGAGGAAATGATAAAGTAACGGTACTTATTGACGGTAAACAGACTGCTCTCACCGGGTTTGGAAGCCAGACAGGACTGGACAATATTCCGGCTTCTGCCATTGATAAAATTGAAATCATCAACAATCCTTCCTCAAAATATGATGCGAATGGAAATGCGGGAATCATCAATATTATCATGAAAAAGAATAAACAGAACGGATGGAACGGAAAAGCAGGATTCACAACAGGTTTAGGTTCACTTTGGGTAAGAAAAGAAAACCTTCCCACAATAAGACCTCAATACACACTAACACCTAAAATAAATCCATCACTGTCTGTTAATTACAGAAAAAATAAAGTGAATATATTTTTACAGGCTGATAATCTATATACCGAAACCCTTAATAAAAATGAGTTTGTAACCCGTACTTATGATAATGGAACTGTTATCAATTCTCAGCTGAAAAGAAACAGAAACACAAATTTCTTCACCACTAAAGCAGGTATAGACTGGACTATTGATCCGCAAAATACATTAACCATTTCAGGAATGTATGGAAGCGAAAAGATCATCGACAGGGGAGACCAGCCGTTTTTCAATGGAGATATGTCCCAGCGTCTCCGCCTGTGGCAGTTTCTGGAAGACGAACTGAAAACAACCGTAATGGGAACCGCTTCTTATCAGCATAAATTCAAAGATGCCGGACATGTTTTGAATGTAGGATTTAATTATACTTTCCACAGAGAGGATGAAAAGTATTTCTATGATAATTATCTTCCTTCTTCCACAGGAACTGATGCCTTCAAATTATTATCTGATGAACAGGTTTACGATTTCAACGTAGATTATGTAAAACCTTTAAAATACGGCCGAATAGAAACCGGAATTAAACTAAGAAACAGAAGCATTCCTACCAATATGAATTTTATGCCCGGTGCCAACTCTGTGCTGGATGCTTCTGCAGGAGGAAAAGCCGATTATAAAGAATTTATTCCTGCAGTGTACGGAAATTATGTTTTTGAAAATGAAAAATGGGAAGCTGAACTGGGATTGAGGCTGGAATATGTGAAAATTCAATATGACGTAAATCCTAACCATCCAACATATAAAAGTGACGGATACAACTATACGCAGCCATTTCCTAATTTCAGACTTGCTTATAAACTTGATGACCGCAATAAGTTCTCTGTATTTTACAATAGAAGAGTAGACCGTCCTAATGAAGTCGACATCCGTATTTTTCCAAAGTATGATGATGCAGAAATCATTAAGGTAGGAAATCCGGCACTGCGCCCTCAGTTTACAAACTCTATTGAACTTGGATATAAACACAATTGGGATAACGGATACCTGTATTCTGCATTATACCACCGCTTTGCCAATGGAACCATAACAAGAATTTCAAGCATTGTTCCGAACAGCACTCTTATTTATGCCATATTCCAGAATGCCGGAAAAAGCTATAATACAGGGTTGGAAACGATATGGAATCAAAAGATATCTGATGTATACTCCTTTAATGTCAATGGAAATCTATATCGTAATCAGATCAATGCATTTACTGTAGAAAACCTGTATCCAAAGCCTAATACTTTTTCCGCAGACCGGCAGACTGCCATCTCAGGAAATATCAAGATGAACAACGTTTTTCATTTTTCAAAAGGGTTGGATATGCAATTTACGCTGGTGTATCTGGCACCGGATATTATTCCACAGGGAAAAATAAAATCCAGGTTTTCTATGGATGCAGGTGTGAAAAAAGCCATTCAGAAGGGGAAAGGCGAATTATTCTTAAATGCCACAGATTTACTCAACACAATGGTCATCAGAAAGTCTGTTCAGGGCAGCGGGTTTGCTTATACCAGCAATGATTATTATGAAACCCAGGTGATCCGGCTGGGGTACAGCTATAAATTTTAATACAGAATTGAATAATTATAAATGTGATTTAGGATGAAAAAGCACTTTCAAAAAATGATGATGTATATCTTGGTTTTGAGTTCAGCTTTAAGCACAATCCATGCTCAGAATACAAATGACACGATTGAAGTTCAGAAACCTGTACAGGACAGTATGATCTCTACAGAAATTCAAAAAAGCAAACTGAATTATAAAAGTCTGATCATTCCTACAGCATTCATTGCCTATGGAGTAGCAGGTTTGACGATGAATAATCTGAAGCAGCTTAATATCTCTACAAAAGTTGAGATCAATGAACACCAGCCTACACAAATAAAACTGGATAATTATACCCAATATGCCCCTGCAGTCATAGTATATGGCCTGAATGCAGCGGGAATAAAAGGGAAGCATAACCTGAGAGACCGTACTATCATTTATGCTTCTTCACAACTGATTGCGGCAGCCTTTACAATGCCTTTAAAGTACCTTGTAAAAGAGGAAAGACCGGACAGATCGAATACTTTATCTTTTCCGTCAGGACATTCCGCTACAGCATTTTCTTCAGCACAGTTTATGTTCAGGGAATATAAAGACAGTAATTTCTGGCTGAGCATTTCAGGATATCCGTTTGCTATTTTCACAGGGGTATACAGAATGCTTAATGATAAGCACTGGCTGGGGGACGTTGTGGCAGGAGCCGGATTTGGAATTCTTTCTACTGAACTCGCCTATTGGCTGTTCCCAAGAATTGACAATTTATTACGGGGGAAAAATAAGAGTAAAAATACCTTATCGTCTACGATGGTAATGCCATTTTATCAGAATAAAATTGTAGGAATAGGGCTGGTAAAAACCTTCTGATATAAAAGAGGCTGTCTCAAAAGCCAATTGTTTGACTTTTGAGACAGCCTCTTTTCATTATACGACTTTCGCCTTACGAACTATTTTTGCCAATAAATTTGGAAAGAATCTCTTCAGATAAACCGCCATTACTTCTTTACCCCCTATGGCTTTTTGTTTTTTCTGTTTTTCAATGGCATAGAGCATTTTTTTTGCAAAAATATCTACAGGCATTCCATTTTCCGTGGCATCATCCATTGTACCTTGTGATGAACCGTCCCCGGTAACAGCATTAACAGAAATATCTGTTTGTATAAACCCCGGACAAATAATTGTTATCATTATATTCTGACTGAATAATTCTGCCCGTAAAGCATCGAAAAAACCATGTAAAGCATGCTTTGCTCCGGCATACCCACTTCGCATAGGAGCGCCGAATATTCCCATAAGACTGGATACAACGGCAATCTGCCCTCCCTTATTATTAATCATATAAGGTACAGTTGCTTTAGTAAGGGCCACCGTTCCGATATAATCAACATCTATCAGCTGTTTATCTACTTCAATATCTGTTTCCATCGCTAAAGAACGTTGAGATAGTCCGGCATTGTTAATCAGAATATCAATCTTTCCAAACTGTTCTGATGCTTTCGCTGCAATGGCAGGCATATCTTTATAATTTTTCAGGTCTAAAGGAATCACCGCATACCGGTCTGTATTCAATCCTGCTCTTTCAGCCACCAAATGTAACTGTTCTTCTTTTCTTGACGAAAGGATTATTTTGGCGTTGCTGTTCTTTGCCAGACTTTTTACCAGGGCTTCTCCGATACCTGATGATGCTCCGGTAACCCAAATCACTTTATGATCGAAATAACTGCTCATATTTGTACTATTATTTAATTTTTAAGCCCGCAATATATTTTCCGGCTTTCATTCCTGAAAAAATACAGCCTCCTAAAAATGTTCCTTCCAATGCTCTGTAACCATGCATTCCGCCACCGCCAAAACCAGCCGCTTCTCCTGCAGCATACAGTCCTTCAATAATACTGTCGTTATCATTTAATACCTGACCATCCAGATTGGTTTTAATACCACCCAAAGTTTTACGGGTCAGAATATTGAGCCTTACAGCAATTAAAGGTCCGTTTTCCGGGGCTAAAATCTTATGAGGAGCCGCTACACGTCCAAGTTTATCTCCTAAATAATTCCGGGTATTCCGGATATAATTAACCTGGGTATCTTTTGAAAATTTATTGTCTAATTCTCTGTCCCTGGCTTCAATCTGAGATTTTATTTTTTCATATTTCAACAGGTTATTTCCGGCCAGTTCATTCATTCTTTTAACCAGATCTTCCAGATTATCCGATACAATAAAGTCTTTTCCATGTTCCTTAAAAGCTTCTACAGGACCGGGGGCTTTTTTACCGAAAATTCTTTTCAGAAAAAGAGAGTAGTCCTTATTGGTAATATCCGGATTCTGTTCTGAACCTGAAAGAGCAAATTCCTTTTTGATAATTTTCTGAGTGAGGATAAACCACGAGTAAGAAAACCCGGTTTCCTGTATATATTGTAAAGTTCCCAATGTATCAAATCCGGGAAGAAAAGGAGCAGGGAGCCGTTTTCCTTCAGCATCAAACCATAAAGAAGAAGGTCCTGGTAATATCCGGATTCCGTGGTTGGGCCATATGGGATTCCAGTTTTGTAAACCTTCTGTGTAATGCCACATTCTATCACGGTTGATAATATGAGCTCCTGCATTTTCTGCAATACCAATCATTTTGCCATCTACATAGGCAGGAACACCGCAGACCATATTTTCCGGTGCTTTTCCAAGTCTTTCGGGCCAGTTTTTCCTTACCAGCTCATGATTGGCACCAATTCCACCGGAAGCGATGATGATGTTTGTAGCTGTATATTCAAATGTTGAGATAACATTTCTATTAGTCTCAGCTCCTCTTTCTTTAGTATCATTTTCCAGAATATCACCTTTGAGGCCTTTTATTTTTCCATTTTCCACCAGTAATTCTGTCACTCTGTGCCTGAACTTCATCTCCAGCAATCCTTTTTCCTTAGCTTTGTACGCTTTTTCTACGAAAGGTTTTACTACGCCTGTACCAGTTCCCCAACTTACATGAAAACGAGGTACCGAATTTCCGTGTCCTGTTGCTGAACCGTCACCACGTTCTGCCCAGCCAACCATAAACATCAGCTTGATCCCTAATTTGGAAATGTATTCATATTTTTCACCGGAAGCAAATTTCAGGTAAGCTTCTGCCCATTGACGAGGCCAGTAATCCTCCGGACGATCAAAACCTGCAGTCCCTTTCCAGTCCTGAAGTGCCAGTTCATAAGAATCTTTGATTCCCACTCTTCTTTGCTGGGGTGAATTGATGAGAAACAAACCACCGAATGACCAGAATGCCTGCCCACCTATGTTCTGCTCAGTTTCCTGATCCAAAAGGAGTACTTTTTTTCCGGCATTGGTAATCTCCATCGCGGCAGTAAGCCCTGCCAGTCCGCTTCCTATAATGATGGCATCAGGCTTAAATGTTTCTTCCATTTTCTATGTGCTTTTTATTGAATGATACAAACAATAAAAGTATTAAATATTTAAATAGAACAATTAAAAAAATCTTAATACTTTTATTGTTTGCATAGAATAGAAAAATGAAAGAAAACCATAAATACCAGGTATTTGCAGTGTTAAATGACGGAACACGCCAGCCCATTGAAGCAGAATCAATTATCATCCAGCTAGAGGAGGAGGAAATTGAAATTCCGCTGACATCATTACATCCTGTTTTTCAGGGGAAATTAACCCTCGCTACCGGATCAGCTATTCAGGGCAGAGAACATGACAGAGAAAGGGAAACCCGGTTTATTATAGAGCCGGGAGCTTCTAATGTGATTCATATAACTCCAAAAAAAATCTGATATCTTCAAAATGTCCCATGAATGCTAATTTTCCTGTATTTAAAACAGATCCCTCAATAAAACATTTTTATCTTTGTGAAAAATAGAAGTATGAAGTATTTGTTTATCATTGCCTGCTTTGTCTGCTCCATTTTCAGCCAGGCACAGCAAAAACAGGATCCATGGAAAGACAGCCAGCTGATGGATCCGGCATTACTGGCTTCCCGAATCGAAAAGCATAAAACAAAAGATCTGGTGATTATTTCAGTAGGTCCGGAAGCCATCATCAAAGGTTCTGTAGACATTGGCCCAACACATGAACCTGAAAATCTGGAAAAACTTAGAAATTATCTTAAAGATATTCCTAAGAACAGAGAAATTATAATCTACTGCGGATGCTGTCCTTTTGTAAAATGTCCTAATATACGTCCTGCTTTTACATTACTGATGGAAATGGGCTTTAAAAATGCCAAGCTTTTAAACCTTCCGAAAAACATTAAAACAGACTGGCTAGATAAAAACTATCCCACAAATGATTAATATGAAGATTGGTTTTACGCTATTATTTTTAATGATTTTCTCAGGGACTGTTATGGCCCAAAGTACAATAGAAATAGGGAAGAAGGCTCCTGAAATTACTATGAACAGGGCAGACGGAACCTCATTTGCTCTTTCAACATTAAAAGGCAAAGTAGTTCTGATCGATTTCTGGGCTACCTGGTGTGCTCCCTGTGTAGAAGAACAGCCTGAGCTGAAAACATTTTATGATACCTATTCTGAACAGGTAAAAAATAATAAGTTTGAAATTCTGGGGGTTTCTTTAGACAAAAATAAGGAAAGCTGGCAGAAAGCAATTGACAGATTTAATATCCAATGGATACAGATCAGTGATTTAAAATTCTGGAAAAGTCCTGTCGCAAAACTTTACGAAATTGATGAGCTTCCTTTTAATATCATTATCGACGGACAGGGAACAATTCTAGCCAAAAATCTTCATGGCAAAGATCTGGAGGAGTTTTTAAAGAAAACTTTAAGTCAGAATTAAGAATGTAAAACATTACAGATATGAAAGAGCGGTACATCAATTACCGCTCTTTATTTTTTCATATACACTTCAAAGCAATTGATATACAGTACAAACAATCTTGTCTTTTGCTTCATAGCTTTGAGGTATGAAAAAGAGTTTCTTCCTTCGTATGGGGCTGTCAGCAATATTACTGATGCATAGCGTGATTTCTATTTTTAGTGGAGATGTTAATCATTTCGGACATGATTACCTGGACAGTATAGGATTCAGTCCTATTGGAATTTACATAGCATGGATTGTAAAACTTACTCATCTTTTCTCTGTGGTATTACTTTGGTTTGACCAATATATAAAGCCGGTGGCTATAGCTAATATTCTCATTTTTATTTTTGGAATTTATTTCGTTCACTGGCAAAATGGCTGGTTTGTAGTGGGAGGAGGAACCAATGGAATAGAGTTCAATATCTTGCTGATCTTCAGCTTTCTGAACCTTGTGTACCCTGAAATTTATTTAAAAAGGGCCACGTGAAAAGGATATTTAAGCTTTCTTAAAATCAATAGTTTTTATTTAAACTTCCCTTGAATACAACTCAAATAGTGTAGTTTGTAGATCATTACCTTAATTTGGTCGACATATATTTCTATATTTGATTGAACTAATAGTACTTAGTATTCTTAAAATCATGACCCACCTGAAATCATACAAAATATCTAAATGGCAGATTCATTTGCTGTTTTGGATATTGTATTATATCCTTGAAGTTTACCTTGACTTTTATTGGTCCAGGTATCAGTTTCCGGATTTCAAATGGTCAATAAGACTTGTGAATACTCTGATCCTGGAGCTAGGATATCTTTTAATTAAAATACCGCTTGCCTATGCTTTGCTGTATGTATTTGAAAAAGTTCATACTAATGTTGTTTTCAAATACATTCTCTATATTTTTATTGTGATCACTGCTGTTTTGGGGCATCGCTTTTTAACGCATTTTATCATTTATCCCTATATTTATGGAATTACAGAAACTTTGGATGGAAAATATCCGTCAGGGTTCATCAATGGCTATGTGGCATTCAATTCTTTTATGGATCTGATTTTTATGGTAGGTCTGATTTTCGGGGTTGAAATTACCCGACAGAAAAATCTTCTGAAAGAACAAATCTCCCAATTAAAGTCTGAAAAGCTGGATCAGGAACTCACGATGCTGAAGGCACAAATCAATCCGCATTTTCTGTTTAATACCCTCAATAATATATATGGACTGGCTCTGAAAAAAGCTGATGAAACTCCAGATGTTATCCTTCAGCTTTCCAAAATAATGCGGTATAATATCTATGAAGCAGCTGAAAAAAGCATTTCTCTCGGCAAGGATATTGAAAACATCAAAGATTTCATACAGATCCAGAAAATCCGCCACCGCCATCTTACCATCAACTTTACTGAAGATATTGACAATCCTTCCCAGGAAATCTCTCCGCTGATTTTGATACAATTTGTAGAAAATGCCTTCAAACATGGCGTTTCTGAAAGTTTAGGCGAAACATTTATAACTATCGATATCCGGTTGAAAAATGGAATTCTTACTTATTTCATAGAAAATTCCAAAGAAGAAAAACTTCATGCACATTCCACAAAAATAGGGCAGAAAAATATCCGGAGACAACTTGAACTGCTTTATCCCCAACACATACTTTCTGTGGAAGATCAAAGTGACCGCTATAGTGTAACATTAATCATAGATTTCCATGACACACCCAGCCTCTAAAAAATACAACTGCATTATTGTAGAAGACGAGCCTATTGCCGCAGAAATTCTGGAAAGTTTTATTTCCAGAGATCCGGAACTGAATCTTATAGGAAAATGTGCAGATGCTGTACATGCCAGTAATCTTTTAAGCATTCATGAGGTTGATCTTATGTTTTTGGACCTCCATCTACCTGTTGTAAAAGGCTTTGACTTTCTGAGAAAAATAAAAAATCCTCCATTAGTTATTGTTACCACGGCCTATCATCAGTATGCGGTGGAAGGCTACGAACTTGATATTGTAGATTATCTGATGAAACCTATTCCTTATGATCGTTTTCTGACTGCTATTGGGAAGTTCAAACATTTAATGGAAGCAGAGGATGCTTTACTGGAAATGTCTGAACGTGATTATATCTTTATCAACAGTGGAAAAAAGCAGGTTAAAATCATTCTGCAGGACATTTTCTACATTGAAAGCTTAAGAGAGTACATTCATATTCATACAAAAACAGAGACTTTCACTTTTAAAATGCCCATTAGCAAAATAGAAACAATTTTAAATCCAAAAATGTTTACCCGTATTCACAAGTCTTACATCATTTCAAAAGGCAAAATAGAAGTCAAGTCAGCCAATATTATTCAGATTAATGGGAAAAAACTTCCTGTGGGGAGGACGTACAAGCCGTTGTTGGAGATTTAAAAAGCGTTTAAACCACCCCGTCAAAAATTTTAAATTTTTGCCACCCCTCCGAGAGAGGGCAATTTTCAGCCGTTCAAATTAAAATTCAGGAAAATGGAAATTGTATAGTTTCTGTTTTGCTGTTTATAATTTTAGTAGATTTTATCGTGTTGTTGATATATATCTTTCCCTAAAATCTTCATAATTTATCCAAATTTACCTGACAAAAGATATTTTTATTTCTGATTAAAAAAGTCCGGAATGAAAGTAGAAATCACCGGAATTATAGAAAACCAAATGAGATAAATGTGGTTAGTTTATTATGCTAATGTTGAATGATGATTGGCTTAATGATTAGTAATAATCTTAAGCCAATTTTTTTTAGAGGAATATCTTATTTTAAAATATTTTGAGCCCAACTATTCCTACAACAATCAGTAATGCAGAGAGCAATCTTAAAATACTTGCTGAGTCCTGGAAAAACAGAATCCCGACCAATAAAGTTCCTACAGCACCAATTCCAGTCCATACTGCATAGGCTGTTCCAATAGGGATGCTTTTCTGAGCGTACCAGAGAAATCCGCCGCTAACGGTCATACATACGATTGAAAATATGATCCAGCTCCATTTATTATTTTCCGGTTGTTGAGATAATTTAAGTCCTAAAGGCCATCCAATTTCAAAAATTCCTGCGATAATTAATGCAATCCAGTTCATACTATTTATTTTTAATGATGTTGCCGTTATTGAAAGACCGTCATTAAAAATGAGTTCTTCACAATAAAAGATCCCATCTCAATTACTACTGCAAAATTACCATTATCTGTTCACGTTCAATAAAATAAACTGTGTGACCCTGCAAAAAACAGAGATAGAGTGTATCAAACAGACTGTGAACCGTTCAATACTTCTGAACGAAATGGTAAGTCTGAATAGTTTTAATATTGATATCTTTATAGCATAAAAAGAAAATAAGGAAGTATTTTATTTCTATAAATCCAGTCATTTAAATTATGTTAACAGACATCATTGCCGTTCATCTTAACGTTATTTTTTGTGGAATCAATCCCGGGTTAAAATCCTCCAATGACGGACATCATTTTTCAGGAAAGAGTAATCGTTTCTGGAAGGTTCTTCATCAGTCAGGTTTTACTCCTTATGAAATTGAAGCAGTGAATGATACATCTATTCTTGATTACGGATTGGGACTCACAACGGCTGTCGCAAGAGCAACCTCCCGCGCTGACGAACTTTCAAAAGATGAGTTTGACGATGCTCTGGACACTTTTAAGATAAAAATAACAGCATATCAACCCCAATATGTGGCCTTTCTCGGCAAAGCTGCTTACAAGGCTTTTTCTAAAAAGAAAGAAATTCTATGGGGGCTGCAGGAAGAAGATTTCTGTGGAGCCAAGGTCTGGGTTTTACCGAATACAAGCGGTTTGAACCGTGGCTTTTCACTTGCTGATCTTGTTTCCTGTTACAGCAGTTTTTATCAGGCTGTTAAAAATAATCAGAACTCATCACATACAAAATCAGAAATACAATAGGAGAGTGACAAAACTGCTTTTCAATTTTTGTACCCTATCTTTTACATCTACACCACCAAAATCACACTTAAGGGAAAAAACAATACATTTACTAATCTGATTCTCCCAGTTAATTATTCATCCTCCCCAGATATTTAATTGTTTGATACATTTAAAACTCAAACCATTAAATAGTATTATGAAAACAAAAGAGTGCGAATTCATTAAAAGACATTTTGTTTTATTGGATTCAACAACAGGGGATCTATGCTCAGGCATACCACAGCAATGCTTCAAAAAATTGAACCGGTTTTTACTCTGTTCAGCCCTTATTACGGTATTCTCATCTCAATTCAGTGCACAGTCCAGAATCAGTGAGCCTGTGAATGAAAAACCTTACCCGGCTGATCAGGTTGTTTCTTTGTATGGTAAAGAAAGGAATAGCTTTTCCAGCGATATTCAGCGAAGATCAGCTCCTATTGAGCTTCGGTCAAAAGAAATCAAAGAGGTATTAACAGGGCAGGACTATTTCCCTGCTGATCTTTTTTTAAATGAGGGGGCAAAACCTCCTTCCGGACACAATCCTCAGGTTCGCCATTATGAGAACCAGAATGTTATTTTTGACGGACAAAAGCACGAGAACATCCGGGTTGATGAAATCATCGATCAGTACACCTTAAAGAATGCAGATATTGATTACTACTATGACAATGCTTATTATCTCTTCCGTGATGCTTCAGGAAATACTATTGCAACCGTATATTATATTGACCGGACTGTAGGATTTTTAAAATCTGAGTATAAAGTTGTCAGCAAAGGAAAATCCCTTATTACATTTCCTCTGCTTGTCGCTCCCAATCCTGCCAAACATGTGATTAATATTACTTATCAGGTGGAAAAAGAGAGCCAGGCCAGTCTTCAGATCATAGATATGAATGGCCGTACTGCAGATACTATATTCAGCGGTAAGCAGATCAAGAGCGGAAGACATACAATACAGCATAACATCAATCTTCCGGCCGGCAACTATCTGATTCAGTTCAATGCTCAGGGACAGGCGCCTGTAACTCAAAAAATCATTGTTCAATAAAATGCAGTCAATTATGAAAAAACTAATTATACTTTTAACCTGCATGTTATGGAGCATGACATGCATTAATGCCCAATGTCCCAACGGTGATGCTGAAATGGGTAATTTCAGCAACTGGCAGACTTATGTTGGAAGCAACACAACAGGAACACTAAATTTATCAACCTTTACTCCCAGTCTTTCACCTACCCAGCATACCGTGACGGGAATAGGCAATGACCCCATATTAGGAGCTTCTCTACCCATGGTGGGAGAGGGCAGCAGTGCTTTCAGATTAGGAAATTCTACCGCTATGAACGGTGCGGAAATCATGTCTTATACTTTCACAGCAGGAAGTTCTATATCATTTATGTATGCTTTGGTTTTACAGGGAGCCCACAGCGATTCTATGATCAATGGATTTTTCAGTTACTGGGTAAGCAGAACTAACGACCTTGCCAGCAGTACAGCACCTGGTAATCTGGTCATTGGACCTGTTAAAATTAACGGCAGCAACGTAGCGGATCCATTCCTTCAAACCACAAGCTATAATGGTGAACCTCTCTCGTGGAAGGAGTGGCAGACCTTATGTCTTCCTATCCCTTCTCAGGATGTTGGCCAGCAGCTGACCATTTATTTTGCAACTGCAGACTGCAGAGATAGCGGACATTTTGGCTATGCCTATATTGATGCGCTTTGCAAGCCGGTACCTCCTGTACCAGTACTTGTAGGACCTTCTACAGTATGTAATATTGATGACCCTATTCTTTTTAGCGGAAGCCGCACAACAAATGAATCTCAATATGTATGGTTTGCCCAGGAATGTGATGCCATGGGGAACCTCATTGGAACTCCGCCTTTTGCAGTCATACGTAATGGGCCGGCAGGAACCTACAGCTTACGGTCCAGCGGGATAAATTTACAAAGCGGACATTATTATAAAGTCACCCTACAGGTTCGTAACTGTACCAGTGGCTGGGTAGTGGTTTCCAAAATTGTTAAAATAGAATTTCCTCCCATTCAGACGAGCAATAAGGTCATCTGCTGTGGTTCAAGTATTAAATTGAGGGCTAATGTTACTGCTCCTGGTAATGGTACAGTCACCAGTTACAAATGGTATGATGAAGCAGGGAATTTTATAGGTAACGGCAGCTTATCATTTACCGGACCTATTGGCGGACCATTTGTTCCTTCTAATGATATAACAGTGACTCCTACCAAGTGTACCAAATACAGAATCGAATTTGAATATAACGGCTGTAAAAATTCACAGTGGGTATATGTTACTCTTATTCAGAATGTCAGAGGTGCTTTTGGCTGTGTAAGTTATAATAATTGTACAGGATCAGGCACTGTGAAATTTGATCCGTGGATTAAACTTTGTGGTAATGAAGCTGAAGTAGGACCTGATTACAGTTTTCATATGCAGCAGGCTACAAACAGCATTAAGTATTCCTGGAATACAGGCAGTACAAGTGATACCTCTGCCGTTACAGGAAATACAGCCTCAACAGTAACTGTCACAAGTGTTTGCGGAACGAATACAGCAACAATCACTCCTCCGGTTTTTACAGGGGCTTTTCCGGGCTTGTTTAAACCTACAGGGATGTCTGTGACCAATCCGTTTGTTATTTATAATACGATGATGAACCAATATGCCATACCTGCATACAATGCCTATTCGTATGAACTTAGTGTGTATGACCGCTGGGGAACCCGTGTTTACTACAAATATGAAACAACATGTCTCGGTTTTTATAATGGCCAGATCAGATGGGATGGAAGATACACTCCTGATGCAAACGGCAACCCGGGACCATATGTCAATATTCCCGGAGTATATTCCTGGAATCTTAAGCTGACCAATTGTACTGGCAGCGAAAATTTCAAAGGTGATGTAACTTTTATACAGTAATTTGATTTTCAGATTCAACATTATAAAAAATCCCGACCTATTTTGTGTCGGGATTTCTTTTTGCTCTTAAGGCTGTATTAAAGATCAACTCTTACGCTTTATTGGGTTTACTTACATATTTGTTCCCTTTTACAAAAAACCGCCAGGGTAAAAGTGCATCTTCCTGGGCATAAGCAACACCTATACGGGGAGCTTTTATAATATCATCGGGAGCATATTGAATTTCGTGATCTTCAATCCATATTTCATTTCCGTCCATATTTTTTTTATTAAAAGATTTATCAATCCCTAAGGCTTTGGCTGCAGATCCGGGGCCGGAAGAAATAGCCGCTTTATCAGCAGGCATATTCCGCCTGAATTCCATGATATCTTTTCCTATCAGTGGTTCAACAGCTCTAATTAATACCGCGTGAGGCTCGTCTTTTACAGAGGTTACAATATTGAACAGATGATGAATCCCATAACATAAATAAACATAAGAAATACCACCATGACTATACAATGTTTCAGTGCGGTCTGTCCGCCGGCCGCCATAAGCATGGGAGGCTTTATCCAGTACTCCGAAATAGGCTTCCGTTTCTACAATAATTCCGGCTGTTGTTTCACCATTAATAGCTGTAAAAAGAATTTTCCCCAGAAGATCCTGAGCCAGAAAAAGAACATCTTGATTGGAATAATAGGAGAGTGGCAGTTTCAAATGATTGGGTTTTATGAATTTAACAGGTTAAAAATAAGGATATAAAAACAATTTTCATAAAGTTAAACAGATTGTCACTACATTTGAAATGAGTGATTGATATTCACCCAACCTAAAAGCAAAATTATGATGAAATCCTTTAATCTGACACTGTTTATCTTTACTTTTTGTCTGGCAGCATTGTCATTCAATATTCCTTATCAGCAATCTTATCAAAAAATGATTGTCGGAAAATGGCAGCCTATACTTTCCTCTACTGAAGGAATTGAAGCAAACGGAAAGCGGACAGTAAAAAATTATCAATTAAACCGCAGTGACCTCATGCAGTTTAATGCAGACGGCTCCATTATTGATAGCGGACAGCTTTATTTTTCGTATGAATTACATTCTGAAGACAAAATCTTATCTTTATTTGACGGGGGTAATTATGAGAGAAAGTTTGAAATCACTCAACTAGACAAAACAACCATGAAAATTGTCATGAAAGAAACTGACAAATATAAAGGAGAGCCCTTTCAGATAACCTGGACGATTGTATTTAAAAGAAAATAAACATCTTCAACATAAAAAAGTCCCACATTACGGTGAGACTTTTTTATAGATGATCTTATCTTCCTCCGGGAGGACAGTGCTCTTTCAGATATTTTGTAAACATGGTAGTCAAGTGCAGTGATGTTCCTTCTCCTTCGTCAATAGAATGAGTACGGTTAGGATAGGACATCAGCTGAAACTGCTTATTGTATTTTACCAGTTCGTTGATGTATACTTCTGTATTCTGGTAATGTACATTATCATCGCCGGTTCCGTGAACCAGCAGAAGATTTCCTTTTAAGTTTTTAGCATAAGCCAATGGAGATCCATTGACAAAATCTTCTCGGTTTTCCTGTGGAAGCCCCATATATCTTTCCTGGTAGATATTGTCATAGAATAACTGATTAGCAACGGGAGCAATTGCAATCCCCGTCTGGTAGATATCAGGATATTGCCCTAAAAGATTCAGGGTAGATGAACCTCCGCCGCTCCATCCCCATACGGCAACCCTTGAAGTATCTACATAAGGCCATTTTGCAAACAAAGCTTTGGCACCCATTGCCTGATCACGGATATTAAGCTGTCCTATTTTGCGATACACCGATTTTCTCCATTCACGACCTCTTGGAGCAGGTGTTCCACGGTTTTCGAGAGAAACATACAGATAGCCGTCTTCAGCCATATCTCCGGCATATAACCAATTCCAACCGGTATAAAATTCGTCTGTTACCGTTTGCATAGCGGGTTCTCCATACACTGTAAAAACGATAGGATATTTTTTATTGGGGTCAAAATTTTTAGGCTTTACTACCCAGCCATCTAATGTAATACCATCCTGTGTCGTAATCTGAAAAAATTCAGCTTTAGACTTAGCTGGATCAGCCTTTGCAGATCTTTTGGCAGCTACAAGCTCTTTATGCTCCGGAAGTGATATTACTGCATCTGCAGAAAATGCATTGATACTGTTATTGGTAAACATAGCAATCTTTCCATTAGGCGATATGGTATAACTATTAGAACCTGTATAGGATGCCGGGGTTACTTTTTGGGCATTTCCTCCTTTCATACTTACTTTATACAGGTATTTCTGAGTGGCGTTATTTGGGGAAGCTAAGAAGTAAATCTGTTTGTTCTGAACATCAAAAAATTCCGGCTTAATCACATCGAAGGCATCTTTCGTAATCAATGTTTCCTTACCGTTCATATCTATTTTATAAATATGTCTCCATCCGTCTTTCTCAGAAAGCCATAGAAATTCTTTTCCATTATCAATCCAGTCCCAGCCCTTCGGATCATTGTCATTCCAGCGGGACTTTATATCAATCCATGCAGCATCTTTTTCCGTATGAATGGTTTTACTGTTTCCGGAACTGGCATCTGCCACGATGATTTTACTTTGATTCTGTTTTCTGTTCAATTGCTGCAGAATAACGGATTTAGAATCCAGTACCCATTCCATTCTCGGAATATAGTTTTGCATTTCATCTCCTGCAATATCAGCTTTCTTTGAAGATTTGGAAGCAAGGTCATAGAACCAGATACTACATCCTGAGGGATTTTCACCCACTTTGGGATACTCTACAGGAACTGTAAATGAATACAGGCTGTCTGTATTATTAATCATCAGAAAGTTTTTTGTGCCTCGTGCATCCAGTTTCCAGTAAGCAATTTTGTTTCCGTCGGGTGACCATCGGAAACCATCCTGAGTTCCAAACTCCTCTTCATATACCCAGTCGAAAGTACCGTTAATCATTCCGTCTGTGCCATCGGTAGTGATCTTGGTAAGCTGGTTATTTGAAAGATCTTCAACATAAATATTGTGTTTAGATACATACGCTACTTTTTTGCCATCGGGTGAATATTTTGCAAACATCAGTGATGAAGCTGGCAAGCCTTTTCCAAGCCGGGTAAGCTTTTTAGTGTTTTTATCGAAAATCCAGTAGTCTCCACGGGTGTTGTCTCTCCATACTTTCTTGGTATTGGCAAAGAGTAATAAACTTTTGTCATCCGGAGATACCTGAAAACTTTGTACCTGCAGTGCTTCAGAACTTCCTGCAGGAACCAGTTCATTGCTGTTTAAAAGGGTCTGGTCTTTTCCGGGATGCAGCACATCAACAATTTCAACTCCTTTTTTAGTAAACGAATAATAGGCATTGCCATCCGGAGTCCATTGTGTTTTTTGTGCTGCCAATGGCGACAGACACAGGAAGTACAATGCAATAACCGTTAGTTTTTTTATGTTCTTCATAGATAGTTTTTAATTAATTTTCAGCTCTGTAATTTTCAATTTCTTCTACCGTTTTAATCAGTCCGTTCCCCAGAAGTCTGTACCCGTTATCTGTAATCAGGAAGTCATCTTCCACACGGATTCCTCCGAAGTTTCGGTATTCATTTACTTTATCATAATTAATAAAATCTGCATTTCTATTTTCAGTCTGCCAGATATCAATCAGTTCCGGAATCATATAAATACCGGGTTCAACGGTTACTACAAATCCTGATTCAAGGGATTTTCCTAAGCGTAAAGATTTAAGACCAAATGTTTTGGTATCCTTTGATTCTTCTTCGGTATAACCAATATACTGTTCTCCAAGATCTTCCATATCATGGACATCAAGTCCCATCATGTGCCCCAATCCGCATTGGAAAAACAGGGTATGAGCATGGTTATGTACCGCTTCTTCAGGATTTCCTTTCATCAATCCAAGATCAATAAGACCTTCTACAAGATGCTGTGAGGCTTTCAGGTGAATATCCCTGAACTTAACTCCAGGTTTCAGAAGCTGCTGGGCATTGTTGAAAGCATTCAGTACAACTTCATACATTTCCTTTTGTTTTGTACTGAAAGTTTTGCTCACAGGAAACGTTCTGGTAAGGTCTCCCGCATATCCCATTGCAGTTTCCGCTCCGGAATCATTAAGGAAAAGATCTCCCTCTTTCAAGGTATTGAGACGATAATGATTATGCAGAATTCCTCCGTTTATGGTTACAATCGGAGGGTAGGACATCTGACATTCTTTATTGGCAGCAAGGTATTGGATGGCATTGGCAATTTCGTATTCTTTAACACCTGGTTTAGCCAAACGCATTGCCAGCAGATGCATTTCATTGGATACATTCACAGCCTGTTCTATCTGCACTATTTCCTGAGGCTCTTTTATAGAACGCTGTTTCACAATGGCTTTAATCATCTCTACAGAAGGCTGTAATGCTGCTATTTTAATACCTAGAAGATCGGCAAGCAAAATTTTATTGGAAGCCTGATATGGAGGAAGATAATGTACCTTTCTGCCGGAAGCCTGTACTTTTAGAATATATTGAGCAAGTTCTGCATAGGGCAAAGTTTCCTGTACTCCGGATTTCAGACTTTTCTCTTTCAGTGTTTCCTGTCTGCCCATCCATACAATATCATCTATACTTAATTCATCTCCGAAAATAATAGTCTTATTTTCATCAATATCAATAATGGCAGCAATACGGGGTTCCTGAATTCCGAAATAATATAGATAAGTACTGTCCTGACGGAAATAATAAGGATTGTGTTCAAAATTCACAGGGTTCTCTATATTTCCCAAAAACAATAAAATTCCGTTGGCAACATTATTTTTTAATACTGTTCTTCTATCCTGATAGGTTTGTGTTGAAAACATATTATGAATACTTTTTAATTTAAAGCTTTAAAGTTACGATTTTGTACTATTGACCGCTCTTTATTCGTGAAAATAAAGATAATGTAAAGTTTGGATTTTAATATGATATCCAGTGTTCATATTTTGCTTAAATTCGGTCATATTTTAACCTTTTAAATACATTAGCTCATAAAATACTGATTCAATGAAGAGTCTCCAGTTTTCAGTCCCTGCCGACACCAACAAAAGCATCCGCATTCAGGAAGATATAATGCCCAATTTCTATCCTTACTTCCATCGCCATACAGAAACCCAGATCATGTGGATTATTAAAGGACATGGAACACTGGCTATAGAACAAAACCTCTTTAATTTTGAGGCAGGTGACATTTTCTATCTTGGCGCTAATCAATCACATGTTTTCAGGGGCAATTTTGATAAAAATGAAAAACAAAAAGTTCATTCTATCTCTATTTTTTTTGATCCTTATAAAAAAATTGCAGCATTTTTCGACTTACCGGAATTCGGAGAACTTAAAAATTTTATTGCCCATTCAGAAGTAGGCTTCCAGGTGGCTCCTAAATTAAAAATAAGCATCGGGGAAAACATTGCAGCATTACAAAAAACAGAAGGAGTAGACCAGATCATAGATTTTATCAGGATTTTGAGTCACCTTATGCAAAACAGGCATCTCCACATCCCTTTATCCGCAGAAAAGAAGCTGCCTGATCATATTTCAGACTATGATCAAAGAATTATAGATGCCCAGACTTTTATTAAGAAGAATTTTGCCCAAACTAAACTTACCCTCGACCTTATTGCCAAAGAAGCCTGTATGACTCCTCAGGCTTTTTGCCGCTCTTTTAAAAAACGTACCCGCATTACTTATATTGAGTATCTTAATGAGCTTCGCGTACAAAGAGCCTGCAAACTTTTGACATCCAGCAGCATGTACAGTATTTCTTCTGTGGCTTTTAACAGCGGATTCAACAGCCTTACCAATTTTAACCGGGTTTTCAAGTCCATTATGAAATATTCACCTAAAGAATACCTTAAACACTATAAAGAGGCTACCATAGAGCAATAAAAACAACCTGTTAAAATACGGTTAATATCTATTAAAATATTAACATTTACCGTTTTGAAATTCTGCTAGTTTTGGATAAATATTATTTGATATGAGTACAAAACTAAACTGGGAAGGTATTTATCCTGCTGTATTAACTCCTTTTACCAAAAAAGGTGAGATAGACTTTGAAATGTTTGCTCTCAATACAGAAGCCCAGATCCAAGCAGGTGTTCACGGAATCATTCTCGCAGGAACATTAGGTGAAGCCAGTGCTTTGGAAACTGAAGAAAAATTTGAGCTGCTGAAATATGCAAAAAAAATAACACAGGGAAGAATTCCAGTTATTCTTAACCTTTCCGAAAATACTACCAAAAATGCAGTAACCTTTGCTAAGAAAGCAAAAGAATTTGGTGCAGATGGTCTGATGCTTCTTCCTCCAATGCGCTATAAAGCTGATAACCATGAAGTTGTTGAATATTTCAAAGCCGTAGCTTCTGCTACAGATCTTCCTATCCTCATATACAATAATCCTGTAGATTATGGAATATATGTTTCCCTTGAAATGTTTGAAGAGCTTATTGAATATCCAACCATACAGGCTGTTAAAGAATCTACAAGAGATCTTGCGAATGTAACCAGAATGATTAACCGTTTTGGAAAAAGAATCAAAATCCTTGGCGGAGTAGACACCATTTGCCTGGAAACTCTGATGCTTGGAGCAGATGGCCTTGTAGCAGGTCTTGTAGATGCTTTCCCCAATGAAACCATGGCAATGTACAACTACGTTAAAGCAGGTAAATATGATAAAGCTGTAGCAATCTACAGATGGTTTATGCCATTACTGGAACTCGATATTCACCCTAAACTTATCCAGTACATCAAGCTGGCTGCTACAGCAGAAGGAATAAGCAGTCCTTACGTAAGAGCGCCACGTCTGGAGCTACATGGCGAGGAAGCTGAAAAAATTAAAAAGATCATTGAAGAAGGCATAGCCAACCGACCGGCATTAGATTAACATCAGAAAGAAAGCTATGATTGAAGAAACATCAACACAAAATATTGAGAGGAGAATTCAGATGGCTGCCGAAGCTTATCAGTTTCTGAAAAATACCACTGTAAAAGAACGGGCAGCCTTCATGAACGCAGTTGCCGATCAGATTGAAGTACTGGGAGAAGAACTTTTGGCGACAGCTCATGCTGAAACCTCACTGCCTTTGGCAAGACTTACCGGCGAAAAGGCAAGAACAACAGGACAATGGAGAAGCTATGCAAAAGCTATTGCTGCCGGAATCTATACAGAAGCCAGAATTGATCTTTCACAGCCTGATAAGCAAAAAGGAGACATCAGAAAATACAATGTAGGAATAGGCCCTGTAGTTGTTTTCGGAGCCAGTAATTTTCCGTTTGCTTTTTCTACAGCGGGCGGAGATACAGCGAGTGCCATTGGGGCAGGCTGCCCTGTCATTGTAAAGGCTCATCCGGCACATTCTGAGACATCGCAAATGATGGCTGATGCTATCACGGCTGCTGTTACAGCATTCGAATGGCCTGAAGGGATCTTTAGCCATATTACCGGAGCATCCTATGATATTGGGACTTATTTGACTCAGCATCCGGATATACGGGCTGTTGCATTTACCGGTTCATTCAATGGAGGAAAAGCCCTGTTTGATATTGCGAACCTTCGTGAAAATCCTATTCCCGTATTTGCAGAAATGGGAAGTATCAATCCTGTATTTGCGCTGAAACAACTGCTTGAAAACAAAGCAGAAATATTAGCAAAAGAATATATTACTTCTTTAACGTTAGGAGTAGGACAGTTTTGTACAAATCCGGGAGTGTTTATTGCATTGAAAGGGAATTCTCTTGACCGCTTTATCAATACTTTAAAAGATGAAATTCAGAAGGTTGCTCCCGCTAATATGCTTCACAAAGGGATATTTGAAAGTTTCGAAAAAAACAAAAAAATCGCAACAGAACAACCTGATGTTGAATTAATTGCATCAGTAAATAAAGAAACAGAAGACTGTCTGGGAAGCGCTTCCGTTATAAAAACCAATGCCAGAAACTTCATGAATAATCCTGTATTGAGTGAAGAAGTCTTTGGCCCATTTGGTATTATTGTAGCATGTGAAACGGATGAAGAAATAATGAATGTTGCTCAACAGCTGAAAGGACAGTTAACCATTACCGTAGCAGCTACCGATGAAGACCTCCGGAATCATTTTATGCTGATCAACTTTCTGAAGGATAAATGTGGAAGGTTACTCTTCAACGGAATGCCTACAGGAGTAGAAGTTGTTTATGCCATGCAACACGGAGGCCCTTTTCCTTCCACTACTGATTCCCGTTTTACCTCCGTAGGACCGGATGCTGTAAAGAGGTTTATCCGTCCTATTTCTTTCCAAAACTGGCCGGATGAATTTTTGCCCGAAGAACTGAGGAATGAAAATCCGTTACAGATCAGCAGAATAGTCGATGGAGAAGTCAATTCAGAATCATTAAAATTACAAACCACATGAACAGAACATTTTTTTGTATAGATTCGCATACCTGTGGCTGCCCTGTACGTCTTGTTGCGGGAGGAGGCCCCATTTTAAAAGGAAAATCCATGATGGAGCGCAGGCTTCATTTTATGAAAGAATACGACTGGATCCGGAAAGGACTCATGTTTGAACCCCGTGGTCATGATATGATGAGTGGAAGTATTTTGTATCCGCCTTTTAGCGAAGAAAACGATATCGGAGTATTATATATTGAAACCAGTGGATGTCTACCCATGTGCGGACACGGAACAATAGGAACCGTAACGATTGCCATAGAAGAAGGTTTGGTTTTCCCTAAAGTCCCCGGAAAGCTGCGCCTTGAAACACCGGCAGGACTTATTCTCATCGATTATGTACAGGAAGGCAAAAAAGTAACCTCTGTAAAATTAACCAACGTAAAATCCTTTTTGTATGCCGAAAACCTGGAAGTGGAATGCCCGGATCTAGGATTGATAAAAGCTGATGTAGCTTATGGCGGGAACTTCTATGCTATTATAGATCCTCAGGAAAACTTCAGAGATATTTCAGATTTTACAGCCAGCCAGCTTATTCATTACGGAAAAATCATCAGACAATTACTTAATGAAAAATACCAGTTCATTCATCCTGAGAACGAACACATTACCGGATTAAGCCATATTCAATGGACAGGTAATCCCAAAGATCCCAAAGCAAGTGGACGAAATGCTGTTTTAGTGGGAGAGAACGCTCTGGACCGTTCACCATGCGGAACAGGTACTTCTGCAAGAATGGCTCAATGGTATGCTAAAGGAAAATTAAAAGAAGGAGAAGAATTTATCCATGAAAGCTATATCGGGTCCCAGTTCATAGGAAGAATTGAAGGAACGGATACTGTAGACGGGAAATCTGCAATTATTCCGTCAGTAGAAGGCTGGGCAAGAATTACAGGTTATAATCATATTATTATTGACGATGAAGATCCTTACTGGCAGGGATTTCAGGTAATGTAAACAAACATATGACACAGAATAAAGGAAAAGCACTCATTATTGGTGCAGGAATAGCTGGTTTAAGCTCCGCTTATTATCTTTTACAGAAAGGCTGGAGTGTAGAAATTCTGGAACAGAATGATCTTTCCAACAATTGTTCTTATGGCAATGCAGGAATGATAGTTCCCAGTCACTTTACTCCGTTAGCGGCGCCGGGTGTTGTTGCACAAGGAATCCGTTGGATGTTTGATAGCAAAAGTCCGTTTTATGTAAAGCCTTCATTGAATACAGATTTGTTCTCCTGGGGATTGAAGTTTTTGAAACATTCTAACCAAAAACATGTTGATTATTCCACAGCTGCTATCCGGGATCTTAATCTTGCGAGCAGCAAACTGTATAATGAGATTGCCTCAAAGGATGAATTTGATTTTGAGCTTAATCAAAATGGCATTTTAATGCTCTATAAAACGGAGAAAGTAGCAGAAGAGGAGATAGAACTTGCTCATAAAGCAATCAGTATGGGATTACCTGTTGATATTCTGGACAAAAAAGGAATTCAGGAACTCGAGCCCAATATCCGGCTGGACGTTATTGGCGGGGTCAATTATAAATGTGACGGCCATATGAATCCGATGAAACTGATGAAGCAGATGATCTCTTATCTTAAAAATAATGGTGTCGTTTTTCATACCCATCACAAGGTAACCGGATTTGAAACATCAGTAAACATGATTAAAGCAGTAATTGCCAATGATAAAAAGTTTACAGCAGACCGTTTCGTCATGACCGGAGGCTCATTTCTCCCTGAACTGGCTCAGAAAGCAGGAATCAAAATTCAATTAATGCCAGGAAAAGGATATTCATTCATGTATACCACTGAAAATCAAATCAATACAATGAACCATGCTGCTTTATTACTGGAAGCAAGAGTGGCTGTCACTCCTATGAATGGGCAGATCCGCTTCGGTGGAACTATGGAACTGGCTTCCCATCATGATAAAATTAACATGAAAAGAGTAGAAGGTATCGTCCGGTCTATTCCTCAATATTTACCTGACTTTCAGATTGAAAAACCCAAAGAATCTGAAATCTGGTTCGGCTACAGGCCCTGCGCACCGGATGGACTGCCTTATTTAGGACAATCTTCCCAATTAAAAAACCTGATTATAGGAGGCGGCGGCGGTATGATGGGTTTAAGTTTAGGACCCATTTTTGGAAAAACAGTTTCAGAACTTGCCAATGACCAAAAGCCAACGGTTGAGATAAAGATATTCAACCCTGAAAGATTTAGTTAGAAAACACCACATAACACACAAATCAAGCCAAAAAACAATTTGATTATTCAAATAATTTATTAACAACCAAATCCAAAATTTATGAAAAAATTTAAATTACTAGTACTTGTTTCCCTATTTCCAATAATAGGTTTTGCGCAAGAAAACAGACCTCATGAGTGTAAAGCAGATGAAATGATGAAACAACATTTTAAACTGCACCCTGAATCTAAGGCTGAATATGAAAATTTTGAGAAATACACCCAAGATTTCGTAAAAAAAATGGGATCAGACAAAAATTCATTGAATAATAGGATCAACAATCCAACGTACATCATCCCTGTGGTTTTTCATGTATATGGAGAATCTCAAAGCAATGTAAAAGTAAATTACCAGAAAGTAGTTGACTTACTGGAACAAATCAACTTAAATTTCAATGGAATTAACACGGATTCAAATACTGTGGATCCTGATTTCCAATCTATCAGAGGAGCGTTAAGCATTGAATTTCGCTTAGCTAAAATTGATCCAACCGGAAAAGCAACAAGCGGAGTGGTATTTCATCCTTTCAAAGGCGGATATGGCAATGGAGGCGGATATGATGCAGAAATTGGCACAGATGCATGGGATAATACAAAGTATATGAATGTGTATATACAGAATGATCTGTATGCTAATAAAGATTTATATCAATCAGGAGTTGCCTGGTATCCGGATTCATACATGACTTCAGTAAATACAGCCAGAGTTGTATATAATGGACGTTATATATTTAATGCTGCAGGAACAACGGCTTCAAACGAGTTTTCTGATACATTTACTCACGAATTTGGGCATTGGTTAAATCTTCAGCACACGTTTAATGTTCCATGTTCAACTGCAAACCCAACTAATGATGGTGATGGAGTTGCTGACACCCCTGTAGAAAATAATTCTTCCGGATTAGGATGTTCAGCGGGTAACAATTGTCTTGGACAAAAAGTGAACGTTGAAAACTATATGGGATACAATGGCTCTTCCGGTTGTTATAAAATGTTTACCAATGGACAGGTTAACAGAATGCTGGCAGCATTAAATCATCCTTCGCGAATGAATTTATGGCAGCCTGCCAACTTAGCCGCAACCGGAGTTGCTAATACTCTACCTAAATTAACCCTTAGCAACAGTACATTTACAGAGAACCTAAACAATAATGGAGCCGTGTCATTAGATGGAACAGTAGCATCTGCCCCTACATCAACGATTACGCTAAACGGAGCAACATTTGCCGTACCAAATGGAACAGCTCTTACTGCAGGAACACATTTCACTTCTTCATTACCAGCAGGACTAACAGCAGCTATAGCAGTTACAAACCCAACTACTGCTACGCTTACCATAAATGGTGCTGCAACCAGTCACCCTAAAAGTCAGGTCCTGAATTCATCAATTACGTTCTTAAACGCAGCTATAACAGGAGGTGTAACTTCACTAGGATCAACAACAGCTTTAGCACTAACTTTCTCTTATAAAGATCCTTATAAAATAGTTACAGGAACTCCTCTGGAAAGTTATGCCAACCCAACACCAACAACAGTAACCACCAACTCCGGGGCAACTTGGAAATATTTTATCATTAACCCGGAGCTTAGTGATGATGCAGGGTATGGTGCCTGGTACTATGGAGCAAATCAATTAAAATTGGAAACCTATTGGAAAGGATTAGTATGCCAAACAGGAACAAGAAATATCAGTTTAATTCCAGCTTGTACCACCATAACGAATGCAAATAATATAGGCTATCCAATTGGTACTCCTGGACAACTTGACGTATACACTCCTACATACACTACCTGGTCTGGCAAAACCGCTTATGTTGGTTTTAGAAACCAATTCGAAGGTTACAATATTAACGGCTATTTCAAACTGATTGTTGGGGCCAATGGTTCGGGTTATTCTGTAACTGAGTTTGGATATAATACACAACCAAATGGCAGTATTACAACCCCTTGTGCATTATCATCATTATCCACTTCAGACGTTGATACAACAAACTCAGAAACATCTATCTATCCCAATCCAGTTTCTGATGTATTAAATATTAAAACAAAAGGGAAAATTAAATCAATTTCTGTTTATGATATGTTTGGAAGAAAAATGAATGCAAAAGTTATTGGTGATAAGGTTGATGTTAAACACTTCCTAAGCGGAACTTATTTAATTGATATTGAAACTTCTTTAGGAAAATCTTCCCAAAAATTCACTAAAAAATAGGATCAAACGCTAACGGTCAGTTTGGAAACGAACAAGCTGCATTCTGGATATCAAAAAACTATGCAAACCCAAATCCCACCACTACAACACCTATTGGAACTCTGGGAGATGTAAGTAAAAAATATTCAGGCACTTCTAAAGTTAGACTTAGTTTATATGCTTATGGACAATATTCTGGGGGTGGTGGTCTGCAAGGCCATCAACCTCCAGATTATTATTTCAAAGCAGTTACAGACTGGTTTAAAACTTTTTAAATAACAAAACACTTTTCTCAGAAATATGGATAATAGTTTAGTATTCATATGCAGTTGATTGGGCTTAATTTTTAAGCCCAATTTTTTATTTTATTTATGTACTTTTATTCTTTGATAACAATATCCAATGCATTACAAAAACGACAGCATCATCATCCGCGAATTTTCTCCTGAAGAATTTTCTTTATTCTCCACTCTTTTTCAAAATGAAAACGTTACCCGATATCTTCCTTACAAAACTCCAGAAGAATATAAAGAAATGTTTGACAAAGCATTGTCTGATTATGAAGCAGGACCATTCAGCAGATGGGGAATATTCAACACCCAGAATAACGATTTTGTAGGAATGTGTCTTGCCAGAGTCTTCCTTGATAATACTGACCAGTTAGAAATAGGGTATACCTTAGGAGAAAATTACTGGGGCAAAGGACTCGGAACCGAAGTTTGTAAAGCCCTTGTTGATTATTGTTTATCATTAAATCATCAGAGAGATATCGTAGCAGTAACCGATCTTGATAATATAGGTTCTCAGAAAGTTCTTCTGAAAAGCGGTTTCAGGAGAATTGAAAATCTGATTCGTGAGAATGAAGAACTTGCTTACTTTTTATTACAGAAGAAGTAAACAGATCCTGATACTTAAAACCGGGGTCTCAGAATTCTCCTCCACTGGAGGGGTGGCGAAAATTCAAAGAATTTTTGACGGGGTGGTTTTATACACTTCTACTTCAAACTCCTTCCACACAAAACATTTCATTTATCAGATAATTTATCATAACTTGCAGAAATTATGATGTCAAAACGTTGCAAATATGCACTTAAAGCAATGGTCAGATTAGCAAGGAATTATAACCAGGGCTTTCTGCCAACCTCTGTTATTGCACAAGATGAAAACATCCCCAAGAAATTTCTGGAACAAATTCTTCTCGAGCTTAAAAGAGCTAAGCTTGTCAACAGTAAACAGGGCAAAGTAGGAGGGTATTACCTTCTTAAATCTCCTGACGATGTTTCATTAGCAGATATTTACCGTATTTTTGATGGTCCTATTGCTCTTACACCGTGTGTTTCTTTAAATTTTTACGAAGCATGTGACGATTGTGTAGATGAAGCAGTCTGCTATCTGAGAAAAGAACTCATGATCGTTCGTGAGAAGACCAGAACAAGCATGATGGAAGCCACACTTACTAAGTTTATAAATAAAGATTAAAAAAATTTCTATTTAAATTCTACTATTTTGATAGGAGTTATAGAATTTTATATATATTTGCAAGACTTAAATCTCAATTCAAAATGGAATACAGTCTGAAAAATGAATTCGAAAATATTGCAAAAGAGGCTTCTGAAGCTTCTTTTCAAACTAATGGGCTGCAATTACTGACTGAAAGATTCCCAGGTAAAGTAATCTTTTCAACCAGTTTCAGCTATGAAGATCAGGTCATCACTCATCTGATAAAAGATTTAAATATTGAAATATTCACCCTGGATACGGGAAGACTTTTTGAACAGACCTACGAAACCTGGGCATCTACAAAGGCTTTCTTCAAGAAAAATATCAAAGCTTATTATCCGGATACGGAAGAACTCAGAGAATTTGTAACAGAAAATGGTCCGGACTCATTTTACCAATCTATAGAAAAGAGGAAAGCATGCTGTACTATACGAAAGGTTCATCCTTTAAAAAAAGCACTGGAAGGCTATAAAGTATGGATCACAGGACTTAGATCTGAACATTCTGCCAACAGACAGAATATGCCACAGCTGGAGTGGGATCCGGATAACAAAATCATAAAATTTCATCCTATTCTTCACTGGACTTCAGAACAAGTGACAAATTATGTAAAAGATCATCATTTACCATACAATCATCTTCACAAAAAAGGATTTGTAAGCATAGGATGCGAGCCCTGTACCAGAGCAATCAAAGAAGGAGAAGATTTCAGAGCGGGCCGATGGTGGTGGGAAGATGCCAATAAAAAAGAGTGTGGTCTGCATATTCATCAATAAAAAAAGAAAAAAATGTCAATACATCAGTTAAACTATTTAGATCAGTTAGAAGCCGAATCTATTTACATATTAAGAGAAGTGGCAGGTCAGTTTGAACGTCCGGCCTTATTATTCAGCGGAGGAAAAGACAGTATTGTACTGGCTCATCTGGCAAGAAAAGCATTCTTCTATGGGAAAATTCCGTTTACATTTGTTCATGTAGATACCGGACACAATTTTCCGGAAGTGTTGGATTTTCGTGATCAGCTGGTAAAACAATTGGATGTTAATCTTGCAGTCAGAAAAGTGGAAGACACTATTAAAAGTAAAAAACTGACTGAGGCTAAAGGTAAATTCCCAAGCAGAAACTGGCTGCAAACCTACACTCTTCTTGATACTATTGAAGAATTTGAATTTGATGCCTGTATTGGAGGAGCCAGAAGAGATGAAGAAAAAGCCCGCGCCAAAGAAAGAATCTTCTCAGTACGTGATGAATTCGGACAATGGGATCCTAAACTTCAGCGTCCGGAGCTTTGGAATATTTTCAACGGAAAAATCCATAAAGGAGAGAATGTAAGAGTTTTCCCTATCAGCAACTGGACAGAACTTGACATCTGGAACTATATCCGAAGAGAAAAAATCGCACTCCCTTCCATCTATTTCTCGCATGAAAGAGAAGTAATCGATTTTAATGGACAATGGCTTGCCAATTCATCGCACGTTTTCTTGGAACCTGAAGATATTATCACCACAAAAAAAATCCGTTACCGTACCGTAGGAGACATGACATGCACTGCAGCTGTGGAATCTAATGCTGTTACAATAGATGCGGTAATCGAAGAAATTGTAGCAACCAGAATTTCAGAACGTGGCGAAACCAGAATTGATGACAGGGTAACAGAAGCCGCAATGGAAGACCGAAAAAAAGGAGGCTATTTCTAAATAAGCAATCAGCGATGAGTAATAAGTAATAGGATAAACACCTTTACTTCTTAAACAGCAAAATATTACTCATTGCCCATTACTCATTACTTATAATTAAAATCGGATGGATATATTAAGATTTATAACAGCAGGAAGCGTAGATGACGGTAAAAGTACCCTTATCGGCAGACTGCTTTACGATAGCAAAAGTATTTTACAGGATCAGTTGGAAGTCCTTGAAAAACATTCTAAAAACAAAAATGAAGACGGAGTAGACCTTGCCCTTTTAACGGATGGTCTGCGCGCAGAAAGAGAGCAGGGAATCACCATTGATGTTGCCTACCGCTATTTTTCAACCGCAAAAAGAAAATTTATCATTGCTGATGCTCCGGGTCACGTGCAGTATACCCGCAATATGATCACCGGAGCGTCCAACTCTGACCTGATGGTCATCCTGATCGATGCACGAAAAGGAGTGATTGAACAGACCAGAAGACATTCTATCATCGCCTCTTTGTTACAGTTAAAGAAAGTAGCTGTAGCCATCAACAAAATGGATATGGTAGATTATTCCGAAGAAGTTTTTGAAAATATAAAATCAGAATATGCAAAAATTGCAGAAAATCTGGGATTGAATGACGTAAGTTATTTCCCAATCTCAGCATTGAAAGGAGATAATATTGTTTCAAAATCGTCCAGAACAGAATGGTACGAAGGAAATTCACTTCTGGAATATCTTGAAGAAGTAACGTTAAATGAAGAAACAAATAATGGAAGTCGTTTTCAGGTTCAGTATGTAATCCGCCCCCAAACTGAGGAACTGCATGATTACAGGGGATATGCCGGACAAATATTAAGCGGAAAATTCACAAAAGGAGACAAAATTCATATTCTTCCGGCAGATCTGACCACTGAAATCACCAAAATTGAGATCAATGGCATTGAAAAAGAAAAAGCCTTTGAAGGCCAGCCAGCTGTGATCCACCTTGCTCACGATGTAGATATCAGCCGGGGAGATATTTTTGCCACGGAAGAGCATGTTCCGACAGTTGAAAAAGACCTTGAAATTCTTTTATGCTGGCTGGATCAGAAACCGTTGCAGCCAGGGAATAAATACCTTCTGCAGCAAAATAGCAGACTTGTAAAAGCAGTTGTAAAAGAGGTAGATTACAAAATCAATGTCAACACCCTGATCAGGGAACAGACTGATGGCGAAATTAAACTGAACGAAATTGTAAAAGTTACACTCCGTACAGCACAGCCTTTGGTGTATGACAGCTTTACCAATAATAAAACAACGGGCTCGGCTATTCTGGTAGATGAAACGTCCAATTCAACGGTAGCAGCCTGTATAATTCAATAGAAAAATGGCAATTTCCGATCAATTAACACAAAGAATTCATCAGACCAAACAAAATAATATTCATGGATTCTTTGATAAAATAAAGACCAAAAAATGGGTGAAGGATTTGTACGAAACACTTTTCCTTCCTCAGGATGATAATACTGAAGATCAGCTGAAAATAAATTTTGAAGCACTCCAGGAAACACTTTCTGATCAGATCAATACGGTAACAGGAGATAAAAATCTTACTGAAAAACAGGTCAGACAGTTTTTTGAGACTTTACCTGAATTATATCATCAGCTGGTTCTGGATGCAACATCTATTTTGGAATTTGATCCTGCCGCCGATTCTCTGGAAGAAGTATACCTGGCATATCCCGGCTTTTTTGCCACGTATGTCTATCGTATTTCGCATCAGCTTTGGACTCAGAAAGTAAAAATTTTGCCCCGTGTCATTTCTGAATATGCCCACAGTAAAACCGGAATTGATATTCATCCGGGAGCCACTATTGGAAAGTCTTTTTTCATTGACCACGGAACAGGAATCGTAATTGGAGAAACTACCGTTATCGGGAACAATGTCAAAATCTATCAGGGAGTAACCCTCGGAGCGTTGAATGTTTCCAAAGAAAAAGCCCATCAGAAAAGACATCCCAACATTGAAGATGATGTGATTATCTATTCGGGAGCTACAATTCTGGGAGGTGAAACTACTATAGGCAGAGAAAGTGTCATAGGAGGAAATGTCTGGGTAACACAGGATGTCCCCGCCAACTCTCTGGTCTACCATAAAAGTGAAATAAAAATAAAGGATAATAGCTCATTACCGGAATCATTAACCTTTGTGATTTAAGAAAAAACAAAAATAAAAAGTACATTGATATGAAATTTCAGAATGCATTAGAAACGATTGGAAATACACCCGTCGTAAAAATTAATAAACTCTTCAATTCAGATCATGAAATCTGGATCAAACTTGAAAAAAGCAATCCTGGTGGAAGCATTAAAGACAGAATTGGCTTGGCCATGATTGAAGATGCAGAAGCCAAAGGATTATTAAATAAAGACAGCGTTATTATAGAACCTACAAGCGGAAATACAGGAATAGGACTTGCTTTGGTAGCTGCTGTAAAAGGATACAAACTCATTCTTGTCATGCCGGAAAGCATGAGTATAGAACGCCGCAAAATCATGGAAGCTTACGGAGCAGAATTCGTATTGACTCCAAGAGAAAAAGGAATGAAGGGTGCCATTGAAAAAGCGAATGAGCTTGCTGAAGAAACGCCCAACTCATGGATTCCAAGACAGTTTGACAACCCTGCCAATGTAAAAGTACATGTAGAAACCACCGCTCAGGAAATTTTAAAAGATTTTCCGGACGGTCTGGATTACATCATTACAGGAGTAGGAACCGGAGGACACATCACCGGAATCGCAAAAACGGTAAAAGAAAAATATCCTAACGTAAAAGTAATTGCTGTAGAACCGGAATTATCCCCTGTATTAAGCGGAGGAAGCCCGGCGCCACATCCATTACAGGGATTAGGAGCAGGATTTGTTCCTTCCATTCTGGATATTACCCTTTTGGACGGAGTAATTACAGTAGGAAAGGAAGAGGCTTATGAGTATGCCCTTAATGCCGCTAAAAAAGAAGGTCTTTTTGTTGGAGTTTCCACTGGAGCCGCTTTAGCAGCCATCGCCAAACATTTACCGGAAATACAACCTAACGCTAAAATCCTTACCATCAATTACGATACCGGAGAAAGATATCTGTCCGTAGAAGGGCTCTTCTAAATCCTTAATTAACACCTACTTCAATGAAAACAAATATAAAATCACCAAAGGTTTTCCTTATCGGTGCAGGACCCGGCAACCCTGAACTGATTACTGTAAAAGCAGTAAAAGCTATTGCAAAAGCAGATGTCATCTTATGTGACCGCCTTGTAAGTCCGGAAATTCTTGAAACCTACGTCAATGAAAATACAGAAATCATCTATGTAGGAAAAGAATGCAGCAAAAATGCATCCACCCCTCAGTCTCATATCAATACTTTGATGGTAGAATATGCCCTTCAGAACAAAACCATTGTAAGACTGAAAGGAGGTGACGTTTCCATATTTTCCAACATTCTGGATGAATTGCAGGCTTTAAAACAGAATAATATTCCTTACGAGATTATTCCGGGAATTACAGCAGCTTTAGGAGCAGCAGCATTTGCAGGGATGCCTTTAACAGCAAGAGGATATTCCACATCCGTTCGTTTTCTGACGTATTATAAATCAGAGATCGTAAGTGAAGAATACTGGAAAGAGCTTGCTTTAACCAATGACACCCTTGTTTTCTATATGTCTAAAGGAAATCTTACCCCTCTAGTGGAAAAATTGAAAGCACTTCAGATTTCAGGTGATAAAAAAATTGCAGTCATTGAACAGGCTACGACTCCTTTTCAAAAGGTGTACACATCATCATTTGATGATTTTAATGAAAAATTCGGAGATAAGAACTTTGCTTCACCTTCTTTGGTTGTTGTGGGTAAAATTGTGAATCTCCATGAAGAGTTTTCATGGCTTGAAAATGCAGAGCAGGAAGGTCTTTATTTCAAATCAGTGGAAAACGGAAGTCTAATCCCTACAACTCAAAATTTCTTTGAATATGCTGTCTGAAACTAAATTAAACGTATTAAAACAAATATCCGGAGACCTCTCCAGAGACGAAGCCATCTGGGCCAGCGGATATCTTGCCGGTATTGCCGGAGGATCTTCACTTACAGCCGTTCTGACACCACAAGAAACGAATACTATTGTACAGAATACCGTAAAGAAAATAACGTTGGCTTATGGAACGGAGACCGGAAACAGTAAAAAGCTCGCTACCACGCTGGCAGGTATCGTTAAGAAAAAAGGGCTTCAGGTAAAACTGGCTGATCTTTCCCAATACAAGCCAAAAGATTTGGCTAAAGAAGAATTCTTTTTTGTAGTGATCAGCACTCAGGGAGAAGGTGAACCACCAGCTCTAGCCAAAAAATTCTACGATTATATTTATGAAAATGAAATAAATCTTAGCGGACTAAAATTCGGAGTACTGGCGTTGGGAGACAGCAGTTATCCTCTGTTCTGCCAAACCGGAGAAGATGTAGATTCACGTTTTGAAATATTGGGAGCTCAGCGCATCATTCCGTTAAAGAAATGTGATATTGACTATGAGCAGGAAGCTTCTCATTGGATAGAGCATGTATTTGAAACCGTTCAAAAAAATACTGGTCAGAGTACAAAAAATGTTTCAGTTCCAAAGGTTTCTACCGGAAGAAAGAAATTTCAGGGAAAAGTTTCAGCCATCATTAATCTGAATGATATTACGTCTGAAAAAGAAACGTATCACATTGAAATTGAAACAGAAGAAGTACTTGCCTATCAACCTGGTGCAGCTTTGGGAGTGATTCCATTCAACTCGAAAGAAGTAGTCCATGAAATTATTACTCTGACAGGAATTGATCCTCAGAAACAGATCGAAACAACAAAAATTACGGATACCGTAAAAGAACTCTTGTACAAACATCTTAACATCAGTTATCTGCTTAAATCTGTGGTTGCACAATATGCAAAAATAACGGGACATTCCATTCCGGAAGTCAGATTAAGTCTTCTTGATCTGCTTAGGATTTATCCTGTGAAAAATGCAGATGAATTTGAAGAAATCATCCAGATATTAACTGCCCAGGCACCACGTCTTTATTCAATTTCTTCCTCTGTGGAAGCTCATGGTGATACGGAAATTCATATTACCGTCGCAAGATCAGAATTCTTTATTGACCATCAGAAACACAACGGATTATGCAGTGGTTTTCTAAGCGAATTCAAAGAAGGAGAAGAGGTGGAATTTTATATTCAGGATGCAGGACATTTCAAACTTCCGGACGCTGATAAAGATATCATTATGATTGGTCCCGGAACAGGGATAGCTCCTTTCAGATCATTCCTTTGGGAACGTGATGCAACCGGAGCAGAAGGAAGAAACTGGCTGTTTTTCGGAGACAGAAACTTTGTATCAGATTTTCTTTATCAGGCAGAACTTCAGGACTTTCTTAAAACAGGTAGCTTAACGCATTTAGACCTTGCTTTTTCAAGAGATACAGCCGAGAAAGTATATGTTCAGCACAGGTTAGAACAAAAAGCACAGGAAGTATTTTACTGGCTGGAAGGTGGAGCCTCTGTATATGTATGCGGAGCCAAAGAACCAATGGCCTACGATGTAGAACAAACGCTTCTCACGATTATCCAGACGGAAGGAAAGCGCAGCAAAGAAGACGCTGTACTTTATCTGGAAGATATGGAGATGAGCGGCAGATATGCGAAAGATGTGTATTAAAAAGAAGTACTCGTAAAAATTAAAGGAAACAATTATGAACAATGATAAAGAAAACCTTTCACCCGTAGAAAGGATTAAAACCAGTAGTAATGGGCTCAGAGGATCTTTAAAAGAGAGCCTTGCTGATCAATTTACCGGAGCCATAAGGGAAGATGACCAGACTCTGATCAAATTTCATGGAATGTACCAACAGGACGACAGAGACCGAAGGGAAGAGCGTGTCTCCAAAAAACTGGAATGGCTGTATTCTTATATGATCAGATTAAGGCTTCCCGGTGGCTTTTTAACTCCGGAACAATGGGTAGGGTTGAATGAAACAGCAGAAGATCATTCCACAGGAACCATTAAAGTAACGACAAGACAAACGATTCAGCTTCATGGTATTTTAAAATCTCATTTAAGACCTACCATTCAGAGCTTCAATCTTCAGCATCTGGATTCTATTGCAGCCTGTGGGGATGTCAACAGAAATGTAACCTGTACAGCTAATCCTTCGGAATCACCTTTGCAACAGGAAGCTTACGAACTGGCGGGAAAAATCAGTGAAATGTGCCTTCCAAAAACTAAATCTTATTATGACATCTGGATTGATGATGAACTTCTGGTAGACCGTAAAACAGAGGAAGATCCTTTATATCAGGACAGATATCTTCCGAGAAAACTGAAAATAGGAATCGCAGTCCCTCCTAATAATGATGTAGATGTATTCATCAACGATATTGCCCTAATCGCAATTATCGAAAATGATAAAATTGCTGGTTATAATATTGCTGCCGGAGGAGGACTGGGAGCAACCCACGGAAATGAAGCTACTTATGCCCGTCTTGCCTCTGTACTTGGATTTGTAGATACGGAAGAAAAAGTATTGAAGGCTGTCTATGAAATCATCACGGTTCAAAGAGACTTCGGAAACAGAAGCGATCGAAAATTATCAAGATTAAAATATACGATTGATAAATTGGGTATCGATCAGTACAGAGCTGAAGTAGAAAAAAGAACAGGTTTCAGTTTTGAACCTGCCAGAGAATTTAAGTTTGAACAGCGAAAAGACCGTTATGGCTGGATCCAGAATCACGAAGGAAAATGGTTTTACACCGTATTTGTAGAGCACGGAAGAATTCTTAACACAGAGGAATATCCTTTAAAATCAGGATTATTAAAAATCGCACAAACTGGAAAAGCTAATTTCCGTTTTACCTGTAACCAGAATCTTATTCTTGCTGATATTGAGGAAAAAGATAAACCAGAAATTGAACATATTTTAAAAGATCACGGAATTTCAGAATATACCAATGGAGCAAGCGCCTTACGTAAAAACTCTGTTGCCTGCGTGGCCTTAAACACTTGTTCTCTAGCTTTAGCGGAAGCTCAGCGTTATCTGCCATCCTTGGTTACCAAAATAGAACCTATTCTTGAAAAATATGGTCTGCTGGAAGATGACATTACCATCCGTATGACCGGTTGTCCTAACGGCTGTGGAAGGTCTCCTAATGCTGAAATCGGATTTGTGGGAACAGCTTATGGGAAATATAATCTCCACATTGGAGGGGACCGTTTAGGAATGCGACTGAATACAAAATTTAAAGAAAATATTGGTGAGGAAGAAATTCTTACCACTCTGGATGAACTTTTCGGAATATATGTACAGAAAAGACTTACAGAAGAAACATTTGGCGATTTTTCATACCGTTATTTACACACCTTAAATTAATTATATGGCTAATTTTCATTATGATCTGAAAAAAAACAAAAAAAATCAATCTCTTCTTTTAGGCAGACGAATGTGTATGTGTTGTTGATTCTTAAATAACAATACAATCAAAGCTGTTTGAAGTTTTTGAATTATTATGGAAGTCGGCAATAATATTAATGGCTTAAACCACCCCGTCAAAAATTCTTTGAATTTTCGCCACCCTTCCAAAAGAGGGGAATTCTAAGCCCTTCAATTGTAATATTAACCAATATAGAAGACTTTCATCATAGAAGTAAAAAATTCAGACAGCTTCATTCTCAACCTAAAAAAATGAAGAAAAAATGAAAAACAAAAAGCAGGGAAATTTTCTGCCAAAAGCAGGTATTATCGCATTCACATTTCTATTTTTTAACCTGGCAGAAGCACAGCAGCAGCTTATAGAGCTTAGCGGAAACATCAAAAATACAGATACACGCAAAAGTCTTGACTCTGTAAAAATACAGATCGAAAATACACAGGACATTGCAATAACTGATAAGCTGGGTAACTTTAAGCTCAGAACAAGAGTTACCATTCCATTCCGGGTGGTCATTCAGAAAGATGGTTTCACAGGTCAAACCGTTGAAATACTTTCGCCTTCCAACAAAATAACGATAGGGCTGAACCCTCAAAATACAATCATCGATGATGTGGTAATCTCAGCTTCCAGAGTTCCGGAAAAGATATTAAGATCTCCGATTGCTATTGAAAAAATTGATATTAAAACCATCAGGGAAAGTCCTGCAGCCTCATTCTATGAAACATTGGAAAATGTAAAGGGGTTACAGCTTTTAACATCAAGTCTTACGTTGAAAATTCCTAATTCGAGAGGTTTCAATTCGCCTAATAATTTCCGATTCATGCAGCTGGTAGACGGAGTAGATGTACAGTCGGCAACGTTGGGAGTACCATTGGGAAATGCAATAGGTCCTACAGAACTCGACATCCAGTCTATGGAGGTCACTCCCGGAGCCGCTTCAGCATTGTACGGGATGAATGCCATCAACGGATTGGCAAGTTTACAGACCAAAGATCCGTTTACTTCTGAAGGAATAAGCCTTTATTTCCGTGGTGGGGTGAATCATGTAGACAATGTCAATCATAAAATAAGTTCTCTGGGAGAAAGTGCTATCCGCTTTGCAAAAGTCATCAATAAAAACTTTGCGGTAAAAGTTAATGCATCCTATTTCAGCGGAACAGACTGGATCTCCAACAATTTGACTGATCAGAATCCAGGATCTTTGGTTACAGCCAATCCTAATTTTGCTCTGCCCAATAATCCGGCAGAAGACCTTTGGAATAAATATGGAGACGAAAGAAACAACCGTGTAGCTGTAAAAGTAGACTATAATGGGAAACCAACTACATTCAATGTTTCAAGAACAGGATATCTGGAGAAAGATCTTGTAAGTCCGGATGTAAAAAACATCAAACTTGATGCGGGATTGTATTACCGTTTCGGGGATCAGTGGAGAACATCTTACGTATACCGATATGGTTTACTGGACGGAACTTTCCAGAGAGGAAATAAAATCCGTTTGCAGAATGCTACTGTTCAGAACCATAAAATAGAACTGACAGGAAAGGAACTTACTTTCAGGGCTTATGTCTCGATAGAAAATACAGGAGACTCTTATAATCTGAAACCTTTGGCAGATAATCTTGATCTCACCAATCTTTCCAATACCAACTGGAAAAATATATTCCAAACAGCTCTTCAGAATAATCTGAATGCAGGAGCCAACCTTAATGACGCTTTTATTCTTGCTCGCCAACAGGCAGATAAAAACAGAGTCGTACCGGGAACTGCAGCCTTCGAACAGTTGAAAAATACCATTGTCGGAATCAACAACTGGGATTCGGCCAATGGAGGCGTAGCAGGAGCTCCGGCAACAGGAGGAGCCAAGCTTGAACAGAAATCTCGTTTCTATCAGGGCGAACTTACCTACGATTTCAGCAGGTTTGTGAAGATCTTTAACCTTCTTGCTGGTGTAGATTACCGTTTGTACAGCATTACTCCGGATGGAAACAATTTTGTTGATTTCGACCGTCCGGTGAATGAAAGAAACATTCCTTTAGCCAACGGCACCTTTGGGAAAGATGTTATTTATCAGAAATATGGAGCTTTTGCACAGATTACCAAGCTTTTCTTTGATGATAAATTAAAAATCAACGCTGCTTTACGGATCGACAGAAACCCGGAATTTGAAGCCAAATTAAATCCGAGAATCAGTATAGTTTATTCTCCGGTTAAAGAGCATAATTTCAGAGCTTCTTTTCAGAACGGATATCGTTTTCCATCCTTGTTTGAAGCCCTTTCTTTTGTCAATAACGGAAATGTAAGAAGAGTTGGAGGTCTTTCAAAAGTGAATGATGGATTAGGCTATCTGGAGAATTCCTACACATTAGCTTCCATTGATAGATTCACTTCAGCAGTAAATGCAGATGTAGACGCCGGAAAAACCCAGGCTCAGGCAGCTCAGGATAACAAACAGCTTTTAACTGTAGCCAATCTGCAGAAATTACAGCCGGAAAAGATCAATTCATTTGAAGTAGGGTATAAGTCTACTTTTTTCAATAATAAACTGGTACTGGACTGGGATTTCTATTACAACATTTATGAAGGATTTCTTGGGCAGGTAGAAGTAGCGGTTCCAAAAAACAGTCAGGTAGGAAGCAATACTGCTGTTCTTGCAATGCTGGATCGAAGCAAACAGGACCGATACAGGGTATATACCAACAGTAACAACACCTATAAAAGCTATGGAACGTCTTTAGGGATTCGTTATAATATTACAGGAAATTATAATGTCAATACCAATGTTTCATATAATGATCTTGCTTCCAACAATTCTTCAGACCTGTTTATTACCGCTTTCAATACCCCGAAATGGATGGTAAATGTAAGTGTAGGAAACAGAGAAATTGTTAAAAATATAGGGTTTACCCTTGTGGCAAGATGGCAGAGTGGCTTTATGTGGGAAAGTCCTTTAGCATCAGGAGCAATTCCAGCCTATTACACGATTGATGCTCAGGCTACATGGAAACTTCCTGAAATTCGTGCGAATATTAAAATTGGAGCCACCAATTTACTGAACCGCCGTTATTTTCAATACGCAGCAGGTCCTGAAATTGGAGGACTGTATTATCTCGCTTTTACTTATGACTTAAAATTGTAATCAGGATGAGCAATTCATTATATCCCATATTTTTAAAACTTGAAAACCTGTCACTGCTGGTCATCGGCGGCGGCAAGGTAGCTCTTGAAAAACTGGAATCTGTACTGGGTAATTCACCGGAAACTTCCATCAGACTGGTAGCGCAGGAAATTATCCCTGAGGTAAAAACTTTACAAAATCAGTTTTCCAATATAACTCTGCACGAAAGAACCTACAATGATCTTGATTTTAATGATACTGATCTTGCCATCATTGCGGTAAATGATATTGAATTAGCAGGGGAAATCAGAGAAAAAGCCCAGAAAAAAAATGTGCTGGTCAATATTGCAGACAAGCCGGATTTGTGTGATTTTTATTTAGGTTCCATTGTTAAAAAAGGAAGTCTCAAAATTGCCATTTCCACCAACGGAAAGTCCCCGACCATTGCTAAAAGATTAAGGGAAACTTTTACAGAAGTTATTCCAGATGAAATGGATCATGTATTGGATAATATGCAGAATATTCGCAATCAGCTCACCGGAGATTTCAATTATAAGGTTAAAGAACTCAACAAAATTACTACAGAATATCTGTCTGACGGAAAAGTTGCTGCAAAACCGGACATGGAAATTGAAAAGCTCATCAATATTACCAAAACCGCTCAGAGAAAAGCTAATATTTACCTTGCAATTATTGGAGTTTTGCTTCTTTTCGGGTTATTTGGGCTTGTGGTGTACCAGTTCAATCTTTCCGGTGATATTCAGTATTTTCTGAATAAGGATGGTCATATTTTTTACTGGATGCTGTTTGCCGGTTTCATGGCAGAAATTGTTGCCGGATCTATGGGAATGGGGTATGGAGTGATATGTACCACTATACTTTTACTGCTAAATGTTCCGCCACCTGTTGTGAGTGCAAGCATCCATTCTGCGGAGTCTTTTACTACTGCTGCCGGAAGTTTCAGTCATTATAAACTGGGAAATGTCAATAAAAAAATGGTATGGGTATTATTCCCGCTGGCTATTGTAGGTTCTATCATAGGTGCTTTAACGCTGTCTCATTATGGCGAACATTATGCTCATATTATAAAACCTATTATTGCCTGCTACACATTATACCTTGGGATCAATATCTTAAGAAATGCGTTCAAAGATAAAAAATCAGGGCAAGCTAAAACCAAACGAAAAACAAATCTCAGAGTATTGGGACTGGTAGGCGGTTTTATTGATTCCTTTGCAGGAGGCGGTTGGGGGCCATTGGTGACCGGAACACTGATTAAGGAGGGAAGAATTCCCCGTTATGTAGTAGGAAGTTCTACCGTGGCCAAGTTTTTATTGACGATAACAAGTGCCATTACATTCATTTTCACGATTGGAATTCATCACTGGAATATTGTTTTGGGACTTTTGCTGGGTGGCGTTTTTACGGCTCCATTTTCAGCAATGTTGACCTCAAAACTTCCAACGAAGAAAATGTTTGTTGTGGTTGGAATAGTAGTAATCCTTATGAGTCTTATTACAATAGCAAAATCCCTTTTGTCATAAAAGACGGTTGTAAAAAGTATGGTTTTAAACGCAAAGATTTGATGTGTTAATTCTTAATATTTTAAGGGAGCAAAGCTTGAATCAATTACATTAATTTTTTCTAAGCATACTTATATCTAACGCAAAGATTTTAATGTTTTACTTTAATTTGAGAAATCAAAGGGGGAAAATAAATGATATGGTCTGTTGACACTATCATTACTCATTTTTAGTAAAAATCTGAAACCATTAAAACTTTGCGTTTTTCTATTTTAAGTACTTTTTTAAACAGTATGCTTTTGTATGTTTAAGGTATGCAAAGGCGCAAGGGTTTTATCTCCTATAAAGTAGAATAGAGCATAGTTTTTTTTATCTCACGCTGATTTTGCAGATTACGCAGATATTTATATAAATCTGCGTAATCTGTTTTATCTGCGAGAAAATTTATAACACATCTCTTACTAAAAATCTCTGATTTCCTGCACCTAATTATATATTTTAAAACACCTTTCGCCTTTGCGATTATCCAACAAAAAAGCAGCTCTTAAAAAAGAGCTGCTTAAACTAATTAATTATTTAAGATCTGTTTTTTTTAAAATATCAATTCCAAATCCTGTGCAACCCTGAAACAAGAAGAGGAGCAGGAACAAAAGATACAGTACCTGAGGTAAATAAAGGAAATAACTCAGCCATGTAAAAGGATCCATTTCATATACTCCGGTTTCAGATTTTATAGGAATAAGTTCCTTTGGAATGGAACTCAGATCATGCGTAAATAAGGCAACAAGTATAATGATGATTAAAAATGCAGAGCTTATTCTTGTCCAAAAGCCCAGCATTAAAAATAAACCGAATATACATTCACAAAAAGCGGTAAAATTGGCGGTAAACTGAGGAAATGGAAATCCTATAGTACTGATGGTATTGAACATATACCCCTGAAAAATAGGATGGAAAAGTTTATTGAAACCTGCTATAAAAAAGAATAATCCAATTAATATTCTACAAATTACATAGATGCTGACTGTATTTTTTTCGAGGTTTGATAGTATTGTTTTCATTATTTTTTTAATTCATTGATTGATTACATCAACATGACAAAACCATGAACAATAGCTGGTCATGTGATGTTGATTAAATAATAGGATTCTGTTTGTTAATTTCAGATCGTGTTCTTTACGGGTATCTGAAATCTACATTTTTATTTTGGGAGGAATCCAGATAGAATTAAAAAATGAATAATAGGGTGGATCATCATACAAAAAATAGCGGTTATGGATTTCCTGATCCATAAATTTTTCAAATGCAAAAGAATGAAAAGAAGCGGTAAAAAACAGAGAAAAGCCGGAACAATAATTACTGTTGCACTTTATTGGAGTTCTGTTGTTTTCTTCGAGATTAATTTTATTACATTTTTTATGAGATGTCTCTTCCTGACTGTAATTTTGTTTGATTTTGATAGAAGAAAATTGGGAATTTTCAGTTTTTAGGATCACCAAATGGACTAGCATTAAAAATACATTAAATACCTGTATATACCGCCATAATCCATTTCTTTCCCCCATAAATACCATAGAATTAAAACAAATATAGTAAAATATTCATAGCTGCCTTCTACATGAATGCCTGTTTTTCAAGTTCAGAAACTACTACTTTAGCCATTTCTTTAGAGCTAAATGGATTTTGTCCGGTAATCAAACTGCCATCAACTACAACATTGGAAGTCATAGGAATAAATGCTTTTCTGTAATGTACATTCCGCTGTTTAAGAGCTTCTTCAAGATTAAAAGGAACTTCATTTTTTCTTCTTGCCAATGTTTCTTCAAACCAGTCAAATCCGGTAACAGCTTTACCTTTAATCATATATTCTCCATCCGAAAGTCTTACGTTCAGTAATCCTCCGACCCCATGACAAATCGCAGCAACCATTTTATTGCTTTCATACTGATCTCTGAGAATCTCCTGTAAAGTAGTATTATCAGGAAAATCATACATGGTAGCATGTCCTCCCGCAAGATAAATACAGTCGAAGGAATCATTTTTTACCATATCAAGGCTTTTTGTCTGAGCCAATTCATTCATAAATACCGGATTTTCATAATAACTTTTTGAAATACCGTCAAGCACCAGAGGTTTCAGACTTTCCGGGTCAATAGGAGTATTTCCACCTTTAGGAGAAGCTATGGTAATCTTCCATCCTTTCTCCTTTGCCGCGTGGTAAATATGGGTAAGCTCGCTCAGCCATAATCCGGTTTTAAGATGACCACTGGCATATTGTTCTATGTTTGTTACAATTAATAAGATAGTTTTCATCATGATATCATTAATTAAAAGACTTTCTGAACTCCAATGGAGAAACAGCCGTCTGGTTTTTAAATAAGCGGTGAAAAGACTGGGGATGTTCAAATCCTAAATTATAGGCAATTTCAGAAACGGACATTGTGGTGGTAGAAAGCAGCTCTTTTGCCTTTTCAATCATTCTGTTCTGAATATGCTGCTGCGTTGTTTGTCCTGTATGGACTCTCAGCATGTCACTCAGATAATTAGGGCTTATATTCATTTGTGCTGCTACGAACTGCACGGTGGGAATCCCATTGATCAACAGTTTTTCATTTTTAAAATAATCATCGAGTAACGTTTCAAGCTGAGTCAAAAGATCATGATTCACTTTTTTTCGGGTTAAAAACTGACGGTTGTAGAATCTGTCACAGTATTTTAACAGCAAATCAATGTTGGATACCAATAAATCCTGAGTAAAACCATCCATATTGGCTTCAATCTCCCTATTGATATTGTCCAGAATATCCGTTATAGATTTTTCTTCTTTTTCGGAGAGATACAACGCTTCATTGGCAGAATAAGAGAAGTATCCATACTCTTTTATAACAGAAGCCAACGGATATCCCTGCAGGAAATCGGGGTGAATAACCAATACACTTCCCCTAACCTCAGAAAGCAGAATATCTTCAAACTGCAGAACCTGATGAGGAGCAATAAAATACATGATTCCATCCTCAAAATCATAATAGTGCTGTCCGTATTTGCATCTTCCTGCACAATCTTTTTTAATAGAAATCACATAAAAATCTGTAGTCACCGCACTCAGAATAGTTTCCGGATCTACATTCACTTCATTAAAATCAAACACACTGATCAAAGGGTTGGAAGGTCTTTTCAACTTCAGATATTTGTGTAGTGCTGTAATGGAGGTTACTTTTTCAGGAGCTTTCATTTTATTTCTTTTTTACCGCCCTTCCATAGGAGGGGAATGTTTTGTCCTTCGGTTGTGGTGTTCGTTTTTCTAAGTTACCTATTTTTAACGTGATTATTTTGCCGTCTGCTGTTCTTTTTTTATCTGCTCAATTCCCTGTCTGTAAGTGGTTACCTGAAATTCCGGAAATCTTTTTCTGAATTTTGAATCATCAAAAAGGTTATCATACCCATATCTTGGAAGCAGTTCCAGTAATTCTTTTGCATTTTTGTTGAATAAAGATCCTATTTTAAAAGCCAGTTTCGGAATTACAGAATACTTAAATTCTTTACCATAAATCTGAGAAACCAAAGCAATGAACTCTTCATAATTCAGTTTATGATCATCTACCGGTAAATGCCATGTCTGTTTATAGGCATCAGGTGTATTTCCTATTAAAGCTGTTGCACGGCTTGCATCAGGAGTCCAGATCAGGCTTCGCAGCTTACTGTCTCTCAAAGGAACTTTTAGTTTTTTATCTTCTTTAATTGCATTGAAAATAAGACTATTGGTAATACTTTGAGTTTTTCCCGGTCCATAAAATTCAGGAGCTCTGCAGATGACAGCCTCTATTGTTCCTGCTTCCATTTCTTTTAAAAGCATTTCCGTCATCCGTTTTCTCACCATTCCTTTTCTTCCTACAGGAGAGAATGGGGTTTGTTCCGTTAAGACCTCATTATTTTGAGGGTACATATAGGTATTGTCAAAAAAAACCAGTTTGGTACCATTGATTTTACAGGCTTCAATGACGTTTTTCAAAATCACCAGGAATTGCTTTTCCCACAGATCTGTATCCATAGGAAGTCCAAGTGTGAAATAAGCAATCTCGCTTCCTTTCACGGCTTCTATAGCTTTTTCTCTGTCTGATAAATCTGCAGAAAAAATAGTATCAGTATCATTTACTTTTTTAGCATTTCTGCTGACAATGCGGATGTCTGAAGTATAATTTCTTTTCAGTTCTCTTGCCAGTTCTTCACCAATCTGTCCATTGGCTCCTAATATGGTTTGCATCATTTCTAATTTTGAGGGTTATGTATTGCGTTCAAAATAAATAGAATATTTTCAGTCGCTATTATTTATGATGCAAAATTCGGGCATAATTATAAAAACAAGGTAGCTAAATCCATGGAAGTTGTAACATAATCTCTGATGACATAAAAAAGCCGGGAAAAAAAAGCTAACAATGTTTGAATAATATAGTATTCTCTTCGTTTTCTTTACTTACCCGGCTCTTAGAATTTTCTTTTATCATTTCCTGTCTAAAGCCAGATAATTGTCTTCTATTCTGCTGATCAGGATGTAAAACAAACCTGCATAGATCATCTGAATTCCCATGGCTTCCCAATTTTCAACCGTACTGCATCCAAAAAGCAGCAGGATAATCAGGGATGCGCCAGCTATAGTGGCAATGCGGGTTTTAAAACCAACCATCAGCAGTAATCCGATCATCAATTCTAAAAAGGGGAGTGTAATCCCGAACAGGTGTACCAATGGCTGTGGAAGCCAGCTTGTTTCAAAACCTTTCATCATTCCTGATGCAAAGTCCTGTAGTTTTACAAGACGAACCAATCCGTGCCCTAAAAGGTTAATTCCCATAGACACGCGAAGGAAAAAATAGGCTGTTTTTGTATTATTCATAAAGGTATTTTTGGATGGAAGACCGAAGAAGGAAATTATACAGGTCATAAAAGTACTTTGCAGACTTCAATACCTTCTTTCCTCCAGCTTCCCGCTTCTTTACTTAGTTAAACTTTTCTTCACTGTTATCAACAAGAGTGTCAGGATCATTTATAACCATTTTGGCAATATCATCCTTTCTCATAAAGACTACCCCTTGTTTTTCTTTAGTATATTTAATAAATTCCTCCATAGCATGCATCATTGCAGGAGTTCCACCGATTCTGTCGTGAAAGCTGATGCTCATCATTCTTCTTTTGGAAGCTCCTTCTTCATAAAGACGGTCGAATTCAAATTTCAATTGGTTTAAAAACTGATCAGGGCTCCAGTGTTTTCCTTCAATATTGACGATATCATTGTTACGAAGGGTATAAGGAATAACAACAAAATTTTTCCCTTTTACTTTGGTAATAAAAGGTTCATCATGGCTTAAATCATCAATATGATACAGAAAACCAAGATCCTGTAACACTTTAAGGGTATTCGGGCTTCTTCTGAGCCAGTTACAGTTATAGCCAACAGCTTTCTGGCCTGTAATTTTTTCAACAGCATCTACACCTTTCTTTACAAAATTCAGTTCGTCAGCATAATTCTTATTCCACTGATTATCCCAGGTAAAACCATGAGCTGCAATTTCATGACCTCCGTTTGCAATAGCTTTTGCCACTTCCGGATACTTTTCCGCTGCTGTTCCCACTACATGGGAAGTTACTTTAATGTCATATTTTTTCCATAGATCCAGCATTCTGTAAATTCCTTCATTTCCTCCGTAACGATACCAGCTTTCTGCCGGAAGATCCGGGTTGCCTTTAGGAAGTGGAGTACTACTGAAAGGACTTTCAGCGCCTTCAGGCTGTCCGCCTGTTTCAAACTGCATAGAAACGGAAATCACCAATTGAGCTCCATTTGGCCATTGTTTTTTTGTTAGAATTTTTGTTTCAGATTGATCTTTTTTTGCCCTTTTATCCTTATCATGATCAGAAAATGACATCAGAACGATTGTTGAAGCAACTAACAGTATTGATTGTTTTATATATTTCATTTTGAATGTATTTAATAGAGCAAAATTGGTCAATAATGAATTATGATATATTGTAATAATTAATGGTAAATTTGTAAAAATCCATTCTTTCATGAAACGAATCGTTAACTTCAATTCTTTTAATGTTTTCAGCATCGAAAAAGAAATCTGGGATGTTGAGTATCATAATCATAACTTTTATGAACTCATTATCATAGAGAATGGAAAAGGATTTCATCATCTCAATAATATTACTTTTCCTTATAAAAAAGGGGACGTTTTCCTTCTGAGACCAAGTGACGGGCATGAATTTTCCATTACCAGTAAAACACGTTTCATCTATATAAAATTTACGGAACAATATATCTGGCAAAACCTTTTGTCCAACAAAAATAATGAGCTTAAAAAAGTGATCCAACTTCTGATGGAAGACCATTCTTTTGTCTATGAATCGGTGATTCAAAGTAAAACGGACAGGGAACATCTGCTGCAACTTGCACGTATCCTTCTCTATGAGTTCAACCATAAAAATACGTACAACAAAGAAATCTCAACCGATCTTTTTTCCAGTATCATCACTATTCTGATCCGAAATACAATGCATAATAGTACTACCAAAAACTGGGTCACACAAAATGTAAGCAGAATTGAAAAGATGTTGTATTATATCAACATTAATGCTTTAGATGCAGATAAAATGAAAATTGAAAACCTGGCTAAAGAATTTATGCTGTCCCCTAATTATATCAGCATTTATATCAAAAAACAGACTGGCTTTTCTATACAACAGCATGTTATACAGCATAAAATGAAAACTGCAGAAAAACTTTTGCTTCATAGCCATTATAATATCAGTGAGATTGCCGATAAACTGGGGTTCAATGATGCCAGCCATTTCAATAAAATATTCAAAACATATAAAGAAATGTCTCCTTCTGAATTTAAAAAGAATAGTTTATCTTACTGACCTTCCGGATTATATATTTTTCATATCTTTAATAATCAAACCTTTAAGCCCATGAAAACGAGTGCGGGTATTTTGCTTTTTAAAAAAGAAAAAGATAGTCTGTATTACTTTCTTGTTCATCCTGGCGGGCCTTTCTGGAAAAATAAAGACCTGGAAGCATGGTCTATTCCAAAAGGAGAGCTGCTTCCAGATGAAAATCCATTGGAACGTGCATTAACGGAATTTAAAGAAGAAACAGGAAAAACAGTGAAAGGGAACTTTATTGAGTTGTCACCCATTAAGCAAAAAGGAGGAAAAATAGTTTACGCCTGGGCATTGGAGGGGCATATTGATACTTCAGCACTTTACAGCAATACCTTCTCTATGGAATGGCCACCCAAATCCGGCAAAATAATAGAAATTCCCGAAGTAGATCAATGGGAATGGTTTGCTTCAGAAGAAGCACAGCAACGGATCAATACGGCACAGAAAGGTTTCATAACAGAACTTGAAAATATAGTAAAAAAACAATAACACCTTAAAACAAAAACCATGAAAAAATTAAACAGAAAAACATTAAAAAACATTGTGGGAAAAATTGGTATAGAGCTGAATCTTCCTCTTCCTGTAGGCATCTGTTTTGGAAATCTGCTTTCCTTATGTCCTCCTCATTCTCATTGTCGCGCAGATGAAAGATGCTATCCTGATGCAGCGGGTCCCTGTATCAACGGACAGTGTCCTTCAGGCTATCACTGCCATTCAGGAGAATGTGTAAGATAAAATATCAAAACAAAAAAACGTTTATCAGACTGATAAACGTTTTTCATTATATATTAAAGTTTCACCTCTTTATTATTCCTATCGCTTTTAATGCGCTCGATGTTAAAAAGATGTCATCAAAAACGGTAAGTGATTCTACATCATGATATCCTGAAGGAATCAGGTCGTTCTTATTAAAAGATAATTCAATGGAAGCATCATATGAAGCAATGATTCTCACTTTTGAATATCCGTTATAGTCTACTTTAAAACCTTCAAACATACAGTTCTGTTCTGCCTTCTGATATTCGGCATATTCTTCAAATCCTGCAACATCTGTTCTTTTCCCGTCATTATGATCGAGAGACTTCCATTCCGTATAATTTTTGGGTTCTTTCAGAATATTTCCTTCACGATCTAAAGGAACAAACATTCCAAGAGTCAGGCGCTTCTTTAAAAAATTGGCATAATTATTCATCAGATTCAAAATCTGAAGATCAGCATATCCTTCGTGTGAATAATATTCCAACACGAAAGTTGTCATCGGAATCAGCTTATGAGAAGCATCAGTCGGCATAATTAGTCTTTAATTTTTTTTGGCCGATAAAAATAGTATTTTTATTTACTCTACCCAATGGAAGTAGGTGAATAGGATGGAATTTATACCCATTCTGAATAACAATAAGTATAGGACAACCCTTCATTTTTCAGTATTTTTGATGGGAATAACTCTATTACAATAACGAATCTACCTGTTAAAACCGGTGATTTTTGCCTTATACAAATTATTATATGTTGAAAAAGATATTATTAGGAGCCAGCATCATTCATTGTTGCTTTTACAATACTATGGCTCAGAGCCCCGGCCAACAACCGGTTTATACATCCGAATGGGGACACCTTTACCGTGATCAGGGAAATAATAAGGATCTTCTGGGAGTGTTTTCTACCGAGGCACCTGTTTACCTTCTCGATTCCACCCGAACACAATACAAAGTACAGGTAAGCAATGGCGATATTGGTTTTATAGACCGCCAGTCTTTACAAAAAACGATGCGTGGTAAAAAGTCTTCCGGAGAACCTGCCCAATATTTCAATAGAGGATCACAAGGATTCCAATGTCCGCATTTCTATGTACAGGTATCGGAACTGCGTGTACGGAAAGCTTCTACAACAGAAAGCATCCCGGTAAGGAAAGCATCTTTAAATGAAATGGTCTGTATTGATTATGTGCCTTTATATCAGGATGGCTGGATCTATATTGGGGATCATTTCCACGAAAATCCCGAATATATCCAAATGAAATATCTGGGTGCTGAACTTACCTACGAAAAAGTTCTGAAAGACTATCTGGCAGTAAAGGGTAAAGACAAGGAAAAAGAACTGGCTCAGGTTGGAAGACTACGTGAAATGGCATGGCTGGAAGATAAAAATCTTAAACAAGCCTTAAACTTTTGGAAAGAGTCATATGCCAATACCAATGTAGAAAACTCAAAAGTAGATATTGACTTTGAGCTTCTTCTTGCAGATCAATTTGGAAAAAAACCAGAAGCTAAAGCTTATGAAAAAAAACTTAAAGCTTTAAACCTACATTTTATATGGAAGGAAACTGCCCTTTTTGACGGAAAAATTACAGGTGCACAGATGAAGCAGCTGGAGATGCAGAAGATTAAAGATATTCCAAACATGCCGGAATGTGGCTGGGAACCTCAATATTTCTATAGAACACCCAATATCATTATTGCTTTTGAAGAATATAAAGGAAAAGTTTCCGGAAGTATCTATAAAATGTCTTTCAGTAATGGTGAAATTTTAGTTTTGGGAAATGAACGTATGGATTCCCATTATGATGAAAGAAATTTTGTAACCCGTTTTGGTGATATGCTGTCTGCACGCTGGATTTCGTCCCCACACGAATATTACATCCAGAACGGAGATGCAGGACTCTTTATTTTTACTTTTAAAGAGGGAAAACTTTTCAGCTACGAATGTATGTACTATTGCTAGATATATTTAATCATAATATGTTCAATTTCTAATATTTATATTTCATGATCAATGATCCTATTTTCTTAGCTTCTGACACTGCTTTATTGGGCTACAGAATAGCAGAACTTGTTGCTGACAAACTACAAAAAGGATATTTACTTGGATATCGGCACCGTGATTTTTGCGGAATGGCTATGAAAATGGATGAAAAAAATCAATTTTTATACGGAGAACTTTATGATGGGATTGATTTTTCAGTTCCAACGGTTTTTAAAAACAGAGAATCATTTGTTATATGGCTTTCTGAACAATCCACCGCATCACTGGCCCGACTGGATGATGATGATTTTTATAGAGGAAACCAGGTAATTACAAGACAACGCTTACTGGAATTTATAAAAGACTAATGATGTGCTAAAAAATCCAGTCCAATTCTCCAACAAGAGTGATTAAATATAAAGCTGTATCTTTACACTACCAAACAAAATATTATATGTCATTTATTACACCGGAAGGAGCCAGGAAGGCTCAGCTATCCCTATCAGAAAGAGCACCCGTTGCTCATGCTATTCTCTCAGGAGCAGAGAATATTTCGAAATACAACAGTGGAGTATGTCATGATGTGGTAGCCTATGCTTTGTATATGCGTGGCGCCTCCATAAGTCCTGCTCAGCTGGCAGAATCAGCCGGACAAAAATGGTTAACTGTATTTAACTATCCTTTAGGAGAAAAGTGGGACGGATATTCACCCATTCCTGCAGGAAAAGCTATTGGTTTCTACAGACTTATTGATAAAAGCTGGTTTCATTCAGCGGTTACAACAGGAAAAGGAAATGAAATAAGATCTGTTAACGGATTTTCATTAGGATCTGCATGGTCTGTACCTGTAGATATGAAATGGGTATTAGGCAAAAGAAATTCTGATGGCACATTCAATTATGATGGTACCAAAATAGAAGTCTATATCTCTTCTTTATAGTCGAAATTTCATTGTGATAAAAACAGGCAGACTTGCAAATTAGCGAATCTGCCTGGCTTTTTATATATCATTCTAAGCATCAGCACATTTCGGACAGATCCCGCTGATGATAAAATTGTATTCCTGTGCAATAAAATGTTCCGGTAAACTAATTTCCGGAATTGCATTTTCAATACACGTTACAGAATTACATTCTTTGCAGTTGAAATGAACATGATTATGAAAATGCTTTTCATGAGTACATTTTCCACTGCACTTCGCAAAATTCACCACCCCGTCAATATTAACAATCTTGTGGATAGCTCCTTCATTTTCAAGTCTTTCCAATACTCTGTAAATCGTTACCCTATTGCATAGATCACCCAATTTTTTTTGAATATCTGAGTGGGTAAGGGCTATTTCTGAGTCATTGATAAGACTTAAAATTTCAGTTTTAGCATGCGTATTTCTAACTTGTTTCATATTTTAATGCAACAAAGTTGCGTTATTTGAATTTTTATTTATACTTTTGCAACAAAGTTACGATAAGAAAATTAATCCATACTATTATGAAGTCAAAAATTCTTGATGCTGTAGGAATCTCCGCTGCTGTTTTATGCCTGATTCATTGTATAGTCTTTCCGTTATTACTGATTGTTCCTTTGGGAATATCACATAACCCCTATATTGATTTAGGTTTCCTTTGTATTGGTACCATTGTCGTATTCAGGGTAACCAGAAAAATAACCAACCACTGGCTGAAACTTTTATTCTGGATATCAGTTTCTCTCATTTTTATTTCTGTACTTATCGACCTGATATTTGAAATTCATGTTCCTCTGATCTATTTTGGAGCTGCAGGTTTAATTACTGGCCATATCATCAATTTTAAAAATCATAAACATTAAAATACATGACGAAGAAACTTCCTGTAACGGTACTCAGTGGCTTTTTGGGAGCTGGAAAAACCACATTGCTCAATCATATTCTCCATAATAAACAAGGCTTGAAAGTAGCTGTCATTGTGAATGACATGAGCGAAGTTAATATTGATGCCCGTCTTGTTGAAAATCAAAATACTCTTTCAAGAACAGAAGAAAAGTTAGTAGAAATGAGCAATGGGTGTATCTGTTGTACACTCCGCGAAGATCTGATGATAGAAGTTGAACGTCTTGCTCACGAAAATCGTTTTGATTACCTATTGATAGAGAGTACAGGAATCAGTGAACCTATTCCGGTTGCCCAAACCTTCACCTATATTGATGATGAGAGTGGAATAGACCTTTCCCGTTTCAGCTATGTAGATACAATGGTAACTGTAGTGGATTGTTTCAATTTTATGAAAGATTTCGGGTCCAATGAACTATTGATGGATCGTGATCTTACCGATATGGAAGGAGATTACAGAACAATTGTCAATCTTCTTACAGACCAGATTGAGTTTGCGAATGTGATTATTTTAAACAAAACAGATCTTATCAACTCTGAAACACTTGGATTTTTAAAAGCTGCCATTAAAAAATTAAATCCTGATGCTGTCATTCTACATTCAGAATTTGGTAAGGTTGAACCTCAGCAGATTTTAAATACGCAGCTTTTTGACTTTGATAAAGCACAATCTTCAGCTGGCTGGCAAAAAGAATTGCAATCTGAACATCATACGCCTGAAACTGAAGAATATGGAATCAGCTCACTGGTTTTCAGAGATAGAAAACCATTTCATCCTGTGAGACTCTGGAACTATTTGAATCATCATTATCCTGAAGGAACAATAAGGGCAAAAGGGTTATTCTGGCTGGCCTCAAGACCAGACGATGCTTTGAATTTTTCCCAGGCCGGAGGTTCTTTCCGTCTGGAAAAGGCTGGGGTATGGTGGGGCAGCATGCCCATGAACCAACGGGTACAGTATTCTTCATTTGCAGAAAATCAGGAATTTATAGAAAGTAGATGGGATAAAAACTGGGGTGACAGAATCAATGAGCTTGTATTTATTGGGCAGAACCTGGATAAAGATCAAATGTTATCAGACCTCCAGCATTGCCTTATTAATGAACAGGAAAAAGAACTGCTTGATCAGAAACAACCTTTTGAAGATCCTTTCCCAAAGAATATTTAAAATTAACCTTTAATTGATGCAACTTGGTTTGATAAAAAACTAAATACAACAACTTATCATCTTATTTCAACACAATATGGACAGAAGAAAATTTCTAAAAGGTTCAGCATTACTTTCAGGGTTATTGACCTTATCACCATCTGATCTCTGGAGCTTCGGGAAAACTGTAGAAAATCCCCAGAAAGGAAAAGCAAAGAATATCATCTTTATGGTAAGTGACGGAATGAGTCTTGGAACACTTTCAATGGCTGATCTGTATTCCCGGAATATTTTGGGAAAAGGGAGTAACTGGCTCAATCTGTATCATGAGAAAAAAGTGACACGAGCTCTGATGGACACTGCCTCTGCAAGTTCTATTGTAACTGATTCCGCTGCAGCAAGTTCCGCTTTCGGAGGAGGAATAAGAGTGAAGAACGGAGTCCTGAACATGGGGGCCAACGGTGAAAAACATCTTCCCATATGGCAGCAATATAAAAAAGCAGGAAAGAAAGCAGGCTGTGTGACAACCGTTACCATTACGCATGCCACTCCTGCAGGATTCTGTGTAAATTCTTCAAAAAGAAATGCAGAACCCCAAATCGCTGAAATGTATGCAGACCTGGAATTGGATGTGCTGTTAGGAGGCGGAGATGAATTTTTCAATCCAGCAAAAAGAGAAGACAAGAAAGATCTCTATTCTGTGTACAGCAAAAAGGGATACAGGATTCTAAAAACACAAAACGACTTGAAAGAAATCAAAAAAGGAGAGAAATTATTAGGAATATTCAACTCAGGAGCACTCCCTTACAGTATTGACAGAGTTCATGTTCCGGAATTTAAAAATACACCAACTCTTGCTGAAATGGCAAAGACCGCCATTGATCAGTTGAAAGATCATCCCACCGGTTTTGTCCTTCAGATAGAAGCCGGAAAAGTAGACTGGTCAGCCCATGCCAATGATATAGCAGCACTCATTCACGATCAGCTGGCATTTGATGAGGCTGTAAAAACAGTAATGGATTTTGCCGAAAAAGACGGAAATACATTAGTTATCATTACTACAGATCATGGTAATGCCAATCCCGGAACGATTTACGGAACTGATGCTACCAAAAAGTTTAACAGTATTTCAGAATATCAATATACCAACGAATATATTCTGAACAAGATTCAGAAAGACTATTCAGTAAAAGACATTAAAGACTGGATCTATGAAGGCAACAAAATCATTCTGAATGATGATGAAGCCAAACATCTTCTGAGTTTCTACAACGGACTTGAAAAAGAAGAAGAAGGGCTTTATAATTATAAAAAACTGCCTTTCAAGCTTTATTCAGAAATTCAGAAAAGCAGAAATTCAGTAGGGTGGATCAGTATGGATCATTCGGGAGATTATGTGGAAGTGGCAGCTTATGGGCCTGGAAATGAACATTTACAGCCTTTTATTAAAAATACAGACCTGCATGATCTTATGCTGAAAGCCTGTTTGATATAGACATTCATATTTTTTCATATTTAATTATTTGGGAGAGTGCAAGGCGGATTGAGTGTGTCCGCCTTGTTTTTTATGTATCCATCATTATTCACTTACATGCTCTTTATAATATCTCCCAATCTTTTCAGTGCATTTTCTACTTTATCATTCCAAACATTATTGCAGCTGATCCGGATATAGTTTCTATAATCCCCGCTATTGGAAAACAGCGGTCCAGGGGCAAAATTTACAAACTGGTCAATGGCTTTTTTCTGAAGTTCAAACACATCAATATGGGCAGGCAGCTCTATCCACACTACCAAACCTCCTTCGGGCCGGCTCATCCGGATATCAGTAGGAAAATATTTTTCTATTGCCTGAATAGTCAGTAGCATCAGTCTATGCAGTTCAGGCCGAAGCTTGCGCAGATGACGGTCATAGGCTCCTGTTTTCAGCAACTGCAACAAAGAAGACTGTACAATGCTTGCCGTTGCAACATTAGTAACAGTTTTCAATTTGATCACCTGTTCTGTAAACCTTCCTGCAGCACACCATCCGATTCTGTAACCAGGTGCAGCCGATTTAGAAAAAGAAGAGCAAAGCATAACCCAGCCATGATGGTCATAGCTTTTTATAGTTGTTGGGCGTTGTGTCTGGAAATGTAAGTCTCCATAAATATCATCTTCTATGACCGGAATTTCCATTTTTTCAGCAAAAGCGGCTATTGCTGATTTCTTTTCATCATTTAAAGTAATTCCATTTGGGTTATTAAAATTTGAAATTAAAAGACATGCAGAAATTCTTTGTTTGCTGCAGATTTCTTCCAATTCCTGAATATTGATGCCGGTCAAAGGACAACCGGAAAATTCGATTATTTTAAGATCAAGGCTTTCTATTGTCTGCAATATACCATGGTAAATTGGGGACTGCACAAGTACAGTATCACCCGCTTTTGCTACAGCTCGCAGACATAGATTGACTGCTTCCAAAGCACCATTCGTAATAACCACATCATCAGCCGACAGATTACCCTGCCAAAGGAAAGACCTTTGAGCAATTTCGGTTCTCAACTGACTATTTCCTACAGCAGGCTCATACTGTAAATGCCGGCCTGTTAAATCCCTGGAAGCCTGCTGTAAACTTCTCCGCAAAGCATTAAAAGGTAGAAAATCCGGATGTAAAACAGCATTAAAAAATGAAACATAAGATTTGTTTTCCGAATCAGGAAATGATACTTCCTGTAACACTTTTCCAATCGCTATTTTTTGAGCAAGGGTGCTATTTTCTGACTGCTTTGGAAGACTTACAGAAGAAACAGAGGTTCGGAGCACAATAAATCCCGACCTTTCTTTTCCGGCTACCAGACCTTTATCTTCCAATAAAGTGAAAGCTTTCAGAATAGTCCCGACACTTATTTTCAATTGTTGCCGGATACTGCGTAATGATGGAAGTTTGGCCCCCACGGGATACGTTCCGTTATTGATGGAAATCTCAAACTGATCTGCAAGTGCTATGTATTGAAAATCTTTCATCTGTTATACTAATATATTCGTTTTTTGTATCTGTTACAATATAACAAAGATATCTACTTTTACTGAACAAAAAAATAAGAAGAATATGAAAAAATTAGGATTGGTAGGAGGCATCAGCTGGGCTTCTACTTTAGACTACTACCGTCTTTTAAATGAAGGAATTAATCAGCAATTAGGTGGATTGAATTTTGTGGAATGTATTATATATTCTGTCAACTTTAACCATTTTCAGCAATTTAATGCAGATTACGACTGGGATGCGACTTTTGAACTTCTGTATAATGCCGCCGAAAATTTAAAAAAGTCAGGAGCAGAAGCTATTGTACTTTGTGCCAACACAGCCCATATTGTTGCCGACAGGATTGAAGAGAAAATAGGATTACCACTCATCCACATTACAACGGCTACAGCCAATGCCGTTAAACGAAAAGGATTAAAAAAAATTGGTTTATTAGGGACAAGCTATACGATGGAGCTTGATTTTTATAAGAATAAACTAATTGAAAGTGGTCTGGAACCTCTTATTCCTGAGAAAAGTGAAGACAGGGATTATATAGAGGATATTTTAAGAAATGAATTAAGCAGAGGCATTATTAATCCTGAAACCAAAAAAAATTATCTTAAGATTATTCAGGAGCTTACAGACCGTGGAGCAGAGGGGATTATTTTAGGCTGTACAGAAATTCCACTTCTGATCAAACAGGAAGATGTCTCTGTTCCGGTATTTGATACCATTCAGATTCATGTAGATGCAGCTGTAGCATTTGCCGTTTCAAAGCACAACATAACAGCAGCCTCATAAAACACTAAAATACAGTTCAATTCAAAAGAAACCAATAATAATCAATGAGTTCGATTTATTAATGGTTTCAAATATAAGTACCATATTATTTAGATATGGTACTTTTTATTTTCATAATACCCATTGCTACTTTTTCGATCTCCGATATAACAAGAGGGCATATGATACCTCAATTTTTTGGTTGTAAGTAACCTTTGGGATTTTAAGAATATCTCAAACAGCAAGATCAGATATATTATAATATTCTCCTGACTTATAAAATCAGGAGCATATTATAATGTAATATTAAGACTGTTTTCTGCGGCGGCCGGAAACCTTTTTATCAAGATCTCTGATATCCTGTCTCAGCTCACGGAACATTTCTTTAAAATTATAACTTTCATAGTCACCAGGCTCGAAATCTTCCGGAAAAATTCCTGAAGCATACTGCCAGATTTCTACAACTTCTTCAAACGGAATTTCATAAGGCTCATAAAAAGAGTTATCAGCGCTTACACAGATTGAGTTTTCTTTTCTTTCCTTAAAACGTTTATAGGTAATCCCGTCATTCAGCGTTACAAAAACATAGGTTTTCCCCTGTTTCAAATCATTGATTCCTTCCACATATTTTCCTACAATATAGGAACCGTTTCTGAATGGAGGCATAGAATCTCCATCTGCAGGGAATGCCCTGTATTTTCCATTAGTAAGAAAGGGAAGAGCAATACGCTGAAGGCTCTCAATATAATCTACATCACTGTAACCTTCAAGATATCCCATAGAAGCTTTTTGGGGGATAATCTCTATCGTATCATTTCCATGGGTATCTACCGCTACCGGAAGAACAATTCTGTTGTCCGGCAGTTTCAGCATATCATCCATAGGGTACTTCTGGATATCTACGGACAGCATAAGATCAATGCTTACATGAAAATATTTAGAAATTTTTATAAGAAGTTCGATAGGAGGTTCAGATATTCCGTTCTCATATTTTGAATACCGGACTCTGGAGATCATCAGTTCATCGGCTACATTTTGTTGAGAGAGCTTTCTCTTGGCTCTTAAGAAGCGTATATTATTTGAAAAAATTGACATTGATAAAAGTATGTGAGCAAAAATACAAAATTTGAATGCGCTACCAACCACCGAAGCAGGTTTTCCTATAAGATATAATGAAATTTGACTGATCAAGTCTCCATTTTTACTAAAACGAAGAAATTTTCATACCTGAACAGTCAATTTTAGCACGTTAAAAATTGATTTCTGAACAAATTTAGAAGGCTCTACATAGTTTCAACAATAATCATTAATAAATATAATTTAGTACAAAAATAATAACTCTAAATTTCACAAATTGAGTTATTATTTTTAACATTTAGTAAATCAATCACATATAAGTGAAAATCATATTTTCACTAAAATACACTTATATTAATGAAATATTAAATAATAAAAAGATATAGTTAATTTATTGAAAATAATTTGCAATTGTAATATTATTATTCATATATTCGTGATGTAATAATCATATAAAATTATAGTTATGAAAAACTTAAAAAAATTAGACAGAAACGAGTTAAAAGCTATTTCAGGTAATGGATTACTAGATCCAATTGGTACTTTACTAGGTGGACTAGGAGGTGTAGTTGGTGGAGTAGTAGGCGGAGTAGGTACTATCGTTGGTGGTGTAGTTACTGGCGTAGGATCTACTGTTGGTGGTGTAGTTGGTGGTGTAAGCACTGTCGTAACTAACGCATTATGCCAAACACAATGTGTTGTAAATGGTGTAATCCACATCAAATTACTTGAGTGTGGTTCTACTTGCTAATCAGTAAGAATAGACATTAAAAATCATTCCGCTCTTTTCAGAGCGGATTTTTTTATATCCATACAGAAAATAAAATACAATTTAAAATACTTTAAATTAATTATTTAGATTCGTCTTATGTTCTTTACTATAAAAACTAATTAAAGCAACTATGTTGCGTTAATGAATTTAATTGTCTAGCTTTGCCGGATCATTAAAGTATATGCACATGAAAAGGACCTTTTATTTTTTGTTGGGAAGCTCGCTAATTTATTCACCCTCCATTCTGAAAGCTCAGAAAATTAACCATGAAAAAAAAAATGTAAAGGATATAGAACCTGTTCAGGTACAGGGAAAAACAAATTATAACTCTGTCAATATTTCAAGAAAAAAACTAGATTTTATTCAAACCAATACATTAGGAGAAACATTAAGCAAAATCCCCGGCATACAGAACTCCGGATATGGTCCTAATGCTGGAGCTCCCGTTATTCGAAGTCTAAGTGGAAACCGCGTAAAAATATTGGAAAATGGTACTGCAGTTAATGATCTTTCCGGAATAAGCCCGGATTTTAATACTGATATAGAGATGAATGCTGTTCAAAATATTACTATTTACAAAAACTCTGCATCGGTTTTATATGGAGGAAAAGCTATTGGAGGAGCGATAGATATTGAAACAGATTATATTGCCAGACAATTACCGGATAAAAAGATAAATCTCAGAGGACTTTTGGAAGGTGGAAGCAATAGTGGGCAGAAACAAGCCTTTTCTGCTAAAGGTATCATTGCTAAAAACTGGGTGTGGACTATAGGAGCATCCAATCAGAAGCAGGAAATAGTTAGAATTCCCGGAAAATCAAAAGACAGCAGATGTTATGATCCCAATCTGGTAGGCTTCAACAGTATTTTGCAGTCATTGTGCCAGATAAATGTAAATTCAAGACGGGTACTCAACAAGAGCCTTTTCCCCTACATCAGCCAGTTCGCTAAAGATCATATGATAGACTATGAGCTGTCTGAAGATGATCTTTATACATTCAGTCCCACCTATTATAATCCTGCAGACGGTAAAACTTATCCTAATCCAAAGAACGACCTGTATATTCCCGGCCAGGATCCTTCTACAGATCATTACAAAAGTGAAGTAAACGGAATCAAAGATTATGTAGAGACAAAAGATGGAGTTATTCCCAATAGTCATTCGGAAAGTAATTCATTTTATGTAGGAACCAGTTATATAGGGAAATCATTGTATGCAGGAGGAGCTTATCAGAATTCTTATTCATATTTTGGTGTTCCTGGCTATGCAATCCCTAAAATCCCAAAACATACTCATGGAAAGCCACAGCAAAAAATAGAGTATCTTCCGATCAATATCAGAAGCTTATCTCATAAAGCCATGTTTGAAGCCGGCTACAAGTTTACAAATTCTCCAATTTCAAGCATAAAACTGAATTATATGGGTGTATTCTCAAAAAACGCAGAACTTCTGGACCGTTACCGTGCCAATCAGTTTGCTGTGAACCAGCACAATGGACGGCTGGAAATCGCACAACAGAAATTAAAATTTCTTACGGGAACTACAGGTCTTGAAATTCAATACAGAGATATGGAAGGAAGTGGTGGCCAGAGATATTTACCCAACAATATAAGTCGCGAAATTGGAGTCTTTACGATGCAACATCTTGATTTTAATAGTATTCAGCTGGATCTTGGATATAGAAACGATCACGTACAACGAAGGGCAGAAGCAGATAATAAGTATGTCAGAAGCCGGGGGCTTTCCGGGGGAAAACTCAGTGACAGAGACTTTACGCTTCATCAATTCCACAGTTCTGCTCAATGGAATATCTTTAAAAAAGGGTATCTAAAAGTACAATACAACCATTCCGAAAGAGCACCAGAAGTGAATGAACTGTATTCAGGAAACAATCATTTTGCTATTCTTACCGAAGAAAATGGTGATGACAAACTGGATAAAGAGACTGCCAATACGGTAGAAATAGGAGGAGGCCTAAACCTGAAGAACCTCCGCGTATCGGCCAACTGGTATCATACTTCTTATAAAAATTATATTTACCTTGCCCACACCGGAATTTCCAGAGAAGTTTTCCTTGTAAAAGAATGGCGTTCCGATGATACAGAAATCAACGGCATTGAAGCAGAAGCCTCTTATAAAGCAGATTTTGGAAAAATAGGAAAGTGGGAGATAGGCGGATATTATGATTTGGTAAAAAACATAAGTGTTGCCGACAGCTCCATAAGGAAATGGAGTGATGGTGATTATATGCCTAATATGCCTACAAGCCGTTTTGGATTCAATCTGGAAGGGACTTTGCAGAACTTCAGCCTGAATCTCAGTTTAGATCATTATTTACAACAAAAATATTTAGGAAAGAATATTAATCCTGAACTTCCAATGCCGGCTTTTTCACTACTTAATGCCCGCATTTCTTATAAGGACAGCAGTCTGGGCATTGGTGATCTGGAATATTATATTATTGGAAATAATCTCCTGAACAGCGAGGCAAGACTCCAGAACTCTCAGTTAAAATTTCTAAGCCCACTTTCTGGAATTAATATTTCAGCAGGCGTGAAAATCAGTATATAAATCAATAGTATCTCTTCGGCTGTCATTTAAAGACAGCCGAAGATTTTTTAAATCATTATTTGTTATAGCTTCCTAATATTAATTAAGTTCCAAAGTCTTTGCATTTTGGAATTTTATGGTTTTCCATATTTTATATATAAGTAAGTATATTATATTTGTGTAAACTAAGAATCAAATTCCAATATATTAAACAACAATTATGAAAAAAACAATTACTTTTTTTACTATCCTTTTATCAGTAGTTTATATCCAAGCTCAAGAAAATATTGATTTATTGACCTATGAAAAAACTCAGGATATTAATTTTTTCAACACTATTAAAAACGGTGCTCAAGTTAAGGAATATATAACAACGAGTAAAAATAGCGTGAAGGTGGGTGATACTTTAATATTAGGATCTCCTACCTCTGAAGAACTGAATACAAGAACTTATTCGGGGAGTTATGGAAATAGAGCAAGAGGAGGAGTTTCACAATCAAGAAGTACTTCCAAAAAAACTTATGAATTCATACAAATGGGAAGACCGGCTGGATTTGGAAGTATTATGTCTGCTATGGGTGGTGATGCACAGAATATGGCAGATAACAGTTTAAAAAACACCAAAGTTATTGTCAGAGAGATAAAAACATATCATAGAGGCAGTAAAAATAAACCGTTGTATGTAGTAATGATTTTGGGAGAAATAAATGATAGAGCTTTTGGAATCAATAAATATTTAAGCGTCATGGATACAGAGTTAGGGATTGAGTCTGGTGAAATTCTTTTAAAAAATAGAAAAATGACCCGAGATGAAGCGATTGCAAAATTAAAAGAGGCAAAAGAACTAGTTGAAATTGATATGATGAGCAAAGAAAAGTTTGAAGAATTAAAAAAAGAACTTGCTCCGATTATTAACAATAATAACTGATAAAATTAACAATCCCTTTCTGGATATGATAGGATATGAGTTTAAAAAAGCTGATCATAATGTAACGTCTAGTTTACCTCTTTACGAGATATTGAATTGCGTGAAATAGTTGAATAAACGCCGGCTAGCAAAGTGTTAAGAAAAAAACTGAAGCACTAAATTTTGTTATTCGATTTTCTGCCTTTCAAAAACCCTAAATCACTCATTATATATGTCATAAACAATTAAATAACTGTAACCGAAAATGTTACTAAAATTGCATATATTTATATAACGAACTAGCAATTGATGACAAAGAAATTTCCGACAATAAATAGTACACTTTCAACAAGTGAACTTGGTCAATTTATTCAGCAAGAATATAAACTAACCGACAAACCGCAATGTAATATATTTCGGTTTACTATCTATAAAAAAGCAGATAGCTTCATAAAAAGTTACGAGACAGTAACCAAAATTAATAACGAAGAAAAAAAGTTTTTACCCCTTGCATGTTTAGCAATTATGACATACTACATAAGTGTTCAGTGCAACAGATTTGAATATTGGACCAATATTTTCCTGAATGAAGATCATTTAAAAAGAATGGTTGGGAATTTGAAACGATGGATTGCATATAATAAAATTGAGATTAATAACAAACTTTTTCTTTTCTAAATTATATAGTAATGAAAAATAAAACAAAAACATATTTAAGCTTTATAATCATAATTTTAGTATCAAATTTAGCTGCTAAGGCACAGAATAAGGCAGTACAAACACCAATTATCATTGCAACACAAGGCAATTTTTCAGCTGGAGGTTCTGTCATCAAAAGTGAAGGACTTTTTGACTCTGCAAAACCGTGGAATGTGCCCCAAGGTGGACAAACAAGACACGGAGACCACGCCGATGTTTTTTATCAAATTCCGGTAAAACCTAAAAAACTTTCAATGGTATTCTTGCATGGTTACGGACAATCTAGACGAAGCTGGCAGACCACAGCCGATGGAAGAGAAGGTTTTACAAATATTTTTTTAAGACAGAGCTATAGTATATATCTCGTAGATCAACCAGGTCGTGGAGAGGCTGGGCAGACTACAAAACCTGGACAAATTAATGGTACGCCGGACGATCAAACTTGGTTTACTCAATTTCGAATTGGGCTATACCCTAAATTCAACGAAGGTGTTCAATTTCCAAAAGACAGTATTTCTATGGATCAATTTTTCCGTATGATGACACCAGACACAGGAAATGTAGATGAAGCAACAGTTGTTAATGCTCTGTCTTCAGTTATGGATAAATCTGGAAATGAAATCCTTTTAACCCATTCGTCAGGAGGTTCCCCCGGCTGGAAAACAGCTATTAAAAATGAACACGTGAAAGCCGTTGTTGCCTACGAACCTATAGGATTTACCTTTCCAGAAGGTGAAGAACCCAAAGAAAACTTAGGAGGAAAGGGGGTCCCCATGAATGAATTTATGAAACTGACCAAAATACCAATTGTAGTTTACTATGGAGATTATATTCCTACTGAAGAAACCAACGCAGCATCTCTAAATTTTTGGAGAAATATTTTGACAACGGCAAGAAAATGGGCAAAAATTGTAAATAGTCACGGTGGTGATGTTACTATTGTTCATCTTCCAGAATTGGGAATTAAGGGAAACACCCATTTTCTAATGTCAGATTTAAACAATGTAGAAGTTGCAGAGCTGTTATCAAAATGGCTGAAAGAGAAAGGTTTGGATAAATAATCTTGGTTTTCAAAAACCTACTGGAGACCAGAATATGCATAAAAATCAGTGAATGAAGTAACTGAATTTTTTGAAAAAAATCTAATACAAAGTCCAATAGCGCGAAGAGAACTGTAACTGATGAAGAATTTCATAAATAGTAGATTTTTTGTTACTGTTGATGTTCGAGACTGCCAAGTCATTCAAATTAACTTTCCTAATGATGGATACTTAGATGATGACCATATTTCTTATGCAGATATTGGTAATGATGGGAGTGCAAGTGTTGATGGTGAAGATGGAAGAACTTATCAAATTCAAATAGACAATTAATAAGTCAATACAAAACCTCAAAAACGACTAATTAAACTTTAATTTAAATTCCGAAATTCGTTAGGTGTAACACCAGTTCTCTGCTTGAATAGCCGAATAAAATGCTGTGGATATTTAAAACCTAATTCATAAGCAATCTGACTAATGGATTTATCAATATTGAATACTCTTTGCTTGGCTACATCAATAATTTTATTTTGTATGTATTCCTGTGCAGTTTTTCCCGTTTCTTTCTTGATCAGATCTCCAAAATAGTTGGATGAAAAATGTAATTCGTCTGCACAATATGCCACAGATGGAAGCCCTACAGTATTAGGTTTCTCAGATGAAAAATAATTGTTTAGCAATTCTTCAAATTTTTCTAAAATACCTTTATTGACATTTTCCCGGGTAATAAACTGACGATCATAAAAACGGTCACAATGATTGAGAAAAAGTTCAATATTCGATGTTATAACTTTTTTACTGTGTTTATCTACTGGTCGACTCAATTCAAATTGAATATCAGCAAACATTTCCAAAACCATTTCTTGCTCTTTTTTAGAAAGATGTAATGCTTCATTGGTTTGATATCCGAAAAAGCCATATTCAGAGATACCCTTACCTAAAGAAGTCCCTTTAATTAAATCCGGATGAAATACTAATCCATGCCCCAAAGGCTGGTAGATATCTATTTTATTTTCCACATCAACAACTTGGCCTGGAGAAACAAAAACTAATGTTCCTTCCTGATAGTCATAAGTTGCCCGGCCATACTTCAGATCACCACATTTCACATCTTTTAAAAAAATGCAGTACAGGTTAAAATACATTTTAGATCCTGTTCTTTTATGCGCTTTTGAAAAATCTATTACACTTACCAAAGGGTGAAGTGTTTCATGATTATTAAAATGATTATAATCATTCACTGTTTCAAAATAGACTGATTGACTCATAGCAGTATCATATTATAATGCAAATCTAAAGATAAAAATGACCTCTTTTTTACATTTTGCCCCAGAACAGTAATATTGGTTACAAGTTCCGTAATCTGTCTACCAATAGGTTTGCCAATAGATTGGAAATTTGCAGTAACAAATTGATTATCCAATTTTTAGTTTTTGCGAAGTATAATTAAATAAGATAAAAAATGAAAAAAGTAATATTGAACAACGATGTTGAAATGCCGGTTTTAGGATTTGGAGTATTTCAGGTTGCTGATTTAGCAGAATGTGAAAAAGCAGTTGTTGAAGCCATTGAAACAGGCTATCGATTGATTGATACAGCAGCGTCCTATGGAAACGAAGAAGCGGTAGGAAATGCAATCAAAAGAAGTGGTGTTACTAGAGAAGAACTTTTTATTACGACAAAACTCTGGGTACAGGATGCAGGATATGAAAAAACCTTGAAAGCCTTTGAGAAGTCACTGAAAAAACTTCAATTGGAATATCTTGATTTATATCTGATTCATCAGCCTTACGGAGATATTTTCGGTTCATGGAAAGCAATGCAGGAATTATATCATTCAGGTAAAATAAGAGCCATAGGAGTTTCTAATTTTCATCCAGACAGAATTGCAGATATGATTTCAAATAGTGGATTTACGCCAGCGGTCAATCAAATAGAGACCCATCCATTCCATCAACAGGTTGAAACACAAAAATTCTTAATTGAAAATAATGTACAGATTGAATCCTGGGGACCTTTTGCAGAAGGAAAGAATGATATTTTTAATAATAAAGTTTTAAAAACAATTGCTGAAAAATACAACAAATCTGTAGCTCAGGTTATTTTGAACTGGCTGACGAGTAGAAATGTAATTGTCATTCCAAAATCTGTAAGAAAAGAAAGAATGGCTGAGAATTTCAATATTTTCAATTTTGAACTTTCTTCTGAAGATATGGATGCTATCGCAACTTTAGACACTGCCTCAAGCTTATTTTTTGATCACAGAGACCCCAATATGGTTAAATGGTTAAGTGAAAGAAAATTGGACTTGTAATCAAACTTCATCAATAAAAATAGTATCAAAAGAAAATTGCACTCGTTTTCTTTCCTTTTGATATTCAACTTAAAAAAGGAGTAATGCAGAATAAAACGACAACATATTTAAGCTTAATCATCTTAATTTTAGTATCAAATTTAATTGCTAAGGCACAGAATAAGATGGTACAAAAACCCATTACTATTGTATCACAAGGTAATTTTTCAGCCGGAGGCTCAGTTATCAAAAGTGAAGGTGTTTTCGATCCGTTAAAACCATGGAATGTGCGCCAAGGCGGACAAACAAGACACGGAGACCACGCCGATGTTTTTTATCAAATTCCTGTAAAACCTAAAAAACTTTCGATGGTTTTCCTTCACGGTTACGGACAATCTAGACGAAGCTGGCAGACCACAGCGGATGGAAGAGAAGGTTTTGCAAATATTTTTTTAAGAAAAGGTTATAGTATATATCTCGTTGATCAACCAGGTCGGGGAGAGGCTGGGCAGACTACAAAACCCGGACAAATTAGCGGTACGCCGGATGACCAGACTTGGTTCACTCAATTTAGAATTGGATTATATCCCCAATTCAATGAGGGTGTTCAGTTTCCAAAAGACAGCATTTCTATGGATCAATTTTTCCGTATGATGACACCCAATACAGGAAATGTAGACGAGACAACAATTGTAAATGCAATGTCTTCAGTTATGGATAAATCTGGAAATGGGATTCTTTTCACACATTCGGCAGGAGGTTCCCCCGGTTGGAAAACAGCCATTAAAAATGAACATATAAAAGCCGTTGTTGCCTACGAACCTGGAGGATTCACCTTTCCGGAAGGTGAAGAACCTGAAGGAAACCGAGGAGGAAAGGGAGTGCCAATGAATGAATTTATGAAGCTGACCAAAATCCCAATTGTAGTTTACTACGGAGATTATATTCCAACTGAAGAAACCAACGCAGCATCCCTAAATTTTTGGAAAAATGTTTTGACAATGGCAAGGCAATGGGCAAAAGTTGTCAATAGTCACGGTGGTGATGTTACTATTGTTCATCTTCCTGAATTGGGCATTAAGGGAAATACCCATTTTCTAATGTCAGATCTGAACAATGTAGAAGTAGCAGAATTATTATCAAAATGGCTGAAAGAGAAAGGTTTGGATAAGTAATTAACCTTTAAAAGTAAAATAATGAAACAATTGAAGTATTTCATTCTAATCATACAAATAATGAGTATTTCACTTTTTACAACCGGTATGAAAGCGCAGCGATTAACAACACAAAGGAGTCATTTAAGTGAAAAAGACAAAAACATCATTACCATTTCCTCATTTACAGCACAAGGTAGATTACCAGAATTAAAAGGCAGCTTAAACTCCGGTCTTGAGTCAGGTCTGACCATTAATGAAATAAAAGAAATTTTAATACATACTTATGCCTATTGTGGTTTTCCAAGAAGTATAAGAGGCTTACAGAGTTTTATGGAAGTTCTTGAGGAAAGGAAGGCAAAAGGTATTAATGATAATATTGGAAAAGCAGCTTCAATTATAGGAAATAATAATAGCAAGTACGCACGAGGAAAGAAAATTCTGGAAGAGCTTACCAGAACACAGCAGCCAGATAAACTTTCGGGTTATTCAGCCTTTGCTCCAGCAATAGATACATTTTTAAAGGAACATTTATTCGCAGATATCTTTGAAAGAGATGTTTTGACGTATGTTCAAAGGGAACTTGCTACGATTTCTGTAATCACCGCTATTGGTGATGCAGACCCGATGTTACAATCTCATTTAGGTATTTCTTTAAACTTAGGATGGTCACCGGAGCAGTTGAATGAATTTGTTACCATAATCAGTTCTACCATTAGTATAGAAAAATCAAATGCAGCTAAAATGATCTTGAACCAGGTTTTAAAAAATAGAACTAAATAAGTTAAAAAAATGAAAAAGATTACGATATCAATAGTAGCATTAATCGCGGTTACGACAAGCTTAAGTATTAATGCTCAAACGAAAAAAATTAATCAAACAAAAATGGAAAAAACTGGAGTGATCCAACATAGTAATCCTTTCGGATTGGCTTATGATGATGCAATTACAGAAAATGTAGCAGGAAAAGTAAATATTCACCCTGTAAAATATACATTGAATGGAATTGATATTGCTGCTAATGTTTACACTCCGGCAAATTATAACCCTTCAAAAAAATATGCAGCAATCACTGTTGCACATCCAAATGGTGGCGTTAAAGAACAGACAGCAGGACTTTATGCACAGCGATTGGCAGAAGCCGGTTACATTACTATTGCCGCAGATGCCTCTTATCAGGGGGCTAGTGGTGGGGAACCCCGCCATACAGATAAGCCAGTCTTCAGAACAGAAGATATCCACGGAATGGCAGATTTTATTTCTCAATACCCCGGAGTTGATATCAACCGTATTGTTGCATTCGGGATTTGCGGCGGTGGTGGTTACACTTTAAAAGCCACTCAATCTGACAAAAGATTTAAGGTGGTTGCTACTTTAAGTATGTTCAATTCAGGGGAGGTTAGACGTAACGGATTTCTGAATTCGGGATTGAATACAATACAGGAACGATTAAAACAAGCTTCTGATGCGAGAGCTCAAGAAGCAGCAGGCGGTAAAATAATATATTCAGGTGTGGCAAGTATTACGGATGAAGAAATCCAGAAAATTAGTACCGACCTGTATCGTGAAGGATATATATATTACTACAGAACCAATGCTCACCCAAATTCAACTTTCTTGTATCCTACTAGTAATTTATTGGATTTAATGACTTGGGATGCTGCAGAAAATATGGATTTAATCAATCAACCTTTATTGATGATTGCAGGCAGTAAAGCAGATACCAAGTACATGACAGATGAAGCATTTCCAAAAGCGGTAAATGCAAAAGAGAAAGAATTGTTTATTATTGACGGTGCAACGCATATCCAAACGTATTGGAGACCAGAATATGTAGAAAAAGCAGTGAATAAATTAACTGAATTCTTTGAAAAAAACTTATAACCAATGAAAATTCTAATATTAAGATGAAACATGTAGTTATATTACTTCTATCAGTGTTACTTTTATCAAGTTGTTGTACTAAGTCCACATTAGAAGGGGGAAAGACCTATATTTTCCCAAAAGGCAAGAAAGTAACCAACAACAATTTTACAGGTAACGTCTGGCTGAAAATGCTTTGTCAGGATGAACAATTACTTACTATAAGCATAGGTAATGTAACTTTTGAACCAGGAGCAAGAACCAAATGGCATCTGCATCCTGGAGGGCAGATTATACTTGTAACTGAAGGTATTGGGTATTATCAGGAAAAAGGTCAAATGAAAAAAATATTGCATAAAGGCGATGTTATAAAATGTCCGCCAAATGTTGAGCATTGGCATGGTGCAAGTCCAGACAGTCATCTTGTTCATTTGGCAATTTCAGATAATGACAAAGGTGCAGTAATGTGGCTGGAACCTGTAACTGATGAAGAATTTTATAAATAATTGATTTTCTGTTACCATGAAAAAATGATTGAAATTAAATACATATTTTATTTAACTAATACACAGTGTAATTTGTTCATATTAGTATAATTAATAGAAAAAACAGAAATAGTAAAACAAAAAATTCGTCAATCCTCCGAAAACCTAGGATAATTTTTTTTTGTGATCTCTTAACAATCCAATCATCAAAATAAATTTTATATTAGTAGCATAATAACCATCTAAAATTTAGCAATTAAATACAGAAAAAATGAGGAATACTATTTATACTTTGTTATTATTATTTTTATTCGCTGGCGTTAATGCTCAAGAATATTTAAAATTGATAAGTGAAGCTGATAAATTATATAGAACAAAAGATTATAAAACGTCTGCTGAGTTATATAGTAAAGCTTTTAAAATTGAAAGCGAAAATCCAAGCCACTTATATAATGGCGCATGCTCATCTTCTTTAGCCGGAAATACAAAACAAGCATTTAAATGGTTGAATTTATCAATAGAAAAAGGCTGGACAAATCTAAAGCACTTAAATTCTGATACTGATTTAGAAAATTTGCATTCAAAAAAAGAATGGGGTAAAACAATTGAAAAGTTAGAAAAAAAATTAGCGTTAATGGAAGCAAATTATGACAAACCATTGCAGGCTGAATTATTGACAATTCTTGAGGAAGACCAAAAATACAGAATGCAAATGAACGAAACTCAAAAAAAATTCGGCCAGAATTCTAAAGAAATGAATGACCTTTGGAAAATAACCAATCAGAAAGACTCCATTAACTTATTAAAAGTAAAAAAAATATTGGATGAAAAAGGCTGGGTGGGTAAAGACAAAGTAGGTGCACAAGCCAACAGTGCATTATTTCTTGTTATTCAGCATTCAGATTTGCAAACGCAAAAAAAATATTTACCAATGATGAAAGAAGCTGTAACAAAAGGAAATGCAAGTGCTGGTTCTTTAGCTTTGCTAATTGATAGAATAGAAATTCGGGAGGGTAGAAAACAAATATACGGAAGCCAGATAGGAATCAATCAAAGTAATAATACTTACTATATTTTACCATTAACTGATCCTGACAATGTAGATAAAAGAAGAACAGAAGTTGGCTTAGGTCCAATCTCTGAGTATGTTAAAAATTGGGATTTAATTTGGGATGTTGAAAAATATAAAAGTGAATTACCCGAATTAGAAAAATTAAATAAATAGAGAAGACATCTGCTAACAGCAGTTACAAAAGTGGTGGATTAAGGCTTAATTTAAAGATTTCTTAATCCGCCACTTTTTTTCTGGATTTAAGGGCTATAATGATAATCATAGATAAGTTCATAATGATTTCGTTATCCGTATGCCGATGATTGTCAACCCTATTTAGTTGCTCGGTTTTATCATTGGTGTAAGAAATGTAAAAGTCGTTTATAGGTGTGTTTTTAAAGCTTTCTTTTTCATTATATATTTTATGCCTTACTTGCTTTCATCAATATTTTTTTAACACTATCGGTCTTATTTCATTTACGAAAGTTAATAGCATTTTCCCAGGTTCTTCTACTGGAATAAGATGTGCGGAATTTTCAAACCAAATATTTTTTTTCATCGGAGCTTTTAGTTGATTCATCCATTTAATAACAGGCAATGTGGGGGTAGTATAGTCGTGTCTTCCTAACAACATGATAACAGGGATGGAAAGACTTTTAACTTTTGAAAAATCAAAATTTAGAAATTCATCCATAACTTTTTCCAATGTGAACAAACTTCCAAGTCCTATGGCTTCTGCATCATCAATTGTATATTCGGGATAAAGTAAAGGGGCATTGAAATAATAAAAATTATTATTTCTATAAGCGCTTAATCCACCATAGTATTGTGGCCATTTTCTGGCAATGATAATACGTTCTCTGGTAACAGGTTGATTTCCCGGGTAGGGATAAATGGATTGTAATTCTTTAAGAGCTTCTGTATTATTCTTTTCATTAGCCATTTTCAAACCATATTCATAGCTAAGTTTTTCGTTTTCTTGCATAGTGATTATTTGCCCAATACCAATATAGGCATAATACCATTGAGGTGCTTTTACCGCTGCTTTTAAGCCAATTATTGTACCCCAGCTATGTCCTGTTAAAAATACTTTTTTTTGCTTGTATTTTTGCGTTATCAACCGGGTAATTTCAAGGGCATCATCTACAAAAGTATCAATGTGCATCGTTTTACCTAAGGCTAATGTATCATTGGCTCGATAAGTTTTTCCGGCTCCACGTTGGTCGTAATTTACAACGGTAAAATATTCTTCCAAAGCCCTTTGGTAAGTCCAACTCACAGCACTTAACGGAGAGGCAGGGCCTCCGTGTATAAAAATGATAATAGGATTGTTTTTATCTTTCCCTCTTACATTTATCCATTGTTTTATACCTCCAATATTTGCAAAAAAACTTTCCTGAATTCCATTTGGATTAACAATAGAATCTAACTCTTTTATGATTTCTTTAGACTTAAAATATTCATCATTTTGATTATTTTGTCCAAATACAACAGCAGAAAAGAGTACTACTGCTAAGATTAAAATTTTATTTTTCACTGGACTTATGTATTCACTAAATTTTTTCATAGGAAAATTTAAATATTTTTCAGATAACAATTTTATTATTTTGTTCTGTTTTTGATTTCATCAGAAGCATTATTGAAATCACGTATTTTTTCAATTTTTTTGTTTCCGAAATTATACGAGATAGAAACAGTTAACTGACGCGGATAGTTGTAAATATTGACATAATTGTAATTCCCGTTTTGTTGCTGATCATCAATTATAACTCTGTTGGTATTTAAAACATCATAAACGGTTGCTGAAAAGGTCCAGTCATTCCATATTTTTTTGAGTCCTATTTCCAAACTGCCAAGTGGTCTTAATTGTCCCAATTCTATCTGGTAATTCCCAACGTACCAATAATTAATGCTGGCAAACCATGTTTTAGCCTGATCAAGTCTTATACTATTATTAGTCGAAATTGTTATTCCATTTGATTTTCGGGTATTGATATATGCCGGAAACTTTTCACCTGTTAACGGATCTGTATCAATACTCCCATCATTAATATTATGCTGTAAGCCGATACTTACATTGGTATTCCAATACTGTTTAAAAAATGATTTCTGGAAACCGATTGTAAAATTTAATTCCTGACGGTTGCCAAAATTAGTTCTTATATACCTCAATACATTTACATGGCTGCCGTTACCGTAAATTATCCCCTGCAGAGGTACCTGCAGAATAACATCTTTATAATATTTATGACCGGCAATGAAAAAATATGAATTTTTGAACATATAATTAAGTTCCTGCGAATAAACTGCGGATGCTTTCATAAATGGATTATTCTGAACATAATTAGTTTCCGTTAAATAGGTTCTCACAGGGTTCACCTCCCAAAATGAGGGTCTTTTCATACGGCCTGAAAAAGAATATGAAAGATTATGGTCTTTGCTGATTGAGTAATTCAGATTTACGTAAGGTAAAATATTGTGATAGTTTCTCGTAAGATTTTTTAAATTGTCATCCTGAGCATTATAAGAGTTTCCTTTATTTTGTGTTAATTCATAGCGGATTCCGGCTTTTGCAGAAATTTTATCACTTATTTTTTTTTCTGCAGTCAAATATCCTCCGTAAATATTCTCCAGATAAAAAAAATGATTTGGATTTCTAACTACTACATTGGCAGCCAATTGATATAGGCTTGTTTCTGTATCATTATCTGTTTTCGTATAGCTGTAATTTCCTCCAAAAGACAGGGTGAAATCATTTTTAAATTTCTTAAAATAATCCACCGTTACAGAAAAGCTGTTAATAATCTGTGGCGTTTCCTGAATAATCTGGCTGATATCTTCTCCTGTATTTCCATTAGAATCCGCTGCTGATGTTGTATTGAGGCTATTCTGTTTTTTTCTGAAGTTTAGATAGGCTGCATTTATATTTAATTTACTGCCAAGTGAATCTGTTTTTAATTCATAGTTTAAATTGACAGAATTATTATAAGATTGGGTGTTTTCATGATTTTTGCTTCGGTTGTAGTCAGTTTTCCAGACGGTATCGTTTAATACATTTACAGTGTTAAATAAATTGGTAACCGATGTGAAGTTTTTGTTGTACCAGGTGCTATAGCTCAGTGCAAGGTTGCTTTTGTCATTTAAAGCATAATCTATATTCAGATATCCTCCATAGTCCTTGTTTGGAACAGATACGGTTCCTTCCGAATGGTTTGAAGCTATATTGCTGCCATTTTCCAATATATAATATTGCCGTTTGGTATTTTCACTGCTATTAAAACTTGAATTAATTCCGAGCTTATTTTTTCTGTAATTGATAGAAAATCCCATTCCAGGATTGTTGTAATATCCCTGATTATTGCTCATTCTTAAGCTTCCGTTCAAGCCATTTTCTCTTATCTTTTTTAGAATAATATTGATGACCCCGTCTGAAGATTCAACTTGAAATTCACTGCCGGGCATAGTAATAATCTCTATTTTCTGTATACTTTCAGATGGCATGCTTTTTAAAAAGGCTGCCAGGGCATCAGCATCCATTTGAGTTTTTTTACCATTGATATATATTACAGCATTTGATTTTCCAGCAATCCGTAAAGTCTTATCATCCATTGATGAAATCAGGGGAGTTTCTTTTAAAATACTGAAGGCTGTAGCCCCTTTTGCTGCCGGAGAAGCTCCTATATCATATATAAAACGGTCATTTTTTCTCTGAAATTTATTTTTTTTCAGTACAATTTCATTTATTTTCTTTGTTGCTGCCGTATCTTTTTTTTCTTGTGCAGTTACCATTGTTCCGCTCAGTACAATGATTAAATGGAGCAGGCGTTTCATATATTTTATGTTTTTATGTATTACAATGTAGCTTGTTATGCAATATACATGCATACAATTCATGTATTAATTATGAATCTATTTAAATAAGACATTCGAGATATGATAAGTGTTACATCATGAGCTAGATAGCACTGTATTTGTCTCTATAATGAAAGCTATAAACAAAAACCAGCTCAATTAGAGCTATATAAAATGTGTTTGTACAGTCAGCCCGGATAGATTGTCTGGTTTATCCGGGCAGGCTGAAGTTTAAATAAAATTTAATCCTTAAGCAGGACAGATGGGATATCCTCCGTTTGGGCACTTTAATGTACAGTCCCTTAGAACATAGCCACCGTTGGAAAGCCTGCAGACTCCCTGTACATTGCCTCCGGCAATACTTTTCAATTGTTCTCTGGAAAGGCTTTTTTGATTTCTTAAATTTTTCATTGTAATATTTTTTGGTTAGTAAATATGTTAATTATTGTGGGCATACCACTGCCGGACATGCATTAAGGCTGGGGCATCTGGGGATTCCGGCAGGAGGGCAGCATTCATATGAACATTCTTTGATAATGATATTCATTCCGTTGCCCATTACATTTTTTAAATACTCTCTTGAAAGTACTTTTCTGTTTTCTGATTTTTTCATTTTAAAAATTTTAGTTTAGTTATAATTTATATGATTTTGTTATAATTACTTGCTATTACCGTTGGGGTAAAGATCATATTATAATTGATTAATAATGCTTTACTTTCTAAAGAATTAAGGCTCAAAAACCTTTGAATCAATTTTTTTGCTACCAGGTTTATTGAAGTTCAGTCAGTGTACTTTATAACATCAGCTTTTTCATAAGCAGAAGCAGTTTTTTCTTCGGTAAAATAAATGCCGGAAAAAATAACACCATCTGCACCTACTGATTTTGCCTTTTCAATGATTTTTTCTTTTGCCTTATTGTCCTTATTTCTTGCAACTGTAATAACCCTTCCAACTGTTTTATACGGATGGATAATGTCATTCTCCTTATAATAAACATCAATTTTGTCTGAAGCTTTATACGTTTCTCCGGTATAAGAAATGGTGTTGCAGGATATCATTCCTGAAAGCAAAAAGAACGTGAGAATGTGATTGATTTTCATATCTTTATTTTTAAAATTATTTTCGTTCAATTTTATCAGAACAATAAGTTGAAAGTATCTTTTGCATTAAGCAATGCAACCACTTTTGGAGACCATGTATTGAGAAGTATGCATACCGTTACTTTTTGCTTTGGAAAATAATAGGATTTACCCCCAAAGCCAAATACGTGTCCGTCATGACCCATAGCTACTCCCTGATTGGTATCCAGTTTCATTAATCCCAACCCATACTGTTTATTGTATTTTAAATCTGGTTCCAGACGGTCAGGATCGTTATCCACAAAAGTCTGAAGCTGCTGCATTGAAGCGGGAGAAAGTATTTTATTCGTTAACAGGCTCTCCACAAATTGGGCTACATCAGAAGATGTTGAGATCATTCCACCATCAATTGCTCCTTCACCGCCGATTCCGTTATTGTCTATATGGGTTACTTCACTCAATGGCTCATTAGCAGTTTCAGCATAATAGGACCGGGTGAGCTGATCCGGAAGCAGAGTACTTGCTGTCGTATTTTTCAGCCCCAGGGGGTTGATTATTTTCTCGTTGATTATCTGATAGGAGGGTTTTCCCGTTACTTTTTTTATAATCAGGGAAAGCAGAAGATAATTGGAATTGCTATAGTATCCCTTTCCAATTGGATCATCGGCAGGTTTATCATAGATCAGCTGAAGGGTCTGCTCTGCGGAATAATTGACAATACTTCCGTCAAAAACACCGGGAGCGATATCCTGTAAATAATTCCGGATTCCCGCTCTGTGATTAAGGCACTGTTCAATCGTTACCTCATTGGCATTGGCAATACGGTCTGTAATAGTGTGAGGAAGATATTTATTGATTTTATCCTTGATATTCAGGAGACCTTCTTCCTGCAATTTCAGAATAGTTGTGGAGGCAAACATTTTCGTCATGCTTCCGATGCGGAGCCTGCTATCGGCAGATATCCTGATACCTTTTTCCCTGTCGGCAAGTCCGCCTGAACCGCTCCATGTTCCTTCGGGAGAAATTACTGTGACGTTGACGCCCACAGCGCCGGATGCTATAAACTGATCAACGATGCGCTGATATTTTTTTGCATTCGGGTGCTCGGCGGGCACATCAATAGATTGTTCATCCCTGCAGGAATTCATTGCAGCAAAAACAACAGTAAAAACTGTTAGAAACCATAGTTTTTTCATAGAAAAATTTTAATGAATTAGTATTAAATTAAACTGAAACAGATAAATTTCTCTCCTTATGGTATTCTTTTATATTTTCTTAAGATATCAATCACAGGCTGATGGGGAAGGGCATAGGATTTATTTCCATTGACTCCTTCCATTGTTTCGGCGGCGATCATAGCATTAATGATAGACTCTTCGACAGCCTGTACAGTTGCATCAAATAGAGGATCAATCAAATCATTAGGGAGCATCTTCACTGTAGAAAAATCTTTTCTCTGAAAAGCTGTGGAATTGGCTGTTGAAAAGGCAATAAAAATATCTCCTGAACTGTTCATTCCATAGCCACCTACGTTCCCGATTCCCAGAGGCACTCTTGATGCAATGCGTTTTAATTGATGGGGCAATAATGGTGCATCCGTTGCAATGACCACAATGATGGAACCGTCACCTTCCTGCCGGTAAGACTCTGAAGGCAGTTTTAATTCGCTGCCCACCGTATTTTCCAGTTCTTTTCCTACCGGTACACCTGCAATCTTCAGGGATTCTTTTCTCCCAAAATTAGCCTGAACCAGAGCGCCAACGGTATAAATAGAATCTCCGGTTTTCACAATCCTTGATGCCGTACCGGTTCCGCCTTTAAAACCAAGGCACATCATCCCGGTTCCACCACCAACATTTCCTTCCTGAATTCTACCTGATTTCGCACTATTTAGCGCTTCGTAAACATTGCTTTCTTTTACCTGAAAACCATAGATGTCATTTAAAAAGCCATCATACGTTTCAGCCACTACAGGATAAGTGTACCACCAATCTTCTTTATACCAATGTTCTTTTACAAACCATTTGAGAACAGCATCTCTCACGACTCCCACACTATTGGTATTGGTAATCATTATAGGAGTTTCTAAAAAACCGGATTCTGTTACCCAGGTTGTTCCTGTCATTTCGCCATTGCCGTTCAGTGAGTACCAGTTGGCAAAAACAGGATTATTATTCCGGCCCCTTGGCAAAATAGCTGTAACTCCTGTTCGGACAGGTCCTTTACCGATTGTATTTTTACCTTTCCCGGAAATGATTGTACTATAACCTACCTCAACTCCCTTTACGTCCGTTATAGAATTAAATGTGCCAACGGTTCCGCTAAATGGAATTCCTATATCCCTGGCCCGTAATTTCTGTCCAAATGTTAAACTTTGCATATATATCAATAAAAAAGATAGTATTATATTTTTCATAATTATCAATTATAGAAGGCGGTCAGGTAAAATACAATCTCTTTTGAACGCTTCTTTATTAAAATTAAATTGTTGATTTTTAGTTTATTCATATGATGATTCTAGCTGAGAAATTTTAAAAGCTCTTGTATAAATACCTCCGGATTTTCCTCAACTACCCAATGCGCTGTTTTAGGAATGCGTACTGATGTAACATCTTCTGCTACTTCTTCCATCATTTCTTTCATAAAAGATCCACTTGTGCTTATTTCCCCTCCAACTGCCAGAACAGGAATCGTTAGTTTCCCATTTTTGGCTATGCTCTTTTCATTGTCCAGTATGTCTTGGTCAAATGCCCGGTAAACTTCCAGTCCGGCTTTCATAGCACCGGCTGAAGAATATGCCTGACTAAAGGTGTCCATATCAGTTTCATTAATAGCTGCTGTATTATAAATACGATGGTTGAAAAAATATTGTAAATATTGTCGCTCACGACCAGCAATTAGCATTTCAGGCAGGTTGTGTACGTTATGGAATGCAAAATGCCAGACCCTGTGATCTGTCCTTATTTTATCAAATATTTTGGTACCGGGTAAAGGAGCGTCTATTACCACCAGCTGAGATACGGATGTCCGGTATTCTTGTGCATAAGCATACGCAATCATTAAGCCTATATCATGTCCTATAAGGACTACAGGGGTTTGTATCTTAAGATGTTCCTTTAACAGATGATGAATATCACTGGCCATAGTGCGTTTATCATATCCATCCGCAGGTTTCCAGGAATCTCCGGCTCCGCGATAATCCAAGGCAATAACACGAAATCCTTGATTAACCAATACAGGAATTACAAATCGCCATTCCCACCATGTCTGCGGAAAACCATGTATCAGAACAATTATATTTTCCCCATTTCCTGCTTCTGCATAATGTATTCGTAATGTATTGCTAATAACGGCCATTCCGTGATTCAAGCTAACATCACCAGGTAATTTTTTATCTTTCATATTCTTATAGGTATGTTTCTGCATTAAATTTTTATCTTTACAAAGATCTGATGGGGACATTTAAATCAGACTATCATTTCGATAGAAATAGCTGCTTCAAACTTTCGAATCAATGTTTTTTAATTATTTTATTTCGATATGCAATTAGATAAACTGCACTACGCAATTTTAAACGAACTACAATTAAACGCAAGAGCGAGTAATGCTGAAATAGGCAGAAAAATAGGACTCACAGCTCCGGCTGTTACAGAACGTATAAAAAAGCTGGAAGAAGCAGGGATAATAAAAGGCTATGCTGTTGTTGTGGAATATACACAATTGCAATACATACAAAATGTTTTAATTGCAATAAAATTACACCCCAATATTATGATTATGTCTTTTTTAAAAGAAACTGAAGAAATAGAAGGGATTGTAAAAATGGTACATACTACAGGAGAATTTTGTTTCTTTTTACATATGTTTCTGAAATCTACACAAGAGATTACTTTAGTCCTGGATCGCTTGAGTAAATTTGGCAGGACAACAACTTATTCTATTCTGTCAGTGCCCATTGATCACAAACCAATTACTTTTAAATAGTGTTGTTGCACACTCAAATGGAGGTATTAAGGAACAGACAGCAGGTCTTTATGCACAACGTTTAGTGGAAGCTGGTTATATTACAATTACTGCAGATGCATCTTATCAAGGGGCAAGCGGGGGAGAACCCCGTCACACCGATAAACCTGTCTATAGAACAGAAGACATTCACGGAATGGCAGATTTTATTTCCAAGTATCCCGGAGTTCAATTGTAAAGATGTCAAACTTTTAAATTGTAATACAGTATTATTTTTCTTAAAATAAATGTATTAAAAAAATCATCCAAATTAATAGACCATTTTATATTTTTTAATACAGCCAAGTTTTATTATTTGGTTATGAATTTTAATCTCATTTTTAAAAATAAATATCTGAGCAGATTTACCAAATTCATTGAAAAATATTTTAAAATCTCCATTTAATAAGATAATATTAAAATTATAATCCAATATTTTAAAACCATTGTATAATTCTCAAATAGTTATTAATTAAGAATATTGAGTATTATATCTAAGTCTTAACTTAAAAGTTCTAATTAATTAAATATTAAGCTTTTAATTAAAATAAAGGAATATACCACCATATTCAATTTAACATAATATAAATTATAGGATTTTTATTATTTAACTGAAATAGAGTATTAACCACCCCAGAATCCCTTATTATTTAATTTTCTTTCCAAATATTCTTTAACGGATTCTAAGAACTCTTCCTTGGTCATAAACCTATACAGAAAATCTTCCAGCTTTCCTTCATTTTCAATCTCCTGAAAATAAACTTCATGATCTGTACTATACACCGTCGGATTATTTTGATCAGGATCTGTTGTGCATACAAAAAAATGATCAGGATATCCATAAGAATAAAATATACAGATAAAATCCATCTCGTTGCCTTGTACGATTTCTTTTACTTCATATTCTTCTACAAGCCCATCCAGTTCTCCATAATCCTCAGAGTTTTCTTTAAAGGGCGTGAAAACCCAATCTTTGAAAAAATATTGACCGTACGGCAATTCATGATCGGAAAAATAATGTTCCAGCAAGTTCCTATAAAAACTTTTCTGATTCTCTATATACAAATCTTTATACTGCTCATAATATTGATCGATTCCATAAACATCCCAGTCTTTGTCATAAAGATGATGACTGAAGCTGACACTTTGCCAATTTTCAGCAAAACTTTTATCAGGATGGACAGCGTCTGTTTTCCCTCCTAACTTTTTGATTTTCTTTACAATACCCTCATTCATGTATGCTATAATTTATTTTCCAATATATTATGTTAAATTGAAGTTGTTAATAAATCTCTCCTTGATCTAAAAATACAAAATCTTGCCACATGATAGTTTTTATTCCGTAAAAACAGAATACCTTTACCTTAACCAAAAAATAAAATAATATGAAACCTAAAATGATCTGGGCTAATCTGGCCGTAACCGACCTTGAACGCACACAGAAATTCTATACTGAGCTGGGATTCAAACCCAATAATCCTCACAGTTCCAATGAACTGGTAAGTTTTTTTATGGCTGGAAATGAACTGATTATTCACTTTTTCTTAAAAAATGTCATAGAAAACAACCTAAAAAGTATGAAATTTGGAGATCCTCAAAGTTCCAACGAAATTATATTTACCCTTTCTGCAGAAAGTAAAAACCAAGTGGATGAATGGGCTGAAGAAGTAAAAAATGCAGGAGGAACCATTGTTTCAGAACCTGAAAGCTTTGGAGAAAATTATTATGGTTTTGTGTTTGCAGACCCTGATGGACACAAGTTTAATGTATTTTTCATGTAGACTTACAAAATATTTTTCCCTATATTTGACATTCAACAGATCAATATGAACCGCTCGAACTGTCTGCCTCCTCCGGCACCTTAATATTTTCAATTTAATTTGAAGTGTACTCATGTCGTTAACTTATTAACGGCCGGGTTTTTCATGCTTCACATTCTAACAAAAATATTAATCCAATTTTACAGTTCGTTCTCTAATGAAAAAATCATATTTATTATTACATCTGGCCGTAATTCTGGCCGGATTTACAGGTGTATTCGGAAAACTGATCACTCTTAACGAAGGTTTGCTGGTCTGGTACAGGCTCCTCTTCTCCTCTATTATTTTGTTCTTTATTGTAAAGTTCTTGAAAATTCCAACTGATATTCCTTTCCGGGGAAAAATTCAGATTTCAAAAGCCGGCATACTGCTTACCTTACATTGGCTTCTTTTTTATGCGAGTATAAAATATGCCAATATATCCATTGGTGTAGTATGTTACTGTCTGACAAGTTTTTTTACAGCGGTATTCAAACCTGTTATTGATAAGGAGAAATTCAAGCTTTCAGAATTACTTCTCAGTATGCTGACCATCATTGGGATCAGCTTAATATTTCATTTTGATACTTCTTATCAGCTTGGGATTATTTTAGGAGTTTTTTCATCGGCATTCGGCGCTCTGTATACTATTTATAACAAACGTCTGGTGAGTCATTTTGACACCAAAGTGATCAATTATTACCAGATGATTGCCGGTACTTTATGCTGGGGAGCATTTTTGCCCGTATATCTCCTCTATTTTCAGTCAGACAGCATAGTTCCTGACTTGAAAAATACGGCTTATTTGGGCGTTTTATCGCTTTTTTGTACAGTCGGTTTATATGTTATGTTTGCCGAGGTTTTGAAGAAAATTCCGGCATTTACTGTGAACCTAACCTACAATCTGGAGCCCGTATACGCAATCATTATGGCCTTTTTATTTTTCGGAGAAAGCAAAGAAGTGAATCTTTCGTTTTATATAGGATTGGTGTTTATTATTGCTTCTGTGGTTTTACAGACGGTAATTTCTATTAAGAAAATAAAATAAAAGTTTTTTAAACCAAAACCGGACACTTAAATTAGCTTAAGTGTCCGGTTTTTATATAATAGTTTTAAGTTACTATCCATTCAATCTCCAACGATTATACAGCTGCACCTGCCATATTCCCAACACTTCTTTTAACATCACAAAAGTAAATGCTGCATTATAGCTGTTAGGAAATAGTGTTATTTCAGTATCTATAAAATCTGATGCTTGTGGAACAGGGTTTAATCCAAATGTATGAAACAGAGCAACAGATCTTTTCATATGAAACCCAGAAGTAACCAAATATATATCAGATGGAGCTAGCTGCTTTACGATCTTACTGGAATACTTTGCATTTTCATATGTGTTCATGCTTTTATCTTCCTTAATCATATCAGTATCTGAGACCCCCATTTTTTTAAAGTTTTCACGGAATAATTCTGCTTCACTTGTATGTCCTCTTCCCTTTCCAGAAATTACTATTTTGCAGGGTAAATTATTTTTCTTGAATTCATAATACAATTGATAAGCTGTAACAATTCTGGAATAAGACATCGTATGCAGTTTTTCTGTATTGTTAATATCTACAACTCCACCGCCCAGTACAACAATAACAGGTTTCTGAGAAACTGAATTCTTCAACTCAGAAGTATTAATATAGCTTTTCTGCAGATATCCGGAAGTCAGTTTTCCCAGAAAACCATTTCCTATAAAAATGATCATTAAAACCGCAAAAAAGCCAACTCCTATTCTCAGATTTTTACGTTTGTTTTTTCTTTTCAGCAGAGCAATGATAACTACTGCAAGAAATACTAAAAAATAAGGTTCTGTAAAAAGTTGTAAAACACGAAATAAAAAGTCTAATAAAAATTTCATCTTCAAATAATTGATTAATGCTTAGAAAACATCGAAACCTCAAAGATAAGCTATTTCTCGAGTATAGCTTTCCACAGCTATAGACCATTAAAAATTGTCAGAATAATTTGGTCTCATTTTTCTTTCTGTTTATACAATTATTTTATACATTTGCAAACAACACACTTTTTAGTGTGTTAACGAAAAGCAAAATACCTACCCAAGTGAAAAAGCAGAAAAGTATCGCCGTTTTAATGACTGTACTCCATATATTTCTGGACAGACATTTTTGTAAAGAAAAAAATAAAAATTCTTCCTTAACTATAAAGAGACCATTTTAAATTTAGATAGAAAAACCCTTTAAGACTAAGAATCAAATCCTTATTGGATCTGCTTGGTGTTCTATAAAAAGATCACTGGCAAGGAAGGAAATACAAATTTTTCCTTTGACAGATGATAACTTTCTCTACAATACCATTCTCATAACAAACATATATTTCGGCCGCCAAAGGCGGCCGAAACCATCCATATTCCTTCATCAGGCAAGTTCACTTGCCCATTCTCAGCTTCCTAAAATAAAACCAATCATACTTTAAAACTTTGCGTTATAAAAACGTGAGAATATCATTTTTCTCAAATATTATATCGCAGATATTATAAAAAAAATCTGCAAGAAGCTCTCATCCTCCTTCATCAGCAAGTCACTTGCATATTCTTAGTTTCCTAAAATAAAGCCAATCACACTTTAAAACTTTGCGTTTAATTCAAAATATAAGATTTATTATTGATTAATTACCAGATATATTATTAAAAAATCATAAACATATTGACTGTCAAAATTAATATTATCTCAATACAATATGGTTTTTAATCAAATACATTTGTCTTGTAATTTTAATATAATCAGTGAAATGTCAACAGTTCTCAAAACATTTGTAGCTTATCTTAAAAGACCTGCTCTTTATCCTGAACTGGGCAGAAAAATTATTAAAAATACGGTAAGCAGAAGAAGCCCGTTCAAAGGAAAAGCAAAAACAAATGCCTGGGCTGCATCTATAGCAGTTTCTCAAAAAGTGGCAGTTTCCTGGCTTTTCTCTATGGATATTGATCATTTCAGAAATACCTATGCTGATATTCTGGAAAAAGCAAGTGCAAAAGAAGCGCAATGCCCTATTACAATGGGTGGTCCCGGCGCACTGGAGCTTATTTATTATGCATGTGAATTTACCAAAGCTCAAAATGTCCTGGAAACCGGAGTAGCTTATGGATGGTCTTCTCTGGCCATATTGCTTTCACTTCAAAAAAGAAATGGCACACTCTATAGCTCAGATATGCCCTATCTTGCTCAGGATGGTGATCAGTATGTAGGTTATATTGTCCCTGAAAACCTTAAAAAACATTGGAAGTTATTCCGTTTTGCAGATAGAGAATCTTTACCCAAAATTTTTAAACAGGTTTCCTCTTTTGATGTTTTCCACTATGATTCTGATAAAAGTTACCATGGAAGAATGTGGGCTTACCAACAAATTTATAAAAGATTGAAACCTGGTGCCGTGTTTATTAGTGATGATATTGGTGATAATTCTGCTTATCAGGATTTTTGTACTAAGAAAAATATTAGAACTACCGTTGTAGAATATAGCGGAAAATACATCGGAATTTTCATAAAATAAATAAAATCTGCTAAAAGCTATCATTCGCTTCATCGGGCAAGTTCACTTGCCAATCCTTGGCCTCTCAAAAAATAAAACTCATCATCTGAAAACTTTGCGTTAGAAAAAGCGCATTACACTTTTAAACTATTAAGAACATATTAAGCCGTTAAGATTATTAAGAGGAAAATCTAGACATTCATAAAAGTTGATGTCTCATTCAAATTTATTTGAATCTTAATTTTACTTAAAAACTTCACCTTCCTTAATGCTTCAGAAATCTCTCGCTGATCAAACAGATTGCGCAGATTATTACACTCAAAAAAAATCTGCGTCATCTCCAAAATCTGCGAGAGACCATCAAAAAATCATATTGATCCTTCATAATCTACTTCCCTTTCCAGGATAATCTGGTTTCTGCTTACCGTAACCAATATTCTGTCTCCCACCTGAAAACCACATTGCTGTACCCACTTCCCTGTTTTATGAGAATATTCTATTCATATTTAATATCAATATTTTCAAAAAAAACTTGCGTAGTTAAATAACTACGCATATATTTGTAGTCAAATAACTACACGATGAATTTAAGAAGAGATGTTTTTCAGGCGATAGCAGATCCTACAAGACGATCTATATTAATTTTGGTGGCGGCACAGTCGATGACAGCGGGAGCTATTGCTTCTAATTTTGATACGGCGAGACCTACCGTTTCAAAGCATCTCCAGATCCTTACAGAATGTGAACTGCTGAGATCTGAACAAAACGGCAGAGAAATTATTTATCACCTAAATCCCAATAAAATGAAAGAAATAGCCGATTTTATAGATCCCTTCCGCAAAATGTGGGACGAAAAGTTCAACAAGCTGGAAAGTGTAATGAAAGCGTTCCAAAACAATAGTGATAAGAGATAATAGACGAAGAGATGAGAGACAATTAGTGTCAATAGTCAATTTTGCTTCGCAAGTGAAGCGTCAATTACCTTTGAAAGGATAACAACCTTGAACATTAAACTTTAAACCTTGAACGATTGTATTCTCAAACTCTAGAACTCTCCCACTCTAATACTCAGAAAACCCTCAAACACCAAAACTCAAAATATGGAACTTAAAACAAAAATCCACGCAGAAGACGGAAAACAGGAAATCTTCATCATCAGAGAATTTGATCTTCCTGTAGAACTGCTTTTCAAAGCGTATACAGAAGCTGAACTTTTTGAACAATGGATGGGCACCAAAGTGACAAAATTTGAAAACAAACAACACGGAAGTTACCGGTTTGAAACATCCAATCCTCAAGGCGATGTGGTTTTCAGTGCCAACGGAACTATTCATGATATTGTTCAGAATGAGAAAATTATAAGGACTTTTCAGATGGAAAACACTCCGTTTCCGGTTCAGATTGAGTTTTTAGAATTTGAAAAAATGACGGATACTACCAGCAAAATTACCATCCAAACCATTTATAAATCTGTAGATTTCAGAGATCAGCATCTGAAAATGCCATTCGCTCAGGGCATTAATATGGCGCATAACCGTTTACAGGAGATGTTAGGTAGCAGATTATAGGTTATAGGAATGCTATATCGAAATATGCGGGATACGAGGTTCGAGGTTTATATCCAACCCCAACTCTCCCACTCTAATACTCTAATACTCTAATACTCTCAACCCCTCAAACATACAACACCATGAATCCAAAAGTCAATTTTTTCTTTGATGAAAACCAGCAATGGCATAAAGAATTTGAAAAATTAAGAACAATTGCCCTAAGCACCGAACTTGTAGAAGATTTAAAATGGGGATGCCCGTGTTATACCTATGAAGCGAAAAATATTTTCCTGATCCATGGTTTTAAAGAATATTGTGCACTTCTCTTCTTTAAAGGAGCTTTGATGAAAGACCCGGACCAAATCCTGATTCAGCAGTCTAAAAATGTACAGGCTGCAAGACAGGTTCGTTTTACGGATGTAGATCAAATCAATGATTTGGAAGATGTTCTTCGCAGCTATATGTTTGAAGCTGTTGAAATAGAAGAATCAGGTGCTAAGGTTGAAATGAAGAAAACAAAAGAATTTGAAATGGCTGAAGAGTTTCAGAACAAACTGGATCAGAATCCGGCATTGCAAGAAGCTTTTCATGCATTAACTCCGGGAAGACAAAGAGCTTATCTGCTTCACTTTTCTTCTGCCAAACAGTCCAAAACCCGGGAAGCCCGCATTGAAAAATGCATTCCACAAATCATGGACGGAATAGGATTAAATGACTCACTATAAAAAAACAGATCATGAACACACCACAAAAATCACACAAAAGAACAAAAATCATCTATTGGGTATTTACGCTTTGGATGGCCCTGGGAATGGTTTCTACAGCAATTGTCCAATTGATGAAAAGTAAAGATGAACTGCTCAACTTTACCAATCTGGGCTACCCTTCTTATCTGATGACCATCATCGGAATATGGAAAATATTGGGCGTTATTGCCATCCTGATTCCCAAACGTCTGCTATTAAAAGAATGGGCATATGCAGGATTTTTCTTCGTCATGTCAGGAGCTGTAATTTCCCATCTTATTGTGGGTGATACGGCAGGAAGAACTTTTCCGGCAGTATTATTATTAGTACTGGTTCTTATTTCCTGGTACTTCAGACCTGCAGACAGAAAAATCACGATTACTAATTAATAATTTTAATATTAAAAATTGTTTAAACTTGTATTTTTGAAACATTAAGATTGTATTAAGTTGTTAAGAGTATTAAGATAATCTTCACTTTAAGCTTAAAAATCAGAATGATTTATCTTAACTATATTTTACTTCTTAAATCCCTCTTAATGGTTCAATATGTACTAAGTATTTTTGATAAGTTTAAACAATTTTTTATAAAATCATTTTTAAAGATAAAGAGTCAGAAATTTTATCGCAGATAAAATCCTTGCGCCTTTAAACAAGCCATTATTAATAAAATTTGCGTCTTCGCGATTTCCAACAACACCAATCAACATAACAAAATAAAATTTGATATGAAAAAGAAACTGACCCAAGAACAAATCAACGAACTTTTAAAAACACTAAAAGTCCGTTTTGAAAAAAATATGAACCGTCACAAAGACCTAAAATGGGAAAAAATTCAGCAAAAATTGGAAGCCAGCCCTGAAAAAGTCTGGTCTTTATATGAAATGGAAACTACAGAAGGTGAACCCGACGTTGTAGAATACAATAAAAAAACAGATGAATACTCCTTCACAGACTGTTCCCCGGAAAGCCCGAAACGCAGAAGTCTTTGCTATGATTACCAGGCTTGGGATGCACGAAAGGCCAACAAACCAGAAAGCAATGTCATCGACAAAGCTAAAGAAATGGGGATTGAACTTTTAACAGAAGAACAATACCGCAGTCTTCAGGAACTGGGAAAATTCGATCAAAAGACATCAAGCTGGATAAAAACGCCATCACAGGTAAGAGAGCTTGGAGGCGCACTTTTCTGTGACAGACGATATAATACTGTATTCACCTATCATAATGGTGCAGATTCTTATTATGCAGCAAGAGGATTCAGAGGAATACTAAAAGTATAAAAGGAGAATTGACTGAGATCTTTTATCAGAATAATTTAGGAATCTCTCAACCAGGGAGATTCCACACTCCAGAAGATAATTTTTACTCCAAGATAGTTTTCAGCATATTCTACAAATTCTTCTTTGGTAAAAGGTTTCTTAGTTTTCGGATTTTTATAGGTCAAAGTTGGTTCCTGAACCGCCATGGCCACTAAAGGCAGCTTTCCTTTGTATTGATTAAAGAAAGGATAAGAGTTTTTTATCTGGCCTTTTTTATTCGGAACAATATCCGGCCCTCCCAGCCCTATATTATTTTTATACGCAAAATCACATAGCCTGGACATGTATTGATGGTCATTGTTCCATTCACATGGAAAAAAATTGACATACTGCAATACATTGGATTGATGGAAAGCATCTCTCGCAAACTTCAGATTTTCTAATTCTGCCTGAAAATAACGGTCACAGCTAAAATCCGTTTTATCTGCTTTCATTTCTATATCTATTGATGTTTCGGGAAGATTAATTCCCTGAATCTTTCCGTCAAATTTCTTTGCCAGCTCTCCTATCAGTTTCTGAAATCTCACACGGACAGCAGAATTCCATTGCTGGGTAACCCATCCACTTCCAACAGGTTTATTCTCACCTGGATTGTCATATTGAGGAACCAAACCTCCCATATATTCTTTATCATTCAATACATAATCAGGAATATATCTGGCCTGTGGTTCAAAAAACCTATCCTGAAGCTGAATAAATAATTTTCTATTGAGGGAAGTTAAATACTCCAGATCTTTCTCAATGACTGAAAAGTCATAAACATCTTTTGAAGTTTCCAAAGCTCTCCAGTTATAAACAATCTGCACTCCTCCGATATCCTGACGGGTAATCATTTTTTCTATTTTCCTAAGGTCTCCGGAAGAGGTATAGATATAATTCTGAGGCGTCTGCCCTAACATAAAATGCAGACCGAGCATAAGTAATCCCAATCCCAGTGCTTTGGTAATCTTTTTCATTACAATCAATTTTGCATTGTCATTCATTTTTCGTGCCTAAAATATTCCGATTAATGAGAATTAGAAAATTATTCTTATTTATGAGCAATATTCTTTATTCTATAAATAGTTTATTATTTTTGAGCTTCAAAATTTGATTTAACAATTAAGGATATGAAAAAATTAATCTTATTGGGTACTGTATCAGCTTTTTTAATCAACTGTAATAAAAAAACTGAAGCTCCGGCTCCCAAAGCTGTTGCAGATACCATTGCTGTTGAAGAACCTGTAATAGATACATTGGGACCAAAATCGTTCTGCTATATCGGGGTAACAGGAAAAGACAGTGTTTTTGCTTCTATTGATGATAATTTAGGAACAATTACCGGAAAGTTATCTTATAAAAACAGTGAAAAAGACAGTTCAAAAGGAGATGTAACCGGTTTCAAATCCGGAGATACGCTGAAACTGACTTACGAATTTGCTTCAGAAGGGAAAAAAAGCAAAAGAGATATTTACTTTATCCAGAAAGACAATGCTTTAACAGAAGGAATTGGAGATCATAAAGAGGAAGACGGACAGTCTAAATATGCGGATGAGAAAAAAATAAGCTATAAAGATGGACAGAAGCTAAGCTCTGCAGACTGTAAAGTAGTAAGCGAAGCTTTGAAAAAATAATACATTATTAAAATAAAAAGAGGCTGTCTCAAAAGTCCAATAGCCGACTTTTGTCATTGACTACGTCGAATCTCGATTTCTGACGAAGGAAGAATCTCTATAATAAACAACTACATGAGATTCTTCACTACATTGCATTTCGTATGACAGTTTTGAGACAGCCTCTTCATTTTTATGTTAATTCTGTTTCAATAATTTCAATAAATCGGTTTACTGCTTCATCGCCAGTATTCCAGGAAGTAATAAGGCGTATTGCCGAGAAATTTTCATCTACTTTTTTCCAGACATAGAATTCAAAATTTTCAGACAAAACTTCAATAAGATCATTACTCAGAATAGGAAAAATCTGATTGGTATAGGTATCTGAAAGAAATGCCGTTCCTTTTTTCTGCAATGCATTCTTAATTTTCATAGCCTGCTGATTGGCATGTTTCGCCAGATCAAAATACAGGTTATCTTTCATGAGTTCCATAAACTGTATTCCCAAAAGCCTTCCTTTGGCTAACAATGCACCTTTCTGTTTGATATTAAATGCAAAATCCTCCTGAAGAACAAGATTGTTAATGACAATAGCTTCGCCTATCAATGCCCCGTTTTTTGTGCCTCCAAGATAAAAAACATCTGTCAGAAGAGCTACTTTTTCCAGGGTAAGATCACTGATTTCTGAGGTCAGGCCATGTCCCAGTCTTGCTCCATCCATAAACAGGTATAATTTCTTTTCTTTACAAAATGCTGAAAGCTCTTCCAGTTCTTTAGCCTGATAAATGGTTCCCAGCTCTGTAGAATTGGATATATACACCAGTTTAGGCATCACCTGATGGGGTGCATTGCTATGTCCTTCTAAAACCGGGATAATATCCGACGGTCTTAATTTTCCATCTGCTGTTTCAATACTCAATACTTTATGACCTGTGGCTTCAATAGCTCCTGTTTCATTATTCAGAATGTGGCCGGGAGCGGCAGAAATTGCACATTGGTAGGGCTTTAAGATTGCTGAAATAACAATTAAGTTAGCCTGCGTTCCTCCTGAAACCAAAAAAACTTCAGAATTCTGATTGTTGATTTTTTCTTTGATTAATGTTTTTGCTTTTAATGAATACTCATCTTCTCCATATCCGGCCTGCTGATCAAGATTATGCTGTAAAAGGGCCTGTAATATATTTGGATGGCACCCTTCAGAATAGTCGTTTTTGAATGAAAATCTCATAGAGTAAAAGTAAAAAAAGTTAAAATAACAAGAGTGAACTTTTCATTTTATTTTGTTAGATTTGTATTGAAAATCATCTAACATTTTGAAAACAACCCTAACAGAAGAGAATTACCTGAAAGCTTTGTTTCATTTAGTTGACAATGAAGGAAAGGTTACGATTAATGAGCTCAGCAAATTTTTGAATGTAAAAATGCCGAGTGTCAATAATATGATGAAAAAGTTTGCAGAGAAAAAGTGGGTCATCTATGAAACCTACAAACCATTAATTGTTACAGAAAGCGGAAGACGTGAAGCATCTCTGGTAGTTCGTAAACACAGACTTACCGAAATGTTTCTGGTTAAAAAAATGAATTTTGGCTGGGAAAATGTTCACGAAATTGCAGAACAGCTTGAACACGTGCATTCTCAAATCTTTTTCGAGAAAATGGACGAAATTCTTGATTATCCTAAATTTGATCCTCATGGAGAACCTATTCCTGATAAAGACGGAAATATTATTTCTCAGGATCTTGAGAAGCTAAGCAATTGTGAACCTGGAGAAAATGTTACTTTTGCCTCAGTTACTCTTTCTGATGATGCTTTCCTGACTTATCTGAATGACAGGAAACTGCTCCTTGATACCAAAGTGAAAATCGTTAAAGTTGAAAATTTTGATAAATCAATGACCATAGAAATTGATGGCAAAACAGAAATTTTAAGCAAAAAAGCGACCGAGAAAATACTCGTAAAGAAATAGATCATTAAAACTGAAAAAAATAAACCTAACAGGTTTTTAAAACCTGTTAGGTTTGACATTTAAAAGCTTAAACCCTTAAGAGCATTTAAGGAATAAAGTATAATTAAGATAAATTATTCTGATGGTTAAACTTAACGCATTTGTCTTAATACTCTTAACAACTTAATATAATCTTAATGATTTAGAAATATTTGATTTTAATTTTTTAAGCTATTACAGAATCTATTTGTTGATACTGTTAAAAAACGGTTAAACTCTCTTTCATAAAATACCTGAAATTTTATTTTTAACTACGTTTGCAAAACTTTCCACAGGCTTTGTTTTCCTGACGAACGCTAATCTTTAATTATTACTTAAAAAATTATGAAAAAAAGCATTCCGTTTTTTATTATTTCGATGTTATTAAGCCCATTGGCAAATGCTCAGACCACTCAGGTAAGAGATTTTGTAATTGAACCACAAATTAAGCCTAACTTTTATATTTATAAAACTTTCGGAGTATTCGGAGGTAAAGAATATTCTACCAATGCAGTTTATCTGGTGACCAAAAAAGGAGTTGTTTTGTTTGATGTTCCATGGCAGAAATCACAATACCAAAGTCTGCTGGACACGATTCAGAAGCGACATAATCTTCCTGTTATTGCTGTATTTGCTACCCATTCACACGAAGACAGAGCCGGAGATTTAAGCTTTTACAACAAGAAAGGAATTAAAACCTATGCTACAGCGAAAACCAATGAAATTCTAAAGAAAGAAGGAAAAGCAACTTCTACTGAACTTATAAAAACTGGAAAACCTTACCGCATTGGCGGAGAAGAATTTATAGTAGACTTTCTGGGTGAAGGACATACTGCCGATAATGTAGTAGTCTGGTTTCCAAAATATAAAATACTGGACGGAGGATGTCTTGTGAAAAGTAAAGCAGCAGTTGACCTTGGCTATACCGGAGAAGCCAACGTAGCACAATGGCCGCTAACCATGACAAAACTGAAAAACAAATATTCACAGGCAACCCTGATTATTCCCGGTCACGATGAATGGAAAGGAGGTGGACACGTAGAACATACTCTTGATCTTCTGAACAAAAAATAAAATTAGAGAGCCCTGGCGAATGCCAGGGCTCTCTAATTTTAAAGCCATCATTCTAATGATTAATATTTTCTAAAAGTTGTGACACTCTTTCAATTTCTTCCATAGTATTAAAATAATGGGGTGATAACCGAATGGCATGATCTACATTTTTAGTGGTAAAATCAATTAATGCATCTCCTTTATAATTCTCTTTAAAAAACACTCTATTCTCACTCAATATTTTGTGAATCTTTTCGACCTTTCCATCCGCCTGACAAAAGGTAACAATGCTGCTTAATCTATTTCCTTTGTCCAAAACTCTGAAATCGTACTTATGCAGATTGATCCTTAATGTATCTGCCAACGTACGATTGTAGTTCTCAATTTGATCTATCCCAATAATATTGGCATAGCGTAAGGCCTCTGTAAATCCCAACAAAGCAGCATAAGGTCTTTCAAAAAATTCAAATCTTTTAGCCGAATCATTGAGCTGATAGTCATCAAAAGAAGTCCACTTTGCTCCAAAGCTATCTAAAAATAAAGGATACATGTTTTCTCTTAAGGCATTATCTGAAACATACAAAAATCCTGTTCCCCTTGGTCCCCGCATAAATTTTCTTCCCGTTGCTGTCAGAAAATCACAATTGATTTTTTTAACATCTACCACAATTTGTCCTACAGACTGACAGGCATCCACAAGATAAAGAACATTATATTGTTTGCATAAGTTCCCCACTCCTTCTATATTTTGAATTAAGCCGGAATTGGTAGGAATATGGGTGACAGCAATTAATTTAGGATTATGCTTTTTGATTAAATTTTCAAAATCTTCAAGATCCAGCTCGTGGTCAGGCAGATTAGCAACTCTGACGATTTCAATATGATATCTTTTCTGCAAAGAAATAAAAGCAATCTGATTGGATATATAATCATCATTGGTAGTAATGATACAGTCTCCCTCTGTAAAAGAAATACTGGACAAAGCTTTTGCGTAACCATCTGTTGAGCTGCTTACAAATGCAATATTGGAAGGTTTTGCATTAATCAGTTTCGCTGTCTCTTCATAAAACCTGCTTATATGGGCTGAGTTTCGTACCACAGCCGCATATCCTCCAAACTCCTGTTCTTCATATAAAAATTTAACCGTAGTGTCTACAACAGCCTTAGGCATTAATGATGCGCCTGCACTATTTAAAAATATTTTATCCGAACACCCCGGCGTTTCCTGTCTGATAACCTCTAAATTCATTTTTATCAATCCTTAAAGCAAATTTACTTTTAATTTTTTCTGTATACCCGCATAAAAAATCCCGAATTTTCATCCGGGACTCTATTTTTAATACATGATTTTAATCTAAAACACTCCAACCTCTCTTAGGATTTGTATTAGTAGAAACTTCCTGCTCGTTAACGATGATGTTTTCTTTTCTCTGACCGATGTAATCAAGTTCGCTTAGTTTAGAGAAAATTGTTTCAAGGCTTCTCAGCATCTGCTGGATGTAAAGCAATGGCTCACCACAGTTATGATGGTCATAATTGGTCTCTGCTACAATAGAAAGCTGGTTCAATAAAGTATGAGGGGCAATCTCACTCCATTCTAAACTATAGTTCAACATTTCTTCCAGTTCAGCAGGAACAAGAAGCTGTGTAGAATTATATAGATGAAGGGCTAATCTTGCAAAAGACTCAATCAGAAATACTGGTGGCTGCCAAGGGGTAATATTTCTGAACTGGAAATACATATCTCCAAATGTATTTACCATTGTACTGCACAGAAACTTAACATTTTGTGCCAAAGCTGTATTTTGATTTTTATGAGACGTCTTCTGAATAATTTTAAAAGCATACTGCTGAAGATTCCCGATAGACTTTGCATAGCTGCTGTAATACTCCACCAAAGCCGGATGACTCTGTACAGAAGTGCAAGGTGGAATAAAGTTGGAATCTACCTGCGCAATGTTTCCTTTTAAATCTACTTTCCCAATGATAAGGTAATTACCTCCCGAGTAGCTGCTGTTCAAAGAAGTTACAGGAAGCAGTTCAATATGGTGATTCGGCTGTGCACTGGGGTGACGTGGCGGAATTTCCTCAGGGTCAATATCACCAAATGGAACTTTATCAAAAGGATTTACAGAGATTAGGATATAATATTCTCCATCTGCCTGCTCTTCGTTCATTGATTTCGCCAGAGACTTCACGCTGATTCTTCTGTCTGTCAGTTCAATGCGGTATCCTGCCATCGTAACGGCACTGCAGCGCTTGATGACCAGCTGTACATCATTAGTTGCTGTATTGTGAACATCAAAAATGGTACGGTCTGTAAATTCATTGGAAATAGGCAGAAGTCCGTAGTTATATGTAGTAATTCCAAGGGAATTGGAATCTCTGATGGTATCAATTAAGAAATTATCCTGATCATTAAGGTGTCTCTGGGAAACCTTCATCCCATCCACCCAGTTGATTGCAAAATGTTTAATAGGCTGTATCATGTTTAATACTTTTTAATTTTTTGTGATTATGATTTTCTTGCGACTCCCTCCTCTTCATGCTGAATGACTCTCTTACAAATCACCACTTCATTTTCAGAAATGCTGTTTGTTGTAATGTCGTGGTCGAAATCTATATATTTTCTGAAACTGAAAAACGATTTTTTAGTGTAAAAGATCCAATAGTAAGGCTCATTTCCTTCGTCAGAAAGGTGAATAACAGATCCCGGATTCTTATGGTTGTAATCATCTACTACCCTGTAGAACCAATCTCCGAAAGTAACCCCCGTTGGTAGTGTTTTTGCCTTGATTCTGAAACGGTTGGTATCTTCTAATTTTTTGCTCAATTCAACATTCAATACCATTAATCTGTCAAAATCTGCTCCTTCAAAATCAGGCAGTTTCTGCTCCGGTGAATATCTCCATGTTTTATAAATATCAAAAGGAATCGTAATAAACTGGATATAACAGTAATAAAATACCATGGGAACTACAAAGATCAGCATACTTGTTGCCGCCATTACAGCATATCCTGTTCCTTTACTCATCCAGTTAAAGATCAGAGTGAAAAGATATCCTCCCAAAGCAATACAAGTCAATGAAAGCAGAGACTCAAACAGAATACTCATTGCCAGGGATTCGATGTGCTTTTTGAAATACTTATGCAACAAATTCACATGAATAATCCCAAAAATAAGATAAATAACCTGTGCGATGAGATACCAGTACGGATTAAAGAGATTTCCGGCAAATCCGAAAAATCCCGGTATGGCCAGGCATAAACTGCACAGAAGCACGTATATAATAATTACTTTAATTTTTATCGCAGGTTTATTTCTTCGGATTACACCCAGTATAACCATCATAATAATTGCGATTAAAGGCATTAAGATATACCTTAAAAAAATACCTTTTACTGAAGAAATTTCCATTTGTTTCTTTTCGAATTTATACTTTGTTGGTAGTTGTAAATATAATAAAATAATTTAGAGGAATGTAGAGTATCCAAGGCGGCTGGCATTTCTTCCATCGTCTTCAAGACTGAATGAATATTCCTCTTTTTCTGTAACAAAATTCTCTTCCACGTCAACTGTTACCGGAAGAAAATAATCATACAGTGACTGAAGTACATTTCTGAACGGACTTCCTGGGATATATTTTTTCATGTCTCCATAAGGAATCGGACCAATATTTACCACCCAGTTTCGCTGCCCGTCCATATGAGGTCCGCTTGGAATATAGGTGACTCCTAATCTTGAATTTCCCAATAACATGGAATTATCATTTTTCTCAATCTCATCAATGATATTGGGTGAAAAAGTTACGTTTACCGGTACCTGTAGAAAAGCGGTCATACATCTCTCAAACCATTTTTTGTCTCCCCGAATATGATGGAAAAACGGCAGAATATGCATAAAAATATAAGCATTCTGTTTATCCAGCATCTTTATCAGAGGCCAAAGCTCACTTACCGTTTCCAATAAAGAATCTGTATTGCTTGTAATATCAAATTCTGATTCTTTAAGTAAAGCACTGATTTCCGTAAAAAAAACTTCCAGTTCAAAAGGACGGAAAAACTTACGGGCATCATCTTCTACCCTTTTCTGTTTGCGGATTTCCCTTACCACAGTATCTACATTCTTTCTGGAAGCTCCAAGAGATGGCGGATGAAATAATCCTTCCGGAAGATAGTCATAAATACCCTCTCTGTAACTCTCTATGGTAAATACTTCCTCATCAAATCCTAAATAGCTGCTTGAAATGCTCTTTATATCCTTCAGGTAAGCACGGTCGTTCACGCCTACACGCTCAATAAATATATTGCTTACCGCACGGTGGTATTTCAATAGATTAACAGCCACAGCTTCAGCCTTAAAGTCTGTCTGCAGCTTATTGTAATGCATATCTACAATATTAGTCTCATACATAGTGTTTCCTCTGATTATGACTTGTAAAGATAATATATCTCATAAGTTTGAAAAAATATTTTCTAATAATTTTATCCTAAAAATAATAATTTATTGACATTAAAAGGAATAATTTCAAGCAAATTCCGTAAAAATACGGTAAATAGAAAGTTCATTTGCTTTTTTTAATTTAAAAATACCTGTTCAGAATCAATTGTTTAGAATTTAAAATTCAAGGTTTAAAGTTTAGATTAAGTTTTTTGGGCTTCCTTTTTTATATAAAGGATCTCACGTCCTGTTATTCTCAATTCTACGCTCCCCTGCTTCTCGTTAATTACTTCTGAAAAATATAAGTTTGCAAACGTAACATAAATAGGGATTTTATTTAGATTAAATTTTATTAACATCATCTTATGGAATAAATTCAGGATAATGCATGCTCATTCCGAAAGCGGGCCGTATCTTTGCAGACTGAAAATTGTTATTTAAAATGAAAAGTATTTATTCTAAAATTCTGATTTTAGCATTCATGGCCTCTTCACTTTATTCTTATGCGTGGGGATTAACGGGACACAGGGTTATTGCAGACATTGCACAAAACCACCTTTCCCGCAAAGCAAGAAGAGAGATTAAAAAGATCATGGGAAAAGAGCGTCTGGCTTACTGGGCCAACTGGCCGGATTTTATCAAATCTGATACCACAGGCGCATGGAAGCAGGCTTCATCATGGCATTATGTAAACATCGATCCAATGACTGATTTTAAAGCTTTTGAACAAAATTTAAAAGCACAGGCAGGACCAAGCCTTTACACTCAGGTAAACACCTTGTCTAGCCAGATCAAAGACAAAAACACTTCTGAAAAAGACAGAAAAATTGCTTTAATTTTCCTTATCCATATTATGGGAGATCTTGCACAGCCTCTTCACGTAGGAAGAGCGGAAGATTTAGGTGGAAACAAAATCAATGTTACTTATTTCGGGGAAAAAACTAATTTACACTCTGTTTGGGACGGAAAATTGGTAGATTCTCAAAAATACAGTTACACAGAATATTCTAAGCTTTTAGATATCAAATCTAAAGAAGAAGTAGCACAGATACAATCCGGGACACTGGAAGACTGGTTATATGATTCTCATAAAATTGCCAACAAGATCTATGCACAGACTCCTAACGATTCTAAATTATCTTACGATTACCAATATAAATTCAATGAAACGATGGAAAGGCAACTTCTATACGGAGGATTGAGACTTGCGAAAGTATTAAATGAGTTTTTCTAAATACGGGTTGCGAGTTACGGGTTTGAGAGGTAACTCAATATAACCTAAAACAGTACTCTTAGATATAAAAACGGGACTTCGGTTTCGTTTTTTTTGTTTAGGGTTTAGGGTTTAGGGTTTAGGGTTTAGGGTTTAGGGTTTAGGGTTTAGGGAAAGCTAAGAAACAATAATCTGTACAAAGGATTGCTTTGATTAATTTTTTGCTATTTAATAGTGTACTTTAATTTTAAACGAAATAAAATACAAAACACTCATTATCAAAAAAACTAAAATACTATTGAAAACACATTCATACATTTTACTTTTTTACATTATACAAAAAAACACTTTACCAAAAATAAAACCAACATATTGTTTTTCAACAAATTACACAATACAGAAAAGACATTAACATATTATACATTAAACATTCCACAAAAAATACTGCACCTTGTGTAACCTTTCTACCTTTTCATACGTATATATTATAGTAACTCTTTTTTGAGGATAAAATAAATGAGACAATTAAAAATCACTAAGCAGGTTACCAACAGGGAAACTGCTTCATTAGACAAGTATTTGCAGGAAATTGGTAAAGTGGAACTGATCACTGCGGACGAAGAAGTAGAATTGGCACAAAGAATACGTGCTGGCGACAGAGCCGCACTGGAGAAATTAATCAAAGCCAACCTTCGTTTCGTAGTTTCTGTATCTAAGCAATACCAAAATCAAGGTCTTTCTTTACCCGATTTGATCAATGAAGGTAACTTAGGATTAATGAAAGCGGCAAAAAGGTACGATGAAACTAGAGGTTTCAAATTTATCTCTTATGCAGTATGGTGGATCCGTCAATCAATTTTACAGGCTTTGGCTGAGCAGTCAAGAATTGTAAGACTTCCGTTGAATAAAATTGGTTCCATCAACAAAATCAATAAAGCATACGCTCACCTTGAGCAGGAAAATGAAAGACCACCTTCTCCGGAAGAATTGGCTGAAGTTCTTGACATGAGCGAAGAAGATATCAAAGAATCTATGAAAAACTCCGGAAGACACCTGTCTATGGATGCACCTTTAGTAGAAGGTGAAGATTCTAATCTTTATGATGTATTACGTTCTGGAGAATCTCCAAGTCCTGATAAAGATCTGATGCTTGAATCTCTGCAAATTGAGATTGAAAGAGCATTGAATACTTTGACGCCAAGAGAGGCTGACTTAGTAAGACTATACTTCGGACTGAACGGAAAACACCCAATGACTTTAGAGGAAATTGGTGAGACTTTCGATCTTACAAGAGAGAGAGTTCGTCAGATCAAAGAAAAAGCAATTAAGAGACTAAAACACAATACCAGAAGTAAGATCCTTAAATCTTACCTGGGTAAATAATTTTAGCGTAAAAAATTTTATAGGCGGAGTCTGTTTTCAGGCTCCGTTTTTTTATTTACTCCAAAGGCAACAAATAGGATCAATTACATTCAATCTGTAGAATTTTGTAACATTTTTCACCGTTTGTTCAACTAATTAAAATCATATCCTCTATTCATTTGCGATAAAATCTAATTGACTAATTTTAGTTGTTGGGATATGATGTTGATAATACACCAAAATAAAACAGATTATGAAAAAAATACTCTTCGCCTCTACCCTGGCTTTATCCATACTTTCCTGCAGAGAAAATAAATTACGGCAAGCTCCTGTGGTAGAAAATGCAGTTGATAATGCTGAATCTTCAGTTTCAGAATCTATTAAGAAAAATACCAGATACTCCTCACGTAGCGGAAATCTTGTTCATGAAATCTATGAGGAGCTTATAAAAAATGATAAATCCTTACAGGAACTAGACAACAGAATAGAAAATATTCAAAAGGAAGCTGAAACAGTGCTTTCAGAATATACAGATATTATTGGTAAATCAGAAACATACTATAATGATGCTACTACATTATCTGGCTCTTTAACCGATTCCATTACTAAAAAACAGATTGAAGAAGAAATAAAGGCAAGCTCTGCAAGATATGATGTAAAAACGCAAGCTATCAGAGACCTCATCGGTAAAATAAAGGCAAATAAAGCAGTGCTTTATGATCAATATATTGTATTTAAAATCAGAAAGACCCTTCCTGAGATTGAAAAATATCAAAACGCTCATCCTCTGAAAACAGACAATCTCAATCAATTCATCAATAAGCAGAATCAACTTCTGGAGGAATTGAAAAAATTAAAATAAACACCATTACACCTCATGAAATATACTACCCAATGGCTTACCGATAAAAGCCGCGTAAAAGAACTCGTAGACTTTTTTATTACTCATAAAACAGATTCTTATATTTCTCATGGCGAAATGATGTCCGGCAGAGCTATAGATTCACACCACTGGAATCCTGATCTTGAAGTGATTCTGACAGAACAACTGATTACAGATTTTAATTCTGACGGCAGTTCCAAGCTGAATATTTTAATTACAGAAAATGAAGATGGGGAAATTGTCGGCATGATGGTTTTCAACGTGATCAACAGCCCTTTTAAAAAGTATGCGATTCTGGAAGACATGCTTCTGGATCAGTCTGTGAGAGGCCAATCCCTTGGAAGTACTCTTCTGGAAAAGGCTATTCATGAATCTAAAAACTGGAATATCAGCTTTATTCTTCTGGAAAGCGGAGTCAATAATCATGGCGCTCACAATTTTTTTAGTAAGTACGGTTTTAAAAAGGTATCGGAAAGCTATATTTTAACATTATAAGTTGAATAATATCTATGAACACCATTTCAATCATCGGAGCCGGAATCGGGGGACTTACCCTCGGAAATGTACTGAAACAGCACCAGTATGATTTTTCGATCTATGAATCTGCTCCCGAAATAAAACCTGTGGGAGCTGGAATTATGATGGCCATAAATGCAATGCAGGTTTTTGACCGATTGGGTTTAAAAGAAAAGATTGAAAATGCAGGTAATAAAATTCACAGAATTGTTATCGCTAACGAATCCTTACAGCTTATTTCAAAAACAGAAATTCTGGAGCTGGAAACTAAGTACAACTCCTGTAATGTTGCCATTCACCGGGCGGATCTTCAGAAAATCCTAGCTGAAAATTTAAATTCTGATTCCATAATACTGAACCATTCATTACAAAAAATAAGAAAAGAGGAAAACTATATTTTAGACTTTGAAAACGGAAATAAGATTGAAAGTAAAATCATTTTTGGAGCAGACGGCATAAAATCTCCTGTCCGAAACCAGATCCTGAAAACCGGAACCATAAGGAACTCCGGGCAGAAATGCTGGCGTGGTCTGGTAGATTTTGATCTGCCGGAAAGACATCATCAGGAAGCTTTTGAGATGTGGGGAAAAGGAAAACGTTTTGGATTTGTAAAAATTTCTGATAAAAAAGTGTACTGGTACGCCTGTATCAATGAAAAAAGTTTTGAAAGACATCTTGAAATTGCAGAGATCTTTAAGGATTTTGCTCCATTAGTTTTACAACTTATTGAAGCTACAGCGAATGAAAATATTATTTGTAATATCATTTCCGACCTCGCTCCTATTCCTCAATGGTACTCTGAAAATCTTTGTCTGATTGGAGATTCCGCACACGCTACAACTCCCAATATGGGACAAGGTGCCTGCCAGGCCATTGAAGATGCTTATATCATTGGAAAATTACTGGATGAGCATCAGGATTTCAATATCATTTTTGAAAAATTCCAAAATATCAGAAGGAAAAAAGTAGATTATATTGTTAATACAAGCCGCAATATCGGAAAGGTTTCTCAATGGGAAAAGGGAAATTCGCTCCGTAATTTTCTAATGGGACTGATTCCTGAAAGCATTAATCAGAAAATGGCTAAAAAGATAATTGAACTGGAAATGTAGAGACTGCAATCGTAAGAAAAAGATAAAATTTAAAAAATTATATTCGATTTTATTAATAACAACTAAAAATTAACAACATGAAAAAAATCTTTTATGTATTGCTCCTGCTCATAGGAGTTCATACAGCACGAGCACAGGACGTCCCGGTACTGGACAGAGGTTTATTCTTTGGTAACCCGGAAATTTCCGGAGGACAATTGAGTCCGGATGGGAAATGGATTTCCTTTACGAAAGAATATGGAGGCATCATGAATATCTGGGTAAAAAAAATTGATGAACCTTTTGAAAAAGCACGCCCCCTAACAGACAGCAAGCGCCCAATGAATGGATATTTCTGGTCAGAAGACGGAAAGTATATTCTTTATGTAAAAGATGGTAATGGTGATGAAAACATGAATATTTTCGCCGTTGATCCCATGGCAAAAGTAACCACCGGAGTTCCGGAATCAAGGAATATAACACCTCTTAAAGATGTAACTGCCCAGATCTACATGGTAAGCAGAAAAGATCCTGATCTATTGATGATTGGCCTGAACAATCGTGATAAGGCATGGCATGATTTATATTCATTGAAAATTTCTACAGGCGAACTGAAAAAGATTTACGAGAATACAGACCGTATCACAAGCTATGAATTTGACTGGGATGAAAAATTAAGAGTTCTGTCCAAAACAGATGATAAGGGAACTACCCAGTTTTTTTATAAAGAAGGAGATAAACTCACTCCTATTTATGAGACTTTAGTAACAGAAAGCGCCTATATCTCAAACTGGAACGAAGATAATTCTAAATTCTATCTGGTAACCAACAAAGGAAATCTTGACAAATCTACCTTATTCCTGATGGACCCGAAAACCAAACAGATTACAAAAATAGAAAGCGATCCTAAAGATAAAGTGGATTTCGGAGGATTGTTCCTGGACAGAAATACCAGAAAGATGATTTATACCTCTTATACCGGAGATAAAACAGAGTATTACTGGAAAGACAAAACCTGGGAGGCAAACTATAAATTTCTGCAAAGTAAATTCCCTGGAAGAGAAGTTAATTTTTCAAGTTCAACCAACGACTATTCTAAATTTTTAGTTGCTGTGGGAGGTGATAAATATGCTTCAGAAGCTTACTTCTTCGATGCCAAGACAAAACAGCTGCTATTTCAGTATACTCCAAGAACAGAATTAAAAAAAGTTGAAAAGTATCTGGCAGCTATGACTCCTATCAGCTATAAAAGCAGTGACGGCCTTGAAATTCCGGCTTATCTGACATTACCCGTAGGTTCATCCGGCAAAAATGTTCCTGTAGTTGTATTGGTTCATGGAGGACCAAAAGGTCCGAGGGATTATTGGGGATACAATTCAACAGTACAGTTTTTAGCCAACCGGGGATATGCTGTACTGCAACCAAACTTCAGAGCAAGTGGCGGTTATGGTAAAAAATTCCAGAATGGCGGAGATCTTCAGTGGGGAAAACTAATGCAGGATGATATCACCTGGGGCGTAAAATACCTTATTGATCAGGGAATTGCAGATAAAAATAAAGTAGTGATTATGGGAGGAAGCTACGGTGGATATGCAACACTTGCAGGCCTGGCTTTCACTCCTGATGTATATGCTGCAGGTGTAGATATCGTAGGGCCAAGTAACCTCTTTACTCTATTAGATTCAGTTCCTGCTTATTGGGAGGCTGCACGCGCTTTCCTTTATGGGATGGTAGGTGATCCCAAAACTGAAGAAGGCAAAAAACGCATGCAGGAAGCAAGCCCTTTATTCAGTGTAGATAAAATCAATAAGCCATTACTGATTGTTCAGGGAGCTAATGATCCAAGAGTAAAACAGGCTGAAGCAGATCAGATTGTCATTGCGCTTCGTGATAAAGGCAAAAAGGTTAACTATATTCTTGCTGATGATGAAGGCCATGGATTCCGTAAACCTGTAAACAGCATGGCGATGTATGCTGAAACCGAAAAATTCCTTGCAGAAGTAATTGGGGGAAGATATCAGAAAGAAATGCCTGAAAATGTAGCAAAACGTCTGAAAGAAATGACCGTTGATATTTCAAAAGTGACTTATACACCAGCAAAAACTGAAAAAGCTGCAGGAGCTTCTAAATAAAAGCATTTATATAAATTATATAAAGCCATCTTATGAAAATAAGGTGGCTTTTATTTTTAAAAAATCAGCGCTCCATCAAGCCATAACTATCTAATAAATATTTAAAATTAGAAAGCTTTTAAAGACACTTTGTAATAAAATGGTTATGTGTTTTTTTAAACGCAAAGGTTCCATCTTTAACCTGTAATATTTTAAGGGAGCAAAGCCGGAATCAATTTCATTGATTCTTTCTAAGCGAATGTATTACTTAAGCTTCATCAGCGACAAAGTCGCAGTTCTTTGCCATCTAAAATTAAGCATTAGAATTACCTATTCTTTGCGTTTACAAAAAAAACTCTATACTAGCATTTACCTAACCAAAAAAAGCTGCCTCAATGAGACAGCTTTTTTAATATAATTTAGCTTTTTTAATAAGTGAAAGTAACACCAGCACCCCAACCTATCTCTTTATCATAGTTTCCGGAAAGGGAAAACCATTTTTGTACAATATATCTGAGTCCTGTAGAAAACTCACCGTCGGAATTGACACTAAAGTTTCCTCTCAGTCTTCTGGAAAGTGGGATATCCTCACGGCTAAGTTCTAATAATACTTTCCCGTTTTGGTCTACACTTGCATCAGCCGTAATCAACATGGGTAGAACATACTGCATCCCTATTATTAATGCAAATCTGTTTTTTGAAGCTTTCTGCTGTCCAAACCAGGTCTTTTTACCATGAAAGTCCATTCCCAGATCTTCTGACATCTGTCTCTCCATGATCTCATGATTTTTCTGAACTCTGAATCCTGCATAAGGCAATGCCCACTGGAATTTCCCTAGAAAACGACCTACTTTTGCACTCCCTTCAAAATGATCAAAATTCCAGTTGGAATGAAATTCATTCAGGTTGGCCCATCTTGGTCCAAACATCGTCATTGTTTCTGCGTGGATCTTATTGCTTGCAACATCCAGCATTGCCATAGAACTGGTCATTTTATTATCTTGTATAAAATTTTTCCAGGCCAGTTTTCTGTTCGGGAGCTGTGGATTCGGTTTTGAATTTTCATAACTGAAGATTCTTCCCATTCCTGCCATCATATGATATAAAATATGACAGTGGAAAAACCAGTCCCCATCCTGGTTGGCTGCAAATTCTATTGTCAACGTTTCCATCGGCATGATATCCACTACATTTTTCAGTGGAGAATATTCTCCTTTTGAATTGATCAGCCTGAAATCATGACCGTGAAGGTGCATTGGATGGCGCATCATAGAATTATTATAGAGTTTAATCCTAAGAACTTCTCCTTTTTTGATCATTATTTTATCTGTTTCTGTCACTGTTTTGTTATCAAGCGTCCACAGATAATGGTTCATGTTTCCTTCCAGCGTAAATTTCATTTCACGAATACTGTCCGCAGGAAGAATGGTTTTTTCAGGAGATTTCAGAATATTATAAGAGAGTCTCTTGATTGTTTTTTCTTCCCTCATCTCCATTTCTGAATGTTGAGAATGATCTTCTTTTTTATCTTCTTTGGTTTTTATCCCCATCATTTCATTGATATGCTTTGCCGTAGTTTTTCTCTGGCTTTCAGATAATTCCGGATACATCACTTCGTTCATATCCATCATCTGATTTCCCATCGTCATATTCATCGGTTTCATATTTCCGCTCATCTCCATCATGCCGTTCATCATCTTCATTCCTTCAAAAAGCATCAGTCTTGGAAGATTAGGTGCTTCTATTTTTTCACCTGAACCCAGCCAAAGTGAAGCATGTCCTATTCTATCTTCGGAAGTCGCCCTGAATTCAAAGCTTTTATTCTCTGGAATAGTTACTTCAATATCATACGTTTCAGAAACTCCGACAATCAGACGGTCAACTTCTACCGGAACAACATCATTACCATCGTTTCCAACCACTTTTATCTTTCCACCGCCATAATTCAGCCAGAAATAGGTAGATGAACCACCGTTAGCGACTCGCAGTCTTACTTTGTCACCAGCTTTCAGACCAGAATACTCTGAGCTTGGAGTACCATTAATTAAGAATTTATCATAATAGACATCACTTACATCCATGGCTTCCATTCTTTTCCATTCATTCAGGGCTTTTGTTCCCAGATTCCCGGATTTAATCGCTTCCCAGTAACTCTGTACAGCGTTTTTCTTTACAGCATACCAGTCTGTATTGGCCATATGAAGTCTTCTTGCAATCTGCATGGGATCGTCATCACTCCAATCTCCCAGCAATACCGGAATCTCAGCCTTGTATTCTGTTTTGGGTTCTCCTTCTCTTTTTTTGAAAACCAGGATACCATTCATACCTATCTGTTCCTGCAGCGCTTCATGAGAATGATACCAGTACGTCCCGTTTTGAGAGATTCTGAATTTATATAAATGAGTTTCTCCGGGCGTTACGGGTTTTGTTGTAAGGTATGGTACTCCGTCATGTTCATTAGGAAGAATTACTCCATGCCAGTGCAGTCCTGTATTTTCTTTAAGCATATTGTGCAGATAGATCTCAGCAGTGTCTCCTTCCGTAAAATATAGAGTCGGAGCCTGAAGTTTACCATTAATTGCAATTGCCCTTCTGTTTTTTCCTGTAAAATTAACAATGGTATCTTTTACATAGAGATCATAACGAACCGTTTTTCCTCCAAAAGTAATTCTTCCGTTTTCAGAGTTTCTTTTTAAAACAGAACCTTCCTCTTTCGGTTTATCAGTAGCTATATGGGAATGATCTTCTTTTTCCTCAAGTTCCATCCCACATTTCGGACATTTTCCCGGCTTGTCTGAAACTACTTCCGGATGCATCGGACATGCATAAGTAGTATTATTTATATTTTTATGATCTATTTTTTCAATTTTACCCTTATTTATTTTTGTTTCCGAGGATTTTGTCTTTGTCTCAGTTATAGATTTCGCTTCCGATTTTATGGCAGCAGTCTTTTTCACCAGGGTCATTCCGCATTTCGGGCAGTCTCCAGGTTTAGAGGACACCACTTCAGGATGCATCGGACAAGTATAAACGTTTTTTGTAGTTTGAGCGAAATTCAATACAGAGAACAAAAGTACCAGAAACATTATCAGCTTTTTCATAATATTTCGAACCTTTTAGAAGCTGCACAGCTTAAAGTTAATTATAATTCAAGCCATGCAACTTATTATTTTAAAGAATAGTACGGAAATTATTTAATCTCCGACTTTACACTTCTGCATGAAAGCATAGATTTTCCGTAGTATGGATTAGCAATCTGTTTTTCATCGCTTAGCCAGCTTCCGTCTGCCATCGGGCAATATTGAACGTAGACTGGTTTGTCAGAAAGTTTGAATTGTTTGGTCAGAGCAATCATATTGTCCGAAAGATTTAAAAAGGTCTCTCTTTGTGCAGCAACATTTCTCGCCTCAGAAATGACAGAGGCGTCTTTTCTGAGAACATTAAGATTTCCTTCCGAAACTACTTTATAATCAATTGCAGAAGCTGTTTTAATGAATTCTGCCGCAGCTTTTGAAGTTTTGTCAGCATCATCTGAAGCTAAAGCTGATTTGATAGCAATATAGTTCTGATACAGCTTAGAGACCTGAGCATCTTTTTTAGATTGTGCTGATAATGAAACGATTGAAAATAAAGATAATGCTGCTGTGATGATATATTTTTTCATTGTTTTAAATTTTAGAATTAATTTTTAATAAAGAATAATGGGTTACGCATCAGTAAATGCGTCAGGACATGTCGCCCGTAACAGTATAGGTTGTATTATACCTGAAACGACTGACAGATTCTAAATTCTAAAATTACAATGATTGATATAAATAGGTACCGGCCGGTATTCTGGCGGTGCATTGATCTGAATTTGAGTAAACTTCGTTGCAGAAAAAGATTTATCAATGAAAGTAAACTGATGTTTCACCGGAATATCTGAAACCGCACTTAAGAAATCAACGTTAAGATAATCAGATTTCTGAGAATCGTCTACTTTTACTATTTTGATTTCCGTTTTGCAGCATCCCTTTTTTTCCTTAACACCACATTTTGCACAGATGTCATCTGCTTTCTGGCTTACAGAAACAAATTCTTTCATACAATAATGAATGCTAAAAGCTGCTCCGGAAGAAAACCCGAAGTAGAAAATAGAAAACACTATGGCTAGAATCTTTTTCATTGGTAAGACAAAGGTAAAAATATCTCTGAAACCGTTGTTATAGAATTTGGTAATGTTGTTATAAAATTCTGGAAAATAAAAAGCTTCTGAAAATTCAGAAGCTTTTTATTTTATTATTTTCTCTCACAGATTAAGCAAATTAGGCAGATTTTCATGAAGGCCATTGCTTACATTTCAATTTTATAGTTTGAATTCCAGTTTTACATTAAAGAAACGTCCTGTAAGACGTACCGGAACCGGATACATATAATTGCTGTTATAATCTGTGATCCATTGGTTAGCAACAGTATTGTTGATGTTGAATGCGTTGAAAACCTGAACACCTAATGTCAGTTCCTCAAAATTACCCCAGAAACCGGATCTTTTATTTTTTTCTTTCGGATCGATAAATACCTTTGTCAATCCTAAGTCTACTCTTTTATAGGCAGGAAGAGTCTGCTGATAATTATAAGCTGAACCAAAATCAGGCTGTCCGTTACTGTTGAACATTACCGGAGCTCCTGTAGGTAATCCCATAGCATATACCAAAGTAAGATTTACACGCATAGACGGGAAACTTGGCATATAGTCCTGATAAAACATCGCAAACCTTAACCTCTGATCTGTAGGTCTCGGAATATCTCCTCTTCCATCAATATTCTCATATACTCTTGCATAACTCGCAGATAACCATGAATCTACACCAGGTACAAATTCACCAAATAATCTTGTATCAATACCATACGCATATCCTTTGGAATTATTCTGCCCTGAATAACGGATTCTTACATTATCCATATAATACGGGATAAGGTTATCCATTTTCTTATAATAAAGTTCCGTAGTCAGTTTAAATGGCCTGTCATACATCTGGAATTCATAATCATTGGCAAGAATGACCTGGATAGAGCGCTGCGATTTTATGTTAGAATTAAAATTACCGTCTAAATCTTTGATCTCTTTATAGAAGGGAGACTGATAATAGATACCCCCTGAAATTTTAAACAACATATCACTTTCCCAATCAGGCTTTATAGCAAACTGTGCTCTTGGAGAGAAAATAGTTTCTTTATTGAAACTCCAGTTGGCAACACGTACTCCCGCATTCACAAATACTTTACTGGCTCCCCAGTAGAACTTCTGTGAATACTGTGCGTATGCTGAAAGTCTTGTAGGTTCGATATTGTTTTGTCCGGCAATATAATAAGCAAGCTTAAGATCTCCTGTAGTTCCGGTTCTCGGATCGATAACTTCCGGTCTTGGAAGACTGTATCCTGCAGAATCTACCAATTTCCATTCATTAGTAAGATCTTTTAGGTTTTCTTTCTCATATTTAAATCCAACTTCAAAGTCAGTATTCACATTGGGAGAAAATTTAGCTCTGAACTGAGTTCCATATGTTCTTACAAATAAGTCGTTTCTTGCATGTTCTATCTGTCCACCAACATCAAAAGAGGTAACAGGCTGCTGTGTCACAGGATCAAATGTCTGAAGCTCGTATCCTGAATATATTGTATAATATTCTCTTTCCCTGTTCTGATAGGCAAAAGCATCCAAAGTAAGCTTCCATTTGTCAGTCGGCTTATAGTTCATGGAAAATGTACCCATCATATTCTTATACTGGTCATTTTCTTTACCTGTGTATCCTATATTTACTGTTATAGGCTGCTGAAGACTTCCAAATGTTACACTTTTTGCCTTAGGAATCATCTCATAATCATTCTTGGAATAATATCCGATGAATGACATGGAGAATTTATCACTGACATGATAATTCAGATAAGACTGGAAATCCCAGTACGTTGGATTAAAGTCAGTATCTTCTTTTAATGTATTAAGAACAAGATTGGTATTTCTGTATCTACCTGAAAATAAAGCCGTAAACTTCTTGTTTTTTGAAGCCAGGCCTGTAGTCAGTCTGCCTCCTATTAAACTGGCTTCTCCTGAAACTTCAAATTTTTCAGGTTCACGGTAATAGATATTTAAAGCAGAAGACATTTTATCACCATATTTGGCTTCAAATCCTCCTGCAGAGAAATTCACTGTAGAAACCATATCCGGATTGATGATACTCATTCCTTCCTGTTGTGAGTTTCTGATCAGGAAAGGTCTGTAAATCTCAATATCATTAATATAGATAAGGTTTTCATCATAGTTTCCACCGCGAACCATATATTGGGAAGACAGCTCGGTATTGGAGTTTACGGAAGGAAGTGTTTTAAGCAATCCTTCAATTCCACCGTTGATAGAAGCTACAGATTTTGCTTCTTTTGCTGAAATTCTCACATTGGTAAGGTCGTTGGTTCTTCCTGTTGTTTTTTTCTGGAAGACAACTTCCTCTATATCGGTCACTTTAGTGGTCGCTGTATCCTTTTTTCTTTGTTGGGAGAAAATCAGCATAGGGACCATAAGGCTTAGCGGTAAAACTAGTTTTTTCAAAAGAAATGTTTTAGAATTTCTAAAATTAATGTTTTTTTAACAATTACAAAATTGATTCTCTAATTCTTGTTAGTTTTTGTAACAAATCTTCTAATAAATCTAATCTTAACATGTTGGCACCATCAGATAATGCGGTTTCCGGTGTAGGGTGTGTTTCTATAAAAATTCCATCTGCACCTACTGCAATTCCTGCTTTGGCAACGGTTTCTATAAGATCCGGTCTTCCTCCTGTAACGCCTGAACTTTGATTAGGCTGCTGCAGAGAGTGAGTAACATCCAAAATAACCGGAGCGTACTCTCTCATCGTAGGAATTCCTCTGTAATCCACGATAAGGTCTGTATATCCGAAAGAATTTCCTCTTTCAATAATGGCTACTTTCTGATTGTTAGAATCTGTAATTTTCTGAACGGCAAACTTCATCGCTTCCGGTGAAAGGAACTGTCCTTTTTTCAACGTCACACATTTTCCTGTTTGTGCTGCTGCCACCAATAAATCCGTCTGACGTACAAGGAACGCGGGGATCTGTAAAACATCTACATATTGTGCCGCCAATGCTGCATGTTCATTTTCATGAATATCTGTTGTTGTAGGAATATTGAACGTCTCTCCTACTTTTTTAAGGATTTCAAGAGATTTCTCTTCACCAATGGTTGTGAAAGAGTCTACACGGCTTCTGTTGGCCTTTTTGAAGCTTCCTTTGAAAATATAAGGAATATTATATTTATCTGTAATACTGATTACTTTTTCAGCAATTCTCAATGCCATATCTTCCCCTTCAATAATACAAGGTCCGGCAATAAGGAAAAAGTTTTTTGAGTCTTTGTGCGAAATATTATCTAAATACTGAATCATTTTTGTTGTAATTAAAAAGTTCAGTAAAAATACTGAGAAAGTTTCAGACTTGGAAATTATTTGAAGGCTTTAACCATTCCTGATTACCGGTTATATTTTATTATTTTATAACTTTATACTATGAAAGCAAGAGAAACTTTGAAAGAATTTTATAATCTGCACGGAAAAGCACATGATCAGGATGCTCATTTCAGCGTATACCGAAGAGAGGATTTTGAGTGCAGCAAAAGCTTAAAACCTGTCTACCGAAGAGATTTCTATAAAATATCAATGATGTGTGAAGGAACGGGAATATTGAGCTATGCAGATAAATTCATCAAGATTGACCGCCCTTCCATTATATTTCTCAATCCGCTGATTCCTTATTCCTGGGAACCTGATTCTCCAGTGCAGACCGGTTATTTCTGCCTTTTTACCGAGGAATTTGTAAGCCCGGAACTTAAAAATCAAAGCCTGTCTCAATCATCCTTATTTAAAGCAGGTGGAAATCATGTATTTTTTCCTGATGAAACCAGTGTACAACTGTTGAGAAATATATATGAAAATATGCTGGATGAAGCGAAGTCTGATTATGAAAACAAGTACAGTCTTCTCAGAAACTATATCCAGATCATCATGCATGAGGCTATGAAAATGCAGCCACCTCAAGTGTATGATCAACATTCAAATGCTGCCGAACGTATCAGCACATTATTTTCAGAGCTTCTCGAAAATCAGTTTCCGGTTAGCCCCGATAATGTTATGCTATTAAAAAATGCTAATGAATTTGCCACCCAGCTGAACATACACACTAACCATCTGAATAAAGCACTCAGGGAAACAACCGGCCAGACAACTTCCAACTGGATTACCGGCCGGATCATCAAAGAAGCAAAATCCCTGCTTCAGTTCAGCACCTGGAGTATCAGCGAAATTGCTTACTGCCTTGGTTTTGAACATTCTTCCAATTTCATCATTTCGTTCAAAAAAAGAACCGGAGATTCCCCCAACCAGTTCAGAAAAAGAATTCTTTCCAAATCATAACCTTTGATTTGTTCTGCATAATTATTTTATAACAGCACTGCCGAACTTTGTGTCATCTAAATAACAAATTATGACACATTCAACTTTTCAAGGAAAAACAGCGCTTATCACCGGAGGTACTACAGGTATCGGGCTGGCTGCTGCACAACTATTTTTAAAAAACGGTGCGCGGGTAGTCATCGCCGGCCGAAGGGAAGAACAGGGGAATACAGCTTTAGAAACTCTTCGTTCAATAGATCATAATGTACATTTTGTACAGACAGATGTCTCAAAAAGTGACCAGGTTCAGCATCTGATTAATGAAACTATCAGGTACTTCGGGAAGCTAGATATTGCATTCAATAATGCAGGAATTGAAGGACAGTTTTCAAGTATTGATAACACTTCCGAAGAAGAATTTGACAAAGTAATGAATATCAATACCAAAGGCATCTGGCTAGCCTGCAAATACGAAATTGAACAGTTTAAAAAGCAAAAAACCGGAGGAGTAATCGTCAACACTTCTTCATGGCTGGCCAGAGGAGCATCTTACGGATCAGCAGTGTATTCAGCAAGTAAAGCTGCAGTAGACGGACTGACAAAGGCCTTGACCATTGAAACAGCATCTGAAGGAATACGTATCAACAGCATTCAGCCGGGATACATACGTACTCCTATGTTTGACAGATTTTTTCCGGGAGAAAACGCCGAGGAAGCAATAGAACCCTTAAAAAAACATGCCCCAATAGGACGTTTTGCAGCCCCTGAGGAAGTGGCAGAACTGGTTTTATGGCTAAGCAGCCCCGCTGCTTCTTTTCTAATGGGCGAAAGTATTCTGGTAGACGGAGGTTTAGCCATTGGAGGACAGCGATAAAATGAAAAATATCTTTTATTTCATTTTATGGGCAGCAAGTAATCACTTCAATGCACAGCAAACGGATAACAGCAGTTTTTTATTCACAAATACAGCAAAAGATCACACAATGAAACCAGCAAAATACAATCAATTATATCAGTATGGAATTGCAGATGCATTTATAAGTGGTCTTTATAAGGGAACACTTTCACTGGAAGAGTTAAAATCAAAAGGCGATTTCGGATTGGGTGCACCGGATATGCTGGACGGAGAACTTACAATTCTGGATGGGCAGATATATCAGACGAAAGCTACGGGCCAGACTATCACTCCGGAAGATCAGTTTAAAACCTCTCTGGCTTTTGTTACTTTTTTCAGACCGGATCATACTTTCACTATTGAAGGTAAGGTGGATCATCAATCTGCCCTACAGGAAATCAATAAAATTCTACCAGGTAAAAATTCAATGTTTGCCATTAAAATAAAAGGAAAATTTACCCATGTGAAAACCAGAGCTTTCCCTCCCGTAGAAAAAGAACCATTTCCTGCATTAACTTCTATTTCCGACAAACAGAAGATTTTTGATTTCTCAGATATTGAAGGTACTCTAGTTGGTTTTCATCTTCCCGAATATTTAAACGGCATTAATATCAAGGGTTTCCATTTTCATTTCATTTCGTCGGACAGAAAATCCGGTGGCCATGTTCTGGATTTTGAAGGTGAAAATGTAAAGGTATCTGTAGCCGCATTAAAAAGGTTCCATCTTGAAACTCCTGAAAGTAAAGATTTCCAGAATTTCCAATTTGAACATAAAAGTAATGAGGCATTGGAACAACTGGAGCAGCGAAAATAATCCAGACAGATTTTAAATATTGAAAAAGTAGGTTTCATATAGTAATGAACCTGCTTTTTTTAATTCATTTTTTTCAGAATCTTTTCAAAGGTATTCACATTCCTGCTGGTAAACTGATCTTTAAGACTTTTCTTTCCCAAAACCTTCCCAAAGGTAGAATCTAAGGTATTTCCTTTCGGAACCTGCCAGTAAAATAGATCATTGATAATTTCTGCCTTTTCATTTTCTGCCTGAGCCGCTTTCTGAAACTCCTCCATCAGAACTTTTTCAACGCCCGGAATACCGACAAAGCTGTAAATGTGGAAGTTTTCATTTTTTTCAAAAGGAATACTGTTCCAGAAAACCTCTGTCTCTGCCTGAGATTTTACAAACAGAAAGGCTTCATAAAAAAAATGATCAGACATGGCTTTTTCCAGAATTGTCTTTAAATCCTCCACACTCTTGTCTGAAGAAAATACAATGTTTCCGGAAGCTAATATTGAACTTACGTCTTTCATACCAGCATCTTTAAAAACCTGGCATACATCAGCCATTTTCATATTGGTTCCTTTTACGTTGACACCACGGAGAAAAGCACAGTATTTCATTTTTTTTTAGGGATTAGGGATTAGATACTAGGTTGCAGGGTTTGTATTGGGTTTGAGAGTTTGAGGGTATTAGAGTGAAAGAGTTAAGTTGTTTTGGGACTTAGTTTCTAAATTCTTTCAATTTTTCAATCTTTTAATCAACCCTAATGTACAAATTATAGTCTGTTCCGGAAGGTTTCAGGTTGTAAATTTTTTCTAAAATCTTATTGTCACTTTTCAGATGATCTTTTACTCTGAATTCTTTCAGAAGTTTATAGTGAGTTTTATAGTACTCTGAATTTGTATTACTCTCTTCGTATAGATTTTGGTAAGAAAGAAGATATTTCGGTTTTCTTGTCTTTACGGTATTGATCCAGTAATTTACTTTATCCTTTTTAATTTCTTCCTGAATCTGCTTATCCACTAATCCTACCTCATCAATTGTTTTTAATCCTGAAAAATAAGGTACATAACCAGCAGGTTCCAATAGTATCCACTGATTTTTATCTTTTTCAAATTGATTTAAAAATGTTCCAATCGTTCTTCGGTAGTTCCACTCACCATTTCCAGTTGCAATACAGTGAACAGTCTGGAAAACAAGCATTGGGAAAATATAGAAAATAACAAGCAATGAGAGCCATAGGTTTCTCTTCTCTTTCTGTTCCAGCACAAAAATAAGAACAGGAACGAAAAGCAGCAGCTGCGGTACCCAGTAATACCAATCGAACAAGCTTTTCTGAGAAATAAAAATAATCTGTTTTGTCCATCCGAAAAGAAAAATCATCCACAAAAAGTAGTTTCTTTTCTCACGTTGTCTGATCAGATAAATAAAGCAAAGTAACTCAAAAATCAATATTACAACAGTCATAGGGTTGAAATCTCCGGGAACTTTCAGCATTCCCCAGAAGTTTCCGAAACTCTTAAAAAAGTAACCAATATGCTGTTGGATTGTAAAGTTCTCGCTATAAAGAAGTTTTTTTGCTGTAATGGTATTATTCACCAATTCGCCGAAGTAAAACCAATTGAAAGCAACCGTAGATAAAACACCAAAAACACCTCCAAAAATATAATTCCATCTGATTTTTCTGTTCCAGAATAGATCTACGAGAAATACAATTCCCAGAAATATCACGGTATCAATCCTCGTAAACATAATTAACACAGGAAGAAGTGTCAACACCCATTTTTTTCCTTTATGAAATCCATAATACAACAATGCCATTTCCAGGAAAAACAGTATTCCATACTCCATTCCGAGAATTGAAATTTTAATAGCTGGTGGTAAAATGCCGATCAGAAATATAAAGATTGCCTTATGCCACGGGTTTTTAAGAACCAAATGAGAAAGCAGTAAAGTTCCTATCGTAAACAGTATAGAATTAAAAATCAAAAGAGGTTCAATAAAGTTTTCTTTTCCAAAAACAAGATTGAAAAGGTAAGATACAAAAACATAAAAATGGGTGGTAGATGCAGAAATTTTAGCATCTCCATTGAACCCGATTACGCCGTAATCCAGTAGATTCTGAGCCACTCTCCAGGTAATAAATGCATCTTCCTGGATATAATGTGTCAATAAAAAAAGAAGTTTAAAAGCAACCGTAGCAATTACAGCATAGATAGGGAACCTGCTATTTTTTGTTTCAGCCATTCTGTATTTTTAATTTCACAAATATAACCTTAATATTCAGGATTCCCAATAATAAAAAAACGGAACCGAAGTTCCGTTTTAAAATATTTTATTTTGTTGCTTTGATAATTGCTGTCGTTATCTGATTTTCTTTTTCCTTTGAATAAGTAGAATCATAAGGCTCCATCACATCAAATAAATACTGATAGAATGGTGTAATCTGCTGTACATTTTCAGACTCCTTCATTGCCTTCTCTTTACCCATTTCCTGAAGATCTTTTACAAATACATTGAACTTCTTATCAATAGGTTCTATAGATTTTACCAGATAAGCATATGCTTTTTCTTTCTGTCCGATTTTCGTATAAGCATCCGTTACTGCAGCTACTACAAGAGAATATTCCATAGGTTTTGTTCTCATTTGTCTTCTCAGGTAGCTTTGATCTGCTTTGGAAAGGCTTAAATAATAATCATATTCTTCAAAGATTCCTTTTTTAAGAACCTCAGCAATCTGAAGACCTTTCTGCTCCTGTCCAGCAATAATGTATCCTGATACAATTGAGCTTAATGAACGAGGGTCGTTATATTTCTCAGCAGGAATTTCTTTTGCTGCAAGATCCAGAATTTCTAATGCTTTAGCTTTCTGTCCGTTTAATGCAAGTGCTGCGGCAGCTCTGCTCGCGGACATTCTATAGCTGATGATATTAGAAGTTGCTGTTTCATCAAAGTGAGCATTCAGATTCTTGAAGTTCCCCCATCTGAAGTTTTTCACTACATTATAAAGAGAATTAGCATCTACTCTTCCCATATCTCCATCAGCTGTTGGAGGGGTTTGGATAGGAATTAATCTGTAGCTGAATCCGTCAAACTGAAGATAATCATTCAGATAGAAAATATTCTCACTGTCATAAATACCTCCTGATGAGAAGTTGATTGGACGCTTCCAGTCGAAGTTTGCTAAAAGATCCATCAAAATCAGGTTGTTCTTATACAATGTATTTCCTTTGTAAGTAATCATGATCTGATTAGCCACTTTTGAAAGATCTTCTTTGTTGATGATTCCTGCTTTTAAAGCATTTTCTTTATTTACAGGAAGAATGAATTTGTTGACCGGAAGAATGTTATATTTTTCAAATTTCTCTTCCCCAAAATACATTTTCAACAATTCGTCTTTTTCAGGAGATTTGAACTTAATGAAATTAATCGCTTCTTTCAATGTTAAAGAATCCTGAGTAAGATACTTTCTGAAAGACTGGAATTCTGTTTCCGGAGCTCCCTGCTCTTTCAACATAGAGAAAACACCTTCCCAATCTTCTTTCTTCATCATGTAGATCTGGTCATTTACACCATCTCTGTAATCTTCGTGTGTCAGCTGGCTAGGGATTCCCATAGCGTTATAAGTTCTCCTTTTTATCTGGTCAAGATTCCATGGAGTTGAAGCAAGGGTAAAGTTCACTACCTTCACATCATCTCTGAATCTTTCTGTTTCCTGGATTGCCCAAACCGGGTAAGTATCATTATCTCCGTAAACGAAAAGGATATCGTTTTTCGGTAATGATTTTAAAACTGAATATGCGTAATCGTAAGCTGTATATCTGTTGCTTCTGTCATGAACATTGTAGTTCTGGAAGCCCATCATGAAAGGTACACCTAATAAAACCACTCCCAAAGCAATGTTTGCTCCGTTTGATTTTATTTTAGACTGTAAGAACCATAGAATTGCTCCTGCTCCCATACCAATCCATATCGCAAATGCGTAGAAAGAACCTACCATTGCATAATCTCTTTCTCTCGGTTCAAAAGGTTTTACCCCTGTATAGAAAACAATACCTACACTTGTTAAAATAAATAAAGATAACAGTGCATAGAATCTTCCGAAGTCTCTATTTAGTTGGAAAAAGAATCCAATCAGACCTAAAATTAACGGAAGGAAGAAGAATTTTACCGTACTTTCATTTTTGAATTTAGCAGGCATTTTATCCTGGTTTCCTACCGTTACGTTATCTATAAAAGGAATTCCGGAAATCCAGTTTCCTTTTGTGCTTTCCATATTTCCTTCAAGGTCATTCTGTCTTCCTACATAATTCCACATCAGGTATCTTACAAAGTAATACCCGTTCTGGAAAGAAATGAAATACTCCATATTCTGAAGGAATGATGGCTTCTGAACATTGATAAGGTTATAAGGTTTTACTTTCAGATAATCTGCTGCAGTGATTGACTTGTCTTCATATTTTGCTCTCAGCTCGTCAAAGATCTGCTTAGCCTGTGGATTATCTGCCACATCTTCATTAGCATAATTGAATGTAAAATCAGGAGCACCATACATTGAAATATAGTTAGCCATTACATCCTTGTCCTCATTAAACATTCTCGGCATTAAGCTTACCTGAGATTTGTTGAAGACATAGTTGAAACGATCTCCGGTCTTTCTGTAAGTCCCGGTTTTTTCATCTTTTTCGTAAATTTCTCCTGTTTTTTGAGTCTTAAAGCTTCCGTCTTCGTTCTTCTCAATTCCGTTAGCATCAAGGAATGCTGTATAGTTTTGTCCGTAGATTGTAGGCCAGTCACCATACTGCTCTCTGTTATAATAATCCAACATACCAATTGCAGTATCCGGATCATTAAGGTTCATCGGCGGATTAGCATTGGCTCTGATAGGAATAACCATCCAGCAAGAGAATCCGATCATCATAAAAACCACAGATAATGCTGCAGTCTGGTAGATATTTTTCTTTGCTTTCTTTGCATATTTGATTAAGAAATAGCAGATCGCTACCATTAAAACAAAAGCGGCAATCGTTCCGGAATGGAAAGGAAGTCCAAGACCATTCACGAAGAAAATCTCAAGTCTTCCGAACATAGTCATAATCAAAGGGAAGATAATTTTGAAAACAATAATCAAAATCCCCAATGTGATAAGGTTTGCCCAGATAAAGTTTTTCCAGGTAAACTTATAGTTTCTTGCATAATATACCAGACATACTGCAGGAATTGCCAGCATACCCATCATATGCACTCCTACCGAAAGTCCTAAAACGAAGAAAATAAGAATAATCCATCTTTCACTGTCTCCCGCTTTGTACTCATTTTCCCATTTGGTGATTAACCAGACCAAAAGCGCGATAAACATAGAAGCCATAGAGTAAACCTCTCCCTCTACTGCCGAGAACCAGAATGTATCTGAAAAGGTAAAGCAAAGTGCTCCCACAGCTCCGGCAAATAAAATAGAGATTTCCTGATGTTTTGTAATTTCTTCAAAATCTTTGTTTAAAAGTCTTCTCACAAAGTGTGTGATCGTCCAGAACAAAAATAAAATAGTCAGCGCACTGAACAATGCAGACATCGCGTTGATCACGATAGAATAATTTTCGCCTTTCCCTAATGCAAAAATGGCTGCCACGGCACCCACTATCTGGAATAAAGCAGCTCCGGGAGCGTGCGTTACTTCAAGTTTTACTGCAGAAGAAATGTACTCGCCACAATCCCAAAAACTGAAATTGGGTTCTATGGTGGACAAGTACGTGAAAAACGCAATGACGAAAATCACCCATCCTGAAACGGTGTTCCATTGCCTAAAAGTCCAATTTTTCATAGTATTAAATCAATTATGCGAAAATAAGGCTTTTATCTTATTTTATGCGGGTTTTAACAAAATTTAAAAATTTTGGCGTAGTATTTGCGATTATAGACGTGTCAAAACTGTAAATACGAAAATAACTTTTTACAAAACTATGCCCTAGAAATCAAACAAAAGTTTAGTAATTATTTATTTTTTTGTATTTTTGCAGTCAGATTTTTATTGAAAATAACAAATAATGAGTAATGTTTACGATAATATTCTTGGCCTGATAGGACACACTCCGATGGTGAAGCTAAATACTGTTACAAAAGATATTCCAGCAACCGTTTATGCCAAGTTAGAATCATATAATCCTGGACATTCCACCAAAGACCGAATCGCACTTCACATTATAGAGAACGCAGAGAAAAAAGGCCTTTTAAAAGAAGATTCTGTAGTTGTAGAAACTACATCCGGTAATACTGGGTTTTCTATTGCGATGGTATGTATCATTAAGGGATATAAGTGTATTCTTGCAGTAAGTGATAAAACAAAACCTGAAAAAATTGCTTATCTGAAAGCATTGGGAGCTACGGTATATATATGCCCGGCCAATGTACCGGCAGATGATCCGAGATCATACTATGAAGTCGCTAAAAGAATCGCCCAGGAAACTCCTAATTCTATTTACATCAATCAATATTTTAACGAGTTGAATATTGATGCGCACTATCAGACTACAGGTCCAGAGATCTGGGAACAAACAGAAGGTAAGATCACTCACCTTTTTGCCTGTACAGGAACTGGTGGTACGCTATCCGGTTCTGCTAAGTTTTTGAAGGAAAAAAATCCGGATATCAAGATTATTGGTGTGGATGCAGATGGTTCTATACTGAAAAGCTATCACGAGACAGGAGAAATCCATAAAGAAGATGTACATCCTTATCAGATTGAGGGAATGGGTAAAAACCTGATCCCCGCTGCCCTGCTTTTCGACAAGGTAGATGAATTTGTAAGGGTAAATGATGAAATGTCCGCGTACAGGACCCGCGAAATTGCTTTGAAAGAAGCCATTATGGGAGGTTATACTACCGGAGCTGTGACGCAGGGATTAATGCAGTATGCCCAGTCTCATGAGCTTACAGAAAATGACCTGATTGTTTTAATATATCCTGATCATGGTTCCAGATACATCACTAAAGTATACAGTGATAAATGGATGGCTGAGCAGGGATTTGTCAACAACTGTGTTCACAATTATGACGAAGTTTTCAAAACAGAGTTTATCAAATAAAAACGAATAAAATCACAATACAATAAAGCCTTTTGCGTGTTCAGACAAAAAAGGCTTTATTACTTAAAAATTACGATACAATGTTGGATATTTTTGAAAGAATAAAAGAAAATCCAGGACCACTTGGACAATTTGCAGATTATGGTGAAGGCTATTTTATTTTCCCAAGATTAGAGGGACCTATCGGCCCTAGAATGCAGTTTCAGGGTAGAGAAGTAATTTTCTGGAGTGCCAATGACTATTTAGGATTGTGTAATCATCCTGAAGTTATAGAAGCAGATGCAAAAGCAGCTGCAGAATATGGAATGTTCTATCCAATGGGAGCAAGAGCAATGTCTGGAGAAACAGATCAGCACCTTCAACTGGAAAGAGAATTGGCAGACTTCGTAAAAAAAGATTCAGCATACTTATTGAATTTCGGTTACCAGGGAATGGTTTCTACCATTGATGCTTTGGTGAGCAGAAATGACGTTATTGTTTATGATATGGATTCTCATGCCTGCATCGTGGATGGAGTAAGACTTCATTCCGGGAAAAGATTTACCTACAAGCACAATGATATGGCAAGTCTTGAGAAAAACCTTCAGAGAGCAACTAAGGTAGCTGAAGAAACAGGAGGAGGTATTCTTGTTATTACAGAAGGGGTTTTCGGAATGAGAGGCCAGCAGGGGAAAATCAAAGAAATCTGCGATCTTAAATCTAAATACCAGTTCAGACTATTGGTAGATGATGCACATGGTTTCGGGACACTTGGTAAAACAGGTGCCGGTGTAGGTGAAGAACAGGACTGTAATGACCAGATTGATGTATACTTCTCTACGTTTGCTAAATCAATGGCTGGTTTCGGAGCATTCCTTGCGGGTGACAAAGAAATCATCAGATATCTGAAGTTCAACCTGAGATCACAAATCTTTGCAAAATCTCTTACAATGCCAATGGTAATAGGAGGATTGAAAAGACTGGAACTGTTGAGATCTAAACCTGAGATCAAAGCTAAACTTTGGGAGAATGTCTACAAACTACAAAACGGACTTAAAGAAAGAGGATTCAACATTGGAGACACCAACACTTGCGTAACTCCGGTAATGATGCAGGGAACTCCGGTAGAAGCAACTTTATTAGTAAAAGACTTAAGAGAGAATTACGGTATCTTTACATCTGTTGTGGTATATCCGGTCATTCCGAAGGGAATGATTCTTTTAAGATTAATTCCTACCGCTTCTCATACAGATGCAGAGATTAATGAAACTCTGGCCGCATTTGAAGCGATTCATGATAAATTAGTAAGTGGTTACTATAAAGAGCAGGAACAAAAATTACTGCAGGAACAAGGATTAAGTTTTAAACCGATTTAATTTAAGAATAAAAAAAACCACTGATTGATTCAGTGGTTTTTTATTTAAATAACGATAACAACACATGAAACTCAGAGGTTATGCATTGGGGATTCTGTCAGCCGTTTCATATGGGCTGATTCCGATTTTTATTCTGCCTATCAAGCAGGCACATTTTTCGTTGGATATTACTCTGTTCTATAGATTTTTCTTTTCAGCCTTAATGGTTGGAGGATATTTGTTGTATTCCAAAGAAAGTTTTAAAATTAATAAAAAAGAAGCGTTAATCCTGGCCATACTTGGAGTCTGCTATGCTCTTTCTTCAGAGTTCCTGTTTTTAGGATATGACTTCCTTACTGCCGGAATTGCCTCTACCGTTTTATTTATTTATCCGGTTATCGTAGCCTTGATTATGTTTTTCTTTTATAAGGAGAAACTTAGCAGATTATCAGTTATTTCTCTATTTCTGGCATTCACCGGAGTTATTGTTTTATGCTTAAAAGGAAACGGATTGGAAATCAATTTTACAGGATTGGGAATTGTAATGCTCAGTTCATTATTCTATGCGCTGTATATGGTTATCGTTAACAAATCGAATATGAAGGTTTCCGGATTTAAGCTTACTTTCTACTCTATGGTTTTCACATCTATGTTCTTTATAACCAAAGCTGTGGCTGCTAATGAATCGTTCGCTATTCCTTCAGTAGAAATCTTTCTTAACTTCCTTATTTTTGCATTCCTTACTACCGTTATCTCCAGCCTCTGTCTTGTCTATGCAATCAAATATATCGGCTCTACTCCTGTATCTATTTTAGGTGCTCTGGAGCCTGTTGTTGCTGTATTAATCAGTGTCTTAATGTTTCATGAAAGGTTCACTTCTAATCTGCTTATCGGGATTACTTTAATCCTTTTTGGAGTTACGCTTAATGTGATTGGTGACCAAAAGAAAATAGGTCACGCCTAGAAATTATATTGATTGACTGATATATAAAAATAATACAAAAGCCGGGCTTCTTCATGAATCCGGCTTTTTGTATTGCTTAGGCAAGCATTTCTTATAATTTTGACTGGGCTTCCGCAAGGCTCACCGTTTTTCCCAATGCCCCAAATTCATGCAGATCTCCAAAAACTTCAATACGAATCGACTGATCAATCCCTCCTACTTTTAAAGGATCAAATCCTGCATTTTTAATAACATCTTCAACATCCTTATCAATTGCCGCATCGTCTGAAGCATAAAACAATACTACTTTTTCAGGATTTCTGTTAGAAGCTCCCGCAAGACTTTCTGCCCCCAATGTTCCGAATGCCTTTACTAGTTTAGCACCTTGAGGAAGTACAGCTCTGTTAAGCTCCCCGGCAGATTCTTTTTCTCCAATAATCTTTTTAAATCCACCATTTCCATCCGGAGCAATAGGATTTGAGACATCAATAATAGTTTTTCCTTTCAGAATGTCTCCGTGATCATTAAAAAAGTCCTTAAAAGCACCAAACCATATTGCAGGTATAATAATATCTGCAGTATTGATCGCCTGAGCAATATCCATACTTTGAGCAAGCCCATTGGACTGTTGGGCAAAGTCAGCAGACTCTTCATTATTTCTTGATGCTACAATCACCTCGTGGCTGTTATTAATTAAATCACCTGCAATTGCTTTTCCAATATTTCCAAGACCGATTACGGCCACTTTTTTTAATGTTTCCATTTTCTTTTGATTTTTAATATTTATCTATGTCAAAATTAGCAGGAAAACTATCCAAAAAAGAGCAAACTAGTTTAAGAAATCATCTTGACATTTGGTAAGATGAATCGTTAAACTAGTTTCATATAAAGTATAACATCAGCTTTTTATTCTTCTCTGTCGGATCTTGCTTAAAAACTGTGGTGTAATTCCAAGATAGGATGCAATCTGTGTATTGGGAAGCCTGTTGGCCAACTGAGAATAATGTTTGAGAAAAAACTCATATTTTTCTTCTCCAGTTGCACTTATATTCTGAAGCACCCGATTTTGAAGCTCTATAAATTTTTGTTCGATAATTACTCTGAAGTTTCTGTCGAATTTGGGATAATAGGTATAAAGATACCAAAGGTCATTTTTTTCTATTTGCAAAACAGTAGACGTTTCAAGAGCAGCAATATACAACTGACTTGGTTTTTTATTATGAAAACTGTCTATATCCACAATCCAGTCGTTTTCTGCTGCAAACTGAAGATTATGTTCTTCTCCGTTATCATCTACATTGTACATTTTTAGACACCCTGAAACTACAAATGTATAATATTGACAAACCTCGTTTTCTTTCAGGATAAACTGTTTTCGCTTGATTCTCCTTTCTACAAACCGTTCGTTCAATACCTCAATTTCTTTCTTTGAAAGCGGAATATAGCTTTTAAAATATTCTACAAGCGGAATAGTTTCTTTTGACATTGTAAATAAAACTTGTTATACAGATCCTGAATAAATCACCATGACAATATATCAAAAAAAACCGAACCAGACATGCACATGAAGAGTTTCAAAAAAATAATATCAAAATACAAACTCAATTATGTTCTTTTTTATATCAAAAATAATCAAACAGTGCACAAATTCAAAAAACAGATTATTTGTGAAAAAATATAATATTTGAACTTAAAAAAACATCTATAAGAAAAATATTTGAAAAAATAAATACTTTACTTTCTGGCATAACAAAATTTATCTGATTATATTGCATCTGTCTATTAATAGGTGTTTCCCCACTGAACAGACTAATGTATATACTTTTAAAAGCCGATGAAAGAATTGCAAAAACTCACCAAAGATCAATTATATAAAAGACTCAAAGAAAAATCCGATAATCTATATACCATTGCTCATGAAGCCCTGGAAAACAATTTCTTCAATGAAAGCTCTTTAGATGAAGAAAGTCTTGCCGAGTTTCTTGAAATGCTGGATGATGAAACAGCAGAAAAAATAAAAGATGCTTCACTTCACATTAATAATGAAGATGACGCTCCGGAGATTGTGCTTATAGAAAACGAAAACAACACTTCCCTTGAATTGATTACCGAAGAAAATGAGGGCTATAAAATCATTTTCATAGAAGGCGATATTCATTTATCCAAAACCCTTTTTGTTGAAGACTATATCGTGCTCATTGCAACAGGTAATATACAGGCAGAAAATATCATCATCAACGGTTCACTTTACTGTGCCGGAAATGTTACCTGCAAAGTATTATTCGGAGCATCAGGCAATGATAATGAAACATACATCGGTGGAAGTATTATGACTTCCCTCATAGCAGAAAACGGGCATTACACCGTTGCGGAAGGAAATATATATTCAAGATATTTAATTAGTTTTCATAACGAAATAATAGGAAAAACCGGAAAGTTCATCGAAAATATCAGCCTGGAAAAGCCTAGTGAAATTGGTCTGCTGAATCCCGAAATTCTTGACGAAGACGGATATTTTGATGAAGATTCTTTTTTAAACTTTATCGATACCAATCCTTCTGATGCCTTATTTGTTAAACCGACTAACTTGTTTTGATACAGCATATATCTCAGCCTTTATCATTCTGCAGGAAGTAATTTATTATTTTACCATCCCACTTTAGTTTCCTATGGGGTGCATCACTGTTTATAATCAGGAGAAAAAATTTTTTTCTAAAAAAACTTTAGAATAACTTTGCAAAAAATTTCTGTTGAAAGACCTGCTTCTTATTACTCCGCCTTTTACCCAACTTAATACTCCTTATCCTGCAACGGCTTATATTAAAGGATTTTTAAATACCCAAAATATTTCCAGTTATCAGGTAGATTTGGGGATCGATGTTATTTTGGAATTATTCTCAAAAGACGGAATTCAGAAGGTTTTCAGCAAAAAAATTGATCCTCAGGATACGTCTGAAAATTCTCAGAGAATCTATGCCTTAAGAGAAGAATACATCAAAACCATAGATCAGGTTATTCTGTTTTTACAGGACAAAACACCCACCTTGGCAAGACAGATCTGCAGTATGAATTTCCTTCCTGAAGCTTCACGTTTCAACCAGCTGGATGATATGGAATTTGCTTTTGGAAATATGGGTCTTCAGGATAAAGCAAAACATCTGGCAACCTTATATTTAGAAGACATATCAGATTATATTGTTGAAAATATTGATGCTGATTTTGGTTTCAGCAGATATGCAGAACGATTGGGAAAAAGTGCCAATTCTTTTGATGAATTGTATTCAAAACTATCCGGAGGTTCAACATTTATTGATGAATTTACTTTAAAAATTCTTCGTGAAAAAATTGAAGAGATTCAGCCGAAACTGGTTTGTTTTTCAATCCCTTTTCCCGGCAATCTGTACTCCGCTTTCAAATGTGCACAATGGATCAAAAAGTATTACCCTCACATTAAAATTGCGATGGGCGGAGGTTTCCCCAACACCGAATTAAGAGAAATTAAAGATCAGAGAGTTTTTGAATTCTTTGATTTCATTACTTTAGATGACGGTGAACTTCCTATTGAACTTCTTCATCAAAATTTAGAAACTTCCAATGGAGAAAGTGAATTTAAGAGAACTTTTCTTCTCGAAAACCAGGAAGTTGTTTATAAGAATAATTCTAAAAGACACGATTACAAACAGGCTGATATTGGTACTCCCGATTATACGGATTTAAGGCTTGATCAATATATTTCCGTTATCGAAATCGCTAATCCCATGCACAGTTTATGGAGTGACGGAAGATGGAATAAGCTGACAATGGCACATGGATGCTACTGGGGAAAATGTACATTCTGTGATATTTCTTTAGACTATATCAAAATCTATGAACCTATTTCTGCTAAAATCCTGGTAGACCGAATTGAAGAACTGATCAGAACAACTGGTGAGACAGGATTCCATTTTGTGGATGAAGCCGCACCGCCTGCCTTGATGAGAGAGGTTGCTTTGGAAATTCTCCGAAGAAATCTTGTCGTTACCTGGTGGACGAATATCCGTTTTGAAAAAAGCTTCACCCGCGATTTATGCTACCTCCTTAAACTTTCGGGATGCGTTGCTGTTTCCGGAGGTCTTGAAGTAGCCAGTGACCGATTGTTGAAATTAATTGACAAAGGAGTTTCTGTAGAACAGGTTGCCAATGTAACAAGAAATTTTACAGAAGCCGGAATTATGGTACATGCTTATCTGATGTATGGCTACCCTACCCAAACTGTTCAGGAAACAGTTGACTCTTTAGAAATGATTCGACAGATGTTTGAAATGGGAATTCTTCAAAGTGGTTTCTGGCATCAGTTTGCGATGACTGCCCATTCACCTGTTGGAATGAACCCTGAGGATTTTGGAGTAGTTCCGGTAAAACAAGAAATTCTGTTTGCCAATAACGATATAGACTTTCAGGATAAAACCGGAATTGATCATAACAAGTTCAGTTTCGGATTAAAAAAATCTTTGTTCAATTTTATGCATGGAGTGAATTTCGAACTTCCGCTTCAGGAATGGTTTGATTTTAAAATTCCGAGAACAACTATTCACCCGGATTATATTCACGATTGTCTTTTAGAAAATGAACAGTTTCAATTGAAGGCAAACTCAAAAGTTGTCTTTCTGACCAAAAATGTAATCGCTGAGAATCGCGTAAAAAATAAAAAGAAATATTCTGGTACGTATACGATCCTTACGTTCCACCTAAAAACCAATATTGTAAAGGTTGAGCTGGAACAGGAGAAAGCAGAATGGCTGGTGAATGTATTGGAAGAGAATTCTATTGAAAATTTTAAAAAACCTACTATTCAACAACTTAAGATTCAATTCGAGGAAAGTTTTGATGATTTTGAGCTATTCTGGTTCTCAAAACCAATGCAGCAACTGAAGGAAAATGGAGTGATTTTAAGTTTATAAAAATTTTCAATTTTTTCTCAGAGATTTTTGAAATTACTGAATTTTTTTTATTTTTTATTTTTCTGAACAAATAACGTCTGTTTCTATTGAATTACAATCTCCCACAGATTTCACGGATTACACAGATTTTTATTTTGCCTTAAAAGAACAAAATCTTCTATTTTTCATACCAAAGGAATCAAATCCAAATTTCTGACACTACATAATGAAATGGCAAAATATTCCCCTCCTTCGGAGGGGTGGCAAAAATTCAAAGAATTTTTGACGGGGTGGTTAGTAAAGATTAATGAGGTTTCAATAAGTTTTGGCTAAAGCCATTGGAAATTTTATATTTTTTTAATTAGGAGTCTCTTTTGATACAGCACCCACCGATACTTTTTCCTGTATTTTAATAAAATTAGGATCCATAATAGCCATTCGTTCAGCTAATGCTTTGTAGGTTGGAAACTTCAGGATAGAAGCTCTGCCGGACATTTCTTTATAAATTGTGAAAGACTTTCCGCCTGCTGTTTTTAATTGTTTTGTGGTAGTAATATATCTACCGATAAGCTTGCTTTTGGCATCATAGATCTCAATATCTATAGATGTCTTATCCATGATGGTATCTTGTGAACCGAAACTTACAGGCAGATTGGTAAAATATCCCACTGGAACGCCATTACTCAGGATCTCTCCCACTTTATTGACCTCAATATTCAGCTTATCTATTTTCTTCCTGATAGTGTAAGCATCTTTGGTTTTAGTGTCCAGTTTTCTTTTGGGAACATTTGAAAAAATCTCATCGAGGTTTTTCACATTGATACCTTTATTATCAATTATTTTAAGATCCTTAACCGAAGTAAAGACTGCTGACTTTTCTTCACCGGAGAATGCAGAGGGTGATGAATAATCAATCTCAATTGTCTTATCTCTGTTGTATACTCTATTGATACTGATATAACTGTCGCGAACAGAATCAACGATACTTTTATCAATGAATTTTATAGTATACATCGGGGTTTCCTTCAGATCCATAAACGTATATTCGCTGGATTTGTTGGACAGTTTCGCTACCGGAATGCCATCCAGATTGATAATTCCTCTCTTGGTTTTGATATTCTGAGCATGAAGGAAAACACCCAGAACTGTAAATAATATGATTATGCCTCTCTTCATACAATCAGACTTTTACAAATAAAAAAAGTGTAACACAAAGTTACACTTTCTTGAAAATATATTTAGCTTTTCATTTAATTATTCACAAAGGATAATACCTTTATCATGATTAAATTCTACAACACCGCTTTTGATAGCATAAGCAAAAACAGAGTCTTTTCCAGCTTCTTTGGTAAAGTTTTTAGCAAAAGCCTCATCAATAGAATTAGCATAAAGCTTTACATTACCTCCGATCAAAGAAGAAACAATTCCCGCGTGGTTTTTCATGATGTGAAATTCACCATTTTTTCCAGGCAACAATACTGAGTCTACTTCTCCTTCAAAAACTACGTATTCTGGTGTTAAAATTTTTATATTCATTTTAATTTAGATTTGAAGATTTCAGATTTCAGATTTCAGACAACCTTAAAGTCTCATGTCTGGTATCTTTTATCTTTATGTCTAATTATTAAGCGTTTTCAGCTAACATTTTTTGTCCTGCTTCGATAGCTTCTTCGATAGTTCCTTTCAAGTTGAAAGCAGCTTCTGGTAAGTGATCTAATTCACCATCCATAATCATAGTAAATCCTTTGATTGTATCTTTGATATCTACTAATGATCCTGGGATACCTGTAAACTGTTCTGCTACGTGGAAAGGCTGAGATAAGAATCTCTGAACTTTTCTTGCACGGTATACAACAGATTTATCTTCTTCAGAAAGTTCTTCCATACCAAGGATTGCAATGATATCCTGAAGAGCTTTGTATCTCTGAAGGATTTCTTTTACTCTTTGAGCACAGTCATAGTGTTCCTGACCGATAACTTCCGGAGCAAGGATTCTTGAAGTAGAAGCTAATGGATCTACCGCTGGGTAAATACCTAATGAAGCAATCTTTCTGTCAAGTACCGTAGTTGCATCCAAGTGAGCAAACGTAGTTGCAGGAGCCGGGTCAGTTAAGTCATCCGCAGGTACGTATACCGCCTGTACTGAAGTAATTGAACCATTTTTAGTTGAAGTAATTCTTTCCTGCATCGCACCCATTTCAGAAGCAAGAGTTGGTTGGTAACCTACCGCTGATGGCATACGACCAAGAAGTGCAGATACCTCAGAACCAGCCTGTGTAAAACGGAAGATGTTATCTACGAAGAAAAGTACATCTCTACCTTGTCCGCTTTCTCCACCGTCTCTATAGTACTCAGCTAATGTAAGACCAGAAAGTGCTACTCTAGCTCTTGCACCTGGCGGCTCGTTCATCTGTCCGAAAACGAATGCAGCTTTAGAATCTTTCATAGCTTCTAAGTCTACTTTAGAAAGGTCCCAACCTCCGTTTTCCATAGAGTGCATGAAATCATCACCATACTTGATAATACCTGATTCCAACATCTCTCTTAAAAGGTCATTTCCTTCTCTCGTTCTTTCACCTACTCCGGCGAATACAGAAAGACCTCCGTGTCCTTTTGCAATATTGTTAATCAACTCCTGGATCAATACAGTTTTACCTACACCGGCACCACCGAACAAACCAATTTTACCTCCTTTTGCGTAAGGCTCAACTAAGTCGATTACTTTAATACCTGTAAATAAAACTTCTGCAGAAGTTGAAAGTTGATCAAATTTTGGAGCTGGTCTGTGAATTGGTAGACCACCTTCCTTAGAAATATCTTGAAGTCCGTCGATAGCATCACCAACAACGTTGAATAGTCTTCCGTTTACAGCCTCTCCGATTGGCATCATAATAGGATTTCCGAATCCAATTACGTCCTGCCCTCTTTTAAGACCGTCAGTAGCGTCCATTGCGATACATCTTACTGTATCTTCGCCAATATGTTGTTCTACCTCTAAAACTACTTTTTCACCGTTTTCTTTTGTAATTTCTAACGCGTCATAGATTGCTGGAACAGCTTCCACATCTGTGAAGACAACGTCGATTACCGGACCAATAATTTGAGAAATTTTACCTTTAATTTGGTTTGCCATTGCTAAATTTTTTCTTGGTGCAAATATAGTGATTCTTCATAAACCCGCAATTGGTAAAAAAAAGATTTTTATCATGCTTTTGAGAATAGATTATTTTAGTATTATAACGATATAATGATGAACCAGTGCTGCAATATTAAGGTTATAGGTATTACTCCATTGTTATATTGATACATTGGCACATTATTTCTATATTTGCAGTCAAATTTTTCCGTTTTGAAAGTTTTCAAGAATTTTACAGATTATTCCTCACAGAAGCCTTTAGCATTGTCTTTAGGAATGTTTGACGGGGTACATCTCGGGCACAAGAGTATTATTGATGAACTGACTAAAGTAGGTACAGAGAACAACATGGAAACTGCTATCCTTACTTTCTGGCCGCATCCAAGGTTTGTTTTTAATCCTAATGAAGATTTAAAACTTCTGAATACATTAGAAGAAAAGAAACAGCTGGTTGAAAAATATGGGATTGATAATCTGTTCCTGAAGGAGTTTGATGAAGAATTCAGAAACTTAACCGGAGAAGAATTTGTACGTCAGATTTTAATTGATAAGCTCAATGTTAAATACCTTATTATAGGATACGACCATTCTTTCGGAAAAAACAAAAGCGGAAATTTTGAACTTCTTCAGAAATTATCCAAAGAGCTTGATTTTGATGTTGAACAAATGGAAGCAATCAATATTCACGAAAACAATATCAGCTCTACGAAAGTACGTAATGCACTTCTAACAGGAAATATTAAGGAGGCCAACGAAATGCTGGGATACTCCTACTCTGTTTCAGGAACGGTAGTTCATGGGAAGAAGATCGGAAGAACAATTGGCTATCCAACGGCCAATATTGATACGGAATCCATTAAGCTTTTACCTAAAAAAGGAGCTTATATTGTAGAAGTATTTGTAAAAGGCAACCAATATAAAGGAATGCTGAGTGTTGGAACCAACCCTACGGTAAATGGGGAGAAACTCACTGTAGAAGTTTATATCCTTGATTTTGATGGAGATATTTATGATGAAGAAATTACGGTAAACTTCAGAGATTTTCTTCATGATGAAATCAAATTTGAAGGTCTGGAAAAACTGATTGAAAGGCTGGATGAGGATAAAAGATTAACACAGGCGTATGATTTCAAGGAGTAATAATTTTGATTTTCTAAGGCTTGTTTTTGCAAGTCTTGTTATTATTACCCACTCCTATGCTCTTTCCGGAGCTATTCAAGGCGATCCTTTGTCCCAACTTACCAACAGCCAGATGGAATTCTCCTATCTTGGAGTTCATGGTTTTTTTATTATCTCCGGATATTTAATTTTTAAAAGTTTACTGCGCTGCAAAGGTCTTGCTGATTATTACTGGAAAAGACTTTTAAGACTTTTTCCTGCCTTATTGGTAGTGCTTTTCCTTACCGTTTTGCTGGCACCTGCAGTTTATGAAAGTTCTGTTCCTTACTTACAGAACAAGTCCGTTTACACTTATATTCCTCAAAATTTAACCTTATTCTTCCGTCAAAAAGGTATTGACGGTGTTTTTGAAAACAATCCTTACAAACATAGCATCAATGGAAGTTTATGGACCATATGCTACGAATTCAGTATGTATGTAATGGTCTCTTTGCTGTTCTTTATCCGTAAAAAAGCTTTTGTAAAAACTGTTGTTATCCTGTTATTTATATCAAGTTATATCTTAACTATTTTTCAGCCTTATTTTCTATATGGAGTATTTCTGAAAATAGGACTGGGAAGTAATCATTTTTACAATCTGATGTGCTTTTTTGCAGGAGGTATGGTATTGACCTATCTGAACCTCAATAATAGAAAAACGGAAAACATTATCATCCTGCTTTCTTTTATCGTTCTTATTATCAGTTTATATTTCAATATCTTCAAATATACCTGTTATATTACGCTGCCTTTACTGGTTATTCTTATTGGTGAGAGATCTACCCCCTATCTCAATAAAGTAGGAGAAGTGATTGGAGACACGTCTTACGGAATTTATATTTATTCTTTTCCTATACAGCAGGCGCTGATGTATTTTTTTAAGCTTGACATAGTTATGTTATTTATATTTTCATTACCACTTTCCATTCTCCTGGGATATATTTCCTGGCATCTGATTGAGAAGAAAGCATTAGGATATAAAGATTTATTTGCTAAAAAGGCTATTCAGTGATGAATAGCCTTTTTATTTATTTCAATACTTTTAAGTATATTTTCTGAGGTTCGCTGCTTAGTTTCACGTTTGGAAACTGTTTGTCGTAATCAATAAAAATATCTCCTTTTTCATCTGCTTTTCCGTTTCCGTCAGAGTCCCAGCTTATTGTTACATAATATTTTGCCGGGCCTGCAGGTTTTGGATTGATCTTACTTTCAGCATCTTTAGGGACTGGCAGATCAATAGTGAATGGTACAGATTTCTGCTCATATTCTTTTTCTGTAATTAACGTAGCAGGTGCATCTGCCAGTTTTTCATCTGCTCCGTATAAGCTTACTTTAAGTTTTGGATTTTTAATGGTAAAATTCTCGGTTCCCGAAAATTCTATTTTAATATGATCAGAAGAAGTTTCTGCAGCTGAGACAGCAGGAGCTGAACTTTCAGCAGTATTTTTCTTTACCGGCTTGGTACAGCTTGACAGCATCAATGTACCTGCTGCAACGAATAATAAAAGGTAGTTTCTCATTTGTTCTTTATTTTTGTTACTATTAAATTATATATTTCATTGATCCGTAGATAACAAATCCCACACCTTAATTCTTACTATCTTATAAAGAATTTACTGCATTCTGGGCCTTCTTTGTCAGGGATTTAAAAACCAAATCATAGGAATGATCAATGAGTTTAAAGATCAAATCTTTTTTCAGGCCATCCGCTGTTACAGAATTCCAATGGGTTTTGTTCATGTGAAAAGCCCCTGTGACCTGAGGATACTGCTCACGGAGCTCTGCACTCCATTCGGGATCTGTTTTTACATTTATTGATAACGGCTGTCTTTCAAGCCCCATCAGTAAAAACATTTTGGTATCTACTTTCAGTACAAGGGTTTCGTTATCAAACGGAAAGCTTTCCGTAACTCCTTTTTTGGCAAGACAATAATCTAAAATTTCGTTGGCATCCATATTCAATATGAGTAATGAGTGATCAGTAATGATTAAATGATATAATTCTTTAATCTTTAATTCAAATTTAGTAAATTTAAGAAAGAAATAATCTCACAAAATCACAATTATTATGAAAGCTCTGGTAATAGGTGCTACAGGCGCCACGGGAAAAGATCTGGTACATCAGTTACTCAACGACAAAGAGTTTGATGAAGTGGATATTTTTGTCAGAAAACCTGTTGATATTCAGAATAATAAGCTTACAGTTCATATTGTGAATTTTGAAAAGCCTGAAGAATGGAAAAATATGGTGAAGGGAGATGTGGCATTTTCGTGTCTGGGAACCACTTTAAAGGATGCAGGAAGTAAGGAAGCCCAAAAAAAAGTAGACTTCGATTATCAGTATGAATTTGCGAAAGCCGCAAAAGAAAATGATGTAGAAGATTATATTCTGGTATCAGCCTATGGTGCGAATCCGCAATCAAAGATTTTCTATTCAAAAATGAAAGGTGAACTGGAAGAAGCTGTAAAGCTGCTGCACTTCAATAAGATTACTATTTTCAAACCGGGAATGCTTGAACGGACAAATTCTGAGAGAACCGGAGAAGTTCTGGGCAGCCGGATTATAAAGTTTGCCAATAAACTAGGGTTATTAGAAAGCCAAAAGCCTTTGCCCACCAATATTCTGGCAAAAGCAATGATCAAATCTTCAAAAATAAAAAGTAACGGATACTCCAGTATAAAGCTTGGAAATATTTTCTGTTTTGCAGAGAAAACCAATGAATAATTAAAAGATGCGAGGCGGGAGATTTGGGGTCCGGGATGCGAGGTAATATGATTCATGCTAAAGTTGAAACCTTCTTATTAATTTCCCTAAACTCTAAATCCTACTACCTATCACCTAATTATTTTGTGGTTTTGCTGTTCATTTTCTGTCCTAACTTTTCATATTCAATATCATTAGGTTCCCAAAGTTCTATCTTGTTTCCTTCTATATCCATAATATGGACAAATTTTCCATATTCATAGGTCTCGATCTTATCAACAATAGTTACATTTTCTTTTTTAAGCTGTTCAATAAGTTTTTCAAGGTTTTCTACCCTATAATTGATCATGAAATCTTTTTCAGAAGGTTGAAAATATTTTGTTTTTTCACTGAAAGGGCTCCATTGGCTAAATCCTTTTTTAGAATTATTGGCTCCCTGATACCACTCAAATACAGCTCCGTACTCATTGGTAGCAAGTCCCAGATGGCTTTCATACCATTCTCTCATTTTTTTAGGATCTTTACATTTAAAAAAGATTCCGCCGATACCGGTTACTCTTTTCGTTTCACCAGACTTATTTTCTGTAACGGCTTTAAAAGCAAATCCTAACATAAAGGAAGCCAGGATACAAAGGGTAAAAATTATTTTCTTCATAAGAAGCAGAGATTAAGTTTAAAAATAAAAAAAGTGGATGTAAAAACACCCACTTGTAAAAATATACTTTTTTCTCTTTATTTCAGATATTTTGTAATAGCCTCATCGGTAGGCTTTGTAGTACTTACAAAAGAATCAATCAGTTTTCCGTTTTCGTCAACCAGGAATTTGGTAAAGTTCCAAAGGATGGTTGTGTTTTTTACTCCGTTTAATTCCTGTTCTGTTAAATACTTGAATATCGGAGCTGTATCATCTCCTTTCACAGAAACTTTAGCAGCCAAAGGGAATGTCACTCCGTAATTTTTCTGGCAGAAAGCGCCAATTTCGGTATTGGTTCCTGGTTCCTGTCCTCCAAAATTATTGGCAGGAAATCCTACTACAACCAGCTTATCTTTATATTCCTCATATACCTTTTCAAGATCAGCATACTGAGGGGTAAACCCACATTCTGAAGCGGTATTGACAATCAGGATTTTTTTTCCTTTGAAATCTGCAAAATTGATTTCTTTCCCGTCAAGACTTTCTACTTTGAAGTCATATATTGTTTTTCCCATAAGTTCAATGGTTTTGGCTTTAGAAATTTCACTTTTTTGATTGGTGCAGCTTTGCAGAAATGCTATACAGGAAAGCAGCAGTAAAAAAATATTTTTCATTTTTTATCATTTTATGCAGCAGGACTGCAGTTAAATTAAAACTTAAAAATGTTAGCCGGAAAAACTTTGTTAATGTCAATTCTGTTTAATAACATCACATAATCTCCGTCTTTCTTCGTACTGGAAGATTCTATTCTGAAAGGCATAGTAAGGTTTCCAACTTTTTTAAAGTCAGAATAGACAAGCGTTTCATCTTTTTTCACTTCTTTTATCAACATATAAGTCTTTGTATCAAAATAATACATATTCTTATTGACATTCTTGGTAAGTTCTACTTTATGGCAGTAGATCTCTCCTACTTTTTCTTTTCCAAGGTATTTGGCATCAAAACCTTTATTTTCCCAATCAATGAAGTCATTGTCAAAACTTTCCGGTACATATTCAGGGTATTCCTGAAGCTTATTTGCCGCATAGTTCATTGCATATCCTTTGGTACCATCAAAACCTTCAATTGCGGTTTCTTTTCCTCCGGTAGTAATCAATGTTTTAGTAAGATTTGGACGCTGCTGAAAAATTCTTATCGGATACTCATCTTTGATTCCCAATACTACTTTTCCCTGAAGTAATACTGAATTCAACAATTTCCAATTGGTTAACCCTCCGGATAATTCAATGTTCTTGTCTATAATTTCCTTTGCGGTCTGCGCAAATGTCATATGCGAAAATATCAGTCCAAATACTAATAATAACTTCTTCATTAATTTTATTTATAAATTCAAATATAGGGGGATTTATGTGAAATTGCAAAAAGGCTGAAAAGCGAAAAGGTTTATTTGCCCATTTGCTTTACTTTCTTCAGTTATTTTAAATTAACTTTCTGGCTTTCTCCAGATCTTCTGGTGTATCAATGCCTACTCCTACGAAGTTGGTTTCTATCATTTTGATTTTCATTCCGTATTCAAGATAGCGGATGCATTCAATTTTTTCGGATATTTCCAACGGTTTCATTTCGAGTTTTGAAAACTGCAATAGTGCTTCTTTTCTGAAAGCATATACCCCAATATGTTTAAAATAGCTTATATCATAGGAAACTTCCCTGTGAAAAGGAATTACAGAACGGCTGAAATACAGAGCAAAACCATTGTTATCTGTAATAACTTTTACATTATTTGGATTTTCAACTTCCTCTTTCTCATACAGCTTTATTTTTAAAGAAGCTAAAGAGATTTCCTGCTGATTATCATGTTTAAAGACTTCGATCAGTTGCTGTAAAGGTTCCAGTTTCAAGAAAGGTTCATCTCCCTGTACATTGATCACGATATCACAGTCTATATTCTGTACAGCTTCGGCAATACGGTCGCTTCCGGTTTCGTGCTGCCCTGTCATTACAGCTTTTCCGCCGTTTGCTGTGATTTCATCAAAAATAATTTCAGAGTCTGTTGCGACAAATACCTCATCAAACAGCCCGGTTTCCACTACGTTTTGATAAGTGGTGGTGATAACGGTTTTTTCTCCTAAAATCTGCATTAGTTTCCCCGGAAAACGGCTTGCTTCGTAACGTGCAGGGATGACAGCGATTATTTTCATTCAGTAAAAATATTAAGTAATTCTCTTTAATTCAACAGGTTTCATCCCAGCATTTGCAAAAGCTGTGATAATCCTTTTATCTTGAGATCAAATGTAGTGAAAAGTATCTTATTTACTCTACAAAACAGAGATTTCAACAGCTTAAAAAGAGAGTTTTACACCTATCATATTATACTCCCATTGACGGGATGCCGTAAAATTGAGATTATATTTTGTTTTTCCGATGGTTCCTTCTGATGAAGTATATCTGCTTTTTGATATTGTTTTTCCAATAAAATATCCCATTAATAGGGCTAACGGATAATCTGAAGCCCAGTGAACTTTACTTTGCATCATCTGAAAACACAACGCTCCCGCTAAAGTGTACCCTACCGGTTTTATCCATTTTGCATCCGGATAATTGTCTGCAATCACAGTAATTCCGGCCACAAAGGTTGTTAAATGTCCTGACGGCATTGCATCGTAATTCGAGGTATTCTTGCCAAATTCTGAAAAACTTGGAAAAGGATTCCAGGCTCCTCCTTTATTACCGTTTATCTCTGCAATAAAAGGGCTTTCTCTTCCTGTAATTCTTTTAATGGTTTGAGTGAAAACTCCGGAAAGAATTAAACTTTCCATCAAACCACTGGCTGTAGCCTGTGCTCTGTAGTCATTTTTGATCAAGCCATATGTTCCAAAACCAATTCCAAGCAAGACCAGTGTGGAACCATTTCCAATCAGGTATAAGGTAGAGCCAATATCTTTAGGGATCTTAAAGACACCACCTATTTTGTTGTAATTATTATCCTTATCCATTCCCCATCTTTCCCCCAATTCTCTTGAATTGTCGATCAGTTTCTGGTCAAACGGTAACAGAATCAAAGTGGCTGCAACAGCTCCTCCCAGATAATAAGCATGATCTTTGGCTACAAAATCTTTATTGGTATTGATAAAGTTTCTGGGTAGCTTGGTTACAAAATCCAGTAATTTAGGTTTGGGATACGTTCTGACAGAACCATCTTTCAGGGTATAAGTCTGTACTTTTGGCAGCTCAGATTCCTTTGGCTGATCTTTTACTTTCAATGTATCAACTTCTTGTGAGCATACCAATATTGAAACTGGTAAGAGTAGAAATCTCAGTTTTTTCATCGTGTAATTTTCGACTTTATTATATTTAGGTGTGTAAAAGCCCAAAGGTAATTCCTAGGTGAGTGTTGTACAAAGTGGTTCTCTAACTTTTAATATTTATTTAATTTTTATAAAGTTATAATTTATTATCAGTTTAAATATTTAATTAAAAAAATAACCCCATACATCCAGGAAATATAGAGAAAAGAATAAAAAAGTCCGAATCCAATGCTTTTAAAGAAATTTCCTTTACATTTTCCTGAGTTTTTAAAAACCAATCTTAGTGCTCTGAAAAATACCCAATATAAGCTAGCGGCTAATAATAATATGGCTGACCAAAAGAAAAGTCCGAAAAAATAAGAAAGAAAAATGAGCAGAATGGAAATTACAATCCATGCAAGAATAGAAAGAAGAACACCTCCTATTCCATCTCCTACAGCTGGCGGATCAAAGTCGAAACCATTAAATTTTGGCGTTTTATCTGCATATCTTTGTATTCTTTCTTTGTTTAAAATATTCCCTACATTGTCTTTTAATTTTAAGCCAGAATAGAGACCTGCACTGATAAACAGGAAAAATGCTCCGGCCAAAACAGATGTTGATACTATTGAATTCTGAAACAATGAACGATGATCTGCTTTTCCTGAAAGCCAAACACTTAAAATCACTATTGTAATGATCACCAGTGTTGAAAAAAACACATATTTTGTTTCAAGAAATGATTTCTGCGGAAGTTTCATGATTGTATTCTGTATGTAAAAAAGCTTCGACTCTGCTCAGCGTGACATTGCTATGTAACGATGTCATGCCGGGCAGAGCCGAAGTTTATATTTTATTTGAGAATTACTTTAATTTGTTCAAAGCATTTTCCAGTTTCGGAAGCATTACTTTGATTTCTTCTGTTGCCAATCCTCCTACAGAAGCACGGAACCAAGGCTCTGATTTGTCTTCTCCGAAAGCTGAGAACGGTACTAAAGCCACTCCTGCTTCATTAATCAGGTAGAATACAAGATCTGAAGAGTTTTCAATAACAGCTCCATCCGGTTTCGTTTTCCCGATATAGTCTAACTTAATGGTAAGATAAAGAGCTCCCATAGGTTCGATACTGTCTACTGAAAGACCTTTTCCTTTTAAATCCTGAACTCCGTTGTGAAGAACTTTTAAGCTTTCTTCAAGCTTACCTTTAAAATCCTCAACGAAAGTATCTACATTCTCTGAATTTTCATAGAATTTAGCGGTTGCTTCCTGTTCCGGCTTTGGTGCCCATGCTCCAACGTGAGTAAGAAGTGCCTTCATTTTATCAAGGATATGAGCAGGTCCGAATCCCCATCCTACACGTACTCCTGTTGCTGCAAGACATTTTGAAATACCGTCAATATAGATGGTATAGTCTTTCATTTCAGGGAAAAGAGAAACCGGATCTACATGCTCAGCACCGAAAGTAAGGCAAGAATAGATCTGATCATACATTAAATATAACGGCTTTTCATCTGCTCCTCTTTTTTTGTTTTCAGCAATTACCAGTTCACAAATCTCTGAAAGCTGCTCTTTTGTAAACATTGTTCCTGTAGGATTCAATGGAGAACATAATGCCAATAATACAGCTCCATCCAAATGCGGTCTTAAATCATCAGCAGTCGGAAGGAAATTGGTTTCAGGCTTTGTTTTTACTTCTATAGCGTTGGCAGAAGTAAGGTAAGCATAGTGATTGTTGTTCCATGATGGTGTAGGATATACCACTTTATCTCCTTCATCCACGATGGTTTTATATACGGCATAGATCAAAGGTCTTGATCCGGCTGTAATCAGGATATCTTCAGGAGAATAATCCAGGTTCCATCTTTTTTTAAGGTCTTTGGAAACTTCTTTTCTTAAAGATAAAAGTCCATTTGCAGGCGGATAATTCGTCAGATTATTCTGATATGCTTTCTGAATCTCTTCCTTCAGCAATGCCGGAATAGGATAGATATTAGAATTCAGATCACCAATAGTAAGATTGGCAATTTCTGCTCCCTTTGCTTTTAGATCATTTACTTCGTTACCAATTTTTACAATTTCAGAACCGATCAGGTTCGCTGCTAATTTTGAAACTTTCACTTTTATTCTTATTTAAAATTTACTAATATTATCGTTCACCATTAATTTTTTCATGTATTTGATCTACCGGCATTTGTGCATCAAAAAGAGTGATTATTTCTTTTGCTTTTTTTGCCGTATTGGAATTCGGATATTTTTTGATCATCCTGTTGAATTCCGCTCTGTTTTCATCGTTTAGTTTTCCGGTTCCTTTATCCTGTTCTCTTTCGTAGGTAGGCGTATTATCCATTCCTAAAAGATAATCGGACAGATAGTAGTTATAGTCTTGTTTTACAGTCTTTATCAGCTTACTTTCAGGATATTTATTCATAAAATTTTCCCAGAACATCAGTCTGTCACCTAATTGTTCCCAGCCGATAATCAATCCTGCATCTGCTGCATAATTGGTTTCACTTTCTTTATCCGTTTGTGAAATGTAAACTTCATAATCCGGAGTTACTTTATTTTTAAAAAGAGAAGAATAATATCCCGGAATGGTCCATATTTCAGTAATCCCTTCTCCCACTTCTCTGAATTCAAGACCTGCTTTTTTTAGTTCTGAAGCTATTTTTTTAACATTGTCCGGAAGATTGTACTGATCCTTATCATAATTATAATAATTCACATATTTATCCAAAACATTCGTGTGAAGGTTCATCAGACATTGTGTATACTTTCCTCTTATTTTCAAATAATCTTCATATACTTTGTCATTCTGCTCCGGACTGTTTCCAGCCATTTCTTTGTCGATTTTGGTATGGTACCATTGAAGAGATGTAATGTAATCCTCCGTTTTATGAGCGGGAGAACAAGCTGTATCTATCGGCTTGTACTGATCTTCTATGGCTTCTTTTGTAACAATCGAATCATTTGCCGGTTTTTTATCTGAAACTGCAGTCTCCTTTTTACAGGAAACTACAGCTGCAGACAATAAGCAAACTGCTATTATTTTTTTGATCATCTGCTGTTTCCGAAATATTAATCCAGTTTCAAATCTGTTTTAACAGCTCCGATTTTAGCTTCCAATGATTTTAATTTGTCTCTGAAATCTGCTTCTGAAGTAATGGAATCCTTCACCGAAACATAGAACTTGATTTTAGGCTCTGTTCCTGAAGGTCTTACACATACTTTTGTCCCATCCTGTGTGTAATAGATCAAAACGTTAGACTTTGGAATATCATTCATTACTTTTTTCTCATTTGTAGAAATGGTAAGACTTGTCTGCTCTTTAAAGTCTTTCACTTCTTCAACTAATGAACCTGCCAATTCTTTTGGAGGATTTTCACGGAAGTCTTTCATCATATTCTGAATTTCTTCAGCTCCTTCTTTTCCTTTTCTTACAATATTGATCAATCCTTCATAATACATTCCAAGGTCTTCATAAATCTCGATCATGTATTGGTACATTGTTTTTCCGTTAGCTTTGCACCATGCAGCAATTTCACAAGCTACAAGAATACTTCCACAAGAGTCTTTATCACGTACAAAATCTCCGGTCATGAATCCGAAACTTTCTTCACCGCCACATACAAATTTCTGTGTTCCTTCTGCTTCACGGATCATTTTTCCTATCCATTTGAATCCGGTAAGACCTACTTTGCACTCTACACCAAATTTTTGAGCAATATCAAAGAAGATATCTGAAGTTACGATGGTAGAACCGATGAACTCTTTTCCGGTAATTCTTCCTTGTTTTCTCCACTCATTAAGAATGTAGTAAGTAAGGATTGTATTGGTTTGGTTACCATTCAATAATTGCATTTCACCATCAAGATTTCTTACAGCGATACCCAATCTGTCCCCATCAGGATCTGTTCCGATCACGATATCTGCATTGGTAATTCTTGCCAGATCCATTGCCATTTCCAGCGCTGCAGGCTCTTCCGGATTTGGAGAATCCACTGTAGGGAAATTTCCACTTGGGATCATCTGTTCTCTTACAAGATCTATTTTTTTGAATCCAGCCTTTTCTAAAGCTTTAGGAATGGTAGTATAGGTTGTTCCGTGGATAGAAGTGAAAACAATATTTAAATTTTCTTTTCCAACATTCTGATAGGTAGAGTTTTCAATACAAGCATCAATATACACATCATCCTGCTCCTCTCCGATCCATTCGATCAGATCATCATTTCCGTTGAATTTAATTTCCTCGAATTTTACTGAATATACTTCATTGATAATGGCTTCATCATTAGGCGGAACAATTTGTGCTCCGTCGTTCCAGTATACTTTATAACCATTATATTCCGGCGGATTGTGAGAAGCTGTCAACACGATTCCCCCATTACATTTTTTATCACGTACAGTGAAAGACAATTCAGGAGTGGGTCTGTGATCTTTGAAAAGCAATACTTTAATTCCGTTTGCTGTTAAAACATCTGCTACCAGTTTTCCGAATTCTTTTGAGTTATTACGAACATCATAAGCAATGGCCACTTTAATTTCTTCTCCTTTGAACTGCTGCAGCATATAATTGGCCAATCCCTGAGTAGCCTGTCCTAATGTATATTTATTCAAGCGGTTGGTTCCTACTCCCATTATCCCACGCATACCTCCTGTCCCGAATTCCAGTTCTCTGTAGAAAGAATCTTCCAGATCAGGAGAATTACTGTCGATCAATGTCTGTACAGCATCTCTCGTTTCTTTATCGAAGGTATCACTTAACCAAAGTTTCGCTTTTTCTAGTGTATTCATATTTGTATTGTTGTTCTTTTATAGTTTGTAAAGTTCCTAGTTTCTAGTTTAAATAATGCTGTTTTTAATCCAGCTTTTTGTTTTCGACTTTTGTCGTTTTATCTATTTTAAATGCTCTGATTGGATCATTATAATAAATAAATTTTGCCGTGTTCTGAATGTTTCCTTTCAAAGAATCTTTTACATTCACTTCAGCATAATTTCCGTTTTTAGAATCTATATTCAGGTTGGTGATTTTCCAGTATGGAGCAATTAAACTGGCTGTATCTGAAATCTTTATGACAGCATCTTTGGACAATCCCAGGAAATTGGCGCGGCTTCTGTTGTGCATTTCCACTTCTGCTCTTCTGGTATTCACAGATCCCATGAAGCTTGCATTATTTTTCATGCTAAGTCTGAAATTATCTGTTTTGATTTCGCTTGAAATATTCACTTCAACAGAATCGGAAACGGCTACTTTTTCAAGATTATATTTTGAATAAATCGTCACGTTATAAAAATCAACTCCCTTTGTACCTCTTTTTTCTTTGATGAAAAGTGTCTTGTCTTTTACATCTACATCAAGATTATTAGCCACGTTAGGATAAGTCTCTATTTCTACAAAATTTTTCGGACCTCTGGCATAAAATACACGGAATTTCCCTTCCAGATCCAGATTGACGAACTCCGAAACATCCACATCTTTCTTTTCAATATTTCCCTTTGGAGAAACTTTCCCACAGGAAACTACTGCCATCAGCATTAATGTGTATACAACTTTTTTCATATTTAATTTTAAATATTCTATATTATAATCGCAACGATCTTTACTGAAAATCTCTGAAAGCTTTTTTTATGTCTCTTACAGGACTTTCAATATTATTTTGAACAAAAATAGGATTAAAATTTCTAAAAAACTTTGTCTTTTGACAATAAAATACCTGATAATTTTCAATTTTCTGCTTTTCAGGAAAGACTATTTCTTATTCTCTCTTTCTTTTACTTTTTATCTGATAATTTCAAAAATACAAAAAAGCACCCTGTAAAAACAGGGTGCTTTTTATTTATTAGGATTGAAGTTATTGTTGCTCAGTTAACCACCCCGTCAAAATTTTTTTGAATTTTTGACACCCCTCCAAAGGATGGGAATTGTCATATATTGACTGGATGTTTACATTAACAGATTAGTTTTCAACATATTTACAATGAAACGTAATTTGTTTTTATATCACTTCGTCAATATTATAATTCTTGTGTTCGCGGTTTGTTCTGATAATCATTTCTCCTAAGAATCCTGCAACAAAAAGAAGGCTTCCCAGAATCATCATTGTTAATGCGATGAAGAACCAAGGATTATTGGTAATTAAATGTCCGTAAATTCCTCTTGCAACGTCAATCAGTTTAGAAATCCCCAGCCAAAGTGCTGAAAGAAAACCAACAATAAACATTAAGGTTCCTACTGCTCCGAAGAAATGCATTGGTCTTCCTCCGAAACGACTTACAAACCAAAGGGTTATCAAATCCAGAAAACCTCTTACAAATCTTTCAGTTCCGAATTTTGAAGTTCCGTAAGGTCTTGCCTGGTGTTGTACTTCTTTTTCTGTGATTCTTCTGAAACCTGCATTGGCAGCCAATACCGGAATATAACGGTGCATATCTCCGTAAACATCAACGGATTTTACGACCTGCTTTTTGTAAGCTTTCAAACCACAGTTGAAATCGTGAAGATACACTCCTGAAACTTTTCTCGCCGCTGCATTGAATAATTTTGAAGGAATATTTTTCGTCATTACATTGTCAAAACGCTTCTTCTTCCAACCGGAAACGATATCGTAGTTATCATGGACTACCATATTGTACAGTTCCGGAATCTCTTCAGGGAAATCCTGTAAATCGGCATCCATGGTAATTACCACATCTCCGTTTGTTCTTTCAAAGGCTGCATGAAGGGCCTGAGATTTTCCATAATTTCTGGAAAATTTAATAGCGTGGATCTGAGGATACTGTACTTTCATATTCTCAATAATACTCCACGACAAATCCGTACTTCCATCGTCTACAAACCAGATTTCATAAGATAAATTACTGGTTGTGCATACTTTATCAATTCTTGAAAAAAGCTCTTCCAAAGAGTCTTCTTCGTTCAGTAACGGAATAACTATAGATAAATTCATTTAATTTTAATAAAAATTAGGCTTGATTTGTTTCTTCGGGCTGATGTATTGTTCTTGTTCTGAAAAACGCTCCAAAAAACACCGACAAAACTACGTAAAATATAAGAATTGCTGCAAAATATCCTGAAAAATGACTTGCGGTAAGCATATCTTTTCCTTTAACCGCCTCCGGAGTGAAGCTTTGTAATCTTTCTTTGTACTTCTGATCCAGCTCATCAATATCTTTCTGATGCTTCAGAATTTTTCTTGCAGAGGTATATTCTGTATCCAGTTCTGATTTTTGTCTCTGAACATATTGGTAGTTCAACAGTTTTTTTGCCGCCGGATCTACAAAGTTTAAAAAGGCATAAATACTAAAGATAGAAAGAATTCCTCCGACAAACATCGGAACGAATGCTCTTTGGAAAGCTTCTTTGAATTTTACTACTCTATGGTTGTTCCAATAAGATTTTACAGACCAGAAAGCAGCCCCCGCATAGAGAAGAGGTAGAACAAAAGCATTGGCTTTCAAAGAGATATCAAAATAATTGATTCCTGAGAAAAAAGTGTACACTACAAAGAAAACGATCATTGTAGCGATAAAAAGTATAATTCCTAGTGTTGATGGACTTTTCGTCATATTTAAATTTTTAGAAAAAGTTGAAAAATTTTCCCTCTAAATGTCAGGCGTTTAGCTTTACCACTGCATTTTTTCGACTAATTTTCTTTAATAAAGTTTTGAAGTTTATAAAATATTCCTACCTTTGCAACGGCAAGTCCTAAACAACCAGCTCCTGAGAATCCTCCAGGGTGGGAACGCAGCAAAGGTAATCGGTCGTAGCGGTGTGATTTAGGTAGCTTGCCATTTTTTTTTGATTTAAAGTAAGAAGAGAGGTAATTTGATAATTATCTTTTTTTGTTTTTAATACCTTATGCATCATTTTCATTTTTCTAATTTTCAGATTACCTCCGGTTCAGTTATTGATTAAAATTCGAATGTCTCACCCAATTTTGGTAAAACAAGTTCTACATTTTTATCTGCAAAATGCTTTAATGCACTTTCGTGATTGATTTCAATGGCAGGGAAAGTATCAAAGTGACATCCGATTACTTTTGGAGTTTTCAACAGTTCTGCCGCTGCAAAAGAAGCTTTTCTAGGGCACATTGTATAGTGGCTCCCGATTGGAAGGATAGAAAGATCAATGTTTCCGTATAATCTCGGGAACAGCTCCATATCAGCCATTACTCCTGTATCTCCAGCCAAATAGATGTTCTTGCCTTCAGGAAGTCTGAAGATATACCCTACAGGAACGCCTCCGTAGCTTCCGTCCGGGAAAGAACTTGTATGGTGAGCTGGAACCATGGAAATTTTAAGATCATCGATTTTTGCCGATCCCCCTAAGTTCACATCGTCTCTATTCTTTGCTTGTTGGAAGTAACCGCATACTTCCGGTACACCAATAATGGTAGCTTCCGGATAATGCTGCAACACCTCTGCTACATCGGCAATATGATCACCGTGCGCATGGGTCAACAGGATGTAGTCGATTTTTTGAGCAGCAATATCAAAACCTGATTCTGCTTTTTTGTAGTTGTAAAAAGGGTCACTCAAAATTGTTTTATCCTTGTACGTGAACAGGAAACAATTTTGCCCTAAGAATTGTATTTTCATTTTAAATTTAGTTTTAAAATTTTTGAAAAAAAATGATTCATCAACCTAATTGAAAGAAACATCTTTTTTAATTTAAGAACACCCCATTGGGGGCTTTAAAAAAAACTCATATACCAACAGACATGTTGGTATTATTATTAAAATCTGGAGAACCAATAGTGGCTTCATTACTTGCAATTTACCGATTAACACATAAAAAGCTAAAACAGCATTGGCAATGATAATTAAAGTAATGAAGGCCGGAATAAAATCAATTTCAAAAACTGACATTCCGCTCCCTAGCTCTTCAATCAAATAATAAATAAGTAATAAAGCTAAAACAATTGACAGAAAAGAAGTTATCTTTAAAGCAGTCTTCATGATTTCTATTTCTGCGGGAATTTATCTTCAATTAAATTGAGATTAATTCCATGTTCCAGATAAGCTTTACAACCGTCTAAAACTGTCGTAAAACCTCCTGTATTGTCATTAATCACTTTTAACAGATCTTCACCTGTCTGGCTAAATCCATAACTTTTAATGATAACAAGAGTTCCTTTTTCCATGGTTTTGAACTCATAGTCTACATTTACTGAAGGCTCGCCCCACTCTGTTTTGATCAGCTGATTCGGAATAATCTGATGTACATTTACTACGTTTTTCACGCCGTACATTTCCCATTCCCAGGTAATCGTTTTTCCTTCTTCTAATTTTCCGGTAGATTTTGTGAACCAGAAGTTAGTTGTTATTTCAGGGTTGATAAATGCTTCAAAAACATCTTCAACCGGTTTTCTGATAAGCATTTGAGCTTCAACATAGACATTAGAACTCATGATGTAATATTTTAGATTTAGTTAAATAAATTCAATCCGGCTGCCGTAAGAATGGCCATTACAAACGTCATGATCCCCACCTGCTTTAAATACTGATCTAATTCTTTTGGTTCTTTTACCGATAAAATCTTTCTTCTCAGTTTTGAGAGTGGAAATAACAGAATCATTACGATGAAAACATAATAGTTTTGCTGCTGCATAAATCCGTTTATTCCTAAAAACGCAAGAATCAGTAATAAAGGAAGCTGCAACAGGACCATTTCATAGATCATTGCATTTCTGAATCCTATTCTCAATGCAAAGCTGTTTTTTCCTGATAGTTTATCGCTTTCAATATCTCTCATATTATTCAGGTTAAGAACCGCCATACTCATCATTCCAACAGCTGTTCCAGGTAACAGCATATCCCAGCTGAAAGTTTTGGTGAATAAAAAGTAACTTCCACATACGGAAACAAGTCCGAAAAAGATAAACACGAAAATATCTCCCAGTCCCATGTACCCATAAGGTTTTTTACCCACTGTATACCCAATCGCTGCCAGAATACTTGCCACTCCTAATCCTATGAAAATATAAAATTCATTCATATAGTTTGGAATGAAAGCAACGTACAACAGTGCAATAGTTGCAATGAAAGATAATGCTGCGAAAAGAATCACTGCATTTTTCATCTGTTTTGCCGTAATTTTTCCTGATGCTACCGCTCTTGCTTCAGCTTCATTGATTCTTTTGGCGTCAGTCCCTTTTACTCCGTCACCATAATCATTGGCATAATTTGATAAAATTTGGTACAAAAGGGTCACCAAAAGAGCGAGTGCAAAAATCTTCCAGTCCCAGGTTCCACCTTCTCCGTAAAGTCTCCACTTTGCGATGAAAGCTCCCATAATAATTCCGCTTAGGGAAAGCGGTAAAGTTCTTAGCCTAGCGGCTTTTATCCAATCCGTCATATTATTTTTTTGTATTCATGTAAAATGTATTCATGTAAAATGATAAAAACGATACTTATATCATTAATACTTTTTACATGAATACATTTATACAATATTTACGATATCCACTGATCTTCTCCGAAGTTTGGCTTTCTTTTTTCAAGGAAAGCATTTCTTCCTTCCTGAGCTTCTTCCGTCATATAGGCCAGGCGGGTTGCTTCTCCTGCGAAAACCTGCTGACCTACCATCCCATCGTCTGTAAGATTCATGGCAAATTTCAGCATTCTGATAGAAGTAGGAGATTTAGCTAATATTTCCTGAGCCCACTCATAAGCTGTATCTTCTAATTCAGCATGAGGAACTACTTTGTTTACCATTCCCATTTCTAAAGCTTCCTGAGCGGAATAATTTCTTCCTAAAAAGAAAATTTCACGGGCTTTTTTCTGTCCCACCATTTTAGCAAGATAAGCAGAACCGTAACCACCATCAAAGCTTGTAACATCAGCATCAGTCTGCTTGAAAATAGCATGTTCTTCGCTTGCTAAAGTTAAATCACATACAACATGAAGTGAGTGTCCTCCACCAACTGCCCATCCGGGAACAACTGCAATAACAACTTTAGGCATGAAACGGATCAAACGCTGAACTTCAAGGATATTCAAACGGTGTCTTCCGTCTTCTCCTACATATCCCTGATGTCCTCTGGCTTTTTGATCTCCTCCACTACAAAAGGCCCATCCGCCGTCTTTAGGGCTTGGTCCTTCTCCTGAAAGCAATACAACCCCTATTGAAGGGTCTTCATAGGCATCATAAAAAGCATCGTATAATTCTGAAGTTGTTTTAGGCCTGAAAGCGTTACGTACCTCTGGTCTGTTGAAAGCAATTCTTGCTACTCCGTTAGATTTTTTATAGGTAATATCTTCGTATTCCTTGGCGGTTTTCCACTCGATCATCTTATAAAAATTTTTCTCAAAGATACGGAATTACAGAGAATTTCTGAGGGTGAAATTTACTGATCTCTACTATAAGAAGAGAAATTTTGAATGTATGAATTGGGTATGAAGAATTTTCAATAGAACTGCATAACCGTGGCGGTAACCAATTAAACCTAACAGGTTTTAAAAACCTGTTAGGTTTATAGAATTTAATCCAAAGTTACAACAGATCTAAAAGCTTCTACATGAACATAAAATTCGGATAAAAACTTCAGTCAACACTTTCTGTTTAAAATAAAACCGGAACATTTCTGTTCCGGTTTTCATATCTGTTGTTTGTTAAAAATGATTATTTTGCTCCAGCAGCTGTAAGCTCAGCTTCTTTAGCTTTCATTTCTTTAACTTTATCCATATTTTTAGTTACCATGTAAATTTCCTTTAATGCAGAAACAGCATCAATGCTCTTTGGATTTGCTTTATACCATCCTTCAGCGTATGGTAATGCTTTTCCAAATCTTTCTCTTCTTGCGTCGATCAATTTAGAAGCTTCATCCGGCTTGTCTTTTCTCAATGCATTGATCTCTCCTACTACTTTAGCATCGTCACCAATAGTTGTATATACTAAGTTTTGGTATGCGTCAGAGAAGTCAGGTTTAAGCTCAATTGCCTTTTTGAATGCCTCTACTGCATCATTTACAGTAGCAGGATTTTTAGCCTGCATTACCCCAAGGTTATACCAGTTGGTTGCATCGTTAGGATTCTTAGCTAACTGTTCTTTCAATCCGGAAACGAATTTATCCGTATTTCCTGACTGAAGATACGCTGTAGTCTGAGCTTCTTTAAGCTTAGCACTGTTTGGGAATTTAACTAATCCTTTTTCGATAACAGCAAGAGCCTCAGGTCCTTTTTTCGCATTAAGAAGTAATGAAGCAAGAGTTTCGTATAAATCTGCTTCTATACTTTTAGTCTGCTCTGTTTTGAAATCAGAATAGTCAGCATTCTTCTTCATAAGCTCCCAAGTTGATTTATCAAGATTTACAACCTGCCCAGTTTTCTTTTCTTTTGCAGTATAAGTAGTTTCTACTCCTGTAAATCCTGAATTAACAAGGTCTGTATAAATTTTGATAGATTGGTCACTGTTATTAGCTAATGCGTGGCTAAGTCCAGCATAATACATATATATTTTGTTGTCCTGTCCGCTAGACTTTAATAAGTCATAAACTTCAATGAACTTAGGTGCTGCAGCTGCATAATTTTTTGCATTATACGCGTCCATAGCAACTTTGTTCGCTTCCTGAAGCTGAGCATTCAAAGCATTCGCATCTTTTTTCTGCCCAAAAGCAAAAGCAGACGCTACGATAGCCATTCCTAAAATTAGTTTCTTCATAATAACTATTTTATATTTATATTGTACAATTTATTCTTCAGAATCAGAATTCTCATTTTCCTCTGCTGCATTTTCATTTTCAGCCTGAGGTATTGTATTGTCTTCCTGGTTATCAGCTACAATATCTGTTTCTTCTTCAGTTTCTTCAGAATCTTCTTCTACATCTTTATCCATTGCTACTTTTGCAATGGCTGCAATTTCGTCATTTTTCTTAAGATTGATCAGTTTTACTCCCTGAGTATTTCTACCCATTACTCTCATTTCATCCATACCCATTCTGATTGCAACACCGGATTTATTGATAATCATCAATCCATCTTCGTCTGTTACATTCTGAATAGCAATCAGATTTCCTGTTTTTTCGGTAATGTTCAGGGTAATAACTCCTTTTCCTCCTCTGTTGGTAATTCTATAATCTTCTACTGCAGTTCTCTTTCCGTATCCTTTTTCAGATACTACAAGTACTGTTTCGTTTTCTACATCGTTCACAACAATCATACCAATAACCTCATCATTGTCTTCCATGGCAATACCTCTTACCCCGATAGATCCTCTACCTACTTCTCTTACTTTTTCTTCAGGGAAACGGATACATTTACCATTTTTAGTAGCAATCATAATCTGAGATGTTCCATTAGTAAGGTAAGCACCCAACAACTGGTCATTATCTCTGATTTCGATAGCATTTACTCCATTTACTCTTGGTCTTGAATAGGCTTCTAATGATGTTTTCTTGATTGTACCGTTTTTGGTAACCATTACAACGCTCATTTGATTTACATATTCGGAATCCTTCAGGTTGTTGGTTCTGATATATGCTTTGATCTTATCATCCGGTTCAATGTTGATAAGGTTTTGTACTGCTCTTCCTTTTGCTGTTTTGGAGCCTTCCGGAATTTCAAATACTCTTAACCAGTAACATCTTCCTTTTTCTGTAAAGAATAACATATACTGGTGGTTGGTTGCAGAAACAATATATTCAAGGAAATCGGAATCTCTTGTTGTTGCTGCTTTATTTCCTACACCACCTCTGCTTTGAATTTTATATTCTGAAAGTGAAGTTCTCTTGATGTATCCTGCGTGAGAGATGGTAAGAACTACAGCTTCGTTCGGGATAATATCTTCAATAGACATTTCACCTCCTGAGTAATCAATTTCTGTTCTTCTTTCGTCTCCGTATTTTTCTTTGATTTCGATCAATTCGTCCTTGATGATCTGGAATCTTCTTGGCTCATTCGCTAAGATATCCTCTAGATTTTCAATTTCTTTCATGATGGCATCGTATTCATCACGGATCTTATCAAGCTCCATTCCTGTAAGACGAGCTAATCTAAGATCAAGGATCGCTTGAGCCTGAATGTCTGAAAGTTCAAACGCTTCAATCAAGCCTTCTTTTGCAGCCTGAGGGTTTGCACTGTGGCGGATAATAGAAATCGCTCTGTCTAAAGCATCTTGAGTTCCAATCACTTTCATGAATCCTTCAAGAATATGTGCTCTTTCTTTTGCTTTCTTAAGCTCAAACTGAGTTCTTCTTACGATTACCTCATGTCTGTGCTCTACAAAGTGATGAATGATATCTTTAAGGTTCAGCTGCTCCGGTCTTCCGTGTACCAATGCAATATTGTTTACACTGAAAGAAGTCTGAAGTGCCGTATATTTATATAATAGGTTAAGAACAACATTCGGAATAGCATCGTTTTTCAATTCATAAACAACACGAAGTCCTTTTCTGTCCGATTCGTCTCTGATCTCATGGATACCAGGGATTTTTTCATCTTTAACAAGCTCTGCTGTTCTTGCGATCATTTCCGCTTTGTTAACCTGATAAGGAATCTCACTAACGATAATAGCGTTTCTGTTTCCGATTTCATCAAAGCTAACCTTAGCTCTTAAAACAACTCTACCTCTTCCTGTATGGAAAGCATCTCTTACTCCGTCATACCCATAGATGATACCACCTGTAGGGAAATCCGGTGCAATGATGTGCTGCATCAGCTCGTCTATTGTAATTTCCTTATTATCAATATAAGCGCAGATAGCATCTACAGACTCAGATAAGTTGTGTGGCGCCATATTGGTTGCCATCCCCACTGCAATACCGGAAGTACCGTTTACCAAAAGGTTCGGAACTTTAGTTGGCATTACTGTAGGCTCCTGTAAACTGTCGTCAAAGTTATTCTGGAAATCAACCGTCTCTTTGTCTAAGTCTGAAAGCACCTCATCAGAGATTTTTTTCAATCTTGCCTCGGTATAACGCATTGCTGCAGGCGGGTCACCATCCATTGAACCAAAGTTACCCTGGCCGTCAACCTGAGGATAACGTAAGCTCCAGTCCTGGGCCATTCTTACCATAGCATCATATACAGAGGAATCTCCGTGCGGGTGATATTTACCCAAAACATCCCCAACAATTCTCGCAGATTTTAAATATTTTCTATTAGAAAACACCCCTAATCCATACATACCGTAAAGAACTCTTCTATGAACAGGTTTCAAGCCGTCTCTTACATCCGGTAACGCTCTTGAAACGATAACGGACATCGAATAATCGATATAAGACGACTTCATTTCATCAACAATGTTGATAGGAATCAGTCTTTCTCCTTCTTTTTGCATAAACAAATTTTATTGTAATGATATTCAAACTCTTAGCTGTAAGTCTGAAAATTATTTATTTCCAATTTTTATTAACGGGCTAATTTACGAAAAAAATGCCGATTTTTGCTGTAGAATTTATCCAAAAAATCTTAAAAATTCATAAAAATATGAGCGTATTAAGTATAACTTTCCACTGTACGAAAGATAACCTAGAAGAATGGGAAAATTATATTGATGAAACACTGGTTTTAATGACTGAAAACCTGATGGATGTAGACAAATATATTCTTTCTGAGGTACACAGTGACTTTATTGAGGAAGGTAAAAATTATAATCTCCTGCTAATCTTTGACAATGATGAACTAAGGGAAGATTTCATTCAAAGCGAACTTCTGAATATTTCTGAAAGAATAGAGAAAAAGTTCGGACAGGGAGTGATGATTTTTAGTACTTTTCTGAACCCTAAAAAATCCAGATTATAATTTATAATAAAAAGCACTGAAAAAATTCAGTGCTTTTCTTTTTTTATCTGTGATGTCCATGACCACGGCCTCTGTGATGATGGCCACGATCGTCATAAATATACACTTTCTTAACCTGGCCAGGTGCATAATATCTTGCACTTCCACCATAATACCTTTTTGCATGGCCCGGCGGCATCCTCCTCCCATGAGGCTCATGTACTATGCAAGAGGACAGCATTAATAGTACCACGCCTACCCCAACAATTTTAAACATACTTTTCATTATTTTCACTTTTTCAATTCCGATAGCGAAATATATCAATGTTAATGCCAAAAGAAATTGAAATTAAGCTAATGTATGTTAAAAATGACTGCTAATGTTTTTATTTTATAAACTAATAACCACTTCTTTTTTTCACCTGTCCCGGAGCATAATCTTTTGCACTTCCGCCATATATTTTTTTAGCCTGTCCCGGTGGAATTGTTTTGACGCGACGCCCATTGTCATGCACTACACATGATGACAGCATAAACATCACGATAAGAACTCCTGTAATTTTAATCAAATTTTTCATTATTTCTATTTTTTCACCTTTAATATTACAAGGGTAATGCCAAATTGAAAAGTTCAGAGTCCAAGGTTTAGGGTTTAGGGTTGAAATATACAGCCTTTTATTGTGAATGGTCAATTTTGCTTCGCAAGTCAATAGTGAATTTGGTTGGTTATGAGGATTAGTGTACTTATCAAACAAATTTATCATTCTTTAAATAATTTCGCTTCTTTTCTCCATCAAAACAAGATCTTTCCATTCGCCGTTGAGCTTTCCGATTTTTTTACGGACTCCCACTACTCTGAAACCGTTTTTCTGGTGAGATTTAATGGCCATTTCATTTTCGGAGAAGATATTGGTCTGCAATGTCCAGAATCCGTGGTCTTCGCTGTCCAAAATTATCTTTTTAAGCAAAATGGAACCCAATCCTTTCCCCTGGTATTCTTTATCAAAATAAATGCTTACTTCTGCAACTCCTTTAAAACTTTCTCTTTTGCTGATTGGTTTCAGGGCGCACCATCCTATTACTTCATTATTTTCATTTTCAAGTACCCAGCGGCAATCGTTGAAATATTCCATGCTCCAGGCTTCGGCTGTAGGAACTTCCGTTTCCAAAGTAGCAATTCCACTGTCTACTCCCTGCCGGAAGATCTCCAGTACTCTGGCTTCGTCATTGGGAAGCATTTCTCTTAATTCGTAATTCATCGTATTTAATGGTATTTTCTTTTCATTTTTCTTTTAATTCTTGAATAGTGGGTCTGCTTACTCTTCTCGTCCTGGGAAACAACACTGATATTCCCATCAACTTCCAGAACGGAGAGTTTTACATTGTTTATGTTTTCAATCCCATGTTCTCTTATGGCTTCTTCCAATTCACTTTCTGTAATTTTTACACGATTCAGGGCTGCCTGATCCGCAACTCCATCTCTGATAAGAATTACCGGTTCATCTTCCATAAAAGTCTGAAAGGAACGGCTGGAGAACATGATCCTTTTTAAAATAAAATTAGCAGCAAACAAAACCAATGCCGCAATAATTCCTCCCTGAAGAGAGGTATCAGGGCCTACCATCGCATTCTGGACAGCATTTGAAATTAATAACAACAATACAACATCCCCTGCGTTGAGCTGGGAAAGCTGGTTTTTACCAAATAAACGAATAGCAATTACCATGAAAAGGTAAACGCAGAGGGAACGGACAGCAACGTTAAGAATAGTATCCACAATTTTTTTATCTACTCAAATGTATTGATTTTTGTGATTCGTAAAAAATATTTTATCGACAGATTTTGGTATACATTTTGAGCTTGGGATTCTGATAAACACCACAAAAAAAATAATATCAAATGAAAAAATTATTTCTCTGTTTAGGAATATTCCTGTTCTTTGTATCCTGTAAAAAAAATGAATCTCAGCCTGCTTTATCCCCTGATACAGCAATAAATGAAAAAGTAAATGAGCTTTATACCCAGTATGGTAAGTCTAATGAAGCTATTTATAATCAACCGATTCCGGATAGTTTATTTTCCCAGGATTTAAAAAAAGTTTTAGACGAGGCAATACACGCATCAAAAGCAGATATTGAAAGGGTAAAAAAAAGTGATCATCCTGATGAAAAGCCATTAATCTTTGAAGGGGCTATTTTTTCCAGTTTGTATGAAGGGTTCACAAGTTATAAAATCAAATCTGTCAAGATACAGGATAAAACTGCTGAAGCACTGGTAGCTTTTGAATATAACGACGCTGGATCAAAAGAAACATGGATGGATACCGTACATCTGACCAATACAGAGAAAGGATGGAGAATAGATAATGTTACTTTTGATAAAATAGGGAATTCTAAAGACCTTAAAGCAAGGTTAAAAGAATTTGTTCAAAGTACGAAATAACAGAAAAGCCGCTTATAAAAGCGGCTTTATTTTTTTACGGGCACTGAACGATTGGAATATCACTGCAAATTACTTTATTTGCCCACTCGCAAAACGTACAGTATTTTTTAGGCTCTCCTCCGTACACTGACTTCAAATCTGACTTCGTCAGTTTCTTTAAATTTTTCATATAGTTTTAATTTTATGGTTTGGCAAAACTAAAACATATCTGATTATCATTTATTACAACTTAATTTAATAAGTTTTCATTATTCACATGTTATTGAATAATATGCAATGAATATTATCTGCTGTGGATCTCCACTGTCACAGGCATTACGTAAGTGTAAGCAACCATGTTATCAGTCAGTTTATTGCGGTCTACTCTATAATCAAGGTCGCTTAATACTGTTTCAATTTCTTTGCTTACCGTTTTGCAGTCTCCTGTAGAATGAACATTTACAATTTTACCATTTTTGGCAATATCAAATTTCACTACTGAATTTACAGTTCCCTGTTTGTAATCAGGATTGGTAAGATCAAAATTAGCTTCCAGTTTATTTCTTATATCTGTAAAAGTTTCGCTCCTATTCAGCTGAATAGGTTCAATGGTATTATGATTGGTAGTTTGAGCTTTGGCAGTGTTCAAAACGGCAGCAAATCCACAAACGAAAAGTGAAGCAAACAATATTTGAATTCGATTTTTCATAACTAATTGGTTTTAAATATTATACTAACCTTTTTTTGTATCTCTTAACCAAAGTTATTAAAAATAATTCATATTAATTTTACATTCAGTTAACATTGAGTTAACATTGAAGTTTAATTAATTGATTTTCAGTGTAATAAATTTTTAAAATAATTGAAAATTTAATATTGGGAGTTAATTTTAGGCATAAAAAAGGCTAAACCTGATTAGTTTAGCCAATATTATATATTATTCTATCAGTTTTTTTAGCGCTTCATAAACTTTTTTCCAAGCACTATCTTGAAGATGAGATTTCCATAATCTAATTGGTTTGATATTATTTTTCTCATCTTGCGGAACAAAATAGTAATCACCCATTTTTACTTTTTGATCTTCATCATTATCAATATATAAATCGAGGTCAAATATTGTACAATCAGAAATCATAATGGGTAATATTTTCACTTTATTTTGTATTCTTTTTTTCATTGCATTTTGAAGTTCATGGTCATAAATAAAATCTGAACCAATAAAATCCTGACTTACCAACATAATTATAATATCTGCTTCATCTAATTTATCCAAAATTTCTTGCTGAACTTTTACACCAGCTTGCAATTTTAAATCTTGCCAAATATTTATTTTTCCACTTCTTTCTAAAGGCTTTAAAAAAGTCATTAACCTTTGTTTTTCAATAACATCTTCATGACTGTAAGAAATAAAAACTTTCTTCATATTTTTTATATTTTTATTATTGCTAAAATTTTGAAATTGAATTGTAGGAATTGAATTTTCATTTTTAATTAAATCGCCATTTTCTTTTAAGCTATATGAGGAAATACTTGAGGTGATTAAATTCTCATTTTCTAGCGTGTGATAATGTACAAAGTTTTTACTATCAACTGACAAATACATATCTTCAGGTGCTATATTATTTTTTAGAGATTGACTGCGAACGAAAGTGTACATATCCAAGTTTTTAATGTATTCCCTCTTCTCATTAAAATCCATATTTGAGGCATCAGTATTATCAGATAAAAAATTCTTTTGGTAATTACTTATATCATAATTAAAATCATTATTACTAAAATCCATATCTATTGCCCAATAAGTTAATAGAATTTCATGAAAAATTTTCTTTTCAATTTTAGATATTTTATTTTCTACTTTAGATATTACACCAACTTTAATAAGAAGTTTTCTAAAATCAAGTCGAATTAAGACTTTAACATCTTTTTCTTGGGTTGTAAAAATTAATTGATCTTTTCTAAATGATTTTGCTTCATACTTTCCTCCATACTTACAGATTAATTGATTTATAAAACCAAAAGGAATAAAGTTTTCGAATTTAAAAATGAAATTAAAATTATTAAAATCACCAAAAATAAAATAATCGTCTCCTTCATCTGTAGTTGATTGTAAATAACCAGGTACAATATATCTTATTGGTAAAGACTTTTCATCCAAAAAAATAACTTTATTGTATTTTAATAATTCTAATAAATTGGGATTATCAATTTTCTTTTCAAAAATCTCTTTTGGTATTTCGCCTTGATATCTTCTCAATATACTTTCATTAAAAACTTTATAAATTTCAGCTACGGTTTTTGTTGGCTGCAACCAAGCAACATTTTGTAAACTTTTGCAGTTTTTATAGTAAAGTATTACCCCCCGCTTAGAAAGCTGATCTAATTCTGCTTGTAAAAGGTTGATTTCATCCTCGCTTTTATTGTAATGAATTAAAAGATCTTTAATATCAACTTCATTTATTTTTTTATTATTTATTATAAATTTATATAGTTCATATTCGTCATTGGATATTTCTTTTTGTGGACGATTACTAATGATTTCTGAAATTTCTTCTTTAAAGCTTTGTAATATTAGTTTATAACTGTCTTTATGTAAACTTTTTTCTTCAAAGCTCAAATAAATGAATCTCTTTGTATTTTTATTTTGTAATATTTCTTGTGGATGTATATCTGAATGAGTTTGAATTTGATAAATATTTTTATTATCAGATGATTCCCCTTCTAATTCTTCTATATAGTTAATCTGTCCTAGCCAATATTTTTTATTAAAATTTATATTTTTTTGTCCTTTTGAATCTAGTTTTAATTCATTTATGTCAGTACTTTTATTCCAAAACAATAAATTAGTAGAAGTTTGGGTAAGAAATGCCTTGTAAATTCCATGATAGTAATCTTGCCCTCCGAAGTCATAAAAAATAGCTTCAGGCAAATTCTCTGTTTTTTTTGATTTAAAAGCACGAATATCTAGAATATGAGTAGAGTTATCATTTTTAGCTTTATTTGTAAAAAAAAAATTTAAAAATGTAGATTTACCAGAAGCATGATTTCCTAATAAGCAAATTTTCAAAGGAAGAGCAATTTCAATTTTTGTTGCTTGATATTTTTTAATTTCATTAATAATTATGTCGTAATGATTTTCATTCTTGTCAAGAATTATATTATTTTTTTCAATAAAAGGATTATTTTCTATCTTTAGCTCTTTTACATTACTATTTAAAAGCTCTTCACAATCTTTCAGATCTTCAATCAAGTTATGTGAAATATTGAAAAAAACAAGATCTTTTAGTTCAGAAATACCATCAATTTTATTTATTCTATTTGATTGTAAATCCAAGTTAGATAAGCTTTTCAAGTTTTCTATTTTTTCTATTCTTGTTATTAAATTTCTATTGAGATATAATCCATGCAAATTTTTAAGTTTACTTAATCCCTTCAATTCATAAATTTCATTATTCCCTAAAAATAAAGCAGAAAGATCTGTCAATTTGTCTAAACCTTCAATTGTATTAATTTTATTGCTATGTAAGTTAATAAACTTGAGATTTAGCAATTTATTCAACCCACTAATTTTACTAATTTTATTAAAAGATAAATTAAGAAATTTAAGATTTTCTAAATTTGTTAAATTCTCAATAATTTCAATATTATTACCTGATAAATCCAAGTTATACAATTGTAAATTTGATAATTCATCTATTTTTTTGATCAAATTATGACTAAATGATAATGATTTTAAATTAAGAAGATGCTCAATATTCTCTATCTCAATAATTTGATTAAAATTTAAGTTTAATCTTTCTAATAATTGAGGCATCAAATCTTGTACTTTCTCAATTTTATTAGATTGAAGATCTAATCTTTTTAAATTTGGGAAAGCTTGTAGTCCCTCAATTTTGTCTAGTTTATTTCCATTTAGAAGTAATTCTTCCAATACTAAAAATGAATTTGAGTAAATCTTTACAATATTATTGTGTGCAAGAGATAAAACTTTTAGATTAGGAAAATATGTAGACTGGGGAATTTTAGTTAGTTTATTATTATTCAAATAAAGTTCTTCTAAATTATCAAGATAATAAAAATCTATACTATCATCATTTAATAAATTATCTGAAATATGCAAAACCTTCAAATTAGGAAAAAAGTCTCTAATAAATAAATATTCTAATTGGTTTCCATTTAGGTATAATTCCTCTAAATCAGGAAATAAAATTAGTCCTTGAATTTTATCAAATCCGTTATTACATAAATTTAATGCAATAACATTTCCATTTTTGTCAAGTTTATAAATATTTTTCTTTTCTTTTTCACGAATATCAAAAACAAGGCTATTCGTCTCAGTTAATTCTATTTTATTTAAAATTTCAAAATCTCTAATATCATTAGGTTTATTCATAATTATTAGTTTTCCATAAAAATAAAAAAAGAATCTGCTTTCACAAATTCTTTTATATATTTAAGTTAATTTTTATTACTCCAGTTCCCTCTTCAAGAACTTCCCTGTCAAGCTTTTCTTAGACTTCACAATTTCTTCAGGAGTACCTTGTGCTACGATCTGTCCGCCATGCTTTCCTCCTTCTGGTCCAACGTCGATGATATGGTCTGCTAATTTGATTACATCCATATTATGTTCGATGATAATGAACGAGTTTCCAAGTTCTACCAGCTGGTTGATGGCTTCCATCAGGATTTTCACATCTTCAAAATGCAGTCCTGTTGTTGGTTCATCAAGAATATAAAGAGTATTTCCGGTTTGTCTTTTCGCCAGTTCGGTGGCTAGCTTGATACGTTGTGCTTCACCTCCTGAAAGTGTTGTCGACTGCTGTCCCAAGGTAATATATCCTAATCCTACATCCTGCAGCGTTTTTACTTTTGCAAAAATCTTAGGAATCGGCTGGAAGAAGTCTACCGCTTCATCAATGGTCATATCCAGAACATCAGAGATTGATTTTCCTTTGTAGCGAACTTCAAGGGTTTCCCTGTTGAAGCGTTTTCCGTTACATGTTTCGCAATGTACATATACATCCGGAAGGAAGTTCATTTCGATTACTTTCAATCCACCACCCTGACAGGTTTCGCATCTTCCACCTTTTACATTGAAAGAGAATCTTCCCGGCTTATAACCACGGATTTTACTTTCCGGAAGCTCAGCAAAAAGGTTTCTGATATCGGTAAACATTCCTGTATAGGTAGCAGGATTAGAACGCGGCGTTCTTCCGATTGGAGTCTGATCTACGTCTACAATTTTATCAATATTCTCTAACCCTTCAATCTTTTTATAAGGCAAAGGTTCCTGAACTGCTCTGTAGAAATGTTTGTTAAGGATCGGATATAATGTCCCATTAATCAAAGAGGATTTTCCGCTTCCTGAAATTCCGGTTACTACTACCAGTTTTCCAAGAGGAACATCAAGGGTTACATTTTTAAGGTTGTTTCCTGTAGCTCCTTTTAAAACAATATTTTTACCACTTCCTGCTCTTCTTTCTTCAGGAATTGCAATTTTTCTTTTTCCGTTAATGTATTGAGCAGTGATGGTATCTGCTTTCAACAAATCTTTTGGTTTTCCCTGCCAAAGGATTTCTCCACCGAATTTTCCGGCTCTCGGGCCAATATCCAATACCTCATCGGCTTCAAGAATCATGTCTTTATCATGCTCTACCACCAATACAGAGTTTCCGATATCTCTAAGGTTTTTCAGGGAATGAATCAGCCTTTCGTTATCTCTCTGGTGAAGACCAATACTCGGCTCATCAAGAATATATAAGACATTGACTAACTGAGATCCGATCTGTGTCGCCAGACGGATTCTCTGTGATTCTCCTCCTGAAAGGGTTTTTGAACTTCTGCTCAAACTTAAATAATCCAATCCTACATCCAGCAAAAACTGAAGTCTGGTTTCAATCTCTTTTAAGATCTCATGAGCAATAATTTTATTTTTTTCCGAGAATTTATCTCTAACATCAGCCAACCAGTCTTTTAAGTCTGCTAAGCTTAAACCATTGATCTCAGCAATATTTTTTCCGTCAATTTTAAAACTTAAACTTGAAGGCTGAAGACGTGTTCCATGACATTCCGGGCAGGTTTCTTCTGTTGTGAAGTGTCTTTCCAGCAAAATAGCTTCGTAAGATTCTCTTTCCTCAATAATTTCTTCCATGAAAGCAATCAGACCATCAAAACCAATTTTTATTTTCTTGGTAATTCCTGCGTATTTCAGGTCTTTATTGAATTCTTTATGGCATCCGTTGTAGATATAATCCAATGCTTCTTCAGGAATATCCTGCAAAGGCGTTGTTAATCCCAGTCCGAAAATCTCAAGAATATTTTTGATTTGGGAAAGAATCCATTTGTTAGATTTGATATCTTCCAATGGTAATAATCCTCCCTGATTGATTGACAGTTTGGGATTGTCTATGAAATAATCTGTATTGATTTTTTTGATTGTTCCCAATCCTTTACAGTCTGGGCAGCTTCCTTTCGGGGAGTTGAATGAGAAAGTATTTGGTTCCGGCAGAGCCAAAGAGTGTCCTGTTTCTGCATCCATCAGGTTTTTGGAAAAGTACTCAATGTCTTTGCTTTCCAGTTTCTGAATTCCGATAATTCCTTCCCCCATTTCCATTGCAGTACGCAATGATTTTTCCATTCTGCCTTCTGAGGCACTCTCCCCTATAATCCAACGGTCAATAACGATATCGATATCGTGGGTTTTATAACGGTCAAGTTTTAAATCATATTCAATATCCTGTAATTCTCCATCAATTCTTGCCTGTCCGTAGCCTTTTTTAGCCATCTGTACAAAAAGTTCATGATAATGACCTTTTCTGGAACGCACTACCGGCGCCAAAAGCATAATTTTCTCTTTTTTATAGTTTTCTTTGATGGTTTCCAGGATCTGGTCTTCGGTATAGCTCACCAGCTTCTGCCCGGTAGACAAAGAGTAAGCATCCGAAACTCTTGCATACAAAAGACGAAGAAAATCGTACAGTTCTGTCACAGTTCCTACGGTAGAACGAGGATTTTTATTGGTTGTTTTCTGTTCAATGGCGATAACGGGTGAAAGTCCTTCTATTTTATCTACATCAGGACGTTCCAATCCCCCCAGAAACTGACGTGCATAGGCAGAGAATGTTTCGATATAACGACGCTGGCCTTCTGCAAAAATGGTGTCAAAAGCCAATGAGGATTTCCCACTTCCGGAAAGGCCGGTAATAACGACCAATTCGTTGCGTGGAATTTTAACATTAATATTTTTAAGGTTGTGTTCACGTGCTCCGTAAACTTCTATATATTCTGTTGATTTGCTCATAATTCGGAGTGACTTTGCCTGAAAATCACAACGTGCAAAAATACGAAATTTTATAGACTTTTTTTGAATATTAGAACGATAAAAGTTTTATAAAAAATTCCTAGGTTTTGTTAATAGATTGGATCTTACTTTATTGAATTTTGCTGAATGATTTCATACGTTCTGGATATTATGTTTCGGCTAAAGCCAATCGAAAACCTCATTTAATAAAAAAACGGGCTAAAGCCCGTGCCTATTGAATGCTTTGGTTCACGCAGATTTTTCAATGCAACAAATAAAAAATGCCGTAATAACAACGGCATTTATATTTTAAACTGATTTTAATTTTCTTTAAAGATTTACATGTCCTGGAAATCGACATCTTCATTGTTTATCCTTACTACATATTCAATCCCGTCAATGGCTTTGGCAATAATCTGGTTTCTGATGATATTGGCCATATTTTCCCAATAGGCTCTTCCGTAGAAAGAATAGTTCTGCGGAATAATTTCTACCTCAACAGTTCTTACAAAACCTTCTTTGGGTTTGTTGCTGATCATGGTTCCTCTTCTTACTCTCACTTCTCTTAGCTCATCTTTCAGAATCATACGGCAGTAGTTTTTGACGTCTTCCAAAGAAATGATTTTATCTCTTGTTGTGAGAGCATATTTATAAGCCTGAATGCTATCTGTCCCTTTCTGTTCTTCGGCTCCGCCCAATGTTTCGGTAAGCAATACAACTGTTTGTGATTTCAACTGATTGGAAAGTTCAGTTCCCGGACGCATATGATTGGCCAAAGTACAATGTGTAACCCAGAAAGAAGCGTAAGTATGATCGGTTTTTTCTACAGGTTCCATAATGACATAATTCAGTTCCTGTCTGATATTCCTTTTGGCATTGTTTACTTTCTGTACCATGGTTTTCATTTTATCAGACATTTCGCTGAGAACGCCTTTTACGTTGTCTCTATTTAAAAGGGAAAATGCTGCAATTTCGTCTCTTGTCAATTCAAGAACATTGGCAATCATATCAACTGCATTTCGGCTTGTGAAACGTTCCATTCCTCCTTTTCTTACAGTGTATAAACCTTTTTTAAGGTCATCTGCAGGTGTAAAAGGGATTTCGGTGTACTTTCTTCCGTCACCGTCCTGTACCTCATCTACATAAAGGAAATGTTCGCCTTCATCTGTTACCAAAGGAATATTATTTCCCATGATATCAAGACTGTATTCTGTTTTTTTCCAGCCTCTGTTATAGATTGGGAAAGCATTCAGCACAAATGAGAAGTTGTCCAGGATTTCTGCTGAAAACTGCGGCGGGAATTCAAAAGTAAGCCACAGGAAACTTTTATTATCCAGGAATTTTGTAATTTCTTCTTTTCCTGTTAAGAAATCAAGATTCTGAGGAAGTTGTCCGGGTTCTGAGAACAGGCTTCGGGAAATTCCTGTTACTTCAATAAATTTATGGCGGTAAATGCTTTTAATATCGTTAATTACTTTATTTCTGATAGACTGTTCTTTGAACATCTGTTCGTAACCGTCCGTATGATTTTCTGTAAGATAACTTAATCCTTCTCTTACGAATAAAGGGTTTCCATTGCTGGATACTGAAATGTACGGCAATAATTTATATACAAAATCAAGGTGTTCAAAAGCCGGATTGGAGCAGAATATACTAAGATATTTAGGAAAATTTTCACTGATATATTTGCTTACATCTACTCCTATTGTGATTTTTCTGTAATCTTCAGGTCTTCCCTGGAATCTTGCAATGGGAATTTTATTAAATCTGTCATCAATACTGTAGCAGGTATTTCCTACAAACATAACAGAGGTATGAACTTTATTGATTCTTACATTTCCTACCGGTGTAAAAGGGATATTCAACTGCTTATCGGATTCTGACTTTACTGTGGAAGTCATCTGCTTACGGAAGAAAAACTCTGTGTGTTCCAATAAAACTTCCGACGAATCATAAGGCTGCGTAAAAGCCACGGAATGAGCAGGAATAGGATGTGTATAAATGGACGGTGTAAGAAGCTTTGCCAGTTTCTCCAATATACGGGCATTCACCGTCTGTATTTCATTATTCGCTTTAAAAACTTCTGTACTGAACGCATCTATCAACAGTTTTACAAAAGGATCTAAAGACTGCGGGCTTCTCAGTCCCCATACTTTAGTTGCATTCTGAAGCATTCTTGCTTTTACAGACTCTTTGGAATAAATATTCTGATCTAAATTCATAATTTTCTTTCGCTGTTAAAAATATTAATCAATAGACATCGGGCTTAGAAACAATTCGGTTGAAAAACTGAAGCGTTCTCCTGTTTCTTCCATTTTTGCATTGATGGCAATTCTTACTTTCTTTTTAATTTCGGTGTGTTCTTTAGTATCGTAGCTGTGCTCTACAAACTGTATATGGGCATCGATCTGCGGACTTACAATTCTTGGTTCATATTCCTGGATCTGTCTTCTTAAGCTTTTGACAAAAACGTTTTCCCAGATGGCACTTGTTACTCCGTTATCGAATTCAAGGTTCCAAACATCGTTTCCATAGTTTTCATCATATCTGTTCTCCCCTTTTTTGGTGGTGATCAGCAGCATAATATTGTGAGCAATACTTTCTCCCATATCGCAGGTATCGATACTTCCGCCTTCGGTCATTAAAGTAGACGGTACGAAAGGCATTCTGTAATTTGGTGTATCCATAACTTATAGTTTTTACTTCATGGTTCCGCTTATTTAAAAACGGAATACCAAAGTACGCATTTTCACCAAATAATTGTTACAATACATCAAAATATTATTCAAAAAGAAGGGCCTTCAACCTGAATTGAAAGCCCCGAATCTGTTATATCTTTTATTTTATTTAAGCATCTGCCTTTTTTCGGTTGATAAAATAATATACCGGAAGTCCCAGCAGTACCAATACAAAACCCGGCCACGTATATTGCTGTTTGTAAATTAACAGTAAAATACAGAAACATGTTCCTATGATAAGGTAAATAGCAGGTGTCACCGGATAAAGCCATGTTTTATAAGGTCTTTCTAGTTCCGGTTGTTTCATCCTTAAGTAAATCACTCCAAAAACCGTAATCATATAGAACAGAACGATCACGAAAGAGATCATATCCAGTAAATTCCCGTACTGCCCGCTCAGACACAGAATGGAAGCCCAGACTCCCTGCATCCATAAAGCATTTTCCGGAACTTCATTTTTATTGTTTTTTACCGCTGATTTAAAGAACATTCCGTCTTTTGCCATCGTCTGAAAAACTCTCGCTCCCGCCAGAATCAATCCGTTATTACATCCAAATGTAGAAATCATTACCAATAAAGCAATGATGATAGTTCCTGCACTTCCAAAAATATTCTGAGATGCTGCTACCGCTACTCTGTCATTGGCAGCAAATGCAATTCCATCTCTGTCTAATGCATTTAAGTAGACATAATTTACAGCGATATAAAGAATCATCACAGCAGAAGTTCCGTAAATCATTGACTTTACAACATTTTTTTTAGGGTTTTCAATCTCCCCGGAAACAAATGTTACACTTTCCCAGGCAACAGAACTGAAAACTGAACCTACCATTGCGGCAGCAATTCCTCCCAGCAAAGTCATTCCACCAATCGGTTCCCAGCCTTCTTTAAGGAAATTACCGCTCAAATCTTTTTTAAGGTTATTAAAAGAATCTGTTCCCCAGCTGAAGTTTTCTGACAAATGAGAAATATCTACCAATATAAAACCGGCAGCAATTAAGCCTAATAATGCAATGATTTTGGAACCTGTAAAGATGTTCTGAAGGATTTTACCGCTTTCCACTCCTCTGGTGTTGATATAGGTAAGCAAAATAATGACGGCGATCGCCAGAATCTGTATCCATGTAATTTTAAATTCCCCACTTTGAAAAATTGGGGCTGCATCGTTAAGAGAAGGAATAAGGTAAGCTGTAAATTTACCAAAAGCCATTGCTACGGCAGCAATTGTTCCGGTTTGTATTACTGTAAACAATCCCCATCCGTAAAGGAAACCCATTCTTTTACCAAAAATTTCTTTCAGGTAGGTATATTGTCCGCCAGCTTTCGGAAACAGTGCAGAAAGCTCTCCATAGCTTATAGCTGCTGCTACGGTCATCACTCCTGTGATAACCCATACTACAATCAGCCAAAAACCTGATCCCAGGTTTCGCGTCATATCAGCACTTACAATAAAGATCCCGCTTCCGATCATAGAACCCATCACCAGCATAATGGCGTCCCATAGTTTCAGTTTTTTTTGCATAGTCAAGTATAGGGGTCAAATATAATCAAATCTGTCTTTGATTTTGAATTTTATTGAAAAATCCTTGAAACAGCTGTTTTTTATCATTTTTAAATCAGTTATGATTCAATATTAATTAGTATTTTTGGGAAAAATATTAAAAATGAAATTTAAAGCGATATTATTAGGCGCAGCTTTAATGGCTTCTTCTTTAGCGTTTGCTCAATCCGGTCCACCGGAAGGAAAAGCTTTGGTAGGCGATACTTACGGAGATCAGGTAACTTCCTCCGCTGAATCTAAAGCAATCACAGTAGACAATCTGAATAAACAGCTTAAAAAAGACAACAAAAAAGTTGAAAACGTAGCCATTAAGGGAAAAGTAACTGATGTTTGCGATAAAAAAGGATGCTGGCTTACGATTCAGACGGAGGACAATTCTAAGTTTTTTGTAAAAATGAAAGACTACGCTTTCTTTGTTCCTACAGCTTTAAAAGGTAAAAATGTAGTACTGGAAGGTAATGCAGAAAGAAAAGTAACTTCTGTAAATGAGCAGAAACATTATGCGGAAGATGCCAAGAAGCCACAGGCAGAAATTGATGCAATTACACAGCCTAAAGAAGAAATCAGATTTGTAGCAAACGGAATTAAAGTGGTTAACTAAGCTTTAATTATTGAATAAAATCTAAATTTTATATTTCCAAGATTAAGTTTGGGCTAAAGCCAGATGAGTATTTATTAGAGTGATAATGGGCTAAAGCCCATTCCTATTGAATATGAATTTTAATATCCCAAGTTTGTAAAAATAAAATCTCCGGCAGCCCTGAAGGGCTGCCGGAGATTTTTTATGAGGTTATTTAAAATTCTTTTAGTCTTCAATTTTAAAATCCACTACAGAATCCAGTTTCGGATATTTAGTAGCAGAAATAAATTTCTTTCCGGTACAGTTTATTTCCAGCCAGCCTTTTCTTTTCTTTACGTCTCCGGCTTCCATTACAAAAGGAATAAAAGAGATTTCATCTTTCCCCTCTTCTTTGATTTCTCTGTACTGAACTGCTATATCCAAAATACATTCATGCTCTGTATTCAGTCTTACGTTTCTGTAAATAATATCATAATGCGTTTCTTGATTTTCAGGGATGTCTAAATAAGTTTCCCAGCCTGTGATATCAGAGTTGAGTTCACTGATTGCCTTCAGTGCATAATAAAGAGCAATAGTATAATATTTTCGGGTTCCTTTTCTGGTATAATCGTCCACAAAATGGCCGCCTTCAAATAAGATCGTAGGCATTCCGGCTTTGATAAAATTATCTCCTGTGGAAGTAGGGTAAAATTCATCAGAATATCTTCCGATCTGATTAGGGATCATTTCCTTCAAATGATTGTATACACTTCCGATGACTGCCATACATTTTTTTCTGTTTTCAGTCACGGTACGTTCTACATTTTCGGAAGGAGCCAAAAACGAAAGCGTAGCAGGATGAATACCATCAGTGGTAAAAATGGTTCTCTGCTCATGAAGGTTTAATGCATAATCATATTTTTTTGAAGCTGCTGCATTTTTCAGAAACTTAATCTCTTTACTCGCTTCGTTGTGAAAATCTCTGTTCAGATCAATATCGGAAGCATTCAGCCTCGTCCATCTTTCAGATCCGTCCGGATTCAGCATGAATATAAAGTCAAGCTGTATTTTACTGAACAGATCTTCTTTCATTTCAGGTGCTTTATCAAGACTTACTAAAAGGTCCAACATAGCATGAGTTGCGTTGGATTCATTTCCGTGCATTTGTGACCAGGCCAATACCTGAATCTTTCCTGTTCCTATAGTTAACTGATAAATAGGTTTACCTAAATAGGATGTTCCGATCTCTTGGATATAATCGCTGAGATTGGTCTGTAGGTAAGAAAATAATTTTTCAGGGGAAATATAGCGATTTGAGAAATCGGGTGTCTGAGAATAGATCTGTTCAAAATTCATCTTGAGAAATAATTTACAAGAATCAAATTTAACCATTTTTAGGTAAAAACTTAAATTAACATTTGTGAATATTGTAAAAATACACAGATTTACATTTGTGCCTTAATTTTAAAATCATTTACAAAGTTTAAATCATGGTGGTATTACGACTTAAAAAGAGAGTTAACACTTGTAACATTGTTAAACAGCGCTGAATGACATATTGTCTGTTGGTAAAATTGTGGATTGCGAATAATTTAATCTAATATATTTAAAATGCACAAAATCAGCATATTATGTGCTTTATCTAAATTACATTTATAACACTACTTGAAGTGTAAAAAACGTTGTTTTTACCCATTTGAGGGTTATTTTATTAAACATAAAAATTGTGGAAAACTTTATTGCTCATCTAATTATACAAATGTAAAAAGCTTGAAATATAGAAATCTTCTCTGGAATTTTAGGTAATCTGTGTTTTTGGGGTCAACTTCGCAGGCAAAAAAATATAGCCATTGAGCATGTATATAATTTCCCTTCGATAAAGGAAGTATATCGACTAGAAATAGAGTATTTACATCGGTAATTTACCATTGTAATGCCTTAAAAATACTTATTATAAGCTATTTTTTAGATATTTAGGTATCTTAAAAGAGATTAGGTAGATTAATTATGTAAATAGTAAGTAAGAAGTCATTTAAGAGATAAAATATCCTCTGAAAATACAGTAATTTACATTTATAAACTAATATAAAGGGTAAATAATGGAACAATATTGTTATCTTAATCAATACAGCAAATTCCTGCAGAAGAATAATATCATCAATAAATACAATTGTAATTTAAATATAATACATTGATTTAAAGTAGTTTATTTTCGTGTTACAAATGTATACAGATAATAATTTCAATTATTTACATTTGTGTTTTGCATTTGTAAATTTTATGAGTTACATTTGTAAAATAATTAAAGGCTTATTTTTATGAGTTTAAATGAAAGAATTTCCAAAATTATAGAGTATTCTAATCTTACTCCTTCTGAGTTTGCAGATGAGATTGATGTACAGCGTTCATCCATTTCACATATTACATCAGGAAGAAACAAACCGTCTCTTGAGTTTATCATAAAAATAAAATCCCGTTTCCCGGAACTTCTGTGGGACTGGCTGGTTACAGGTGAAGGTGAAATGCTGAAATCCCAGCTACCCGAATCAGAAATTAACGAAGAACATACCGAAGAGGAGAAAATAAAAACAACTCCTCTCCCCGACTTATTTACGATGATGAATGACGATGATGAGTTCGGGAGTGATGAAACTGAAATGGAAGCTCCAAAATCAAGTGCTGGAGAATCGTTTATACCAGCCCAAGATAAAGTCCCGGAAAAAATATCGGATTCTCAGCGATTAGAAAATTCCGACAATCCTATTTTAGGGCAACTATTTGGAAATCAACAAAATAAAATAAAACGTATTGTTCTGTTCTATGAAAACGGAAAATTTGAAAGTTTTGAACCTTAAAAAATAAAAACCTGATCATTTTTTTGATCAGGTTAAAAAATATTTGAAGAAGAAAACTAAAGCTATTGCTTTATTTTGTTTTTTTGAAATTGAATGGGATACCCAGCTGGTGGAATTATTATTTTATGATAACGATCCATCCCACAATATGTTTCTTTATAATTTCGGCTATTGATAAGAGTGATGCAGTTGCTTATGTATCTGAAGAGATTCTTTTATAGGGCAGTATCCTAAAGGTAAATGAAAACATTTTCATGCATTGGTTTTTTATGGCTCTATCAAATATAAATATTTAAAATCAAATCAACAATAAAAATAACATTATTTTAATATATAATTAATAATAATTACGTTAATTATTATTAATCCTATTTTGTTCTTCAGAAATAATGAAGCTTCTGTACTGATGTTGAAAGCAATAAAAAGGCCCGCAAATCTGCAGGCCTGATAGGTATAGTAAGAACAATATTCTTATTTCCTTCTTCTTTCCAGTTCTTTTTTGATAAGTCCCAGCTCTCTTCCGGTTTGCCCGGCTACCGAGGTGTTTTCTCTGGCTCTTCTTGTCAGGTATGGCACAACATCCTTTACAGGTCCATATGGAAGATATTTAGCCACGTTATAGCCTTTATCAGACAAATAGAAGGTAATATTATCACTCATTCCGTAAAGCTGTCCAAAATAAACGTGTGGATTGTCACTGTCCAAAGATTTTGCTTTCATTTTATCCATAATCAGCTCTGAAGAGATTTCGTTATGGGTTCCAAAGAAGGCAGAAACTTTATCCAGATGATTCATGACAAAGTCAATTCCTGCATTGTAGTTCTTATCCGAAGCATCTTTACTTGGCTGGATAGGATCTGCATATCCTTTCTCTGCTGCTCTGGCTCTTTCTTTTTCCATATAAGCACCACGTACAATTTTGTAACCGATGAAGTAGTTTTTCTCTCTTGCTCTCTGAAGATTAGCTTCCATGTATTCCAGTCTTCCTGTTCTGTACATCTGGATGGTATTCCAAACGATAGGTTTTTGCTGGTTATATTTCTCCATCATCTCTTCGCAAAGGTGGTCTGCTGCATCCTGCATCCAGGTTTCTTCAGCATCTACCATTACTTTTTTATCATTCTCGTGGCAAAGACTGCATACTTCATCAAATCTTTTTACCACTCTTTCCCATTCTTCTTTCTGGCTGGTAGTAAGCTCCACTCCTTTTCCAACTGCTTCATAAAGATCAATTCTTCCGAAAGCGGTAGGCTTGAATACGATAAAAGGAATGGCCGGATTTCCCACTGAGAATCTAACAATATCCTTAATTTCTTTGCAAACCGCATCAAAAGTTTCTTCATCTTCTTTTCCTTCAATAGAGTAATCGAAAATACTTCCAACCCCTCTTTTGAACAGCTGCTTCACAACCTTCATACTTTCTTCACGGGTTTCACCGCCGCAGAACTGCTCAAACAAGGTGTTTTTTACAATTCCGGTAACGAAAGGAAAATTGTTGTGTACTGTAAAATTCAGGACAGATGTTCCAAGGCTTGTAAGAGCGGGCTGTTCAATCATTTTAAACATCCAGTACGCCTTTCTCAATTGTGCATCAGACTTGTCTGCAAATGCAACTTTAGTATCATTAAAAATGGGCATTCCTATTTATTAAATTTAGTTAGGCAAAGGTAATAATAACCTCAGTTTATTTAAAGAATTTTTTTATAATTTATGCTCTATTCCATTTAAAAGCATTGCAATAATTCCTACGAAAACCCAGAATCGTAATATATTTAACGTGAAGAAGTTACTTCTTCGGGAATCATTGATAAGAAGATAAATACATAATATCATGATAAAAAGTCCTCCGGCAAAATAGTAGGCCATGAATCCGGTAACACCGGTTTTGGTAATAAGTTTCATGGAAACTGCCATCGTAACCACGAGTAAAGAAGACAGGATAATTTTTGTATTTCTGCTTTTAAAATAATTAGGAATGGTGGTATACCCAAACGTTTTGTCTACACTTCTGGTAAGGGTATCTTTCACAATATCAATGCACAGCAAAATAAGGAAAAGAAAAACAGCCATAAGGAATACCTTTTTTGAAAAAGTTTCGTAGTACACCATCATTCCAAAGAATGGATACAGGGTAAGGCTGACAAAGGTAAGATTGTTTACAATGAGTATTCGGCTCAGTTTATGGCTGTAAAACCACATAAAAAACTGATAAACTACAAAAAAAACAAATACATTATGGGAAATCATCCAGGCTACTCCCAAAGAAATAGCACTGAGTGCCAGATAAGCGTATAGAAAATATTTCTGCTTGATAAAGCTCTGAACCCTTGTTCTGAAAGGTTTTACGATGTGGTCTTTCTCCAGATCATAGAACTGATTGATGATCCCTCCGGCCAGAATGGTAAGAACCGTACAGAAAATAATGCCGTGTACTTTGAAATCAAAGACGAATTTTCTGAAAGATTCATCCTGATTAAATAAGAAAAAAGTGGAAACATAGAGGGCAAATGTCAGCAGAGCTGCTACAAAAAACCGTGCTCCGAGCAGAAAGCCCACAAATTGGGAAAATCTGTACAGGAAAGATTTTGATATATAATTTTTAGATTGGAAAGTTTCTTTTTCAGAATTCATTCCAATCTTTTTAAAATCTGTAAATCACTTCTTTCTGGAAGCCTTCAAGCATTTTTTCTGCTTTTGCATAGTCTTTGGTAAATCCTAAGATATAACCGCCTCCACCGCTTCCGCAGAGTTTAAGATAATAAGCGTTAGAATCCAGACCTTTTTTCCAGATGTTGAAGATACTTTCAGGAATCATAGGACGGAAATGTTCATAGGCCCAGTGAGAAAGTTTTTTCAGGTTTCTGAAGAAAGGATTCATATCTTTTTTAAGGAAAGATTCAATACATGCGTTGTTGTAACGGATAAATTCTTCTTTCAGAGTCTTGCGGAAACCTTCTGTTTTCATTTTTTCAAAGAAAATCTGAATCATAGGACCTGTTTCCCCTGTTATCCCAGAATCAATAAGGAAAATGGCTCCTTTTCCTTCTTCTCCTTCTGGAATATTTACTCTGTCTAAATTTTCTTTATTTTCGATAAGAATCGGAAGATTCATGTAACAGATCAAAGGATCCATTCCTGAGCTTTTTCCATGAAAATAGCTTTCCATTTCACCGAAAACCGCTTTTAATTTTTTAAGATTATCTTTTGAGATGCTCTCAGGATTCAGTTTGCTGATTGAATATTTTTCAAAAATAGCAGCTACCAAAGCTCCCGAACTTCCCACTCCGTATCCCTGAGGAATATTGGAATCAAAGAAAAGTCCGTTAGAAATATCATTTTTGAAACTCCCAATATCCAATTTAAAATCGTCGGAAAGATCAAGTGCTGTAAGATATTCAGAATATTTCTGCAGATGTCTGTTGGAATTAAGTTCAAATTCAGAACTCAGATCTGAAAATTTCAAAGTTCCTTTATAGAAGCTGTAAGGTACTACAAGCCCCTGGGAATCTTCAATCATTCCATATTCTCCAAACAGGATTATTTTTGCATAAAATAGAGGGTTGGTCATTTTGACAATAAATCTTTTTGCAAAGTTAAAAATTATTTCGCTGAATATAAGCAAAACTCAGGCCGAAATTTCTCTATTAAATATAAGAAAAAAGCCTGAGATTATCAGGCTTTTATAATAAATTATTTAAAAATTACTGTTTGATCAGCTTTTTGTTGATGGTTTGCCTCTCTGTTTCAATGGTAATCACATAGTTTCCAGTCTGAATTGAGGAAAGGTTTATTTCCTGTTTATTTCCTTTTAAAGAAGAATCCGAAACTATCAATCTTCCAGCCTCATCATAGATTTTATACCCTTTTAGTCTTTCTTTTGAAGACAGGGTTATCATATTTTTGGCTGGATTCGGATAAATATTGACTGAATTACTTTTTGTATTGGTATCTTCTACTGCTAAAACACTGCAAGAGAAATTCACATTCCATCCGTTTCCAGTAACGCCTCCATCTGAAACAAATCTTACGGTAATTGCACCTGAAGGATCCGTAGATGTAAACGGTCCAGGTAGTGTACTTCCACTCAGATTATTCCCATTGGCAAATAGTGGTGAAGCCGTAGAAGGGCCGTTATACACATACATAAAATCGTACCCCTGTTCAATATCGAATGCAGTAAATGTCATTGTCATAGATGAACCGGGAGTAGGATAAAATGTTTTTACAAGGTCTTCATTATCTTTATATTGCCCCGTGGGACCTCCCGTATCCAAAAACGGAGTTCCATCACACCATGCTCCGTCAGTCAGGAAAAGCTTTGATAACTGGAATGCATTTGGTCCGCTGCAATCTGTTCCCACACTTAGTCTGTAATAAGATGCCGGTTGCAAATTTGAAAAATTAAAAGACTGTGTATTAGCATTTCCGGAAGATACTGCCGCTCCGTTTGCTGTTGTCAGTTTATATTTCCATGCTGTTGAAAGAGCATCTGTAAAAGTGGCATTTGCAGAAGTCTGTGTGATATTGTTAATGTTAAAATTCGTTATAGATGTAGGGCAAGACGTCGTACAGTTGGTACCAAGACAGCCTTTTGAATCTATTGTATTTTTGATCAATGTTCCTGGCTGTACACCAAAGCCATTCGCAAAATTAATCCCTACACTGCTTACCAAATGGCAGTAGCTCATAATAGTTCCACCGCCTGCAGGAGGAAGAGCAGCAGTACATCCTTCGTTATTTCCTGAAGCAGGTCCACAACCATCAATAGCTGTATTATTTCCGTTCCAGAAGCATGAGTGGGTATGCGGTGATCCTAAATTATGTCCAAGTTCATGTGTCATAGCTTCTATATTCCATGAATAGGTTGGTACATTTTGATAGCTAAAATTCATACCGCAATAAGAATACTTGTAACTGGTACATAATGAATTTACATATGCAATACTGGTTGTAGCCGGATTTCTTAATAACTGAGCCACATCTCCGTTAAAAGTGGTTCTGGTGGTTCTAAACTGGCTCAGAATTGTGCTTGGTGAGCCGGCGTAAGGGTCGGTAGTTGTCCAAACAAAAACTTCGCTTAAAGCCACATTAATATTCTCATTTGCATACAAGGTTGCAACATTATTATGCATAGCAGTAACCCAATTCGTAGTAGTAGTTGTATTGCTTCCATTTTGGGTATATGGACCGAAACCTGCTTCATAATATATTCTTACGCAATTGTCTGTTTTCTTTTTACTGGTATTGTTAGGATTGAAAACTGGTCTCTGAACTTGGTTTTCTTTCAATCCGTCTACATCACAGGCAAATGGATTAGATCCTGTTAATTTAGAATCTGAATAGCTTACAAAATCTTCAGAATTTTTAGCTTTTCCTACCACAACATTTCCTAATTCTAGTGTAGAAGCAACACCTACAATATCATCATTAAAAAAACTAAAGGCAACAATAGAGGTATTATCTCCTTTTACAATTCCCTGATAATAGACCCCCGGGGTATATTCTACTGTTTTACCCTTGTCGGTAACTACTTTAAAATCGTTGGTTAAGATCTGATGTTTGTACATTTCAACAGTGATCTGTCTGCTGCCATCAAAGGGAAAAGAGATTTCAAGAAAATCAGGTTTTTCTTTGATTAATCTTTTCAATTCTGCAGACTTCAAAGACATAACAGTAATATCTGCTGCTGCCCGTTTGTATTCGGCTATTTTATCAGCCGTTTTATTGGTTTCAAATAAATCGTAGGTTTTAAGTTCCGTTTTCCGATTATGAAATTCCAAAACTTTTTGAGCAACAGGTTTTAAATTTTGGGAAAAACAAAGAATAAAATATTGCAGAAAGCAAATTAATAGAAACTTTTTCATGATTTTGGTAATTTTATCTGTTTTTCACAAATAAACAAAAAAAATCAACACATAGTGAAAAACTACTATTATATTCTAGTATTTATAAAAAGTCTACAAATAAATCAAATGACAAAACAAATGTTTTTTATTCGTTAAAATAAAAAAAGACGTTAAAAATAACGTCTTTTCTTTTTTATAATGTTTCTCTGTTGGTTCTCATTTTAACCTTCAGGAATCTGATTAAAACTAATCCTGCTGCAAAGAATATGGTCATGGACAATGCCGCGATACGCATATTATTGAAATGCTCAATTAATGTTGCAAAGATGAATGTCCCGATGATGATCGCAATTTTCTCCAATACATCATAGAAACTGAAGTAGGTTGTGTTTTCCATCGAGTTTTCAGGAAGCAATTTTGAATAGGTAGATCTGGACATCGCCTGAAGACCACCCATTACTAATCCTACCACTGCAGCTACTCCATAGAACTGGTATTCTACCGTTGGATTTTCTTTATTCAGGAAATAAGCCCAGAGGCAAGCAACAATCCATAGGATGATAGCAATTGAAATAACGTTTTTGTTCCCGATTCTCTTAGATAGCCTTGAGAAAATAACAGCTCCGATAATGGCTTCAATCTGAATAACCAAAAGGGTTCCGATCAGTTTATCCTGAGCTAGATTGATCTCACTCTTTCCGAATAAGGTTGCCATAAGGAAAATCGTCTGCATTCCTACACTGTAAAAGAAGAAACTCGACAGGAAGAATTTAAGATTTCTGTCTTTGAAAAGCTCTCCTCCTACTTTAAACAGTTCGTGAAAACTTTCTTTTGCAATATCTTTATAGAAGCTCAGATTATCTTTAAATACTTCAAAGAATCCTCCCTGTTCTTCATGCTTTTTGAAGATGTTCTTATAATTCAGTAATACAAGATCTTTAGGAAGCTTGTCTTTCACATCCCCAAACTGAGGAAGGTGTTTGAATGTATATTGAGAGAATCCAAACCACCATGCTCCCGTTAACAGGAAGCTGATTCTTGTAAATAGTAACTGCTGAGCAGCTCCTTTAGCAAAAACCTGAATCAGAACCAAGCAGATTACTACTAAAACTACAGAACCAATATATCCGTAGACATATCCTCTTGCAGAAAGTGCATCCTGCCTGTCCGGTGTGGCAATATCCGGAAGAAAGGAGTTATAAAACACCAAGCTTCCCCAGAAGCCGACACTGGCCGTAATACTGAAGAGAAGTCCCAGAAATACATTATGCATCCCTGTAAACATGGCTAATCCCATACATGATGTTGCTCCCAGATAGCAGAAAAACTGAAGGAAAGATTTTTTGTTTCCGATAGTATCTGCCAATGAAGATAAAAATGGAGACAACAATACTACAATAAAGAATGATATGGTAAGTGAATATCCATATACAGCATCCGGCTGATATCCTTCTCCAAAAATTTTGATTGTATGTCTTACCGGAACATCAATCCATGTTTTGGTTTCGGCTATGTATTCCTTTTTCTCGTACGCTGTGGTAAGGATAGAGTAATAAATAGGGAAAATAGTAGAGGTAATGACCAGGGAATACACGGAGTTTGCCCAGTCATATACAGCCCAGGCTTTCATAATCTTCGGATTATTCTTTATGTTTTTAGGCTGTCGATTCTCAGTTTCAGACATTTCAAATATATATTAGTAGCACAAAAATAGAAAAACCATTAAGAAATGGATAAGTTTTTAAAAAAATTATCAATTCCTTAATGGTAATATATTCGTAAACAGAATATTAGATATTTTCAATCACGATAGCAGAAGCTCCTCCACCACCATTGCAGATTGCTGCTGCACCGTATTTTGCGTTATTTTGCTTTAAAACGTTGATTAATGTAACAATGATTCTTGATCCAGAACTTCCAAGTGGGTGTCCTAATGCTACAGCTCCTCCGTTTACATTTACTTTAGCAGCATCTAATCCTAAGATTTTGTTGTTGGCTAATCCTACTACTGAGAAAGCTTCGTTGAATTCAAAGAAATCGATATCAGAAACTTCTAATCCCGCTTTTTTAAGAGCGATAGGTAAAGCTTTTGCTGGAGCAGTTGTAAAGTTTTCAGGCTCATGTGCTGCATCAGCGTAAGAAACGATTTTTGCAAGAGGCTTCAAACCAAGTTCTTCCATTTTTTCTTTGGAAACAAGGATCAATGCAGAAGCTCCATCATTCAAGGTAGATGCGTTAGCTGCTGTTACTGTTCCTTCTTCTTTTTTGAATACGGTAGGAAGTGTTGAAATTCTGTCAAAGTTTACTGCTTTGTATTCTTCATCTTCAGCAAAGATTACAGGTTCTCCTTTTCTCTGAGGAATAGAAACCGGAACAATTTCTTCGTTGAATTTACCTTCGCTCCATGCTTTTGCTGATCTTTTGTAAGATTCTACAGCAAAGTTATCCTGATCTTCTCTTGTGATATTATAGTCTACTGCACATTTTTCTGCACATACTCCCATATGTACTTTGTTGTATACGTCTGTAAGACCGTCAAGTACCATCCCATCAAGCATTTTGATATCGCCTAATTTTGTAGCCACTCTTGCATTGTAATAATGAGGAACTAAAGACATATTTTCCATACCTCCTGCAACAATTACTTCTGCATCACCAGCTTTGATCGCCTGAGCAGCCATTGTTACAGCCTTCATTCCTGAAGCACATACTTTATTGACTGTAGTAGAAGGTGTATTGATTGAAAGACCTGCTCCTAAAGCTACCTGACGAGCCGGCGCCTGGCCTTCTCCTGCCTGCAGAACATTCCCCATATAAATTTCCTGAACAGCATTAGGATCTAAACCAATTTTATCCAGTGCTCCTTTTACAGCAGTTGCTCCCAGTTTTGTAGCCGGAACTGTTGACAAGCTTCCCATAAAACTCCCCATAGGTGTTCTTACTGCGGAAACGATGAATACTTCTTTCATGTATATAATTTTTATTTTTAACTAAACGGAACAAAGTTCCATTTTATAGGTTGAATTTATTTTACTTTTACATAGACCACGTCAAACTGAGTTCCTTCAATTTTAGTATTAACTTTCAGAAGGTTATCCTGAGTTGCTAAAATTTTATTATTGAAGACGTCTCCTATCTGTACGGGATTATTTTTATCGGATTTCTCCATAATGATTGCTTTGTAGTTGCAGTCATCCACAAAAACCAATGTTGATTTGATATAGTCTTTCCCATTATTGAAATATTCGGTCTGAACATTATCTTTAATGGTCATATGCCATATTCCTTCCGGGTAATTAGGTCTTACAAATTTCCCTTCTTTGATATTGGCACATTTAGCCGGATTATCCGGTTTTTTCTGATCTGTTATCTGAGCGTTAACCTGTGCGGCTGCCACCAACAAAATTCCTGCGGAAAATATTTTTAAAAGGTTCATTTTTTATAGTTGTGTGCGATTATTTACTTTTTTGCTCCCTCCTGCAAAAACCAAAAGAAAAGCACCTAAAAATTCTACAGCCCAGCCCCATTTCAGTTTAACGATTCCGGCAAAAGTTTCCTGCCAGGATTTGAATGGTAAAAAGCTAAAGTATTGCAAAGACTGCATCTTCACAGCGAATAAGGTAAATGCAAATAAAAGGATAAGCAGAATACCAAAAAACCTTACGATTTTCACACTGTTATTGACAATTCCAAAGACTGCGCATGCAGCAAATAGCCAGCATGCAATAGCCAGATAATGATCAAGTTTCCAATAGTTCCAGTTCCCAATGACAGGCACATGTACCAAGGGTAAAAAACTGCCTACGATTACCAAAAGTAATCCTAATAACTGAATATTTTTCATATTTACTAAAGTGCCAAAATACAAAAAAAAACACACTTTTAAATAGTGTGTTTTAAAAATAGGATTTCTTTACCCGAACACTTGTTAGCTATAAAAAAGATTTAATATTTTTATTTATTATACAAAGAAAATGACTATTTATTGCTAAATTAAAAATTAACATTTGCGATCTCTATCCCAATCTGAAGTCCATATTTTTTCTTTAGCAAAGCATTATTATTAAACGCCGGGGTAAAGTCTTTCTGAATAAACAGGTTGAACCCCGCATAGCTGATTCCTAATTTCCCTCCGAAAACAAGATCGTTCACTCCATGCATCACTTTTTCTCTTTCAACAATTCTATCGGAAAACTCGTTAGAATACTTGGAATAATTCACACTTCCTATTTTCAAACCTCCATAAACACCCAGGATAACAGACAACTGTTTTTGATTGTTATCCAGATATTTCACACCTTCATAATTTTTATATTTTGGGTTTAAAACAAATTTCAGATCGACAGGAACGGTTAAATAAGTATTGTAAAGCATACTCTTTTTAAGGTTTCCGCGGTCAAAATCGCCAACGAATAAGGTATATTTATCTTGTTTGAATGCCTGCCCGTATTTTGGTGTAAACTGGTCTGATCGTACTCCCAATCCGAACCGGTAGAAAAAAGGACTGGTATAGCTTCCGATCTGATTACCGTACCATAATGTCAGCTGCCAGGAATTGATAACACTGTTTTTTATATCAGAATTCTTGCTGTAAAAATCAAAAGGCTTATTTTTTGAAGTTAATCCTGCTCCGCCCATACCCACCGAAAGTTCTAAGGTTTCAAGATAGTTTTTCGGGTTGTTCCTTTTTTTCCTCTCGTTGAGTTTCATATTAAATCCATTTAGTCCAAGCCAAAGCTGATTTCTTCCGGATTTTACGGAATCTTCAGATTTAAAAACAGCATCTTTAACCAGCTCTTTGGTTGCCATTTCAAGATCCTGCTTTTGGGAATCTATTTTTTCATTAATAATCTGCTCATATTTTGAAGCGACTGCTGTACGCTGTTTTTGCTTTTCATCAGGCGTGATTTTCTTTTCTTTAAAGCTCTTATCAATCTCATCCAGCTCTATATTCATTTTGCCTTTTTCAGACATTACTATGCTGTCAATTTTTTTTGAATAGACACTCAGGTTATTATCCTGAGTTTCCTGGCCAAACCCATAACTAAAAGCTATTACAGCAGCCATCAATAGTAATTTTGGTTTCATATTTTTATTAATTTTAAGACAATATTTGATCGCTGTCCTTATTTCGGGACAGTTTTTCTGTGATATAAAGGGTGATTATTTATTTGCTTTCCAGTGAGTCAGTGTAGACTGTTACGCCAAAGATTTTAAAAGAATTGGGGCTTTTAACTTTAATTTTAGTCATATCAAGTGCTCCGAATTTCCTGGTATCTGTTCTGTTCTCTTCCCGTTTTTTTTGAAACTCTCTTCCCTGCAGGAGTTCATCAGCATTAATATATTCCGTCTTTTTAGTTTCTACAGGGGAAGCTTTGTCTGCTATAGATAGTAGCTCTTTTTCCAATATCGGGGCTTTAATCTCATAATCAGCAATTATAATCTGTTCTTCTTTACTTCTGCTTAATCTTTCTTTCTGCAAAATTTCCTTTTGTTGATATACTGTAGGAATGCCTGAAATTTCTTTTATACTCTTTTGATTGGTATTTTTTTCTGTTTTGATGTTCTGAACGACATGTATTTCCTGATTCGTTAAGGGTACTTCTATATGTTCTTTTGGCAGTTTTGTATGAACTATCGGATTATTTGTATTGATAGGAGGATTTCTATTAAAATAAAGCAATACCCCTATCGAAACCAACAGAACTAGTACGACTGCATATCTCCACCATTGAAAAGTCTTTTTAAAGCTTATATCAGCACTTTTTTCTTCTCCCTGGTCTATTTGCTCTATCCTGCCCCAAAGATCTGCGGAAGGCTTTATTTCAAGCTTTTCGTAATCAGATTTTAACTGTTTCAGTATTTCTTTTTTCATTTTCTTTTGCTTTTAAAAATTCAGCAAGCCATTTTTTTGCCTTGCTCAACTGGCTTTTGCTTGTTCCTTCAGAGATATTAAGAATTTCAGCAATTTCATTGTGTTTTTTATCCTCAAAGACATGTAGATTAAAAATCAATCTATATCCTACCGGCATCTGGGAAAATATTTCTTCAATATTGAGTTCTTCAGGATATTCTTCATCAGAGGTTTCATTATAATCATCTGCAATTTCCACATCTGCATAGAGAATATTCTTATTCTTCCGGATGAAGGTGATAGAATCATTAACAATAATTTTTCTAAGCCAAAACGGAAAACTGTTCCAGTCTCTGCATTCATTTATTCTGGTAAAGCATTTCATAAATGCATTCAGGAGGATATCTTCTGCATCATGAAGGTTATTGACGTAAGAATTTGCAATGGCCAGCATTTTGGGAGCAAACATTTCGTAAAGAGCTTTCTGCCCTTTCCGGTCCTGTTTTTTAGCCAATAAAAAATTCTCTTCGATATTCTTCATGTTTCAGTTTCTATCTATAAGACGGTCTATTTTAAAAAAGGTTGTCTGAAAATAAAAAAAATTGCATTTTTTTTCAAAAATGCAATTTAATATCTTAAGAATGTTAGTTTTACTTAATGTTTTACTGATGAAACATCTTCTGGGTTGTGTTTGTGTTTAAACAATACAGCAAAGAATATAGCCAGCACCAACGAATAAATAGCAAATGAAAGCCATATCTGCTGCCAGTCTTTTACCATCACCACAGATGAAAGGGTTCCGTCTGAATTAACCGCTGCATTGAAACTGTTTTTCAGTATTTCCAAGAAAGTAGGGTTATCAGGTGTTGTTTCAAGATAAGTAGATAAGTCCGAAGCGGTGGTAAATTTATGGGTAAAGAATTTATCAATCGCCCAGCCTGCAATATAACTTCCAAAAACAGCTCCAAAACCGTTGGTCATCATCATAAATAACCCCTGAGCTGAAGAACGTATTTTTTTATCGGTAGTTGTTTCTACGAAAAGTGATCCTGAAATATTAAAGAAATCGAATGCCATTCCGTATACAATACATGAAAGGATAATCAGAGAAAGTCCGAATCCGTCCGGAACGCCATATGCAAAGAATCCGAATCTTAACACCCATGCCAGCATAGACATCAGCATTACTTTTTTTATTCCGAATTTCTTCAGGAAAAAAGGAATCGCCAAAATAAACAGGGTTTCTGATACCTGAGAAATTGACATGATGATGGTAGATCTCTGTACTACAAATGAGTCAGCATATTTAGGAAAATGGGCAAATTCACTTAAAAAAACATCTCCATATGCATTGGTAAGCTGAAGTGCTGCTCCCAAAAGCATTGAAAATAAAAAGAACAAAGCCATTTTATAGTTCCCAAAAAGTTTGAACGCATTCAATCCTAATTGTTCAGATAATGGCGAGTTTTTATCAATCAACTTTTGTGGCGGACATTTTGGTAAGGTAAGAGCATAAATTCCTAAAAATATTGCTACAGCCCCTCCAATATAGAACTGTCCTTCCGTAGCTTTGTTTCCACTAAGGTTAGTGATCCACATGGCCACAATAAAACCAATGGTACCCCATACACGAATAGGTGGAAAATCTTTTACTACATCCATATTATTATTTTTCAGGATCGTATAAGAAATGGAGTTCGCAAGTGCAATAGTTGGCATATAAAAGCACATAGCCACAAGCATTACCGAAAAGAAAGAATTCGGGTCTGCAGAATGAGGTAATATAAAAAGGATAATCCCATAAAGGATATGTAATACTGAAAATATTCGTTCCGCATTAATCCAGCGGTCAGCAATAATTCCAGTAATGGTTGGCATAAAGATGGAAGCAATTCCCATTGTTCCGAACACAGCTCCAAACTGAGTTCCTTCCCAATGTTTTGTACCAAACCAGAAGTTTGCCATCGTAATCAGCCATGCTCCCCAAACAAAAAATTGGAGAAAACTGAGGATGGTCAGTCGTAATTTTAAATTCATAGTTTATATAAAAAGTATCTCTTTAGTCAATTGTCTTTTTCCTTCTCTTGATTTCTTCCTGAATTTCAAGAGCAGTATCATAGTCTTCTTCTTTTACGGCATCATCCAGTAATTTCTGAAGTTCTTCCATAGAAAGAGATTTTAAGTTATCTTCTGTTTGTACAGTTTCTGAGAAAGATTGTTCTTCTTTGGAAACATCTTCCAGTTCTAATAAAATCCCGGCTTCATTCAGAACCTGCTGGGTAGTAAATATGGGTGCATCAAATCTTACTGCCATGGCAACAGCATCAGAAGTTCTGGCATCCAGAATCAGTTCTTCTTCGTTCACTTTATTTTTAAAGTTGATATTTGAAAAGAATACTCCGTCTACAATCTGATAGATAATAACAGAAACCAGCTCATAGTTGGCAGAGACTATAAATTTTGTAAATAAATCATGAGTAAGAGGACGCGGTGGATGAATATCTTTTTCCAATCCGAGAGAGATAGACTGGGCTTCGAAATTTCCTATAACAACAGGTAATTTTATATGTGTTTCTTCATGCTCCAATAACAATGCATAAGCCCCCGACTGGGTCTGGCTATACGATATTCCGCGAATAATTAGCTGTTTATAATCCATAGCTACAAATATAGATTAATTTTTTATTGTGATTTTACTTTTTTACGCAAAAATAAAAGCCCGGAAAGCCGAGCTTTTATCTGTATTGTTGATGATTGTCAAACGTCAATAGTGAATTTTGCTTTGCAAGTGAATTATTTAATTAAAAATTGACGAGCAAAGCGAATTGACTATTCACAATTCACTTTCTTATCCTTTTATTGCTTTAATTTTCTCTGTTAATGCAGGAATAATCTGGAAAGCATCTCCTACTACCCCGTAATCAGCAGACTTGAAGAATGGTGCTTCAGGATCACTATTGATTACTACGATAGTTTTTGAAGAGTTTACTCCGGCAAGGTGCTGAATGGCTCCTGAAATCCCTACAGCAATGTAAAGATTCGGAGAAATTGCCTTACCAGTTTGTCCTACGTGTTCTGTGTGAGGTCTCCATCCGATGTCAGAAACCGGTTTAGAACATGCTGTAGCTGCTCCTAAAACGTTTGCTAAATCTTCGATCATTCCCCAGTTTTCAGGTCCTTTAAGCCCTCTACCAGCAGAAACAACAACTTCAGCTTCTTTAAGGTCTAGTTTACCTGAACTCTGCTCGTGAGAAATCACTTTAGTATCTTCATTAGCTACCGATAAGTTTTTCACTTCTTCTGAACCAGATACTGCATTTTCTTTAACACCGAAAGCATTTTGAGAAACGGTAACAATTACTCCGTTTCCTTCAGCTTTTGCATGCATAAAACCTTTTCCTGAGAATGCTCTTCTCTTTACCTGGAAAGGAGAAAGGCTTTCAGGAGCTTCTAAAGCATTAGTGATTAAAGAATAGTTCTTCATTACAGAAAGCATTGGAGCAATTGAAGAAGCATCAGTAGTGTGAGGGAAAACGATGATGTTTCCGTCTGCTACTTCACTTACAGCCTGTGCGAATGCCTTTGCTGAGAAGTTCTTAAGACCTTCGTCTTTGATATTGATTACATTTGATGCTCCATATTTGTATAATAAATCTGAAGAATCTGTTGGGTTTACAGAGATTGCCGTAACGGTATCTCCAGCTTTATCAGCAACAGCTTTAGCGTAAGAAACTGCTTCAAAAGCTGCTTTTTTGTAAACTCCGTTTATATTTTCTGCGTATACGAATACTGCCATTGTTTTACATTTAATAATTAAAAGATTGAAAAATTTAAAGATTAGATTACTTTAGCTTCTTCGTGAAGTAATCTTACCAATTCATCCAAATTGTCAGGAGAAACCATTTTCACAGCTGCTCTAGCTGGAACACTGTCATAAGATACTCCCTGAACTTTTACTTCTGAAGAAGCAGGCTCTACTACCTGTAGAGGTTTTGTTCTTGCAGACATAATTCCTCTCATATTCGGGATGATAAGGTCTTTTTCATCTACCAATCCTTTCTGACCTGCAATAATTGCCGGTAATTTTACAGAAATAGTTTCTTTTCCTCCTTCAATTTCTCTTACTGCAGTAGCTTCATCTCCGTTTACGTCTAATCCTACTGAAGCATTTACGAAAGGCTGGTTCAATAGCTGAGCCACCATTCCCGGAACGGAACCTCCATTATAGTCAATAGATTCTTTCCCGCAAAGGATAAGATCATATCCTCCGTTTTGAGCTACAGCAGCAATTTCTTTTGCTGTAGAATAGCTGTCTTTAGGATCTAGATTTACTCTTACAGCATCATTAGCACCAATTGCCAAAGCCTTTCTGATCACAGGTTCTGTACCAGCATCTCCTACGTTGATTACTGTTACTGTTGCTCCCTGAGATTCCTGAAGTTTAACCGCTTTTGTCAACGCAAATTCATCTAGCGGGTTGATTACCCACTGAATTCCGTTTTTGTCGAAAGCAGATTTATCTGCTGTAAAGTTAATTTTGGAAGTAGTATCCGGAACACTACTAATACAAACTAATATTTTCATGTGTACTATTTTATTTTTTCCCTTTGATGCATAAAATCATGACAGTTTATGCAGAGATTTTGTTTGAATTAATTTTTGCTAATATAAATAAAAAATATATTATGCATGCATAATACTTATTAAATTATTATTCAATACATTAGATGTAGTTACTTCGCTGGTTTTGTTGCCCTAAACTCTATTTTACTTGGCAAAACTCTTGGATTCATGTTTAAAATATCTAATATGAGATTCCCCATATCTTCGGGTTGAATCTTCCAACTGTCTTTTTCTGACGGAATATTTCCATTAAAATGAGTTGCCACCGAACCCGGCATAATGACCGTAGATTTAATATTGTATTTCCTTAAATCAATCATCGCAGCCTGTGTAAAACCTACCACTCCGAATTTTGAGGCATTGTACCCTGTTCCGTTTTCAAAGAAGTTGGCACCTGCGAGACTTGAAATCGTGATATAGTAACCTTCTGTCTTCTTCAGTTCTTCCACAGAAGCTTTTAAGGTATAGAAAACACCTGTGAGATTGGTTTCTATCATTTCATTCCACTCTTCTGCCGTGAGCTCATCTACGGGTTTAAATATCCCCAATCCTGCATTAGCAATGATATAATCCACTCTCCCGAACTTTTCAACGGTATATTTTACTGCTTCCTGCTCACTTTCCAGGCTTCTTACGTCAGAAACAATTCCCAGAACATTTTCTGAGTATTGCTTAAGTTCTTCTTCCGCCTTCATGACATCTTCTCTTTTTCTTCCTGAAAATGCTACTGAAATTCCATTTTCAAGTAAAATTTTCGCAATCCCGAAACCAATACCTTTGGTTCCTCCCGTTATATAAGCTGTTTTATTCTCTGACATTGATGACCAAATTTTAATTCTCTAAAGTAATAAAAACGCTCCAATTGGAGCGTTTTACTGATACTAAGATTTATCAGGAATTATTTTTTTATAAATTTCTCTGTGAAGTTTCTTCCTTCTGCTTTTACATTAACCATATATACACCTGCAGTCAGTCCTTTTACATTAATTCTGCTATTGTTTATTTCAGTCTTTATAAGCTTTCCTGTCCCGTCATAGATCTCAACACGTTTTACTGTACCGGGAGAATTAATCTGTATAAAATCAGTGGCAGGATTAGGATAAATTGAAACTTCTTTGGCAATAACCTTAGAATCTTTAATCCCTAATACCAAAAGTTCACTATTCACTTTAATATTATCTATATAAGCCGATCCCAACGCATTATTATGGACAAAACGCAGCTGATCTATATTCACTGAACTTGCGGCTGTTCCTGTGTAAATAAAGACATTATTAAGATAGTATCTGATATCTGTGGCAGTTCCCACAACTTTCACTCTGTACCAGATATTTGGCAGCCAGGCTGAAGGTATGGAAATCAAATCCTGTATGCCTGATACTGTATTCAGAATCTTGAACAATCCGGTTTTATCAAAATCCAGTCTCACAACAAACTGATCATCAACACTATTCACTCCCTGAAAACCAAAATCAGAGCCGTTGAGCTGCGACATATTAATATCAAATGATACGGAGAAGTTGTTGTAAGCAAGAGGAGCCGGCAGATTATAAAAGCCTCCGATAATAGGATCAGACTGAGTTCCGTAGGCTGCTTCTTTAACAATTTTGAGGGAACTGCTTCCGTCGCTGGCTTTATCTACGCTGATGGTCTGATGGGTTACATTTTGAGGCACTCCTCCTGTGGGAGTACTGATCCATCCTGCCTGGCCATGGATATTTCCAGTGTTGAATCCTTCATTGAATTCAAAGGATACAGTCTGCTGTGCAAAAATGCATGATGATAATAGTAAAATTGCAATTGAGTAGTATTTTTTCATAGTAAATCAAGTTTTGTATTAAAAATATAAACTTTCAACAAATGGTGAAATAACTTATTACAAATAAAAAATAACGCTTTTATTCTCAGTGAATTTAATTTTAAAATCCATTAAAAACGTCTTACTACAGAGGCAATACAGCTCAATTCAGAGCAAAAAAAATAAGGTATCTCTTTCCAGAAATACCTTACCCTATCTTATTTTTGTTGAATTACTTTGAATAATTTTCAAAAAACAACGGAATACTTTCAATTCCTTTATAGAAATTAAATAATCCATAGTGCTCGTTTGGAGAGTGGATTGCATCAGAATCCAACCCGAAGCCCATCAATACAGACTTAGCTCCTAAAACCTGCTCAAACATCGCTGTAATTGGAATACTTCCTCCTCCTCTGTATGGAAGAACTTCTTTTCCGAATGCAGATTCCATCGCTTGTTTTGCCGCAGCAAATTCTTTGGTATTGGTTGGTAAAACATAAGGCATCCCTCCATGGTGAGGCGTTACTTTAATTTTTACTGTATCAGGAGCAATTTTTTCAAAATATTTCGTGAATTTTTCTGTGATTTCCTGTGGAGTCTGGTAAGGAACCAAACGCATTGAAATTTTAGCAAAAGCTTTTGAAGGAATTACAGTTTTTGCGCCTTCTCCGGTATAACCACCCCAAATTCCGTTGCAGTCTAAAGTAGGACGGATAGATGTTCTTTCTAAAGTTGTATATCCTTTTTCTCCTTCTATATTGCTTAATCCGATTGATTTTTTGAATTCTTCAGGATTATCTTTCAATTTGTTCATATCAGCTCTGTCTGCATCTGAAACCGTTTCTACGTTGTCATAGAACCCGTCAATTGTAATATGACCGTTTTCATCAATCAGATTAGCAATCATTCTTGAAAGAACGTGAATAGGGTTTGGAACCGCTCCACCATAAAGACCTGAGTGTAAATCTCTGTTTGGGCCTTCCACTTCTACTTCTACATAGCTTAAGCCTCTTAATCCCGTTGTCACAGTTGGCTGTTCGTTGCTGTAAATATGAGTATCGGAAATTAAGATACAGTCGCAAGCTAATTTCTCTTTATTTTCATTCACCCAGTCTCCCAAGCTCACAGAACCTACTTCCTCTTCTCCTTCTAAGATAAATTTAACGTTGCAAGGAAGAGCATTGGTTTTCATCATAGCTTCGAAGGCTTTCAGATGCATGAAAAACTGTCCTTTGTCATCCGCAGAACCTCTGGCAAAAATAGCGCCTTCAGGGTGCAGTTCAGTTTTTTCAATATAGGGTTCAAAAGGTGGTTTTGTCCATAATTCCAGTGGATCTGCCGGCTGAACATCATAATGTCCATACACCAGTACTGTAGGTAAACTTTTATCTAAAATCTTTTCCCCGAAAACAATTGGATAGCCTTTGGTCTGGCAAACTTCAACATCATCAGCTCCTGCATTTCTAAGGTGTGCCGCCACTACATCTGCACATTTCAAAACGTCATCTTTATACGCCGGATCTGCAGAAATAGAAGGAATTCTCAATAACTCAAATAATTCATCCACGAAACGCTGTTTGTTTTCGTTAATGTAATTTAATGTCTCTTGCATTGTAAAAATTTATTTTGTTAAAATTAAAAAAAATGCCCGGCAGGGACAAACAAAAAGGCAGGATTTTCCCAACCTTATGCTAATGAGCCTTATAGCCGTCTTTTTTAATAAAAAATGCCCTGCAGAAACAGGGCATTTGTATATTTTGTACTTCTAATTAGTGTTCAGCTTTTGGAGCCTTTTCAGCTTCAGCAGGTTTTGCAGCAGCAGTACTATCTGTTTTAGGGGTTGCAGCTTCCGGCTTTACAGCAACTTCTTCCTTATGCTCTGCAGCAGTTGCATGTCCGTGACCTTCTCCCTGAGCAGCATCAGAATATCTCTCTACTCCTTCTTCCAGTTTCAAAGTCCCTTTATTTCCACCAGCAGGTACTTTTTTACAACTTACCGCTACTGTTGCAATTGCTAAACATATAACTAATTTTTTCATATGTAAAATTTATTTTTTAAAGATCATATGGAACCGCACTATTTTAGTCTCTTCTGATTTATCCAAAAAGCCGGCGATTTCATGTTTAAATTTTTGATTGCCCAAAAGTAAGAAATCCTGCTTTTTTCGGCAACATTTTTATACTGATTTTAATATTATTTTCCCTTTTTTGGATTGTGTAAAAATAAGGTAATGGTCTCCCCCATCTTTCAAACCATATTTTTTCTTGATTTCTTCAGGTTTTAAAGGGTAATTCTTTGAAATGATATTAAACTGTTCTTTTTTCTTAATATTTTTAGAATCAACTGGTTCCATTTCCAAAATTCTCCCGGGAAAGTCTTCCTTCTTTTCATTGGAGGTATAAAAATGACTGTTAGGATGAAGTTTCTTCAGTCCGAATTTCAGTGAAATCAAATTAAAGACTCCCGCTTTCAAAATAGAGTTATTGGGAATGTAAATGTATTTTTCAGGCTCAGAATACTCTGATTCAGCCCTTTCTTCTTCCCAAAATCTGAAGGTAAAGGCAGATTCTCCACTCTCAAGGTTCACACAGTTGCAGATAATCTCATCTGTATTTTCATTGGATAAAACAATAACAACTTCTTTTACATCATTTTTAAGAGCAATAATTTCTATCCTTGAAATACCTGGCAGCACTGACACAAGATACTTAAGATCAATAAGTGGGGAGAGTTTAATGACTACCTGATCGGAAACAGACAGCAATTTTCCCTGAATTTCGAGAATATCAGGAGAAAGGTCTTCCAAAAGAAAAACTTTGTTTTTTTGCTGATCTCTTCTGGCCGGATCAAGATAAATGACATCAAAATGTTCCTGATTCTCGTTCAGGAAATCTTCAAGCTTTTTGTTGATAAAATTTGCCTGACGTCCCAAAATATTCCAGTTATGGGCTACAATCTCTAAAAGCTCTGTATTCTGCTCTACCAAAGTAATATGATCAAAGTTTTGAGACAGATAATAGGCATCAATACCAAAACCACTTGTTAGATCAATAAACTGATTCCCTTTCAACATTTCAGATTTATAAAGGGCTGTTTTTTCTGACGATGACTGCTCCAGATTAAGCTGTGGCGGGAAAATGATCCCTTCTTTCAAGAGAAAAGGAAATTTTCTTTCAGCAACCTGTTTTCCTTTGATCTGCTGTACAATTTCCTGCATAGAAACTTCCGGAAAGGGTGATTTTTTCAAGAGTAATGCATGTAAATCTACATTCAGATTTGCGTTGATATAGTTTTGGATTTCTTTGTCTAATAATTTATTTCCCACAGATTTCACAAATTGCACAGATTATGGTACTTATTAAATGTTTCCGTTTATTTTTCGAATAATACTTTTATCAATATAATCAGTATTGAAATTAGCCAATATTCCTAATTTCAGTTTGGTTAATTTTAAGTAGGTTAAGAGCTGCTTGTGATGAACATTAATTATTTCAGGAATTGATTTTATTTCAATAATAACTTTGTCTTCAACAATGATATCAGCAATAAAACTTGAATCAATAAAAATTCCTTTAAATGTTATGGGTATTGGAACTTGAGTTTTAACGCTTAAACCGTTATTTTTTAATTCAAGTGCCAAGACTTTCTCATAAACTTTTTCTAATAAACCTGGTCCCAACTCGTTATATACAGAAAAAATAGATTTCCTGATATAAAAACTTATCTCATTTTCATTCATTTGTGTATAATTTAGTTTCTACAGTTGTACTGTAAAAATCTGTGTCATCTGAGAAATCTGTGGGAGCAATTAAATTTATTCAAACATTTCAGCCCAACGAACGGCTTTTATTTCATTTTCGTCATATAGATCACCGATAGACTTTTTAACGTCTAATTTAGGGTATAAATTCACTCCGATCAGCTTTATTTTTCCTTCTTCAATCCATTGCTGCTCTTCAATAGCATGATCATAGATCTTTTTCTGAACCACTCCCTGTTTCAACAGTTCAAGATATCCTCCGGCTTCTTCTATTTCAACGAACAAAGCCCATGCTTTTTCAGCAAACTGCTGGGTAATGTCTTCAATATAATAACTTCCGTTAGAAGCATCCTCAAATACATTGATAATACTTTCGTAAGCCAGTACAATCTGCTGTTTGAAAGAAATTTCTTCCGAATTATCTGTACTTCTGCTGACAAGATAATTATTGGTGAAAACAGCATCTGCTCCTCCGATCATTGCTGAAGCAAGCTCTAATGTAGAACGGATCAGGTTATTTTCATTATCAGAAACGGCTTTATTTCTTAGTGAAGTTTCTGCAAAGATGTATGGAACTTCATCCATACCATATTCCTTGGAAAGCTGGTTGAAAACGACTTTAAAGGCTCTCAATTTTGCCATTTCAAAGAAATAATTTCCTCCTACTGCTATTCTGAAGATCAGTTTGTTTATAATTTCAGCACCGTATATTTCTATCAGTTCCTTAGCTTTTGCCAGTGCAATACCAAGCTGCTGGTAAATAGCTGCTCCGGCATTCTGATGCAGAGAAATATCGACACAAATATTTCTTTTAAAGTCTTTTGCCAATAGTTCTTTTGCCAGCTGGTCATCTATGCTTCCTTCTTTTTCATTAAAAATATCAATCAGTGAGAAATACTGATCTTCTTCTTTAGGGCTGATGTGTCCTGCAAGATCTTTATTATTGACAAAAATAGTTTTCTGATCAAGGTTTTCTACATTCTGATCAAGGATAAATGCAAATACTTCTTCTTCCAGACTTTCATGGTATCTTGCTACCAAATGGGTACTTTCTTCAACTCTGGGCAGATTTACCAAAGGCTTCTGAACCTCCGTGTAAAAAGGCTTCACTTCTATTCCTTCCAAATTCTGCTTTTCTAAAATAGGGTAAATATCCTCTGTTTTAAGTTGTTTTTTGACTAAATTTTCCCAGTTTGAAAATATATCTGTATTTGACATTAGTTTTTTTATTTGTGAATGGTCAATGGTGAATTTTGCTTTGCAAGTGAGTTTTTAAAACTAAAAATAAATTTCATCATTGACGTAATTCTATTCAACTTTATTATTTCTTAGCAACTTTTGTGCTGTCTACCACCAAAATGAAGATCTCTTCATTGGGTTTTTTCATAAAATAATTTTCTCTTGCGTATTTTTCTTTCTCAGACTTATTGTTCATCAGTTTTTTATAAAAAGCATCATTCTTTTCGTATTCTTTTTTGTAGAAGTCGAGCTGCTCTTCATATTTCCTGATTTCACCGTTCAGTTCATTAATTACAAGAAATGAGGTTTTATCGAAAAAAATCATCCATACCAAAAACAGACAGATCGTAATGGTATACTTGTTCAAAACATATTTCTGTATAAGTTTGAATGTTTCAGATTTTGGCTGAATGTCTTTGATAAGGTTGTTTTCTTCCATTTTTTAATGTTTTTTCAACGAGTTTTTAATAACAGTAGTTAAAAAATCAATCGCTACAGAATTCTGCTTCATATTGGGGATAATAAGATCGGCATCATTTTTAGATGGTTCTATGAATTCCTGGTGCATTGGTTTCAAGGTAGTCTGATAACGGTGTAATACTTCGCTCAGATCTCTTCCTCTTTCCTGGGTATCTCTCCTGATCCTCCTGATCAGCCTTTCGTCAGAATCTGCATGAACGAATACTTTCAAATCAAATTCTTTCAGTAATTCTTTATTGGTAAGAACCAAAATTCCTTCTACTACCAATACGTTTTTAGGTTCTACAGTGACATGATCTCCTGTTCTGGAATGAGTGACAAAGCTGTAAATAGGCTGTTCAATAGGCTCATTATTCTTTAAAGCTTTCACATGTTTTATTAATAGTTCAAAATCTATCGACTTGGGATGGTCATAATTCAGAGCTTCTCTTTCCGTCAATGTAAGACCTTGGTTGTCGTGATAATAATTATCCTGAGAGAGGATATTCATTCCCTCAATATCAAGCTGCTGAAGTATCTTGTCAACAACTGTAGTTTTGCCAGATCCTGTACCACCGGCAATTCCTATTACAAGCATTATTTTTTTGTTTCTTTATAGTTGGTACAAATATACTATTTTAGATAAAATATGACAATGTACGAATATTGAGAAATTAAAAGATTAAAGTATTTAAAGATAAAAAGATTTTCTGGAAATCTTACCGGTCTTTGCTATTTATTGCAATTTCTCAACATTCCCCTTTGGATTCAACAAAAAAACCGACAAATTAATTGCCGGTTTTTTATTTTATACGATTTCGCTTGTTAATTCGCGCGAAATTAATTTTTCATGCATAGGTTTCAAAATATCTATTGAGCCTGTTTTTACTGTACATTTGCCTTTGTAGTGAACAAGCATTGTACATTGCTCAGCCTGCTCTAACGTATGCTTGCATATTTCGATCAGACAGTCTATTACATAATCAAATGTGTGAACATCGTCGTTATGCAGTACCAGTTTATAGACTTCATCCGTATCATCCAGAACGAGGACTTCTTCCTCATACTGCCGCTTTGGGTTTTCGTAATCTTTTATACTGTTATAAAAATTCATTCTAACTGTTTTAAACTTCTCCAATTTTATCTGCTAAATGATCTATAGCATTAGGTTCCTCATAGACCAGCTCCACAAGTTCTACACTTTTATTATTCATTTTCAGAATTTTAAAGTGGTAGTTCTCGAGATCAAATTCCTGGTTTTCTTCAGGGATGTCTTCCAACTCATAAAGAATGAATCCGGCTAATGAATTGTACTCACTTTCTTCTGAAAGCGGCAGTCTTTTAGGCAGAAATTCATTGATTTCGTCCAAAGGCTGCGTAGCCTGTACCCAATAGGTATTATCTGATATTTTATCAACGATTTTTTCTTCGTCGTCTTCTTCATCCTGAATTTCCCCTACCAGTTCTTCCAGAATATCTTCTAATGTAATAATTCCTTCAGTTCCACCAAACTCGTCGATAACGATAGCGATATGTTGTTTTTTAAGCTGGAACGTTTTCAGTAAGTCTGAGACTTTTTTACTTTCTACAACGAAAAAGGCATCTCTCATTAAATCTTTAAGATCTTCATGATCCAGATTTCCTTTTCTTTTAACAAATTCTCTGATGATCTCTTTTGTATAGAAAATCCCGATAACATTGTCAATTGAATCAATATATACAGGAATACGGGAATACCCGCTGTCCATAATCTTATTGATGATATCATTCACATCTTCTTCAAAATCGATGGAAGTAATATTTTGTCTTGGAACCATGATCTGTTTAGCAGAATGATCAGTAAAATCAAATGCATTTTTGATAATCTCATAGTTTTCTTCCTCAATCTCTCCGCTGTCAGCACTTTGTTTTACCAAAAGCTGAAGTTCTTCCGTAGAGTGAATTTCCTGTTCGGAAGCCGGGTGAATTTTAACTAATCTAAGGAAACCATTTGACATTGAGTTCATCAACCAGATAAACGGTTTAAAAATTGTGTAAAAAACTCTCAGCGGAACGGCAGTTGCCATTGTAGTTGCTTCGGATTTTCTGATCGCAATTGATTTTGGAATAAGCTCACCAAATACAATGTGCATAATGGTAATCAACACAAAACTTGTCACTACCGAAATTGTAGTAATTGTTGTCTGGGTCAAATCTATATTCAATGAGTGAAAGATATTTTCCACCACATGATGCAGGGCACTTTCTCCTACCCAACCAAGGGCAAGGGAAGCCAATGTAATTCCTAATTGTGTAGCGGAAAGATATTCATCAAGGTGCTTGATGATATGTTCTGCCTGTTTTGCCATAGAATTTCCTTCTGCGGCTTTTAACTGAATTTGTGAGTAACGAACTTTAACAATTGAAAATTCTGCGGCTACGAAGAAGCCATTTAGTAAAACAAGAAATAAGGCCAGCAATAGCCTGACTATGTCCGAGTCCATTTAGAGGTTGTATAAATTTTATTAGGTACAAAGATATGTAAAATAAAAATAACCTGAATCCGGCATAGATTATTTTGATTGAGGATTTTTTGAAAGAAAATATGAAGCGATAAAATACCGTTGTTTTTCAATAAAAAAAATAATTGAAGTAACACCTTCATTTCCTCATTAAAAGAAGATTTTTGAACAGCAAATAACAGCTTTAGTCTTATATAAGTAAAAAAGCACCGAAGTTATCGGTGCTTTTAATTGTATTTTAAAATAATTCTTTATGAATTTTTCAAAGCTTCTGCTCCGGAAACAATTTCCAAAATTTCGTTGGTAATTGCAGCCTGTCTTGCTTTGTTGTAGAAGATCTTCAGATCATTTCTCAACGCTTCTGCATTATCTGTAGCTTTGTGCATTGCAGTCATTCTCGCTCCATGCTCAGATGCTACTGAATCCAAGATTGATTTGAAAACCTGAGTTTTGATAGATTTTGGAATCAAATTATCCAGGATCTCAGCTCTGTTAGGTTCAAAAATATAATCTGTTTCAACCTGCGGTTCAGTGTTCTCAGGCATTGAAATCGGAAGAAGTTTTTCTGTAGTTACTTCCTGAGTTGCTGCATTCACGAATTTGTTATAAATAACATATACTTCGTCAAATTTCCCTTCTCTGAAGCTTGTCATCACCCCTTCAGTGATATGAGCAACTGCGTCAAAGTTCAGGTTATCATAAACAGAACTTCCATTAGCATATACCGCACGGTTTCTTCTTACAGCATCATATACTTTTTTACCTACCGGTAGAACTTCAATCTCATATTGAGAGTTGTTCTGGAACTGAAGGTTAAGCTCTTTTACGATAGAAGAGTTAAAAGCTCCTGCAAGACCTCTGTTTGAAGTAACAGCGATAAATAGTATTCTTTTAACCTCTCTTTTCTGAGCATATACAGAAATCTGATCAGGATCTGAGCTAGAATTTACATTCTGGATAAGCTCCTGTAATTTTTCAGAATAAGGTCTTAACATTACGATTGCATCCTGTGCTTTTTTAAGTTTCGCAGCGGAAACCATTTTCATAGCACGTGTAATCTGCATCGTAGATGAAATTGACGTAATTCTGCCTCGTATTTCTTTTAAGTTTGCCATATTGGGTTTAGTTGTTGGTTGTCGGCTGTTGGTTGCTAGTTTTAGATATTTCTGTCAACTATCAACCAACAATCATCAACTAATTTTTAATTATATTTAGAAGCTAAATCGTTAGCTGCCTGCTTAAGAACTGCTGTAATATCGTTATCGATTTTACCTGCTTTAATAGCTGCCATTGTATCAGGGTGCTTAGATCTCAGGAATGCGATATACTCAACCTGGAATTCTTTTACTTTTCTGATAGGAACATTTCTTAGCAAGTTCTCAGTTCCAGCGTAGATCATTGCAACCTGGCTGTCTACCGGAAGTGGAGAGTTTACTGGCTGCTTAAGAAGCTCTACGTTTCTTTCTCCTTTAGAGATAACTGCTAAAGTAGAAGCATCAAGGTCAGAACCGAATTTAGCAAACGCTTCTAGTTCTTTATATTGAGCCTGGTCTAATTTCAAAGTACCAGATACTTTTTTCATTGATTTGATCTGAGCGTTACCTCCTACTCTTGATACAGAGATACCTACGTTGATCGCAGGACGAACCCCTGAGTTGAATAGATCAGACTCCAAGAAGATCTGTCCGTCTGTAATAGAGATTACGTTAGTAGGGATATACGCAGAAACGTCACCAGCCTGAGTTTCAATAATTGGAAGTGCTGTTAATGAACCACCACCTTTTACAATTGGTCTAAGAGATTCTGGCAAATCGTTCATTTGCTTAGCAATATTGTCATCAGCAATTACTTTTGCAGCTCTTTCCAATAGTCTTGAGTGAAGATAGAAAACGTCTCCAGGGTAAGCTTCACGGCCCGGTGGTCTTCTTAATAGTAGAGAAAGCTCACGGTAAGCAACAGCTTGTTTAGATAAATCATCATAAACGATCAATGCTGGTCTACCTGTATCTCTGAAGAATTCACCGATAGCAGCACCTGCCATCGCAGAATATACCTGCATTGGAACTGGATCTGATGCATTCGCTGCAACGATTACAGTATAAGCTAAAGCTCCTTTATCAGAAAGAGTTTTAACGATTTGTGCTACAGTAGAAGCTTTCTGACCGATTGCAACATATATACAATATACTGGCTGCCCAGCATCAAAGAATTCTTTTTGGTTGATGATCGTATCGATCGCAACAGTAGTTTTACCTGTCTGTCTGTCACCAATGATAAGCTCTCTCTGTCCTCTTCCTACAGGAATCATAGAGTCAATTGCAACGATACCTGACTGTAAAGGCTCAGTTACCGGCTGTCTGAAGATAACTCCAGGAGCTTTTCTTTCCAATGGCATTTCGTATAAATCCCCAGTAATAGGACCTTTACCATCGATAGGGTTACCAAGAGTATCTACTACTCTTCCTAACATACCTTCTCCTACTTTGATAGAAGAGATTCTGTTTGTTCTTCTTACTGTATCACCTTCTTTTACTAATTTACTTTCACCAAGTAGAGCAACACCTACGTTGTCTTCTTCAAGGTTAAGTACAATACCTTCTACATCACTAGAAAATTTCACCAACTCTCCGTATTGTACGTTTTCTAACCCGTATACACGAGCAATACCATCACCGATGGTTAAAACTGTACCTACTTCCTCAACGTTTGATTGAGTATCGAAGTTGGCCAATTGCTGTTTTAAGATCGCAGATACTTCTGCCGGATTTATTTCTGCCATTGTATGGTTGTTTTTCTTAATTTAATTGGAAATCTTTTTTAACTTGGTTCAATTTTGTCTTCACAGACGCATCTACCTGCTGGTCACCTACTCTTAGAACATATCCTCCAAGAATTTCAGGTTTTACATTTACTTTCAGATCAAAGTTTGAATCAGCGTTTACAAGACTTGTAGATCTTAAAATCTGATCAAGGTTCTCTTTTGAAAGCGGAGTTGCCGTAGTAAGTGTTACTCTCTGTACACCGCTAAGGTCTTCTACCTTGTTGATAAATTCCTGAGCGATATTTTTCAATTGGTTTTCACGTCCATGTTTAATCACCAATTTGATTAAATTCTGAGAAGAAACAGATAAACCTTTGAAAATCTCGTTTGCTACTTCTATTTTCTTTTTAGAATCGATATAAGGAGTCATGAAAAATTTATTTAAGTCTACAGACTCTTTCATGATCTTTACTACATCTTTCATTTCAGAAAATACAGTAGCCGTTTGACCTGACTCATTTGTGAAATCAAGTAAACCTTGTGCGTATCTTTTAGCTACTTTAGATGTAAGCATTCTTAGTTAAGGTTTGATTTGTTTAAATAATTTTGAACTAATTCGTTTTGAGCTTCGCTGTTGTCTAATTTTTGTTTCAGGATAGACTCAGCAATGTTTACAGATAAAGTACCAATTTGAGTTTTGATGTCTGCCATAGCAGCATTTTTCTCAGCATTGATAGTCTGTTTAGCAGCTTCGATCATTCTGTCTCCTTCAGTTTTAGCAACATCTTTAGCTTCCCCTACGATTCTGTCTTTAATTTCTCTAGCTTCTTTAAGGATAGCATCTCTTTCGATTTTAGCTTCACGAATGATTCTTTCGTTATCCTCTTTTAAAGTTTCCATTTCTTTTCTAGCTAATTTAGCCTGATTAAGAGCGTCAACAATAGATGTTTCTCTGTCATTGATAGACTTTAAAATAGGTTTCCAAGCGAATTTACCTAACAAAAATAATAATGCTAGAAAAATAACAGACTGGATAATAAATAATCCTGACGAAAACTGATGAATTAATTCCATTATATAAATGTATAAATAATTATTACTTTTTTTTAAAGAACCATTACCTGTAACCAACCGTCACAGATAATGGTCTGATTTTAATTAGTTTACTGCGAATAGAGCAGCAAACGCAACACCTTCTACAAGTGCAGCTGCGATAAGCATAGCTGTTTGGATTTTTCCAGATTGCTCAGGTTGTCTAGCGATAGCTTCAAGAGCAGCAGCTCCGATTTTACCAAGACCGATACCTACACCTAGTACTACGATACCAGCACCTACAATTTTAGGGATTTCCATAATATATAATTTTAAAAAATTTGTTTTACTTTAATTTATAATTTCAATTAGTGAGCAGCATGATGCTCGTGCTCGTGCTCTTCTACTGCCATTCCGATAAACAGAGCTGATAACATTGTAAAGATATAAGCCTGTAGGAATGCTACCAATACCTCTAGTAAATAAATTACCAATGTAAGGAACGGGAATGCAACACCTGCGATAAAATTCTTGAATACGTAGATCAATCCGATCAAACTCATTACTACGATGTGTCCTGCAGTCATGTTTGCAAAAAGTCGGATCATCAAAGCAAATGGTTTTGTGATTGTTCCTAATAATTCGATAGGAAGCATAATCAACTTCATTGGAACTGGTACTCCTGGCATCCAGAAGATGTGTTTCCAGTAATCTTTGTTAGCTGAGAATGTTGTAATCAAATAAGTAAGGATAGCAAGGAAGAATGTCATTGTAATATTACCTGTAACATTGATTCCGAAAGGCATTAATCCTAAAACGTTAAGGAAAAGAATAAAGAAGAATACTGTTAATAAATAACCCATAAATCTCTTATACTTATGCCCGATGTTTGGAATAGCAACTTCATCTCTTACGAAAATTATTAATGGCTCTAAAAACCTTGCAGCACCTGTAGGAACCACTGATTTTTTATAAGACTTAGCCATACCACCGAATAACACTAACATAAAGATTGATACTAATAAAATAATCAGTACACTTTTTGTAATTGAAAGATCTAATGGCTTTTCATTAGTTGGATGACCGTGATCATCAAGAGTTATAGTTCCAGCAGCATCAGTCTTATAAATTTTCTCATGGTGCAATACATAAAAAGAACCATCTACTTCAGTAGGCTCTCCGTGCATGAACCCTTCTTTGTTACTCATGAAAGAGTGAAAACCATTATCATATACAATAACAGGAAGAGGGAAACCGATGTGGTGACCGTCTTTATCAACCATCAATGTGAAATCATGTGCATCCAACAAGTGATGATCGATGAACTCTTTGTTTTCTTTGCTCACTTTGTCTTTCTCTGAAAGCTCTTGAGCAGGAGCTGCCCCAGCAGTAGCCTCACCGTGCTGTGCAGACACTAAGTTTAATACAAAAATACTGTAGAATAAAACTGCGAATTTCTTAAACATTGATAGGTTTTTTTCGTTGTGCAAAAATATGATATTTTTTCTAGTTTCAATAAATTATTTTACTGTTTTTTATCATGATTAATCAGCTTGATCGCATAGTATGTAAGCAGTGCTGTCAGGACAAAATAAGGTATAATAAAATGAAATTTATAGCCAGGAATCACTTCAAAGTTCAGTTTTTTTCTGATTAAGTACATCAAACCGAATTTTAAAAGAATCAAACCAATGACAGACAATCCTAAAAATTCCGGCGCTACTCTATTGATTAAGATAATAAGAGTGATCATCATCATAAACATGACGCTTAGAAAAAGATAAAACTTAATGATCACAATTTCATCCAGGTGAAAAACAAATTTCCAAAGAGAAAAATGCACCAGGAACGTCAGAAAGAATAAAATGACAACAAGAATATTGGGATTGATTTTCATTCTAAATTTTAATTGACCACAAAAATAGACTTTTTCTATCGTATTATAATAAGATTTGATATATATCATTTTTTCTTATCTATATAATATTACGTCCCGAACACTTTAGATATGCTAAAAATTCCTTATTTTTGCAAACCTATAATTTACAATAAATATGTTTAATAGTTTACAGGATAAATTAGACAAGGCATTACATAATATTTCCGGTAGAGGAAAAATTACTGAAATCAATGTAGCGGAAACCGTAAAGGAGATCCGTAGAGCATTGGTAGATGCCGACGTTAACTATAAAGTTGCAAAAGATCTTACTAAAAGAGTTCAGGATAAAGCATTAGGAGAGAACGTTCTTACTTCCCTTACGCCGGGACAGCTGATGACAAAAATTGTTCATGATGAATTGGTAGACCTTATGGGAGGTTCCCAGGAGGGGATCAATCTTTCAGGAAAGCCATCGGTAATCCTTATTGCAGGTCTTCAGGGTTCTGGTAAGACTACATTCTCAGGAAAGCTTGCTAATTATTTACAAACAAAAAGAAATAAAAAACCTTTATTGGTAGCATGTGACGTTTATCGTCCTGCTGCGATTGACCAGCTAAAAGTTTTAGGTGGTCAAATCGGGGTTCCGGTTTTCACGGAAGAAGGTTCTACAAATCCTTCTACTATTGCTGAAAACGCAATTAATTTTGCAAAATCAAACGGTCATGATGTTGTGATTGTGGATACGGCAGGTCGTTTGGCAATTGATGAGCAGATGATGAACGAGATTAAATCTGTTCATTACTTCATTAAGCCAAATGAAACGTTATTCGTTGTTGACTCAATGACAGGTCAGGATGCTGTGAATACGGCAAAAGCATTCAACGATGCTTTGAATTTCGACGGGGTTGTTTTAACTAAATTAGATGGTGATACCCGTGGTGGAGCCGCTTTAACGATTCGTTCTGTGGTTGAAAAACCAATCAAATTCATTTCTACAGGAGAAAAAATGGAAGCTTTAGACCTTTTCTACCCGGAAAGGATGGCAGACAGGATCCTGGGAATGGGAGACGTTGTTTCCTTAGTAGAAAGAGCTCAAGAGCAGTTTGACGAAGAAGAAGCTAAAAAACTTCACAAAAAAATCGCTAAAAACGAATTCGGTTTTGATGATTTCCTAAAACAGATCAACCAGATCAAGAAAATGGGTAATATGAAGGACTTGATGGGAATGATTCCTGGTGTCGGAAAAGCGATCAAAGATGTAGAGATCAGTGATGATGCATTCAAACATATTGAAGCAATTATCTACTCTATGACTCCTGAAGAAAGAAGAAGACCTTCTATCATCAATACTCAGAGAAAAGGAAGAATTGCCAAAGGTGCCGGAAGAAAAATCGAAGATGTAAATCAACTGATGAAGCAATTCGACCAGATGGGTAAAATGATGAAGATGATGCAGGGACCTCAAGGAAAGCAGATGATGCAGATGATGAGCAAAATGCCAAACATGCCTGGAATGGGCGGAATGGGAAAATAAAAAGACAAAATCCTATATAAAAAAAACTCTCAGAAATTCTGAGAGTTTTTTTATATAGACATCGGTTTACTTAAACTTGTATCCTACTCCCAACTGGAAGAAATTCATTTTCAGTTTTTCACCATCCACAGGATTTTTTATCATATTGGTAAGACCAAAACTGTAACGAGCATCAAGAAATAATCCTTTATACACTTTGTAATCTGCTCCGAAGAACAATCCGAAATCTGTAGATTTTAAAGAATCATCCAGGAATTTCTCCACATACTTCTCTCCTTCTCTAATTCCTTCAGGATTAGTCATCACTGCATTGGGACCGCTCATTTCAAATTTCACCTTGTTATTCGTCTTAAAGCTCACATATGGACCTGCATAAATCCCCAGTTCAGGCATTGCATAATATCTTGCAGATACGGGAATTACAATTCTGTTCAGATTCATCTTTTCAGTTACAGTAATACCAACAGGCGTTACAACTTCTGCTTTTCCTCCAAGATTAGCATACTCCAGTTCTCCCTGAACAGCAAACTTATTATTGAATTTATGTTCAACCAAACCTCCAATATAAAATCCTGCCTTCGATTTTAGACCTCCTTCAAACCCACCAAATTCAAAGCCATTTTCATTAGAGTTCAGCTTTGATAAAGCAAAACCTGCTTTTACACCAAATGTAGTTTGTGCATGTAAGCCTGCAAATAAAGCAATTGCTGATGCCAATAAGATTTTTTTCATGATTATTATTAAGTTTTATATTAAAGAAGCCCTAAGACAGCTATCTCAGGGCTAATATATATATTATTTTGCAAATACGTATTTAACTCCAAAAGTCACGGAAGTTAAACTGATACCAAATTTATAATCATCAGTTCTTTTCGCTCCGTCAATATCTCTTTTGTAAGTATTGTATCCGAACTCACCTATTGTCGCTTCAACTGACCAGTTTTTCGTAATGAAATAATCCAGACCTGGTTTAATATTCACCCCAATATTGGTATAGTTATTTTCTCTTTCAAAGGCAGCTGCAAGCAGAGGGTCTCCACCATTAATATTACTGTTTGCATCCATTTTTTCCTTACCAAATTCCAATGGAACCTGTAACTGTCCGAAGATGTATAATTTATCTGATAAAGTCCAGTATTTTCTCACGAATGGAGCTACTACAAAAGCGTTATCTGTATCTTTAATCTCCAGAACATTGCTGATAGCAGCATTCCCAACTTTGTATTTTGTAACAGCACTTTTATATCCCACGCCAAGTCCCACGGCTAGATTAGTAGTAACGAAATAACCAGCCGTAGGAAGGATTCTGATCACATCATCCTTTCTTTTAGTGTTGAATTCGTCCTTTTCACTGTGATAGTATCCTACCTGTCCTGAAAGATAAGAAGTTCCTTTAGCAATTTGTGCATTTGATAAACCGAAAAGCGCAACAGCGCCCATCAATGCGATTTTTTTCATGATTATTATATTATTTTTTTATAGAAAAAAAGCCCTAAGAGTTTCTCAGGGCTTTCTTGCTATATGCTTTGTTTATTATTTTGCAAATACATATTTAACTCCGAAAGTTACAGAAGATAAATTCAATCCGAAGTTATAGTTGTTTGTAGCATCACCATCTTTTGGTTTGTAGTTGCTATAACCGAACTCACCGATAGTAGCTTCGATAGACCAGTTCTTGTTTAAGAAATAATCTAAACCTGGCTTCACAGTAACACCGATTTTAGTGTATTTAGCTTCAGTAGAAGTAGAGTTTGTAACAACTGTGTTTCCGTTAGTAGCTACAGAGCTAGTTTCAGTTTCAGTTTTACCAAACTGCATTGGTACTGCTAATTGTCCGAAGAAATATAACTTGTCAGATAAAGTCCAGTATTTTCTTACGAATGGAGCAACAACAAAAGCTGGAGTTTTAACAACGCTCTCGTTTACAACTGTAGTGTTTCCTAAAGTTGTAGTTGTAGTTAGGGTGTTTTTTTCAGTTTGGTAACCAACTCCTAATCCGATTGCTAGGTTAGTGTTTACGAAATATCCAACTGTAGGTAATACGTTGAAGTTTTCTTTTTTATCATTACCGTTGTTAGATTCTACTTGAGAATAACCAACAGATCCTGATAAATATGTAGTTCCTTTAGCAATCTGAGCATTTGATAAACCGAAAAGTGCAACAGCACCCGCTAATAATATTTTTTTCATTTTAAAAAATTTTAATACTTTCTGAGGGCAAATTTACTCTGGTCCCCACTAATATTAAAATTTGTTAATGTGATTAATATCATTGTTAAAATTTAGAGTATTGTAAAAATAAATCATATTCAAGAGAAGTCTTTGAGTTTTTCACAATATTATGAATAAAAAAATTCAATTTTATTAACGAGAGGCGAATATGTTTACTTTTTTAAATTTTCGTTTTTTTTCTAAAACCCTATGAATTCAGGGAAATACCAAAATAAATTAACCTAAAATATTAATTTTTAAGTTATTAACTCTTAAAAATCAAACATATGTTTATAATTGGGGTCTGTCTTTATCTTTTCCTGATTGCTGTGAGGCCATTATTTCAAAAATTTCTGGTAAAGTATCCATAGAGTCTGCTTATATGGTATCAAAAAAAACTCCGGCCTTCGGCCGGAGTTTTTTATTTTTCAACTGTCTTTATTTGATAAAGAAATTAAATCCTAAGTTTACAGCTCCTACACTCCAGTTGTCTCTGTACCAGCCATAATCACGTCTGTTACTGATTGACTGATATCCGATGTATAACTCTCCTTTGGACATTTGGTATCCAAATTTAGGTTGTGCATAGAAACCTCCATCTACTCCATCTTTTGTAGAAATTCCATATCCAAGGTCTAATCCTACAAAAATAGGAGCTCCTTTAAATTTATATTTCCCGGAAACAGCTACAGGAATAAATCCAAAATCATCAAAGTGATCTTTTCCAAAGAAGTGAGAATATCCTGTGGTTACCCCAAGGTCAAAACCTTTAGCAATGTTCCACATATAAGCTGCATCCACTCCTAATGTAAATGAAGATACATCACTTGCATCAGATACAGGAACCCCAATGTGTCCACCAAGTTTAAAACCTTCCTGCGCCTGTACAGCACCTCCTAAAAGTGCAAAAGCACCTAGTAATAATAGTTTTTTCATTTTTTTAGTAGCTTTGAATTATTCCGCAAAAGTACTAATTATTTTCATTATTAGGATAAACTGCTCTGCAACGAAAAAAAGCAGGACAAAAATTGTCCTGCTTTTTATTATTTCTAAATAAGATTTTCAGAATTAGTTTCCTCCGAATTTGAAACCTACACCCACCTGAGCAAAGCTGTTCTTTACAGTACCTCCGCTATTATCATTAGATAGGTTAGATACTCCTAAGCTGTATCTTGCATCAAAGAAAAGTCCATTTTCCAGCATATATTCAACGCCTAAGAATGGAGCAAGGTTTAAAGACTTGATATCTTTTTTAATATCTCCGTCACCAGTATCTCCTTCCATTTCTACATCAAGGAAATCCGAACCAATTACAGTTTTTTGTTTAGCAGTAAGAATAATCCCTACATTAACACCTGCTGCTACAGAGAATCCTTCAGTAATAAAATACTTCGCAGAAACAGGAACCAAAAGAGTTCCAAAAGTAATTTTAGTCTGCTCACCAAAATACATTCCTCCTGCGTTTACTCCGTCAATTTTTTCTTTAGCACCAAGTGGCGAATACAAAACCTCTCCCTGAACAGCAAAGTTATCATTGAATTTGTACTCAGCCATCCCCCCAATATAGAAAGTATATTTAGGATCCATTTTTCTTCCGTCAAGATCATCTTGCTTATCGTCCAGTTTAATGGTTGACATTGCAAAACCAGCTTTTGGACCAAATCGAAATTCTTGTGCGTTGGCACAAATTCCCATAGCAGCGACCGCTGCAACAAGTAAAAGTTTTTTCATGTTTAATTAGTTTTTACATTTAAGGTTTGCAAAACTAATTATTTTTTTCAAATTAACAAATTTTAACTAACCAATTTAAGGTTAACAAAAGGTTAACGGAAACTTTTACTTATTCTTAACTAGTCGTTTCTTAGTCTTTTCTCTTCATCATTATAAGCAAGGATAATCTTTCTTACCACCGGATGTCTTACCACATCTTCTTCTGTAAGATGTACAAACCCGATCTCCTTTACTCCGTTTAAAATTCTCATAGCTTCTTTCAGCCCGGACTGCTGGTTTTTCGGAAGGTCAATCTGGCTTGGATCTCCTGTAATAATAAATTTAGCGTTCATCCCCATTCTGGTAAGGAACATTTTCATTTGTGCATGCGTTGTATTCTGTGCTTCATCAAGAATCACGAACGCTTCATCCAATGTACGTCCTCTCATAAAAGCCAAAGGAGCTACTTCAATCACTTTTTTCTCCATGAAACCTTCAAGCTTCTCATGAGGAATCATATCACGAAGTGCATCATATAAAGGCTGCAAATACGGATCCAGCTTTTCTTTAAGGTCACCGGGAAGGAATCCCAGACTTTCTCCCGCTTCCACAGCCGGTCTTGTCAGAATAATTCTTTTTACTTCTTTATCTCTTAAAGCTCTTGCTGCCAATGCTACACTGGTATACGTTTTTCCGGTTCCGGCAGGACCAATGGCGAAGACCATATCCTTTTTCTCCGTTTCCTTTACCAGTTTTTTAAGATTGGTTGTTTTAGCCTTAATAATTTTTCCGTTTACCCCTTTTACAATAATATCCTGATCAAAAACCAGTTGTTTCTCGTTTTCGTCTTTAATATTCAATATATTTTCAACGTCTTTCAGGCCTATTGAGTTATTTTTGGAGATAAAACTGACAATATCATCCAGTTTTTGTTTCAGTATGTCTAAAGCTTCCTTATTTCCCATGGCAAAGATGACATGATCTCTTCCTGTAATTTTAATGGTTGGAAAGCTTGATTTTATTAAGTTGAAATATTGGTTATTAACTCCATAGAAGATTTTCGCATCGATATCTTCCAAATCATATGTTAATTCAAACATGCAGTATTTTTATTTTTAGATTTTAAAATTAAAGCTTTTTTTCAAATTTATATCAAATTCTTTTCAACAATCTTTCGGGCTTTCTTTTTATTTTAAATAACTTTGCAATAGTACACTATTCTATAAATTGCTCATGTCAATTATTACCCTTACTTCGGATTTCGGAAATTTAGATTACAGAGTTGCCGCTGTGAAAGGCAAAATTCTGTCTCTAAACCCTGAGGTTAATATTATTGATATAACCCACGACATCCAGGCATTCAACCTTATACAGACTTCGTATATTGTAAGAAATGCTTATAAATATTTTCCTAAAGGAAGTATCCACATCATTTCTGTAGACAGTTTTTACAACAGATCAAGAAAAAATATCATTTATAAAGCTGATGGATCCTACTTTTTAGCGGCAGATAACGGTCTTTTAAGCCTTATCTTTTTTGATATTAAACCGGAAGCCATCTATGAACTTACACTGAACAACCGCTTTGATGACATCATCAACTTTACTTCTACAGACATTTTTGTTCCTGCAGCGGTACATCTTGCCAATGGCGGACTCCCTGAAGTAATAGGACGAAAAATACATTCAGCCAAACAACTGATGTTCCCGAGAGCAGTTTATAATGAATCGGAAGGTATGATTATCGGTGAAGTAACTTACATTGACAATTTCGGAAATATAATCTCAAATATCAACAAAGATTTTTTCGAGAATATCAGCAAAAGCTACGATAGTTTTACTATAAAATTCAGAAATTTAAGCCTTTCAAGGATATTTTCCAGCCATACGGAGGTTGTTTCAGACTGGGAAAGGGAAACAGAATTCCATGGACAGTCTGCTGCTATTTTCAATGATAGTCAATTATTGGAGCTTACCATCTACAAAGGAAGCAAGAAAAACGGTGCTAAAAGCCTGTTTGGATTGAATGTGGGCGAAAATATTTATATTGAATTCAGCTAAGATTATATATTTCTTAAAAAAACCGATTTTTTTTATATATTTGTCAAAATCTAAAAATCAAAAATGGCAGAATACAAATTATTGCTTCCTTCCATGGGAGAAGGTGTTATGGAAGCGACAATTATCACTTGGTTATTCAATGAAGGTGATAACGTAAAGGAGGATGACTCCGTAGTAGAAATTGCAACAGATAAAGTAGATTCAGACGTACCGACACCAGTTTCGGGGAAAATTGTAAAGATTTTAAAGCAAAAAGATGAAGTTGCAAAAGTAGGTGAAGCCATTGCTATTTTAGAAATTGAAGGAGAAGGTACAGCTTCAGAAGAAGTAAAAACTGAAACTCCGGCGGCTACTCCGGATGCTGACACTTTAAAAGCGATTGAAGAGCCTTTACAGACAACAGCTGCTTCAAACGTAGAATTCTCAGGAGATCTTTACCTATCTCCACTTGTAAAATCTATTGCACAACAGGAAAATATTTCTGAAACTGAACTGAAATCCATTAAAGGAAGCGGTTTGGAAGGAAGAATTACAAAAGAAGATATATTAGCATATGTTACTAACAGAGGAAACCAGCCAGTTCAGCAGACAGCTCCGGTACAGGCAGCGTCTACTCCAAAACCAGCAGTATCTGCTCCGGCAGCTACAATTCCGGTAAGTGCAGGTGACGAAATCATTCCAATGGACAGAATGAGAAAGATCATCGCTGAAAATATGGTAAAAGCAAAACAAATTGCTCCACACGTTACCTCTTTCATTGAAACAGACGTTACCAACGTTGTAAAATGGAGAAATAAAAACAAAGCTGTATTTGAAAAACGTGAAGGTGAAAAACTGACTTTCATGCCTATTTTCGTAAAAGCTGTAGTGAAAGCAATTCAGGATTTCCCAATGATCAATGTTTCTATCAATGGTGAAAACATCATCAAAAAGAAAAACATCAACATCGGTATGGCTACTGCCCTTCCGGACGGAAACCTTATTGTTCCTGTAATTAAAAATGCTGATCAGTTATCACTTTCAGGCCTTGCAAAAGCAATCAATGACCTGGCTTACAGAGCAAGAAACAAGAAATTAAGACCAGAAGACACTCAAGGTGCAACTTATACTATTTCTAACGTAGGAAGCTTTGGAAACCTTATGGGAACACCAATCATTCCTCAGCCTCAGGTAGCTATTTTAGCTATCGGAGCCATTGTTAAGAAACCTGCAGTTCTTGAAACAGCCGACGGTGATGTAATCGCAATCAGAAACTTAATGTTCATGTCTCACTCTTATGACCACAGAGTAGTAGACGGTTCTTTAGGAGGAATGATGCTGAAGCACGTTCACGACTACCTTGAAAACTGGGATCTGAACACAGAAATATAAGCAATGAATAATCAGTAATAAGTAATTTTGCTTATTGTTGGATCATATAAAATGAAAACCTTCGATTAAATCGGAGGTTTTTTTGTTTTTATAATTAAGTTTAATAAAATTCCAAAAGGCCAAATATTCTATCAAATAAATACCAAATAATTAATAAATACAGCTTTTGTTTAATAAATCAATAATTAAATAAAAATAATCCTATACTATAATAACTTTTTTGGAAATTAGATTGATTAATATTATTTTTAAGCAAATATTATTTGGAAAAATGGATCCGGATTACAGAAAATATGATGTTACAAGATTTTTTGATTTCACCGAAGAAGATGAAAAATTAATTACTGAGGTATATGATCAGCTTTCTGAGTCATATTATGTTTCAGTGATCGATATTAAAGAATCTCCTTACGACCAATTTAGTTCTCATGATATGTACCCATTATTTATTCCACAAATCTGTTATCTGGTAAAAGACAGGAACAAGGATAACTCTTTCTATCTTTTTATCGTCAGTAAGGTTGGAATGACTTCCAGAGGTGGGCTTTTAGGACGTAAATATGACACTCTACAACTTTGGGGACTAAAAAATCTGGATGAGAATTTCGGATATATATCCCTCAACAAGAAGAAACTAATGGATAAAGTGGCAGGAATTTTCAGCAGTTTTAATGTTAATTTTACAGATCGTGAGTTTAAAGATTTTTATGTAGTGGGAAATGATCAATTTAAAATCATGAATTTTTTAAATCCAAAGAGAAAAGAAACGATAAAGAACTTTCCGAATGAAGATTTTAAACTTGAAGTCAGAAATACTATTTTGAGTTTTGGCATACCTGACATCCTTACAATGGAAAACGCTGAAATAATCTCAAAGTTTTTAGAAGAAATATAAAATCTGCAAAAATCACGTACTTTTACATCTCTAAATTAACACATGCTGAAAATTTTCGCCCTTATAAAAAAATCCCTCAAAAATTCCTTTGACAATATCCGGAACGAACAGCTGAAGTACAACCTGCTTCAGGCTATCCCTTTTTGGATAGGATCTGTTATTACAGGTTTTTTTGCCGTCATGTATGCACAGATATTTGCCTGGGGTGAACATCTCATGAATTTTATTTTTGACTGGCATGCATGGATGATTTTTATTATTGCTCCCATAGGATTTGTACTTTCCTGGTGGCTGGTGAAAGAATTTGCGCCTAATGCTAAAGGGAGCGGTATCCCACAGGTAATGGCAGCGGTAGAACTAGCCAATCCGAAAGAACACCGTAAGATCAGAAATCTTCTGAGCATTAAGATTATTTTTTTCAAAATCCTGTCTTCTGTCATTCTGGTAATAGGAGGAGGTGCTGTAGGACGTGAAGGACCTACCATTCAGATTGCAGGCTCCGTTTTCAGAAAAGTCAACGAGTATCTTCCCGAATGGTGGCCGAAGATTTCCAAGAAAAATATGATTATGACAGGAGCTGCTGCCGGACTTGCTGCTGCCTTTAACACTCCGCTGGGAGGTATTGTTTTCGCTGTGGAAGAACTGTCGAAAACCCATATTAATTACTTTAAAACAGCTTTGTTTACCGCGGTAATTATTGCCGGTCTCACAGCACAGACACTGGCAGGATCTTATTTATATCTGGGATATCCAAAAACTAATGATGTTTCTTTAATGGTAATGTTTCCCATTGTACTTGTTGCTGCTGTGGCAGGTATTCTCGCCAGTCAGCTTTCTGTTGCTATGCTTAAAATCAACAGATGGAAAAAGAATACACTGAAAACCGATAAAGCCAATGTGATGTTCCTGATTATTTGTGCTTTAATCATTGCTTCAATCGCTTATTTCATCAACAGGGAAATTCTCGGCTCCGGAAAAGAAATTATGGAACGGGTACTTTTTACGAAAGATAAGCACGAAGACTGGTATGTTCCGGTTTTAAGAATGCTTGGCCCTGCCCTTTCTTTTACTTCAGGAGGTGCAGGAGGAATTTTCGCCCCTGCCCTCACAGCGGGAGCAAGTATAGGCTCTGTTATTTCAGGCGCCATTCATTTAACACCTAACGAAACCAATGTGGTTGTTCTGGCCGGAATGGTTGCTTTTCTAACCGGAATTACAAGAGCACCATTTACTTCAGCCATTATTGTTCTGGAAATGACAGACAGGCACTCATTGATATTTCACCTGATGCTGGCAGGAATGGTTTCTTCTATTGCCTCTATTCTCGTAAGCAGACATTCGTTGTACGATGTCTTAAAGGTGAATTTTCTGACGGAGTTAAGACAAAAAGATTAGTCGAGAAAGTGGAGGGCTATTTAAGAGTATATTATTGAAAATAACTTTTAAATGTAATCTTATGTAATCCCTTCAAAACATTAAACTTTAAATTCCCAACCATCAACACTCAACTATTTCACAAATCCTCTTGCATATACGAAATATATTCTCTAATTTTGCACCTCGAAATAATTAACAAATTCATTTAACATTATGAACAATTACGAAACTGTTTTCATTTTAACTCCCGTTCTATCTGAGTCACAGGTAGAGGAAGCAGTGAACAAGTATGTAGATCTTATCAAAGAAAAGAACTGCGAAATCGTTGCTAAAGAAAACTGGGGATTGAAAAAATTAGCTTATCCTATCCAATTGAAAAAGAATGGGTTCTATACTCTAATCGAATTCAAAGGAGAAGGTAGTGTAGTAGCTGATTTAGAATTAGCATTTAAGCGTGACGAGAGAGTAATCCGTTACCTTACTACAAAACTTGACAAGCATGCTGTTGAGTACGCTGTAACTAGAAGAACTAAAGTAAAAGCAGCTAAAGCTTAATTAATTAACCCTATTTTTTAAAAAGACAAGACATGGCAATAGATGAAATGGCTAAACAAGCCTCAGCTGGAGGAGAATCAGAAGTAAAATTCCTTACTCCGCTTGATATCAATACAAAATCTGAAAAGAAATATTGTAGATTCAAAAAATACGGAATTAAGCACGTTGATTACAAAGATGCTGACTTCTTATTACAATTTGTAAACGAGCAAGGTAAAATTTTACCAAGAAGATACACTGGAACTTCTTTAAAATACCAAAGAAAAGTTTCTGCTGCTATCAAAAGAGCAAGACACCTTGCATTACTACCATACGTAGCTGACTTATTGAAATAAGACAAAAAATAAATAAAAGAAGAGGGCAACCTCTTCTTTTGTTGCTGAATAAATAATTAATTCTAACGAAATTGAGATTTTAAATTTTAGATTCTGGATTTAGATTTTTTATATTTCTACATCTTTGAATTTTTCAATCTTTTAATTTTTCAATCTTAAAACGGACAACAACAATGGAAATTATCCTTAAAAAAGACGTAGAAAACTTAGGACTTGAGTTTGATACAGTAAACGTAAAGCCAGGTTATGCTAGAAACTTCTTAATTCCTCAAGGAATTGCTCTTTTAGCTACACCTAAAAACAAAGCTGCTTTAGAAGCTACATTAGAAGCTAGAAAAGAAGAAGAAGCTAAATTAATCGCTGCTGCTAACGCTGTAGTTGATCAATTGAAGAAAACTTCTATCACTATTCCTGCAAAAGTAGGTACTGGTGATAAACTATTCGGATCTATCAACAATGCTGATCTATCTGCTGCTTTAGAAAAAGCTGGTGTTTCTGTAGAGAAAAAATATATCAAGATTCCTGGTAACACAATCAAAAGAACTGGTAAATTCTCAGCTCTTATCAGACTTCACAGAAATGTTGAGTACAACTATGAGTTCGATATCGTTTCTGACGCTCCAGTTGTAGCTGCTCCTGCTGCTAAGAAGGAAGAAGTTAAATCTGAAGAAGCTTAATTAAGCAACGAGAATTTCTCACAATATAAAACCATCTCATTTATTTGAGGTGGTTTTTTTGTATAATTGGGGAAAGACAACGCGCAGAGACTACCCCGTCTTTTTGCTTTGCAAAAATCCACCCCTGCAGGGAAGGGGAATGTAGGAAATCTTAACAACTATTACTCATTATATTAGCTTTTTAACAACCTTACACGTAAGAATGCAAGAAAACCTATCCCACACTATAAAACCCGTTACCACATAACACGTACCCCGTAACCCGAATCTCAAACCCTCAAACTCTCAAACACTCCCACTCACTACTTATCTCCTCTCAATTTATGCTGATATTCCGTAGGAGCAATACCAATTACTTTTTTGAAAATATTGCTGAAAGATGACAGACTGTTGTACCCTACCATCATCGCAATTTCATACATATTATACTTTCCTTCCAGCATCAGTTCAAGAGAACGGGTAATTCTCAAAGCCCTTAGAAAACGGACATAATTCATGCCCAGGATCTCTTTAAATTTCCTCGAAAGGGTTCTTGTACTCATTCCGAATTCTTTTGCCGTAGATTCGATGGTAAGGGGCTTTTCAAGGTTAGCATGAATATACCTTGCAATCTTCAGTAATGTTTCATCTTTTGGAAATGGATGCTGTATTGGAAATGCCAGATGCTTGTGCTTTTTTTCCTGTAAAACACCTTTAAGGGCTTTGAGAAAAAAGTATTTAGAAGTATCATTTTTTGTGATTTTCCCATCCCATTCTTTAGTATACAAAATCATCTCCCGAAGTAAATTATTGACGGAATAAATATTAATTTCATCAAAAAAGCCATTTTCATTTTCTTCTTTTTTAAAATAAAAATTATATAAATCAACTTTCGGACTGGTAGAAAAAATATAATGAGGCGTCCCGGCAGGAATCCACATAAAGCATCTTGCAGGAAGATACCAATGCTTTTGATCTGTAAAAACATGTACAATACCTCCTTCTGCGTATACTAATTGTGCAGAACTGTGGTAATGAATCTCTGTTGTTACATTACCTGTGAGGACATGGTAGATGTAAAACTCTGCATCATCCTCTTCTACTGCTTTAAAATGGCTGTCATTCATGAAATAAAGATAAGAAGAATTTTCAAATTGGCGTAAATGAGCAAATCTTTTTCTGTTTTCACAAATCGGGTCCGACACTTGTCGTCGTAACTTTGCTGCATCAAAATCATTTTAGCAAAAATCCTTTAATTAATTTATGAATATCATATTTAACGCATGCCGGTATCTGTGCATTGCGTTGTGCTTATTATTAAGCAACTTTTTACATTCACAGATGGTAGATTATCAGCATCTCGGCTTACAGCAAGCTGTAGAGATTGGGCTGAAAAATAATAAAAACATACAGATAAGTCATCTCAAACAGGAAATGTCCGCTACCAAAGAGAAAGATCTTAAAATGGAAAAGCTTCCGGACATTGAATTTCATACCAGCTATACTCAGGTAACCAATTTATATCAGCATCAGAACGGCGTATTTAACAAAGCAACAGAATATGATGCTATCAATGGAATGTATGATTTTACATTATCTGCTTCCATTCCGGTATATATGGGTGGTAAAATAAAAAATACGGAAAAGAAAGCGGCTATTGATACTGAGATTTCAGCCTTAAAAACCCATCTGGATGAGAGACAGCTTAAAATGGCAATCATTACAGCATTTCTTCAGATCCATCATTTAAAAGAGCAGCAGAGTCTTATTAATGATAAAATGAAAGAAGATTCCATAAACATCAAACAGGTAAAATCTTTGAAAGCTAATGGTGTTGTAACGGTAAATGAAGTCTTAAGAACCTCACTGCAGCTTTCCAATCACAAAATGAGCTGGACGGAACTGGATAACGATATTCAGATTGCTGAACACAAACTGAAGACTATTCTTTCGCTTCCGGAAAATCAGGAAATGCATGTGAATACAGAAGATCTTATTTCGGAGAATGCAGCCATTCCTTATGTTGATGAACTGACAGAAATAGCTTTAAACAAAAATGAGTCTGTTGAAATCACCCATAAAAATCTTTCTCTGAAAGAACTGGATCAAAAAATTACCAAAGCTAATTATTTACCCAAAATTACAGCTGGTGGAGAATATTTTTTAAAATATCCGAACATGATGTTCTTTCCTCCCGAACCGTATGCATACCGTCTGGGAATGGTGGGGGTAAATCTTACCTATCCTATCGAAAATCTGTACAAGAACAAATACAGAATGCAGGAAGCACGGGAAAATATTGACCTGGCCAAACTTCAGATAGAAGAAAACGAGGAAAATGTAAGACATAATGTATATGAAGCTTATAAAAAGTTTGAAGAGACAGACCAGAAGGTAAAAATTGCTGAAGAAGCAATTAATCAAGCTAAGGAAAACTATCGTATTGTAAGAACAAAATATGCCAATAAGTTAAGCCTTATCACTGAACTGATCGACGCCGATAATACTTATCTGGAAGCTGAATCTAATCTTATTTCCGTAAAAATCAACAGACAACTTAAATATTACCAACTCCAATATACGATTGGAAACTTATAAAAACTATGGCACAGAAACAACTGACACAAAAGGAAAAAAGAATCAACAAGTCCATTACTTTACTGGCCTGGATCCTGATCATCAGCGGAATCACAGGAATGGTAAGCTTTTATCTTTTTTCAAGAAAAAATGTAACGACGAATGATGCACAGATTGAACAATATATCACGCCTGTATCCAGCAAAGTTTCAGGGTTCATTAAAACTATAAAATTTAACGAAAATCAGTTTGTACACAAAGGAGATACATTAATCGTCATCGACAACAGGGAGTTTGTGAATCAGGTACACATGGCTGAAGCTAACCTTCACGCAAACACTGCAACCATAAGCACAATTGAAAGCGGTGTCAGTACCAAAGAAAGTGATACCAAGATCATTGATGCTAAAATTGCTTCCGCAAAAATTGATATCTGGAGAACAGAACAAGATTATAAAAGATATAAAAACCTTTTGACAGAAGATGCGGCTACAGAACAGGAATTTGAGAATGTGAAAGCTTCTTATGAACAGTCAAAAGCTAATCTTTTAGCATTGGAACAGCAGAAAAATGCAGTAAGAGCTGGAGCCAGTGAGCAGCAGACTAAAGTGGCTCCTGTAAAAAGCCAGATTCAGCAGAGTTCAGCAAGTCTTAACAATGCTAAACTCTATCTTTCTTACACAGTGATTACCGCTCCTTATGACGGATGGGTGGGAAAAAAAACGATTCAGGAAGGGCAGCTGATTAAAGAAGGTCAGGCTCTGGTACAAATGGTCAGCAATGAGAAATGGATCATTGCCAATTATAAAGAAACACAGCTTGGACAGATTGATCAGAACCAGGAAGTAATCATTACTGCAGATGCTTATCCCGATGTTGAATTTAAAGGAAAAATACTTTCCGTTTCTCCAGCTTCAGGATCTCAGTTTTCATTAGTAAAACCGGATAATGCAACCGGAAACTTTGTGAAAATTGAACAGAGATTTCCTGTGAAAATTATTCTTGACAATAATAAAGACAACGAAAAACTACTTTCCGGAATGAATGTTCTGGTAAGTGCGAAGAAGATATGAGTTTGAGTGTGGGAGGGTTTTAGAGTTTTAGAGTTTTAGAGTTTTAGAGTTTTAGAGTTTTAGAGTTTTAGAGTTTTAGAGTGCAAAATTACCTTCTGATCAACATATTTCAGGTTTTACAATACATTATTTTTTAGCGAAAAGACAAACTGCAAAATAGCAAATCTGCAAATTTTTTCTTAAGCATATTTGCCATTTTACCTTTTACTTGTTTACACCTTTGTCTTTTCGCATTTTTTTAATCCGGTTCAATGACAGATTTGTTCATTTGCCGTCTCTTCCTGAGCTTAATGCTTAAAAAATTATGCAACACAATACAGTTTATCATAAATGGGTACCACAATGGCTGAAACTGCCTCTTCTTATATTGGCATTGTTTCCCCACCTGATGTTGTTGTCGCTTTTACATTCAAACAGCGCCTTCACATCTTCTTTTATGGATGTAGATTCAGATGACATCCAGTATTTAATGATTTTGATGTATGGGACATTTGTGGTTACCCTTTTAGTTTTACAAAGATTTATGGCGTATTTCAGCGTCAAATATTATGTACTGCTGATGGCTTCCATTTCTGTGATTATTCTTTATGTTTTATCAGTTACCAATGATTATCATGTTATCTTGGTAATCCGGTTTTTAGAAGGAATTTTCGGGCTGCTGGAAGGAGCTATTTTCCTGCCGTTGATTATTGCTGAATTAAAAACTAAACATGCTAAAGTTCTAGCTTATCTCTTCATGTACACCATTATGCTGACCGGGGGAACAATTACCACTTCCCTTTTAAAATCCAGTATTGAAGATTACGATTTTCAGCATATGATCCTGATGATGGTCTATTTTCATGTGTTTGTACTGATTATTGGTATTGCTTTATTGAACAGAAACAGATTCTTTCCTAAAAAACCTTTGTATCAATTGGATATTACCAGCTGGTTTTTGCTTTGGGTATGCCTGCAGGCTGGCGGTTATGCTATTATTTATGGTAAAAGACTGATGTGGCTCGAGTCTGACACGATTATCATATGTTTATTTATATTCCTGCTTTCGGGAGGATTATTTATGCTTAAACAAAGAAATTCTAAGAGACCATTGTTTCATTTCGAAGTTTTCAGTTCAAAAAATGTGATCGCGGGAATGATTCTGTTTTTCATTTTTTACCTGATCCGCTCCGGATTGAATAACGTATACAGCATCATGGCAACAGTATGGAAATGGCCCTGGGATTATATTGTGAACATTCAATACTGGAATGTGGCGGGAACTCTTTTGGGGATATTATTATCGGGAATCTGCCTGGTTCGGGGAATTTCCTCAAGAATTGTTTTCTTTACAGGATTTCTATTACTGGCCATAGATTGTGCATGGTTTACCTATACTTTTTATCCTGACACTACCCTTTCTACGATCTGTCCACCATTATTCCTGCAGGGAGTCGCTCAGGGATTATTATTTACGCCGCTTGTTTTCTTTTTAATTTCAGGGACTCCGGAAGAATATGTATCCAATGCTACTGCGTTGGGGACTACAACCCGTTTCTGGACAACCGCTATCGGATATGCTTTAATGCAGAATCTGATGCTATTTTTAACATTAAAACATTCCGATACACTCAGTACCAATCTTACAGAAACCAATCCTGTTTTTTACAGCCAGTGGAATCAGCTTTTCGGTGCTAATATCTCGAAACTGTCAGTTAATGATTCTTTATCCATGACAGCAGGAGCTTTTAAAGCTAAAATAACGGCTCAGTCTATTCTCCTTTCCAATATGGAAATTTTCACGGGATTATTCTGGCTGGCGTTAATGACTGCCATCTGTTTATTACTTTATCATCCGGTAAAAATAGCTGTGAGAAATATTATGTAAAAAAAGGAAGCTGGAGGTTGGAAAGAATGAAGTTCTGGAAGACGTATATAATAATTAAAGACGCTCAGATTAATATGTAAAACACTTAATAATTTTTTTTAAATAACCAGTTACCTTCAAACAATCAGGAGACTTCCATCTTCATCCACTTTGGCCGGTTTATTGTTCGTGTTTTCTGATCGCAATATTGCACAGGCCATCACGTTTAATACAAAAGCTTACGAATGGAAATTGAAAGAATTTTACTGAACCAAAGGGATTTTTTTAAAACACAGCAAACCAAAAGTCTTGCTTTTCGGAAAATGTATCTCGAAAAGCTTAAAAGTCTTATTATTTCTAATGAAAATATGCTGTATGAAGCTATTAATAAGGACTTCGGAAAATCTAAATTTGATACATTCACAACAGAACTATCTTTCATTCTGAATGATATTGACTATTATATCAAGAATTTAAAATCTCTTTCAAAACCTAAAAAAGTAAGCACCAATCTTGTCAACCAATTGGGAAGCAGCAGAGTCTACGCTGATCCATTGGGTTGTATTCTTGTGATTGGAGCCTGGAACTATCCTTATCAGTTATCTCTTTCTCCTATTATTGCTGCAATGGCTGCCGGCAACTGTTGTATTCTTAAGCCCAGCGAAATTGCTGAAAATACAATGAAAGCAATGGCAACCATCATCAATAAAAATTTTCCACCTGAATATCTGTATGTGTACGAAGGGGGTATTGATGAAACCACGGCTCTTTTAACATTAAAGTTTGACAAAATATTTTTTACAGGAAGCACTAAAGTTGGAAAGATTGTTTACAAAGCTGCAGCAGAACATCTTACTCCTGTAACCCTTGAGCTGGGAGGAAAATCCCCGGCTATTGTCACTAAAAATGCTAATCTCGAAATGGCCGCTAAAAGAATTGTCTGGGGAAAGTTTCTTAATGCCGGACAAACCTGTGTAGCTCCCGATTATTTGCTGGTAGAAGAAACCATTCAGGAACAGTTTCTTGAAATGCTCAGAAAATATATCAAAGAATTTAAATATGAACCGGGTTCTGAGCAATACACAAGAATTATTAACCAAAGGAACTTCCAGCGTCTTATATCCCTTATTGATAAAGAAAAAATCTATTCCGGAGGATATTGTAATGAAGAAAAACTACACATAGAGCCTACTATACTGAATGATATAGACTGGAATGACAAAATCATGCAGGAAGAAATTTTTGGACCTCTCCTGCCAGTGATCAGTTTTCAAAGTTACAATGCAGTTCTTAACTCTGTTTTAGAACTTGACAAACCATTGGCGGCCTATCTTTTTACCAACAACTCTGAAGAAAAAGAAATCTTTACACGCAAACTTTCTTTTGGTGGAGGCTGCATCAATGATACAGTAATGCATTTAAGCAATGATAATCTGCCTTTTGGAGGGGTGGGAAGTTCAGGTATAGGAAATTATCATGGGAAATATGGTTTTGAAGCCTTTTCACATCAAAAAGCTATTCTTGAAAAAACCACATGGGGTGAACCTGATATTAAATACCCGCCATATTCTGATAAAAAATTAAACTGGATTAAAAAATTACTGTAATAATTCCCAAAATAACGAATTATAAAAATAATAATGTATTTTTATTCATATCAAATTATAAATAAGAAACATTATGAAAAATTTTAAAAAATTATCTAGAGAAAAATTGAGTAAACTAACAGGTGGATTATCATGTGCATCATCTTGCTCAGATGGAAGCATGGTATACATAAGTTCTTGTTCTTCTTGCATTCAGTATTCAGGTGGAGCAGCTTGTTATGATGCTAATGGAAGAGGTGCAATACGTGTAGAAAATTGTGCTAATTAGCACAATAATTAAAAAGAAAAACCTTTCTAAAAATAGAAAGGTTTTTCTTTTTAAAGGATTTTTCCTTTTTCCAGAAATTCTTTTACTCTTTCTTTACTGTATCCTTTTCCATCTTCTAGAACTTCACTTTGCTGAACATGAAGCTTTTTACCATCCTTATCTAAAATGATAAAAAAAGGATAAAATTGTTGTTCCTTAATATTGATATATTGGGCAAAAACCTTTTCATTCTTATTATCCGGAGAATAATTCAGGTGATAATACAGATAATTCTTGTCTACAATTTCCTTTAGTTCAGGAGTAGTTTGTACAAAATTGTTAAAACGAAGACACCAGATACACCAGTTTCCACCAGCCTGGATCATAATATTCTTACCTTCTTTCTTAGCCTGAGCTACCAATTTATTAATATCAGCCTGAGCATCCGCTTTTGGATCATAAGGCTTTGGCAGCTTCGCTTTTTCTTCAGCAGCTTTTTTCTTTGCTTCTAACTCTTTCTGCTCAGTAGGAACTATAAGAGCGGTTTTTTGCTTTCCATTATCTGGTGTATTTTTTACATCCTGGGCAAAAGCAATTGCACTTAATCCCAGGAAAGCTAATATTGTCAATTTTTTCATAACATAAAAATAAAAAAATAATATATATCCCCCTGCAAAAATAGAACCATAATTTTATTATCACTAAATTTGCGTGTTTTATGAATTTCTTAATCAAAATATTATACTTCGTCTCTAAGCTTCCGCTTAAAATATTATATATTTTTTCGGACGTCATCTTTTTCCTGAATTATTATCTGGTAGGATACAGAAAAGAGGTAATTACCCAAAATCTGAAAAAATCTTTCCCTGATAAATCGGAAGAAGAAATTAAAGAGATCCGAAAAAAATTCTACCTTAATTTCTCAGATTATCTGGTAGAAACTATAAAATCTTTCAGCATTTCTGAGACAGAAGCCAGAGTGAGAATGCAGCATATCAATCAGGAACTGTTTCATGATGCTAAAAAGGAAGGTAAAAATATCATCCTGCTGGCAGGACATGTTTTCAATTGGGAATGGATCAATGCATTGGCAAAGATTGTTCCCCAAGCTCACTGCCACCCTGTATACAGAAAAGTAAATAATGATTTTTGGGAAAACCAGATGAAAAAGGTCCGAAACAAATTCGGAAATGAAGCATTGGAAGCCAATGAAGTAATCCTGAATATCTTCAGATCTAAAAATAACGGAGATTCTGCTTATATGTTTGTAGCTGACCAAACGCCTCACCACGCTCATGTCACTTATGGGTTAGAGTTTTTGAATCAGCGTACTCCTGCTTTCATAGGCTATGACAGACTTGCCACAAGAATGGATCTTGTTTTCATCTATTGTGAAATGAAAAAGGTGAAAAGAGGTTATTATCAGGTAAATTATCATAGAATATATCCTGATGGTGAAAAGTTTACTGAAAATGAAGTGGTAAGAAAGTTTCATAAATTATTGGAAAATACACTGCATAAGAATCCGGACAACTACCTTTGGTCACACAGAAAATGGAAATATCAGGACTCTATCAAAAATTTTGATTCTGAAAAATAGATTGACATGCAAAAAAAACTGGCGGTTGCCATCTTAAACTGGAACGGCAGAAATTGGCTTGAAAAGTTTCTTCCGGATGTAGTACAATTTTCTCAAAATGCGGATATTTTTGTTATTGACAATCTTTCTACGGATGATTCCGTTGAATTTCTACAAAAGAATTTTCCCACAGTAAATGTTATTAAAAACGATAAAAACTATGGGTTTGCAGGAGGTTATAATGAAGGGTTGAAAGCCATCCCGAATGAATATTACTGCCTTCTCAATTCTGATGTGGAAGTTACAGAAAACTGGATAGAACCAGCTTTAGAACTATTAGAAAAGAATCCTTCCATTTCAGCAGTACAGCCTAAAATCTTATCTTATCACAATAGAAGCTATTTTGAGTTTGCAGGAGCTGCCGGCGGATTAATAGACAACCTTGGATATCCTTATTGCAGAGGCAGGATTTTTGATGATCTGGAAGAGGATAAAGGACAGTATAATGATGAAACAGAGATCTTCTGGGCATCAGGATGCTGCTTTTTCATCCGTTCAAAAGATTTCTGGGAGCAGAATGGCTTTGACGCCAGGTTTTTTGCCCATCAGGAAGAAATTGACCTTTGCTGGAGACTCATTAATTCAGGAAAAAAGATTTATTATACCGGAAAATCCAAAGTTTACCATGTAGGCGGCGGAACGCTCAACAAACAGAGTGCACAAAAGACTTTTCTGAACATCAGGAATAATCTTTCTATGATGCTTAAAAACCTACCCTTTCCTCAGTTGATCTGGCTGATTTTTTTCAGATTATGCCTTGATGGGGTTGCCGGAATTTATTTTGGATTAAAGCATGGTTTTCCACATCTGTGGGCTGTTGTAAGAGCTCATTTTGGGTTTTATGGACAGCTTGCGGGAACATGGAAACTTCGTCAGAAAAACCAAAAGAATGAGTTCTATCAATCGAAATGGCTTATTTTTAAACATTTTTTGGGAGGAAGGTAGCAGGAGATGATAGGTTCTAGGGATTAGGGAAAATTATAACTTCCATTATTTAATAGGACTTAATGATCAATAGAATAAAATTTATAATTTCAACAAACCTTACACTTTGAACCCAAAACCTTGAACATTAAACTTTGAACATTAAACTCTAAAACCAGCAACAAAAAAACAACCAACAACTATCAACAACTTATAATTTAAAACAATGGATTTCTGTGCAATAGATTTTGAAACGGCCACTCACGAGAAAAGTTCAGCTTGTGAGATGGGGATATGTGTGGTACAGGATTCTAAGATTGTAGAGACTAAAACCTGGCTGATCAAACCTCCGAGTTTTCCTTATTTCAGCAGATTCAATATTGCAGTGCATGGAATTCATCCTGAAGATGTGAAAGATGCACCTACCTTTGATGAAGTGTGGTATGAAGCCCAGGATATGATGTACGGCAGCCTTATGATTGCTCATAATGCAGGATTTGATGCTTCTGTTTTAAGGGGATGTTTGGAGCATTATGGAATGTTCACTCCCCAGCTCAATTATTTGTGCAGCATACAGCTTGCCAAGAAATCATGGAACTACCTTCCAAAATATGGTTTGAAACCTTTGGCTGAGTATCATAAAATTGATTTCACCCACCACAGAGCAGGTGCAGATGCTGAAGTGTGTGCAAAGATCTCGCTGCTGGCTTTTGAGAAACTGTTTCTCACCAGCAATGATGAAGTAAACGATTATATGAAGGCGAAAATAAAAAAGCTTTAATAAGAACCCGGGTTCTTAATCTGCTATCTATTAATCATTAATTACTCAACACTTCGGACAGGAGATTGAATTTTGGAATATCAATCTCAAATGTCTCCTGTGTCTCCAGGTTTTTAACAAGGTATTTTCCGCTCATATTGCCTACTCCGGAACGAAGCATTACATTGGAGAAATAAGCGAAATTCTCACTCGTTCCTATTTCAGGAGTCAGGCCGATAACGCCATCACCTATAATCTCTGTGTATCCAAATCCTACATCAAAAATCAACCATTTTCTTTTCAATACTTTGATAGGAAAGCTTCCGTCATTTTCTATCGTGATATTGTATTTAAAAACGTAACGGTTTTCGGATGGATAACTGTTTTTACTATCATATTCAGGTATAACTGAAACTTTGATATTGGAAGTCATTTTTGAAAACATCATTGTAGCATTTTCTTAATAAATACAAAAATCTCGCCTTTTTTAAGGCGAGATAATATATTTACATTATAATTTCATTAAAACTATAATCCAAGGCCTTTTCTTTCATCACCTCCCATTAGTATTTCAACAGGATTGTCGATACCTTCTTTTACCGCTACAAGGAATCCTACAGACTCTTTTCCATCGATAATTCTGTGGTCATAAGACATTGCTACATACATCATTGGTCTGATTACTACCTGTCCGTCAACAGCAACTGGTCTCTGGATAATGTTGTGCATTCCTAAGATTGCAGATTGTGGAGGGTTAATAATTGGTGTAGACATCATAGATCCGAAAGTACCACCGTTTGTAATAGTGAATGTACCACCAGTCATTTCATCAACAGTAATTTTACCGTCTCTTACTTTGGTAGCAAGATCTTTAATGTTTGCTTCAACTCCGCTGAAAGACATGTTTTCTGCATTTCTCAATACAGGAACCATTAATCCTTTAGGACCTGAAACTGCAATTGAAATATCGCAGAAATCGTAGTTGATTTTGAAGTCACCGTCAATAGATGCATTTACATCCGGGTACATTTGTAATGCTCTTGTAACTGCTTTAGTAAAGAAAGACATGAAACCAAGTCCAACTCCGTGTTTCTGAGCAAATTCTTCTTTATATTGTTTTCTTAATCTGAAAATTTCAGACATATCCACTTCGTTGAAAGTCGTCAACATAGCTGTTTCGTTCTTCACAGAAACCAGTCTTTGTGCGATTTTTCTTCTTAAAACTGAAAGTTTAGTCGTAGTGGTAGTTCTTGTACCTGTAGCTGTCATTGGGCTTCCTCCTAATGCAGGAACAGCCGCTAATTCAGCATCAGTTTTAGTGATTCTTCCATCTCTTCCTGTTCCTGAAACCTGAGCAGCATCCATTCCTTTTTCATCAAGGATTTTTTTAGCCGCCGGAGATGGAGCTCCTGTTGCATATGTTTGTGGAGCCGCTACCGGAGCTGCAGGTTTTGGAGCTTCTTGTTTTACAGGTTCAGCAGCTTTCGGGGCTTCTTCCTGTTTTGGAGCTTCAGCAGCAGGTGCAGCACCTTCTGGTCTTTTAGCATCCATATCAATTAAACAAACTACCTGACCTACCTGTACTACATCACCTTCTTCTGCCTTTAAAGTGATAATACCACTTTGTTCTGCCGGCAATTCAAGAGTTGCTTTATCTGAATCCACTTCGGCGATAGGTTGATCTTTTTCTACATAATCACCATCTTTTACAAGCCAAGTTGCAATTTCAACTTCTGTAATTGATTCGCCCGGTGAAGGAACTTTCATTTCTAAAACTGACATATCGAGTATTTTTTATTTTTTAATTGGATATTATTTAAATTAAGCTGTAACTGGTCTTTTTGCAGGAGCATCATCTCTATCAAAAACTCTGTTGATCACTGCATTCTGGTTTTTCTCAAACATTTTGTGGCTACCTGGAGCCGGAGCACCGCTTGGTACCGGAGCAACCACCTGGATTCCTGTATCTCTGAAGTTTCTCAGGATATAAGACCAAGCACCCATGTTTTCAGGCTCTTCCTGAGCCCAAACCAATTGTTTTTTGTTTTCGTATTTGTTGAAGATCGCTTCAATAGCATCTGTCTGAAGTGGATATAGCTGCTCAAATCTTACTAATGCAATATTTTCACAGTTCAGTTCTTCTTTCTTTGCTAATAATTCAAAGTACAGTTTACCTGAACAAAGAACCAGCTTTTCTACTTTTTTAGGATCAGCAGTTGGATCGTCTAAGATAGGCTGGAATGCACCGTTTGCAAAGTCTTCAATCGGAGAAACCACTTTAGGATGTCTCAGTAAAGATTTAGGGCTCATTACAATCAATGGTTTTCTGAATCCCCATTTCAACTGTCTTCTCAATAAGTGGAAATAGTTGGCAGGTGAAGTAATATTAGCAACCACCATGTTTTCGTTAGCACAAAGGGTAAGGAATCTCTCCAATCTTGCCGAAGAGTGTTCTGCTCCCTGTCCTTCTGAACCGTGAGGTAATAGCATCACCATTCCGTTCTGGATTTTCCATTTCTCTTCTGCTGCAGCAAGATACTGGTCAACAATAATCTGAGCACCATTTACGAAATCTCCGAACTGAGCTTCCCAGATCGTTAATGTATTGGGAGAAGCCATTGCATATCCGTAATCGAAACCTAGAACTCCGTATTCTGAAAGGTGAGAGTTGAACACATCAAATCTGCTTTCTGATACGTGTCTTAACGGGATATATTCTTCTTCTGTATCTTCTGTTTTTACTACCGCGTGTCTGTGAGAGAAAGTACCTCTTTCCACATCTTCTCCGGAAATTCTTACGTTGTGACCTTCTACAAGTAGTGTTGCATAAGCTAACCACTCTCCTAACGCCCAGTCTAATGAGTTTCCTTCAATAGCCTTGATACGGTTTTCGAAAAGTCTTGTAATTTTATTGATGAATTTTTTATCAACAGGAAGCGTTGACATTTTAAGCGCTAATTCTTTCAGTTTTGCTGCATCGTATTTTGTATCAACCGGTAACTGAACTGCACCTCTTTTTCCAATTGGATAGTTTGTCCAGTCTTCAGCCATAAACAGATCCATTACGTTCTTCTCAATTTCTTTTGAAGCATCAAAATCTTTATCTAAAAGGGCTTTGAATTCCGTTTCCATCTTAGCAATTACATCATTTGAAGTAATACTGTCTTTAAGCAATTTATCTTTATAAATTTCTCTTGGATTCGGGTGTTTTGAAATAGTCTTATATAGATTAGGCTGAGTGAATCTTGGTTCATCACCTTCGTTGTGACCGTATTTTCTATATCCTAAAAGGTCTATATAAACATCTTTTCCGAATTTTGCTCTGAAATCAGCAGCAAAGTGAATAGCATGAACAACAGCTTCAGCATCGTCAGCATTCACGTGCATTACAGGAGATTCTGTAACTTTTGCGATGTCTGTACAGTATGTTGAAGATCTTGCATCCATATAGTTGGTTGTAAATGAAACCTGGTTATTTACAACAATATGAACTGTACCACCTGTTCTGTATCCTTCCAAAGTCATCATCTGAGCAACTTCGTAAGCAATACCTTGTCCGGCAATTGCTCCGTCACCGTGGATGATGATTGGCAATACTTTAGAGTAATCTTTATATTTGTCGTCTACTTTTGCACGGCAGATACCTTCTACCAGAGCAGCCACCGTTTCAAGGTGAGACGGGTTTGGAGTCAAATTGATACATACTTCTTCTCCTGAAGCGGTTTTGATTTTTTTAGATGATCCTAAGTGATATTTAACGTCACCAGAGAATACATCTTCTTCAAATTCTTTCCCTTCAAATTCTGAGAAGATCTGCTTGTAAGATTTTCCGAAGATATTAGTCAGTACGTTGAGTCTACCTCTGTGAGCCATTCCTAATACCACTTCATCTACTCCTAACTGAGAAGATCTTGAGATCAGCTGATCTAAAGCAGGGATTAATGTTTCACCACCTTCTAATGAGAATCTTTTTTGTCCTACAAATTTTGTGTGAAGATAGTTTTCAAAGGCAACCGCCTGGTTTAATTTTAATAAGATTTCTGTTTTTTCGTTTGCAGAAAGGCTTGGGTGGTTTTCATTTACCTGAAGCCATCTTTTAATAAAATCTTTTTCTTCAACGTTGTTGATGTGCATGTACTCTACTCCGATAGAATCACAGTAGATGTTTTCAAGGTGCTTGATAAGATCTGCCAAAGTAGCAGGCTCTTTCATTCCTGTTTCAACAGCGCAGTTGAATTTTGTATTTAAATCTTCTTTAGAAAGACCGAAGTTCTCGATGTCTAAAGTAGGTGTATAGTGTCTTCTTTCTCTAACCGGGTTAGTTTTTGTAAAAAGGTGCCCTCTTGTTCTGTAAGCCTCAATAAGGTTTACTACTTTAAATTCTTTTTTGATGTGCTCAGGAACCTCTCCGTTTGATACTGCCTGAGAAATCTGTTGTTGTACTGCCGGAGCAGCGTTGGCTGAAGCCTGAATAAACTGAGTGTTATCGTCATCTCCGTAGTTCTCCAAAGCAAAATCGAAGCCTTGAAAGAAGGCTTTCCATGATGGTTCTAGGGAGTCCGGGAATTTTAAGTACTGTTGGTATAAATCCTCAATTAACTGAGAATGAGCTGCGTTTAGGAATGAAAATCTGTCCATTATTACAGTTTATCTATTTATTAAAATTTATTTGTAGAATTAATCTTCAAATTTAATAAAAAAAACCGAGTTAGAACAGTCTGAAACCGTTAAAAAAACTTAAGAAAAAATAAATTAAAAAAAAATCACTTATACACTGATAATGAGAGCTTAACGTTTACCTCCTCCCCTTCCATCGGACGTTCAATAAAGGTCTGGCGGATATCTCCGAAGCGCATCTCGTCTTTTTTGGCTTTCTGAATCAGCTGCTGAATTGCCCGAATTCGTCCCTCATAGCTCCCTTTGTAGTACATAACATAATTTTGAGACGGATTTACGGATCTAAAATTGAAATTATTGTCAGATACTCCAATTCTCTTAGAAAGCGGAATTCCGAGAAAATATGAAACTTCTTTATCTTTATAATTGTCTGCATCAGTGATCAGGATGGGATATCCAAATTCATCATCTCTTTTCCCCATATCCATCGTCACGAAATTATAAACTTTATTATAATTCATCACAATATTTTTGTACAGAGCGTCTTTTTTATTTGAAGTACTTACATTGATCCCAAGAAGCAGCTTTTCTTCTTCATTCTCTACCATAAGACTGTCATATTTGATCGCGGCCATCTGATTATCTTTTTCTACTTTATTTCCTAAAGAGTTTTTAAGATTGGTCATGCTTTTGTTGATATTCTCAGCAAAACGATCTTCAGTCCAGAAGTTCTCTACTCTTTTCCAGACAGGCAGTTTGGGTGTATGTACGTACCAGATGATTTTTGTTTTTTCTGCAGAAACAGGCTTAAATTTGACGTCAACCAGCGTTGGATTTTCATTTTCATCCTCAAAAAGCTGATATTTCAGAGTTTTATTAAGATTCTCATACCTAATGAACATTTCTCCATCTGTATTATTTTTAGGATCTACATAGCTGATGGCACTTCCCTGTCCTTCGTAAGGCGTATAATAATCAATATCAATAGATTGTGAACTGGTAAAGAAGTTATTCCATCTCGTAAAATTCTGCAGATTATTAAACTGGGTAAAAACTTTATCTACCGGATAATCAATCTCTTTTTCAATAGTGAAATTTTTGCTTTCGTCTACAAAATAGTACATGGAAGCAGCATAAGCTCCCCCCAACAAAACAATAATAAATGTTAATATTTTAAAAATACGCATTGCACAAAAATAATACAAATAAAAAGAGTGAACAATATACTGATCACCCTGATTGTGTGTTTAACAATAATTAACCTAGTGGCTGGAAGATGGATGAGGGAAGCTGGAGGTTACTATTTGACAGAAATTGCTAATAGACTTCTGATTGAAAATACTCAACCTTGCCAAATAAGCCTAAATTCTATATGATAAAATCTGGATATTTTTCGGCTTTATTCCCTTCTACTATCCGACGTGTGTTCCCGGGGCAATTACAGCACCTTTCTTCACTACAACAATTCCATCCTGTACGGAATAGGTTCCATAATCGCCATCCGGAATATGTTTTCCTCCGATGATTTTCACATTGTCACCAATGTAACAGTTTTTATCAAGGATTGCTTTTTCTATATAACAGTATTTCCCGATGCCCATATTAGGACGGCCAGCTCTGTCATTCAGTACAATTTCTGTGGTATTCTGATAAAAATCGGCTCCCATTACATATGAATTTACAATGGTACTTCCTTTATCTATTCTTGTTCTGTTTCCGATTACTGAATTTTCAATTTTATCAGCCATAATGATACATCCGTCGCCAAACACCGCTTTACTTACATAAGAACCATTGATTTTTGACGGTGGAAGCATCCTTGCTCTGGTATAAATGGGTGAAGAAGAGAAAAGATTAAACTGAGGGAGATCCAGACAAAGATCCAGATTGGCTTCGTAGAAAGATTCTATAGTTCCGATATCTGTCCAGTAACCTTCATACTGATAGCTTAATGTCTTATATTTTCCAATAGAACTTGGAATAATATCTTTTCCGAAATCATCACCAGCACCTTCGTCAAACATCTTTTTAAGGATGGTCTTGGTGAAGATGTAGATCCCCATGGAAGCCAGGAATTCTTTTCCTGTATGCTTATTTTCTGCTGAAACCTCAGATTTCAGGCCATCCAGCATCTCATAATCCGGCTTTTCATAGAAAGATGTGATATTTCCTTCATCATCCGATTTTAAGATCCCAAAACCTGTGGCATCTTTTGCATTCACTGGGATGGTAGCGATGGTAAGATCACCTCCATTTTCAATGTGAAAATCTAGCATTTCTCTGAAATCCATCTGATACAGCTGATCTCCTGAAAGAATCAGGATATAGTCATAATCATACTTTTCAAGATGTTTCATCGATTGTCTTACGGCATCTGCAGTTCCCTGATACCAGCTTTCGTTTTCCACATTCTGCTCAGCTGCCAGAATATCGACGAAGCCTTTACTGAAGATATCAAAGTGATAAGAATTCTTAATGTGTGAATTGAGGGAAGCAGAATTAAACTGCGTTAAGACCAGAATCTTATTTAATCCTGAATTCAGGCAGTTTGAAATAGGAATATCTACCAATCTGTATTTTCCCGCGATAGGTACAGCCGGTTTCGATCTGGAATACGTTAACGGGAATAATCTTGTTCCCCTGCCTCCTCCTAAAACTATGGAGATTACATTTCGATTCATAAATATCTTGCGTTTTTATTTTATTAAGTTTACTGTTCTGTTCTTAGTGTTTACTGCTACTTTAAAGCATTCTTTATTTTCATATTGGAGTTCATTATTATAAACTACCACCTGAAAATCTTCTTTATCATTTAATTCTAAAACCTCTTTATCCAGATTATAGATTTCAATATTATATTTTTTAAGCTCATTTCTGAAGAACTGATTGGTAATAAGAACATCCATAACATCAGCTCTCTTCATTACAAAACCATCAACATCCTTACGATATGCTTCTCTCCATCCTTTTCCATATTTTCTTTCTATTGCGGCATATGTTCTTTTATTAATAGCGTCTATTTTCTTCATCTCATCAGGTTCTACCAGACAGCCACCAACAGAATAATGTTTGATTTTCCATTTTTCAGAAATACCATCCATAGCTTCATATCGTTCCATTGCGGGAAGACCATACCCATAGATCCAATAATAGCCTCCGTGATAACTTCCTCTGTCTTCTTTAAAAGAAAACAGTATCATTATTAAAGAAAGAAATCCGAAAATCTTCATTGTATCAGCTATTATATAAAGCTATGTATTTTTCCGCAGATTTCTCCCATGCAAAGTCAAAATTCATGTTGGCATGGATAAGATCTTCCATCACTCCCTTTTGATTATAAATTGCCATTGCCCTGTTCATCGCATGTACAACATCATCTACACCCGGATAAGTAAAGTTCAGTCCTGCTCCTCCGGTTGAAATATCTTCTACGGTATCCCTGAGGCCTCCCGTATACCTTACCACTGGAACAGTGCCATATCTCATGGAATACATCTGATTCAATCCGCAAGGCTCTACCCTTGAAGGCATCAGAAGGAAATCTGCCGATGCATAGATTTTATGGGAAAGATGTTCTTTATATCCCAGATCCAGAGCAAAGTTGGTATAAGTGTAATCGTATTCCTTTAGCTTATTCTCAATATAGGTATTTCCGGAACCCAGAATCATTATATTTAAAGCTCCGTAACTCTGTTTAATACTTTTCCATACTACATCCGGTAAAAGATCTGCTCCTTTTTCCGTGGCAAATCTCCCAATAAAGGCAAATAAAGGCAGTTCCGGCTTCAAACCATATTCTTTACACAGTTGTTCTTTATTTTTCTTCTTCTGAGCTACTGCATTTTTACTGTTAAAATTAAAATCCAGCATCGGATCGGTTTCAGGGTTCCAGACTTCAGCATCAATACCGTTGATGATTCCATATGCTTTTCCAAATTCCTGGCGAACGAGACTTTCCAAACCGCGAAAGCTTATAAAAAGTTCTTCCAGATACCCTTCGGAAACGGTGGTAAAGGCATCGGCACATTTAATCATACTGGCCAGAGGATTTATGAATCCATTCCAATCCATCAGTCCCCATTTATAAGAATCAAAAGACGGCATATAGTTGGCCATACCCCAGCTCATCATTCCCTGATATTCTCCGTTGTGGATGGTTCCTATTGTTTTCACTCCTTTTAAGAATCGGAATTCTGAACAGTTTTCTACCATAAAAGGAACCAGACCCGTATGATAATCATGACAGTGTAAAACATCAGGGCGGATTTCCATGGCACACAGCCAGTGTAATACCCCATGCTGGAAAGCCATAAACTGGAAACTTTCATCCTGATAACCATAAGGATTGTCTCTGTCTAATAATCCGGGAATTCTCACCATATAGAGTTCAAATCCCAAAACATCTGTCTTTTCTTTCAACACCTGAACCTGCAGCATATTGGTTCCCTGATGAATAAATCCATCAAAAACCAGATCAAATTCATGATCATATATAAAGGGCTTATTATACCATGGCATTACTACCTTAGCTTCTATTCCTTTAATTTTATTCTGATATTTTGGCAGCGCTCCCACTACATCCGCAAGACCGCCTACTTTTGCTACAGGATAACATTCTGTACTTAAATGATAAACAACCATTCTTTATCTCTTGTGTTTAATTCTGTGTAATTTATACTTTTTATCTTTCTTCTGTCTTAAAATAATTCCTGCCAATGGCGGTAATTTCACAGTCATTGATTTCGGATATCCTCTCCATTCTTCATCCTTTTCTTCCAGGATTTCAGGTTCTACACCACTTCCGCTGTATTTTTCATCATCGGAATTTAAAATAACCTCCCAATGAGTTCCTGAAGGAATCCCGATTTTATAATCCAGTACTTTTGGAGCCAGATTTAAAGCTACCATAGCAACATCATCTTTTCGTTTTCCTTTTCTCAGGTATACATACACAGAGTTTTCCAGGTCATCGGCTTCTACCCACTCAAAACCATGTTTATCAAACTGATTTTCATAAAAGACAGATTCTGATGTATACAGGTGATTCAGTTCTTTAACAATTTCCTGCATTCCTTTATGAACAGGATATTTCAGCAAATGCCAGTCGAGACTTCGGGTAAAGTTCCATTCACTCGTCTGCCCGAATTCATCCCCCATGAAAAGCAGTTTGGCCCCGGGATGGGTATACATGTATACATATAAGGTACGCAGATTGGCAAATTTCTGCCATTCATCACCTTTCATTTTATAGATCAGACTTGCTTTTCCGTGTACGACTTCATCGTGCGACAAAGGCATCATATAATTTTCATTATACATATACATAGAAGCAAACGTCAGCTTATGATGATGGAATTTACGATTATCAAAATCTTCTTTGAAGTAATCCAAAGTATCATGCATCCAGCCCATCATCCATTTCATTCCAAAGCCTACACCTCCGTCATGCACAGGTTTTGTAAGCATAGGGAAATCTGAACTTTCCTCTGCTATGGTCATGATATTATTTCCGAATTCCTTATAAACTGCAGTATTAAATTCCTGCAGAAAGGTTTTTGCTTCCAGATTTACATTGGTTCCATAGATATTCGGTTCCCATTCTCCTTCATTTCTAGAATAATCCAGATGAAGCATTGAAGTTACTGCATCCACACGCAATCCGTCAGCATGGTAGCGGTCCAGCCAGAACATAGCATTTGAAATCAGAAAAGATTTGACTTCATTTCTTCCGTAATTGAAAATATGAGACTTCCAATCGGGATGAAACCCTTTTCTCGGATCTTCATGTTCATAGAGATATGATCCATCAAAGCGGTGAAGACCATTAGCATCTCCCGGAAAATGAGACGGAACCCAATCCAGGATAACGCCTATATTATTTTTATGAAGTTCATCAATGAGAAACATCAGATCCTGCGGTGAGCCGAAACGTGAAGTAGCTGCATAAAAACCGGTAATCTGGTATCCCCAGCTGGGATCATACGGATATTCCATCACAGGCATAAATTCTACGTGCGTAAAACCCATTTCACTGATATAGGGAACCAGCTTTTCTGCAATATCCCGATAATTTAAAAACTGGCCCGGATTATCACCTTCCCTCACCCAGGAACCAAGGTGCAGCTCGTACACTGATATAGGAGCTTCAAGCCTGTTCCTTTCCCAGCGGTTATCCATCCATTCCTGATCATTCCATTCATACCAGGTGGTAGAAACCAAGGAAGCTGCCTGAATATTCTGTTCCCAGCTTACAGCGTAAGGATCACTTTTTTCCAGGATCTCACCTCTTGGTGTTTCAATGGCATATTTGTATAATGTTCCCCAGGTTAATCCTTCAATAAATCCTTCCCAAATTCCTGATCCATCCCATCTTGGAAACAAAATATGATCTTTATGATTCCAGTTATTAAAATTTCCGATCACGGAAACTTTCTTTGCATTAGGAGCCCACACTGAAAAGTACACGCCCTTCACGCCATCTTTTTCTGCAGAATGCGCTCCAAATTTACCATACAGCTTATAATGCCTACCTTCTTTGAAAAGATACACATCATGATCGGTGAAAAGCGTGTAGGTTTTAACAGAATTCATCAAGATCGGTTTGTATTTATAATTTCCCTGAAACTACGAAAAATACTGACAATAGCGATTAATTATTCATCAAATAATTATCAATATCATTTCGTGTTTTGTCATTCTATCAAATATATCATTTTTTACCTCACATTTTTATGATTTCAAAACAATCTTTTTTTATAAATTTAACATCAACATTATTAAACACACACGATGAGGTTTGAACTTTATACCGAAGAAAAAGACGACAGGCCGGTATTTATTACCGGAAATTTCAACAGCTGGAATCCCAAAGACTACAATTTCCAGCTTAAACAAACTGACTCCTCCAATTACTTTATAGAAATTGAAGATCAGCTTCTGCCAGAAGAAATTGATTATAAATTCACAAAGGGAGGCTGGGAGAATGTGGAACTGGACCAATATGGAAATATTACTCCCAACCGCAAAGTAAAAAGATCTGCCGGCAAAACTTCTGATACGATAGAAAAATGGAGATTAAACTGGGGGCCGTTCAAAGAAGAATATTATCCCATTGCTGAAGTGATTTCCGAAAATTTTTATATCCCGCAGCTTGACCGCCACCGTAAAGTCTGGGCACTGCTTCCCTATGATTATCATACAACAGATAAGCGATATCCTGTTTTATATCTTCAGGACGCCCAGAACTTATTCAATGAAGGAAGCGGCTTCGGAAACTGGGAAATTGACAAAAAACTGTCTATCCTTGCAGAATATGGCCGTGGTGACCTTATCATCATTGCCATAGAGCATGGCAGCGAGGAAAGAATCAAAGAATATATTTTTGATAATGATCATGTAGCCAACGGCTCTGAGGGAAAAAAATATATCCGCTTTATTGCAGATACTTTAAAACCTTTTGTAGATGAAAACTACAGAACAAAAAAAGACCGCGACAATACCGGAATCGGAGGCAGTTCATTGGGAGCACTGATCAGCATATACAGCGGGTTTCTTTATCCTGAAGTCTATTCCAAATTATTGATCTTCTCACCCTCTCTTTGGGTAGAGCCTAACAACAACTTTCCGATGATGAATTTCAGGGTTCCTTTTAAAACAAAAATTTATCTTTATGGAGGAGGCCAGGAAGGATCTAAAATGGTCAAAAGAATTCATATTTTTGAAGAATATCTTAAAAGATGGGAAGAGAAAAAGCTTTTTGATTTTGAGTTTAAAACCAATATCAACCCTGAAGGCACCCATAATGAATTTTACTGGTCACAGGAGTTCCCAAGAGCCATTGAATGGCTTTTCTATGACAATACAGAAAACCCTGTAGAAGTAAAACCACAACAACAAAGCATTAAAAACTAAGCTTACAAAATCGCTGAAGAAGATTTTCAGAAAGACAAGAACAAATGGGAAGGTGATTGTGTATGATCTTAGAAAAATATAATATCTATTTATGAAACTAATTAATAAAAAAAACAAAAATTACACTCAGGTCTTCCACCTATTTACAGAGGAAGAATGGACAAAATCCAGTAAAAATTTCAATAAAAACATTGCTACTTTTTTTACGGGTAAGAAGTATGAAGTTTTCATCAATGCTCATGAAGAAGGAATTACCTATTTCATTGGATTAGGAAAATCCACATTACAAAATTTTGAAATCCAGCAGGTTGCAGCTAAATTCTCACAAACACAGAAAGAAAAACTGCAGGCAGTACCTACGTTAGCTCTTGCAGATTTCATGAATGAAAAACAATTTGAGGAATTTGTAAAAGGACTTTTAGCCGGAACCTACAATTATCCTTTTGAAAAAAAAAACACTTTCTGGAACGCAAAATTTGAACTGCATTTTGAAAATGTAAGCCAGAAAAAATTAGACCATATCAGTCAGAAAACAGAAGCTCTGATTAACGGACAGACCGCATGTCAGGACTGGCTCAACAAACCTGCCAATCTTAAAAAACCGGATATTTTAAGTGCTTACCTTAAAAATCTGGCAAAAAAATATGAATTAAAATATACTGTATTCAACAGGAAGAAATGTGAAGAGCTTGGATTGGGCGCTTATCTTTCTGTCAATCAAGGAAGTGCTTATGATGCAGCATTCACTATTTTAGAATATAAAACTACGGTTAAAAATGCCAAGACTTTCGGACTGGTTGGAAAATGTGTGTTGTTTGATACCGGAGGAATATCAATAAAAAGCTCTGCCAATCTGCATTATATGAAGTCTGATATGGGAGGCGCTACAGCTGTTTTGGGAACTTTAATTTATGCTGCAGAAATGCAACTTCCTGTGAACATTATTGCTGTTCTTCCTATTACAGATAATGCTGTTTCAGAAAAAGCGCTGCTTCCAAGTGATGTGATTACAGCCTACAACGGAAAAACCATTGAAGTACTTGATACTGATGCCGAAGGCCGTTTAATCCTTGCAGACGGATTATCTTATCTTTCTAAAAACTACAAAACAGATTTTCTTATTGATCTGGCTACTTTAACAGGAAGCTCTGTACGTATGTTTGGAGACACTTGTGCCGCGATGTTCTCCAATAATGAGGAGCTGAAAAATAATCTGATAAAAACCGGAGATCAAACCAATCAAAGAGTATGGAATCTCCCTTTATGGGACGTCTGGAAAGACGATATTCAGTCTGATGTAGCCGATATGAAAAACATCTCTATGAAGCCTGTTGGGGACTGCATTATTGCAGCAAAATTCTTAGAGCAATTCATTGAAAACCACCCTAAATGGGCTCATTTGGATATTGCCGGAGTAGCCTTCGGAAGTGTAGGCTATGCCAAAGAAAAAGCAGCAACAGGTTTCGGGGTTCAACTCCTCGTGAACTTAATTGAAAATTATCACTAAAAATTAGTTTTTTACAAAAAAACTCTGTATAATTGATTAGTGAATTTTCAAAAACGCACGATATTACATTTTTTAGTATTAATAAAATAATAAACAAATGCTTTTATTTTTGAAAATTCACTAAACATTAAAAAACATTATATGGAGAAGAAAACTATTGTGTGTATTTCGTGCTATTACAAAGGCTACGATTTTATGGACGAAATGAAGAATCTCGGCAATAAAATCATTTTAGTAACCTCAGAAAATCTTAAAGAAAAAAACTGGCCCTGGCACGCAATTGATGAGGTATTTTATATGCCGGAACTCAAACCGTCCGTATGGAATCTGGAGCATCTGATTCAGGGATTTTCCCACCTGATGAAAACCAGAAAAGTAGATGCTGTAGTGGCATTGGATGATTATGACGTAGAAAAAGCTGCATTAATCAGGGAAACATTCCGCATTCCGGGAATGGGACAGACTACACACCGATATTTCAGGGATAAACTGGCTATGCGCCAAAAAGCAAAAGATTCAGAGATCAGTGTTCCTGAATTTACAGCTGTATTCAATGATAATGAAGTCAATGAATTTACAGACCGCGTTCCTGCGCCATGGGTACTGAAACCCCGCTCTGAAGCTTCAGCATCAGGAATCAAGAAAATAACCTCCAAAGAACAGCTTTATGAGGCATTAGAAACACTGGGAGAAGAACGTCATCTTTTTTTACTGGAAAGTTTTAAACCTGGAGACGTTTACCATGTGGACAGCCTTACTTTTAATAAAAAAATTGTATTCACTTCTGCTTCAAAATACCTTGCTCCTCCTATGCAGGTTTCCCATGAAGGCGGCGTATTCCGGTCCAAGACTTTAGGCCGGTATTCCGAAGAGTTCAAAGCTCTGGAAGAAATCAATGCCAGAGTACTTTCCAATTTCGGATTGATCAATGGCGCTACCCATACAGAATTTATCCGTGGAAAAGAAGATGGCAAATGGTATTTCCTTGAAACCTCCTCAAGGGTTGGTGGTGCTCATATTCCGGACCTGGTAGAAGCATCAAGCGGCATCAATATCTGGAGAGAATGGGCTAAAATTGAAGATGCTCTTCTGAGAGGCAGTGATTACAGTGTTTCACCACCCACAGGATATTATTCAGGGCTGATTGTTGCTCTGATTAAAGATAAAGAACCTGATTACAGCAGTTTTGAATGTGAAGAAGTTGTAAAATTTCTTCCGATAGATTATCACGTCGGGATTGTTTACAAATCCGGTGATGCCTCCGTGGTACAGGAGAGACTGGACTCTGCAGCAGAAATGATTCATGCAGATATGCTGAATATTCTCCCTCCCAAAAGCAATAAGTTGAGTTCCTAAAAAATAAAACGTGACATTGATATTCAAAATATTATTGAATTCATAATATATAATCTGCTAGAAGATTCCAAACTAAAATGTAATTTAGAAAACATAAGTCCGGGAAAATGGCAAAGCAAAGCATATTATCAGTTCGTTGACTCAACTCACGCCAACAAACCTGGATCAAAATGGATCTTTAAAGAAAATATAATCCTCGAACATCCGAAATCAGGAACAATCGTACTGGATATTTTAGAAAAAGATCAGCTTGGAGGAATTGAATTTATCAAATTAATATAAGTGCAATATTAAAATTAAACAAGGAAAAATGCCTCACATAGAACATACAGAGTATTATTCAAATATATTGGGAACAAGTCTTCAGGTAGAAGTGACCGGACATTACGGCCACCCTATTATCATGTTTCCTACTTCCCAGGGACAATACACCCAAAATCATGATTTTCATCTTAACGGAAGTATCAACTGGTTTATAGAACAGGGAAAAGTAAAGCTTTATAATGTTCAGACCATTGACAGCTGGAGCTTTTATGATGACAAAATATCTCCTCAGCAAAGAATAAGAAACTATGAAAGATATGTACAGTTTCTGATCAAGGAATTTGTTCCCTATATTCAGAAACTTCATAAAACTCATCGCGTAGCAGTAGCCGGAGCAAGTTTTGGAGGATATCACGCTGCTAATTTTGCTTTCAGATTTCCTGATGTGGTTTCCCACCTGTTTTGCCTTTCCGGAGCATTCAGCATAAGAAATTTCATGGATGGTTATTCTGACGAAATGGTATATTTCAACTGTCCCAGAGAATTTGTAAGAAATGATGATGCCTGGAAATACAAACACATGCATATTGTACTCAGTACTTCTGATCAGGATATCTGCAAAGATAAAAATGTTGAAATGGCCGAAATTTTAAGACTGAAAGGGATAGACTTTTGGTACGACGAAAGAAAATGGATAGGCCATGACTGGCCGCTATGGAGAATGGTTTTCCCAACCTTCATAGGAGCATTTTTCTCTTAAAAACAATAAAAAGACAAATAGAAAAAATATACACCCATCTTAAAAACAAAAATTATGACAAAAAAAGTAGGAATTCTTTTCGGTATGGAAGACACCTTTCCCTGGGCATTTATAGATAAAGTGAATGAACTGGGAGGTGGAGACATCATAGCTGAACCCGTTACCATCGACAAATTAGAACAGGGTGCAGATTATGGTTATGCGGTAATCATCGACAGAATTTCACAGGATGTTCCCTTTTACAGAGCTTACCTGAAAAATGCAGCACTTAATGGCACTTATGTAATCAACAATCCGTTTTGGTGGAGTGCTGATGAGAAATTTTTCAACAATGCCCTGATGTCTAAACTTGGAATTCCGCTTCCCAAGACAGTTCTGCTTCCGTCACATGAAAGACCGGACAATACTTCTGAAACTTCATTCAGAAACCTGAAGTTTCCGCACGACTGGGAATATATCTTTAATTATGTAGGGTTTCCGGCATACATGAAGCCTCACGACGGTGGTGGCTGGAAAAATGTGTACAGAGTAGAAAATCCGGATGATCTTTGGAACAAACTGGGAGAAACGGAACAGCTTGTAATGATGGTACAGGAAGAAATTATCTTTGATGATTATTACAGAGTTTACTGCCTGGGCAGAAAATATGTCCATATCATGCCTTATGAGCCCAGAAATGCCCCTCACCTGAGATACGCCACAACTCATCAGACACAAGGCGAAGAACTTGAAAAGCTACTAAAAACCATTCATGATTATACCATTACCATGAATGAAGCGTTGGGATATGATTTCAATACAGTAGAATTTGCTGTAAGAGACGGTATTCCTTATGCCATTGATTTCTGTAACCCGGCTCCGGATGCAGACCGAAATTCTGTAGGAGAAGAAAATTTTGCATGGATTATAGAGCACGCGGCAAAACTGGCTGTAGAAAAAGCTAAAGAATATGTTCCAGGGAAACCTAATATTACTTGGGGAACCTTTGTGAAAGATTCCATAAAATAACATTGAAAAGAAATAAAAAACACAAAACAAATGCATCAGTTTACTATTGGAATTGAAGAAGAATATCAGATCATTGATGTAGAAAGCAGAGATTTGGTTTCTCACGTTTCAAAAATCATCGAAGGGGGCAAAGCGGTTTTAAGTGAAAATTTAAAACACGAAATGCATGAATCTATGATTGAAATGGAAACAGGGATCTGCCAGAATATTCAGGAAGCCAGAGCAGAATTAACGAATTTAAGACGTCATCTCATCAATATTGCTCATGAGCAGGGACTTCGTGTTTCCGGAGGAGGTACTCACCCTTTTTCGCATTGGTCTGATAACAATATCACTCAAGGAGAAAGATACATTAAAATCGTAGATGACATGGGAGACGTAGCCCGGGAAAACCTTATTTTCGGACTGCACGTCCACATTGGAATTCCTAATCGTGAAGAAGGCGTAAGAATTCAGAATGTAATGCGTTACTTTCTTCCTCACGTGTATGCTCTTTCTACCAATTCGCCATTCTGGATCGGGAGATACACGGGATTTAAATCTTACAGACAGGAAATCTTCGTAAAATTCCCGAGAACCGGTATTCCGAGCTATTTTAATTCTCTGGCAGAATTCGACAGTTATGTAGATCTTCTTGTGAAAACAGGAACCATCGACAATGCCAAGAAAATCTGGTGGGATTTACGGGTACATCCATTCTACCCTACAATTGAATTCAGAATCTGTGATATGCCGCTGAGAATTGATGAAACGGTGTGTCTAGCTGCAATCATGCAGAGTCTCGTTGCTAAAATCTATAAACTTCACCAGCAAAATCTGAGCTTCAGAAGCTACAGAAGACTCCTTTTGAACGAAAATAAATGGCGTGCCTCTAAAAGCGGCATCGAAGCCCATCTGATCGATTTTGGAAAGGAAGAATCTGTTCCTTATCCTCATTTATTGAAAGAACTTTTAGAGTTTATTGATGATGTGGTAGACGATTTGGGATGCCGCCATGAAGTGGAATATGCCTGGAAAATTCTTGAAAACGGAACCGGCGCAGACAGGCAGCTTCAGATCTTTAAAGAAACAGGTGATCTCACGAAAGTCGTTGATTATATGATCTCTGAAACGGAGTATGGCATAACACATGGTGAACCTGCTTCATAATTTTTTTGGTAACTTTACAAAAAATATGATGTAATGAAAGATATTCGAATTGCTCTGCTGGACATGAACAACAATCATGTGAATCAAGGTTTTAGAAACATTAAAGAAATTTCTGAAGCATTTCAGCAGAACTCTGAAGAAAATGTTGTCATCAAGACATTTGATGTGAGGTTTAAAGATGAAATGCCGGAGATTGGAGACTTTGATATTTTCATTTCTTCAGGCGGTCCGGGAAACCCACATCGTGAAGGCTTTGCATGGGAAGACAGATTTGCCCATTTTCTAGATTCTGTTTTTGAGCATAATAAATATAATGAAGATAAAAAATACCTTTTCCTTATCTGCCACTCATTCCAGCTGGCAAGTATTCACTGGAACCTGGGTAATATCTGCAAAAGAAAATCTTACTCTTTCGGAGTAATGCCTGTTCATAAAACAGACGAAGGTAAAGAAGAGTTTTTATTCAAAAATCTTCAGGATCCTTTTTATGCGGTAGATTCCAGAGCTTACCAGTTTATCGAGCCGGATCATGAGCGTTTTGAAGAACTTGGAATGACCATCATGGCGATTGAAAAGTTCCGTCCTCATATCAATCTGGAAAGAGCGGTAATGGCAGTTCGTTTTTCGGAAGAGATATTCGGAACACAGTTTCACCCTGAAGCTAATCCTGAATCTCTGATCGAAAATCTGAAAGATGAAAAAAACAGAGAAGCCATGATTGAAAATTTCGGTATGGAGAAATATCTCGAAACTATCGACAGAATAGACGATGAAGATAAAATCATTCTGACCAGACATCAGATCCTTCCGAGATTCCTTCAGTTTGCAAAAAAAAACATTTTGAAAGAAGCTGAATCTTTGGTTTAAAAGGCTGGAAGAAGGATGCCGGAAGTTATTATCGGTTAAGGCTACTGAAAATCTTTTTTATTTTAGAATTAATACTATAGATTTTCAGACCTGAAACCGTCCCTCGCCCAGCTTCTCTCTTCCAGTTACCTATAACAATCGGGCAGAAATGTTCGATTTTTTTAACATCACAAAGAAAAAAAATATGATTCCAAAATACAGAAAACAGTATAATCAGGAGTTTTCGGATGAAAAATACAATCAATTAAAAAATATACTGGCAGAAAAAGGAGGTACAGCACCTACTTTCAGGGTTTCAGAAAGCCCTATTTTCCTGACTAAAGAATTTGAAAGCAAGCTTATTGATGCCAGCGAAAGTATTATCAGCCAGATTAAGGCAATGCCTGCAGAACTTCTTCAGAAAGCCGTTCCTGATAACTGCAGAGTTCCCAATGATACAGATCAGCCTCACTTTTTCACGATAGATTTTGGAGTCTGCAAAAGCGAAAACGGAGCAATAGAACCTCAGCTGATAGAACTTCAGGCGTTTCCCTCTTTATATGCTTTTCAGAAAGTGTATGAAGAAACTTTTTGTGAAGTTTACCCTTTTCTTTCGGAAATCAGAAATCCTATGCCTCATGAAACCTTTAAAAAATATTTGAAGGAACTGATTGTTGGTGATGAAAACCCTGAAAATGTAATCCTTCTTGAAATCTTTCCTGAAAAACAAAAAACGGCTATTGATTTTGCTTTAACAGAGAAGTTATTAGGAATAAAAACAGTATGCCTTACCAAAATTAAGAAAGAAGGTAAAAAACTGTATTATGAAAACAATGGAACTCTGGTAGAAATCAAGAGAATTTACAACCGTGTTATATTTGATGAACTGGACAATATTCCAGATCTTACCAGTGAGTTTGATTTCCGTGAAGAGGTGGATGTCAAATGGATCACCCATCCAAACTGGTTCTTTAAAATCTCAAAATTCCTTTTACCATTATTAAAACACCAGTTTGTTCCGAAGAGCTATTTCTTACATAATTTTCCGGAAAATGAAAACCTTGAAGACTTTGTATTGAAACCTTTATTTTCATTCGCAGGAAGTGGTGTTAATTTAAATCCTACGAAGGAAATTACAGATACCATTCCGGATAAAGAAAACTATATTCTGCAGAGAAAAGTGTACTATGAACCAATTTTTGAAGATATCAACGGAGAATTTTCAAAAGCAGAGATCCGTTTGTTGTATATTTGGCGGGAAAATGACGAACGCCCTATTCTATTGGAAAATCTTGGAAGAATGACTAAAGCCGCGATGGTAAATGTTGATTTCAATAAAAAAGATGCCATCTGGATCGGAAGTTCAAATGCTTTTTTTGGAGAAGGATAAATGAGGAAAATTGAATAAAACATAAACCACCCGTCAAAAATTCTTTGAATTTTTGCCACCCCTCCAGCGGAGGGGAATATGGCCATCCCCTATTGAATAGGTGGTTATTCAAGCGAACTATTATGGGTTGGGTAACCCACTTTAACCCTTAAAACATTGAACTTTAAACATTAACTCTTGAATTTAAAAACCATTGAAGATCAGCTATTTCAACCACTTGGATTAAGTTGTTCAAACATTGAAGAAGACTTAGAATGCAGGGAATATTCAGGTTTTAACTGTGTGGTCAATAGTTGGAACATCAAGTTCCGGATTTCTAAAATAACACCCACCAAAACAGGACAATTTGTAACCATCTGGAAAAGAAATAAAAAAGGAGAAACGGCTCCTTTTGATATCACTGACAATGTTGATTTTTATCTCGTTGCTTCTTTTAAAGATAATCTTTCAGGAATATTTATTTTCCCTAAACGTATTTTATTAGAAAAAGGAATTTTATCTGACGGTAAAAAGACAGGCAAACGGGGAATAAGAGTTTATCCAACCTGGGATAAAACAGAAAGTAAACAAGCTCAAAAAACACAGGACTGGCAAACTCAATACTTTTTGGAATTTTCTAAAGATCAAGATGAAGTACTTCAACAGGCTAGATTATTACTGAAGATTTAAATCATCAAAAATACCTTATTGAAACATAGCTCTACTGATATAGATTCATATCAAAAAATATTGGCTCACACTGATTTTGCAGATACCGCAGATGTTTATTATTAATCTGCTTAATCAGAAAAATCTGCGAGAGATTATAAAAAATCATTAGAAAACCCATAAAAAATGGCTATACTTTTCGGTACAGCCATTTTCTTTATTTTAAAACTCCTTTCTACAGGTTTTTATCATCTTCCAACAATTCTCTCGCCTGGTATTCCTGTACCAGATCAATGGCATTGGAAATAACATCACTTAATGCCGTGATAAACGTTCCTTCTTCCGCCATTCCCATAGCATGTTTCAAGGCTTCGATCTCTTTAGGAATAATCTCGTAACTCACATCTCTGCCTGCATTATTAATTCCATCAATGATCAATCCGTTGATTTCCTCTTCCGTTCTTCCACGAAGATGTTTTTCATTTCGGATGATAATATAATCAAACATTCTTCCCGCAATCTTTCCGCACTCTCTGATATCATTGTCTCTTCTGTCTCCAACACCGGATATAATTCCAATTTTCTTTGTTGACTCAACATTTTTAAGATAATCTTCAATAGCTTCATATCCTGAAGGATTATGAGCGAAGTCAATCAGCACTTTAAAGTTTTTGAATTTAAAGACATTTAATCTTCCCGGTGTAAGCTGAGCACTTGGAATAAATGTTCTCAAAGAATTGGAAATATCTTCAATTCCAAATCCATAAAGGTAACTTGCCAAACTGGCTGCCAATACATTTTCAATCATAAACCTGGCTTTTCCTTCCATTGTGATCGGGAAATCTTTGGCTTTTCCTATTCTGATTTTCCAGTCTCCCTTTTTAATGGTAACGAATCCTTCTTCATACACACAGGTAATCTTTCCTTCTTTCGCAAATTTTACAATATGCGGGTTGTTTTCATCCATACTGAAAATTGCCACATTAGAATCAAGATCATTCACAATCTTCATAGAATATTCATTATCGGCATTCAGTACACTCCAGCCACTCTTTTTGACGCTGTCCAGTACTACACGTTTTACTTTGGTAAGATCTCTCAAGTTGTGAACGTCATTCATTCCCAGATGATCTTCCTCAATATTGGTAAGAACTCCGATATCGCATTGTGAAAAACCGAGCCCGGAGCGTAAAATTCCTCCTCTGGCAGTTTCCAGTACTGCAAACTCTACCGTTGGATCTTTTAGGATAAATTCTGCTGAAAGCGGTCCGGTAGTATCTCCTTTTGACAACATCGTATTTTGAATATAAATTCCGTCCGAAGTCGTGAATCCCACTCTGTAACCGTTACTTTTTACAATATGAGAAATAAGTCTTGTTGTCGTTGTTTTTCCATTCGTACCCGTCACGGCAATAATTGGAATCGTAAAAGGTTTCCCTTGTGGATAAAGCATATCTACTACCGGTGCAGCTACATTTCTTGGCAGACCTTCACTTGGGGCCAGGTGCATTCTGAAGCCCGGAGCAGCATTTACTTCAATAATAGCTCCTCCGCTTTCTTTTAAAGGCTGAGTTAAGTTCTCTGCCATCACATCAATACCACAGACATCCAATCCGATAATTTTGGAGATTCTTTCTGCCATTGTGATATTTTCCGGATGTACCATATCCGTTACATCAATGGATGTTCCACCGGTTGAAAGGTTCGCTGTTGATTTCAGGTAGACCACTTCTCCTCTTTGAGGAATGGTTTCCAGAGTATATTGAAGCTTTTCAAGAAGTTCCAATGTATCTTTATCTACTTCAATCTCAGTAAGGACATTTTCATGGCCATACCCTCTCCTAGGATCTTTGTTTTCTTTCTCAATAAGCTGCTGAAGATTCAGTTCCCCGTCTCCTACAACATGTGCAGGAACTCTTCTTGCTGCTGCCACCATCTTATTATTAATCACCAGTATACGGAAATCGTAACCTGTGATATATTTTTCAACGATTACTTTTCTGGAATATTTTTGGGCATGTTCCAAACCTATTTTAGCGGATTCCCATTCATTGACATTAATTGAAGAACCTTTTCCGTGATTCCCATCCAAAGGTTTTAAAACAATCGGATACCCAATTTTTCTGATCACAGCATTTAATCCTTCTTCGTCTACCACCAAATCACCAATCGGCACGGGAATAGCAGCATCATGAAGCATTCTTTTCGTTAATTCTTTGTTACATGCAATATCAACGGCAATAGAACTTGTTTTTCCGGTAATGGTAGCCTGAAATCTTTGCTGATTTACTCCATATCCCAATTGTACAAGGGAATTTGTTCCCAACCTGATCCAAGGAATTCTTCTGGAAGCAGCTTCTTCTACAATACTTCCTGTAGATGGTCCAAGACGGACACGCTCTCTGATTTCTTTTAATCTATGAATACAGGCATTTAAATCATAATCCTTCCCTTCTATTAAGGCTTCTGCTATCTTCGTTGCTTCTTCAGCAGCGTAGATTCCCGCATTTTCTTCAATATAATTGAAAACTACATTATACACTCCCGGTGTTTTTGTTTCCCGGGTTCTTCCAAACCCCACATCCATTCCTGCCAGTGTCTGTATTTCCAAAGCGATATGCTCAATGACATGCCCCATCCAGGTTCCTGTTTCCACTCTATGAAAAAAACCACCTTCCACTCCTTCCGAGCATCGATGGGTAATCAACGAGGGTATTAATTTTTCAATCCTTTCCCTGAATCCTTCGATTTTATTGGTAGGATAATTCTCCATTTCTTCTAAGTCTAACCTCATCTGTATCAGCTTCTTTCTTCTGATGCTCCAGATGTTAGGACCTCTTAGTGCCTGAATCTTTTCGATTTTCATAGTCTATTGGCATTTTAACAGTTAACAATAACTCCTTTCATAGCCAAAGATAATGCAAAACCCAAAACGAAACCATAGCAGATTTAAAGATTTGTTAAAAAAAAATTAATTTTAATTAACATTCCTAAAACATTAAAAATCAATTAAAGATGGCATGAAATTCGCCAAAGAATGTTAATTATTTTTTAATTTTGTACCATGACGAAACCTGTTGGAAAATTAATAGTTATTGGAGGAGCTGTAAACAAAGGAAGTTTTGCTGAAACCGATTATGATCAGAATATTGAAAAGAATCTTAATTTTTTTGAACGTGGGATCTTACGAAAGATCATCAACGAGTCAAAACTCAAAGAGGATTCTGTTATTGAAATTGTAACAACCGCCTCACAGATCCCTCAGATTGTAGGTTCTGAATATAAAAAGGCTTTTGAATTTCTGGGTGCTAAAAATGTAAATGTTCTGGACATCCACAACCGTGAAGAAGCCAACTCTGATGCAATGGTGGCAAGAGCCAACGCTGCCGATGTCATGATGTTCACCGGAGGAGACCAGCTGAGACTGACTTCTATTCTTGGAGGAACAAGATTCCATGATACGATTCTATTAAAATATCAGGAACAGGATTTTATTTATTCCGGAACTTCTGCGGGAGCTGCCGCAGCATCTGAAAACATGATCTATCAGGGAAGCAGTTCTGAAGCACTTTTAAAAGGAGAAATCAAAACCACTCAGGGATTAGGTTTGATTGATAATGTCATTATTGATACACACTTTGTACAGCGTGGCAGAATTGGCCGCCTTTTCCAGGCGGTAGTCAACAATCCTAGAACACTGGGAATAGGACTTGGAGAAGATACGGGACTTTTCATCCATAATGATGTGATGACAGCTGTAGGTTCAGGCCTTGTGATTCTGGTAGACGGCAGGTTTATTAAAGATACCAATCTTACGAATATCAATCTTGGGGAACCTATCTCTATTGATAATTTAACGGTACATGTCATGTCTATGAATGATCATTATGATCTTACAACAAAGACATTAACGATTGAGAATTCTCAGTTTAATCCTATCCCACAAGACAAGTAGTACGGGATTTTGAAATCCCGGAACACGGAACTCGTGTCAACAATGTAGAGTGCGGGGTTTACAAATAATCAAGATCAGTTATTAAAAAAACAATAAAATCGAAACTACGGAACCCGAACTACGAAACTCGTATTAACTCGATATTTGAATAAAATTCTTATCTTTTCTTTTTTATTAATACCCGGGATTCGTATTATTAGACGTAATAAACACGGAACTCCGGAATACGAAATCTATATCTATTATGAAAATCATTATACACGGAGGTTTTTTCTCAGAAAGCGACCAAAGCCATGAAGTAAAAACTGCAAAGCAGAATTCTTTAAAAGAGATTGCCCAAAAAGCCTTTGATTATCTGAAGACCCATTCAGCTTTCGATACTGTTGCTTATGCCGTTTCACTATTAGAGGATGATCCGCTGTACAATGCGGGAATTGGTTCTCAGATCCAGAGCGATGGTGTGATCCGTATGAGTGCTGCTATTATGAACGGAGATACTCAGAAGCTAAGCGGAGTCATCAATATCCAGGATGTAAAGAACCCTATTTTTGTTGCTAAAGATCTTATGGGTGAAGATGACAGGGTTTTGGGAGGCCACGGTGCAAAAATCTATGCTACGGAGCATGGTTTTAAGAATTTTTCTACAGAGATTCCCCAAAGAAGAAATGAATATGAAGCCAAACTGGCCAACGGAGGTAAAGGAACGGTAGGCTGTGTAGCGATTGATCAAGAAGGAAAGCTGGCTGTTGCTACCTCTACAGGTGGAAAAGGTTTTGAGATTCCGGGAAGGATTTCAGATTCTGCCACAGTGGCCGGAAATTATGCCAATTCCTTCTGTGCTGTAAGCTGTACCGGTGTGGGGGAAGATATTGTGAGCAATGCTACTGCCACAAAAATCGTAACGAGAGTTACAGACGGGATGAGCCTTCAGGAGGCTTTTAGTAAGACATTTGATGAACTTAAAACCATCGATGGGTTCGCAGGAGCCATTGCTATTGATAAAAATGGAAACCTTTATCATCAGGATTCATATCCAACTATGGTTTTTGCCAGTTTTGATGGTGAAAAATTTGAAGTCTTCTCTTAAATTTAACATTTTTTTATAATTCGATTTATTTTTTTGGCACGTATTTTACATTATTAGTAATAACAAATTTTAATATTAATACATAAAAAAATAGAAATCATGGGAAACAAAGCAAAAGGTTTATTAGCATTATTAGGTTTAGGTGCATTGGCTTATTGGAAATATAAGAATTCAAGCCCTGAAGATCAACAGGCAGTAAAAGATAAAATCAATACAGCGAAAGATAATCTTAACAAATGGGGAAATGACCTTAAAACAAAAGCCAATGATGTTGCTTCCCAGGTTCAGAATAAAGTGGACGAAGCAAAAACAAAGGCTGAGGATTCTCTGAGCTAATTTAACAAGAGCAGTTTTTTTTAACATTCATATATAGGAAAAAGTCATCGTAATAGCACTACGATGACTTTTTAATTTTAATTTAAACCGTTCAGATATTGATCTGTTTCAATTAATTTTACTTTTTCTGTGCTGCTAATGCATACACAAGAGGCATCTTATTTCCAAACTGTGGAATTCTCCATTTTCCTTTTTCAAATTCATCTACATGTCTGAAACAAGCATATGGTGACCAGTCGAACTCACGGAAAGTATCCAGAATTAAATCTTTTTTAATGAGATTATCAAGAACTTCCGATAAAGAGTGATTCCACATGACATATTCCTGTACGATAGGTGCAGATTGATCTGCATACGTTCCTTCATAGGTCTCTACGATCGGTTTTTCATTAAAATAGTTGTAAGCCACTTTTGTAAAATCATCATCAAACATCCAGACAACCGGGTGAAACTCTGCCATAATAAACTGTCCGCCGGGTTTTAGGAAATGACTGATAACACCAGCCCATTTTTCAAGATCGGGAAGCCAGCCTATTGTACCATAACTTGTATAAACGACATCAAATTTCTGATCCAAAATATTAGGCAGATCGTAGACATCTGAACAGATAAACTGTGTATTCGTACCACATCTTTCCGCAAGATCTCTGGCAGCATCAATTGCTTTATCAGAAAGATCTATCCCGGTAACATTTGCACCCATTCTTGACAGTGAAATAGAATCCTGTCCGAAGTGACATTGCAGATGTAGAATACTTTTTCCTTTTACATCTCCCAGAAGCTCCAGTTCTATTGTATTGAGCGAAGTTCTTCCTTTTAAAAATTCATCTACAAAATAAAAATCCGACTTCAGGTGCGGTTCAACCTTTGCATTCCATGATTTTTTATTTATTTCTATGTAATTTTCCATTGTTTTAGTTTTAAAATAGTGTTAATTCTGCTTTTCATTAAAGCCTCTCTGCATATAGATCATAATTGATCCATGAGCTTTTTCTTCTGCTCAAGAAATTCTTCTTCACTTAAAACTCCGGTCTCTTTTAATCTTCCCAATTGTTCGAGCTGATCCAAAACACTTGGTTCTGGTATATTCTGAAAAGAAACTTCAGGACGGGACATAAAATCTCTTACCTTTTCACAAAACAGCTCAGCATGGTACTTTCCTACTCCATCTATCTCTACGATATCATCAGTAACCTGAATATCTATGGAAGCCAGCAATACTGCTGTTTCATATTGTATTGAACTTATTTTGCTGTAAGAAAAATCTTCTACTTTCAATCCGTATATGAATTCCTTATCTACAAAGATCAATCTTCTGTCTGTAGCTACTAGAACAATATGATGATTGTTTATTTTATTTCTGCCTTCAACGAGATAGACAATCTTTTCATCTGTTGAAAGAATATCCGGCAGCTCATAAATTTCTTTTCTGGCAAATATGGTAGGACTGATATCCAGTCTTTTAAGTTCTTCTCTTATTTCGTCAAGTCTTGATTTTTCACTCATGGTAACAGTTTATGAGCCTAAATTACTATTTCTCGGGAAAAGAATAATTTAATTTGGCTAAAATATTAAGTTTCAGATGGAATTACAATAGAACTGTGAAGGCAATACGTCTTCCAGCCTAGCGTTTCATACAGCAGCTTTCCTTCTTCTGTTGCTACTAAAAGATTATTTGAAAATCCTTTTGCTAAAGCTATCTTTTCAAGTTCTCTCAATAAAAAAGAAGCAAGCCCTTTCCTTTGATGATTTTTTTCGGTAATAATCCGATCATATACAGCCACACCATTGATAAGCGAGACACGGCCTATAGAAGCCTGCTCTCCATTCTCAGCTACAATGCTGACAACAAAAGTTGTGTTATACTCAGAAAATTCTAAGTGATACCCTTCTGCAAGACTGATTTCAGGGAAATTCATCGGGTGGAAACAGGTCATCATATATCCTTGTGACTGCAGCTTCCATCTTTCAGGGATCTTCCCCATAAATTCATCAGGAGAAGTAGATACTTTGAGATAAATCCAGGGCTCATCAATTGAATCTGCAAGTTCAAAAAAGTCATTATTAAGTTGAGGAAATACAAAACGTTCTTTTTGTGTTTCATCTCCTACTATCACATTGAATCCGGATTTATACTGAACAGGAAAAGGTACTTCTCTTGACAGACACCATCCTTTAAGCCAATTTTCTACTATTTCTGCTGATACTTTATCCTTCATTATTCGATGTTAAAAGTTTTATTTTAATTGCTCCAGCAGTTTCTTTTTTTGTTCTGCAAATTCTGCATCAGTTAAGATTCCGTTTTCTCTCAGTTTTCCTAATTTCTCAAGCTGATTAAAAACTTCTTCTGGTGACACTGAAGCACTTTTACTTGCTATATTAATTTCTTTCGGAGATTGTTCCTTTGGAGTATTATAAATGACCTTTATAGTGTCATAAAACTTCTCTGCATCTTCTTTATCCATATAGCATTCAAATTCAACTACTCTTTCCTCCAAATGCAGTTTAATAACCGGAGATCTCGGGTCTGTTATAAAACTTACCGATTGTATGGTCTCATTACGATAATCATTAATTTTTGCTGCACCAAACATTCCTTTGGATACAGAAAGCATCCTTTTGGGAGTTGCCACCAATACTCCGGCATCCAATGTATTGACAAACTGAGCATCTGTAATGGCAATTATTTGTTCATCTTCTGAAATCAGGTAAGGAAGTTCTTTGATCTCTCCTTTGGTAAACATAGAAAGATTGGCGTTCAGTTTTTCCAGTTCAAATTTTATTTTGCGCTGTCTCCGTTTATAAACTTCTTTTGAAATTTGGGTTGAATCAGAATCTATCGCTACAGGAAAATTTTGCTCTACCACTGCTACTGGCAGAACTGGTTCCTTTGTCTCTGTTTTCAGCATTTCATTAATATCATCAATACTGAATTTATTGAGATTGTACAGCAATTCTTCATTGATATTGCTCGTTTGATTCAGACATTTATTGCATAAGACATTGCCATCTGAAAGCTTATTAGCTCCCAGAAGCGTATCCATAGAGGTTAATTCTGTTTTACACAATGCACAGTTATTACTCATTTCTTCTTTTTATAATTTATCAAGCAGTTTTTTCTTTTGTTCAGCAAATTCAGTCTCTGTCAGCACTCCAATTTCTCTAAGTTTACCCAGTTTTTCCAACTGTTCAAAAATAGCTCCGGAATCTCCTTTACCGGTAGAATAAACGTTTTCCTGAACCAGATCAGGAATTGTTTGGGAAAATGCCTGCAATGGACTAGAACCCCTTCTCACATTTTCAGAATAGTCTGTACTTTTATTTTTAACATTGGAGAATGCCCGCCCATCATTTTTATTATGAAGTTTAAACTGTGCATCACCTCTATTGGTATTGATTTTCAGAATTGAATACAAAAGGTTTCCAATATGATCAATAGAAGAAATGTCCTGAAGAGGAAATTCATTCTTTACAACCCCTCCCAAAAATTTTTTGTCAATAAAGGCTACCCTTTTCTGGGTTGAAAATATAATTCCTTCTCTGTTGCTTTGAAGATCAATTCCTTCTGCAATAGCCAGCAATTTTTCGTCCTTGTCCAGAACATTAGCCAATTCATTCACCTCTTCATTGGCAAGAACGCTCAGTCTTGCATTCAGCGCAACAATCTGATCTTTTATTTCATCCAGTCTTGTTGGTGCATCATATTCGTAATGATTGTTTGCTGTATATTGGGGACCTCCGGTATTCTGGCTTGCATCAATTTTACTTTTCAGAATCATTCCTGTAATTTCTGCAAAATAAAACTGATCAAGATTATGAATAAGATCTCTGTTGATAGTAATGGCTTTGGTAAAGCATCCTGCACACAAATAACCACCGTCGGCAAGTTTATTTTTACCTACAGACATATCTGTTGCCGTTAGCGGTGTTCCGCACAATGCGCAAATAGTGTTCATCTGGTTTTTATGTTTAAAAGTTTTTTAATGAATTCAGAGTATAATTTTCACTCTGTTTGTATACATTGATCCAAATTACAAATTCTGAACCGATTTTAAAGATCAAAAATATTTAAATCTTAACACGAATCAAAAAAAATCAACCACAAAAAGTTTTTGTGGTTGATTTTTCTATTTATATATCCCCAATAAAATGATATTCTATTGGGCAATTTTTTCAATACTATTATCCTAAGAATTCTTCAAGAGAAACGGTTTTCTTTTCACCAGCTTCAAGATCTTTATAAGTAACGGTGTTATTTTTAATTTCTTCTTCACCCAGGAAAACCATATTTTTTATCCCTTTCTTTTCTGCGTAAGTAAACTGCTTATTGATTTTTGCATTTTCAGGATATAATTCTGCTGAAATTCCCTTTGCTCGTAGCTGCATAATCAATTTCAAAGCTTCTACTGTTCCTTCACCCCCAGAATTAGCAAACAAATATTCGATCTTGGATGATGCTTCTTCAGGGAAAAGGTTCAATTCTTCCATTACCAGATAAATTCTGTCTAATCCGAATGAAATCCCTATTCCCGGAATATTTTTAACTCCAAAAACTTCTGTAAGATTATCATATCTTCCACCACCACCAATGGATCCCATAGCAACCTCATCTGCCTTCACTTCAAAGATAGCACCTGTATAATAATCCAGTCCTCTTGCCAGTGTAATATTGAATACAAGATTTTGCATATCAACACCAAGGCTCAGAGACTGTGTAAGAACATATTCAAGTTCTTCTACTCCTTTCAGACCGATTTCGTTACCTGCAAATTTCTCTTTCAGTTGAAGAAGATTTTCCAGTGCATCGTCTGACTGGCTGAAAAGAAAATCCAACTTGTCAATAGATTCCTGAGAAATACCTCTTTCCAGTAATTCTTTTACAACACCTTCTTTACCAATCTTATCCAGTTTATCCAATGCTACCGTGAAGTCAATCAGCTTATCTGTGATTCCTGCATATTCTGCCAATCCTGAAAGAATTTTTCTGTTGTTCATATGAATGGTTACAGGAACTTTCAGATCAGCAAATGATTTTAAATACAACTGAACCAGCTCTACTTCCTGTAATAAGCTTTCGCTTCCTACCACATCTGCATCACATTGATAAAACTCTCTGTATCTTCCTTTTTGAGGCTTGTCTGCTCTCCAAACCGGCTGAATTTGAGAACGTTTGTATGGGAATGTCAATTTCCCATGATTCATAGCCACGAATCTTGCAAAAGGTACGGTAAGGTCATAACGAAGAGCTTTATCCGTTATATATTCTGAACTAAATGGTTTATCCAGCGCTCTTTGAAAATCATGAAGCATTTGAACTTTTTTCTCTTCTCTTGCTTCATTAATGCTTGAATTTAAAATTTTAAAGATCAAACGGTCTCCTTCTTCCCCGTATTTCCCTGTCAATGTAGAAAGATTTTCAAAACTTGGAGTTTCCAATGGCTGAAACCCGAATAATTCAAAATTATTCTGTAAAATATTGATGATATATTTTCTTCTGGAAACTTCCTGTGCCGTAAAATCTCTCGTCCCTTTTGCTAAACTTGGCTTCATTTTTTGTATGTCATTTTGATAAATGCAAAAGTACGGAATTGCATGGACTTTACACAGCATAAAAAGCTGAAGAAACAATCTTCCCCAGCTTTTTTGCTGTTGTGTTATCAATTATTCTGAAAAATCAGACGCTTTCTAGAATCTCAAGGATCTCTTCACCATAATTTTCAATCTTATGCTTTCCAAATCCTTTGATTTCCAGCAATTCTTCTTTCCTGGCAGGTTTATACTTGGCTACAGACATCAGTTCTTTGTTACTAGCGATGAAATAAGTAGGAAGATTTTGTTCCCGGGCTTTTTCTGACCGCCAAAACTTCAGCGCATCCAGTATCTTTTCTTCATCTGTATTCAGGAAATCATTCTCTGCAGAATATTTAACTGCTTTTGGTTCTTTAACTGTATTTTTTGTCAGTTTTAAATTTTCAAAATACAATATTACAGACCAATACCGTTCTTCACTTACGAAAGCTGTTTCTACTTTCATAATCTCATTGGCTTCCAGGAAATCATCCAGCATTCTTTGATCTTTGTAGAGAAATTCTTCCGGAAGTCTAATTTTAAAAACTTTTACTTTCATCATTTGTGTTTTTAGAATTATTTCCCTCCTAATAATAGGATCTCATCTACACGAATTTCTGTGATATAACGCTTCACCCCATCTTTATCATCATATGATCTATAGGTAAGCTTCCCTTCTATGGCAATTTCTTTTCCTTTGGAAACATATTTCTCGAAAATTTCAGCTGTTTTCCCAAAAGCGATAAGATTGTGCCATTGTGTTTCTTCTACTTTTTCTCCTTTGGCATTGGTGTAATGATCACTTGTTGCTAAGGACACACTCGCTTTTACATTTCCATTATCGAAGTTTACCATTTCAACTTCTTTTCCTGTGTAACCAATTAATGTTACTTTGTTTCTTAGTGACATAACTTTTAGATTTTAAAGATTAATAAATTCAGATAAGAGACGTTCACTGTTTTTCTCAAATCTCTGTTGCAAAGATTGCGATGTTCCGATATCACAGTCGGTTATAAACTATTTAAATCCGTTTGTAGTCGTTTGAAAACGGATAATAAAATAAATAGAATTCTGTTTAAAACAATATTTACTAAGCTTAAAAAATAATAATCACATTTTTTAAAGTAAAAATTCAATAATAAAAAACCATGTGCTAAAATATTTTTCTATTAAAAAAAACATTGAAAAACAGATGCATTAACAAGGATTTTTTTCTATTTAATTTAATTTTTTTTTGCAAATTTGTAAAAATGTCTGATATGCAAAAAGAAAAACTACGCACAGTAAGAAAGAGAAAAGGTTACACTCAGCAGCAAATGGCTGATGTAATCCCCACTGACGTTTCCAACTATAGCAGAAAAGAAAGTGGTGCTGTAGCTATAACACAGACAGAATGGTCCAAACTTGCCAAATTTTTAGAGGTTCCTGTAGAAGAAATCTACGAAGAAGAGGAAGCTAAGATTATTATTGAAAACCCTGTTTTTAATGACAGCCCTGGTTCAAATGTTGGAAATAGTGGTTTTTCAGCCCATAATATGGGATATATCACAAATGAATTAAGCATAGAAATCATTAAAACGATGCAGGAATATATTGGCCTATTGAAAGAGGAAATCGAAAGACTAAAAAAATAGAAAGCATCAACTAAAAATACTGAAACCAGAATAGAAAAAATTCTATTCTGGCTTTCTTTTTTCAAGGGAGATACGATATCAAAATAAATAAAAAAGTACTCAACAAAACTATTGAGTACCTTCATTTAATCATCTAAGCTTAGAATTGAAATTTATGGTTTTTCACATTCTACAATACTTTTAACCTCTGTCCCAATTTGAACTACTCTATTGAATTTCAATCCCGATTTGTCCAGAAGGTTTTTAAATTCGTTCAATGTTCTTTCTCTCCCGGTAAGACATGCCATCATTACGATATCAAACAACTTTGAAATATGGGGTTCATTTCTGCTGTTGTCAGGAATAACGGCATCTACAATCAATAATTTGGCTCCTTTGGGCATTGCATTGTAGCAGACTTTTAGAATCTGTATACATTCATCATCATTCCAATCATGGATGATCCATTTCATTGTATACAAGTCTGCACCTGAGGGAACTTTTTCAAAAAAACTTCCTGTAGCAACGGTACAACGGTCTTTTAAATTTTCAGGTATGAGCTGAAGTGTTTTTTCAGTAACATGAGCTTCATCAAAGATAATCCCGGAACTTTCGGGTGATGCATTTAACATTGCATACATCATGGCTCCATTGCCTCCACCTATATCTACAATGGTTTTATAGGGGGCAAAATCATAGTTTTCTACAATACCATTCAGAACCATTCCGGACAAGCCAGTCATTCCTCTTCCGAAATTTGCCCCCAGTTCCGGATGCTCCTTGTAATATTCCCAGATATTCATCCCATGAACATGTTCAAAAGGAACTTTACCTTTCTGGACGGCATAGATAAGATCTGCAAAACCGGGAAAATGTTCTCCCACATTGGCTATAATGAAATCTTTTACTGTTCCGGGAACACTTGTTTGCAAAGCTGCTCCGAAATCGTTCAGTGCAAAAGTTTTATTCTCCAGTTCCTCAAAAATCCCTTCACTGCTCAGGGCTCTCATAATCCGGTACAGTTCTTTTTCATTGGAGTGAGTTTCTGCCGCCAATGCAGAGATTGTTTTGGGACCATATGCCAGCTGATCTGCAATATTAAGTTCTGCAGCTGTTTTTACACAGCCTACAAGCCACATCCGGCTTAGTACCTCAAACATTTTCAAAGTAAATTCCGGCTTAACAGGTTGTTTTTTCATAGTAATAGTTTTTGATTGATTTTTAAATAACAATAAGAAATCCTTATTATCAAATTTATAAAAAAACACAATAGTGTGAAATAAAAACTCAAAACACCTAAATGAAAACAAGTTAGTTATGGACAAAAAATACAACTTTACAAGTGACTTATCATTTTAAAACATTGGCAAATACAGCTTTTTTCAAAAGAAATTGCGTTAACTAAAATAGTATATCAAATGTTCTTAAAAACTCATTTATGAAATAATTTCTATCCTTTCCAAAATTTCAAATGAATGATCAGCCTGTCATAAAGCTATCCATTTACAAACGGATAATTCCGTATCTTTGTCAAAATTCATCTATGAAAAGGAATATCAATATTTTTGAGTTTCCTCTCAATTTGGGACTTACAAAAAAGGAACATGAGACAGAACCCGGAGTTCGGAAACTTCCGGACTGGCTCAGGAAATTTGATTTTCATCGTAGAATTGCTCCTAAAAATGTTTTCAGGCTTGATGCTCCGGAATATTCCATGGATTTTGATGAAGAATCAAACGTCAGAAATGCAGAACCGATTATCGAATATGCCAAAAAGCAGTCTGATTGCATTCTCAAAAATTACGAAAAGAATACATTCAATATTGTCCTGGGCGGTGACTGCAGCATCCTGATTGGAAATGCGGTCGCTTTGAAAAAACTGGGAAACTTCGGACTCTTTTATCTTGACGGGCACACAGATTTTATCCCGCCAGAGCTTTCAGAAACTGGAGGTGCAGCCGGAATGGATCTCGCCATCATTACCGGAATCGGACATGAGAAACTAACCAATATTGATGGTTTAAAACCTTATTTATCTGAAGAAAATATTTTCTGCTGTGGCAATGCAGAAACAGATGATAAAGAATATGTTAATCAAATCATCAATTCTAAAATCCATTATTATGATCTTTACCGTCTCAGAGAGAATGACTTCAGAAAAACTGCTGAAGACTTTCTGAAAATGGTGAATGATAAAGACCTGGACGGTTTTTTTATTCATTTTGATGTGGATATTCTGAAAGATGAAATAATGCCAGCCGTAGACAGCAGAATGGAAGACGGAATAAGCTATGATGATCTCAGAGAAATACTGGAACCTTTATTTGAAAGTCCTCTGTGTTTTGGGATAGAGATTACTATTTTAGATCCTGATTATGATAAAGACGGAGTACATACCCGGCCATTTGTAGAAAATTTAATTCAAATTATAAAAAAATAAAGAAGACTAAATGAAGAAGACCATAAAAAGAACATTCAGAGTTTCCAAATATGTGATTTATAAAGAAACGCTTGTTGATTACAAAGAGCATTTCTGGTCATTTTTGGGTGCATTTTTCGGAATTGGAATCATTGCATTTATCCAGTCACATTCATTAATGGAAACTGAGAATATATTCCTGATTGGCTCTTTTGGGGCTTCAAGTGTTCTTATTTATGGAGCAATACAGAGTCCGCTGGCACAACCCAGAAATCTTATAGGCGGACATGTCCTGTCTGCATTGGTAGGGGTTACGGTTTATCAGTTTGTTCCGGATATTATCTGGCTTTCGGCTCCTTTAGCGGTAGCCTTTTCTATTGTATTGATGCAGTACACCAAAACCCTGCATCCACCGGGTGGTGCTACAGCCCTGATTGCGGTAAGTTCTACCGGGAAAATTCCGGAATTGGGATATTGGTATGTGATCTCCCCCGTTCTTTCGGGATGTATCATTCTGCTGCTTGTAGCTTTATTTTTTAATAATATTACTCCTAACAGAAGCTATCCTACCCACAGCAGATTCATGAAACTGTTAAGAAAAAGACATGCACACCCCCACAAAATAAAAAAATAAGAAGATGAATTGTCTGGAATGTGGCGAAAAAATAATCGGGAGGTCTGATAAAAAGTTTTGCAACGATGCCTGCCGTAACGCCTATAACAATAAGCAAAATAAGGATTCTAACAACCTGATGCGGAATGTAAACAACAAACTCCGTAAAAATTACCGCATCCTGATGGAAATCAATACTGACGGTAAAACAAAAGTAGCCAGATCCAGGCTGGATGGCTTAGGTTTTGATTTTGATTATTTCACCAACCTGAAAGTCTATAAAAACGGTTCTGAATACAAGTTTATTTATGATTATGGCTATAAACTTCTGGAAGATGATTTTGTACTGATTGTAAAGAACCAGGCATAACCCACACACCTTAAATAAAGTATTATGAAAGAAGTTGTTCTGATCACCGGAGCCAGTGGTATGATCGCCAAAGAACTGGTCAAAAAGATAGACAAGGAATATGAAATCAGATTTCTGACCCGGAAAAAAAAATATGATAATGAATATGAATGGGATATCAGAAAAGGAAATATTGATGAAGCTGCTTTGGAAAATGTCTCTCACATTATTCATCTTGCCGGTGCCAATATTTCAGAAAAACGCTGGACCCCGGAAAGAAAAAGAGAACTGATCTCGAGCCGGGTGGATTCGGCGGAATTACTTCAAACTGCTTTAAGAAAAAATAAAATAAAACTTAAGTCTTTTATTTCAGCTTCTGGAATTAATTTTTATGGTACTGAAACTTCGGAAAAACTCTATACTGAAAGTGATTCTCCGGGCAATGATTTTCTAAGTGAAGTTGTGGTTTTATGGGAAAGAGCAGCTGATGATTTCAAAGACAAGAATCTGGCAGAAAGAGTTGTCAAAATACGGACTGCTGTTGTGCTTTCTGAAAAAGACGGAGCTTTAAAGAAAATGATTCCACCTATTCAATATTATATAGGATCCCCGCTAGGAAGCGGTAAGCAATATATGCCATGGATTCATCTTGAAGATATTTGTTCTATTTATGAGTTTGCTTTAAAAAATTCAACAATGGAAGGAGCCTACAATGCTGTTTCTCCGCAACATACTACGAATAAAGATCTTACAAAAAAGATTGCAAAAGTACTTGGAAAACCTTTATTCATGCCCAATGTTCCGGGATTTGTCCTGAAACTCATCTTCGGAGAACTGGCTACGGCAATATTGGAAGGTTCAAGAGCCTCTTCACAGAAAATTCAGGATGCCGGGTTTCATTTTAAGTTTCCGGACCTGGATGAGGCTTTAAAGAATCTATTACAAAAGCATTAGCAGAATGGAGGAAGAACATTTAATTCTAAAAAATATTTCCAGGCATATTTCACTTACCAATAAGGAGCAGTCTTATTTTCTGTCTCTATTAAAAGAAAAAAAAGTTGCTAAGAAAGAATTAATTTTGCAGCAGCAACAGGCATGTAAAGAAATTAATTTTGTTCATACTGGAATTTTGAGAGCTTTTCATATAGATACCACAGGAAAGGAAGCTACGATCATGTTTGCTGTTCCTGATTGGTGGATCACCGATATGTACTGCTTTATCAATCAAAAACCTGCCATGCTGAATATAGAAGCATTAGAAGAAAGCTGTATTTTGCAGCTTCAGAAAGATCATTTGGATGACCTTTATCACAAAGTTCCGAAATTTGAACGTTTTTTCCGGATTATGATGCAGAATGCTTATATAAGAGAACAGCTCCGAACAATTGAAAACCTTTCTTTACCTGCAGAAGAACGCTATTATAACTTTCTTCAGAAATATCCTGAAGCGGTAAAACGTATCAGGCAAAAACAAATTGCTTCTTATTTAGGGATTACTCCTGAATTTTTAAGCCTTATAAAATCTAAACAAAAAAACAGTTTCTCTTAAGCTATATTATTTTTTTTATTCTGAAAGTTCTGTTACTTTACTCAAAAAAAAAATTATGTTTATACTTATTGCAGGTCCTTACCGCAGCGGAACGAATGATGATCCACAGCTTATCCAGCAGAATCTTCACAATCTTGAAGCCGTTGCTCTTCCCATCTTTAGAAAAGGACACATTCCAATTATCGGGGAATGGGTTGCGCTGCCATTGATCCATCTTGCGGGCTCTACGCAAATAGGTGATGAAGCATGGCAGGAAATACAATATCCCGTAGCTCATGCCCTACTTGAAAAATGTGATGCAGTGCTGCGTATAGAAGGAGCTTCAAAAGGAGCTGATGAGGATGTAAGAATAGCCAAAGAAAGAGGTCTGACCATTTATTATAACATAGAAGATATTCCTTATGCAAAATCCTGATATCAAAATCCTTCAGACAGAAGTCCTTTCAAACAACTGGTATACACTGAACAAAGTCACCTATTCTGTTTTGAAAAAGGATGGAACCACAGAAACTCAGAGCAGAGAGGCTTACGACCGCGGAAACGGAGCTGTTATTCTCCTTTACAACACACTTTCAAACACGGTTATTCTGACCAGACAATTCCGGCTCCCAACTTATATCAATGGGAATTCTACAGGAATGCTCATTGAAGCCTGTGCCGGACTTTTGGATAATGATAATCCTGAAGATTGTATAAAAAGGGAAACAGAAGAGGAAACCGGATATAAAATTTCCAGAGTTGAAAAAGTATTTGAAGCTTATATGTCCCCCGGATCTGTTACAGAAATCCTTCATTTTTTTATTGCAGAATATTCAAATGAAATGAAGATCACGGACGGCGGCGGATTGGAAGAGGAAGGTGAAAATATAGAAGTTCTTGAATTATCTTTTGAGGAAAGCCTGGCCATGATTGATACCGGGGAAATCAAAGACGCCAAAACGATTATGCTTTTGCAGCACTTGCGGATGAAAGGGATCATGTAGAATCAGGATATAAAAGCTGATTGATCCATAATAAATGATGACTAAAATGTATATTTAAAAGATCAGAGAAGTTTTGGAAAATTAAGTTTCAATCCACTAGAGTTTATCTGTTAATCAATAAATGATGAAGTTGTCAGGAACAAAAATCATTAAAGTAATCGCTTTATTTTCCGTTTTAATTTTCAGTATTCTCATGCTGAAAACGATTTCTCAGTATACTTCTTTTGATAAAAACATTGGGTTTCTGGCCTTTAAACAGCAGGTAGTCGGCAATCCGTATTGGATGGCCTTTTTCTATATTCATATTTTTTCTATAACGCTTTGTCTTCTGACTGGTCTTACGCAGTTTTCAACTCGGTTTTTAGCTGAAAACAGAGACCTCCATAAGATCATTGGGAAAATATATGTTTACAATATTCTGATCATCAATGTTCCGGCATGTTTTGTACTGGGACTTTTTTCAAATGGAGGCCTTATCGGGATTACAGGATTTCTGATACAGGATGTTCTCTGGGCCTATTTCACCATTGTGTCTGTACTTTCTATTAAAAAAGGAAATATTATCAGGCATAGAAATTATATGATTTTAAGCTATGCGGTGACTACAACAGCCATTACATTCAGAATCGTTAAGAATCTGCTGTATAATGAAACACAGCATGATTATGAACTTTTTTATGGACTGAATGTCTGGGCTGCCCTTTTGATCAACCTGACTATTGCTTATGTAATTCTCAAAAAAGATCGTTTGTTAACGGGAAAAATCCAGACTAGAAAGGAAAATATAGATACCGACAAATGATACCAGAAAAAAAGATCCGATAAATATTAAGGTGTTAAAAAGAACTTCATACTTATTATTTCGGGTCCATTTATTGAAAAAACGCATTATAAGATAAGCGATTCCTCCAAAAACGGCGATAATAAAAAGAAGAAAAAAATAATAGATCATGATTTCGTGTTAATTCGTGTAAATCTATTATTTTAAATCTAAAAAAACAATCAATAACAGTAACAACAGGCTTACAAATACCCTTAATTTTGTTCAGAATTAATGCTTAAAAGTAAATTATGAAAATAAAGAACCTTGACCATCTTGTCTTAACTGTGGCAGATATTGATAAAACTATTGAATTCTACACCCATGTGATGGGATTTGAAGCAGTCATTTTTGGAGATAACAGAAAAGCACTGATCTTCGGAAATCAAAAGATCAATCTGCATCAGAAAGGACATGAGTTTGAGCCTAAAGCAGAATATCCTACCAGTGGTTCTGCAGACCTTTGTTTTATAGCACAAACAGACATTCATGATGTAATGGAAGAGCTCAGACAGAAAAAGGTAGAAATCATTGAAGGGATTGTAGACAGAACCGGAGCTGTAGGAAAAATCAAATCGGTTTACTTCCGCGATCCTGATCAGAATCTTATTGAAGTAAGCAACTATTACTAGGTAAAAAATACACTACGTTTTGGTTTTCTTTACCCGTTTTTTAGTGTTTTATTCTCCTAGTTTTGCAAAAAATAAAATGCAGGTACAAAATCTTTATAAAATATTGGAAATCTATTGAGAAAATCTATTTAATTCTTTAGATTTTGAATTTAAAGCCTTAATTTTGCACCGAAATTCAGAAAAATTCGGATTCTTTCAGAACTTATGTGCATGAAAAAAATGATGATTGGGCTTGCACTGGCCTTATCCATTACTATATGGGGGCAAAAAGCTCCAGCAAAAACAAACAATCTGACACCTTATAGTTATCAGACTTTCAATTGTGACAATAAAGGGTATTTTGATTCGGCTAAATATAAAAAAGAAGAAATAGACGGAGTCAATAAGCTTTTGTATCAGTTCAATGGGGTTGTATTTGATACCCGCCCTGTTTTTAAACTTTCCCAGCTTGAAGAAATCCGTCAAAACAGAGAAGCTTACTTACAGGATCTTGAAAAGCAATATGAGGAAAAGAAAAAGGAATTGTACAGTATTAAAGTTATTGATCTTCCCAGATGGAAAAAATTAATGGAAAATACCATTGATTCTTTTGAAAATGAATACCAGCTGAATAAAGAAGAGATTCTAGCTTATTCTGATCCTTCCACCCTTAAAAACAGCAAATATTACAATACCTGCAGAGAACAGATTGACGCTATATCCTCTCCGGACAGAGAAAAGATGTTTGCTGCATGGAAAAACTACACTGAACTTAAGAGTAAAAATAATGCTGATCCGAAAAGTGTAATGGCAAGATTTGATGCCAAAATGAATGATCCGCAAAAAGAAGATTATGCACTGATAGACCTTATTGGTCTTGGCTTTCACAACTGTGCCAACAGCAGCTTCAGACAGAAACGTGAAGATGAGGTAACTTCTTACAAAGATTTTGATAAGATCTTTACAAAGCTGAAAAGAACCTGTGATGAGCCGTAGGATCATTAAAAGATTGAAAGATTTAATTATTAAAAAATATAACTGCAGTACTCAGATTGGGTACTGTTTTTTTGTGAAATTATTATAGGAAACGGTTAAGGAACAGTTAAAGGAGGGTTAATGGCTAGTTATTTCTTTGTAAAAGTGCTCATTACCTCTATTTTCGTACTTCTAAAACTAACCTATGAAACTCATCGTTATTCTTCTGATATTGCTATTTTCTATAGCGGTGTCAGCCCAAAAGGTACCCACTACCCTTCCTTTTTCCCTGGAAAACAATTCTGTTTATGTATACTGTAAAGTCAATAAAACTGACAGTATAAAGTTCCTGTTTGATACAGGCGCCGATGGTTCTGTCATCAATATCAATGCAAAGAAAAAAGTACCGTTGAAAATTGATGGACAGTCTGAAAATAAAGGATCAAACGGAGTGAATACGGTTGATTACAGCAGCAACAATACAGTACAGTTTGGAAACATTCAGAAAAATGATATACAGTTTACTCTTATTCCCTATGATTCCGCAAATTTTGACGGGGTTTTCGGAACGGATCTGATGAAGGGGAAAATCATTGAAATTGATTATCATCAAAATAAAATCCGTTTTTATGAAGAAAATGATCTGTCCATGGATTTAGCAGGATATGAGAAAGTAAAGCTCCATATGATTGACAATTATCCTGCTGTAGAAAGTAGTATAATAGTGAATGATAAAGAATATTCAGGCTTTTTCGGGCTTGACAGCGGAGCGGATGATGCGCTTACCATAGCTTCTCCTTTTGCCAAAAGTAATGGGCTGGTAAAAGTTATGAAAACCATAGGCAAAGCCACGGCAAGAGGCTCTGATGGCTCAGTATATGAAATGCCTGTTGTTCTTTGTCCGGCTGTAAAATTCACCCAAAAATATCTTTATAACCTCCCGATTACACTTTCTGCCTCCACAGAAGGAATTGATGCTACCGAAAAAATGGCAGGATTTTTTGGCAATCAGTTTTTGAAAAGATTCAATACTGTGATTGATTTTAAGAACGGGTTTATTTATTTTAAACTGAATAAAAACCTTTATTCGGGGTTTAATTAGCTGTAAGGGTTAACTATACAAATTTCATCTGTCTGTAGTCATAATATTTTTCCACCTCAAAAATCCACGAAATAAATTAATAATGAATAAGTTATGGTTTTTTGAATTTAATTGCTTAATTTTGCACCCCGAAAATAAGGGTTAGAGATATGAAAAAAATTGGTGAGCACAGAACACTTCTTGGAGTAGATAAAAATGTTACTTTAAAAGAATTAAAGACGATTTACAGAAATGTGATGAAAGATACACATCCTGATAAATTCATTAATGATGAATCCGGAAAAATAGAAGCTGAAGAAAAAAGCAAGTCTGTAATTGAAGCATATCATTTTTTGGTAAGTATCAATTCTGAAACACAGGAAAAATACAAAGAAGAATATACCGAAACCATTACGAAATCTAACATTCAGGATTTTTATCTTGAGAAATCGATTTTAACGGTTCAGCACCTGAACGGAAATATGTACGAGTACATGGGAGTTCCTAAAAATACTTATATCAAAATGATCAATGCTGATTCACCAAGCCGTTTCGCAAGAAGACACATCTATGGAAACTTTATCTACAGAAAGTCCGGAGAGGCTATGGCAGATTAATTTTTCTACATTACAATATATAAAAGCTTTCAGTACATGCTGGAAGCTTTTTTGTTGCCAAAAACCGGATATTATGTTTTGGCTAAAGCCGATAATGAACATTATAGAATTAAGTGGGCTAAAGCCCACTCCTATTGAATATTTTAATTAGGTTTGTCATTCTAAGAAGGAAGAATCTCATTTGTAATCTATCCATGAGATTCTTCACTACAATTTATTTCGTTCAGAATGACACAGACCAATAATTTAACCTAAAAACAATTTTATTTTTCTCTACATAGGTATATTGCTATATGATTACTCATCAATAGAAATGGGCTTTAGCCCATTTACAATAATAAAACTCATCCTTCGGCTTTAGCCAAAATCTATATTATATATCAACATAAAAAAGCGCCTCAGAAATTCTGAGGCGCTTTCGGTTAATTAAAGGTTTAATTTTTATTTATCTAAATGTTTCGGAGTAAATCCGTCTTCATTTAGTTCTCTGTGTACATAATCTGCCTTCATTTCAGCTTCGTAGTCTACTTTTGTATCTTTACCCATTCTGCGTAAAACAGAGTCAAATAAAGAGTATACTACCGGTACAATAATCAAGGTAAGGAATAGAGACGATGTCAAACCACCAATTACTACCCATGCAAGACCTTTGTTCATTTCAGCTCCTGCACCTGTTGCCAATGCGATTGGTAACATACCGAAGATCATCGCAATCGTTGTCATCAGGATCGGACGAAGACGTGCGTGGTTGGCCTGTACCAAAGCATCGTGAGTATTAGCTCCTGCAGCTTTTCTCGCGTTGGTAAAGTCAACGATAAGGATAGCATTCTTCGCTACAAGACCAATCAACATGATCATCCCTAGCATGGTGAAGATATTCAGTGAGTTTGCAGTTAAGGCAAGGATCACCATTACTCCAATCATCGCTAACGGGATTGAGAACAATACCACGAAAGGATATACAAAACTGTCATATAGTGAAACCATTACCAGATATACCAATACGATAGCTGCTAATAAAGCAATTCCTAAAGTACCAAAACCTTCCTGCTGGTTTTCCATATCTCCACTCCAGATATAATCTACTCCAATAGGTTTTTTGTTGCTGTTCATAAACTGGTTTGCCCACTCATTCGCTACGTCCCCTACCGGTCTACCTACTGCTTTTGCTCTTACTTTTACCGAAGGTGATTTATCTCTACGTTCAAGTAAGCTTGGTCCTGAACCCATTTTTACTTCAGCAAACTGGCTTAAACGAACCTGCTGCCCCTGAGGGTTTGTAAACATAAGGTTTTTAACATCATCAATGGATTGTCTGTTGACATCTCCAAAACGGATATTGATATCGTATTCATATTCTCCGGCTCTGAATTTCCCATCTGTATTTCCGTTGAATGCAGTCTGCATTGTCTGTCCTACATTTGAAAGATTTAAACCTAGAGAAGACATTTTATCTCTGTCAATACTCACCTGAACTTCCGGGCTACCTGTATCTGTTGATAATTCAGCATCCACAGCTCCCGGAACTTTTTTCAATAGTTCTAGGATTCTTGTTGCTTCTTTTACTGCTGTTTCGTTATCAGGTCCTGTTACTACCATTTCAATCGGAGCGTTTTCAGCACCCATGATACCAATTGGAGCAGTTTTGAATTCAACTCCTGTGAATTTCTCTTCTAACTGTCTTTTTATCTTCGCAGCTTTGATGTTGGTACTTTCAGAACGTTCAGACTTATCTGTTAAGTTTACTTGAACCTCAGACTGATACGTTGTTGCCTGAGCACCCCCAAAACCTGTAGACTGCTGTCCAACAGTTGTAATAAGGTCTACAACATCTTTATCGTTTCTTAAGAACTTCTCAACATCTAATGTTAATTGGTTTGTTTTTTCAACGGTTGCATCTTTTGACAATTCCATTTGTACCAGGAACTGGCCACGGTCGATTGGCGGGAAGAACTCTCCTCCAATGAAACCGAATGCTACCAGCATGAATGAACTGATTAAGACAATGAATGTAATCACTACTGTTGAGATTCTTCTTAATGTCGTTTTCAGACACCATTCAAGGATTCCTGTGATCCAGTGTGTAAACTTGTCAATTAATCCTTCAAACCAAAGAATGAATTTCTCAAACCAGTTTTTACCTGTTAAATGTTCCAGCTTACCAAATCTTGATGATAACCAAGGAATGATAGTAAATGAGGCCAACAATGATAACAAGGTGGCAATAACTACCGTGACGCAGAACTGTGCCAGGATGTTGGCTACAAGACCTGAACTCATCGCAATCGGTAAGAATACCACCACAATTACCAATGTAATCGCAGCAACGGTAAATCCGATCTCTGAAGCTCCGTCATAAGCTGCTCTGATTTTGCTTTTACCCATCTCCATGTGACGGTAAATGTTTTCCAGTACTACAATCGCGTCATCCACCAGGATACCTACCACAAGGGACAGCCCCAGCAAACTCATTAGGTTCAAAGTATAACCCATCAGGTTCATTCCGATGAACGCTGCCACCAATGAAGCGGGGATAGAAACCATTACGATAAATGCGTTTCTGATACTGTGAAGGAATAATAACATCACAATCGCCACGAGGATAATCGCCAGGAATAAGTCGAAAATAACGTGGTTGGCTGATTCAAGGGTAAATTCTGTAGTATCATTTACGATTTTTACTTTTACACCCTGAACTTTATAGGCTTCTTCTACTGTTTTAATTGTTTTCTGAACACTTTCAGATACTGCTACCGCATTCGCATCAGATTGTTTTTTAACCTGCATCAAAATGGTCGGGAACTGGTTGAATCTCGCTACTTTTTCAACATCTTTCTGAGAGTCAAAAACTGTTGCAATATCAGACAAACGTACCTGAGCACCATTTTTATTGGAAACAACAAGGTTGTTCATTTCCTCAGTAGACTTATATTTTCCTGAAAGTCTGATCGTAGATTTTGTAGTTCTCGTTTTCAAACTTCCTGTTGGGAAATCAAGGTTTGATGATAGGATTGCCTGTTGTACGTCTCCAATTGAAAGTCCGTACCCCTGTAATTTTTTCTCATCCAGATTCACCTGAATTTCTCTTTCCTGTCCACCCACAAGGTCAACCTGAGCTACACCATTTACACGGGAGAAAATAGGTTCAATCTTTTTATCCAATAAGTCATAAAGATCCTTACTGTTTAGCTTATCAGATGAAATACTCATCGTGATAATTGGTAGATCATCCAAAGAGAATTTGTTCAGAGAGGGTGCTTTCACGTCGTCCGGAAGGTCTGCAAGGATAGCATTTACCTTTCTCTGAGCATCATTCAAGGCGTAGTCTACATCGGCACCATCATTCAGCTGAACCATGATTACGGATAAACTCTCATATGAAGAAGATTCTACTTTTTTTACGTTTTCCAGGGAACCTACGGCATCTTCAATCTTTCGGGTCACGGATGTTTCCACCTCTGCAGGGGAAGCTCCCGGATATACCGTAGATATTGTTACCATGTTGGTTTCAAACTTCGGAATCAATTCGTATCCCATGAGTGTATAACTCAGGATACCTCCCAACGTCAGAATTGTAAATAATACAATTACCAGCGAGGGTCTTTTAATCGATATTTCTGCTAACTTCATAGATCTACTACTTTATAATGTTCACTTTAGATCCATTGTCCAGATTGATCTGTCCGCTGGTTACTACCTGCTCTCCTCCATTCAATCCACTTAATACCTGAACTTTATCTCCGTAAACTTTTCCGATGGTTACTTTGATCAATTTAGCAACACCATTCTGAACAACGAATAATTGTCCTGAGCTTACCCCATTTACAAAGGCTTCCGCAGGAACTGTCAGCATATTCTGAGTTTCTGCACCATTATTTGTACTGAATTTAGCGGTTGCATACATACCTGCTTTCAGGTTTCCTCTGTTCTGAACTTCAATTTCAACAGGGAAATTCAAAGAAGCATCACTTTTAGGAGCAATGAAAGTAATTCTACCTACGAAAGAATCTTCAGGTAAAACATTTACTTTAATCGGAACTTCCTGACCTAACTGAATTTTTCCGATCTGGCTTTCATCTACTAAAACAGAAAGTTTTAAGCTGTTGATATTAACGATTTCAAACATAGATGTTCCTACCGAAACAACTGTTCCAGGTTCTACCAACTTTTTATTGATTGTTCCGCTGATCCCTGCACGGATGCTGGTATCATTCACTCTTACTCCCTGAGCTTTCACAGCTGCCTGTGCATTTTTCAGCTGAAGTCTTGAATTATCAACCTGCTGCTTTGTAACACCTCCTGTTTTAAAAGCATTTTCGTAACGCTGATTATCGATAATAGCATTTTGTAAGTTATTCTGGGCCTGTGTAACATCCACTTCAATAGCATCTCTCTTGATAGTTGCCAAAACCTGACCTGCACTTACTCTTGAACCTTCTTTTACCAGAACGCTTACAATACGTCCGGCAATTTCAGAAGACTGGTTCATTTCCTGCTTAGGAATGAATGTCCCGTTGGCTGAGTAGTCTGTATCAATATTTTCTCTTGTAACAGTGACAATATTAACGTTGATTTTATCTACCTGCTTAGCAACTTCTTTTACTTCCTGCGTCTGTTTTTCTTTGTTCCCGGCAATCTTGTAAGCGGCTAAACCTACCAGTACTGCTGCTACGATGATATATATTAAAGTTTTTTTCATTTTAGTTTATTATAAGTTTTGTAGTGTGTTTAGTTCACCCTTAGCTTTTATCAGCTTGATCTCTGCCTGTTTGTAATCCAGCAATGCATTAGAATAGTTCTGTTTTGCCTGTGTCAGAGCATTCTCAGAATCCAGCACTTCTGTAAGGGTTGCTAACCCATACTGATAATTTGCCTGCGTATTTTTCTGAACTCTTTCTGCCAATCCTACATTATCTTTCATGCTTTCAATATTAATCAATGCATTTTCCATATTGGTGACCGCATTTTTATAATCTAAACTTAAGCTCAACTGAGTGTTTTCAATATCAACATCAATATCCTGAATATCAATTTCAGCCTGATTGATTTTCGCTTTTGTAGCTCCTCCGGTGAAAATAGGAATATTTACATTCAAACCAATTGCTGAATAATCGCTCCAGAGAACTCCCTTACTAAGACCATTTGTCAGCGGGAATTTTGCTCCGTTTGCTCCCCATCCGTAATTCGCAGTAAGATTTACTGATGGATAAAGATAAGCTTCGGTCGCTTTTTTATTGAAAACCAAAAGTTCCCTGTTTTTGTTTAAAACTTTGATCTCTGTACGATCATTCAGATTTACGTTGCTCGCAATCAGTTCAGGCTTTGGCTGTATTTCTTTTTCTTCAAGCTCGATGTCTGTAGAGATAGGGATTCCCATATAAAACTTCAGCGCATTTTTTGAAAGTTCAACAGAGTTGATTAAAGTCTGTTTATTGGAACCAATATTAGTAAGCTGAACATTTGTTCTGTCTAAATCGATTGCCTTTGCCAATCCATTATCAACTAAGCTTTTAATAACATTTCTTACTTTTTCAGTATTGGCATAGCTGGCAGTTACCGTTTTAAGATTTTCCTCCTGTACGAACACCTGATAATAAGCTGTTGCTACATTTTCAATAATCTGTTCATTGGTTAACTGGGCATTCAGTACATAAAACTCTCTTGTAGATTTTGCAGCTTTAAGTCCTGTAAATACTCTCTGATCAAAAATCGCCTGCTGAAGTTGTACAGAAGCTGTAGACCCCCAAGGCTGCCCAAACTGAGCCCTGATTTTCTCTCCTCCAAATTCCAGCAAAGATTCCTGAATAATCGGGTTATAGGTTAAGCCCGCCGTCGCAGTGACCTGTGGAAGAGCACCGGCTCTGGCCTCATCAATCTTGTATTCGGCTTTTTTGACCTGTAAAGCAGCTTTTTTAGCTTCTGCTTTATTTTGAAGTGCCTGTTTTATTGCTTCCTGCAGGGAAACCTGCTGCTGGGCAGACATCAATGTAGAGCCGAAAATCATAAATGCTGAAGCTATCCCAATTTTTAGCTTTGTAGCAGTTATACGTTTTCTATTCATAATTTTATACTTCGTTTATTTTTTATTTAATTTTCAGTCATTATTTATTTCTAAATGACGAATCATTTTCATAAATACTTTAGTTTTTTTTTAATTTTTGAACAACATATTAATAATAATCTCTTTTCGCTCAGAAATGATCTTATCATATTCTTCATCATTAATTAATAAATTTTCCATAAATAATGGTCTTATGGCGCTTGGGAACACTAATAGAGCAACCATATTAAGAATAAACTGCACAGGTGCCATTTTTTCTATATTTCCCAATTCCATTTCTTTTTCGATGTCACTATACATTTCATTCAGGATATCTTCCTCAATTTCTCTGTGATGGCAGGTTCCTTTATTGATCTGCGATACAATATATGTTTCCAGATACGGATACTGAAGACTTGTAGAAAGACTGCTTTCTATGAACTTGCTGATCTTTTCTTTAAAAGGCAGAGCAGAGTTCTGAATAATCTTTGACTTTTCCTGTTCTACTCTCTGAGCTTCATCAAAAATGATCTGGATAAGCTTATCTCTTGAACGGAAATAGTAATTAATAAGCGTTCTGTTCACTCCTGCTTCATCTGCAATCTCCTGCGTAGTAGCATCAAATTTTCCTTTCACAAAGAATAAATTCTTCGCTGTCTCCTTGATCAATTCCTGTGTTTGGTCTTTTTTTGCTTGATTTGACATTTTTGTTAAACAAATTTGTGCAAATTTATACTAAAATTTATTTTTGACAAAATTGTTAAACAAAAAAATTAAACAAAAATGTTATGACATCCATCATGTTTTTTGAATTTAAAATTTGGGATAAAAAAATAATTCTCTTCAATAAAAGATCATTGAAGAGAATTATTTTACGCAAAAGAACAACGATTGATCGCTTCTCGTAATTAATGGAAGGAAACAAAAAACGAGCAGAAATTTCTGCTCGTTTTTTGTTTTATAATAATTTGATTTTGTCGTCCAGAATATCAATAATCTTATCTTTATAAAGTCCTCCGATCGCCTTTTTAAAGTTTTTCTTACTCATCTGAAGTTCATCCTTGATCTCTTCAGGAGAAGACTTATCTGACACATACAGAAGTCCATAGTTTTCTTCCAGCCTGTTAAGAATTTTCTGTTTGAACTCATCAATATTTTCAAAACCTTCCGGCTGTAAAGAAATATCTATTTTCCCATCTTCACGGATGGTTTTAATATATCCTTTTTCTTCTGATAGCGGATACAGCTTTTTGAAAACATCGGAAGCGTATATCAAACCAATGTATTGTTTGTTGATCACCACATTCCAGCCCAGTTCACTTTCGTTCATCATAAGCAGATCTACTTTGTCTCCTTTTTGAAACGGAAGATTTTCATACTGCGGGTTTCTCTTGAACTTTGTAGTACCCGTAATCAGCTCCATATCTTCATCTACATAAATATAAACCAGATATCTTTTGCCTTCGATAATTTTGGTTTTCTGCTGTTTGTAAGGGATAAATAAATCCTTAATGATTCCCCAATCCATAAAAGCTCCACTTGGAAGACTCTGTACACAGCTCATCACCGCAAACTCCCCTACTTCAGCCAATGGGATCTCAGTAGTTGCCTTTAATTTATCGTCATCCTGATACACGAAAACTTCAACTTCATCACCTGTTTCTTTTTCATCCTGAATAAAGATTTTAGGCAGAAAAGCTTTTTCTCCGGATTCATCTACGAGAATCCATCCTGAATTAATTTGTTCTGAAATTGTTAAAGTCTGAGTTTTTCCGAGTTGCATTGATGATAAAATTAGCTGACAAAGGTACGGAAATTTGAAGATGCCAACCTAGTCAATACCATTATAATTCTTTTAAAGGCTTATCTTTATCTTTTGTAAAGCCCCTAAAACCTTTATATTTGAACAAAAACAATCATGAGAAAGTATTTCATCCTACTTCTTATTTTTTTAACGGCTATTTCAAAAGCTCAGCTGTTGGAAAAAACAGCGCTGAATATTTCATATCGCTACACCGGAAGAAATGTTCTGCAGGCAGGATTGGAATACAGATTTGGTGAAAGCTATGAAGGTTCTATTATTATTGGACCATCTCTGCTTTATACTCATGTAAATGATACAGATAAATTGATTCCCGAAATCAACATCAATATTCTCCGTGCCGGACTATTACTTGGAATTTCCGGCAATCCATACTCACTGGAACCAAGAATCGGTGTCTCGTTGTTCAATGCGGTGTTTCTGAATAGTGGCTATGCCTTTCCGATTCACAGAGAAAAATATTTTAAAGGGGTAACTTTTGGAATCCAGTTTAATATTACTCCGAAGCATTCTAAGTTTTATGATAAGCTGAAAATCATGTAGAAAATACATTTTGGCCGAAGCCAAAGGATTGGTTGTAAAAAAATAAACGGACTGTAGCCCGTTTATTTTGAATATAAGATTTCTCAGAGTTTAAAATAACCGAGAAGTATATTTTATAAGTTAGAAATATAATCCATCAGTTCCCGTTTGCTGCTTTCAAAATCAAAAGCATCATACACCATAAAATATCGGTTTTTATCTGCACAATTACGGTACATAGATTTAGCGAGTGCCAATTTTTTATTATCAAAACTGATTGCTTTTACCAGATCTCTTATTTGTGCGGAAGTGAACATAGAAGTTCGCATCTGCTGATTGATCATAGCAATTTTCCCATCGTCAAATCTCTCATTACTCATCATCATATCAAAAAACTGACGGAAAGAATTATTATCCATTACATTTCCCTGATGAGACCAGTCTCCGGACTGATTTCCGTAAGGATTATTCCATACGTCATTCCAGTCATTAAAGCCATATTGACCCTGAACGGGATAAGAATCCAAAAGGTATAAACCTTCATTGGTGAAAAAATCCAACACTATTCTGCTATTATTTCGAAGCATCAAAGTTGTTCTGTACATCAGAAAACCGTTCTCGTAGATGGAAATAGGTATTCTCCCCGACGACAAATCAAAAAACCTGTATTTTCCGGAACCGTTTGCCATCATCTGATCTCCAACTTCAACAGTAAAAAAGCCTTGCTCAGGTATTCTCAGAAAAACTTCCGCATAACCATAATTTCTGTTCCATTGATAATTTGGACGGGTATTTCTGTTTCCCTGAGGAGTGTTATTGTTTCCGGATCTGGACTGATCGAACGTTTTATTTCTTTCATTGAAGCTTTTCGGAGCCTTCATTTCTGTGGTGGAAGCTTCATTTTTTAATAACTCACCTGCTTTTCCTGCTTCCTGAGCAAATGAGCTCATCCCTGCTAAAAGCATCCAACTGATAAAAATCTTTTTCATACACGAAATTTAAAAAGTCAATCTCCATTTTCATGCCAAAAACCACATAAAAAAGGCTGTTTCAAAAAAGAAACAGCCTTTAATTTTAAATATTTAAATGATTAAATCTTTTAATCAATTATTACATATGGATTGGTCTTTTCCCTGTAGCATCCAATGCAGCTTCTTTAATTGCTTCTGCATATGTTGGGTGAGCGTGAGAACTTCTTGCAATATCTTCAGCACTTGCACGGAATTCCATAGCAATTACTCCTTCAGCAATAAGGTCAGCAGCTCTGGCTCCGATGATATGCATTCCTAAAACCTCATCTGTTTTTTCGTCTGCAATAATCTTCACAAGACCATCAACATCACCACTTGCACGGCTTCTACCTAATGCTCTCATTGGGAAAGATCCTACTTTGTAAGCTACCCCTTCTTCTTTCAGTTGCTCTTCAGTTTTACCAACTCCTGCAACTTCCGGCCAAGTATAAACAACACCAGGAATCAGGTTATAGTTGATGTGAGGCTTTTGTCCTGCTAATGTTTCAGCAACAAAAACTCCCTCTTCTTCAGCTTTGTGAGCAAGCATCGCACCTTTGATAACGTCACCGATTGCATAGATATTAGCTACGTTAGTTTGCAGGTGGTCGTTTACTTTTACTCTTCCTCTTTCGTCAAGTTCTACCCCTGCTTTTTCAAGTCCAAGACCGTCTGTATAAGGTTTTCTACCTACAGAAACTAAACAGTAGTCTCCTTCTACTACTACTTCCTCTCCTTTTTTATCTTTAGCGGTGATCTTTACAGTATCTCCGTTTCTTTCAACCGCAGAAACCGCAGTAGAAAGCATAAACTTCATTCCTTGTTTTTTAAGAACTTTAGTCAATTCTTTGCTTAAAGCTCCATCCATTCCAGGGATGATTTTATCCATAAATTCTACAACAGTTACCTGAGCTCCTAATCTTAGGTATACAGAACCTAATTCAAGACCGATAACACCACCTCCGATTACTACTAAATGTTTAGGAATTTCTTTAAGGTTTAAAGCTTCCGTAGAAGTAATCACTCTTTCTTTATCTAAAGAGATGAAAGGCAATGCAGATGGTTTAGACCCCGTTGCAATGATTGTATACTTAGATTCGATGGTTTCAGAAGAACCGTCGTTTTTTGTAACTTTAATCTGAGTAGCAGATTCGAAGCTTCCCACTCCTTCAAAAACAGTAATCTTGTTTTTGTTCATCAGGTAGCTGATTCCATCTGTATTCTGCTTGATCACTTCGTTTTTACGTTCGATCATTCTTGCGATATCCGCTTGCGGCTCATTGATGATAATTCCGTGACCTGCAAAATTGTGTTTTGCGTTTTCGAAATGCTCAGAGCTGTCAAGAAGCGCTTTTGACGGAATACATCCAACGTTAAGACAAGTTCCGCCTAAAGTTGAATATTTTTCAATAATTGCTGTTTTGAAACCTAATTGTGCTGCACGGATAGCAGCAACATAACCACCGGGACCAGAACCTATTACGGTAACATCGAATTGACTCATGTTATTCTATGAATTTGTTTATTATTATCTATCTTAATTCTCACAAATTTACATATAAATTACCAAGCACCAAAGTGAGTTTTATCAATTTTAAAAATGATAATTATATGCTTTAGTTTTATGAAAAATGTTATTTTATGAATTTTATATTTTCCTCACTTCCTTCCTTCAAATAAATTGCAGTAAAGATGAGTGGTTTTTCTGCTGAGGCATTATCAAAATGAAGAATATTGGTATTTTTAGGTTCATAGAAAGCATCTCCCTGATGAAGGATAACTCTTTCCTGTCCTTCTATCTGAAAAACAGCCTCTCCTGAATTGATGATTCCTAAAACGGAACAGGGGTGTAGATGTTTCGGAGCTCCCTGCCCTGCAGCCATTGTTATTTCCTGAATCTCTGTGGATTTTACTTTCTGATCAAGAGCAGTTTTTAACAACTCTTTTCTGGAAATTGTCTTCTGCTGAGCGATTATTACAACAGAATTCAGCATTAAAATAACGATTATAAACGGCTTCATAAATTTGATATTTAATTGTATTGCTTATTCTTAAGTCAGCATAAAATACTACAAACTCACATTCAATTTTCCTTGCCCGAATTCTCCTGTACTTTCAAAAAAAGATCCTCCATATACATACCATTCAAGGTTTTCCAGATACTCTACCGCATTTTCCGGGGTTATTTGAGGACGGTCTTTTTTAGAAACAATTCCTTTGTACCATCTTCCTGATTTGGAAAAACTTTCATATTCTACAAAATAATGAATCCATATTCTTTGACACAACTTGCACTGTTGAATCGTTACTTCTCCATATCTCCCGTTTGTATGATCAATTCCTAATGCTGAGCTTCTATATTCTGTATAATTTGAACTAGGCTTCTCACAGGCGCATCCTAATTTTTGGATTTTATTCATGAATAAAAATTGGTTTTCAGATAAAATTTATAACTCCAAAAGTAAGAAATTAACCACTCATAAAGCAAATAAGGGTTACTAAGGTTTTATTAAATCCAGCAATACCTTTTCATATTTATCCAGAATAATATTCTTTGAAAACCTGGATTTAATAGAGTTTCTTATGGCGTCTCTATTATAATTGTTCTGCAATACCTTTACAATCTGTTGGGCAAAACCATCATAGTTTTCAATATCGGCGACTTCACCATTTACATTATGCTGGATAATTTCATTAATTCCTCCGGGACAGTTGTTAGCCAGAGAATAGGTACCGCAGGCTCCTGCTTCCAGAAGTACATTCGGGAATCCTTCGTATCTTGAAGAAAGTACAAATAGATCTGCATATTTCAGATATTGGTAGGGATTATCCTGTCTGCCATGGAAAATCACTTTTTTTAATCCTAAGAGTTCTTTGGTCTGATATAAGATATCCTTATCTTTTCCGTCACCCAGAATATGAAGCATAATATTTTCATTCTTCAGTCTGGAAAAAACTTTCAACAGGTTATCAAACCCTTTTCTGGATGATAAGTTACCAATAGCCACTACATTTTTATAATTGTATTTAAAGCATTCTGGTTTTAAAGACAGTGCCATTTTATCTTCAATAAAATCAAAGTCTACAGGATTATTGATCTTGACAATTTTTTTCTTTTTAATATTAAAATTATCAACAAGATCCTTCATCATATCATCACTCTGAGCAATGATTCTCTGATAGTTGTTGTAAAAATTATAGAAAAACTTAATCTCTTTACGGGTTACATGCTGGGTTACCACATTGGTTTCCCGGGCAATGAATTTCGTTCTTGGAAAAAGCTTTATAAATAATGATAAATAGGCATTTACTTCACCAAAACCTGAAAACACAATATCAGGTTTTCTTCTGTAGATTTCACCTAAAATAGGCTTTAAGGAATGTCTTATTCTTTCAGTATTGATGTCAATAATTTCGACATCTTTTTTAAGAAAATTCAGATATCCGCCTTGTTTACGTAACAGCAAAATCTTGGGTTCAAACCTATCTCTGGAAAGATGGTTCGCTATAGTAGTAACAATCCTTTCTGCTCCCCCGGTTTCTAAGTCCGGCAGAATAAATATGACAGATATCTTTTTCATCAATGTAAAGTTAGTAAAAAGTTTTATTAACCTTCAATCCCAACTCACTAAATACAGGAATAATTTCGTGAATATTTCCAACACTTGGAAAAGCATATTTATCTTCAGCAAAATTGACTCCTCTTCTCCTAAAAAAAGAAAAATTCTCATCATCTTTACCAAATATTCTTTCCGGTTCTCCAAAAATGATGTTGCCAAAATGTTTTGAATTCATTTCAGCGTTCACCTGATCTATTTCATTCAGTTCTTTAAATTTTAAAATTTTCCCACTTCCCTTTTTAACGATAGCTATTCTTTGGTTTGTAATTACGTAATAATTATTTTTCAGTTTCCAATACTTTACAATCCATCTGAAAAAAGAAATGTATAAAGCATTACAAAAAATCACAACTGCCATTATCGAAAAAAGCCAAAAACTGGAGTTTAAGCTACTCGTAATAAAAAATACACCAATTGCAAGGTAAAATATAGAAAAAGTTGTTCTCAACTTTTCTGTCATATTAAAAAAGAAACTCTTCTCAGGAAGAATTTCTTTTAAAATTATTTCGTTATTGTTTAAAGTCATCTTAATTTGCTACGTCACTGATGAATTTAATTCTCAACATTCTCACTTCTTCATCGGACAGCTCATCCCCGAATTCATCCAGCAATACCTTCATACTGTCACTTTCAGATTCGTTCATGAATTCCATGAATCCGTCTACGATGTCTTCGTCAAAATTGTCTTCAATATAATAGTCGATATTCAGCTTTGTTCCCTGATATACAATTCTTTCCATTTCTTTCAGGAGTTCATCCATAGAAAGGTTTTTGGCTCTTGCAATATCTTCAAGGTCAATCTTTTTATCAGTACTCTGGATAATGAAAACTTTATGGCTCGATTTATTGGCCACCTGCTTCAATACCATATCCTGAGTACGTTCGATATTGTTATCTTCTACATATGTTTTAATGTAATCAGCGAATTCTTTACCATACTTTTTAGCCTTTCCTTCGCCTACTCCATATATTTTGGTAATTTCATCTACTGTAATCGGATACTGAACGGTCATATCCTCCAAACTCGGATCCATGAAAACCGTATAAGGTGGAATTCCATGTTTTTTGGCTACCTTTTTCCTCAGTTCTTTCAACAGGTTAAAGAGGTTCTGATCCATACCTCCGCCAGCCTGCTGCTGTATCTGATCGCTTTCTGCTTTTGCCTGAGTAAGGTCAAACTCTCTGTCTTCAGCAATTAAGAATACATCTTTAGAAGTACCATTCAGTACTGTTTTTCCTTTCTCTGTAATCTTTAAAACACCATACGTCTCAATGTCTTTTTGTAAAAAGTTCTGAACGGTTGCCTGCCTCAGGATTGTTTTCCAGTAATTATCTTTTTCATCTTTTCCAAAGCCAAAATAAGAACTTTGCTCAAGTTTGTAAGATTTTGTCACTGCATTTTCTTTCCCTACGATAACAGAAATCAGATCTTTAGACTTGAATTTTTCTCCTGTATCACTAATAAGTTCAAGCGATTTTTTTAAGTCTGCAGTAGCATCCTTTACTTTTGGCGGATTGGATGAGTTGTCACACATATTGGCTCCGTCTCCTTTTACCGGATCGAAACTTTCCCCAAAATAATACAGAATATATTGTCTTCTGCTCATTGAAGTTTCAGCATAGCCTACCACTTCATTTAAAAGCTGTAATCCGATTTCTCTTTCTGAAACGGGTTTTTGTGCCAGGAATTTTTCTAATTTTTCAATATCTTTAGGATCGTAGAATGCCAGACAGTGCCCTTCTCCTCCATCTCTCCCTGCTCTTCCGGTTTCCTGGTAGTAGCTTTCCAATGATTTTGGGAAGTCGTAGTGGATCACAAAACGTACATCCGGCTTATCAATTCCCATCCCGAAAGCAATGGTTGCAACAATCACATCTACTTCTTCCATCAGGAATTTATCCTGATTTGCGACTCTTACTTTTTGGTCAAGACCAGCATGATAAGGAAGAGCATTGATCCCGTTTACCTGCAGAAGCTGGGCAAATTCTTCAACTTTTCTCCGGCTCAGGCAGTATACAATTCCAGATTTTCCTTTATGCTGATTGATAAACTTAACGATTTCCCTATCTATATTGATTTTAGGACATACTTCATAATATAGATTAGGACGGTTAAAACTTTCTTTGAACACCAATGCATTAGTCATTCCTAAAGTCTTCTGGATATCATCCTGAACCTTAGGAGTAGCGGTAGCCGTTAAAGCAATCACCGGTACATTGGCGATTCTGTCTATAATCTGTTTCAGATTCCTGTATTCCGGTCTGAAATCATGTCCCCACTCTGAAATACAGTGGGCTTCGTCGATAGCAAAGAAAGAAATTTTCACATCTTTCAAAAAATCCAGGTAATCATCTTTAATTAATGATTCAGGAGCTACATACAGAAGTTTGGTTTTGCCGCTTTTGATATCGTCAAAAACCTGCTTGGTCTGCGTTTTGTTTAATGAGGAATTTAACACATGCGCTACCCCATCCTCAGATGAAAGGCCGTTCACTGCATCTACCTGATTCTTCATCAACGCTATCAATGGCGAAACGACAATTGCCGTACCTTCCGAAATAAGTGCCGGAAGCTGATAACATAATGATTTCCCACCACCTGTAGGCATTAAAACAAATATATCTTTCCCATTCAATAGGTTGTCTATAATTTGTTCCTGCTGGCCCTTAAATGTAGAAAACCCAAAATACTTTTTCAATTCGCCTGATAAATTGGCTTTTTTTGCGCTCATCTAATTTTCTATTGCTAAATTTGCATCACACCCAAAGTTATAAAAATTTCGCTTAAAATAAAAGCGAACGAATTTATAAAAAATAAAACTTATATTAAATATTCTTTTTAAAATATAACGTTTTTAAAGAACTTTTTTGTATACCTTATCATCATAAAATGGATAGAACCAACATTATATCAATTGCAAAAACCACTTTAGAAATAGAGATTTCTGAACTCGAAAAATTAAAAAACAGAATTGATGACGAATTTGCCCAGGCAGTGGAGATCATCAACTCAGCAAAAGGAAAGCTTATTGTGGTAGGAATTGGAAAATCAGCCCATGTGGGAAATAAAATTGTAGCTACCTTAAACTCAACGGGTACCCCTTCACAATTCCTGCATGCTTCAGAAGCAATCCATGGAGATCTGGGAGTGATTCAGAAGCAGGATGTTGTTTTATGCATCTCAAATTCCGGAAATTCTCCGGAAATTGCCAATCTGGTTCCTTATTTAAAAGACTATTCCTCCGCTTTGATCGGGATGACAGGAAATAAAAAGAGTAAACTGGCTGAGTTTTCTGAAATTATTTTAGATACTCACGTTGACGTTGAAGCCTGTCCGAACAAACTGGCACCTACCAGCTCTACCACAATCCAGATGGCTTTGGGAGATGCTTTGGCTGTTGCTTTAATGGAGTTGAATGGTTTCAAGGCTAACGATTTTGCCAAATTCCATCCCGGAGGAAGCTTAGGAAAAAACCTGACTTCTAAAGTAGAACAGTTTCTTTCTTCTCAAAAACCACAGGTTACAGAAGATTCATCAATAAGAGATGTCATTATCTCAATCAGTGCATCAAGCCATGGAATTACAGTAGTAACGAATGCAGATCAGATCATTGGTGTTATTACAGACGGAGATCTAAGAAGGATGCTGATGAAAGGAGAAGATATCAGTAAAGTATTGGCTAAAGATATTATGTCTGCCCATCCAAGGACTATTGAGAAAGATGCACTAGCCAAAGAGGCTATGAAAACGCTGAAAGAAAATAATATCGGCCAGCTTATTGTAACGGAAAACGGTAAGTATTTCGGGATTATAGACCTGCATAAATTGTTAGATGAGGGGATTAACTAAAGTTCAAATAAAAGATTTCAGGCATTATACCTTCGGATCAGCGTTTTAATTAAATATTTTTAAGGTATTATGATGATTATTCTTTATTTACTGATTCTATTCCCTATATTTTTGAAAAAATATCTTGACTATCAGGATTCACAAAGAAATACAGTGCATCATCTCCCGTTGGAACCTAATCATAGCCCTGACTCTTCTAATCATGATAGAAATCTGTACTATGATCAAAAAAGTCAGGACTATTTTGACCGTGTCGTCCGATGCCTGATCTTCTGTACTTATGATGATAAAAAATTCAATTCTGTTGCAGACTGCCTGTCTCTGATAGATATCGGAGATGATTTATGTATATTTTCATACAGCGAAGAAATAGAATCGTTATTCAGAAATAAGTTTATCAACGAATCACTGAGACAGAAAATATCAGATTTTAAAAAGGTTACTGATGTAGTGGCAGAAGAAGAATGGTTTTTCGAATTACTAGATCTTAGCCTTGATGAAAGGTGGAAAAAAATCAACGTAGCCGCAGAAGACCTTCTAACAGAAATGAATATTAAAGAAAGGGATTTTGATTTTGCTTTATATGTGCCTCGATAATTTTAGAATCCAACATCGGTCATTTAACTAAATATTTCATAAATTTGCGCTTTAAAAATTGTATTCTGTGAGTGATGGTAAAGACATGTCCTTCCTTGGACATATAGGAGAATTAAGAGGGCATCTGATCCGTTCGATTATTGCTATCATAATTGCGGCTTTTGTGGTTGGTTTTAATATCAACTGGATTATGGACCATATCTTTTTTGGGCCCACCAGAAATGATTTCCCGACATTCAGAGTTGTTAATCATTTTTCAAGAATGATTCTTGGGGAAGACAGTATTCATCTTCCGAAAGACTTCCCTGTTCGTGTACAGAGGCTGTATCAGCAGTTCAATGTAATGATGGCTGTTTCTGTTTTTGGAGGAATGGTAGCCGCTTTTCCTTATATTGTATGGGAATTATGGCGTTTTATTGGTCCAGCTTTACATCCGAGAGAGAGAAAAAATTCTATTTATATCATTAATGCAGTATGGATTCTTTTCATGACCGGAGTATTATGCGGTTATTTTCTAATCCTTCCGTTTGCGGTTAATTTCGGAGTTATTTTTAAAATTTCAGACATTATTGTTCCGCTTTATGACCTAAGTGATTATACCACCTTATTTTTACAGGTAGTTTTGGGTATGGGTGTTATTTTCCTTTTCCCGATTCTGATCTATTTCCTTACCAGCATCGGAATTCTTACTCCAGCATTTATGAAGACATACCGTCGCCACGCTATTGTTTTGATTATGGTAGTTGCTGCGATCATTACACCTGCAGACGTTTTAAGTATGCTGATGGCGGCATTCCCACTCCTTATTTTGTATGAATTCAGTATTATGATGTGTACATTCACATATAAGAGGGTACAGAAAAGCAACGGAAATCTTCCTGCAGTACAGAAATAACTAGTATTTTCACTAATAAAAACCTAAGCGCTATTATTCAATTGAATGATAGCGCTTTTTTATTAAAAAAATTAACCTTAATTATACTTATTCTTAATATAATTTAAAACAAGAAGAAAATTTAGCTAATATTATAAAGTTAGGAATAATTAACACCATATTACCAGTAAAAGATTAAAAAAAACATACTATATTTAAAAACTTCAATAACAATAAATAGAAAAATATGAAAAAGAAAATTATTTTCGTCTGTGCATTGGCTTTAAGCCTGAGCGGTTTACAGGCACAACGTTGGGAGCCGGTCTCGGAAAAAGTCACACCGGTAAGAAAAGAAGTAAAAGTAGAATATTCCTACAAATTTGATCTTTCTGCATTAAGAGATCAACTGAAAAACACTCCTGAAGCAGGAAAAGGAGGAAGCCCTGTAATCGTTTCCCTTCCTACAGCAGACGGAAGGATTGAACGATTTTCAGTTTACAGCTCGCCTGTAGTAGAAAAGTCTATGGCAGATAGATATGAATTGGGAGCATATTCTGGTATCGGACTGGATAACCCATATAAGCAAATCCGGTTCAGTACTGCACCAAACGATTTCCAATCTATGACATTCGACTCTGATACAGGCAAATATGAATTCATAGAGCCTATCAATAAAGAAAAGGATGTATATGGAGTTTTTTTCAAATCTAACAAATCTCATGAAGATCCTTTTGAATGTAGAACTTCTGAGCCTGAGAAGGCAAAGAAAGATATGAATAAGCTTCTGAAATCAAAAAATGTCTTAAACGGACTCGGTAATGTTAATAAAAGTAATGAACAAAAATATAGAACCTATAAAATTGCAATCTCTGTAAACGGTGAATACACTCAACTTGCAGGAGGTGTTCCTGGAGCCGCAGCCCGTATTAATGCTACAATGAACCGTGTAAATGGTGTTTTTGAAAAAGATTTTGGAATCCATATGATTGTACAGGATCTTCCACAGCTTATATTTACAGATCCCGCTACGGACCCTTATTCTAATGTGATAACAAATCCAAATGGAACATATAGTGCTCCCGGTGCATGGAATCTACAGCTTCAGCAAACTCTTTCCAATACTGCCGGTGTAGGTAACAATGCTTATGATATAGGACATTTCTTTGGCCACAGAGGTGGTGGTGGAAGTGCCGGAGATGTAGGAAATGTCTGCAGAAACCCTGCAAGCAATAATGATGCGACTTCTAAAGGTGCGGGAATCACTTCACCTTCTACTCCAGATCAGCCTTTCGGAGATAATTATGATATAGATTTTGTAGCTCATGAAATTGGTCACCAGTTCGGAGCAGCTCACACAATGTCTATTGCTTTGCACGGTGCCCACATGGAACCGGGATCCGGATCTACTATTATGGGATACGCCGGTATTACCAACTATAATGTTCAGATGCATTCTGATGCTTATTTTCATACCAAAAATATTGAAGAGGTAGGAGCATATGTCAATGGTCAGGACTGTGGAACTATTACAGCAGTAGCAAATACTCCTCCTTCGATACAGCCAATGATCAATAAAATGATCCCTAAAGGAACAGCTTTTGTGTTAACGGCTTCTGCAGCAGATGCACAAAATGATCCCATGACCTATACCTGGGAACAATATGATCTGGCTACTTCTGCTTTTGGGCCAGTAAGTGCAACGAGAAATAATGGGGCAAACTTCAGATCTCTAATGCCAACAAACTCTCCAACACGTTATTTCCCTAAATTATCAAATGTTCTTAATGGTACTCTTACCAGTGCTGCAGATTGGGAAACCGTATCCAATATACCAAGAACTATGAATTTCAAGGTAACGGTGAGAGATAATAATCCGAATGTTGCGCAACAGCAGACACAAAGCAATCTAATGAAAGTGGATATAGGGAATGAAGGACCTTTCAAAGTAACATCAACTACTGTTTACAATAATACTCCGGGAGCTGTTAGCTGGGATGTAGTAAACACTAATAATGCGCCGTATAATGTACAGAACGTTAAATTAGACTATACTACAGATAATGGAAATACATGGACGGTAATTAATGCTTCCACACCTAATGACGGAGCTGAGCCGTTTTCGTTCTCTTCTCTGGCTACGGGTGCCAGCGTAAAGATAAGAGTAAGCGCTATTGATAATGTATTCTATGCCGTTGGAAATGCCACAGTTTCTGCATCTGCAAGTGCCTGTACAACATCTGCTCCGGCAGGGATTATGGTAACAGGTATTACAAGAACTTCAGCATCTGTAAACTGGACAGCGTTAGTAGGAGCAACTTATTCTGTAATGTATAGAAAAGTAGGAACTGCAACATGGACTACTGTTCCTGTTTCCACAAACTCTTATAACATTTCAGGACTTACAGAAGCAACTCAATATGAAGTACAGGTAGCCAATGTGTGCGGATCTTCTGTCGGTTCTTATTCTGCATCAACTAATTTCACCACAGCTTCATTTACTAAATGCTCCATAACCGGAACAAATGCAGCTGACGAGTATATTTCCAATGTGACGGTAACTCCTTCGGGAATGGCCCCTGTTTCAAATAGCAGTGCCAATACGCCGTATACAGACTACACTACAGATCCTACAAAACTGATCACCCTTATGGCAGGATCTTCAGGTAACAATGTAAGCATTACCAAAGCATGGACAAGTTCTCAGTATAATGACGGGGTAACAGTGTGGATAGATTTCAACAAAGACGGAGTATTCTCTTCATCTGAAATAATCTATACCAGCGCACCTAGTATAGCAACTCCTGTTTCAGGTTCATTCTCAGTACCTGCAGATGCTTATACCGGAGGAAACGTGATCATGAGAGTGGTATTGGGATATGAAAGCCAGCCAAACAGCGGATGCAGCAACCAGCAATATGGTGAAGTGGAAGATTATCCGGTGCTTATCCAGCAGCAGCTTTCTACTAGTGAGACAGTAAAAGATAAGAGCTCAATTCAGATCTATCCTAACCCGGTAAATGATGTATTAAATGTAACCCAGATTACATCTAAAGCTCAGTTTATCATTACTAATATGGCAGGTCAAAAAGTAATGAACGGCCAGATTAATGATAATAAAATCCAGGTTTCAAAATTAAGCACTGGAGCTTATATCATTTCAATTGAAGATAAAGGAACCACAACAAACCTGAAATTCATCAAAAAATAAAACCTGATAATTTTTACAGCCCGGCAATGACCGGGCTTTTTTTATGCCTTCAAAAATCTGTATTTTATTGCATTTCCGATATGTGCTATTGATTTAATTTTATACTTTTGAGAAGATTATTAATAAAGTTTAAATGAAAAAGTTGTCATATACACTCTTGTTTGCATCAGGACTTGTTTTCGGGCAGTTCTTTGAAAAGGGTAAGGTTTTCACCAAACAGGATACTTTAAAGGGCTCCAATACTGAGTTCAGAAATTTTTGGGATGTCAAAAAATATGATCTTTCCGTAGAACCGGATTTTGAGCAGAAAAGCATTAAAGGAAATAATATAATCAGCTTTGAGATTATAAAAGATGTTACCAATCCTGTTTTCCAGATCGACCTTCAACAGCCGATGAAAGCTGATAAGGTGGAAGGAAATTTTCCTGTTGCCAATTATAAACAGGACGGAGATTTCATTTTTGTTACAGCGAATAAAAAATTCAAAAAAGGCGAAAAATATACTATCAATGTTATTTATTCCGGAAAACCTACGATTGCTAAAAACGCCCCATGGGACGGAGGCTGGGTCTTTACTAAGGATGAAAAAGGAAATCCATGGATGACTGCTGCTGACGAAGGAATAGGTGCTTCCATATGGCTTCCTACCAAAGATATCTGGAGCGACGAACCTGATAACGGAATCATTATGAAAATTATCACACCTAATGATCTGGTAGGTGTGGGTAACGGCAGACTAACTGATAAAAAAACAACCGGCAGTAAAACTACTTATACCTGGGAGGTTAAAAATCCTATCAACGCCTACTCCATTATCCCGAGTATTGGGAAATATGTGAACTTTAAAGATGTATTTGAGGGTGAAAAAGGAAAACTGGACCTGGATTATTGGGTACTTGACTATAATCTGGACAAGGCAAAAAAACAATTTCAACAGGTAAAACCTATGCTCTCAGCATTTGAATACTGGTTTGGTCCGTATCCGTTTTATGAAGATTCATACAAACTTGTAGAGTCTCCTCACCTTGGTATGGAACATCAGAGCAATGTAGCCTATGGAAACAAATATCAGAACGGCTATCTTGGAAGAGATCTTTCAGGGACAGGAGTTGGATTAAAATGGGATTTCATTATTATTCATGAAAGCGGCCATGAGTGGTTCGCCAATAATATTACAGCAAAAGACCAGGCTGATATGTGGATCCATGAAAGTTTCACCAACTATTCTGAGACTCTTTTCACGGAAAAATATATGGACAAAAAATCTGCTGAAATCTATGTTCAGGGGATCAGGAAATTGATAGACAATGACGTTCCTATTATTGGCCAATACGGAGTAAGAAATGAAGGCAGCGGAGATATGTATCCAAAGGGAGCTAACATGATTCATACCATAAGACAGGTCATCAATAATGATGAAAAATTCAGACAGATTTTAAGAGGCTTGAATAAAGATTTTTATCATCAGACGGTTACCACCCAGCAAATTGAGAATTATATTTCATCAAAATCAGGCATTGATTTCTCAACTGTTTTTGATCAGTATCTGAGAACGATAAAAATACCAACTCTTGAGTATACTCAAAATGGTGATACTTTAAAATTCCGTTATACAGATGTGGTGAAAAACCTGAAGTTACCTGTAATCATTAATGGTGATCAAACGATTAATCCTACGGAAGAATGGCAGACTGTGAAGCTTAAAAAGAGCACTCCGATTGAGCTAAACCCTAACTATTATATTAATTATTACAATAATAAATAAAAGAAAAAGGCAAATTTGCACATCAGCAGATTTGCCTTTTCACTTTTTACTTTAAAATTTTAAGAAAAGTTTAATACTTCTTCCGTAACAAAATGACAAAAAGAGCAACTATTTAACTATTAATGTAAACCTAATGAGAAAAACAGTACTTAGTCTCGGTATTTTTGCTTCTTTTTTAGCAAATGCTCAGTCTATAAAAACAACCATTGATCTAGTCAATGTAAAAGATGATAAAGTAGCCGTTACCATGGAGTTTCCGAAAATGAAATCAGGAGATGTTAAATTTCATTTCCCCAAAACGGTTCCGGGTACTTATTCTGTAGACGACTATGGAAGATTCATCGAAGGGATCAAATTTTACGATAATAAAGGCAAAGAACTTACTTTCACTAAAGTAAATGACAATACCTATTCACTGAAAAACGCTCAGGGTCTTTCCAAGATCTCTTATCTTGTGAATGACAGCTTTGATGATGAGCTTGATACATCAAAACATAAAGCAGTATTTTCTCCATCAGGAACTGATATTGAAGCCGGGAAAGTATACATGATCAATACCCACGGATTTATCGGCTATATTGATAATATGCAGGATGTTCCTTATCAGCTGATTGTTCAGAAACCAACAGATTTCTACGGAACAACAGCATTGGTAGACCAGGACAAATCTGATGCTACAGATACCTATACCCTTGCGAACTACGCTAAGGTAACAGATTCACCACTGATGTATACAAAACCGGATTATATTACCTTCAATGCGGGAGGAATGGATCTTGTACTGGGAGTATATTCTCCAACAGGAAAATACAAAGCTGCAGATTTCAAAGAGAATCTGGAAAAAATGGTGGTTGCTCAGAAGAAATTCCTGGGTGATATGAATACCAATAAAAAGTATGCAATCATGCTTTATCTTTCCGGAGGAGACGGACCTAGAGTAAAAGGTTTCGGAGCACTGGAACATCATGAATCTACAAGCGTAGTACTTCCGGAAGCAATGCCGAAAGATGCTATTGACAATACCATTACAGATGTGGTTTCCCACGAGTTTTTCCATACTGTAAATCCTCTGAAGACCCATTCTGAAGAGATTCACTATTTCGATTATGCAGACCCGAAGATGTCTCAGCACTTATGGATGTATGAAGGTGGAACTGAGTATTTTGCCAATCTTTTCCAAATTCAGGAAGGTCTTATCAATAAAGATCAGTTCCTTCAAAGAATTGGTGAGAAGATTGCCAACTCTAAAAGCTATGACGACACAATGCCATTCACGGTAATGAGCAAAAATGTATTGGTAGAGCCTTATAAAGATCAGTACAGAAATGTGTATGAAAAAGGAGCTCTTTTGGCAATGTGTCTAGATATTGAGCTTAGAAAACTTTCCAACGGAGAGATGGGATACCGTGATATGATCAGAAAACTGTCTCAGAGATTTGGGGAAAACAAGCCTTTCAAAGATGATAAGCTGATTGACGAGTTGGTAACAGTAACCGGATATCCTCAGGTGAAAGATTTCTATAACAAATATATTGCAGGAAACCAGCCAACGCCTTATGCACAATATCTGAGTATGGTAGGTATAGATCTTAAAAAGCAGGAAAGCCAGCCTCTTTTCTGGTTCATCAAAGACCCGAATCAGACAGGGTTTGATGAAAAGACCAATGCTTTTGCTTTCGATGATCATTCAGCTCTGTCTCCATTTGCAAAAAGTATAGGATTTAAAATCACAGACCAGGTACTTGCTTTGGATGGGAAAACAGTAGACATTAAAAAGGTACAGGATTTTATCGGGTATACCCGAACCATCAAAGACGGACAGGATGTTACGGTAACTATTTTAAGAGATAATGCCGGTAAAAAAGAAAAAATGACTCTGAAAGGAAAGGCTATTCTGGATAAAATGACAATGGAAACCCCTTCATTTAAGGCGAATCCAACTCCGGAAGAACTGAAACTACAGACACAGTGGCTTACTGGTAAAAAATAACAAGAAAAGCGGGGAAAATTTCCCCGCTTTTTGCTTTCTTCAAGTTGAGCTTTTATACAAGCCTAAGATTACTTGGTACAAACCTAACAGGTTTTGAAAACCTGTTAGGTTTCCCATTTGCCTTAATTTCAACGAGAATCAATCCCCCTTTCTGATTGTTATTCTAAAGGTACTTCCCTTTCCTATTTCAGTTTGGGAAATTTTGATATCTCCGTTATGATATTCATGAATTACTCTTCTCGCCAATGACAGTCCTAATCCCCAGCCTCTTTTTTTAGTAGAATATCCGGGATTGAATGCATTCCTTGCCTGCTGTTTTGTCATTCCGCTTCCATTGTCTTTCACTTCGATCAGAATATTTTTGTTCCTTTCAAAAACAGACATTGTAATAGCTCCTTCTCCTTTCATGGCATCCACAGCATTTTTTACCAGATTTTCAATCACCCAGCTCATCAGAATTTTATTATGTGGAACCAAAACCGTGTAAGTAGGAAGATTCAGTGTAAAATTGATTTTTCTGGAAATTCTGGTTTTCAAATAATCATAATTCTCCTGAATCGTTTCATTGAAATTTCTGTCATTCAGTTCAGGAACAGAACCTATTTTTGAGAATCGTTCTGAGATCGTCCTGAGTCTTTCGATGTCTTTTTCTATTTCATGCACCCCTTCCGATTCGGGATTATCCAGCTTCATAATTTCCATCCACCCAATCATGGAAGATAAAGGGGTTCCGATCTGATGAGCTGTTTCTTTAGCCAGACCTGCCCAAAGATATCCCTCATCCGTCTTTTTGATTGTCCTGAAAAACCAGAAAGAAAAACCAAAATACAGTAAGATAAACAATCCTAAAATATAAGGCGAATACCGAAGATTATTAAGCATACGTGAGTTGTCATAGTAGACAAACTGATTATTTCCATCCGGTACTTTGATCTCAATAGGATCATAATTTTTCTCCATATTCCGGATCACATCCTGAAGTTTTTCAGAATTTTTTATGGTAGCTTCAGGGATATTTCTGTAGTATCCGAGATCAAGAATCGGGTTTTTGTACTTATCTGTTACAATGAAAGGAATGGTATTATTGATATTAAGGATATCGGGCAGCAGATCCAGAACATCCGTATCCGGAGTCTTTACCTCCTGCTGTATTCTTATCGCTTTGGAAAGAAGACTGATCCTTTTGATCTCCTCTTTTCTGAGAAAATTAATGAGTGATGTTGAAGCCACTACAATAGCAATAACCAAAATAGTCATGACAACAAAAATAATCCAGTTATTCAATCTGGTAAGTATGGATTTTCTCAAAGTTATTTTATTTTAAAACATTCAGAATTTTCTGTAGTTCTGCATTTCCACTTCCTTGGTAGTTGTTGATAATGATCGAAAACACATACTTTTTGCCATCTTTTGCGGTGTGGTATCCTGCAAAAGATTTGGTATCTCTCATCGTTCCGCTTTTCATCTTCATTCCATTTTCCTGTACCGGGAATCCATCATAGTACGCTTCAAACCAGGATTGTTTTTTAGCATATAAAAGTGCCTGTACTTCAGCTTTTGCCGCCACATAATTTTGTGGTGAAAGTCCGCTTCCGTCTGCAAAATTGATCATATTAGGATTGATTCCTTTTGATTTCCAGAATTCTTTCAGATAGGTTACCCCGCTTTTAAAACTTGGATTTCCTTTTTTCTCTTTTCCTAAGGTCTTAATCAATGTTTCTCCATACAGATTGATGCTTTTCCTTAAAAACCAATAAACAATCTTATCCAGAGTCGGAGACTGATAAGTCAAAAGAATATTATTTTTTGGCGCTTCCAATACCTGCTTTCCTTCTATTTCAAGCTGTGAATTTGTAACTGCTTTTCCTGAAATCTCAATTCCCGATTCTTTCAGCCATTGCTTTACTTCTGCTGCCAGCTGTAAAGGCGGATTGGGAGTAGAACCGGAAACTGTAACCGTTTTTCCTGCCGGAAGCATCCCGTTTATCAGCGCTACATCAGAATGAGGTGCGGTGAAGATAAGACTCTGATCAGAACTGCCACCAGCTTTCAGATCATTCAGCCATTTCACTCCTTCCAAAGGATAAGAAAAGTTTTTAAAATCTGTTCCGTTAATATTGATGTCAAACTGGTTTTCTTTCCAGTTGATTCCCCAGACACCTGCTCCGTAATAATTTCCAAGATCATCCCACGGCCAGCCTCCGGGAATCGTCTGATGGTCAAAATAAGAATCATCAATCACCAGATCTCCTGATATTTTTGTAATTCCTGAATTTTTAATTGCCTCAATCAGCTTCTTTTTAAAATTTTCAGGTTTATAGGAATCATACCTCCAGCTTCCCAGGGTAGGATCACCATTGGAACTGATGAAAAGGTTTCCGTTCAGCGTTCCTCCGGATATGTTTCCGGAATAGCTTGAGGTGGTTGTAAAAGTATAATTTTTACCTAAAATTTCCAGTGCGGCACCAGCGGTAAAAATTTTCTGTGTAGAAGCAGTAGAAAGCCCTTTACTTCCCTGATACTCGTATATGAAGTTGCCATTTTCATCTGAAACATAAAATGATAAGCTGGAAGAAACCGTTCCTGAAGAATCCATAAGATCCTTAGTTACTTTATCTAGTTTCTGTGCAATATTTTGCGCAGCAACCATCTGTACAGAGAGTGTGAGAACAGCAAATGTTTTTTTCATTAAATTGTTTATTTGGGTCTAAATCAAATATTCATATACAGTTCACAACCCGTATATGAACCTTTTTTATTGTTTAAAATTCTAATCAAATATAGTTAAAATAAAAACTTTTCATATTCTCTGAGGTCATCGGAACTGAAAAGAATCTGATGGTCAGGAGATTTTTCAAACGACCGGTCATGTTTAAAATATTTCTCGTAGTCATCTTCATCTATGAAAATGTCCATCTGACATTCTTTTATATAGTTTGATTTTTCTCCGTAATCTTCAATAAAATATCCGGAATCATTCCACGACTCATTATGACAACGCAGACAATTTCTTTGATGCACAGCCTTGTATCCACATATTTCGCAATCCTGTAAGCCTTGAAATAATGTTGAAATTTCACTTCTCCTGTCTTCCGGAAAAAACGAAAGAGGAATTGTTTTTAAAAGCAGATAATAATTAGGCTCCTGCCATGAAAAATAAAATTCTTCTTCCTGATTAGTATAAAGACATAATTTCTGAAGGTCATATTCAACCTCGGCTTTGATAATATTTTTAATATTCAGAACTGTGTTATTATTTCTTCTGATATTCTGTTTGTTATTAATTTCAATAACAGGCTGCTGTTCCAGAAAATGGCTCAAGCATAATGTTGTCTGCCAGGAACCTATTGTTCTTATTTTACCTTCACCGCCACAGATTTCACAAGTCTTCACAGATAATTCTGAATATTTGTCTTTGATAATTTTAAGCTTGTTATTAAGTACTTCATCCTCAGAATACGTGTAGCACCTCAACCCACCGAATTTTTCCTTTCCAAAAACACGGTTTTCCCTACTCCAGCCTGCAATGGCAAATTCAAAGAGCAGTTTCCGGATCAGACTATCCCATCCGGTGCTGTTTACTGAAAAATTGGTCAGATTACGTTCTACAAAAAGATTAATTTCTTCTTTGTTCATTAAAGAGTACTTCCTGCTTCTATTTCGTAAGGTTCCTTACCTTTCTCAAAAATTCTTGTCAGTTCACTTCCTTCTACTGTAATTGAATCTGCTGTTCTTCTGATCCAGTTTCCTTCTCTAAGGCCTACTACTTTAATATCGTTTTGGGTAAGGAACTCCTGAATACGGGTTTCTCTGGTTTCTCCATTATGCTTCAAATCCGGGTTAGGATCAAGATAGTGCGGATTGATATTGAAAGGAACCAGCCCCATACAGTCAAAACTTGGAGGATATACGATCGGCATGTCATTCGTCGTTTTCATATTCTGACCTCCAATATTACTTCCTGCACTGCATCCAAGATATGCTTTTCCTCCTGATACATTTTCTTTTAAAACAGACATCAACCCTTCTTCATGTAATGTTTTAACCAATAAAAAGGTATTTCCACCACCGGTAAAGTATCCTTTTGCCTGATGAATGGCTTCTTTTTTATCTTCAAATTCATGAAGTCCTTTTACTTTTATATCAATGGTTTCAAAGAAAGAACGTGCTTTTGCTGTATAATCATCATGAGAAATTCCGCCTGGTCTTGCGAAAGGAATAAACACAATTTCGTCAATTCCTTTATAGAGTTGGATTAATTCTTCTCTTAAGTATTCCAGATATTCTCCACCAAAAAGAGTGGATGTTGAAGCTAATATGATATTCATACCACGAAATTATATGTATTAATAAAAAAATGAATGACAAAGATAACCTCAAAGATGAACGAATCAAAAATTAAACTAAAAAAAACACGTTTCCCGTTAATATTTTCTAAAAAACCTTAAAGCTTCTAAAATTTAAGATTTTATGGAATTATTATTGAATTTTAGATTTTCGAATTTAAAATATAAGATTATGAAAATGAGTACAATTAATAGTAGAAATCTATTTTTAGGTTTGATACTGGCAGGAAGTGTAAGTCTTGTAAACGCGCAAACGACTCAACCGGAAACTTCGGCAGCAACGAGTCAAACAAGCAATCCAACAATTGATGGTCTTAAAAAACAGATTGAGGCCAATCCAAAGGATACTGAATCCTTAGCAAAATTAGCAGCAGCTTATCAGGAAGCATCAGACTGGCCGAATGCCATTGATACCTGGAAGAAAATCTCTGCTTTATTACCGGACTGGGCTCCATCATATTACAGTCAGGCTTATGCTTATCAGTCTGCAAAAGATGATGCCAATGCAAAACTGGCTTATGAAAAGTATATTGCAACCGTAAAACCGGAAGAGGTAGAGCAAAATAAGAAAAATCTGGCCTATGCCTATTTCTATATTGCCTTTGCAGAACAACAGACAGATCCTAATAAGGCTAAAGAACACATTGCCAAATCTTTACAGTATGACCCTAGCAATCAGGACGCCGTGAAGCTTAGCAAAGCTTTAAATTCTTAGTAAAAAAAGAAAATGCCGGAAAATTTTTTCGGCATTTTTTGTTTATATCTAACTTAATTTAACGCAAAGATTTATTTACCATTTATTTTAAGGGAGCTAAGAAATGCAACATTGTCGCTGAAAAAGCTTTATGGAGAATGCACTTCCTTGAAAAATACTCAATAATACTATTTACTCTAACTCTTCTTCTTTATTCAATCATCTTTCCAAAAAAATCTGTTTCACCATGCAAATGCCGGATGATTTTCTCAATATTCCGCTGGATGCTGGCTTCGGTTTTTAAATTGTTGATATAACGAACCAGTTCGAGCCTTCTTGAAGGAATCAGATTTTCGAAATTTTCTGTTGCCAGAGGACTTTCTTTAATTGCTTTTTCCAAATGGGGATGAATAGAAATACTTCTGTCAGAATCATCATATTCCAATACAACGTCAATAATTTCTCCAATTCTCTTCGGGGAATTTTTCAACATTATGAGGTTGACATACAGCCTCCACTCTCCCAGATATTTCATCAGGTTTTGTTTAAATTCCTTTCCGTTCACTGTTCCTTTTACCGGAATCGGACTTTTATTTCTTCCTGATTCATCAAAAATCCTCTCCAAAATCTCTTCCGGAACAAATACAAAAGGATTAATCCCGATGATTTCCAATGTGGCTGTAAAACTGTTGCTTTTCATGGAGAATATATTAGGTGTTAGGTGTTAGGTGTTAGGTGTTAGGTGTTAGGTGTTAGGTGTTAGTACAAAATTAACTATTTGGTTTAAGATCAGCATAAAATTTATTTTTTTCATCCTCTATAACGCTCCCACTCTCTCACCCTCAGTGCCCCCTCTCACTCTATCACTCTCAAACCCTCAAACTCTACCACCCCGTAACTCAAAATTCATATCCCAGAACCCAATTAATTCCCTATCTTTGTATCAATAAATCTATTTAACAAAATGAAATTTTTTATTGACACAGCTAATTTAGAGCAAATCAAGGAAGCGAGAGATCTTGGAATTTTAGATGGTGTAACAACCAATCCTTCGTTAATGGCAAAGGAAGGTATCCAGGGGGCTGAAGCAATCAAAAACCATTACAAAACGATCTGCGAACTTGTAGACGGAGATATTTCTGCGGAAGTTCTTTCTACAACGTATGAAGAAATGATTAAAGAAGGAGACGAGTTGGCTGCTATTCACCCTAATATCGTTGTAAAGATTCCAATGATTAAAGACGGAATCAAAGCTTTAAAATATTTTTCTGATAAAGGAATCAAAACTAACTGTACATTGATCTTCTCTGCAGGCCAGGCACTTTTGGCAGCAAAAGCAGGAGCTACTTATGTATCTCCATTCTTAGGAAGATTGGATGACATTTCTACAGACGGTCTTAACCTTATTCAGGAAATCAGATTGATTTTCGATAATTATATGTTTGAAACTGAAATTTTAGCAGCGTCTATCCGTCACTCAATGCATATCATTGACTGTGCTAAAATCGGAGCAGATGTTATTACATCTCCACTGCCTCCGATCTTGAGCTTACTAAAGCACCCACTTACAGACAGCGGATTGGCTCAGTTCATTGCAGATTCTCAGAAATTAGCATAATAACTGATTCTTATTCAGATATAAAAAATCCCGGAACAATGTTTCGGGATTTATTTTTATTTCAGCAGATCCAGCTCAAGAATATTATTTTGCTTTTTCAGATCATTCTTCCTTTTTATTTCTTTCTCTTTTTGTGCTTTATCTGCAGGAATCAATTTCCCTGACTCATCTATTTCCTGCATTTCAATGCCCTGAGCCAGCATCTGTTTTTCACTTTTCATAGGATCGGCAAGGTAGTCTTTAAAAGCTTTTTTATATTTTGTTTCATTCACTGTAACGAGAGCATTAAATCGTTCTTTTTCTTTGGTACTTTTCCATTCATAGCCTTCAGGAAGTTTTTTATTTCCTTTTAATTCAAATGAATGGGTATGGGAAGCGTCTTCAAGCATTACAATTAATCCTGGAAGCCCATGAAATTTATACGGACCATCCTGAATGGGGAGATCTGTTGTAAACCAGGCTGTCCATTTTCTTCCGGCGAAATTACATATTGCTTTTTGTACTTTAAATCCACCAATCTCTGCTTTATCTGAATATATTTTCCATTCTTGTTTTCTGCCATCCTGTATCATATATTCATCAGCAGCAAGATTATTGAAAAAATTCACTGCATAATCCGGATACATTTTTTCAACACTATAGTTTATTTTACCTTTGAATTTGATCCCTGAAAAATCTAATTCTTTAACTCCCATCTGCAGCTGTTTTTCCATAGCAGATGTCATAAGGGAATCTGACTCAAAAGAATCTTTACTGTAAAATTTTGAACCTTTTGATGCAACATCTAAAAGCATAATTTCAACTTCCAGTTTATCTTTAGCCGTAGAATCCAGGGTATATTTGTATTCATACATAAATCTTTGATTCTGGGCACAAGTGGTTACAGCCAAAATAAGACTCAATAAAATGATCAGTTTTCTCATGGTTAGTTGGATATAGTTTTTTAATTCTGTTTTGTAATTTTTTTAACAACTTTACACGGATTTCCCACTGCAACTACATCATCCGGAATATCTTTTGTAACAACACTTCCTGCACCAATCACCGAGTTATTTCCGATAGAAACTCCGGGAAGCACAACAACATTTCCGCCCAGCCAAACATTATCTCCTACTTTGATCGGATGCGCATATTCAAGACCTTCGTTTCTTTGTTTAGCATCAAGCGGATGGCCTGCTGTATAAAAACTACAATTGGGACCTATAAAGACATTATCACCAAATTCTACTCTGGCACAATCTAAAATAACAAGGTTATGATTGGCATAGAAGTTCTCTCCTGCTTTGATATTGTATCCGTAATCACACCAGAAATTAGGCTCTATACAGATATTTTCTTTTATATTTCCAATTATTCTCCCGAGCAGTTCATATCTCCTTTCTGCATCTGAGTTTTTCAATCCGTTATATTCCTGGCACAGATCTTTGCAGGCAATACGTTCCTGAATCAGCTCATTGTCATAATTAGCATTGTATAAAAGTCCTGCTGCACACTTTTCCTTTTCTGTCATAATATGGAATTTTAAGTCCCGGATAAAGATACATAATACAAAAAAAATACAGTAAGATTATGATAACCTTACTGCATTTAATTCAATAGAAACTGCTACTTATAAAGCTCCGGTTCTATTTTATTGTTATTTTTTAACTGGTCTTCTTTTGCCCTTTTTTCGATATTCCTGTACATTTCATTGACATCAATACTTTTTCCGTCCTGATTTTTCATCTGTACCACAGCTCCTGCAGGAAGAGTACTCATGGTTTGTTTCATATCTTTTGTAGGATCAGTAAGATAATCTTTCCATGCTTTTTTAAACTGCTTTTTGTTGATCTCTATTTCTTTTCCTCCTAAGCCAATGGTAGTAAGACCCGGTATTTGGACATCTTCTTCTGATGCAGCTTCCGTTTTCTTGTTACCGATTAAAGTCATGATATGGGATCCTGTTTTATCTTCAATTTTAACGATAAGCCCTGGAAGTCCATAAAATTTATAAGGACCATCCTGAAACGGGATATCTGTAGAAAACCATGCAATCCAGCTTCTTCCTCCGTAATTTGTGGTGGCTTTCTGGGTATTATACTCTCCAATTTTTTGTTTTTCGGGAAGAATTTTCCATTCAGGTTTTTGGTCTTCCGGCATTTTATACGTTGTATTTCCAATGTTTTCAGAAAATGAAACCCTATAATCCGGGTATTTCTTTGTGACCGTTGAGAAAGTTGTTCCCGGCTTTATATTTCTCTTGATGTTAATACTGCCTCCGAATCCTCCTTTCATCTGCTTGGCAATATCAGCTTTCATTGTTGAATCAGAAACAAACTTTTCGCGGCTGTAATATTTGGATCCATTTTTATCAATATCCAAAAGCATAACATCGCTTTTCACGTCTGCTTTATTGGTAGAATCAGAAATATATTTATAGTCATAAAAGAATCTGTTCACCTGTGCATTCACAGTCACGCTTAAAAATGCTAATAAAATCAAATATTTTTTTCCCATAATCTATTTTAATAAAAAGGCTTTGCCAAACTGATATTGACAAAGCCTGATGGAACTTTATTTCTTTGTCTCGATTCTTACTTCTCCCTGCTTAAAATCACCTTTTTTCTGAGTATTTACATTGACTTTCGAGATCTTATTTGTATCTAATGAATTTACATCATCTTTAGAAACTTCTCTTCCATCAATATAATACTTGTATTTTGCATCATCAGTACCACTGATGCTAAAATTTTTCACCCCGTTCATTGCGATATTTCCGTTGCCGTCTTTTTTGATAAAATCAGCATTCATTACGATAACATCTGGTGAACCACTGCTAATTTTAACAAAAGTTCTGTCTTTAAAATTAATTGATCTTTTTTCAGCTTCCGCACGGGCTTTTTCAACGTCTCTTCGGATTCTGTCTCCATCAATTCTGATTCTTTCTCCCTCTACTCTTATTCTTTCTCCTTCTGCTCTGGCTCTGTCGCCTTCCATTCTTGCTTTTTCTCCTTCTACTCTGGCTTTAGCGGCTTCTTTCAGTGCTTTTTTAGCTTCAGCCATTGCTTTACGTACTTCTTCTTTTTCCTGAGCGCTTAAATCTTTATAATTAACAATTCTATTTGTTTTAAAATAGGCTATTTTCGGTGCTTTTGGCGCTTCAGGCGGTACTGGAGGAAGTACTATTTTTCCTATTTTTGCAGCCTCTCTTCCCGCTTTTTTTGCAGCCCTTTCTATTTTACGAAGCTCTTTTTTACTAAGAGGTTCCATATTCTCAAGCTCCTTCATCTGATTTTTCCATTCCGCAGAATTGAAATACTGATCAACTTCAACTTTTGAGGCAATTTCTCCTATCTCTGACGCCAGATTGCTTATTTCTTCAATTTTATCACTGAAGAGATCACTTTCCGGATCCAACCCTTTCAGTTCTTTCTCTTTTTCTTTTATCTTATTCTCAAGCTCAGCCAATTTTGTATCATCTTCCGGAGAGAGAGGTTTCTGGTCTGTAATTTTTCCCTGAACAGATTTTTCAGGTCTTACCGTATCTTTTTTGATTTCCGAAACCGCTTCTTTAATGGAAAGATTGGTTTCTTCAATTTCTTTGTTCTTCGCATTTACCAGATAAGCAAAAGCTACGGTAAATAACACCGGCAATGCAAGAATTCTTCGCGCATATCCGAACTTGGTTTTTGGTTTTTGTAACATTTTAAGTCTTTTTTTAAGGTTTGAACTTAGAAACGGACTGGCAGCAGGCAACTGTGTTCCGGAAAAGTGGCTTGCTAAAAGCATCTGCGCAAATGCTTTGGTGTCCGATTGTTGTACGGCTTTTTTATCAGCCAGGTACTCGTGGATGAGATTAATTTCTTTTTTGATGATATGAAAAAACGGATTGAACCAGAAAACAGAAGTAATAATCTCAATAAAAATTTTATCAAAGGAATGTTTCTGTTCAATATGTACCATCTCATGCTTTAAAATCTGTTTTCCAATATCAGAATGCAATGTGATGGCATTCTTCCAGAAAAGGTTTTTAAAGTATGAAAACGGAGCTTCGCTAAGGTCTGTACGGTAAAAGTTGATCCCGTCAAAACTTTCTTTCTGAAACTGTTTTTTAAACTGCTGGATTTTGAAAATCCCATAGATAAGTTTCCCTAAAAAATAGAGAGAAACCAGTCCCAGAGCTGAAAAAATAATGTTAAAATAAAGGTTACCATTGTCTATGTTTTTTTGTGTGTTAAAACTCTGAATCTTGTCAAGAAGCATATACATATCATTATTTACCTCTATCGTAAAATCATCTACTCTGATGAGTGGCAGCAAAAGTGATATCATGATTGCGGCCAACAGATAAAATCTGTTATAATGATGGAATGTCTTGTCTTTTAAAGACAACTGATAGTACAAGAATGTTACACCCGAACATAAAATTGTTTTCCCAAAGTATAAAAGTATTGTTTCCATAGGTATAGGTACTAGTCTTTCTTTTTAAGTTCATCCAATAACATCTCAAGATCTTCTACAGTCATTTCGTTTTTTTCTACCAGAAATGAAACGGCACTTTTGTAGGAGCCTTTAAAATAGTTTTTCACAAGACTTTTCATAGTTTTCCCTGAGTACTGTTCTTTTGAAACAAGCGGAAAATACTCATGCTGTCTTCCGTGTACACGATAGTCTACAAATTCTTTGTCTTTCAATACTTTTAAAATGGTAGAAACCGTATTGGTATGCGGTTTAGGGTCCGGAAAAAGATCAAGAACATCCTTTAGGAATCCTTTTTCTATTTTCCATAAATACTGCATTACCTGCTCCTCTGCTTTTGTTAAAGTCTGAATTTTCATATCCTGCTTATTTGTCAATTATCGTGATATAAGTCATCCAATTTTATATCACTAAGAAATTAGTTATACAAATGTAGAAATAAAAATGAACCAAACAACTATTTTTTTAGTGATAAACACAAGTAAAAACATAATCATTTGAAAATCAATAATATAAAATTAGTTAAAATATATTAAATTTTTAAAGGAGTGAAATCTTCATCTGCTTAATCCACAGAAAAAGATTCATTTCAAGCATAAATTCTTAAAACTTGTTAAATTTTATTAAATAAAATTAAAATGGATTTGTTTTAAACGGGAAATTATATTTATTTTAGTGCTTTAAAAATTTCTCATGAAAAGATATAATTTATTGATTGTACTATTACTGCTTATTTTTAACGTTACTACAGCACAAAAGAAGGGTTCTCCTGCTGCTGATCTCAGCATATTAAAGGATACAAAATCAAAAATTGAAGCTACCGTTCCATTGGTTATTCAGCATCTTCAGACGATCTCCACAAAAGAAGGGGATAATAATATTGTGAATAACGGGAAAATTGCTTTAGGTAAAGAATATGGTATTTTGGAATCTGAATGGTTTTTATACAGAAACAATATGAAAAACTGTATCCTGAATAATTCTTCTAAAAAAGCTAAGAAATGTATGGAATACCATAACAATATGCTAAGAGGTACAATGATCAACTACAACAATTATATTACCAACCTTACAAGAAAGAACGGATATCTAGGTGTAGAAGGTGATACTAAATTTGATTTCAAACCTGCTGATATTGCTACAAAATTGAGCGAAGCTTACTTCAATGCCAACGATGCTGCAGGAAGAATGAAGGCGGATCAGAAAAGAGACTTTTTGGGACAGACAATGTCTGATGACAACAAGCTTACTCCTTACGCTCAACTGGCACAATAATATCTAAAACATATTAAAAACATAAAAAAAAGAACTGCAATTGCAGTTCTTTTTTTATTTAAAAGCAAAAAATCTCCGCCGGAAAAAGCAGTTTTGTGGTACTAATCATAAAACCCTTGGGGAAAAAGTAGAAAATTAGGCAGAGATTTTTTTGCATACACTCTACAGATCAACTGTCCTACCCATGATCTGTAAGAGCTTTACAAAAATAGTACTATGGCCTCTTCTGTTAACAAAATGCCTGTAGAATTAAACGTGCACAACTGTAGAACTAATACTACTTTTAAGAAAAGAAGCTGAATGTTTCCCACTCCCGGCCTACAGCCAAAAATTACCCTTCGCTTTTGCGCCTATTTCCACCAATGATAGTAATTGTGCAACCCATCATACTCAAATCCACAACGCGGGTACAACGTATTTCCAATATCATTTGTTTTTTCTGTTTCAAGCATCAATCCGCATGCTCCTGTTTCTTCGCACCATTGTTTACTGCGGTCAATTAATGCTACAGAAAGACCTTTCCCTCTGTAATCCGGATGAACAAACAGATCGCTTAGCAGCCATTGCTTCTGTAGTTTGGTATAATGAAACAGCTTATAAAGCTGAACAAATCCTACAGCTCTTCCTTCAGCCATCACAAGAAAGATATCTGATTCACTGTTTAAAAACCGTTCTTTGAGAAAAGCTTTTCCTTTTTCAATATCTGATTCCTGTCTGTAAAAAACACGGTAAAGGTTGAATAATTCTGCCGTTTCATCAAGATCCTCAAGGCTAGCCTTTTTAATAATGTAATTCATAGTTATACTTATTTATTAACAGCACAAAAGTAGCCTTAAACAGGACCAGTCACATAATCCAGATTAATATTATACTAATAGTCCAGAAGATTCATTCTGAAGATAATACCGCATGTTTCGGATTTTCTTATTCTGAACAACTTCGGATTTTTGTAGTATAAAATAAAACCAATGACAGACATCATCCATAAAATCAAAAATTCAGATTGGCAGCACCTTACGGAAACAATGCATGAAAACGGATATGCAGTAATTTCTAATCTGCTATCAGAGGACGAATGCGAAATATTAAAATCAAACTATGACAATTCCGCTCTTTACCGAAAAACGGTTATCATGGCCAGACATCGTTTTGGCCTTGGTGAATATAAATATTTTGATTATCCGCTGCATGAAATTATTCAGACCATACGAACAGGTATTTATCCATATCTGGCTCCTATTGCCAACTCCTGGTTTAAAGCCCTACATATTGACACTCAATTTCCCTTAGATCATCAGGAATTTTTACAACAATGTCATACTAATGGCCAGCAAAAAGCTACTGTTTTAATTTTGAAATATAAAGAAGGCGGTTTTAATACTTTACACCAGGATTTATATGGTGATATGTATTTTCCTATCCAAATCGTATTAATGCTCAGCGAACCTGACAAAGACTTTACAGGTGGAGAGTTTGTACTCACTCAGCAAATCCCGAGGGCACAGTCAAAAGCTATTGTTTTAAAACCTAAAAAAGGAGATGTACTCATTTTCACTACTCAATTTAAGCCCGAAAAAGGAACCAAAGGATACTACAGAGTCAATATGAAGCATGGAATAAGTGAAGTTCAGACAGGAAACCGATATGCTTTGGGAATTATTTTCCATGATGCAACCAATTGATTATTAAATTTTACTCAAACATATACATCATGATTCAGCATTCTCAGATATCAACTGAAAACCTTAGAAGCAAAATCCATAACAGAGACATTCGTTTCGGGGGAAATATGAAACTGAAGATTTATGGATTGCTTGGTTGTAGTTCAGGAAAAAGAATGAAACTAGAAAACAGAATTTTCTTTAAGGATGAAAAAGAGGCATTACAAAACAATTACCGCCCCTGTGGACATTGTATGAAAGAAGCATATAAAAAATGGAAGGAGGGAATATTGATGTCAAGGTAATTCAAATTTCTTGCGAACTATACTTTGTCTGCAGTCAGTGAAAATAAAAAAGAGAAGCAATAGTATTGCTTCTCTCGTTTAGTAGCGGGAACCGGACTCGAACCGATGACCTTCGGGTTATGAGCCCGACGAGCTACCTACTGCTCCATCCCGCGGTGTATTTTTAGAGTGTTTACCGAAAACACTTACTTAGTAGCGGGAACCGGACTCGAACCGATGACCTTCGGGTTATGAGCCCGACGAGCTACCTACTGCTCCATCCCGCGATATTGGATTGCAAAGGTACGAATATTTTTCACAAATCCTAATTTTTCTTTTAAATAAAGGACTTTTATGAAAACTATTTTATTATTTGTATCTTTGTTTTATGGCAAAAATATTAAAAATTTATCCAGACAACCCACAGGAAAATCTTGTGAATGAGGTTATTAAAACATTAAATAATGGCGGGCTGATTATCTATCCTTCTGATACGATATATGCTTTAGGCTGTAATATTTTTGATATAAAAGCCATGGAAAAACTGGCTCAGCTCAAAAAAATGAAGCTTGAGAAGTCAAAATTCTCGATTATCTGTAATGATCTCAGCCATCTTTCCGACTTTACAAGACCTATTGACACCTCAGTTTTCAGATTTCTGAAAAGTCATCTTCCCGGACCATTTACTTTTATCCTTGAAGCGAACAAAAGTTTGCCTTTGGCTTATAAAGGTCATAAAACAATTGGTATCCGTGTTCCGGATCACCCGATTCCGCAGCTGATCGTTGAAAAATTAGGACACCCTATTGCTTCCACTTCCATTAAAGATGATGATGAAATCATTGAATATTCTACCGATCCGGAGCTGATCGCAGAGAAATATGACCATCTGGTAGATATTGTGATTGATTCTGGATATGGAGATAATGTGGCATCCACTATTGTAGACCTTACTTCCGGAGAACCGGAGATTATCCGTCAGGGAAAAGGAATTATTTAATTCAAAATATAAAGTTCAAGGTTTACGGTTATTTGGGTTATGGGAATTAATGGGAAATATTCTATAGGAATTTTACTCACTTTCGTGCTTTTGGTTGCAGCAATGCTTTATTCTTTCCCGGTTATCACTCTGATTACAGGAATAAGAGGAATTACTGCAGACAGCTTTTTTCTCAGTAGGATTGTGATCTGGATCGTTTTGATCATTATATTTCTGTACAATATATTAGTTGAAAAAGGTTCATTTTTACTAAAAAAAGAAACTCCGTATTCTATCCTGTTTTATAGTAAGGCTGTTTTGAGCTTATATTTTATCTGCATGATTGGTGGAACAATTCTGAATGCAATAATCCTTTTTTTTATCCCTGAAAAAATAAGTGATAAACTTCTTAACCTTGTACCTATTTTTAAAAATAATTATTTTTTAATTATTTTCATGTGCCTTACAGCTGCTATTGTAGAAGAGTTCCTGATGCGCGGTTATATACAGCCCAGGATTGAAAAAATCTATAATAATCCAGCTGCAGGAATTATTATTTCAGCCGTTTTATTTGGAATTCTGCACAGCACATACGGTACTATAGGCCAGGTTCTCGGACCTTTCTTTATTGGAATTGTTTTTGCCCTGTTTTATAAACGCTATTCAAATATTAAAATTCTGATCATCTGCCATTTTATGATTGATTTTATTTCTCTGATGGCTCTGAACTTTATGAATATTAAACATTTATCTGTATTTTAACATTATGAAAATTATAACATCTCCTGCAAAATTAATGAACGTGGAAAACTCAACAGACCTTTTGAAATCTTCTACTCCCAGATTCATTGAAGAAGCAGCATTTATACAGTCTTATTTAAAAGAAAAATCTCCAAAATATCTTTCCGAACTGATGGAAATATCACCCAAACTGGCTGATGAAAACTGGGAAAGAAATCAAAAATGGAAATCCAAACCTACTGCAAAGGAATCTGCTCCGGCCATGTTTGCTTTTACAGGAGAAGTGTATAGAGGACTGGATGCCAAAACTCTGGATAAAAATGCTGTAGACTACCTGCAGAAAAACTACAGAATGCTTTCCGGACTTTACGGCCTGCTGAAACCATCTGATAAAGTAATGCTTTACAGACTGGAAATGGGGCGTCCTTTTGAGTTTGAACAATACAAAAATCTGTATAGCTTCTGGAGAGAAAAGATTACAGAACAATTGAATTCTGAAATGAAAAAAGGAGAAATACTTCTTCATCTTGCCAGCAATGAATACGGGAAAGTAATCGATAGAAAAAAACTGAACCATAAAGTGATCGATTTTGATTTTTATGAATTAAAAGACGGAAAACTGAAAACTATTGTTGTGTACACCAAGCATGCAAGAGGTCTTGTGGTAAGATTCTGCGCTGAGACTAACGCCAAGACACTTGAAGATGTAAAAGCGTTCAACTATGAAGGTTACAGAATTGATGAAGAAAAGTCTACGGATACTAAACTGGTTTTTACAAGATAAATGACAATTTCAGCATTTAAAAAATATTTCAAAACAGAACTTTCCGGTCTTTATACTGAATCGGAAAGTGTCTTTTTATCTTCTCTATTCATCCATCAGATAGTAGGTTTCGATCATTTTCAGCAAAGAAGATTTTCTGAACAGGAACTTCTGACAGATGATGAAGAAAAACTTGGCCACCTGATTTCAGAACTCAAAACCGGAAGACCTTATCAGCAGATTCTTGGTGAAACTGAATTTTATGGCATGAAGTTCTTTGTAGATGAAAATGTACTGATTCCCCGCCCTGAAACGGAAGAGCTGCTTGAGATTGCCATCAGAGAGATTCAAAGTTTAAAGTTTAAGGTTCAAGGTTTAAAAATTCTGGATATCGGAACAGGAAGTGGCGTGATTCCTTTGGTTTTAAAGAAATATTTTCCTGGAGCTGAAGTCTCATCAGTAGATTTTTCTGAAAAAGCATTGAAGACCGCCCAAAGAAATGCAGATTATCATCAGCTGGAAATACACTTCATTCATGCTGATTATCTCAATTCTGAGCTGATGGAAAGCTATGATATCATTATTTCAAATCCTCCGTATATAGGCATTGAGGAAGAGATTGAAATTGCAGACTCTGTGAAAGAATTTGAGCCTAAAATGGCCCTTTTCTCTCCTACTGCCGATGCATTGATCTTTTACAAAAAAATAGCAGAAGATGCTAAAAGGTACCTGAATGAAAATGGACTTTTGTTCTTAGAAATCAATCAGAAATTAGGCCCGGAAACCCTGGAACTGTATCAATATTTTTCTAACGCTCAATTATTGAAGGATTTATCTGAAAATGACCGGTTTATTTATGGAAGGAAATAAGTAATTTTGCTTCCAGACCCCTAACCTATGAAAACTTTGATATGGAATGCCTTTATCGGTATTTTTCTGATTCTGCAACTAACCTCCTGCAAACGGCATCCTGAGGATGTTGTGAGTGAGTATTATAAGAAAGGAGAATTCAACGGTTCCGTTCTGATCGTAAAAAACGGCCGGGTTGTATGTGATACAGCTCTGGGATTCCGTAATATTGAAAAAGGGCTCCAATCTGATAAAGACACCTCTTTTTATATTGCTTCTCTCAGCAAATCTTTTACTGCTGCAGCTATTATGATTTTAGAGCAAAAAGGTCTGCTGAGGCTAGATGATAAGGCTTCTCAGTTCATTGAACTTCCTGAATATGCTAAAAAAATCACTATCAGACAGCTTTTGCATCATACATCGGGAATCAGAGACTATGAGAATTTATTTTCGAAAAAAGGATTGACTAATCAGGAAGTGATTGACTGGCTGTTTAGTCTTAAAAATCTTGATTTCGAGCCAGACAGCAGATTTAAATACAGCAACAGCGGATATATCATTCTTTCTCAGATTATTGAAAAGGTTTCTAGAAAATCTTATGGTGCTTTGATCAATGAACAGATTATCACCCCTTTGAAGATGCCCCATACTTATGTATATGAATCTTCTACAACTATTCAAAATAAAGCATTAGGGTATAATGAACAGAAGAAACCTGATGATTATTCAATCTTAACAACGGGGGACGGCGGAATCTATTCTACTCCCGGAGATCTGTATAAATTTGATCAGGCCTTACGGAATTATACCCTGATCAGTAAAGAAAATACTGCACTTATGTATACTCCTGCAGCACTATCCGGCGGCCAGATTTCAAACTACGGATTTGCCTGGTTTACAGAAAATGAAAAGGGTGGAAAAACTGCAATGCATACAGGGGGGCTGAATGGCTTCAAAGCTTTATTCTGGAGAGATCTGAAGCATAACAGCTGTGTTATAGCACTTACCAATCAGGGAGAAGCATTTCCTTTGGGTAACTTTTTAAATGACATCAAAAAAACAATTCAATAAAGAAAATGACTATTCAATCTCACGAAATTAATACGATAAAAATTGCAGAAGTTATTGCTGATGATATTATTATCCAATCTGCGCAAGACGGACTGGATCTCATGGGAAATGTTTATTATCAAGGTTTTGATAAAGTCATCCTTTATGAAAAAAACATCACTCCTGAATTCTTCGATTTAAAAACAAAAATAGCAGGTGAAATTCTTCAAAAATTCTCAAACTATCGTATTGCACTGGCTATTGTAGGAGATTTCGACAAATATGAAAGTAAGAGCCTGAAGGATTTCATTTTTGAAAGTAACAAAACAAAACACGTAAATTTTCTGAAATCGCTTGAAAATGCGTTAAACAATTTATCAAAATAAATTCTTTTTCAGATAATTACGTCCAAAAACATATCGCTTAGTGTATTTTTAACATGAATGTTTTTTTACAAAACAGCATGTTAAAAAAAAATACAGTGATTGAATGTTAAAAATAATCTGTTTATATTACCATATTCGCAAATAAAATAATTCAACAAGCATTGATTTAACCAATAAATAAAGTTAAATTAAAATTAATCTCATAAAACACACATAATAAGTAGATTATTCGTATATTTGCAAAAACACAAAGGATTATGATTATTACTATTCTAAAAGCTTATTATAAATAAGGCTACTTAAACTCAATTCTCTTTTTTGCTCTTTCAGATAAAGCATAGATGGTCTCTATGACACATGCTTGTTGTATCTGTTATGTTGGAACCTATAGTCTCCTCATACTATTCTATTAGTATAATTCATTGTTTGAATAAATTGTAGGGGTATTATTTCCAATATAAATTAAGCAGGCAGAAAAGTATTTTCATAAAACACAACACAAAAAAACATACAATACACAGATTAAAAATTATTAGAAACATCATGATTAAAAAATTATTTCTACCAATCGTTTTAGTAAGTTCTTCTTTTTATGCGCAGATAGGGATTAATACATCAATGCCAGACGAAAGCGCCATCCTGGATGTTTACAGTCAAAACAAAGGAATGCTGATACCAAGACTAACTACTGCAAAAAGAGATGCTATTTCCAATCCTGCCAACTCACTTCTTATTTATGATACTGATAAGAAATGTTTAAGCCAGAATATTGGAACACCTACCAAACCAGATTGGCTTTGTATCAGTAGTAATGCAGTAAAAATGTTTTATATGCCGAGTGTTTCTTTTGACACTTCCACCAATGCCAACGGCCGAACCAAAGATTTATATACACTCTATAAAACTCAGTTTGGTTCTCCAAAAGCGAAAAGTACCAGCGCTCCAGCCGCGATTCCTTTTTTCCCGTCAAGCAAAGATCTTTACTATTATGTGACTGATGCTGACCCTAATGTATTCAGTAATATTTCTATTTCTGATGATGGCGTAATGACATATGATGTAAAAGCTGCAGCCACAGACTGTTCTTTTATTAATATTGTTTTTGTTGTTAAATAACTGAGCGATGATAAAAAATACCTCAGTTTTACAATACAAAAGGCTTTTGTTTATTTTTTTATTATGCATTTTCTCTCAGAATAGTAAAGCACAGAATGAACAGGGAACCGGCTATCCTTATTTTGTAAACTTCACACAGGGATTACAGCCTCAGGAAGCCTATAAAGTAGCAACCAGTGGAGTCCAGAATGACGCCACTTTTACTACAGATGGATTACGGCTTACCCGAAGTGTAAATAATATTTCGGGAGGAGTGATACTTGCTGATAAAGTATTCAAAAGTGACCAGGGAATTAAATTCGAGTTTGAATTTGCCATTTATGGTGGAAATACCAACGGAGGAGATGGTATTTCTATATTCTTAGTTGACGGATCAATCCCTAAGGAACAGCTTAATCTCGGATATTTTGGTGGAGGATTAGGCTATAGCTTTGTACGTGGAGGTGAGTCTACAGAAGGACTTAGAGGAGCTTATCTTGGAATTGGTCTGGATGAATACGGAAATTTTAAAACCAGCTTTAACCAGGGTGAAAGAGTCAGAAATGGAATTTTTGGCGTAGGATTAGCCGATGGGCGAAGCAATGTTTCTTTAAGAGGTAAACGTGGAAACCAATACCTTTCTTCAGCTGAACCTGCAGGATACAATGGTTATCCATTGCTTTACAGTACAGCTACTAATGCATTACCTTCCAGCAATAACAGATCTGCTTATCTGGATACAGCAACCGGAAAATACATAGGTATTAAAAATACAACTCTTCAGCAATTCAGCATTGAAAGTGGGGGAACTACTTTTGCTCTCAATGAAAATGATGCAAGATTCCGTAAAGCATATGTTACATTAGTACCCAATCCGGCTGGTGGTTACAATATAACCCTGGAAATACAACACGGAACGGTAAAAGAAACAGTGATTGATAATTATTATTATCCAACCTCTCTGAAATATACAGAAACTACAATATCCAACAGTACGGTAAGAACTCTGGATACTTCAGCTCCTTCAACTTTCAGAATCGGATTTGCGGCTTCTACAGGAGCAGCAAAAAATATACATTTATTGAGAAACTTAGGAGTTACCAGACCTTATGCAGCTGAAGTAACAGATGATTTGTTTGCAGGATGCCCGGGGGTAAAGTCAATTTATTACCCCTTGCTTAATGATGCGGCTTATTCTTCAGCAAACGGTCAAAACCCGCCAACACTTTCCTACAATAACCTTGATTTTAATTCATTCCGTTTTTTGGATAACAATGGAGCTGTTATTCCGAATATAACTGGCGGTGTTTATACAAACAGTCAAGGGACATGGACTTACTTCCCAACTACCGGAGCACTTTCTTTCAAGCCTGCGATTGGATTCACCGGAGTTGCCCAGGTACAATATGATATTAAAGGCGGTGGTAGCAATGGTACTGAAGCTCCTTATAATAAGGAAGAATACAGGTCATTGCCCGCACTGGTACAGGTTAATATTTCAAATGCCAATAACTGCAGCAAAGCCTGCGTTGTTTCCAATAAAAATGTAACTCAGAAAATAACAAGATAATTTGTAATTTGATAAAAACCAGCTTTAAAAGCTGGTTTTTTTATTATGAATAGGATTTTTCAATAAAATACTGAACAGCATCTCTGATTGCTTTATCAACGGGTTGATATTGAATATCCAACTCTTCTACTGATTTCTGATTAGAATAATAATTACAAATCTGCAGGGCTTTCATATTCGATGTACTGAGGTTTGTTTTTAGATTTAATTTTCTCAGGCCATCACCTACCAGCCCCAGGAAATTCAACAGTCTGTTTGGAATGGCCACCATGATTGGATTCTGATCGGTAGCCCGGTTTACTTTCTTAAAAAATTCCTTATAGCTCAAGTTATCATTGGCTAAAAGATATTTTTCACCATTTCTGCCTTTTTCAATAGCATTTAATATTCCGTTGGCTGCATCTTCTGCATGTACAAAGTTCTTCCCTCCTTTCGGATAGAAAATCAGTTTCTTTTTCCAGGCCCAGAAGATAATTTTCCCTGAACTCGGTTTACTGTCATAGGCTCCAATCATAAATGTTGGATTAACAATAATAACGTCTGTATTTTTACGGTTCTTTAAAAGATAATCTTCAGCTTCCAGTTTACTTTGTGCATACAATGAATGGGTAAAAGGATAACGCTGCGGAGCTTTTTCACTTCCCCAAAAAGCCGTATTCCCATACCCTAAGGTGTTTGCCGTACTTACAAACAAAAACTTTTTTACATTCATTAATTCTGCATAAGTAAGCAGATTGACAGTGATGTCATAATTCACTTTTCTATATTCATCGTAGTGGATGAGATCCTGACGTGTTTCCGCAGCAATATGAATGATGCAGTCAACTTCTTTGAGTAATAATGAGAGATCGGATGAAAGATCTGCTTCCATCAGTTTCAGATTCTCGTTTTCTTCGCCCAGCCAGCTGCTTTTCTTGCGCACCAGAGCAATAACAGAATAACCATTTTGTAATAATTTAATAATAACATTAGTTCCCAGAAGCCCTGTTGCTCCTGTTACACATACTTTTTTCATGCTTCGATCTCTCTTTTTATAGCCTGGGTCATCAACGGAAGTTTGATCCATATGGGTAAAATTTTCATCATCAGCCAGCTGATTGGGTTCACCATAATTACGGAATCTTTTTTAAACAGCTGACGGATACAGTATGATGCTACTTTATCAGGATTTAAAAGTGTCAACCTTCCTATGAAACCCTGCTTTTCTATTCTTTTACAAACATCCGTATTTGTTTTCATAGCACCTGGATTCACAACGCTTACAAAGACATTGGTATCTTTCAACTCTTCATGCAGTCCTCTGGAAAATGAATGGATAAAGCTTTTGGAAGCAGGATATACGGTTTTAAAACCTATGGGAGAAAAGGCAGCCATACTGGATACATTTAAAATATAGGCTTTGGGCTGTTTCAAAAGATTGGGAAGCAGCTGATGGGTAATCAGAGAAGTTGCCGTTACATTGACCTGCAGAATGGTATTGATATAATGCGGAGATGCTTCTGTGAATTTTTTAGTTCCCCCAAGCCCCGCATTGTTAATCAGAATATAAATATCAAAAGAACGGTTAAGCCATTCTGTGAGCTTCATGACATTGTCATTAACAGAAAGATCTGTTTCATAGTAGTGAACTTTTACATCATACAACTCATGCAGTTCCTGAGAAAACTCTTTGAGCTTCTGATCCGGAAGGCTTACAAGAATAACATTGATCTTTTTCCTGGCCAGATTTTCAGCAAATGATTTACCCAGTCCCTGACTTGCTCCTGTGACTACAGCATATGATTCCTTGCTATCCATATTTTTAAATTTTATGGTACAAAGCTATCATGAAACACATCCTTAAATGTTCCGGATTATCTGAACGAACTGATTTTCGGGAAAGAAAGAGGAAATACGCAAAACACTATTAGTCAATATTATAATCCAATAAAAAAGTAAAACTTTATAAACCTGAACTTATTTTTTAAATTCAGAAGGGGTCTGCCCTGTTACCTTTTTAAACGTAGTATTAAATGAGGTCTTGGAATTGAATCCGGATTCGTATGCAATCCCCAGAATTGATAATTTACTGTCTGATTTCTTCAGAAGCTTTTGGGCATATTCTACTCTGAATTCATTCACATATTGGAAGAAATTCTTTCCAAAGCCTGTATTGATGACATAAGACAGATGATGGGTAGAAACAGACAGCATTTCAGCCAGCCGGATCAGATTAAGTTCACTGTCAAGATAGGGTTTCTGGGTTTCCATAAGTCCTTCAAGTGAGGTTTTAATCTTCATTAATTCTTCATCAGAGATTAGTTTTCTCTTTATTTCTTCTGAATCGGAATCTTCATTGATAGAGATCAGCTCTTCTCTCTGTTTTTCTTCTAAAGGATAGATTTCCCTTTGTTTCAAAGAGTAATATCCCACACAGTAAATAACAGATAAAAAGACAGCATTAATAAAGAAATTCAATGACTTGGGATCATAGAACAGATTGTATATCACGTAGATGATATTCACAATAAGAAGTACCAGAATGATATATTCAAGCCAATTCAGATTGATTCCTTCGGTATTGGAGGAAAACTGCTGGATCTTCCGCTGGTGCTTTCTGATGGTAATATAAGAAAGTCCGGTATAGAACAGTGCCTGAATCAGGATCAAAATGACACTCAGATATTCAAACGGTGCGGCATATCCCGATTTGATCAATATAAGACACAACAGAAAAGCCGCCGGAAGTAATAAAAACTTCAGATCAGTGATTTTAAAGGTAAAAGAAGGATTGGTAAAAAACAGCACACTAAAGTAAAAAACAATAGGTGTGAAAAACTGAATAAACCTTACCCAAAACAGGGAATGAAACTCAACCGTGGTACCTGTGATAAGAAACAAAACCTCATCCAGCCAAAAGGTAGACCACAGAAAAAGAAATATACCAAACCAGAAATTGGCTTTATGGTTTACTTTTAAAGGATTGGCGAGCTTCAGCAGAGAAAGCAAAACCAATGAACCATAGATAAGTATCACGATGAAACTGTTTAGCTCTGATGTGTTCATTGGTTTTGATATTTTAATTAAAAATAGTCTTTTATCCTATTCGTTTCCTTACAAAAATTTCATATCCCAGATAAATTAATGGAAGAGACATGATTCCTAAGAAAAGGATATTGCTCATGGCCAGCTGCGGATGCATTACAATAGAGTAAACGAGCCCGAAAAAAGCTCCTCCAAGGTGAGCGGCATGCCCCAGATTATCCCATTGTTTAGGATTCAGCATCATGTATACAGAATATCCGAAATATAAAGTTCCAAATAACCATCCCGGCAGGAAGTTGACACTGATCTCATTCGGTGCCATGGCTATAGAAGCAAAAATAATTCCTGAAACTGCCCCTGATGCTCCGATAGCAGAATACCAGGGCTGATTTTTATAAATCTGTAAACTGAATAAATTTCCTAAGATCATTGATCCGAAATAAAGAATCAAAAATCCTATTTCACCAAAGAAACTAATGACTACTCCCTGGAAAAAATACAGGGAAAGCATATTAAAAAATAAGTGCATAAAGTCCGCATGCAAAAACGCAGAGCTGATAAGCCTTATGTATTCTTTGCGGTTTGCAATGGCTCCAACATTGAATTTATATTTTTCAAATAATGCTGTATTGTTGAATCCCATGTAACTAAAAATACATGTGACCGCCATGATTATTAAAACAACTATATTCATCATATGTTTCTTATGTTATAATTAAACAGACATTTTATGGTCTATTCATTTTCGTTATTCCCATCACCTTGAAACAGATCCCCGATAACTCCTCCGTCTTCGTCTGCATCTCCTGTGGGTTCCGGCTCTTCATAGACTTCGGGTTCTTCTTCCACAGGTTCAGGAATGGTAATATTGATTGCTTTTACTTTAAACTTTGTAAACTGGTTTCCGATTGCCTTTATTCCTTTTACAGCAATAAATTCATCAATATTTATTGTTTCAGGTTCACGTTCTTTGCCTTTATCTTTCGCAAAAATAATTTCTGCCGTTACGTCATTGGCAACGATTACATTTTCAATGAATGATTTCGGGTGTTCAGAAGGCATGAAAGTCTGGAGATTTACCGTATTTTCCAGTAAGAATCTCTTGATGAAGTAAATATCTTTTTCTCCATCATAATAAATACAGGTAATAGGCTGTGCAGGTCTCCATTTTTCCAGCACCAGATATTCATCATCAAAACGGTTGCCAAGATCAAAAGACACCAGCTTTACTTCGCCGTTTGTATTAATGGTCAGAATTTTATCATCTCCTTTGAAGCTTCCCAGTAATGTTCCTCTTGCATCTGCGTTCAGTCTTCTTACGGTATCATCAAACCAGATCTTTCTAGGCGCCAGGGTAGAAACTCCTTCTTCCTTCATATCCACTTTCTTAACCGCATATTTTGTTACCAGGTTTCCTTTGGAATCACGTCCTTTGATGGCAAGTTCGGAGAAATTGATCTCCATTTTGTTCTTTCTGATTCTTGGATTTGGTTTTAAAAGCACTGTTACTGTTTCTGCTTCACCATTAGGGTTTGCTGAAAAATAGAGTGTTTCCGAACCTTTTTTATCTGAAGCTAACGGATAATCTGTATTTCTTGTCACTCCGGTTACAGAGAAACGTTTCATATAATATGGTCCTTCTCTTCCCTCTCGGTAGATCATATTATACACTGTTCTTTTATCGTTTTTCTTCCATATGGCAACGTGCAGGATATCCTTTCCAACAAATGTTTTTGCCTCTACTTTTACCACTTTCATGCTTCCGTCTTTTCTGAAAATGATAATATCATCAATATCAGAGCAGTCAAACAGATACTGGTCTTTCTTCAGGGAAGTTCCGATAAAGCCTTCTTCAAAATTAGCATAGAACTTTTCATTAGCTACCGCTACTTTTGTAGCATCAATGGTATCAAAAATTCTAAGTTCTGTCTTTCTCTGTTTGTCTTTACCGTACTTTTTCTGAATATTTAAATAATAATCTATAGCATAAGCGATCAGGTTCGCCAGGTGGTATTTTACCTGTTCTATTTTACCTTCCAGCGATGCAATATTTTCTTTAAATTTATCTAAATCGAATCTTGAAATTCTCTTGATTCTGATTTCGGTCAGTTTTAAGATATCCTCTTCAGTAATGGCTCTTAAAAGATGTTTGGTATGAGGTTTTAATCCTGCATCAATGGTCTTTAATACATCTTCCCAGGTTTTTACCTCTTCGATATCGTGATAGATTCTGTTTTCAATAAAAATTCTTTCCAGTGAAGAGAAATGCCAGCTTTCCTGAAGTTCGTGAAGTTCAATTTCAAGTTCCTTCTTCAATAATGATACGGTATGGTCCGTATTCATTTTCAGAATATCGGAAACATTCATGAACATAGGTTTGTCACCTACAATCACACAGGCATTCGGAGAGATTGTCACCTGGCAGTCTGTGAATGCATACAGAGCATCAATGGTCTTATCCGGAGAAACATCATTATGAATATGAATCAGGATTTCTACTTTGTCTGAAGTATTATCCTCAATCTTTTTAATTTTGATCTTCCCTTTCTCATTGGCTTTTAATATAGAATCAATAAGATCGGTTGTGGTTTTCGAGTAAGGAAGTTCGGAAATCACCAATGTGTGCTTATCTGTTTGCGTAATTTTGGCTCTGGCCCTTACTTTTCCACCTCTGTGGCCGTCATTATATTCTGAAACATCCAGATAACCGGCTGTTAAAAAGTCCGGATACAGCTCAAACCTCTTCCCTTTCAGATAAGCTACCGATGCATTGATAAGCTCATTGAAGTTATGCGGAAGTATTTTTGTAGAAAGTCCTACTCCAATACCTTCTACTCCCTGTGCTAGAAGCAAAGGAAACTTTACCGGCAGGTCGATAGGTTCATTATTTCTTCCGTCGTAAGACTTGGTCCATTCTGTAGTTTTAGGATTAAAGACTACTTCCAGCGCAAAAGGAGTCAGTCTTGCTTCAATATACCTTGCCGCCGCTGCAGAGTCTCCTGTATAAATATTACCCCAGTTTCCCTGAGTATCTATCAGTAGCTCTTTCTGTCCTACCTGCACCATAGCATCCGTAATGGAAGCATCTCCGTGTGGGTGGTATTTCATGGTATTACCCACAATGTTAGCCACTTTATTGTAACGGCCATCTTCCAGTTCCCGCATAGAGTGCATAATTCTTCGCTGAACGGGTTTTAAACCGTCATACACCGAAGGGATAGCTCTGTCCAAAATTACATAGGAAGCATAATCCAGAAACCAGTCTTTATACAGACCGGAAACCTTCTTTAAACTTTCACCCTCATGCGAATATTCTTCTGTCGTCATCTGTTTTTTTGTCTTTTTTCTCTTTATTAGCTTTTACTACTTTATTCAGAGAGAGTTTTAAATCGTTTACTTCTTTTCTGTTCAAATAAGAGATCTGATATTTCAGTATCGTAGATCCGTTATTCTTACTTGAAACGGTGATGTATAATCTTTTGATAAATAAAATACTGACTACATCATATTTTATCAGCTTATATTTTGGAAATTCATCGTGAAGAGGCTTGTCTAAAAAAGGAATAATATTCCTGTTTTTAAAGTTCAGAGCTTCTCCGTCGCTGTCATATTCAAAAATCTGCCGCCCACAAATATAAAAGCTAATCAGCATCATAATAGGAACAATAATCAATAAATAACTTTCATCTTCCAGCGCATTAAATCTATATTTATTAGCTATAAATGCAATTATCCCAAGCACCATTATCATAAGAAGTAGGGTGCTTAAAAAGTTATAAACTGATGCTTTATTACGGTTACTTAGTCTCATTATTATTTTTTTTGGCTGTGTAAGTTTTATAATTTCCTACTTCATCCAAAATTGTGTTTTTTTCAGTCTTAGTTAATAGTTTCTACAAATAGTTTTTTTAAGTTTCTAATTTTCTATTTCATTCAGAATTTCTTTTTTAGCAATATCAGTATCATCTTCCACAACAAGGTTTTCAAGAATGAAAGTTTGTCTGTCCGGAGTATTTTTTCCCATATAAAACTCCAGAAGCTGTTCAATGGTTTGGTCTTTCCCTAGTACCACAGGTTCCAATCTGATATCCTGACCTATAAAATGCTTGAATTCATCCGGAGAAATTTCTCCCAATCCTTTAAATCGTGTGATTTCAGGATTCTTTCCCAGATCATTCAATGCTTTTACTCTTTCGGCTTCTGAATAGCAGTATCTTGTTTCTTTCTTGTTTCTTACTCTGAATAAAGGAGTTTGAAGAATATAAAGGTGTCCGTTTTTAATCAGATCCGGGAAGAATTGCAGGAAGAAAGTAATCATCAGCAAACGAATGTGCATTCCATCAACATCGGCATCGGTAGCAATAATCACTTGGTTGTATCTCAGGTCTTCCAGGCTTTCTTCAATATTTAAAGCAGCCTGAAGAAGGTTAAATTCTTCATTTTCATATACTACCTTCTTAGTAAGACCATAGCAGTTCAATGGTTTACCTTTCAGTGAGAATACTGCTTGTGTTTCCACATCTCTGGATTTTGTGATAGATCCTGATGCAGAATCTCCCTCGGTAATGAAGATCTGAGTATCTCCTTTTCTTTCGGCTTTCTGATCGTTATAATGCTGTCTGCAGTCACGAAGTTTTTTGTTGTGAAGAGAAACTTTTTTAGCTCTTTCTCTAGCCAGTTTCTGAATTCCGGAAAGTTCTTTTCTTTCTCTCTCGGAAATCAATATTTTTCTTTGGATGGCTTCTGCAATTTCCGGGTTCTTGTGTAAGAAATTATCCAGTTTGCTTTTCAGGAAATCAATGATGAATGTTCTTACGGTAGGCCCGTTCGGTCCCATATCATTAGATCCTAATTTTGTTTTGGTCTGAGATTCAAAAACGGGTTCTTCTACATTGATGGAAATCGCAGCAATGATAGACTTTCTGATATCAGAAGCTTCAAAACTTTTATTAAAAAACTCACGGATTGTCTTCACATAAGCTTCACGAAATGCATTAAGATGGGTTCCCCCCTGTGTTGTATTTTGTCCATTTACGAATGAAAAGTAGGTTTCCATCTGAGATTTGTCAGTATGGGTGATTGCCACTTCAATATCATCATCCTTCAAATGAACAATAGGATAAAGTGTCTCACTTTCCAGTTCTTCTTCAAGGAGATCTTTAAGACCGTTTTCAGAGAAATAGGTTTCTCCGTTGAAAAGAATTTTAAGCCCTGGATTCAGGTATGCATAATTCCGAAGCATTCTTTCGATATACTCTTTTCTGTATTTGAAATGCAGGAATATATCACCATCCGGAATGAAAGAAATTTCAGTACCATTTCTGTCAGAGGTCTCCTTTTCTTCAAAGTTCTCTTTGATAAGCCCTTGAGAGAATTCTGCAGCTTTCATTTTACCGTCACGGAAAGAACGTACTCTAAAATACTCAGAAAGTGCATTTACCGCTTTGGTACCGACCCCATTTAATCCTACAGATTTTTTGAACGCCTTACTGTCGTATTTACCTCCGGTATTCATTTTGGAAACAGCATCTACTACTTTCCCCAATGGGATTCCACGTCCAAAGTCACGAACTGTAACTTTTCCGTCATCTACTTTTATTTCGATTCTTTTACCTGATCTCATCCTGAACTCATCAATGGAGTTATCCAGGATTTCTTTAAGCAGAATATAAATACCGTCATCAGCGGAAGACCCGTCACCAAGCTTCCCGATGTACATGCCGGGACGCAGACGGATATGTTCCTGCCAATCGAGGGTTCTGATATTATCTTCTGAATAGGTTGGATTTATTTCTTGTGACATATATGATTTCAGCAAACATACAAAAGTACAAAATTGTATAAAATTATCCGAATTTTTCAATTTGTTTTTTAAAGATTTTCCCAAAAATATTGCCGTATTATCAATCAAATTATATAATTTTCACAATTATTCTACTAAATGTGAAAAAAATTACAATCTATTATTTATTTTTCTTCATTTTACTGGCTGTTTCATTATGTAATGCTCAAATTCCAGGAATGGTACATTATCATGAAGGAGACGGGCTCAACAGCTCTTATACTTACGGACTTAGCCAGGATAAAGATGGATTTATCTATGTGGGAAGTGACAATGGTTTTTTCAGGTTTGACGGAACAGAATTCAAGCAGTTCGGAAGTAAGAACGGATTAAAAAACATTGAGATTCTGAATAGCTTCCCAATTCCCGGCAACGGAATGTTTATTATTTCTTTCCTTAATGATTTCGCTTATCTGAAGAAAGGTAAAATCATCAATTCAGACCGCAATCCGGAGTTAAAAAAAATAAAATTTAATTATACTACTCTCAGTCACATCAACGGAGATACACTCTATCTGTATGAGGGTGATAATCCCAAAAATATATTGGTTTACAAAAACGAAAAAATCACAACAATACCTCTTTTTCTTAATCAGGATACGTCAGATTCTTATTTTGCATTCGACTTGAATATGGCAAACGGACTTCTATACATTTCAAATAAAGTTAAAAAGAAGAATATAGAAGTCTACAATATTTTCACCCGAAAAAAAACAATCTGCAATATTTCGATCGAAAAAAATGCAATGGTAACAAGGAAGGGAGATTTTTTTATTGTAAAAAACGGAAGAACGGTTGATGTATATAAAGTCTACCATCAGTCCCGTTTTAAAAAAATTGCATCCTATACAGCTTCCGAAAACATACATCGTCTGGCCTTTGATAAAAACTCCCGGATCTGGGCCTGTCTTGAAAATGGGGGCGTTCTGTATTTCAAGAATTCTTTCACAGAAGAAAAAGGTTTATCAGATCCTGTCAGATTGATGGATGGCTACATTATCAATGATGTCTTCACCGATAAGGATAACAATCTTTGGTTTTCTACCAGAAACAACGGTCTTTTTTTTATTTCGGATCTGTTTTTCAGAAATTACATTCATTTTCCGGTTAAGAACAACTCATCCCATATTAAGGCTATTACTAAAAACGGAAATCGAATCTATCTCGGCTATAATGAAGGCAAAGGCGGCATTTATCATAATGGAGTCATCACTGATATTCATTTGGGAGGAAATTCACAAATGGAAAACAAAGCCATTTTTTCTGATGGAAATACTATTATTTTCGGGCTTACCAGAAATCCTCTTCTGTATAATACTAAAACGGGTGAAAAGCGTGTTCTACAAGGAAAGGTTATTAAAAATATGGTACCTTATACCTCAGGATCTGTACTTTTCTGTACGTTAGAAGGCCTTGTTGCTTACAATCATCATACAGGATCCTACAAAAAGCTGATGATGGGAGACCGTATTTATACAGCATTACCCTACACCAAAGACAGCATCTTTGCCGGAACATTTAAAGATCTCTATAAGCTGAATACTGCTACAAAAAAGAAAAAGCTGTTTCTGGAAGGGTATTATTTTACAGATATTAAAAAACTTAGTAATAACCTTTATGCAGGTGCTACCAATCTTAACGGAGTCATCTTGTTTAATAATTCCGGGGTGATCAAAAAAATCACAGAAAGCAATGGACTTCCAACAAGACAGATCAAAAAAATAGAAATAGAAAATGAAAAAATTTTCTGGGTAAGTACCAATTATGGTCTTAGCAGAATTGAGTTTAAAGATAAAAAATTTAAAATCAATAATTTCACCCATACAGACGGCCTCCCCTCCAATGTTGTTGCCGGATGTGTTATTTCCGGAGATACCGTTTATGCAGGTACATCAAAAGGGCTGGGTATTCTTTCCATCAAAAGCCTGCTGAGCCAGCAGAAGTCTGTTCATAAAAAAGTAATCATTAATTCTGTAAAGATTGGAAATAACCATTTTTTTGATCTTGACAAACCATTGGCAGGCAAGACTCCGGATAACAGCCTGACCTTCAATGTAAGTTTTCCTGATTTTGCTTCACAGGGGAAAATCAGTTATCGATATAAAGTTGAAGGACTAAGTGAAGACTGGCAGACCGGCAGTTCCCCCAATATCACTTTCAATTCTATTCCTCCGGGAGATTATACTTTTAAAATTTTCGGATTGGGTTATAACGGAAGAAAGTCGTATGTCTCTACCGACCTGCATTTTGAGATTAAACCTGCATTCTGGCAAACGTGGTGGTTTAAACTGCTTCTTGTCTTCATTGGAGCTGCTGTATTATCTATGCTGATTACACTTTATTTTCAGAAAAAGAGAAATAAAAAACTGGAGACTTTATATTACGAAAAGAAAATTGCAGAACTGGAGCTTCAGGCCATTAAAGCACAGATTAACCCTCATTTCATTTATAACTGTCTCAATTCTATTCATTTTTTACTTTATAAAAAAGATTATAATGAAGCAGAGAACTATCTTAATACCTTTTCTGTAATGATCAGGAAAACGCTTCATTATTCCGAAAAAACCTTTATGCCCATAAAAGAAGAAGCAGAATATCTGTCCTTATATCTGAATATGGAAAAAATGCGTCTGAAAGATCTTTTCGATTATAAAATTACTGTTTCTGAAAATGTAAATGAAAGCTGGACCGTTCCTTCACTCCTCATACAGCCTTTTGTAGAGAATGCCATAAAACACGGTGTAGCGAACCTTCAGGACAGAAAAGGAAACATTGAAGTATTGTTTCGACATACAGGAACGGCTCTCTGTGTAATTATTGAAGACAATGGTACAGGTATTGGAAAAAAGCGCCATGCCAGTGCAAATTCTTTTGGAGTAAAATTATCTGAAAAGAGAATTGAAACATTCAGACAGCTTTTTGCTACTAATATCATATTAGAAATAACCGATCTTCAGGAGAAAGAAAAAAGACCGGGAACTCAAATCACACTTTATATTACACCTTATGAAAACCAAAATACAGGCATGCATCATTGATGACGAGCAGGATGGAAGAGATTATATCTCCCTGCTGCTGGAGAATGAATTCCCAGAAATAGAGAACACCCACCAGGCAGCCAGTGTAGAGGAAGCTTATATTTATCTTTCTAAAAATACACCTGACATTCTTTTTCTGGATGTTCAGCTGAAAGATGGAACTGCATTTGATCTTCTTTCAAAATTCAGAGAAGTTGATTCCAAGATTATTTTTATTACAGCGTTTGAAAATTTTGCAATTCAGGCCATTAAAAACGGAGCTGCCGATTACCTTCTGAAGCCTATCAAAAAAATGGAATTTATCATCGCCGTGAATAAAGTTCTGGAGAGCATCAGAAAAAGTAAAAATACGGTAAGTCTTCAAAATAATAAGATCAGCCTTCCGACCCTGCAGGGGTTTAAACTCACAGATATCAGTGAAATCATCCGCTGTGAGGCAGATTCCAGCTATACTACATTTTATTTCACAGATAAAACCAAGATTGTTGTTTCCAAAACACTCCACGAATTTGAGGAACAGCTTTCAAAATATAGTTTTTTCAGGATCCATCATAAGCACCTGATCAACTTGTCTCATCTTAAAGAATATATCAAAGGAAAAGGTGGCCAGGTAGTAATGGCTGACCATTCTGTGCTGGATGTTTCTGTCCGCAAAAAAAATGATTTCCTTCACCGGATAGGATATCTGGATTAAAGAATGACTGCCACCCAATGGGAAACCAAAATCATCATCTAACTACAATTAAAAGCAACTTACTGACACTTATTAAGATAACAAATACACTTATCAACCCGTATTACCGAATGCTTTAATATCATAATACCTTTATCAGAAGTCAATACACAAAATTTAATACTAAAGTTTTTTGTTGATTTTTGATCTATAAAATCAATACTGTATTATGATAAAAGCATACATTTTTACCATCTGCATTTTTCTGGGTGGTCTGCTTTTCAAAGCACAAGCACCCTGCTCAGATTTTGATTCGCCTACCTTTCCGGCTGGAAACTGGGTTCACGCTCCTTATCCTAATGGCAATGTAACCATTTCAAGCGGCACACCCAACACTCTGGATGGTTCTCAGTTTCTAAAACTAATTGATGATTCCGGAGGTTCACGGCTCATCAATACAATAGATTTTAAAAATCTGGGGCAACGGTTTCCGGGACAATGCTTATTTTTTGATTTCTATCTTGAAAATGACGGAACATTTAATGGGTCTCCACCCATACATCCATCCATTCACATCATGTCCGGCAGCAAGATAATCACGTTTGTTGCCAATATCACCGTAACTGAAGGAAGCGGATGGGTGCGGGTGCGCGCTCCTATTGCCAACTGTAGCGGCTCTGTTCTTCCCTCCAATTCTGAAGGAACGTGGACTATGGATCCCAGCAGTGGTACAACCTGTACAGATTTCAACAACATCATCAATAATTCAACTGCTGTAATGATAACTCCTGATTATACATCAAATCCATCTGAAATAGTATGGTATGACAACATCTGTGTAAAACCATGTGCTGACTGTGACCCGAATTTCAAACTGGAAACCTCATTCAGCTCTACAAGCAATACTGCAACAGCTAAAGTACTTTTAGACAGTTATAATCCTCCCAACAACTACTCTGTAAACTGGGGAGATGGAACACCACTTACCGATCACATGACTTCACACACTTATAATACCCCCGGTTCATACACAGTATGTGTAATTCAATCCGACAGTAAAGGTTTAAAAAAATGCAGTACCTGCATTACATTTTGCTATTCAAGAAAAGTCATTTTAAAAGAAACTGACAACACGGGTCTCCGCAGTGAACGTCCTGATCTGGAAGCCATTTCAAAAGAGGAACTTCAGACGAGCAGAAAAAGAGATATTTCTCTGGTTCCGAATCCTGCCAAAAACTATGTGGATATACAAATATCACTTTCAAAGAAGGAAAAAGCCGATGTGAAAATTATTGACAGCTCAGGAAAAACAGTATTCGAAAAATCTGAAAATCTCAATAGTGGACGCCAAAGCATCAGATTGAATATTGAGAAGCTTATCCAGGGAACTTATATTGTTGAACTCACAGCTGAAGGAAAAACCGGTTCACAAAAACTAATGATCTCCCAATAAATAATCAAGAAAACAATAACCATAATGCAGTTTCAAAAGTTGGACAATCTTTGAGACTGCATTTTTCATATCCAATTAATAATGAAGGGTAAATATTTATCTTTTTTCTAATTGTCCGATCATATTTTTCAACATAACAGGCACAATCAACTTATGAAAAGGGCGAACAGGAAGAAAATATAATACACCCAGCCAATTATGAAACTTTACTGTAGTTGATATAGTAAGGGATTTTTCGTCAAGATATTCTTTATTTTCACCAAACAAAAGGGAAACTCTGAAATCCAGATGTTTATCATCTTCCCCAATAATAATTTCATTATCTGTTTTATCAAACACCCTAAAAATACCCATACGCTCTCCCACTTCACATTTAAAGTCCTTTTCCATCTGATGCTTTTCTGTTTCAGATCCGGTCTTCAGCCCCAATACCCCTACTACTTTATTTCTGAAAGCAAACATTTTCTTTCCCCATTTCGGTCCGCTTGTAAAGAAAGCTTTTCCGATTTCTGAAATATCAATATTCCGGCTGCTATGTGACAATTCTCCTTTAAAACTATCAATATAATCAAAATCTTTTTTTCCCTGGGATAAAACTGATTTTTCAGGAAACTCTGTCTTCTTAATCTTCATTGTCATTGTTTTTAATAGTTGTGTGTCTAACAAATGTAGCTATCTTTCTGTACATTAAAAGGGAAAAAACCAAACATATGTTTAAAATCATATTTATTCAAAAATTTATCATTTAAACTATTAAATAGCTCAACATCAGCCTTAAACCTATCTCTATTTAATTTTTATTTTTATAAGTTGAGTCTGTTTTAAATATTTCATTAAATTCGATGAACAAAACTGTTTTTATGATACAACTTCCTTTATCAAAACTTTCCAATGTAGGAACTACTATTTTCAGTCAGATGACTCAACTTGCCAACGAAAATGAAGCGATCAATCTTTCTCAGGGATTTCCGGATTTCATGCCTGATCCGGAATTATTAAATCATGTAGATCACTTTATTAAAAAAGGCTTTAATCAGTACGCTCCTCTGGGAGGAATGATTGGTCTGAAGGAAGAAATTGCCAGAAAAGTTGAGAACAGCCATCAAACAATTTATCATCCAGACTCTGAAATAACAATTACAGCAGGTGGAACGCAGGCTATTTTCACAGCTATTGCCGCTTTTATCAAGAAAGATGATGAAGTAATTATTTTTGAGCCGGCCTATGATTGTTATGAACCTACCGTAGAGCTTTTTGGTGGTATTGTAAAACGTTTTGAAATGAAAGCTCCGGATTATAAAATCGACTGGACTGCTGTAAAAAATCTTGTCAGTAACAAAACAAGAATGATTATTCTCAATAATCCCAACAACCCATCCGGAAAAATACTTACAGAAAATGATATACAAGAACTTATTCAGCTGGTAAAAGGAACTTCCATTCTTATTTTAAGTGATGAAGTGTATGAAAATATTGTTTTTGACGGAAAACAGCATGTAAGCATCTGTAAATATCCGGAGTTGAAAGAAAGGAGTCTTCTTATTGCTTCTTTCGGGAAGCTTTTTCACGTTACCGGCTGGAAAGTAGGTTACTGTGCAGCTCCCAAAATCTTAACGGATGAATTCAGAAAAGTGCACCAGTTCAACGTTTTCTGTGTGAATACTCCTATTCAGCTTGCACTGGCAGAATACATGAAAAACGATGAACATTACACCCATCTGAGTCAGTTTTTCCAGGAAAAAAGAGACTTTCTAAGAAAAGGTCTTACAGGAACATCTTTTGAACTGTTAGATTGCGAGGGAACCTATTTTCAGGCAGTGAAGTATGATAAGATTTCGGATAAAAATGATTTTGATTTTGCATCTGAGCTTACGATCAATCATAAGGTGGCCAGTGTTCCTTTTTCTTCGTTTTATAAAAATAAACTGAATGAGAATGTGATCAGGCTATGTTTTGCCAAGAAACAGGAAACATTGGAAAGAGCTATTGAGAATTTATCAAGGATATCGTAATACTTTTTTGTGCTTTTGTTAGGAAAGGCTAAAAACAGATGGCTTATTGTTATTGATTTTCATATATTTATAAAATAACTAATACATTAAATATCAAAATCATGAAAAAAGGAATCATCTCACAAGGAAAAAAATTAAACAAAGAAGAATTAAGTAGAATCAGTGGAGGTCTGGGCAATATAAGATGTACCAATTCTTCAGGATATTGCATATACATTGGACCCGGATGCAGAGAGCTCAAATGCCAGCTGCCTGAACCTCTTGAAGCCATTGAGTAATAAAAACAACAAAATAATAACCCGGCCGGCTCAAAATGAGCCGGCCGGGTTATTTTAATGAAGTCTCACCAAATGTTATAAAAACACTCCTCCTGAAACTTCAATTCTTTGTGCATTGATCCATCTTGCATCTTCCGTACACAAAAATGCCACTACACCACCAATATCATCAGGAAGCCCTACTCTTCCTAAAGCTGTTGCACCTGCTATTGCAGAGTTAATATCTTTATTATCTCTTACTCTTCCTCCTCCGAAGTCTGTTTCAATAGCTCCTGGAGCCACTACATTGGCTTTGATTTTTCTTGGTCCCAGTTCTTTGGCCATATATTTTGTGAGCATTTCCACCGCTGCTTTTACAGATCCATAAACAGAAGATCCCGGTGTTGCAAATCTTGCCAATCCTGAAGATATATTGATAATTCCTCCTCCATCATTTATGAATGGCAAAAATTTTTGAGTCAGGAAAAACACTCCTTTAAAATGAATGTCTACCATATCATCCAACTTTTCTTCCGTTACTTCCGTAATGGGTGAATATAAAGTTGTTCCTGCATTATTGATCAGGTAATCAATATGAGTGCTTCCTGTATTTTCCTTTAAGTGACCCGTAACGTTTTTTACAAAGGCATCAAAGCTTTTAATGTCTTTTGTATCCAGTTGAAAAGCCACCGCATTCTGTCCTAATGTTTTAATTTCATTTACAACAGCTTCGGCTTCTTCTTTATTGCTTCTGTAGGTAATAATAACATCTAATCCTTTTTTAGCAATTTTTAGTGCCGAGTTTTTTCCCAATCCACGGTTACCTCCGGTTACCAGTGCGATATTTGTTTTTGTGTTCATTGTATTTTGATTATTTTATGGTACAAAGTTGGGATATTTTCAGACTGAAGTGTTTGCTTGAATCAATCTGAAATTTGCAAAATTCAAATCAAGAACGAAATTCTAATGGAGTAAAGGAAGTTTTCCTTTTAAAAAAATTAGAAAAATGGGCAACTTCTTCAAAACCCAGGCCATAGGATATTTCTGAAACATTCCATTTGGTCTGCTTTAAGAGTATTTTCGCTTCCTGAATGATACGGTCCGAAATAAACTCTGTAGTCGTTTTCCCGGTGCTTTCTTTTAATCTTTTATTTAAATAATTGACATGAACCGCCAATCTGTCCGCATAATCTTTCGCGGTCTTCAATTGTAGTCTCTGATCCCAGGATTCAATAGGAAATTGTCTTTCCAACAGCTCTATAAATAAAGAAACAACTCTCATAGAGGCATCATTTGACGCGGATATTTTGGTAGCCGGCTGTAGCTTCTGTCCATAATGAATGAGTTCAAGAACATAGTTTCTGATCAGGTCATATTTAAAAACATAATCCGAATCTATTTCTGTTTTTATTTTTTTAAAAAGGTTTTCTATTTCTTCTGCAAGTTCATCATCAATTTCAAATATAGGTACTCCTCCAGGCTGAAAAATAGGGAGATCTTCAAGGTTATAATAGGATTTATCTTTAATCAAAAAGTCTTCTGTAAATACACAGAAACTTCCTGACTGATCGGGATCTTCGGGCACCCAATGATAGGGAACTTTTGGAGTTGCAAATAATAAAGCATTCTGTTTAATCGAGATTACTTTGTCAGCATATTCTGCCCTGTTTTGTCCTCTTATAAAGCTTATCTTATAGTATTTCCTTCTGTTATAGGGCATTTCGGAAGTAGTCTTTGCTCTTTCTAGTGTCTGTGCTATATCAAAAACATTAAAGTGTCCGATATCTTTATGAAGTCCTTTTGGAAAAATACTTTCGAGATCTTTACCTAATTTGGCAGCCATCTCTTTGTAAAAATCTTCCAGTGAAGTATGTGTTATTTTTTCCATCGCAAATGATTTGTAAAATTCAAATATACGAACTTACCAAGCAACTTGTTTTTAAATGATTACAGGCTACACGTCAGAGCTTCAAACTTCTGATATCCAGTAAGATAAATTGAAAAATTAATATACTATTAATTCATTGAAACTTCAACAGATTGGTTCATTTAATTTAAAATCCGGGAGTAGTATTATGAAATTTTATTTTTTAAAAAAAACTTTATTTTTTCTAAATATAGTGATATAATCCATTTATTTTCTTTATTTTCGTCAGAACTAACCCATTAAAAATCAAATCAATGAAAAATCAAATCAATCAAATTGGAAAAAAATTAAACAAAAAACAATTAAAAATTATTAAGGGAGGTATGTTAGATTGTATGGAACCAAGACCATGTACAGAATTTCCATGTGAAACATATCCGCCTGATGATGTCAGAAATTGTACAAAGATCTCTGTTGGCTGTGCACAAAAAATATGCAGACCACAATTATAAAATTCTTATAGAGTAATTAACTAAACTTCAAATTAAACATTATGAAAAATCAAAACCTAACTAACGGAAAAAAATTGAACAAAAAAGAATTAAGAGTAATAACTGGAGGAAAAGAAATGTGTCTGCTTCCGGACCTTACTTGTAAGAAATTTTCTTTTGCCTGTGCAGAATTACAATGTCAACCTGGTATTGAACTGTAATAAACAGAAAAAAAATAAATAATGAAATCGCTTCCTGGGTGGAAGCGATTTCTATTTGAATCAAATTAAATTTTAAAATTTAACACATAAATGCAAAAAACGCTCCCAAATACATGGAAGCGTTTTTTATTATAAACGAACTTTAATATTTTCTTATACATTGAATCTAAAGTGCATGATGTCTCCATCCTGTACTATATATTCTTTACCTTCTACTGAAAGTTTTCCGGCTTCTTTGATCTTTACTTCAGAACCGTAATGGATATAATCGTTATACTTGATTACTTCTGCACGGATAAATCCTTTTTCAAAATCTGTGTGGATTACTCCTGCTGCCTGTGGAGCTGTCCAGCCCTGTCCGATAGTCCAAGCTCTTACTTCTTTCACTCCGGCAGTAAAATAAGTCTGAAGTTTCAAAAGATCGTAAGCTTTTCTGATCAAACGGTTAACACCTGGTTCTGTAAGCCCTAACTCATCAAGGAAAATTTCTCTTTCTTCAAAAGTTTCAAGCTCATTGATATCAGCTTCGATCTGTGCTGCTAGTACTACTACTTCAGCACCCTCACCTTTAGCCATTTCTTCAATCTTAGCAATCCAATCATTTCCGTTTTTGATAGAGTTTTCATCTACGTTACAAACGTAAAGTACAGGCTTATTCGTTAGCAATTGAACTTCTCCGATAATTGATTTTGTAAAATCATCTACAGCAAATTCTCTTGCATTTTTACCATCCTCAAGGAATTTCTGTAAGTTCTGAAGTGTTTCGTAAGTAAGAATATCTTCTTTTTTTCCTGACTTGATGAACTTTTTAGCCTTTTCAACTGCTTTTCCTACTGTTTCAAGGTCTTTCAGCTGAAGCTCTATATCAATAATTTCTTTATCTCTTAACGGGTCTACTGAACCTTCTACGTGAACAATATTTCCATTATCAAAACATCTTAAAACGTGAATAATTGCTTCACACTCACGGATATTAGCCAGGAACTGGTTCCCCAATCCTTCTCCTTTGCTGGCTCCTTTTACAAGACCTGCAATATCAACAATCTCAACTACCGCTGGTAAAACTCTCTCAGGTTTTACAATTTTCTCCAGTTCAAATAATCTCTGATCCGGTACAGAAACCGTTCCAAGGTTCGGCTCAATAGTACAGAAAGGATAGTTTGCTGATTGAGCTTTTGCATTACTCAAACAGTTAAAAAGAGTTGATTTACCTACATTCGGCAGGCCTACGATTCCACATTTCATATTGTAAAATTCAAAGTTTAAGGTTTAGGGGCAACCCAAGGTTTCTCCAACTTTAAACATTGAACTCTGAACCTTGAATTACGAGTGTGCAAAGATAGTGATTTTTGAGGGAGTTTCATAATAAAAAAATCTGTCAATATTCTGACAGATTTTCAAAAGGTTCGGATTCACCGTTTGTTTTTATGGATTGTTTCCTGTAGCATTCTGAGCCAGCGGAACTTCATTCGGTGCTTCCTGTAAAGTTTTATCTAAGGTAAATAAAGATTCGTCAGTAGCCCTGTCACCACCTGCAATTTTCAATTTATCAATTAAGTTTTGAGCTAATGTCTCTTCTTCAATCTGTTCCTGTACAAACCACTGCATAAAGTTCCAGGTTGCCCAGTCTTTTTCTTCCATGGAAAGATCTACAATTTTGTAAATAGCAGTAGTATTGTCAACTTCATGTTTAAAAACACCATCAAAACAGGCCGTGAGTGTTTTAGGATCAGCTGGAGGCGCTGGAATAGCGTTTACTTTAGGTTTTCCACCTCGGTTTAAAATATATTCCATGAATTTGATAGAATGATTTCTTTCTTCCTGAGAATGACGGTAAAGGAAGTTCGCTATTCCCTGATAACCTTTATCATCAGCCCAAATTCCATAAGATAAAAAAATGTGTGATGCATGAATCTCCTTATTCATCTGGTCACTAAGTGCTTTTTCCATTTTTGCGGAAAGTCTTTTAGTATTCATAATGTTATATTTTGGTGATTATGGGATAAATCATGCAAAAACGATTCCGATAAGGTTATTATTGTAAATACAAACTAATGACCAACTTTGAAACACATCTGATTTTCAGTGATTTAAGCTAATAATTTATAGTTATTCTAAAATAAAACCAGCTCTTTTTGGAGCTGGTTTTATTTTATTTTTTATGTAAAGTGCTATTTACATTTTGCAAAATACCATTTTTTAGATTGCTTCACCTAATGATTCGCAATGACAAACTGTTTGCTTTTTTGCTACAATATTATTTGATCTTTCTGGCGATATAATCACTTTCATTTCCTAATCTGTCAATAGCTTTTATAGCAACTGCACTCAGCTTTTTACCGTCTTTAAATTTAGGAATGTCTTTTGAAAGGGTATCCAGCGTTAAAATTTCGGTTTGCCATATTCCATTGTACTGCGTAAAAAGAACCCACTGAAAAACATCAGCGGCATTTTTTGTACTCCAGCTTGTTTGTGCAAAGCTTCCGTTGTCAGCAATAAACAATGTAGGAGTCTGCAGTGGAACGGCCTTTATCCATGGAGATTTTGGCACTAATGCTTTTTCACTGTATGGTCCGTTTTTCAAAGCAGGCAGCATATTTGGATTTTTAGTAAGCCCGGCAATACTCCAGTGAATTTCTCCGGCATCATTTTTCAGGATATTTCTTGAAATCGCAATCTGATTTTTGATTTCCGCGGGACGGTCTGATACTTTAATTTCAACAGTATTCAATCCTGGCCATAAGTGACGGTTCATTGTATTTTCGGACTGCCACCAGCTTAACAGGGCTTCAAAACTTTGTCCTTTGGAATCAACAGGCCAGTAAAGCTGCGGTGAAAAGTAATCTACCCAGCCTTTATTTAGCCATAATTTAGCATCTGCATATAACTCGTCATATTGTGAAGATCCCACCACTCCTGCAGGATATCCAGGCTTCCATATTCCAAACGGACTGATTCCGAATCTTACATTATTTTTTTCTGCGTGAATTTCTTTATAGATACGCTCAACAAATTTATTCACATTATCTCTTCTCCAGTCTGCTCTTGATAAAGTGCCACCACTGCTTACATAAGCATTCCAACTTGCATTATCAGGAAAATCTGCACCCTTATTGTAGGTGGCATAAGGATAAAAATAATCATCGAAATGCACGGCATCAATATCATATCTTTTAACAATATCTCTTACCACATTGGATACGTGACCTTGTGTTTTTGGATTGGCGGGATCAAACCAGTACATTCCATTCTTTAATTTTACAACAATATCAGATAGTTTATTAACCATTGACAAGCTATTCACAGCTCCTCCATTGGTGTGGTGTGCCCGGTAAGGATTTAACCAGACATGCAGTTCCAGGCCTCTTTTGTGGGCCTCTTCAATCCAAAACTGAAGTGGATCATAATTCGGAGAAGGAGCCTTTCCTGTTTCACCGGTCAGAAAGTAAGACCATGGTTCGAGATTACTTGTATAGAGAGCATCTGCGGAAGGTCTGATCTGAAAAATAGCAGCATTGAAATTGTTATCTCTCAGCATATCAAGCATACTTATTGCTTCTGCTTTCTGCTGTTCCACCGTAAGATCATTTCTTGAAGGCCAGTTGATATTGGCTACACTCGCAATCCATGCTCCACGGAATTCTCTTTTGATTTCCGGAAGATTGGTTCTGAAATTTTCTTCAGTTGGAGCTGTAGTTCCTGTAGTAGGTTTTGTTGTTACGACAGGTACTTTGGGTGGGGTTGTATTGTTGGTGGGTTTTGTCGGATTCTTCGTTGAAGGTGTTTTTACAACATTGTTCTGAACGGAACATGAGGTAGTGTAAGATGCAAAAACGCCCAATAAAACGATAAGTTTTAATTTATTCATTCTCATAGTCACAAAACTACTTTAAAATTTATTTTTATTTTCAGAGATTATTATGCCAAAATAAGCATTTTAATGGGTTGACACAGAAAAAAAGCCTCGAAAATCGAGGCTTTGATTTTATGTATAAGATTTTTATTATGCTTTTGCAGATCTTTCTACTCTTTTTCTTTCTTCTTCAGAAAGGATTTTCTTTCTCATTCTGATGAAGTTTGGAGTTACCTCAATCGCTTCATCACCCTGGATGTATTCCATACACTCTTCAAGAGAGAATAAGATTTTCGGAGCAACACCAGTATCTTTATCTTTTCCAGAAGCTCTCATGTTGTTCAACTGTTTTGCTTCTACGATATTTACAACCAGGTCTCCAGGTTTGTTTTGTTCACCGATGATCATCCCTGTATAGATTTCCTCACCCGGATCAACGAAGAACTTACCTCTATCCTGTAGCTTAGCAATAGAATATTCTGTAGCAGGACCTGTAGTTTTGCTGATCAAAACTCCATTGTTTCTTCCAGGAATAGTTCCTTTGAAAGGCTTATATTCTGTGAAACGGTGTGCCATAATAGCTTCCCCTGCAGTAGCTGTCAACATTTGAGAACGTAGTCCGATCAAACCTCTTGAAGGAATTTCAAACTCCATGTGCTGCATTTCACCTTTAGTTTCCATGATGTGAAGGTCACCTTTTCTCTGAGTTGCCAAGTCGATTACTCTTGAAGCAAATTCTTCAGGAACGTCAACAACCAAAGATTCGTAAGGCTCACATTTTTCACCGTCAATTTCTTTGAAGATAACCTGTGGCTGACCAATTGTCATTTCATATCCTTCTCTTCTCATTGTTTCGATCAAAACTGATAGGTGAAGAATACCTCTACCGAATACAAGGAATGTATTAGCATCGTCAGTCTGCTGAACTCTTAATGCAAGGTTTTTCTCTAATTCTTTTGTTAATCTTTCTTTCAGGTGGTTTGAAGTAACATATTTACCATCTTTACCGAAGAAAGGTGAATTGTTGATAGAGAACGTCATGTTCAGCGTAGGCTCATCAATTGCAGTTCTTTCCAATGGTTCAGGATTTTCAAGATCAACGAATGAATCACCAATCTGGAAAGCATCAAAACCTACTACAGCACAGATATCTCCTGCTTTTACTTCAGTTACTTTTTTCTTTCCTAATCCTTCGAAAACGTAAAGTTCTTTTACTTTTCCTTTTACAATTTTACCTTCTGCCTGTGCAAGACCAATCCACTGAGATTCTTTGATCTCACCTCTTGTCACTTTCCCGATTGCAATTCTTCCTAAGAAAGAAGAGAAGTCAAGAGAAGTAATCTGCATCTGAAGATTTCCTTCTGTTATTTTCGGTTCAGGAACATATTGTAAGATACCATCTAATAATGGTAAAATATCTTCAGTCTGCTCTAATGAAGTATTGAACCAACCTTGTTTTGAAGATCCGTAGAATGTAGGGAAATCCAATTGCTCTTCAGTAGCCTCAAGGTTGAAGAACAAATCAAATACTTTATCATGAACTTCGTCAGGACGGCAGTTTGGTTTATCTACTTTATTGATCACCACTAATGGTCTCAATCCTAATTCCAATGCTTTCTGTAGTACGAATCTTGTTTGTGGCATTGGCCCTTCGAACGCATCTACCAACAAAATAACTCCATCAGCCATTTTCAATACTCTTTCTACTTCTCCACCAAAATCGGCGTGACCAGGAGTATCAATTACGTTAATTTTTGTGTCTTTATAAGTAACAGAAATATTCTTGGATAAGATTGTGATCCCTCTTTCTCTTTCAAGATCGTTGTTATCCATAATTAACTCCCCACTCTCCTGATTTTCTCTGAAAATGTTGGTAGCGTGAATGATCTTGTCAACCAAAGTCGTCTTTCCGTGGTCAACGTGTGCGATAATCGCAATATTTCTAATGTTTTGCATAAAAGATTTTTACGGGTGCAAAAGTAGTGATTTTTAATGAAAAAATATTTACTTATACAAATATTTAATATTATGTTTAAAATACTTATTTACAAGACAATAAAAAAAGAGTGTTCAAAAAACACTCTTTAATCTATCTATATACAGATCTGTACTTCACATGGATCTACTGCAGGCGGTTCTCCACATATAATGTCAAATTCGCCACAATTGCTGGAGAATCCGGTTCCCCAGCCCCATCTTACGGCACATGTATCGGCATCTTTACATCTTACCATTCCTTTAACAATTCCTCCCTGAACTGATTTCATTTCCGTTCTGGAAATTTTTCTAAGATTTCTCATGTTGTTTTATTTATTTGTTATTAGCTTGATAAAATTATAAAAAAAACTCAACACTCAGTATATTATTAAAATATTTAACATTTTCAATGTCAATGCCTTATCAACCTATAAAACAAAACCAGATCTATTAAGACAACAAGAATGAATTTCATTAGAAAGGATTTTTTAGAAACTTTATGGTTGAAAATAATCATTCCAGAGGCTGCTCCAATGATTCCACCCAGCAGAGAAATTCCCAAAAGAGTATTTTCAGAAATTCGCCATTGATGTTTTCTGGCTTGCCATTTATCAAAACCAAAAACACCAAATGTAATAAGGTTCATTACCAGCAGAAAAGGAATCATACTCAATTATTTTGATGCAAAAGTAAAGCTTAATCTTAATATGATCTTAATGTTTTAAATTTGCCTTCATAAAAATAAATGAATGACAGTACACGATCTTGTGGGAACCTACTCTATTGAAGGAAGCAACCAAGAGGAGTCTTCCCTGCCAACTTATCATGGTATATTGACTTTATCTATTGATGAAAACAACCGAATTATTGCCCAATGGATGATTGGTGATCATCTGCAAAATGGTACAGGATTTTACAAAGACCATATTTTAGTAATCAACTTCAATTACGAAGGAGACGATCATACAATCTATAAAGGAGTGGCTGTATACCGCTGTCTAAGTAAGGATATACTGGATGGTTTCTGGTCTGAGAAACATGGCAATCCTTTGTATCTCGGGAGTGAATATTGTGTGAGAATTCAAAATTCAAACATTTTGAACTGATTTCGTTTGGAATGACTAAAAAAGAGACTCAAAATAAAAAGAGCTGCCTTGATGAGGGCAGCTCAATTGTTATTAAGATTTAAATAACTTATTTTTTTGCTTTTACGTCGATAGCGATCTCGATATCTTTGCTGATCATCCATTCTGCAGGATCAGCTTCTGAAGTACCGAATTTAAGTCCCCAATCTGCTCTGTTTACTGTAAATTTAGCCTGAATAGCCGCTGAGTTTTCAGTTGCATCTACTTTAGCAGGGAAAGTAACATTCATTGTTTTTCCTGATAATGTAAGGTTTCCGCTTACTGTTTTATTAGCTCCTGCTACAGCATCTTTTGGTGCTTCTTTCAGATCTGTAACGCTTGTAATTTTAAAATCTGAAGTTGGGTTTTTCGCTGTATCAAAGAAGTCAGCGCTTTTCAAGTGAGTTTCAAGTTCTGCAGGTTTTTTATCTTTTTCTGTTACTGAAGCCGGATCTACTTTGATAGAGTTCATATCGATTACAAAGTTTCCAGCAGAAACCTGACCTCCATCAATGCTAAGATCTCCAGACTTTACGGTAAGAGTCCCCCAACGTGGAGCCATTCCTCCTTTGTGGGTAGCCTTCCAGTTTACTACTGAACCTACTGTATCTACTGCAAGTACTTCACCTTTGCTCTCTGCTACGGTTTGCTCCTGAGCTGTAGCAGCAGCATCTGCCGTTTTTCCTTTATCACATGATGCTAAAAGCAATCCTACTCCTACTAATGCAATTACGCTAATTTTTTTCATATTGAACTGTTTAAAAAGTTTATTGAAATTTTGTTGTTTTCGGGTACAAAAATAGAAAAACCTGCTTTACATCATCTTAACATATATCAAGAAATGTAAAATTCTATTATTATTTGCAATCATACATCCATTTCCGATATACATCCCATCTGTATTGAGAGTCATAACTGCTGGAAAAATCTTTATTCTTTTCGGTTCCATTTCTAGAGCAATCAACTGAACTATCTTTCTGTGGATCTCCTTTAGCAACCCAACCTGTATCTGAATAATCTGTGTAGGTACCATCATGGTCATTTTTTAAGATAACAGTCCGTTCGTATTCCTGTACCATACAATTACATTTTTTAGGCTCTTCATAATTAGAATATGTACAAGATATTATAAAATAACAACAAATGAATAGGGTAAATATTTTTTTCATATTTATTACAGTGAGTTATTAGTTTTTTAATTCAGCATAAGTAAGTAAATATTTAAATACAAAATTGCAATAAACATAGATTTAAAAATTAATTATTATATAGTTAAATCAGATTTGAGGAAATAAATGGAGAAGAATAATATAGTACTAAAAAAATAAAGAGATTAATCGATTCCGTATTTATTATTTCTCATTCCAAAACCCTATTTTAGCTATCCGAAAACAGAACAATGACGACCGTAGAATTTATACAGAAAGAGCTCAATATTTCTGAAAAGAGCATCAACAATACATTACAATTATTAGCAGAAGACTGCACCATTCCCTTTATTTCCCGTTACCGAAAAGACAAAACCGGAAATCTCGATGAAATACAAATCGAACAGATCTCAAAGATCAGTAAGCAGTTTGATGAAATCGTTAAGAGAAAAGAATCTATCTTAAAATCTATAGAAGAACAGAATGCCTTAACTCCTGAGCTTAAACAGAGAATTGAAGACAGCTTTGACATCCAGGAGCTGGAAGACCTTTATCTGCCTTTCAAAAAACGTAAAAAAACAAAGGCGGATACCGCCAAGGAAAAAGGGCTGGAACCTTTAGCAAGGATTATTATGAGTCAGAAAAATAATGACATTCAGTTTCTGGCTTCAAAATACCTGAACAATGAAGTTTCATCTGAAGAGGAAGCACTTCAGGGTGCAAGAGACATCATGGCAGAATGGATCAATGAAAACATGTACGTCCGCAAGAACCTTCGCAGATTGTTTCAGCGCAAAGCAGTTGTTACCTCAAAAGTTGTGAAAGCTAAAAAAGATGAGGAAGATGCCCAGAAATTCTCCCAATATTTTGAATGGGAAGAAAGTCTTAGCAGAACACCTTCTCACAGACTTTTGGCGATGTTAAGAGCAGAAGCTGAAGGATTTGTAAAAACAAACGTAGGAATAGACAAAGAAGAAGCTATTGACTTCATTGAAAAGGCTATTATCAAATCTAATAATGAAAGCTCAGACCAAATTGCACTGGCGATAAAAGACAGCTATAAAAGACTTCTGGAACCTGCTATCTCCAATGAAGCCCTACAGGAAGCCAAAGAAAAAGCAGATAAAAAAGCCATTGAAATTTTCTCTGAGAATTTAAGCCAACTTCTTCTTGCTCCTCCTTTGGGAGAGAAAAGGATTCTGGCGATTGACCCGGGATACCGAAGCGGATGTAAAGTAGTATGTCTGGACGAAAAGGGAGATTTATTACACAACGAAACCTTATATCCTCATGCTCCGCAGAATGAAAGCGGAATGGCAATGAAAAAGATTCGTTCTATGGTGAATGCTTATAATATTGAAGCGATCTCTATCGGGAACGGAACAGCAAGCCGTGAAACAGAATTTTTCATCAAAAAGATTGCTTTCGATAAGCCGCTGCAGGTTTTTGTAGTTTCAGAAGCCGGAGCTTCAGTGTATTCTGCCAGTAAAATTGCACGAGAAGAGTTTCCGACATATGATGTAACAGTGCGTGGAGCTGTTTCTATAGGAAGAAGGCTTTCTGATCCGTTAGCTGAATTGGTAAAGATTGATGCCAAATCTATTGGGGTTGGCCAGTACCAGCACGATGTAGACCAGACTCAATTGAAAAATGAGCTGGATTCTACTGTAATGAAATGTGTAAATTCTGTGGGAATTAATTTAAATACAGCAAGTAAATCACTTTTAAGCTATGTGTCCGGTATTGGAGAGAAAATGGCTGAAAATATCATTAATTACCGTGCTGAAAACGGAGCATTTGAAAACAGAAAACAGCTTAAAAAAGTTCCGAGACTTGGAGAAAAGGCTTTTCAGCAGGCAGCAGCTTTTGTGAGAATTACGAATGCTGAAAACCCACTGGATAATTCCGCAGTACACCCTGAAGCTTACGGAATTGTAGAAAAAATGGCAAAAGATTTAGGAATTAAAACCAATGAACTGATTGCCAATAAAGATAAAATCGCTTTAGTAAAACCGGAAAAATATATCACAGAAGAAATTGGGATTCTGGGAATCAAAGATATTTTAAAAGAGCTTGAAAAACCCGGTCTGGATCCAAGAAAGGCTGCTAAAGTATTTGAATTCGATCCTAATGTAAAAAGCATTAAAGACTTAAAAGCAGGTATGATTCTTCCCGGCATCGTCAATAATATTACGGCTTTCGGATGTTTTGTAGATCTTGGAATCAAAGAAAGCGGATTGGTTCATATTTCCCAGCTGAAAGACGGCTTTGTTTCGGATGTCAATGAAGTGGTAAAGCTTCACCAGCACGTCCGTGTAAAGGTAACAGAAGTAGATGAAGCGAGAAAAAGAGTACAGCTGAGCATGATTCTGTAATTTTTTAACTACAGATTAAATATAAACCACAAAATATTTATTTTGAACACAAAGAATTTAATTTTCGATCTTGACGGCACATTATGGGATTCCAGAGCGACCATCATTACAATATGGAATGAAGTTTTGGGCAGACATCAGCTGCTCCAAAGAGAACTTAAGCCTGAAGATATGAATCAATATATGGGATTATTGGCTCATGATATTGTAAAAGATATTATTCCGGGCATTTCAGACCTGCAGGTACAAGAACTTCTTTCTGAAATTGTAGCCGAAGAAAATAAAATACTGCATATACAAGGTGGGATTTTATATGAAGGTGCAGAAGAAACTTTAAAGAGTCTTGCCAGCACCCACTCACTTTTCATTGTAAGCAACTGCCAGGACGGTTATATTGAATCATTTTTAGACTATTATCAGTTCAATGATCTGTTTGTTGATTTTGAATCTCATGGAAGAACTCAAAAACCAAAATCTGAAAATATACAGCTCCTCATGGAAAGAAATGGTTTAACAATCGAAGACTCCATCTACATTGGAGATACTCAGACCGATCATGACTCCGCACATGAAAACGGATTGCCATTTATTTTCTGTAAGTATGGATTTGGAAAACTGGCTGATTCACTTTATGAACCAACAATTCTTACTTTTTCAGACCTATCTGGTATTATAAAATAATGAAGATTTATGCTTAGAACAAAATAAAAAAACAGGAATCGCTTCAACACGAAACTAAAAAGGCTGCCCATTAAGACAACCTTTTTACTCTTATACAGTAGAAATCCTTTATTTATAATCCTTAGAACTTCTTCTGGGTTCTTTTACTTCCGGCCATTTTACCGTTTCTCCTTTATCATCCTGAGGCATTGCTCTCTTTTCTCTGTTGGTAAATTCCGGATCTTCAGATGCCATATAAGCTAGTGCAGCTGTTAAAATCACGTTATTTTTCACCTCATCAAAAACAATTTTGTCATAGGTATCTTTTGTCGTATGCCATGTATACCCGAAATAACCCCAGTTCAGAGAACCTAAAGAAAATCCTGGCACTCCGGCTGCCACAAATGAAGCATGGTCAGAACCTCCTCCACCAGGCATTCCAGGGAAATCAGTTTTGATATGACTCTTTACCGCTTTCGGAACTCCATCAAGCCACTTTCCGATATAATCATAAGCTTTTACAAATCCCTGACCGCTGATATTCACAACACGCCCTGTTCCATTATCCTGATTAAAAGCAGCCTGAACCCCTTTTATAATCTGGGGATTATCCGCCACAAAACCTCTGGAACCATTTAATCCCTGCTCTTCACTTCCCCAAAGTCCGATTACGATAGTTCTCTTGTTATTAGGATAATATTTCTTCAGAATCCTCATGGTTTCAAGCATGGTGATCGTTCCCGTTCCATTATCTGTAGCACCCTGAGCTCCGTCCCATGAATCAAGGTGAGCAGAAAGAATTACATATTCATCCGGTTTTTCTTTTCCTTTGATCATGCCAATGGTGTTAAAACTTTTGGCTTCAGGAAGTATTTTAGACTGGGCATCAATTTTTATTTTAGGAAGTGTTCCTTTTTCTGCCATTCTGTAGAGCATTCCGTAATCTTCCACATCAATATCAATCATAGGAATTTTGGTTGTTTTTGCTCCGAATATTCTGTTAGCTCCCATAATTCCGGTCCAGTTTGAAATAGCAATTCCTGCTGCACCTGCTTTTTCCAAAGCCTCCGGAAGACTGTTGTTGTCATATCCGATATTCTTCACATAAGCAGTGAAATCTTTAGCTGCCTGTTCTTTTTCTGCTTTAAGCTTTTCATACAGCTCAGGAGTAGCAAATTCCTTGATTTGTTCATCAGAACGCCCAATTTTCTGATACTGTGCCATTAGCACTATTTTTCCTTTCACAGAAGGAAGCCATTGATCAAATTCTGCTTTGGATGATACTTTTGGAAGAATAATGACTTCTGCCTCAACCGCTTTCTTAGTAGCAGGGCTCCATGCAAGCTGTGTAGCAGCCAGAGATTTTACACGCGGATACGTCATATCCACATGGGTGGTACCTCTCTGCCACCCTTTCCATGTTCCAAACTGCTGAAGATTAGCATCTACTCCCCATGAACGAAGTTTACCAGCACTCCATTCATTGGCGGCAAGCATTTCGGGAGTTCCTACAAGACGCGGCCCAATGCCGTCTAACAACTCATACGCCAGATTTTCCAGCTGGGAATTATTATTTACTTCATCTACAAAACTTTTTACGATAGGGTTTAGCCTTTCTTTTGGGTCAACCTTTACCTGAGCCCAGGAAAACTGAGCAGCCAGCATTACTGCAGGCACTGCAAAAAATCTATTTATCCTCATAATATATATTGATTGGTTTAAAGATAAAGGAAATTAAGGAGATGATGAAAAATTGAACTTAAAAAAGCTCTTTTTTAGGCCTGTTGTTAATTTTTTCAATTCATGACTATAATTCATAAAAAAAACCATCGTATTGATGGTCTTTTAATTTTACAGAAACGATACTCTTATTTCCCATTGAGAAATACCTGTTCTTCCTGCGAGAGCAGTGTTGTTCCTGCTTTTTCTTCTTTTACAGGAACATTATCCCAGATACTGATATTGAAATTAACTTTAGGATTAAGCCCTTTCTTATCAGCTTTGGTAAAGGTATTATAAATAATCTCACGACTGAATTTTCTTACATGGGTTTCATCTTTATAAAAAACGGTAAAACCATCCCCTTCCAATCTCGTGAGTGCGGGAACATAGACTCCATCTTTCTTATAAAAATCAAAAATAAGCGTAGCATCTCCTAACTTATACTGAAATTCTCTTCCATCAGTCGCTGTTTTCTTCATGGTGGGAAAATCTGTCTGATAATAGTTGGTTTCAAAGTAAGTAATCACTTTATCCACCTTATTATATTTAAATTCTCCTTTCATCTGGATTCCTCTTCCTGATTCAATTTTAAAGGTAATCAGCTGTTCATCTCCTTCTTCAAAAATGAGTCTCCCATTATATTTACAATCTTTCATCCTCAAATGCTGAAGTACCCTGTACAGTTCATAATTGAGAAAGAAGTTACCCAGATATTCATGATTAAATTCATCGGTTTTTGCATTGAAAATGCTGTCAGACTTTACCCTTTTCAGGTATTTAACGTTGTTCAGCTGCATCTGGAGAATGTCATCGTATTTTTTCCGGTATCCATCTTTGAAATTATAATGGTTATTCTTACTCCAAAACTTGGCTTCTGCAATAACCAGAAAATAGAGTTTATTATTATCAAACCCTTTTTCCTTGTAGACAATGTCATAAAGAGAAGGTTCATCATAATATCTCTTATCATAATTTTTACTGACATCTTCAAAGATTTTTTTGATGTCTACATTCACGATTTTGACTTCGCCAATATCTTTATAAATGGGTTTAAGTTTTACCTGAGCATTAAAAGTATGGAATTTCTCTTTCTGAAAACCTGAGGCAGAAATTTCAAAATCAGCGGCATCCGGATTCATTGGAGCAAAGCCGTCTTCATTGGTATAAATGATCTGATTCTGAAGAATAATTCTGGCATTGGGAATTGGATTTCCATTTTCGGAATCTACTACCTTTATTTTCTGGGCAGAAAAAACACCAAAAAAAAGAATAAATAACAAATAAAAGGACTTCATGGGTATTGTTGTATTAGTTTTAATAATAGTACAAATATATACTCAGAAGTGTAAAGAAAACTGGATTTTAATACAATTTAATAATATTTAACTTTAAAATATTAAATTTCAGCAAATAAATCCCTGAAACTGGGAGTTTTTAACACACATGAACTTTAAATTCGGAGCATAAAAAAAGCCGGCTTCAAAAGCCGGCTAAAAGTGAATTATTTTTTAGCTTCTTCTACAGAAACTTTTCTGAAGTCTTTGAACAATTTGCTTAGTTCTAAAGCTGCTTTACGAGCTCTTGTACCAGCTGCTTTGTTACCTTTTTCTGCTTGTTGGTTTGCCTCAGTTGTGAACGCTTCAAATTCTGCGTTGATTTTTTCAATTAGTTCTTTCATTTATTTAAAAATTTAGGCTGCAAATATAGGTTTTATGGCGATTCCAGCCTAGCTGGAGTGAAAAAAGTTTAAGCTAAATAATTAAAAACATTCACTTCCAGCCCCATAAAAGTGTATTTTTAGATAATTTAACCTCTTAAAATGCTCATAGACCAAGGTTCCAATCATTATCTGAAAATTTCTTAAAGGAATTTATTTTGTTATTTTCTCATTATTTTGGTTTCTAAATCTTCATTTTACAAAAATAATTTACCGACAAAAATGACACTAGAATCTCTGGTTGTATTTTTATCATTTTTAAGTTTGCACATCGTATAAAAACATTAACTACACTGAAATTTTCGAATTTTATTATAAATTTGAAAAAAACGACCTATCCATGTTTAAAAAATTATTCATCCTGGCTTTATTATTACCCCTGCTCACCTATTCTCAGAACAAAATAAATTATAAAATCTATTATGATGCAGATCTTGAGCAAAACGGGCTAAAAGTTCAGGTTGATTACATCCTTAAAAAGCCGTCAGATACCATCTCCTTTTATTTTGCCAATGAAAACTGGGGTGAAAATAATCTCTTTAACAATCTTACAATATCAAAAGACGAAAATCCGGATATAACTTTTGAAGCCCTCCCTGAAAAGAGTAAGATAAAGATCAGGATGAAAACAGGAAATAGAATTTCTCTTATTTATCATATAAAACAGGATTTTAAAGATCCTGATTATAAAATATTCAACCGTCCCAGGATTAACAATACATTCTTCCACGTCTTGGGTAAAAATCTATTCATCGTACCCATATCATTTACAAAGATTCCAGAAGACAGGGAATTTGAATTTTCCCTTGAATGGATAAACTTCCCTATGAAATTCAGACTCCACAATAATTTTGCTACACAAGCTAGGGCTCAGAACATCAAAACAACACTTTGGGAAGGATTTTACAACTCATTGTTTATAGGAGGTGACTACAGATTTTATTCTTTTAAAATACAAAACAAACCTGTTTATCTTGCATTAAGAGATCAGTGGCAAAACGGATTTACGGATGAGTTTCTATTTTCAAACCTCAAAAAAGCAATACAGTCACAAAGAGATTTCTGGAAAGATTATGAACAGGATTATTATACTGTTACCCTAACTCCTACCGTTTCACAAAAAGACAGCCTTTTCAAAGGATACAGTTCAACAGGATCCGCTATCAAAAATGCATTTATGATTCAGGGAACTAATAATCCTTTTAACAACAAAAGTGCTTACCTTTATCTTCTTCACCATGAGTTGATGCACGAATGGATTGGAAACAAAATCCAAAATAAAAACGAAGAGCTTAATTATTGGTTTAGCGAAGGCTTTACCGATTATTATACTTATAAAAACAGACTACGGATCAAAGATATTTCTATAGATGAATGGCTTACCTTATTCAATATTGAAGTCTTTCAAAATCATTGGAAAAATCCACAGCGAAATATTCCGAATTATAAAATAAAAGATGATTTCTGGAAAAGCCGTGATGTAGAAAAGGTGCCCTACAGGAGGGGTGCTATTTTTGCTTTCTGGCTGGATAATCAGATTTTATTGAAAACCCGTTACAAAAAATCTCTGGATGTCCTGATGCGTGAATTATTGAAGATATGTACGGAAAAGAAACTCAAGTTTACAGATGAATTTTTTCTTGATATAGCTCAGCAATATCTGGATAAAGATATTACCTATTTCTTTCAGAAACATATCATTTCCGGTGAAGATATTGACCTTAGCAAAGAAAAATGGATTGACGGCTTTGATTTTAAAATGATTGATAATATCCCACAATTGGAAATTGACAAAAGTAAGAATGTGCAATATGGTCTCAATTAAACTTTATCTACAAAAGTCAATCCTTTATGTCCAACATTTCATAAAAACCTAGCTTTGTACATATCAATTGAAGTTCAAAATCTTTTACTTTGGATAAAGTTCTTATGTTCCAAGTAATAGTTCTCGAGCCTTTTCACCTGCATTTCCTAATAAAATTAAGCTTTCGGGAGTGATTCTTTCTGAAAAAACCACCCGGAAATGATAATGACATTTATCCGTGAACGAAAACGTATCTCCCGGAGTAAATAAAATCTGGTGCTTTTCACAATATTCATAGAACTTTCCCATATGCGTATGCTCCGGAAGCCGTCCCCAAATGCTGTACCCCCCCTGAGGTCTGTGAAAATAAGAGCCTTCAGGAAAAGAAGTTCTTAAAGCTTCCAACACCTGTACCGCCTGCTGGCTGAGTTTCTTCCGGAATGCCCGAAGGTGTCTTTCATAGCCGTTACTCTGCAGTAATTTCAAAACCAGTTCCTGATAGATGGGAGAAACCGTTCGTCCCAATGCGAACCTGACTCTTTCGGATTTTGAATAAAAATCTCCAGCATAAAGCCAGCCTAAACGTATTCCTGGTGCCAATGTTTTTGAAAATGATGAATAGGTCATCACGCTTCCGTTTTTATCGAAGCTTTTTATACTGCGGGGTCTTTGTTCGCCAAAATAAAGATCAGAATACATATCATTTTCAATGATACACAACTGATGGGTTTCCGCAATACCAAGGATTTCTTTTTTCGTTTCATCATCCATCACCATTCCTGTGGGATTATGAAAATTCGGAGTTATGATAAGGGCACGAATGTTATTTTCCTGACAGGCTGTTCTGAAATATTCCGTATCAAAACCGCTTCTGTAGTGCATGGGAATCTCTACCACTTTCAGTTCCAGATGGGCAATTACTTCCAGCACGGAAAACACACACGGACTATCAACAGCCACCACGTCTCCGGATTTGGTGACTGATTTCAAAGCAATCGTGAGGGACTGTAGTGCACCGTCAGTAATGATTATTTTATCAGGATTTAAAGTACATCCGTAAGTTCCCATTTGTTTTGCAATCTGCTTCCTTAATGGTTCCAGACCATTTGGTGAGTAATACCTGAGCAATGCTGCCCCTTTTTCACGAATTACTTCCTGCATCGTCCTGAGGATGAGTTTTTGCGGAATGAGCAGATCTCCGGGCACGGCTGTATTGAAAGAACTGAACTCTGAAGTCCTTTTGGAAGTCAGCATTATATTTTTCATAAACCCTTCATCTCTTACTACCACAGGCAGTTTTGTTATGCTTTCCGGAATATTCTCTTCCTGAATTTCTGCAACAAAATATCCTGACCTTGGATAACTCCTGATCAAACCTTTAATCATAAGGTATTCAAAACCACTTTGCACCGAACTCGTACTGAGCTTATACTTTTCTTTAATTTCCCGAACGGAAGGAAGCCTGTCTTTTTCCTGCAAAATCCCACTGTGGATCTGTTCCTCAATGACTGCTGTAAAAATTTCGTACTTATAAGATTTCGCCATAATACACCAACTGTACTGAACAAATTTACAAAAATACCTTTCTGTACCGATGATATTTTAGCAAACTGTATCCCTTTTGAACGGATTAATCTTATAATTTTGAATAAAAAAAGATCCCATGGATATCATTTCAAAATTTACAGTAGGTTCTGAAGAGGGAATTTCTGATCTTATAACCATTATTGATTCTTCCGTTTATACACTGCATAAAGACTTTGTAAGTGAGGAAAACATTAAAAAATATATTCACAATGAAATAGATCCGAGAAAGATGATCAATGATCTGAATGATCTTTCCAACCAATTGATCATGACGTATGCAGATCAGAAACCTGTTGGATACAGCATCATCAAAAGCGGTTCTCTGCATCCCGGAATTCCGGATGGAAAAAGAGCAACAGAAATCAGTTTTGTGATTCTTTCAGCATTTGATTCTCCTGAAACAAGACAGTCACTTTGGAAAAAATGCAGATCGGCAGTGAGCTTTACGGATATCGTATGGATCAATATGCTGGATCATGATCCGCTTTTGGAATTTTTAAAAGAGTCCGGGTTTATTGCTGCAGCTGGTTCAAAGGCAGGTCCTTTTCAGCTGCCATCACATATTTTGGAACTGGAAATTAATAAAAGTTAGTTTTAACCACAGATTGCACGGATTTTCACAGATGTTTGTGTATATTTTATAATACTTGCAATGCGTATATCTTATAATGGATCGTTTTTAATATTGAAGTAGACTATTATTCTTATTTTGATTACCTCACTTAAAATAATCTTAAGTAAGCAATAGTTTGCATATCTTTGATTTTTATAATTTTTACTTATGAGTGATCAGCTGGAAACCATAGAAGATTATTACAAACGTATTCGTAAGAACCAGATCAAGATGTTTGATTCTGAGGATTTTGAGATGGGCAAGTCTCATTTCAACATTTCAATGCGGAAGTACTGCAGTTTTAAGAGTCCTTACAACCGCCGCGATTATTATAAAATCAGTTTTATCATTGGAAAAGGAACCATTCATTATGGGGCACATCAGCTGTATATTGACCGTCCGGCATTATTCTTTCCTTCTCCAAGCATTCCATATTCCTGGGAGTGTGACAGTGATCTTCAGGAAGGGTATTTCTGTCTGTTCAATCAAGAGTTTTTTAATGGAAATTCGGAATTTAATCTGTTTAAAAAGACTTCAATGTTCAAAGAATGGAGCAAGCCGGTCGTTTTTCTGACGGAAGAACAGACTCAGCTGGCCACCCTTTATTTTGACCAGATTTACAAAATGAATAATTATTCCGCCTATCCTTTCCGGTGCAGCAGTATCAAAAGTAATCTCGCATCCGTCATGCACCTTGCAATGGAAAACCGTGTGGAAGATATCAATCCTAATGAACTTCCCGCAAATGTACGTCTCTACAAACTATTTGATGAACTGCTCAACAAGCAGTTTCCGTTGGACTCTCCTGCTTATCCGCTGGCTTTAAAAACTCCTTCGGACTTTGCTGAGCATCTGAATGTGCACGTCAATCATTTGAATTCTTCGGTAAAATCTGTAACCCATCTTACTACAACACAGATTATTAAAGAAAAAATGTTTGAAGAATCTAAAAACCTGCTGAAATATACCAATTGGGATATCGCCCAGATTGGTTATACATTAGGTTTTGACCAGCCTGCACATTTTAATAACTTCTTTAAAAAGCATGCCCGGACTTCACCATTAAAATTTAAGAATTTAGCTTAATATTTGATTTTTGTAATTTTTACTTTGTCTTTTAAAATTCACTTTTCTGTTTCTTGACTTATTTTTGCATAGTAAAAAATGAATGAACATGTTGAGAGAAGCATCTGAAAAACGAATCAGATTAATTACCATTATGGCTTTCGTGTCTATCCCGCTTTCGGGGTTTGTCACAGATATATATTTACCATCGTTCCCTTCTATGGCCAAAGAAATGATGGTTTCAGAAAAAGATATCCAGATCACGTTGACTTCATATCTTCTGAGCTACGGAATTTCCCAGTTATTTGTAGGAGGAATCCTGGACAGCATCGGTCGCTATCGTCCCAAATTAATAGCATTATTCCTGTTGATTCTGACCAGTATTTTAATTACGATGACCAACAGCATTTTATTGATCTGTCTGCTTCGTATTCTTCAGGGAGCTGCTGTTTCAGTACTTGTGGTGGCTACGCGGGCTATTTTTGTTGATATTTATGATGCTGAGAAAGTGAAGCACTACTTAAGTTATTTCACAATTGTATGGTCTTGCGGGCCTATTCTGGCACCTTTCCTGGGTGGCTATCTTGAGAAAATATTTAACTGGCATGCTAATTTTTATTTTCTGGCAGCATATGCCGGATTCCTTTTCTTGTTTGAATGGTTCTTCAGCGGGGAAAGCCTTCCTCAGAAAAAGAAACTGGACCTGTCTGAGAACATCAGCCTTTACAAAATGATGCTTAAGAACAGGATTTTCATGCTGGGAATTTTCATATTAGGACTAAGCTACTCTATTGTTATGTTATTTAATATTACCGGACCATTTATTATTGAAAACACTTTTCATTTTACGCCGGTAGTCATTGGATATTGTACACTCATCTTAGGATTTTCCTGGATGATCGGAGGCTTTATCGGAAAACGCAGACTGACTCTTGATTTTAAACCAAGAATTCTGCAGCCTATCCTTTTACAATTAATTCTGATTGCAGGACTGATTATCATCAGCTATTTTGCAGAGAGTCTTTTCATTATGATTCCTTTTGCCTTTTTCATTCATATCTGTTCCGGAATTTTATTTACCTCATTTTTTACAACAAGTATGCTTTACTTTCCTAAAAATGCGGGAACTGCCGGCGGACTAATGGGCGGATTGGTCTACGTGATTACTTCTGTGACGAGCTTTATCATTTCAGTAAGCGGAAATGTAAGTGAACAAAAGGATCTTTCCTGGCGTTACCTGATCATTGCATGTTTCCTTTTGGGAATTATCCTTATTATGCATCAGGCCGTAAAAAAAGAAAAAGCAGAGAACTAGTCTCTGCTTTTTTATAGCTCTTTTATATTCTCGAGATATTATTTGAAAAGCGACCACCAAAGGACAGCCGCTTATTAAATAGATGAATGAATTTTGAATAAAAATTTTAAAAAGGTTCTGCAACCGTATTGTTCATTTTTACTTCAAACTGTACATCAGGAGTTAAACTTGTTCCATTCAGATAAATCCAGTCTGTTCCTGATTTATTATACACCTGCAGATAATAAGTATTCCCAACTCCCGTTGTATCTTTGAAAGCGACAATATCCCCATTTTCAATACTTGTAGAAAAATTCCCTGCCTTTTTCTTTACAATCTGAATTCTTAGGTTGTAAGTAGTCTTTCCATATTTTGGATAAAAATAATAACTGCCACTGCCTGAAGAATACCAATACCAGAAATGATTGAGTCTTTCGCTGCTCTCTACCCTTACATATCCTTCTTTCAGATCAAAATAATTGTCAGAATCTCCGATATTTACAATATTAAACCAGGTTCTTGCATCACTTGGCAGTACAGAAGTGACAGTCAGCCAGTCATTAGGTGTAGACAGGTTTGTACTGATATATTTTCCCGTGGCTACAGATTTTAATGAAATACGGTCATATTTTCTGAATTTTAAACTTCTTGTAGGGGTTTTCTGATCCGAATAGATATTTGCTTCTACAGGATAATGATCTGAGTATTCTGTCCAGTGATATTTAATTCCAGTTATATTTGTATAAGTCATAAGGTTTGAAGCCACTGGATCGAATGCAATATTTTGCCAGGTTGGAGGAACAAGATGATCATTGGAAACCAAAATATAATCAAGATATTCTCGTTTATTGTCCGGGTAAGGGTAATGATAAGAAGCCATAGTATTGGTTTTTGTATCCCATGAATATTTTAATCCTTTGTATGTAGGAGCATTTACATTCAGGGTTTGCAGCATACTGGAATATTCGGGAGTATCTTTTATAATGTTGAAATCTCCACCATAAATTACCATTTCATCTTCAGGAATATTCAAACGGTCAACAAATGATTTCATCATTCCCAGCTGCTGTTTACGGATTTCCACATCTTTTCCATTACAAGACGGCTGTGTAGACTGTGCATGAACTGCTATAAAGTGGATACGTTTACCGTCTTTTAATATTCTGGCATAAGCAAAACCTTTCAGACAGTATCCATCAAAATCACATCCTGCCGGAAAGATATACTGATCCATCCTTTCTATAGGATATTTACTGGCAATCATCACTCCTCCGTCTTCAAATCCGCCGGAAATGATCTCACGCCAATTGCCAAAAGTATTATTCCAACCATTTTTTGTCCGTCCTACTATAGGGGTCTGATAGGGAAAACTAGGAAGAAGTTTTTCACGCAATTTATCGGAAGCTGCATTATCAAAGCATTCCTGGAGCATCAGAACATCATAGTTTCTCAAAAAGGAGGCTTCACCAATTTTCTGAGCTCTTGTCTGCTGAGACCATTGAGTCATACCTGACACTGAAAGTTCTTTCAATAAAAATGTATTATAAGATAATACTTTAATATTCGGAAAAGCGCTTCTCATGGCATTTTCCTGTGCATTAGGCAGTGTTTCATCTGGCTGAAACTGATCTGATCTGCACGATAAAAGGGTCATAAGACATAGTACCGAAAAAATCCGGACCATTGAAAACATTTGATTCATAAGTTTTTGAGTTAAAATTGTTTTGTTTTTTCTGCGGCCAAAGTAGGATTTACCTCATAAACAAAAATGAACCGAATGTTATCTAAATAATAATTTTTCAGTTCCTTATTTAACTATTAAAAATTATAATAATCTAAGGGATCAATTAGTTTTAATTAAAACTAATTTTTCGTATATTTGTTAAGGTAAGCAGTGCTGAAATTCTTTCAAATCATCTCTTACCCTGCAATACCATTATTATATAATATGCCTGAAAAACAGAACAATATATCAGAACTGGCTCTGGAGCTTGGTCTGGCGATGAGTGAAATGAAAAGCCGGCTTCGACAAAGGATTCAGACCACGATTAATGAGTATGATCCAGATCTTTCTTTTGAGCTGATTGAGATTTTGGGACTGCTTTCACGCAATAGTGGTATCAACCAGCAGGAAATTGGAAATAAAGTCAGCAAAGACAAATCAAGCATAACCTATCTCATCAACAGTCTCGTAAAACGGGATCTTGTTGAACGGATAGCTGATAAAAACGACCGGAGAAATAAGCAGATTTTTTTAACTCCGAAGGGTGAACAGATCGTAGAAGTAGTTTATCCATGGGCATTGGACCTTTATAAAAAGGCAGCTGATGACATTCATGAAGAAGAAATTATCAAAGCACTGCTTTTAGTAAAAAAAATGACAGCAAACCTGGAAGAATCAGGACCAAAACATAATACAATATGAGAACAATCCTTGTACCTGTTGATTTTACATCAACTACGGAAAATGCAGTAAGAGTTGCCGCAGATTGGGCAAAAACCTACGAATATCAAAACATTATTCTACTGAAAACAGCAGGAGAATCTGAGTTTGATTATCTGCACATTGCAGAAGGACATTCATTTGTGAATGAAGAAAATGTCAATAATTTACTCCAGAAAACAGAATCACTATTTGATCAATTAAGCAGTATTATTACAGAAAAGTCACCTGAAATCAAAGTTTCAAGGATACTAAGTGACTGGGCTCTTACCAGAAGTATCAATGAACTTTTAAAAAACCAACCTTCTGTAGAGCTGATTATCCTGGGAAGTGATGACCAGACTTCTTCTACGGAGAGTTTTGTTTCCGACAATATTATCAGCATTGCAAGAACGAGTCCTGTGAAGACCTTAATTGTTCCCAACAGCTATCACTACACTCCTATCAAAAACATATTTATTCCTTGTGATATAAAGGGAATTAAAAGATTAGAAAGGTTGTTTCATCACAAATCTGTTATACATAAACAGGATGTGCGTCTGATGTTTTTGAATATCAATACCAGTGAAAAAGAGGATGAGGACAAAAAAAGAGAGCTGGAAGAATATATTCATGAGCATTTAACAGAAATTCCAAGCAGTATTCATTATTCCCATGATGAAAATGTTATTAAGGGGATTCTCACTTTTGCAGCCTCTAATGAAACCGATCTTATTATAGCTTTGCCAGGTCAGCATAGTTTTCTGTATTATCTGGCAAGCAGAAGTATTTCTGAAGGAATCTACCAGAACACCCATCAGCCCGTACTTATTCTAAAATAATAAGGTCTTTAAAAACAAATAAGTAAAAGCTAATAATAAATTTTAGTACTTTCAATTTTAACAAGTTTCTGTTCCTGCATTTTCTTGACATACCTGATCACCGTTTCTACCCGAAGACCGGTTAACGTAGCTATTTGCTGTCTGGTATAGGGAATCAGAAAGGAATAGGTTTCTTCAAATCCGAAATACTTCTTAATGTGATCAAAAAGCTTCATGAGCTTCACAATAGGATCTGAAATAGCAAGAAAGCTGGAAATCATAAACCTGAAATGCATTCTGTCTGCCATATATTTATTAATTTCCAACATTAAGGTTGGCTTTTCCAACAGTATCTGCAGAAATTTTGTCTTGGAAATCTTAATAATATCACAGTCGGTAATGGCAATCGCATTAACGGCATAATGATGATCTGTAAACAAATAGCTTTCACCAATGCAATGCCCATCAAAAGGCAGCCCGTGAACAAATTCTTTCCCGTCTTCCAAAAAAGTATTCAGTTTCACAGTACCGGACCTGATCTGGAAATAATATTTAGCTGCAGTTCCTTCTTTAAAAATAGAGTCAGTCGCATTATATTTTTCCAGAATGGCTCCGTGGGAAAATAATAAGTCTTCGCATATGATCATCTTGCCATTGTTAATTTGAGTAAAAATACTTAAGTACAGGGAATGTTGCAATTTATCAAATATCACAGGAAAAATGATTTTTTGATATCAACACTACCCTTTTTATTATGCAGTGATTTTCTTTTTATGTTTTGTGCCCCAATCTGCCAGAGCAGCAATCACATCTTTCAGGGACTCACTATATTCTGTAGGAACATACTCTACCAACACCGGTTTCTGATCGATAAGAACGGTTCTTTCAACTAAATGATTTACTTCCAGCTTTTTCAATTCGCTGGATAAGACTCTTGCCGAGATTCCATTGATGGTTCGCTGTAGTTCATTGAAGCGCGTATGTCCACCCAAAATAGCAATCATTACTCTAATGGTCCACCTGCCTCCTAGAACGTATAAAGCATCCTCAGTAGCGGCCAAATGCGTACTGCATTGCGGCCTTGAATACACTATTTTTTCTTCTTCCATTGTCTCTGGTTTATCTGGGTACTAACCTAAATGTTATTACTAACCTTTTAGTAACTACTATCTTTTTATTAGTAAATATAGATAATTTTGAAACATCAATTTTAAAAAAAATAAAAAAATGAAACGAGTACTTCATATTATTTCAAGCCCAAGAAGCGAATCTTCCATCAGTAAAAAACTGGGAAATGCAGTTGTAGAAAAAATCACAGCAAAATATCCAGACAGTGTTTTTAAAAAGCGTGATCTTGCCAACCCTCTTTTTCCTCATTTAGAAGAAGCCCATATCAATGCATTTTTCACTCCGGCTGAACACCGTACTTCTGAGCAATTGGAGACGGTAAAACTTTCTGATACGGTAATAGATGAACTTCATGAAGCGGATATTATCGTTATTGAAGCTCCTTTGTACAATTTCAGTATCACTTCTACGCTGAAATCATGGCTAGACCACATTGCCAGAGCAGGAAAAACGTTCAGTTACAGTGAGAACGGTCCTGAAGGTCTGGTGAAGAACAAGAAAGTATACCTTGCTTTTTCAAGTGGCGGAGTATATTCTGAAGGGGAAAGACAGGCTTACGATTTTGTAGTTCCTTACTTAAAACAAACTCTTGGATTTATGGGAATGACAGATATTTCTGTTGTGCGTGCAGAAGGACTTTCTGTTCCGGTTATTCAGGATACGGCCCTGCAAAAAGGGATTGAAAGTATTGTTGTAGAGTAAAAAAATTTAAAATGCTGTTCCTGATGGACAGCATTTTTTTGTTAAACTTTCATCATTTAAAAAAAGTTTACACAATTAAAAGAATATTTTTCTCAACATATGTAAAGACTTTCTCTGTTTTTATCTCTCAATTTTACCTGATTAAAATAAAAATTATGGAAAATAATAAAGAACCTCAGCTGATCAATCCTGCTTCATTATTCAATCCCAGTCCTTACGGATTTTCACATAGTATTTCTGTGGATTCTCCTTTCCGGATTTGTTTTATATCCGGACAGAGTGGCGGTGTAGGAGAAAATCATGTATTGGCGGAAGATTTTAAAACCCAGGTTCAGGATGCTTTTAAAAACTTAAAAATTGTTTTACAGAGCCATTCCATGACGGTTGAGAATATTGTCAAAATCACCCTTCTTATTGTTGATCACAACCCGGAGAAGCTTACAATCTGGGCAGAAGAAGCTAAGAAAGTATGGAAGGGATCTTTCCTGCCTACCAGTACACTTATCCCGGTAAGTCAGCTGGCTTTACCCGGAATGTTATTTGAAATTGATGCGATTGCAGTGAAAAGTTAGTTTCTGTTGAGGCGTTCCACTATTAATGAAGAAAAACTTCTTACGCCGGTTCTGATACTTTCTTCATCCACCTGAAAATTAGGCGAGTGATTCATGGCAATCACTCCTTTTTCAAAATTAGAACCACCCAGGAAAAAGTACACTCCTGGGATTTTTTGTTGAAAATAAGAAAAATCATCATTAAAAAACGGAACCTGCCCATAATCTGGAGCAATTACATTTTTACCGTACAGATTCTGCAGGATTTCTGTTGCTGAACGAGTCAGTTTTTTATCATTGATCACCGTTGGATTATCCTGGACAAATGAAACGGAAAGAAGCTTTTCTTTATATCCGCTATCCGCTACAATGTTCTGAACTCCAGGAATTATTTTATCTAAATTAGATGAATTCGTCTCATACAGATAGATTTCAAGAAAAGATTCATTATTTTTAGAATAGACAGTAAATTTTCCGTCAGTGAACAGATAATCTTTAAAAACAGTATCAGGATTGGTCAATCCGATTTTAGGATCAACAATGGTTTGTATCTCCCAGGGCTTGGTTCCGGGTTGAATACGGGACAGAAAATTACTGATCTTTTTCGTTAGCCCTTCTATCTCTTCTTCAGATAATCCACTTTTTAGCTGAACTCTTATTTTCTTCTGATAGGCAAACATTTCATTAGGTTTCACCATGATCTGCCCTGCAGGTATTGCTGTCACATGCAATCCGTAGATTTCATCAGGATTTATTACGGAAATCAACCCTTTATCCAGCATTTCTTTTGCCCCTTTGAACGTCTCTTCTTCAGGTTGAAATATGAAATAAACCGTTCCCCTTAAAGATTTTTTATTTTTTGAAAGAACTTCAGCAATTCCTAGCCCAACCGCCATATGTATATCGTGACCGCAGCCATGCTGAATACCTTTTATTTTTGATTTGAAGGTTTCAGGATCGGGATAATCATTCGGTAATGCATCCATATCTGACCTCCAGGCTATTTTTTTACCCTTTTGATCTCCTTTCAGAATCCCTACTACACCGTAACCATATATATCTGTCTTAACTTCCAGTCCGAGATCAAGCAAATACTGTTTAATTTTTTCCTGAGTCTGTTTCTCCTTCCCTGCCAGCTCCGGATTTTCATGAAAATCCCTCCTGATATTAACCAGTTTATCAAATATCCTGTCTGTTTCCTGCTGAACAGATTGATGTACAGACTGTACCTTTATATTTTGGGAAGAATGCATTATTGTTTCTTTTTTGCTGTTCAATCCCTGTGCAGATAAAAGAGCGGAAGCAAAGCATGATAAAGTTAATATAAGTCGTTTCATAGTCAGAGGTAATTAGTTTTATCCTGATAATTAAAAAGTTTACCTATGCAGATTAGACTATTACAACTTCCCCTTTGTTACATCCTGATCATCAATTTATTATTATTTTAAAATACGATTGAATCTTTTCTGCTTCCATATATTATTCCATATTCAATACCACATTATTTAAATTAATTCTAAACTATGTGAAAACAAAACCTCTTGAAACTACTTCACATAAAGGTTTTGTTACAAAAAATTAAAATATCATTATTATAAATTACGTAGAAATACTGAATCTTATCTGAGAGGATCTGATTAATTTCGGATAAACAAAAACTGACAACTATGGATAGCTTGAAAAGCATGCATTCATTTCTGAAAGAGAAATGGTATCTGAAAATCCGGCAGCTATAGATCAATCAGCATGATCACTTCCTGTTGAAAGGAGTTGAAGATATCTAACCCAAATTTTTAACGAAATGAATATTATTAACAAAATCCTCAACGTCGACGATTATTATTTCGACGTGTTTATGTCTATCTCGGAAGCGCTTGCCGGGTTTACTGTAAACGAATTACAGTCTACAGGTTTGGCAGAAATCTATTACACCTACGTCCTGAAAAGCTTAGAAGCAGCTACTTTCGTAGAATTCCTTACAGTTTCTAAAAATATTCTTGAAAATTCTTCCAATGAAGATCAGTTGAAAAATGCCATTCAATCTGAGATCATCGCCAATCCCGGAATGAATGATATTGCCGGAAAAGTGATCACCATGTGGTATTTGGGAACCTGGGAAGGGACTTATATCAATGATCTTTCTTACAAAGAAGGTCTTGTCTGGAACCTGATGCACTCTCATCCGCCAGGAGCAAAACAGCCCGGCTACAAATCATGGAATATTAAACCCGTAAACATCAACTCATGAATCCAGCAAATAACAAAAAAGATGTGATCATCGTAGGAACGGGGATTGCAGGATCATTAATCGCAAAATTACTGTCTGATCATGTATTTGATGTAACAAAAGGCAAAATGATCCACCGTGCAGATGCAGGAAAATCAGATAATATCAAGGAGATATCAATCCTTATGTATGAAGCCGGATTGGAAGCTGGTATTGAACTGGATTCTGTATCCTCAATGACCACTTATAATGAGTATATCCGTACTTTTTACAGAGAAGAAGCCAAAGTTCCCAATTCTCCTTATCCGAATTTGAAACAGGCACCTTCTCCCAATGTTCTGGATATGGAACACATCGTTCAGCCGTTTCCGGATAAAAAAGGGTATCTGGTACAGTTTGGGCCAATGCCTTTTGCAAGTGATGCCATCAGAGTGGGAGGCGGAACTACACTTCACTGGCTGGGAACTACCCCAAGAATGCTTCCTAATGATTTCAAACTCACAGAGAAATATGGGATTACGATTCCCCAGCCGGATTCCGATAAGCCAAGTCCGATCAACTGGCCGATAGATTATGAAGAACTAAGGCCTTATTATGAAATGGCAGAATTTGAAATCGGGGTTTCCGGAGATGTTTCAAGACAGGAATATCCTATTTCTGAGAATATGGAAGAATATTATGCAGATTATGTATTTCCGATGGAAGAAATTCCGCAAAGTTATATGGATCATAAGATCATTGAAGGTCTTAAAGGCACGAGCGTAACGCTAAGCTCCGGAGAAATTCCTTTGATGATGGTACCTTCTCCTCAGGGAAGAAATTCTATCCCGAATCCAAAATACGGAAAAACAAAGATCATCAAAGCTGAACCCAAAGAATCGGGGTACAAACTGATTTTAGACAGTTCTGAAAAAGAAGAATACAAGGCTCTTGGTTCTGTATGGAACCCTTATATGGGAGAGCGTTGTGAAGGAAATGCATCCTGCGTTCCGATCTGTCCGGTTCAGGCTAAATATAATGCTTTAAAAACATTGAAAAAAGCGTTGTATAAACTTAATGATAATGAAAATCTTAAGCGTAATCCATACATGCAGGTTCAGGCACAGAGCGTAGTTTACAGGTTAAGTGTTGACCAGAATGATCAGGAGAAAATCTCAAAGGTTCATCTGAGAAGATATACTTCAAAAGAGAAAACAGATTTCGTAGAAGAATCTATTGATACTTCAGATGCCATTGTGATTCTGGCTGCCAATGCTTTTGAAAACCCAAAAATCCTGCTGAATTCCAAATATACAGTAAATAATGTTGTAAAAACGGCTGCCAACAGCAGTGATCAGGTGGGAAGAAACCTGATGGATCACATGGTAATGCTTACCTGGGGACTTTTCCCGGAGCCGGTTTATCCATACAGAGGTCCCGGTTCTACCACCAATATTTCGTCTTTCCGAGATGGAGACTTCAGAGGTGAATTTTCTGCGTGGATCTCTCCTCTTGACAACTGGGGCTGGGGCTGGCCGGCATTTTCTCCGGGATCCGATGTTGCCTATTTTATCAGCCAGAAGCTTTTCGGAGCAAAATTAAGACAAGAGCTTACGAACAGACTTTCAAAACAGGTTTTATTCCATTTTGAGATTGAGCAGTTACCTAATCCTAATAACAGAGTTACAATTAATGATCAGTATTTGGATGTTCTTGGAATTCCACGTCCTGTTATTCATTATGAACTGACAGAATACGAGATGAAAGCTATGGAACAGGCAAAGAATGCTTCTGATCAAATGTTCAAAAGATTAAATATTGACGATTTTACAAAATATACTGCGGAAGACAAGAACTCTGTGATCTACAATGGAACAAGATATTCTTACAACGGTGCCGGTCATATTGTGGGAACGCACAGAATGGGGTCTACAGCAGAAGATTCTGTCACCAACAGCTATTGTAAATCCTGGGACCACCCGAATTTATACATTGTAGGAGCAGGAAACATGACCACATTGGGAACTTCAAACCCTACTTTAACATTATCAGCATTCACAATCCGTTCAGTAGAATCTATTCTTGCTGATCTTGAAACTCAACTTAAAAAATAACAACATGAGACAAAGACTTATCAATAAAACAACACAACCACAGGAAACATCAACAGCAGGAAGAATGGCAAGCAGAAGTACTGTCGTTGCAGATGCAGTTTCATTACCTTCTTTATTATTTGATTCAACTCTTAGCAAAGAAGATTGGATTGAAGGATTAAAACATCACAGCAAAACATTGACAGCTCTTTTACTGAATGATCAAATTGATGATTTTAATGCTTATCTGGAATCTCAGTTCGGTTCTGGAGCTTCGGAATTTAAAAAAGGATTGACAGAAATTGATTATAAACCTATTTTGCAGGATCTTTTACAGACGGCAATTCTTATCGAGCATTCTACTATTCCACCTTATCTTACCGCTTTGTATTCTATCAAGGATGGAACTAATGCTCTAGCTTCACAAATCATCCGAAGTGTTGCCGTGGAAGAAATGCTTCACCTGATCATGGTTTGTAATGTCCTGAATGCAATTGATATCCAGCCATCTGTCAACAAACAGGAGAACTATCCTACTTATCCGATGAAATTACCGATGAACGTTGATTTCTATATAGGCCTGGAAACGTTCTCAAGTAACAGCATTGCAACTTTTATTGCCATTGAAAGCCCAAGCAAACCACTGGTAAAAGCTCCGAAATATGACCATGAAACAGATTCTCCGGCATTATATTCTCAGAGAGCTGCCGTACAGGATACCAACTTATGGACCCTTGAAAATATGAAAGGTTTCATTATGGAAAATGTCCATACCATTGGTGAATATTACGATGTTTTATTCTTCTATATTGTTATTTTCCAAATCATTGCTTATTACAAAGAACATGGAACTCTTCCGAAGAATTTTGAAGAATTAAATACCGGAGGAATTTTCACAGGAAATCCAGCCAAACAAATCCGTCCTGAGCAATACTATGGAAGTGGCGGAAAGTTACACTCTGTAGAAGCATTAGCTGGAGTAATTGCTGTTTTCCAGGAAATCAAAGGACAGGGTGAGGGTGCTGACGATTCTATTTTCGATGTAGATCCGTCCCAATTTGAAGAAGGAATGGAACTGGCTCATTATTTCAGATTTAAAGAAGTATTCCATGAGCATTTCTATCTTGGTGGAAACTACGAACCTTTTATGGATGAAAACGGAATGATGCCTGTTTCTACTCCACCAAACGGAAAAGAATTACCTGTAGACTGGAATGAGGCATATCCTATGAAACCTAATCCTAAAGTGGAGGATTATATTAAAAACAAAGAACTACATACACAGGGTGTAGAATTCAATAAAACCTACAAACGTTTATTAGACGCTATACAAAGTGCCGTGGAAGGAAACCAAAGAGAATTGGAAAAATCCATTATGTACATGTATGCATTGAAGGAACAGGCTGTCAACCTGATGAAACAACCATTGGATGCTCAAACTAATGCAGGGCCAACTTTCGAATACACCGATTTATAACCATAAAAACGATATATCATGCTTAAAAGAAAAAAAGTAAGTCCCGAAGCGGGAGGCGAACAGTTATTCCGTAAAATGCCAGGCCAGAATGAAGTTAATCTGGCTGAGCTAATGGATGGATATTCAAAACTTCTCATCGATGATCCTGTAAGACCATTCAGAGAAGACAATCTGCAGGCGATAGAGAATAATGTAGATTATGGAATTCTTGCAGCACTGTCCGGTACATGGGTTAGCTATAATGTGAATTATAATAAAGATATTACTAAACCTTCATTAGCGAGCGGAGTGCATACTACCATTATGCCTTCTCCGGGAACCAATTCAGGAACAATACCTGGAAAATTCGCTTTTGACAGTGAAGAATATATTGAGAAATTAACATTTTCCATCGTTCCTGGCGGGGTACGTAACCGTGGAGGCGCAAGTGAGCTTTTCTGTGGAGCTGTTAAATATGAACAAAGCATTAAAAGTGTTAATACCATATCTGGACAGGATGCATTAAAATATACTCCTATCCACGAAGAAAACGGAATGTACCTATGGTTGAGTGATGTCTATAATCATGCAGCAACTAAGGAATCTATTGAAAGAGACCGTGGTATTCATGCTGTTTCAACAGAAGATGCTAAAAAGTATGGCTATACAGGAGAATACAGAGATGAACCTCTTCTAAGAATAACACCTGACGGAGAGCAAAACCCTCAATATATTCTTCAAAGCCAGCTGCAACCGGGCCAGCCTTATTACGAGATTATTCCGGCACAGGAAATAAAACCGGGAGCAGGACTGGATGGGCCTTATTTTATTCCGGACTACTCTATCTCGAGAAGCGGTGTTATTCCTCATGGAAGTACCATTACCTTATTAGGAGATATTATTCCTCAAAATAAAGATAAGACAACGTTCTATTTAATTGAAGGTTCTCCTAGTTTCCCTTATGGTAAAGAGGCATGGGATACCAATCATCTTTCCATTTCACGAACGATGGGAAATGCAGGAGTAACACCTGAAGAAATTATTGATCTTGACAAACCTGCACCAGATTGGGTTCATGAAACACTTAATGACGATAATGATCCGGGTTCAAATAAGATCTACACCCAGAGAATACTCGCAGATGATTTATATCCTTATTCTGTAAGACCTGATCTGAGGCTCAGAGATACATTAAGAGGTCAGAAGGTCAGCAATTACGTACATGTGAGAATGTCTTCCAAAATGAAAACCGGTGCGCAGGGCGGTATTTTAAATGTTCCTTTTGTCAACCGTTTTGTTCCAACTGTTGAAGTGGATATGGATATGTGGATTGAAACCATTATTGAAGATGGGAAAGAAATTCTTCAGCTGCAATATGAGCAAATTGTATTCTTTGAATTTGATTTTGGAAATGATGGAGGTACCACAAGCTGGCCTCACATCCAGGTCAATACACTTCGTAAATTAGAAGATATTCCTGAGGATCAAAGAAAAGTGATTGAAGAACAATTTTTTAATATTGCCGGAAATTCCGGTGCAGCTTCAGGATGTCCTTATCATAAAGGATAAAATTACTCATCAACAGGATACAAAAAAGAGGCAGATTACTGCCTCTTTTTTTATGTTTTCTAAAATCTATTAAAGGTTCTCATAGGTCTGATCCACCATAAAGGAGATTGCTTTTTTGATTTTTTCACGCCCTTCAGGTGTATTGGTGTCTATCCCACAGAAAATACTGCCATTCAGAGAGGCAAACATATTGAGGTAATAAAGCCCTGAAACCATAATTGCCATAATAGAGCGATAGGTATCCATTTTATCTTTGAAACGGGATTCCATTAATAATTTGAAAATATATTCCCCGTTTTCTTCCTGAGTATCAATCAGTTTTTTTAATGATTTTCTAGGTTCAGATATGGTCCACAGCAATAGTTTTTGAGCCTCTTTGTTAGTATACACATAATCAAATTGTGAAAGCAGCATGTGCTCGATAAATTCTCTTCCTCCATCTTCCAGGTTCGGTTTCATCTTTTCTACCTCTTCACTCGTTGCTTTTATCCAAAAATCTTGTGTACGAACATATTCGTCCATCAGACCATCCATACCGCCAAAATAGGTGTAGATCATTTTCTTATCTACTCCGGCAGTTGCAGCGATATCATTTATTTTCAATCCTGCATGCCCTTTCGTTTTCAGAATTTTCCCAACTGCATCTAAAAATTTTTTCTTACTGCGTTCTTTATTTCTAATACTCCCTGATGCTGACTTTCTTTCCATGACTAAACATTCAATATACAAGTTTAAGAAAATTTTTTATCATTTTAGACACCAGCAAGTGTCTAATTTCAACTATTTGTATATATTTGTACAAACTAAAACAATTTATTATATAAAAACATGATCGAGATTGAAAAAATAAAAACTATTCAGATTGTATCGTTAGTTCCCTCAGTTTAAAATATTTCAAACATAAGCAACTGAGATAAAACCCAACCAAACAGCATCATTTTTCTATAATGGTGCTGTTTTTATACTCAAATAGCTGCTATGACATTAAATAAAATACTTTTCAAATGTTGAAATATATTTCTTTATTTTGAAAACGATTTTCTGCCTTTTGAAGCATAATTAAATTGGAATGTCAGCACCACTCAAAGAGTAATTTCTTTTATGAAAAAAAATTAATAAGCTGAAATTCAAAACATTAAATTAAATTAGAAAAAATTTCATCATTTTAAACACTTTGTAGTGTCTTATTTTATATATTTGTACAAACTAAAACCATCTATATATCTTAAAACACTTTTAGGTTGAAAAATAAGACAATTCAGACTGTTTTATTTATGTTCCCTTACTTTAAGACAATTTCGGACACGAAACAGCTAAGGTAGAAACACAACAACACAACTGACCATTAGAGATTTCTAATGGTTTTGTTTTTTATCAAAATACAATCCCTAAGCCTATAAAAAACTTAATATTACAGATTCTCATAAGTTTGGTTCAATAAAAAGGAGATTGCTTTTTTGATTTTTTCCCGCCCTTTAGAAGTGTCTACGTCTATTCCACAGAAGATACTGCCATTCATCGCAGAGTACATATTCAGATAATAAAGTCCTGAAACCAGGATAGCCATTATCGAACGTACTTCATCAGCATTTTCTTTGAAATGACGATCCATCAGCAGTTTAAAAATATACTCTCCGTTTTTTTCCTGAGTATCCGTCAGCTTTCTTAGTGATTTTCTTGATTCTGAAATGCGCCACAGAAGTAATTTTTGCGCTTCTTTGCTTTTGTAAACATAGTCAAATTGTGATAGAAGCATTTCTTCCATGAAAGACTTTCCTCCGTCATTCAATTTCGGTTTTATCTTTTCTACTTCATCAATAGTTACTTTGCTCCAGTAGTCCTGAGACCGGATATACTCATCTATAAGTCCGTCTATCCCTCCAAAATAAGTATAGATCATTTTTTTATCTACCCCGGCTGTAGCAGCAATACCAGTCACTTTCAAAGCAGTATGTCCTTTTGTTCTCAGTATTTTTCCCACTGCATCCAAAAATTTCTTTTTACTGCGTTCCTTGTTCCGGATACTTCCTGCCACTGACTTTCTTTCCATGGTAAACTTTTCAATCATACAAGTTTATGAATTTTTTTTCATTTTAGACACTTTTTAGTGTCTAAATGTATATATTTGCATAAACTAATAACCATTTTATATAAACGAACGATCAAAGTTGTGAGATTGAGTGAGATCAGATTGTACCGTTAGTTCCCTCAGTTTAAATGTTTTGAACATTCCATGACTGAGGTAAAACATTACTCACAGCACTATTTTTATAGTGCTGTTTTTATTTAACAGAGGTATTTTCTCTCATTTAGCAGCCATAAATACCTGTTCTGTTAATATTTTAAAAATTCATTTTCACTGGAAAAACCTTCTATCAAAGGGGTTTTATTAATTTAATCATACATTTAATAAAAATATTTTTACTTTTTTTTATTTTTAGACACTTAGAAGTGTCTTATTTTGTATATTTGCTTCAAACTAATAACCATTTTATATAGAAACACTATTGAGTTGGGAAAAATTAAAAAGTTTCGAACACAAGCAACTAAGGTAAAAACACTAAATGCAACAGTATCATTAGCTCTTTAATGATGCTGTTTTTAAATTTAAAGTTCAGATTTTTGATTTTGAAATACAGAAAATTGTATATACCGGCTTCGGTATAGAATAGTTGATATGAAGAGAGACTGTCCTAGGACAGTCTCATGTTTTTAAAGATCATATTTTATTAACCTTTTGCTTTTTTGTCTGTGAAAAAATGATATCCGTCCTTTTTTTCAATAAGCTGTAATGGATATAATGATGGATTATACGTTCCGTTCAGCACTTCATTCAATGCATGTTTTTTTGATTCACCAAATGCAATAACCAGAATATTTTCAGCATTATTGATTACCGGAGCAGTCAAAGTAATTCTGAACATTTCCTGAGGCTTCAGATAATAGGCAGAAACCCACTTTTCTTTTTCATTTAAAACCTCCTCACCAGGAAATAAAGAAGCGGTATGACCGTCATCTCCCATTCCTAAAAGGATAAAATCAAAAACACCTTCACTCCCAAGAACACTTCTAATTTGTTCTTCATAGGTCCTTGCATAGTCTTCAGGAGTAACTCCTTCAGCATACATAGGAAAAATATGGTTTTTATCAACGGGAACCTGGCTAAGAAGAGCTTCATCCGTCATTCTGAAGTTGCTTTTATCATCATGTAAAGGAACCCAACGTTCATCAACCCAGAAAAAGTAGACTTTATTCCATTCAATCTGTTCTTTATATTCCGGCGTTGCCAATAGTTTGAAAATGGCTTTTGGAGAAGAACCGCCACTCAGTGCCACTACAAAACGTCCATTTTCTTGAATAGATTTTTTTGAAAGGTCAACAAATGCATCTGCTGCCTCTGTGTACAGTTTTTCCAGATCGTCAAATACTGTAATATTCATTTTTTGTCTGTTTAAATTTATATTGTTTTATACCCAGCTATGTCCTTGTCTCTCCACCAAAGCATTGCAGTCTTCCGGTCCCCAGCTTCCTGCTTTATAATTCGGGAAGGATAAGTCTTTGTTATTTTCCCATGCTTCCTGTATTGTTGTAACAACATCCCAAGCTTCTTCTACCTGATCAGAACGCATAAATAAAGTAAGATCTCCTAAAAGGGCATCCTGCAGCAAGGTCTCATAAGCTTCCGGCGTATCATCCTGGCAGGCAAAATTATCAAAAATCATTTCTGCAGGTTTCAAATCCAAGGTCAGTCCCGGTTTTTTTGTCATAAACTGCAATCTGATATCCATCATCGGCTGAATATTAATAATCAACCTGTTAGCTGATAAAAGATGTGGACTGTCTGAGAATGTGGAATGAGGAAGCGGCTTAAACTGAATGGTAATATAAGAATGTTTTTCTTTCATTTTCTTTCCTGTACGAACGTAGAAAGGAACATCCTGCCATCTTTCGTTATCCAGATAAAATTTTATCGCAGCAAAAGTTTCCGTATTGGAATCCCCGGCAATGCCGTTCTCCTGGCGGTAGCCTTTCACATCCACCCCGTTTATTGTACTTTTTCCGTACTGGCCTCTTACTGCATAATGCTCAACCTGATCCGGAGAAATTCTGCGGATTGATTTCAGAACGTCAACTTTACGGTCTCTTATTTCGCCTGATTTCAATGAAGCCGGAGGTTCCATAGCCACCATACACAGGATCTGCAACAAATGGTTCTGAATCATATCTCTCAATGCTCCTGTCTGTTCATAAAAAGCACCTCGTGTCTCCACTCCTACTTCTTCTGCTACTGTAATCTGTACTGATTCTATATATTTATGCTTCCATAAAGGCTCAAAAATTGAATTTCCGAATCTAAATGCCAATATATTCTGCACTGTTTCTTTTCCCAGGTAATGATCAATACGATAGATCTGTTCTTCTTCAAATGTTTTTGCCAGAAGACTGTTCAGTTCAATCGCCGACTGTTTATTATGACCAAAAGGTTTTTCAATAATAATACGGTCTTTTTTCGGATCGGAAGCTAATGCTGTCGTTTTAATATGATTGGAAATAGTGGAAATGAAATTAGGTCCTATTGACAGGTAAAATAACCTGTTGGCTCTCATTCCGTAAACGGTGTCAAAATCCAGCAACTTCTGCTGCAGATTCTGATACGAACTTTCTTCATCCAACTGATGCTGAAAGTAAGTAATATGGGCCTGAAAACCTGCCCAGTCCTCAGAAGTTACTTTTTTTCTGGAGAAACTTTCCAGGTTTTCTTTAATATAATTTCTAAAGAGTTCATCTGTATTTTCGGCTCTTCCCAATGCAACAATATTGAAGCCTTTGGGCATTCTGCCGTCGATATATAAGTTATAAAATGCCGGAAAAAGTTTTCTTTTTGCCAGATCTCCTGTAGCACCAAAAATAACGATAGTTGTTGGCTGCAAGATTCTATTTTGATTCATTTTTCCGAGTTTTAATTGTTTGCTGTTTGCCAAGAGGTATGGAACACTCCTTCCCTGTCAGTACGCTGATAGGTATGAGCTCCGAAATAATCACGTTGAGCCTGGATCAGATTCACAGGAAGAGATTCTGTAGTGTAGGCATCAAAATATCCCAAAGCAGTCTGAATTCCCAAACTTGAAATACCGTTTGCAGCAGCATATCCGGCAGTTTTTCTTAAAGATTTTATTTTTGATTTTACCAATTTGGAAATATCATGATCAAGCAGAATATTAGAAAGATCAGGGTTTTGAGTGTAAGCCGAATAGAATTTCTCCAGCAATACGGAACGAATGATACATCCTCCTCTCCAGATTTTCACAACATCTTTCAGTGGAATTTCAAAACCGTATTCCGCAGATGCTTTTACCAGTAAAGACAAGCCTTGTGCATAGCTTATTAGCGTCGAAAGAAAAAGGGCATCTCCTACTTCCTGAATAAACAATTCTGTGTTTTCCGGCTTTGTGATTTCTTTTTCACCATATATCTTGGAAGCCTGAACTCTCTCTTCTTTATAGGCGGATAAAATTCTTGAAGTTACCGCAATATCAATGGTAGGAATAGAAACTCCGATTTCCATGGCTTGCTCAGAAGTCCATTTTCCGGTTCCTTTTGCTCCTGCTTTATCTAAAATCTGATCAACAAGATAATTTTCTGTAAATGAATCTTTCTGAGTAAAAATATCTCTGGTAATCTCAATAAGGAATGAATTCATTTCTCCATTATTCCAGTCTCTGAAAACCTCATACAGCTGTTCGTTATTCAAACCAGCCCCTCTTTTAAGGAGATCATAAGCTTCACTGATAAGCTGCATAATAGCATATTCAATACCGTTGTGTACCATTTTTACGTAGTTCCCGGCAGATCCTTTCCCCATATATGCTGTACATGCTTCGTTATCTACTTTTGCAGCAATAGCTTCAAGCATTGGCTTAAGAAGTTTGAAAGCTTCCAGATCACCTCCGGGCATTATACTTGGACCTCTTCTGGCTCCTTTTTCTCCACCAGACACTCCCATTCCCATAAAATGCAGTTTTTTAGATGCCAGATCAGCAACACGTCTGTTGGTATCTTCAAAATAAGAATTCCCTGCATCAATTACGATATCACCTTCATTCAAAAGCGGGGTAATGTTTTCCAGCACTGCATCTACAGGTTTTCCTGCAGGAACCATAAGAATAATTTTCCTTGGGACTTCTAATGCAGATACAAAATCTTCTAAAGAGCCTGTACCTTTTACTTTCATTTCTGAAGCAGCACCATTCTCTAATTCTTTTACTTTCTCCTGATCAAGGTCAAATCCTGCGATTGAAAATCCGTTGTCAGCGATATTATAAAGAAGATTTCGCCCCATCACTCCAAGGCCAACTATTCCATAACTATATCTTTCCATTATATTGGTATTAATATGAATTTAATTACAGAGAATAAAATTACGTAAATGCATATAAGGAAAAAAATAAAGGAAGAAAAAAAATTGTAATACTTCCGTTTTCCCCTCATTTATAAGCTACTAATATTCACATTTTCACATGTTTTTCTTTTTATAGAATAAAATTCAATCATTATTATGGTAATGATCTATTAAAACAGTCTGTTTTTTGGCATAATTAAACTTATATTTGCCAAAATTTATAAAGTAATGAACTATAAACTTGAACTCAACACTCAGGAACCTAATTCTAAAATCGTTTTTAATACCATCAAATTTGATTCGTTCAAGATTAATATAGTTGAAAGATATATCGGGTCAATGAAGGCTCGTCCTACATTATGTGAAGTTTTATTTAAAGTAAGAACTTTGGATGATGTAATTATCAACAGAAGAGATGGTAATATAAGAGTAAAGATTAAGGGTGATGATTTTGAAACATATCAGAAATTATCCAGAGATCTGAACTCTTATGAGTATAAAAACAAATTGATCAACAGAAAAGAGGTAGAAGAAAATTATGTTCATTTCATCCTGAGTTTAGTGATCACAAATTATCAGCTTAATTAAGCTGTTTCCGGGAATTATCCCTCTGTAAAAATATAGAGGGATAATTCTCAAAAACATATGCATAAAGAGCAAACAGTTCTTAGTATTTAAAAACTGTAAAGTACCCGGAAAAGATATTTGTTTTTCAGCACTTTCGGTCTGAAATACATTTAGAAAAAATAAAGTTTAAATCAAATTATTTGTTATTACGTAGGATATTGCTTCGATAATATTTTTTACACCAATTCTTTCAAACAATTTGCTCCTGTGAAACTTTATGGTACTGGGTGACACAAACAATTGCTCTGCAATTTCTTCTATTTTTAATCCCTGAAGATAGAGTCTTATAATTTCAATTTCCCTTATTTTTAAGGTAATTTTACATTCTTCCGTCCATTTTCCCGTAAAGAGATTATATTTCCAATAGCTTTCTGAGGTATTGGATATGATCCGGATATTTCCTGCAGTCCGATTAAGTGAATAGGACACTACACAAACAATTTTAGAGATTTCTCCATCATCATCAAGCTCTATAGGTGTAATCCTATGATTGACAAGCACATCTATACTATTGGTATATTTAAGATGGAAATCATAGGTAATGGTGTGTACTTTTTTCTCTTCCGGTGAAAGACAATCAAAGAATTTAAGTCCATAAATGCTCACTTTTTTTAATATTTCCAGATCTTCCTTCTTGGTGTGTTTACGAAAAAAATTATACCCCATTTTTTCAATTTCAGCAGACCGCAAACCTGAAAAAAGAAGAGGATTTTCTGAAATAAACTCTAATTTTCTGGTTTTAAGATCTGCAATGTAAACACTCCCCAAACTGGTTCCTGATACTGCTTTGAGCACATTAAAGTATTTGTTTCTACTTTTTTCTTCAAAAACTGATACCCCGGATCCTTTCCTGGGATACAATGAATTTATTTTATCACTCATATTTTTAATATATAATAGGGGTGAAAAACTATTTTTTATAAGATTTACTTTTTGCAAACATATTCATAATTAATTTAAATAAAAAAAATCTATCAAAAATTAATTATAATTAAATCTAAATCTATGAAACATTTACTTTGATAACAAAAAAATCTAAAATTTACCATTTTACTACATTTTCCATATTACGGATGTTTTTTTCTGTGTTACATACGTATAGAAACGGGATTAAGAGGAAAAAATCAAAAACAGGCTTTGGGATAAAACTTTATTCTTAAAAGAAAACAAAGGGATTCTCTTTTCTGAAAGCACTTTAGAAAAAATACATTTCCACTTAACTCATTAAACTTTGATTTAAAACTATACGAAAGTATAGTCACTTTATATTTTTATTCAATTATTTTTACCCTAACCATAAAATAAAAATTAATCATAAAAATTAATCATAAAAATTTCATGTAATAATGAAAGAAAAACCAATCCATTAAAAACTATTACAACTCATGAGTACCCAAGTGAACGTTTTTATATCTGAAGATATCAAAACGGCAATGAACGGTCTCTGAAACCACCCCACCTACTTACTATCCTACTATTTTTTCTGTTTATCTATCGATCACTTTTTATAAAAGAAGTGATAAGGAAATACAGTGATCTATTTTAACCAGCTTATCGTCTCTGTGGATGAAAATACAGGAGTTTTTCAGGAATTTCTGCATCAAATTCTATAGAAGTACTCCTTGTATCTTCTCAAAAGAGTCCTTAAGCGAATTAAATAACAGACTGACTCTAACTAAAACGAAACTATATGAGAAAAATTCTACCCATTGTCTTATTTTTATTGACTTTTACATTCCAAGTCCAGGGGCAGACCTGTGGTCCTGTTCCCGTGCCATTTTTACAGTCATTCAGTACCGGGGCGCTTCCTACATGCTGGACCAGCCAGAATCCCACTTCAACCTCTACGAATGCTAACGTTAAGTGGAAATTTTCAGGATCAGCCGGATATGGAGCCACCGGAAACGGAGGGAAACCTGCAGGAACTTTTGCCTGGGTTGACGCATCTACACCCTATACCGGTGAGCATACTGTGGAACTTATAAGTCCACAGATAAACCTGGCGGGATTAACGAATCCTTATGTCAAATTTGAATGGTTTAAAGACCATTTAACAGCACTTAACGGCACAGTACCCAATGCCGACAACAATGAGCTGAAACTCGCTGTCAATAATGGTTCCGGATGGGTACAGATCTGGTCCAGCGACACCAATTCTCCAGAATGGAGAACAGTAGGTGTAGCTCTGGCAGCGAGCTATGCAGGAGCTACGATCCAACTTAGATTTACGGTTGATAAAGATGTAGCGGGAAATGCAAATTTCTATGATGATGTCTTATTGGATGAAGTTCAGGTAATGCAGGCCCCAACATGTTTTGAACCTACTACTTCCCCTGCAACCAATATTGCACCTACCTCAGCTACACTTAACTGGACCGCTCCACTTTCTCCAGCTCCGGCTCCCGCCAATGGCTATGAATATTATTACAGTACAAACAATACTCCACCTACAGCAGCAACTATCGGCACTCCGAATCTGGGAACAAGTGCTAATATCAGTTCACTTACTTCCGGAGCGGCTTATTACTGGTGGGTAAGATCTGTTTGTTCAGCTACAGACAAATCGCCATGGGTGGAAGGTAATTCTTTTACACCCGGACAGATTGGAGGAGGTACGGCAACTCATGCCTTTTTACCCATTTATTCGTGTTCAGGATTTAATTATTCTCAGCAGATTTATATGGCTTCAGAAGTTGGGGCAGCTGTTGGAACGAATAATTATATAACAGCGATCAGATTCTTCGTTTCCACAACAGCAGCTACTCAGGCTAATTATAATCAATGGGTAGTCTATATGGGAAATACTGCACAGACAGATTTTGCAACTACAACAAGCTGGATACCTTCTTCTTCTTTGACGCAGGTATACTCTGGTACTTTACCGGCAATGACTGCAGGTGCCTGGATAGAAATTCCTTTAAGCACTCCGTTCTTGTGGGATGGAGTAAGCAATGTAGTAATAGGTGTTGACGAAAATTCTACAGGTACATCATGTACCGCAAACTGGGGAAGCTATTCTGCCGGAAACAACCGTGGTATGATTTATTACAATACCACCACGAATCCGGATCCCTCGAACCTTCCTACTGCTACAAGCCGATACGCAGTCCTTCCGAGAGTACAGCTAACAGGAACAACATTACCAAGTTGTACCAATACACCACCTGCCAATATTACAGTGAATAATATTACGGCAACTTCAGCAAATGTTACCTGGACAGCAACAGCGAATGCTACTTATGTTGTAAGATACAGAATACCGCCTTCACTTACCTGGCAAACCATCAATATCACAACTCCTTTTACCAATAGCGTAACCCTTACTTCTCTTACTGAGCAGACTCCATATGAAGTAGAAGTTGCAACAATTTGCGGAACACAGGGAGCATTTTCTACACCGGTCAATTTTACAACACCTGCATTGACTTATTGTAATTCTGGAACGGCAACGGTTACAAATGGTTACATCAACAATGTTACCATGATTGGCACCAATGTTCCTTTAACCAGTAATAATTCAGGACCAACAACTTATACGGATTATTCTTCTGATCCTACAAAAACGGTTACTCTTCTTAGAAACTCAACCAATAATACATTATCTGTAGGAAGATCTATTATATCAGGAACCTATTCTACCAATGCATGGATAGATTTTAACGGCGACGGTATTTTTGATAATAATCCGTCTACAACTCCTGGCGGGGAAAGGATTATGAATCTTGGATATTCCAGCACTACTCCTGTTACTGCAGTTTTTTCAGTTCCTGCTAATGCTTATACAGGCACGAGTAAAGTAAAAATGCGTGTTATTGTGTATTCTTTAACTCCGGCCAATGCCTGTGCATCGCTAACTAGTAATGGAGAAGTTGAAGATTATTATGTGAAATTTATCGATCTTCAACCTTGTACCACCGCCCCTCCTACCAATATTGCAGTCAATAATCTTACCCATAATTCTGCATATATATCATGGATTCCTACGTCTAATGCAACTTATGTTATCAGATGGAGACAGGGAACCACGGGAGCATGGCTTCCAAATCTGGCAGGACAGACTCTTCCGGCAGGACAAAGTTTTTATACGATTAACGGACTTACTGAGCAGACAGCTTACCAGGTACAAATTTCAACAATCTGTAATGGTACGCAGGGAGCTTTCTCTCCAAGTATAAGTTTTACGACTCCACCGTTAACGTATTGCAGCATGACCGGAACAGGCACCAATGATTTTATTTCTAATGTGAAAGTTACTCCTGTCAACTTTCCGATAATGGATAATACTTCGGTTCAAACCAATTATATCAGTTATACTACACCAGCAACTCTTATCAATCTTGAAATTGGTTCTCAGGGAAATCAATTATCGGTTTCCAAAGAATGGGTTGGCACCCAGTACGCTGATGCCATCAATGCATGGATTGACTGGGACAGAGATGGGGTTTTCACTGATGCTGAAAAAGTAATGACTTCTGCTGCCAGCACAACTACTCCCATAACAGCAACTTTTGATGTTCCTGCAACAGTTTATACAGGTCCGTTAACGACTACCATGAGAGTTGTTATGAAAAGAACCAGCGCTCCGGTAATGTGTGCAGATGCAGCTAATGGTGAAGTGGAAGATTATGCTGTAAAATTAAGACCCTGCAGTAATACGACACCCGGAAATCCAGTATTCACCAATATTACGCATAACTCGGTAAATATAAACTGGACTGCAGCTGCTAATAACAATGCTTTTATTCTTGAATACAGACCTGTTACGACTCCGGCTTCTGCCTGGACAACTTTAAATCTTTCTGTTTTAGGGGGAAATCCACCAATAACGATCAATGCTTTAACACCAGCTACAGTTTATGAAGTAAGAATTGCCGCTGTTTGCGGAGGTACAGGAATCGGAACTTATACTCCTATAAAAACATTTACAACTCGATGTGATCCTACCCCGCCGTTTGTGACAATAAGCAATGTAACATCCTCTTCAGCAGTGATCACCTGGAATCCTGTGGTTCCGAGTGCTTCCTATATTTTAAGATGGAGAGAGGTAGGCAGTATTCCATGGAATACACCAACGGTTCCTCAACCGCCGGCCAATTCATATACGATTCAAAACCTTGATTCATTCAAAACTTATGAAGTACAGGTTGCCAATATCTGTATCGGAGAAACAGCTGCCAATCCGTGGTCTAATCCAAAAACATTTACCACAGAAAGAATTTGTGAAATCCCTCCTCCCGGACTTACCATTACTCAAATCACCCCAACGACCGCTGAGGTCCTGTGGGATTCTTTTCCGGGAGCTACTTATCTGTTGAAATACAGAAAAGTCGGAATCCCAAGCTGGACTGATGTTGTGGTATCTACCAATACCTACACCATCACCGGTTTACTGGAGCTTACAAAATATGAAATGCAGGTTTCCAATATCTGTAACGGAATGCCCGGAAATTTCACAAAACTGTATTTTTTCACTACTCCTACTGTAATCTACTGCCCGATGTCGGCAGCTAACTCTACAACGGAATTCATTTCAAAAGTTACGGTAAAGCCTAGTGGCAATAAGGAAATGGTCAATGAATCTCTTGCGTCCAGTTATTCAGATTTCACAGGAAATCCTTTGAAGTTTATTGATTTGATTCAAGGGTCAACGGGTAACCATATTACAATTGATAAGACTTTAAGTTCCGGTACCAATGCTGGTGTTGTCATCTGGATTGATTTCAACAGGAATGGAGAATTTGACATCAGTGAAAGAATTCTCGCAGACGGACCTAATGGAAATCCAACAGCAAGTACTACTTTTTCTGTTCCTCAGGATGCTTTCATAAGCCTGACAGACCAGAAATATGTAGTAATGAGAGTCGCATTACAGAAAGACGGGATTCCTGTAAACTGTATGAGTTTCAAAGATGGTGAAGTGGAAGATTACACGGTACGAATCTCAAAAACTACGGTTCCTAATTCTCTTAATCAAACGGACATTCATATTTATCCTAATCCGGTAAGCTCGGTATTGTATGTGAAAAATATAAGTGCAAAAGCTAAATATAAAATCTACAGTGCTGTTGGAAGACTTATATCTACAGGAATAATTCTGAACAATGCTATTGATGTGAGCAACCTTATCAACGGTATATATATAATAGAGATCGAAGATGGAAACACAACCGTTCATAAAAAATTAATAAAAGAATCATAATTGATTTTTAAAAAAGAATTCGTAATTTTTAAGATCAAAATTCAGCAATGCATGAAAAGCTTTATATTTAGTCTATTATTCTTATTATTAGGCATCCCAACCTGTGCTCAAAGAGATACAGATCACTGGTTTGCACCTTATTACGCCTCTGTAAGTTATACGCAGGCATTATATCTTTCTACCGATTCTGCAACTCCTTTTGTTGTTACCATTAACAGCAACAATGTTCCGATTGGTAATGTAACCATCAGTAAGGGCGCTCCTCAGACATTTGTGGTACCTATTGGCAATATAGCCGCCAATGTTACAACAGATGCATTTACTACTATTAATAAAGGTTTATATGTACAAGGTGCCAAGCCATTCTACTGTTCATTAAGAATGGTAAGCAGTACTACACACGCTGAAATTATAACAAGTAAAGGAAAGGCCGGGATTGGCAAAGAATTTTATGTAGCCGGAACTCCTACTACCGCAACACTTACCTTGTATAACTTCACGGCAGGGATATTGGCAACAGAAAACAATACGGTAGTAACCGTTACATGGAATGGAAATGTAACATTTTTTGGAGGAACACCAACCACCCATTCGCAAACCATTACTCTCAACAAAGGGCAATCATTTATTTTTGCCGGAGGTCCTGGACTCAATGGTCAAAACCTATCAGCTTTTATTGGAGCTAAAATTGTTTCTGATAAACCTATTACCCTTACCAACGGAAATGTTAATGGAAATTTTGGAAGCAACACCAGTACGGGATCGGATGCCATTCTTGATCAGGCTGTACCTACAGATAGACTTGGAAGCACTTTTGCCATGGTAAGAACCAGATCTACCAATGCCGATCTGGAAGGTGGTATCGTTGTAGGAACAGAAAACAATACCCAAATATTCATCAATGGTTCTAACACTCCTATTGCGACTATCAATAGTGGTGAATTTTACAGAATTTCAGGGAGCAATTATGTTCAGCAGGGAAATTCCGGGCATTTTAATATGTTTATTACGACTTCAAAAAATGTCTATTTATATCAGATGGTTTCTGTGAATAACAGCAGTGCAACCTGTGGTTTCAATTATATCCCGCCATTAAACTGTTTTCTTCCCCGAAAAATTGAAGAAATCGGGAAGATCAATGAAATGCCAACGGGACCGGGGGTAACAAGTACTGTTCCAACCGGAGCCATTGTAAAACTGAATATTTTAACGGAAACCGGAGCCAATGTAACGGTAAACGGAAATACTCCCACTGCTGCAGAAGGACCTTTCGCCTTGACGGGGAATAGCGGCTGGGTAACCTATGCTATCCCATCCATTACCGGAAATGTAACAGTAGTTTCTGATAAGGCTGTAACAGCGGGTATTAACGGTGGATACAGTACATCCGGATATGGTGGATACTTCGCTGGTTTCTCTTCTATTCCGTTGATTTCCAAAAAGACAGGAGAATGTATTCCTGGTATTGTACTGGAAGTAAGTGACAGTTATGATACCTACCAATGGTTCCTTAACGGAAACCCTATTACCGGAGCTAATGCCAATACTTATACTCCACTGATTGCAGGGAATTATACGGTAAAAATTTCAGTGAGCTCTTGTAATCCGGCAACTACTCCGGTTTATAAGGTCTACACCTGTCTTGAAGAGTCTACCAAAGCGATAACTGTTTGTGAAGGATACCAGACTATAGTACCTGAATTTACCAATTCTACCCAAACCTATGTTCCAAGTACAGTAACTATTATTACCCCTCCGGCAAATGGCACTGTTACTATTGATACAGCAGGAGTGATTAATTACGTTCCAAACTTCGGTTATCTGGGTACTGACACTATTGTTTATAAGTTTTGTGGAAACAACCCGGATTTTACAGATTGTGAACAGGTAACTTTAACATTAACGGTTTCTGAAAGCCCAATCGTGAAAGATGCGGCCTTAAGATCATGCTTCCAGCCTTCTAATCCGGCACTTGGGGTATTTAATTTAACATCAGCAGGAGTTAATGTGCAACCTGGAACTATTAAGCAGTATTATCCGTCTCCTACTGATGCACACAACGGAACAAACGAAATCCCGACTCCAGCCAATTATATTGCGCCTACTGGTGTGGTTTACGTTAAAGTAAGCAATGCCAACGGATGTTACAGAATTGCAGAAATAACTCTTACAGTTATTCCTCCTCTGTACTCAGAAGTATTGAAGGATAAGATTATCTGTATAGAAAACACTACTACATTAGATGCAGGGCCAGGTTTTACTTCTTATGAATGGAGTACGGGAGCGACAACCCAGTCCATCAAAAATGTAGGAGTTGGAACCTATTGGGTAGATCTGAAAACCAGAGAATGTACCACCAGACAAACGGTGAAGGTGTATGCTTCTGAAAATCCTGTTATTTCGGATATTACTATTAACAATAATACGGTTACTTTAAACGTAATTGCAGGAACAGCACCTTATCAGTATTCGATGGACAATATCAACTGGCAGGATGAAAATATATTTACCAATATATCTCGTGGAAGCCATACTTTCTACGTAAGGGATTCATACAAATGTGCTCCTCTGCAGATAGAAATCACGGTTCCTAATCTGATCAACATCATTACTCCTAACGGTGATGGAATCAATGACGTCCTTGATTATTCTGCTTTGGCAAATAAAAATAATTTCACGTTCAGCATCTATGACAGATACGGAAGTAAGCTTCATGTAGGAAGTAAATTAAACGGATTTAAATGGGACGGAGCCATGGATGGCAAAAAAGTACCTACCGGAACCTACTGGTTTGATATGGGCTGGAATGAGAACAATACAAAACAAACTCCAATAAAATATACGGGATGGGTTGTAGTAAAAAACAGGAATTAGTCCCAACCCTCTACAGTAAATCGTTGGAAATTTAAACATCTATTTTATTATGAAAAAGTTATTATATATATTCCTCATTATTTCTTCAGGTTTACTTTGGGCCCAGAAAAACAGCAACGTACGGTTTGCTGTTTACAATGATGCCATCGGAACTGCCAGCATGTTTGATCTTTACAAAAACGGTATTGAAAAAGTAAACGTTTATAAAACCAAGGCCAGTCTGCCTTCTCATTTAAAGAAGTTTGATTATCTCGCTGACAACGGCTTAATAGAGATCAAGTTTAAAAAAAATGAAGGTTATCCTGATAGTTTATCGTTGGAAATGCTCAATGAACAAAGTAATCTTCCTAAAGACAGACCCGTGTTTATTGAAGGATATCAATTTAATGATACTACTACCCGGGTTTACAATGATATGATCACCAACATTGAACTTGCAGATTTCAACGGACAAAAATGCATCCATATTTCCACCATAAAAAATTAATGACTGGCATTAGCTGGATATTAATTTAAAAACAGAGGCTATTTCGTGAATGAAGTAGTCTCTTTTTATTTTGAAACCTATTGCTTTACTTCAATAGCTTGGAAAACCATACATAAATATCCATATCACCAGGAATATTCAGTTTTTTCCGCAGATTGTATTTCTTGGTCTGCACGGTTCTTATTGAAGTGTGGGTATATCCGGCAATATCTTTTGTAGAAAAGTTCAGATAAATGTAGGCACTGAATCTTATTTCCGAGATTTTTAAAGGAGAAATCTTAAGAAGTTCTTCTGAAAAACGTGGACAGTACTCATGGAAACGGGTTAAGAATTCAGAATTATTTTCTTTGGCAAGCTGTATAACCTCATCAAAAATACACTGCTGTACAGGCGACTGATAAGATACATTAATTTCATCCAGGTTTCTGGTTTTATATTTTCTATAGTAAGACAAAAAAAGAAATATGAAAAAAATACATATTACAATACTCCCCAATAATATTATCACAAGCTCTTCTGTAATTTTTTTTTCATTTTTAACTTCAAAATCATCTCTCTTATCAATATGATCTTTTAAATCATAGTTCTGCTGTTCTCCGGCAGCTTGAATATCCAACAACTGATCCGCATAAAAAGCAGTGCTATCTTTATCTTTTAATTCTTCATATAGTGTCTTCAGCTCATTGATCACTGATTTTTGATGATATTCATCCTTAAAATGATGGTTAGCAATTTTTTTACATATCCATAGATAATGCTTTACATTTTCAAAGTCTTTTATTGCCCTATAATATTTGGCTGCATGAAACGAGGTAAAATACAACAACCCTTTATCATCTGTTTTTTGAAGGTCGGCAAGGGATTCCTGCACATATATTTTTGCTGAATCCAGTTTTCCCAGATCAACATATACCGCAGCCAGATAAGGGGTTGTCATATAGCTCCATGCTATTTTGGTCTTGTGTATTTTATATCGGCTATTTTTATTTTCTCTGTATATCTTGGAATATGTATAGGCAGTTTTAATTTTTCTCAATGCTTTTTTACTCTCATTCATTTCATTATAAAAGCCAGCATACTGCCAATTGATCAGATAAGTATAATAAGCATTTTTCTGCTCTACAGTCTTGTCATAAATTTCATCCATCTGCCGCAGCGCAGTTACCCGTTCTCCTAAATTATAATAAAGCAGAGACTTTAAAAGACTGAGATATAAGATAACTTCAAAATCTGTTTTTTCGCTGATCAGATTTTCTTTCTCCACTTTTTCGATATAATAGAATGCTTTTTTAATATCATTGTTTTTATTGTAAATATTGGCAATCTTAAGATACCCTAATGCAATACAATCCTGGTAGGAATTCATTCGGCAAATCGTGATAATATTTTCAATTTTCTCTATTTCTTTTGGGCCCGAGGTACAAAATTCAATATCAAAAAGAATATTCTTCAGCTCTTCTTCAGTTTGTTGCGCGTAAAAAAGTGAAGAAATTAAAAAAAGTAGAAAACTTAGATTTTTTATCATTATTACTACATACAGTTTCATGCAATATTAATACTATAACAATTCAATAACAGACAAAATACCTACGTATCATATACACAAAACACAAATTCAACAATTAAAGACCACTTACATTACACAATTAACAATTATTTTTGACCGAAAATTATTTCACGATTTAACTCCACAATAGAAATTAACAACAATACATGACGAACTTACAATATCTTAATTCAGTATATACCACATAAATTCTATGAAAAAATTACTCCCTTATTTGTTTTTGTTCATTGCAATCTTTGTAAAACCACAGAATGATAATTGCTCTGGAACTAATCAAATCACTGTGGAAACAAATATTGCATCAGCAGCAATTACTTTCTATTACTGATACATTAGAAAACAGGTTAAAACAATTGAAAAACCGTAATCTCAATTGTATCTGAATGATGTAAAAGCAGGATTATACCTGATTATTTTAAAAATGACGGACGGAACTACAAAAACAATTAAAAAATAACAGCTTTTCAGAATCAGAAAATAGTTTTTAATATTTAGGATATCTTCAGCCTGCAGGTTTGTGTTATTTTTCTGCAGGTTTTTTAAAAAATTTGAAAGTTCAAAACACATTATACTTTTTCACATTTGCACAGAGGCTATTTCATGAATGAGACAGCCTTTGTTTTTTTATAGATAATTTTATTTCAATAATTTGGAAAACCAAACATAGATATCCATATCACCGGGAATATTCAGTTTTTTTCGCAGATTGTATTTCCTGGTCTGTACAGTTCGTACTGAGGTAAATGTATAGTCTGCAATTTCTTTGGTAGAAAAATTCAGGTATATGTAAGCACAAAATCTTATTTCTGATATTTTTAAAGGAGAAACTTTAAGCAGTTCTTCTGAAAAACGTGGACAGTATTCATTGAAACGGGTCAAAAATTCAGGATTATTTTCTTTGGCAAGCTGTATAACTTCCTTAAAAATACTCTCCTGAACGGGTGAATGATGAGGTACATCAATCTTATCCAAATTTTTGCTTTTGTGCTTTCTGTAGTAATACAGGAAAAGAATAATAAAAAGAATACATATGGTAATACTTACTGATAAGATGAAGAAGAGACTTTTTGTTTCTTTTTTTCTTTTAGTGATTTCCAATTCGTTCTGTTTATCTACAGTATCATTTAAAGTCCGGTACTGCTCACTGCTTGAAGACTCTATATCCAGCAGCCAGTTAGAATAATAACCAATACTGTCTTTTTGCCCCACACTCTCGTATAAAGCTTTAAGTTCATCAGCTACAGCTATTTGATAATTTTCGCTTTTATAGTAATTCTTAGCAATATTTTTACATATCCATAAATAATATTGAGCCTGCGAGATATTTTTAACGGCTTTGAAATATCTTCCAGCATAGAAAGCGGTAATATATTTTATCCCGATATCATCTATCTTTTTTTCATTCTGAATAGCTTCATCAATATAAATTTTTGCTGAGTCCAATTGATTGAGATCTGTATATATACCGCCAAGGTAGGCTGAGGTTTTATAACTGTTACTCAATCTGTTTTTATCTATCCGGTAACGGTTCCCTTTATTTTCTCTGTAAATTTTCGAATATTTATAAGCTGTTTTATTATACTTTAATGCCAGGTCTTTTTTATTGACTTCATCATATTTACTGGCATACTGCCGGTTAATTAAATAAATAAAATAAGCATTATTGGTTTTCATTGTGTCATCATAAATCTCATCCAACTGCTTAAAAGAAGCAACCCTCTCCCCTAATTTCTGGTATAAAAAAGATTTTTGTAAATGAAGGTAAAATATAACTTCAAAGTCTGTATTAGAATTGATGAGGTTTTCATTCTCTACTTTATTGATATAATAGAAAGACTTTTTTGTATCATTAAGTTTATCATAGATATTGGCAATCTTAAGATACCCTAGTGCAACACAATTATTATAGGACTCTTTTCTACATACCCTAATAAGGCTGTCAATTTTTTCTATTTCTTTAGGGCCAGCGGTAGAATAATCTATATCAAAAAGAACATTCTTCATTTCTACCTCCGTACGCTGTGAATACAAAAAGGAAGACATCAAAAAAAGTAAAACAGTCAGTCTTTTTACCATAATCCTAATAAAACCTAAATATAATATTAATACTATATCAATGCAGCACTACCGAAAAACACATACGTATTACATACTCTATGTGACAAAACCGCAAACAAACATCGTTTGAATTACAAAATTAGCAATTACTTTTGAATACTCGAATTTTATATTCAATCTTCAAATACCATTGTTAAATACCTAATTTTTAAAATGAGAAAAACTCTATTATCATTATTTTTGATATCAGGCTTCTGTCTTTCCAATGCCCAAAGGTGGGAACCTGCTTCACAGAAAACATCTGACATCAGAAGAGAGGTTAAAATCAAGTTTGCTTACAAAACTAATATTAATGCATTGATACAGTTATTAAAAAATGCTGAAGAAACCGGAGCTAATGCAAAAGGTGTCACTATCCAGCTGCCAACAGCAGAGGGAACCATAGAAAGATTTGCCGTATACAGCAATCCTGTAATGGAAAAATCACTAGCTGAAAAATATGGATTAGGATCTTATGTAGGAGTCGGGATTGATGATCCGTCCAAATATGTAAGGTTCAGTACATCCCCTACAGAAGTACAGTCTATGATCATCAAAGACGGTATCTTTCAGTTTATAGAACCTATTACAACGGATAAAAAGACCTATGGTGTATTCTATAAAACCGAAAGAACAGATTCTGAACATGGCTTTAGCTGCAGCATGGAAGGAAAAAATGAATGGGACATCAAATCTTTAAAAAAATCCGGAAAAAACAAACTTGCGGGAATCAATATTACCGGAAGACCTGCCGCATCAATGTACAGAACCTATAGACTGGCATTATCTACAACAGGTGAATATACAACGCTTTTTGGAGGGGTTGCAGGTGCACTTGCCCAAATGAATAATACGATGACCCGTGTAAACGGTATTTTTGAAAAAGAATTCGCTATTCATCTTAATATACAGAATCTTCCTAATATCATCTACGCTAATGCCGCTAACGATCCTTATACCAATGATTTAAATGGGCAACTGCAACAAACCTTAACCGCTCAGGTAGGTGATGCCAATTATGATATCGGACATGTCTTTAATGCGGCCGGAGGAAATGGAAATGCAGGCTGTATAGGCTGTATATGTACCGATCCAACCGCAGCGGAGCCGTTGGGTAAAGGTTCTGCGTTTACACAAAACCAGAATCCTGTGGGAGATACATTTGATATTGATTATGTAGCCCATGAAATGGGGCATCAGCTTGGTGGCAACCATACCTTTTCTACCAATACGGAAGGTTCAGATGTCAATGTAGAACCTGGAGGAGGTACAACAATTATGGGATATGCCGGAATCACGGCCAATAATGTTCAGATGAACAGTGATGCCTATTTCCATTATTCATCAATCAATCAAATCCTTACGAACCTTGAAAGTAAAGTTGGATGCGGCGTAGCTCAAAATATTGCCAACAATAATGCACCAGCCATTACACCACTTGTTTCCTATAATATTCCCAAGGGAACAGCTTATTACCTGGATGCCAATGCTGTTGATGCCAACGGGGATCAGTTGACGTATAACTGGGAACAATATGACAGCGTAGGTTCTACCAACTCAATTTCAGGAGATAGCGGCTGGGGGTTCAATCCTGAAGGCTCTCTTACGCGTTCTTATCCTGCAGTAGCCACCGGAAGAAGATATTTTCCGAGTCTGCCTATTGTAATGAGTGGTAAATTAACCAATAAGGACACCTGGGAAACGGTTTCATATATCCCAAGAGTATTACACTATGCTGTATCTGTACGTGATAATAATGCGAACCGACCACTAACTATTTCTGCTGAAAATACAGTTACAGTTGGAAATGACGGGCCTTTCAAATTTAAAGGACTAAGCACTTCTTCTACCCTGTATAATAATGCTTCCAATACCATTTCCTGGGATGTTGCCAATACAAACCAGGCTCCTTATAACGTTGCCAATGTAAAGATTGAATATACAACTGATCTAAATAATGGATCAGCATGGACAGAACTGGCAGCCTCCACACCTAATGACGGCAGCTTTGAAATACAGATGCCTGCCACACTACAAGGAAACATTAAGCTGAGAATTTCAGCTGTAGGAAATATATTTTATGCTGTTTCTCCGGCAATTACCGTAGGAAGTGCTCCTGCTTCTTTAAATAATCCTCCAACGGGACTTGTGGCTTTTGAAAATGATATATTAAAAACTTCAGCAACCGTTTCATGGAATCATGTCCCGGGAGCAACCTATTCTGTAAATTACAGGAAAACAGGAACAGCAAACTGGTCCAATGCTGTCAGTCCTATTAATTCAGTATTGCTGAATAATCTTGAGGATGAAACTTCTTATGAAGTTCGTGTTGCATCGGTGATCAATAATGTTCCCGGAGCATTTTCAACTGTTTATAATTTTAAAACAAAAGGATTACGTACAGGATATGACTACTGTCTGATGACTACAGGAGGAAATACACTTAATTCTGGAAATTTCAGTGGAATCCTGAGAGTAACTTTGGCTAATGTAAATTTAGCTGGTAACAGTACTACCGTCCAGCACGCCTATAAAGATTATTCGGAAGATCCTACAAAACTGATTCAGCTTACTCAGGGTGCCCAGTATAATTTGAACTACGTTGTTTATGCCAATCGCGCAGGAGGAGCATTCCAGGATTGGGTACAGGCATGGATTGATTACAACAGAAACGGAGTGTTTGAAAACTCAGAAAGAATAGGGATTGATGGAGCATTACCAAATGCCAATAATGGACATGTGGGTAGTTTTGCATTTGCGGTTCCAGCTAATGCCTACAATGGTGATAAAACATTAAGAATGAGAGTAGCCAGTGGTTTTTTCAATGCTTCAGCTGATGCATGTGCAAGTCCTTTCGTAAATGTAAATGGTGGTGGTGTTTTCTCCAGTGGCTCAGTATGGGATTTCTCTGTAAAGATCAGTGCTGCACTTGGTGTTAAAGAATCTGTTCAGTCATCATCCGATCTTGAAATCTATCCTAATCCGGCAGATACATTTGTAGAGGTGAAAAACCTTAAAGGTAAAGCCGATTACAAAATCTACAGTGCAGACGGAAGACTCGTTCAGGAAGGAAAACTGGACGGACAGAGAATCAACGTTGCTTCACTGATAAAAGGAATGTATGTGATTACTGTAAAGGATGATAAGACTACTTACAATACGAAACTAATCAAGAAATAGTTGTAATAATTAGTGTACCGTGTACCTGTAGGCTATTCATGATGTCCGCAGGTACTTTTCTCAACATCTTTTAAAATAATACAGCCCAATCAATAACTCATTATAAATCAAAAAAAATCTCTAACAAACAAAATAAATTAACATTTTCATTTTAAACACCTTTTAATATTGTACCTGCAGTATTGATTGGGTTTCCTGCAGGTGCTTTTAAAAGGATTATCATTTAAAAACAGATAAAGAAAAGTATATAACTCTATATTTATAAAAAAACATTTTTTAATCATCGTTTGTGTTGCGTACCTGCATTAGAAGTGGTTTTCTGCAGGTACCTTTTTTAAAAATTCTAAAATATAATATATGCTAAAAAAACTACTCTTTCTGATATGCACCGGATTTTCAGTCTTATCATTCTGCCAGTCCGATGAGGTTCTGTTTATAGGAAACAGTGTCACTTATTTTAATGATATGCCTGAAATTTTCAAAAATCTAGCCGCTTCAAAAGGAAAAAATGTTTCCATAACGACACATACTCCGGGCGGAACAGGCTTTGTAAATCACGTAGATGATCCGTCACTGTATCAAAAAATAAGGTCTAAAAACTATAAATATGTTATCATGCAGCCCGGAACCGGCGAATCTGCAGGCCAGTCTTACCCTGTTTCAGTAACAGCTGAACGCGGTCGTAAAATCAGGGATTCTATCCGCAAATACAGCCCTTGTTCTAAAATATTCCTGTATGAAATTCCTTATGGAGTACCATCTGCCAATGAATACAATACATATTTTACTTTTCAGCAGAAAATAAAGGATTCCATTACAAAGATGTCAAATCTTATGCAGGTGGAAATGGTTCCCGCTGGTGAATCTGCAAGGAATTATTACAATATTACTCAGGATCTTGCCCTTCATGGATCATACAACGACATTCATCCGGGACCGAAAGGCAGTTATCTTGTGGCAGCTTCTATGTATTCTGCAGTTTTTCAGGATCATATATTTCCATCCGCTTTTTATAATGGATTACCTCAGAACACTGCCGAAAATTTTCAGAATATAGCAGATCAGGTTTTTTTTAATAATCCTGCACAATGGAACAGTAATGTATTCCATCTTCATTCGGATTTTATAGCAGCCATTAATGGAACAACGGTGAACTTTACCAATCATTCCGCAAATTACACTTCAATACTATGGAATTTTGGAGATGGTACAACAGATTCTTCATTAAATCCGGTTCATCAATATACATCTCCAGGAACTTATACCGTTTCCCTGACTGTACATAAAAACTCCTGTTCTGAAACCTATAATAAAATAATTACTCTTGGCTCTCTGGGAACTATGGATCCAAAGGTAAGGCCTGAACTCACGTTTTACCCCAATCCTGTTACAGATTTTTGTTATATCAGGAGTAAAGAAAAATTAAAGAATATTATTGTTTATGATATGACACAAAGAAAGCTTAATGACTTGAAAAACCTTGATGTATATGATATAAAAATAGATTTTTCAACTTACAGTAAAGGCGCTTATATGATCAGTATTCTTTATGAAAACAATCGTAAGGAATGCATTAAGATTATGGTTAAATAATTAAGCAGCTGAAAAAACTTAATTATCGCTAAATTCAAAAATGTGTAATCATAAATCTACAAAAACCACGCTCAAAAACTACATTTTATCTTAGTTTATAAGAAAATATATGACTTAAGTTTGCAATCCAAGATAAAATTAATAATTACAATATAATAAGACATTAGAATACTTAAAGACAGAATAAACAAACTTATTATTTTTTGATATTATGAAAAAAGCTATTTCATTAGTTATCCTCGGGATTTTAGCATCATGCAATCCTTCAACTCAGAACAAAAATTTAAAAGAGAGCACAGAGACCTCTTCAGATCCTAACTCCAAAAAAACTAAACTTATGGGAAAATGGTTACAACCTATTCCTGGTCAGGAAAAAGAGAAGCAAGGTTTCGAACTTAATGAAAACGGTGTTGCAGCTTCAGTAAATATTCACACTTTATTGTATGATAAATGGAAAGTTTCTGATGATACACTTTTTTTGTGGTACCACACTGCAGGAGTTCGTCAGGTTTCAAACGATATTGATACATTACTTATTAAAAAACTTAGTGATGATCAGCTCATCATCTCCTATTTAAGAAACCCGAACTTTGAACTCGTTTATAATAAAGGAAAATAAATATTTCCCGTTCAATCAACAGTTACTTTTATTGGTTTTCTTCATATGATGTGTATCGTAAAGAATCCATTAAAATGATGATTAAATAATTAAATAACTGAAAAAAGAGAACTCATCTGAGTTCTCTTTTTATTATATTCCTAATACCTCATTGGATATCATTTCATTGATGATTGCAAAAGATTATCCTGCAACAACTTCTTCCGCATATACAACACCCTCATAACAAGCATTATAAATAGCTCTCAACTCTTCCAACGCAGGAACCCTCGGGTTGAAACCTGTACATGGATCTGCCAAAGCATTGGCTGTAATATAATCAAGATTTTTATCCCAATCTTCTCTTGAAATTCCAAAATCTTTGATTGCTGACTGATTGTTGACTTCAGAGCGTAATGTCTCAATAGCCTGAGCCAGTTCTTCAGTAGTTTCTTTCCCGATTACTCTTGCCAGATCAGGATAACGTTCTGTAGCCAGAGCATTGTAACGGATCACATTTGGAAGAAAGATAGCGTTTGAAGCTCCATGAGGAATTCCATACAAAGCTCCTACCTGATGAGACAGAGAATGAACAATTCCCAGCCATGCATTGTTGAAGGCTAAACCAGCCATAAATGATGCATCATGCATATTCTGACGGGCCTGAATATTACCCGGGTTTTCTACAGCTTCTTTAAGGTTATTAAAAACAATCTCTAATCCTCCTTTGGACAAAGCGTCTGCAATATTGTTATCAATATTTGAAACATAAGCTTCCACACAGTGCGTTAAAGCATCAAGCCCTGTATTGGACGTCACATGAGCCGGCATTGAAGCACAGATTTCTCCATCAATAATAGCTATATCCGGTGTCAATTCATAAGAAACAACAGGATATTTCACTCCTTTCTCTCTGTCGGTAATTACCGCAAGTCCTGTAGTTTCAGTTCCTGTACCGCTTGTAGAAGGAATGGCAATAAATTTAGCTTTATTTCTCAGAACCGGAACTGTGAAAGGCTTGATTAAGGCATCAAATTCCACCTCAGGATATTCGTAAAATACCCACATGATTTTTGCAGCATCAATTGCAGAACATCCTCCCAAACCGATAATCCAGTCGGGCTGGAAAGTACTCATTACCTCTGCACCTTTCAGACATGTTGTCGATGAAGGATCTTCTTCTACCCCTTCAAAAATTTGTGTTTCAATTCCTGCTTCGTTAAGATAAGCCACCGCTTTATCAAGGGTTCCGCTTTTTCTCATGGAGCTCCCTCCTGTTACAATGACTACTTTTTTACCTTGAATATTTTTTAATTCATCAAGACTTCCTGCTCCATGGAAGACTTCGCCTGCAATAAATAATTTGCTCATTTTCTTATCTGATTTTTAATGAGACAAAATTAGACAAGCCTTCACAGACCCTGTTATACAAACGGGACTATGCGTTATACATTTGCGCCAGCTCCTGCTGAAGTTCAGTGGGGGTTTCTTTGAGTTTTGCTTTTACAAATTTATTAAGGGCAGAAGGAGAATTAAAACCCAGATCGAAAGCAATTTCTTTATGAGAAAAATCTGAAAACATCAGCTGTCGTTTAATCTCCGTTAAAATACGGTTGTGTATTGCCTGAATAGCTGTCTCTCCGCAATGCTTTTTAGTAACGGAATTCAGCTTTTTGGTTGTAATAGCCAATTCTTCTGCATAATACTGAACGGATCTGTATTGTTTGTAATGCTCATTCAGCAGCTTTTTAAACCTTACATAGATAGGTTTGTCCGCTGTTTTCTCATGCAAAACCGGATGTAAACCATGAATGGACTCAATAAGCCCCAGAAGAACAATTTTGATATAAAACCTGGCCTGTTCTTTCTTTATAAGAGTTGGCTGCTCATAAATTTCTTTAATGATTGAAGTGTTGCGTAAGCTTTGTTCAAAATCCTCACGAGAAAGTATTGTACAGTTGAGCTGTGTAGAAAGATTGACATTATAAGTACTCAACTCATTTTTCAGAATATCGGAACAAAACAGTATTTCCTCAAACAGAATAATCTTCCCGATCAGGTCTTCACTTGAATCCCCAATAAAATGTACCTGTTCCGGAAATATCACGGAAATTTTTCCGGCTTTTATCCAGTGAATTTTATCTTCAATATAAACCTGAAGTTTTCCCTGTTCTACAATGAAAATGCAAAAATGGTCTTTTTTGTGGGGTTTTGCATAGTAATCCAAATGATCTTTATTCAAATCAAAAACCCGGAAAGACAGGTTTTTATCCTCCGGTTTCTGAATATTTTTTTTAATCTCCAATTTCTTCATAATTCCTTTTACCAAAACAAATGTAGGGTTAAAAAGGGATATAAACCATTACCTGAAATAACATCTCTCTAAATAATCTGGTGTATCATTTTCTTAAATACACAAGGCATTACAGCAAAAAATGTCTTCTCCATTTGGCAACAGTATTCCGGCTCAATTTAAAACGTCTTGCTAATTCGGAATTATTTAACCTGTTGTTTTTCTGATAATCAAGAATTTCAAGAATCGTTGATTCATCATAAGAACGATGTCTTTGATTATCAAACTCGGTCTTCTTATCCGCTTTCGGGAAAATAATATCATTGATGGTAATAACATCTTTTACTGAAAATCTGCTTTTGGATAATATGGATTCACATTGTTCTTTTTTGGTGGGATGCTTCAATCGTAAGATATCTTCGTATATTCTTTTATAATCAGGTGATTCAGTTTTTTGCATAGATTCTTTATATTTTAATCAAATAATATCCCGGAAAGGGGGCCGAAGTGTGGCTGGTCTCCGGCCAATAATAACTAAACTCTTAGCCACAAAAAATAAATTTATCCTTAAAAAATTCCACTTATGACAATTTTCCTATTTTTACTGGAACACAAATTTGATTAATCTCTAGTATTTTTCCAAAAAAACATATATCACATAGATGTTACAACACGGTGAAACACTCAATTATAAGCAGTAAAATAACGATGATGATATAATAAGCATCTATTTAATTTTTTTCATCCACAGATAAATATCTTCATCTGATGGAATCCCCAATCTTTTACGCAAGCGGTTTTTTCTGGTCTGTACAGATTGAGGCTGCACAAAAGTATACGCAGCAATATCTTTGGTAGAAAAATTAAGAAATAACAGGGCACAAAATTTTAATTCCGTACTCTGCAGTTCAGGTTCTATTTTCAATAATCCTGGGATAAAATCAGGGTAAACCTCCTGAAAACGGGCCAGAAATTGGGGATCATTATTTTTTGCCAACCGAATAACTTCTTCAAAGGCAAAATTCAATTTTTGATTAAGTTCCTGAGCTTCTTTTTCTCTTAAATTCAACACTCTATCTTTATTTTTTATTCTGGTATATACAACAAAAATGACAATACCTGTGCTCACAATTCCTATAAGAATAATATATAATAAAAGGTTGGTTTTATGCTCCAAAGGTTTCTGTTTTTCCTCTACAAGCAGGCCTACAGTATCTTTAAGATTCTCCTCATCTATCCTTTTTAAGCTGTCACTAAGACTAGTATATTTAAGCTCATACTTATTTCCGATATCAATCTGGCCGGTTTTTTCATATGATCTCGCTATTAAACCGTATAGCTCTGATAATTTTCTAAAATTCTTTGCTTTTTTAGCAAGCTTTATTGCTTTTTCATAATCTACAATTGCCGAATCATATTGTTTTCTTACATCGTGAATTTGTCCCAAAAGCTTAAATGTTGCAAAATCATTATTTCCCCACTTAATGGGCACAGATTGAGCAGATTTAATATAAAACTCTGCAGAATCAATTTTGTTTTCGTGGAGCTTTGCTTCTGCTAAAAGTAACATTGCTGCTTTCAAGCTTGAATTCATGCCATCATCCATTCTTTTAGGTTTCTTCAACTCATCAATAATCATCTTTCCATAATAATCAACAGAGTCATATTGCTTTTTCTCAAGATAGTTTCGCCCTATCTGGACAAGGATCAACCCCTTTATTGCATATCTGGTAGAATCATTTTTTAAATCATTCGCCATCAAAAGATTATTTTTCAGCTTTTTCAGAGCTTCGTCATACATTTTAATTCCTCTGTAATTGATACTATACAATATATTCATGGAAATTTCCTGATCTTCAGCATCCGAATTTTTAAATTCAGGTTCCATCATCTTTAAGAAGTAATTGCTTCTATTATACTTGTATTGCATTGAAAAAGCAAGGGCCAGATTATAATAGGCAGACAATTTACCTTCGGCATAATTAATATGTTTAGCATCATCAAGTATCGAAAGATTTAGTGCTACCATTTCATCCGTATGTCCTTCAATAAGAAGAGCATTAGATTTCGCCAGTCTCTTATCAATAGTTGTTGTGGTAATTTTAGACTGTGCAAACAACAACAAAGAGAAAAACAAAAAGAAAAATTTCATCATGTAGTAAGTATGTGTAAATAATTTATATAACAAATATAATTGTAAAAAAATATTCAAATTAATACAAATCAAGTATTTAATTATTAAAAAATCATCAATAATAAAAAAAAACAATATCCAACTCAGCATTCTACAAGAGTACATCCTATTGTAAGGACAATGATAAAATATTTAAAGAAAAAAAGAACCGATATAGGTATGACATAGATATGACCTGAGGAATTTTTGTTGCTTTTCTCTTATTTTCTTAATGATTAAAATCCCATTATTATTCAGATCATTTTTCTTCCTCTTACAAGAATCAAATACTACAACTTGTTGATCTAATAGCAAAAGAATAAGTTTCAGTTTTATCAATTAAAACCATCACACCTTGTGAAATACAAGCTCTATTCTAAGGTTAGCACTGCTCTCTATTCAAAAAATAACAAGTGAATATTTTCAATAGCTTATACCTTGTTTATTAAAAAAAAATAAAACAATGATAACCAGAATGTTAAATCCATGTCATAGCTATGTCATAGATGAAATTTTGCATGGCATAAAGTCTGAAAGTAATATTGCAGAAACAAAATGTATCCTCTTGATTTACAGCACACACACTTATGTTTCTATAAATCTCAGGTAAAAAAATAAAAATCTTTACATCTATGAAAAAATTATTATTACCCATTGTACTATTGACCTCATTGAACGTGTATTCACAGGTTGGTATTCAAACCTCAACTCCTCAGAAGACATTACATGTAAATGGTTCATTACAAGTAGTCAACGAAGTGAATGTAGGTGGAACCGCTACTACAGCCGGCTCACCCGGAATCTCAGGCCAGATTCTTACTTCTCAGGGACCGGGTACTGCGCCTGCTTGGCAGACTTTGAATACGGTAAGCGGAAGTGTTAATGGTGCAATGTATGTTCAAGGGCTTAGTGAAGCCACAGCTACAGCAGGACAAACAATTGATGTACCAGGAGTAACTCTTAATGTAACGGTTCCTCCCGGCAGAACTCAAACCTTATTGTTTACTATTTTAGGATATGCATTAGATATCACCACAGGATCAACATCCCAGGGTGTTTTTACACTTCTACAAAATGGAACTAAAATTTCCTCAGCATATGTATCTAAAGCAGGGTTCTTTCCTAATAGTACTCAAGCAAATTCATCTGTTACTGTTAATATTCATGCTCTTGATACTAATTATTCTTTTCCTGTTCCGTATTCCGGCACCGCAGGATTAGTCAATATGCCTGTTCCTGTAACCTTTCTTAAATCAGTGGTTTTGAATGAAGGAACATACACATTTAAGGTTCAGTATTCTTCATGGGCGGGAACAGCAAGAGTTAATGTAAATCCTACAACTTTCTCCGGATACAATCTAGATAAAGAATGCATGCTTACTAAAATGCAGGTTTTAATATACAACAATTAATTCCGTTAATTTATTCAAAAACATCTTTTGCCTCTTGCAAAAGATGTTTTATTCCAATTCTTTTATTATGCTTTTTAAAGACATCCATATTGGTGAATTGATACAAAAACGGGTAGAAGAAACCGGATTTTCTCCAGACAGACTGCTGAACTTTATGCAATGCAGCGATAAGGAACTTGCAGAGATGTACAAAAGCAAATCTTTGGACGCAGAGATACTTCTTAAATGGAGCAAGCTTTTAACTTATGATTTCTTCAGGATTTACTCTCAGCATCTTTTACTGTATTCACCTCCTCTATCATCAGATTATTATCAAAAATTAAAACACAGAAAAACACAGCTTCCGAAGTTCAGGAAAAATATTTATACCATTGAAATGATTGATTTTATCCTCAATCTCTTAAAAACAAATGAAAAAACCAAACAACAAATAATAGAAGATTACAGGATCCCAAAAACTACTTTGTACAAATGGATCAAAAAATACTGACTGAGCTTTGAATTCCTATAAATTAAGATTTTTAGTTGCTGCATATATTGTAATATCCCTCTATTGAATGTATGCCTTATTTTTCACTTTTTTGTAAACTTCGATTCTATAACACAAATGAGAATTGATCACTGCAGGATTTCGGTCCTGCAGTATGCTATAAAAATAAAACACAACTAAAACAAAATCAAATAATTAGAAAATTAATTTTGTGTTTTTCTCAAAATAACTTACAAAAATTTTGCTTTTATGACCAATCGGTCATATATTTGTACCATTATTTTATTATATCATGGCAAAAGGTGAAGAAACCAGACAGTTCATTATAGAAAAAGCAGCTCCTATTTTTAATACAAAAGGGATTGCAGCTACTTCTATGAGTGATATTATGGAGGCCACTAAATTGTCCAAAGGCAGTATGTATGTCCATTTCGAAAATAAAGAAGTACTGGCCTGCGCCGCTGTTGAACATAATATGAAAATGCTGAGTGATCAACTTCAGAAAACTTTAAGTAGATTCAAAACTTCAAAAGAGCAATTATTCGCATACATTGATTTTTTCAGTGATCCCAACCATCCACCTGTAGTTGGAGGCTGCCCTTTGTTAAACTTTGGAACAGAAGCGGACGATACCAATCCGATAGTTAAAGAAAAGGTAAACCGGGGAATTAAACAAGGAGAAGAATTGCTTTCCGGTATTATAGAAAAAGGAATAATCAATAAAGAATTCAGAGCAGAATGGAATCCGACAGACTTTGCAACCGTTTTATTTGCAATGCTTGAAGGTGGGCACCTAATGTCAAGAATGTCTGGCAATAATGATAAAATAGAAATTATTGGAAATAGTCTGAAAAAGATAATAGAGGAAAATACAGTGTAATTTTTTTTCTCAAAAAAAATGACCGATCGGTCATTTAATTTAAAATAGAAAACTTTATAAAAAGTATCATCATAACAATTAATTAAAAAAACAAAACAATGTCAAAAACAGTTTTAATTACAGGAGCATCAAAAGGTTTCGGAAAAGCATGGGCAGAAGCTTTTTTAGCAAAAGGATACAACGTAGCAGCAACAGCCAGAAACGTTGAAACGCTTAATGATTTAAAAGAAAAATATGGCGATTCTGTATTGCCTTTAACCTTAGACGTAGATAAGCGCGAAGAATCTTTAGCTGTGGCTCAGAAAGTACAGCAGCACTTTGGAAGCATTGATATCCTGATCAATAATGCAGGATATGCACTAACAGGTGCTATTGAAGAAACAAATGAACAGGAAGCCAGAGCACAGTTCGAAACGAATTTCTTTGGAACTTTATGGCTTACACAAGCAGTACTTCCTATCATGAGAGGTCAGAAAAGCGGCCATATCATTCAGGTTTCTTCTATTCTGGGATTAGCCACTTTACCAACGATGGGACTATACAATGCGTCTAAATTTGCATTAGAAGGGTTAAGTGAAACGTTAGCTACGGAAGTGAAAGAATTCGGAATTCATGTTACTTTGGTAGAACCTAATGGCTATGCTTCCAATATCTGGCATACAGGAATTAATACTCAAAGCAATCCTGTTTATGATAGTCTTAAAAAAGCTTTTTCTGAAGCTGAAACCTCTTTCGGAAGTGTAGAAGCTACAGCACCGGCACTTATCAAATTAGCGGAAACTGAAAATCCTCCATTGCGTTTATTACTTGGAAAAGTAGCTCTTCCTTTTGTAAAACAGAATTATGAACAGCGACTAAAAGTCTGGGAAGAATGGAATGAGGTATCCGTAGAAGCTCACGGATAGTTTTCCAAAATAATACAGTCAAAAAATAAGCTCCGTCCTTCAAAGAATGGAGCTTATTTTTTTATCTTTTTCTGAATCGGACAGCCTACTTACTTTCCTCAGTTTTTCTTTGCCTCTTCACTCATTCTTATCTTATTTTTCTGTTCACCACCTGTAATGTCTATTTCGCTTCAAAATATGACTGCTTGAACAAATTACTCATTTACCAGCCGCTTTTCAGGGGCTAATTTTGTCTCATCAAAAAAGAAAATCAGATTTAAAATTTAAAACAATAAAGCAATGAAAACAACAATTTCAACCATCGTGTTAGCAGCAACTTTTATCCTAAGTACTCCTGCAGTCTTTAAAGCGCAGGCTAATAACATTCCTACGGTTTCGTCAAAATCTGACACCAGTATCCGTCCTTTTCACATCAATATTCCACAATCTCAGCTGGATGAGCTCAAAAGAAGAATTTCAGAGACGCGTTTTCCTGATAAAGAGACGGTAAAAGATGCTTCTCAGGGAATTCAGCTCGCTCAGTTACAAGAACTGATCACCTATTGGGGGAATGGTTATGACTGGCGAAAAGTGGAAAATAAATTGAATACCCTTCCGCAATTTATAACAAAGATTGACGGGCTTGATATCCAGTTCATTCATGTACGTTCAAAAGAATCTAATGCAATGCCTGTAATTCTTACCCATGGCTGGCCAGGTTCTCCATTAGAGTTTATTGATGCCATAGGTCCTCTGACAGATCCGGTAAAATATGGTGGAAAAGCAAGTGATGCTTTTGATGTAATTATCCCTGCTATTCCCGGTTACGGGTTTTCAGAAATCCCTACTGAATTGGGCTGGAATCCGGACCGTGTTGCCCGTGCCTGGGATGTTCTGATGAAAAGACTTGGCTACAACAAATATGTTTCTGAGGGCGGTGACCACGGTTCTGTAATATCTGATGCCTTGGCAAAGCAAGCTCCTTCTGGTCTTTTGGGAATTCATCTTACCATGCCGGCCACCATTCCTGCTGAGCTTGTAAAACCTATCAATGCAGGAGATCCTGTTCCTGCCGGACTTTCCGCTTCAGAAGCAAAGGCCTATAATGCAATGAGTACATTTTTTGGAAGAAATGCAGCCTATGGAGGAATGATGGTAACCCGTCCACAGACGACAGGGTATTTACTTTCCGATTCTCCAGGTGCTTTAGCCGCATTCCTTTACGAGAAAATTGCTGAATGGAGCGAAAGTGATCTTCATCCTGAAAATGTAATCGGCCGTGATGCAATCCTTGATGATATTACGCTTTATTGGATTACCAATACAGGAGCATCTTCTTCACGTTTCTATTGGGAAAACAATAAAAATAACTTCAGTGCTGAAGCACAGAAAACAAAAGACATTAAAATTCCCGTAGCCATTTCGGTATTTCCTCACGAGATTTATCAGGCTCCGGAAAGCTGGTCCAAACAGGCCTACCCTACCTTATATTATTACCATAAAGCTCCCAAAGGAGGACATTTTGCAGCGTGGGAACAGCCACAAGTCTTTACGGAAGAACTCAGAGCGGCTTTCAAAGATTTAAGAAAAAAACTTTAACAACAGATCAGTTAATAATATTGTTCAATTTAAATAATAAAAATATGGAATTAAATACCATTCAGGAAGTAGAAAATACTACCGTAGTTAACATCAGTAAAGTACTGTATTCCGGTAACGTTGTGGTAACCGGCGGACGCAACGGAGAAGCGAAAAGCAGTGACGGAAAACTGGACATTGAACTGACCTCTCCCGGAGCAAAAGGAAACGGAACGAATCCGGAACAGTTATTAGCAGCGGGATGGTCTGCATGTTTTATCGGAGCTATGCATTTGGGAGCTGTTAAGATGGGAGTTCATCTTCCTTCAGAACTGTCTGTCAATACCTCAATCGATCTTGCGGCTAATGATGACGGATTTTTTCTGCAGGCTCATTTACAGATCATTTTACCGGGTCTTCCTATAGATGAAGCCAGAAAAGTTGTGGAAACAGCACATGCAACATGCCCCTACTCCAAAGCAACCCGTGGAAATATCAATGTGAAGATAGATGTTGTGGTGTAGTTATCCGAGTGTTCTTATAACATTCTGATCGAAAAACCTTCCTTGCTTTTTGCAAGGAAGGTTTTTGTTAAAAAAAAATAGTCAAAACATGAATCAAATACTTAGAAAGAAAATATTTCTCAACTTTACATAGAAACCATAAAAAAGAGCATATCTATCATCAGATATACTCTAAAAACTTAGAAAAAAACAAAATTATAAACAACATTGCTTTAGTGGAAAATGTGTTCTTCTCTTCATTATATTAAAAATGTACGTTTCCATTTGGTCACTGTATTTCTGCTCAGCTTAAAATGACTGGCCAGCTGGGTATTATTCAATCTGTGTTTTTTCTGATAATCAAGGATTTCAAAAACAGCCTGTTTATCATATGATTTGAATTTTTGACTTTCGGATATTCCATCAAAAAAAATGATAGCATTAATCTTCAACACATCGGACACAGACAGGTTGTCCTTGGATAAAAAGCCTTTGACAAATTCTTTTTTTTCAGGACATTTGGCTGTGATAAAATCATGATAAATCTGTTTATAATTGGGGCCGGTATTTATGACTTGTATTTGCTTATCCATTTATTGAGGGTTGATTTTGGAATTCTGTATTGATTCATGATTTCTAAAGCTGTCATCTGTTTATTCTCCAGAAGTTCCAGCATAAAGTCTATAATCTCTTTGGTGTATAAACTTTTTCTGAATTGAGGCAGCTGGGACTGTTTTTCTTTCTTATTGGGGCTGGAAGCGGGTGCATATAAAATCAAGTGATTGGAGTACAGCCGGAAAAAATCATATTCAAGCAGTTTACACCATTTTAAAAGTACATCTGCACCTACAGACTTTTGAGAATACATTTCTGTAACTTCCTTTTCTGTTTTCTGCAGAAATTTACAGATTCTGTTTATTTCTACATCTTCTTCCTTTACTCTTTTATACAGCAGATCTCCGATATGAATATCTTTTAAATTCTCCATCTTATATTAATTTCTTTACTGTTCAAAATTCCATCATCTCCTTTCGGAAATAAGCTCATGGTTTTTCATGGTCATATTTTTTGTGATATCCCTGAAAAGTAAATTCACCTGATTTTCATTGCAAAAGGTAATATCAATATCCATTCTTAATACCTTTCCCGAAGAACTTAAGAATAGAATAACCAGGTATTTTTTTAAAATTCCTTCCTTGATTTCAATATTTAAGATTTTCCTGTGCGGCATTTCAAAACGAGGTTTTTTACATCCTGAAAGCCATTGATAACTTTTTATAGAAAGGATCTCTCCAGAGTTTTCATATTCGAAGATGAATCTGTTTTTAAGTTTCCCGTATAGCAATACCAAAAGAGTAATAAAAACAAACAATATTGAAAGTAAATGATAACCAAAGAACCTAAGCGTAATAATAGTTCCAAAAAGCAATACAATTACCACGAGCAAAAAAATCATATGATTCATTACTTTTTTCTTATTGTTTATTTTCATTGAACTCTCAAATTGTGAAGATTGCTATGTTAATATATTGTTTTCTATAAAAAATGGTTTGAATTCAAATGGCGGAATATTTCTACTCCGCTCATTATAAAATGTAATTAAAAATCTAATTCTTGTAAAAACTATATCCTGTAGACTGTACTCCCCAGTTTTGTAAAAAAGCAGTATCGGTAATATTAGCACGAGAAGATAAGTTTTCAATTCCGTATAGTAATTCTACTTTGTATTCAGAATCCGGATCAATACTAATCCCTGTTCCGTCACCTACACTGTAATTGGCATAAAGAAAATATCTGTAATTGGCATTGGTAGCACCTCCTGTAGCATATGGATTACCTGAGTTGTCTAAATTTGCTGCATCAAAGAAATACGGTGAAATCTGCGATGTCTGCATTACCACAGTTACGGTATTTTGTTCCGTCCAATCGTTAACTCCAGGTCCTGTTTTTTTATAAAGTCTTGCGTATGCTCTGCTATTGAACAGTACAGGAACTTTAATCTTTCCTGTTCCACCTTCAATGGAAGTTTGAGAAAACGGACCTAAATCAGCGTAATTCATCTCAAACCATAATCCCCAGGATACAGTACCTCTTCGTATAGAGCTTGCAGGAAATTTCAACCCAATTGTAGAATTGGGAACTACCCAGCAATTACTGGCGTCAATCTGAGGAGAACCTCCGTTTTGCGCATTATTTCTTATCGAAGTCAAAGCTACATTCCTGGAATCATTCTGTCTGATATTACTATCCAAATTATATACAATAAAATCGTTGGGATTGACGGGCTTAAATATTCCTATGTTCCCATCTGCATCAGCAACCACGGGAGTTCCTCCTGGAATTAATGGTAAAGTACGGGTACGCAATTCTCCATTGATATCTAATGTTTTTGTAGGGAAAGTTGTGTTGATTCCTACATTTCCGGTTTGTCCGGATACGGTAATGGATAGTCCAAGCATTACCACTGCTAAGGATGTAATTTTTCTATTTTTCATAACCTTTGGTTTATTTTTTTCTGACATTCATTTGCTTATTGACTACCTGAATTTTAACAGAGGAGCTCTGAGTCTCCCCTGTATAAACCACCCTGAAATTGTACTTAAAATACGTGGGAACATATTTAACATTCATTGTTAAATCAGGTAATAAATTGTTGAGGCAAAGATCAGATAACCTATACGGATGGTAAAATAATTATTGTAAAAATAGATAGCTGTGATTGTAATTTTAAATTTAATAGTATGTAGTTTAAAAATGACATTGTATACTTTTGCTGGCCGTTAATTTTTCCTAACTTTATAATAATAATTCACTATTTCTATTAAAAACACAAACATAATTTTCTACCCATAATGATGTCCTGCAAAATCCATATATTTTATTTATTATTCTGTGTACAACTCTGTTATAGCCAGCAGATAGCTTCTGTATGGTATGATACAGACAACGGTCTTCCGCAGAATAGTGTGAAGGATATTACCAAAGACAAATATGGATTTATCTGGCTGAGTACAGAAAACGGACTTGTGCGTTATGACGGATATAATTTTGTAACCTTTAATCATCTTAATCTTAAGAATAACAGGTTCACTTTCTTTTTTGGAAATGCTGAAAAAGACTCTATTTATAATTTAACGGCTTACAGTGAAAATACCATTTTACTCTCCAAAAGAAATGTAAATATTTTACAGAAACAGACCAACTGTATCCGAAAAGTGTTGACTGAAAGCAGGTCATATTCCATCTTTTTAAAAAACAGAGTCTTGGAAGAGGTAGAGCATTTAAAATATTTCATTTATTTTGATAAAAACAACTTCTACCACCTTACTCACAATGGTACTATTCAATATAACCACCAAAACCTGGCTCCCGTCAAAGGGCTGGATGAGAATTATATATTGAATACATTCTGTTTTGGACATAACATTTTTATCACATCTAAGAAGTTAAAAAAAATCATTAAAATATCATCCGGAAAAGTAACTTATCTGGATGCCCCTGATGTATTTTTTCAAAGGAATGCGAAAATATACTGGAGCCAGGTCAACAATCAGTCTTTTATCATTCATGATCATATATTGTACAAAGTACTGTATGATCACGATGCTATCAGTATAAAAAAAATTGCAACTTATGATCTGAATAAAAACTCTTTAGCTTCCATTTATCATGATGAAGTCAATAATAAGCTCTATCTGGGAACCTTATCTGATGGTTTGAATGTCATTAAATTCAATAACTTTCATGTAGTTAACAAATCAGACAAGTCTTATGATAATATTTTTTATTCCCCGCTGCTTTTCGGAAAGGATAAAGTAATCACCTCATCAGGAGATGTTTATAATGAAAACGGATTGCTAAAACAATATCATTTCAATACCACCAGCAGGTATTTTTTATTGTACGATAACAAAAAAAACATCATCGTACAAAAGGACAAATCTCTGCTGCGCTATCTCTGCGACACCGATTATTTGAAAAAAGAACAGCAGAATTTTGGGAAACCGGTATCTTATGTATGGAATATTAAAGACTATTATGTGGTGGCATTTCATCAGCTTTCACTAAGATCTCAACTTATTTTTTATAAGGATGCCAGCTTCAAAAAATCCTTTTTGCAGCTTTCCATTTCCAATATTGTAACCTCTATACAGGAATATGGCCGGAATAAATGGCTGGCAGGCACCAGAGATGCCTTATATTCTATAGAAGCGCCCTCTTTTACCCCTAAAAAAATATCTTCAGAACCTTTGAATGTAAGGGAAATTGTAAAAACTGATGATGGTAATTTTTGGATTATGACCCAAGGGAACGGTTTTTTTCTGTACAAAAACAAAGAATTAATAAAAATGCCTGACGATAAGGACGGTTACCTTTTATTTTCACATACGATTCTGGAAGATAAAAAAGGTTTTTTCTGGATCAGTACCAACAACGGGCTCTTTCAGGTACTGAAAAACAATCTTCTGAACTATTCCAGAGATAGGAAATCTCCGGTGTACTATTACAGATACAGTAAAGAAGACGGATTCAATACGAATGAATTCAATGGAGGTTGTTCTCCCAGTTCTGCAGTTCTGCAGAATGGAAGCTTTGTTCTACCTTCGATAAAAGGGCTGGTATTTTTTGATCCTAAAAAGATAAAAAGTTATTATCCGAAAAATTTCTTTATGGAGCGTGTTGTATTTTATGATTCAAAAAGCAGCATACAAAAGAACACCATCAATCTGGAAAACAACTTCTATAAAGCCTTGATATTGGTAGATGTACCCTATTATGCCAACCGGGTAAACCTTGTGATTGAAGCCAAACTGAAAGGCTCTAAAAATGAGAAATGGGAGAAAGTAAGCAGTGATGGAAAATACTACATCACCAATCTGGAACCCGGAAAATATCAGCTTATCGTAAGGGTACTAGCCTCTCCAAAAGGAAAATACATTTACAAAACACTGAATATTGATGTAAAATATCTGTTCTATCAGACATTGCTTTTTAAGTTTTTTACCATTTTAATTCTATCACTCATCTTATTAAAGCTGGTAAAACTAAGAATAAGAAGACAGGAGCTGAAAAAAAGAGAACTGGAAAAAATCATTGAGATAAGAACTCAGAAATTATTAAAAACGGTTTCAAAACTGGAATATACGAAGGAACAGCTCCGAAAAGAAAGTGTTCAGCAGAAAAAACTGCTGGAAACTATAAGCCATGACATTATCACTCCTATAAAGTATCTGTCTATTGCGGCAAAGAAATTGTATGAAACAGATGAACACGATCATTATATACAAAAAAAGCACTTTGAAAGCTTTTATAAATCTTCTATAGAGTTCTACAACTTTGTAAAAACCCTGAAGGAATACGCCGAGATTTATAATATTTCCGAAAAAAAGGAAACTTATAACATTTACGAAGTTATTGAAACCAAAAAAACTCTTTTTGAAGGAGCCGCCAGAGAACAGAACACAGAGATCATTAATCATGTTAAAAACCCTACTTACTCCCAAATCAACCAGAATGTAGTAGCGGTTATTATTCATAATTTAATAGATAACGCGATAAAAAATACAACAAACGGAACTATAGAGCTGTCTACCATTGAAGATGACAGCATCTTTTTTCTGGAAGTAAGAGACACAGGAAAAGGAATGAGCCAGGAACAGATGAAGTATTATGAAAAGCTTCAGAATAATATTGAAAATGAAAAACTCATTTTACAAAAATACAGTCTGGGACTGCACCTTATTCTTCAATTACTCATGATGATCAATGGTAAAATAGACTTTAAAAACAATAACCCATATGGAACAATAGTATCGATTAAAATAAAAAAACAAAAATATGGATAGAAAAATTATTATTGCTGATGATCATTTTGTAGTGAGATTGGGAACTACCCTCATTTTGGAATCCCACTACAAAGATGTGAAGATTTCTTACGCAGAATCTTATACAGATCTGACAGCTCAACTGCTCGTTGAGAAATTCGACTTATTGATCCTGGATATCAATATGCCGGAGAGTAAATATCTGAGCATGATTGGTGAAGTAAAAAAAATACAGCCTGACCTTAAGATTTTAGTGTTTTCAGTATATGACAATGATATTGCAGTACAATATATCATTGAAGGGGCCGACGGATACATTAATAAATTATGTGATGAAAATAATATCCTGGAAGCAGTGGGAAATATCTTTGAAACAGGAACATATTATTCTCCGGATATTGTAAAAAAACTGGTTTCTTCAGCTAAAAAAGATACTCCTGTCAACCCGATAGAAGCTTTATCCGAAAGGGAAAAGGAAATATTTGATTTATTGATAAAAGGATATGGCAATATTGAGATCTCGAATGAACTGAACCTGCATCTTTCTACAGTAAGCACCTATAAAGCAAGAGTCTACAAAAAACTGAACATTAAAAACACAGTAGATCTTGTACGGTTAGGAGATAAAAACCAGGCACACAAATACAAATAATCACGGCATTTTAACAAACACTAAGATGTAATACCAAAATAAAATCCCCAATATCAGTTTGATAAAGGGGATTTTTTATTAATCAGCAGATCATAATTGTATTATTTACTTACTGATTCTTTCTGAAGCAATTTCACGGCCTCTTCATTATTCTGCATCAGAGCATGCTGCAAAGCTGTGTTTCCTCTGTTATCTTTTATATTCTTATCAGCTCCTTTTTCTATGAGTATTTTCAGGATTTCTGTTCTGCCAAAAACGGCTGCATAAATCAGAGCTGTAGCATCATTATAATTTCTGGCATTCATATCTGCTTTAAAGGAAATGAGTAATGAAACCATTTCTTTATATCCTTTAAAGGTGGCACCCATTAATGCAGTATTACCACTCTGGTCCTGCAGATCGGGTTTTGCTCCGTTTTCAAGCAGCCACCGAGCTGCTTCGTAATGATTATGATATACGGCTAAAATTAAGGGAGTATAGCCTTCTGTGTTTTTAGAATCAATATCGTTTTTAAATTGAGATATGGCTTCTACATTGCCTTTCTTTGCCTGCGAAAAGATGTCCTGCGCATTCATCCTGCCAATCGCAAAAAACAGAATGACAAGGGAAATCAAATATTTCATTATTCTTATTTTGAAGATAATAAGGACTCCAACTGCTGACGGTCCATTTTAACATATTGTGCCAGACGTTTTCCATATTCTGAGTCTGCCTGATAGAAGTAAGAGATCATTTTAGCCACTACTTTTTTATTGGTAACGCTGTTCAAAGCATTTCCAAGGTTTTTAATCAAGTTATCCTGATCCTTTTTAGAGAAAGACCTGTACAGTTCTCCAGCCTGTTTAAAATTATTTTCTTTATCTATTTTAGCCTGTACCGATGATGTACCTGCCGGAAAAGCGGTCTGGGAGTATTTGAATTTTTTATTATCAGTCACTTCCGGTTTTCCCGCTGAAGGCTGGTAGTTAACTTCGCCGCTTTGAGGTCTCATAGACATGTAGCCATTTTGATTGTATGTCATAACCTCATTTTTTGATGCATTAATCGGCAACTGCTGGAAATTCCCTCCAATTCTGTGTCTTTGGGTGTCAAAATAAGAAAACAGTCTTCCCTGTAACAGTTTATCTTCTGACGGTTCAATTCCTGGCACAAGAGTTCCTGGAGAAAAAGCAGCCTGCTCTACCTGCTGAAAATAGTTCGTTGGATTCTGATTAAGAGTCATCGTTCCTGCTTTAACCGATTTTGCAATAGATTCCGGCCAAATTTTGGTCACATCTACCGGATTAAAATCAAGCTTTTCAAAATCATCTTTTTTCAGCATCTGCACATACAAATCCCACTTCGGAAAGTTTTTATTCTGAATCGCACTGTACAAATCTCTCGTCGCATGTTCTATTTGTGTAGATTGAATTTTATCCGCTTCTTCCTGAGTAAGATTCTTTTCGCCTTGCTGAGGAACCCATTTGTACTTCACATAGGTTACTTCTCCTTTCGCATTGACCCATTTGAAGGCATGCACTCCATTTCCCTGCATTTCCCTGTAACTGGCAGGAATTCCGTAATCTGAGAATAACCAGGTCAGCATATGTGTAGCTTCGGGAATATTAGCCATAAAATCAAAAACCCTATTATTATCAGAAGCGTTATTGGTAACCGGAGATGGTTTAAAAGCGTGAACCATATCAGGAAATTTCATGGCATCTCTGATGAAAAACACCGGTAAATTGTTACCTACTAAATCATAATTCCCCTGATCAGTATAAAATTTAACAGCAAATCCTCTTGGATCTCTGAAGGTTTCCGGAGATCCCTGCTGATGTACTACTGTAGAAAACCTTACCAATACAGGTGTTTTCTTTCCTGTTTTTGATAGAAAATCAGCCATGGTAACATCTGAAAAATCAGCATCTGCAACAAATTCACCAATGGCACCAGCCCCTCTCGCATGTACTACCCTTTCAGGAATCCTTTCTCTGTCAAAAGCGGCCAGCTTCTCAATTAAATGAATATCCTCCAGTAAAACAGGTCCGTTATTTCCTACCGTTTTAGAATTCTGGTTATCTCCTACAGGGCTTCCCGTATTAGTTGTCAGTTGCTGGGAATACAGTGTAGACATCATGAGAATCCCAGCTAAAAACACATTTTTTTTCATAATTTCTTATTTATTGTGGGGCAAATATAGAGCGTTGATCTCCCAAAGCCATCTCAATAAATTCAATTCCGAAAATTTACAAAATCTATTATAAAGCATAAAATCAATAGACAAAATCTACTTTATTATTTTAAAAAATAATCCTTATAAAAGGATAATGAGATCTGGTATCTGACAATTTAATTTGCCATTCCTGTAGTTTAATATCTACAGTTTTGATCATTTATGATATCAGGGATTTACATAATTTTACAAAAAAAAACAGATGATAAAAAAAGTGATATTAATTATCATTATTCCAGCAGCTGCTATTTTTCTTGGATTTAAATTCATCAAAATAAGTACAGCTGATAATTCTATACTCATCCAGCACAAATCAAAATCCTCCGGAAGTATTGAAAACAGCCCTTTCCAAAAAGAATATCTGAGTAAGGATGGACTCGTGGTGGTAAATGTTTGGGCTACGTGGTGTAAGCCCTGTATTCAGGAAATTCCTACTTTCAAAAAAATAAGTAAAGAGAATCCAAACATAAAGTTTGCTTTTTTATCTATTGATGAAGATCCTGAAAAATTAAAAACTTTCCTGGCTAAGAATACAATAAACGATATTACACTTCAAAATACAGAATATATTGAAGCCATCAAAAATTTTTTAGGAGGAAATGGTTTATTGGGATATCGTGCTATTCCATTAACTTTTATTATAAAAAATGGGAAAGTAATTGATAAAAATGTCGGTAGTATAGATTATACTGAGCTTAGCACTCAATTGAAAGCACTACAATAGACTCCTTATTTAATCTTAAAAATACAACATTCATATTAACTGAACTGCTGAAAAACTGAGGGTAACGGATGTTGAACGGCAGTTAAATAAGATAGGCATAAAGCTTATCTTTTTTTGAGATCCATCCAGAATTAAAAATATCTTTTTTTGAGATGCTTCCGGGCGGCAAACATTGAGGCTTTCTGTACATTTTTTAAAAAAAACAGAAAAAAATAATTCAAAATAATGGGACTTTGAATCTTTTTTCAATACATTTGCGGCTTGATTATCTCATTAATTTGAGTTTCATGGTTATTAGTTTTTATCCCCAGGAATTACTGGGGATTTTTTATTTAAACCAATACCTGCTTAACTCTGCTCTATCAGGGGCTTCAACTGAAATTATTAAAGGAAGAAAAAATGAATTCCGTACATCTGGAATCCGCATATACAATTCAATAGAATATAATAAAAATCCATTTCCAGATTTTTCCGGAAATGGACACCACTTTATCATCATCCAAATCACAACTAAACTATGAACAATGAGGCAATAGTCTGTGCATCGCTTCCACTTAATATTTCATCGTAAGCTGCAGAACCGGCTGCTGTTCCAAATAAAGTTCCGGTATTATAGCCTGCCTGGTTTACATTATCTTCTCCAGCATAGACAGGATTAGTTGCAGATGGCATACTTCCTCCATCAGCAAGCTCAATCCAGCCTTTATTGGCTCTCATTCTTCTCACCTGAGAAGCATGTCTGGCTTCAACAGAGTGAATCTGTAATGCAGCCTGAAGTACAACTTTATTGGACATTACATTTCCGGCCTGTCCTTTATAAGCTCTTACTCCGGTATCTTCAAAAGCCTGAGCAAGAATAAGAAACTGATTATAATCTGTAAAAGGCATAAAACTTCCGTTGGCTGTAAAGTCAAATGTTGGTTTATTACCCGGTGTTGTACCCAGAGAAGTCAGTGTACTTTTCAGAAAGCTGACATGGGCTGATTCGTGTTTTGAGATCTGCATAAAAACCGTTCTGTCTCCAGTAGGAATTAATCCTGGTGTAGATAGTCCTATGCTGTAATATTCATTTTCAAGATATTCCAGTACAAGTGCCAGCTGTAATGCATCCGTCAGTGTACTTTTCAAGGCAGTACCTGTTAATTTTGTTTCTGTAGTTTCTGCTTTGACAGGAGTAGTCATCAACGCTCCCAGTCCAAGCGGTACAGCTGCTGTAGTTGCTTTTTTTCCGAATAATGACATATTCGTAATGGTTTCCAGTCTTGAAGCTTCCGTGGTGAAAAATTTATCATAAGAAAGCTTATCCAGTAATCTAAGAATATTCATAATGTAATTTTTAAGGGTGAATGATTAGTTAATGCCTCTTTCTTTCCAGGTAAAAGGTGTTTTGATAAACGCTCCTGCAGCCATTACGATATCTTTGGGCTCTTTTGCAAGGTCAAGTCCGTTGGCATCTATCACATCATCTCCTGAAAAATCAGCAGATCCGGGATTGATTAAATTTCTGATCGCAGAAGCATGTCTGGCCTCCACCGAAACTATTTTACCGGCTATCACCAGATAAGCAGGATTGGAAATATACTTTCCGGCTCCATTATAGGCTGCTACCCCCGTATCTTCCAATGCTTTTGCTGTGGCTAAAACTGAATTACGGTCATTAAAATTAACATTTGGATACTGGAATTCAAGTTTTGGAAGCACGTGGTCTGTAGCACCACTAATGGCTGCTTTAAAGAAATCCCGGTGAATCACTTCATGATGATAGAGGTCTGTAAAAACTTCTTTTTCAATACTGGAAATTCCTGTATAAAAATTATTGACCACTTTGGTATAAAAATCTGCTTCCAGCTGTTCGAGTGCATAGGCATAGTTTAATACGCCTACATCTCCTGTTCCCAGATCATACTTGGATTCTTCCATGATCTGAAAATCATCATTGTCATCGCATCCTATTAAAGTAAGGCCTGCGACAGCCAATCCTACTCCACTTAATTTTAAAAAGTTTCTTCTGCTTGTATCAAGGGTAACTCCCTGATTAGAAACCTGAATTGTCTTTTTCATACTATTAATTTTTTTAGTGTTAGGATAAAAGAAGAAAAACAGCATACTGAAATATGCTGTCTGAAATCTTATAAATTGTTATGGCATTAAAACCGTGTCTATTACATGAATCACTCCGTTAGACTGGTTCACGTCTGCGATGGTTACTTTCGCACTGTTTCCTTTTGCATCTTTTATGTAAAGGTCTTTTCCTTTAGTCCAGAAAGTAAGATCTTCTCCCTGTACTGTTTTCATCATACTTTTTCCGTTACCGGCTTTTACAGCAGCCCAGATTTCTTTTGCACTGTATCTTCCTGGCAGAACATGATAAGTCAGAATACTGGTAAGTGTTGCTTTGTTTTCAGGTTTTACAAGACTTTCTACTGTTCCTTTCGGAAGTTTTGCAAAGGCAGCATCTGTGGGTGCCAGTACTGTAAATGGGCCTGCTCCCTGTAATGTTTCTACTAAACCGGCAGCTTTCACTGCCGCAACAAGGGTTTTGTGGTCTTTGGAATTGACAGCGTTTTCAATGATATTTTTGGACGGATACATTGGAGCTCCTCCTACCATTACTGTTTTTTCTTTCATCGTTTGTGCAGTTACCTTTCCGCTGAATGCAAATGATAAAGCTACCATTGCTAAAACTGTGATTTTTGACTGTGTGTTCATTGTGTTGATTTTTTAATTAATTATATTTAATTGTGCTTTTAATGTCATTTACGAGGTTGGTTTTGTTTTAGATTGAAAAAAATGAAATTTATTTTCAAACAACTGATTTTCAATACACTATTTTTTACCAGGGATGAATTCAAGACAGATAGAATTCATACAGAACCGTTTTCCTGTCGGTTTCGGGCCGTCATCGAAGACATGTCCCAGATGAGAATCACATCTTCCGCACAATACTTCTGTGCGTTCCATATGATAAGAAGTATCATTTCTGTATTTAATACTGTTTTTACGTATAGGCTGATAGAAAGAAGGCCATCCACAGGTGGTTGCGAATTTTGAAGTCGAAATAAAAAGTGGGTTTCCGCAGACAGTACAATAATAGGTTCCCTTTTCATCAAACTCATAATATTTACCTGTAAAAGCGGTTTCTGTTGCTCCTTCTCTGGCAACCTGATAGAGTTCCGGTTTTAAAATCTTTTTCCACTCAGCGTTACTCACTTTCAATGGGTTTTCAGCTGTACGGGAGTAATAAGGGTTTTTAATTTTAAAAAGCTGATTCTGGGCTTTATAGAAATGCGTGGACAAAACGATACAAAACACAAGTACAGCTCTTGAAGTAATATTTTTCATATTGAATATTTTTTAATAATTTCCTTGAAATCATGTACGAAATAAAAGATAGATTGGATTTTATTGACTATATGTTTTATTTTATTACATTTGGACAGAAAAATAAAAGCTATTAAAACAACCTATTCGGAAGAAGAACTTATCGTTTTATTAAAAGAAAAAAACGAAACCGGTTTTCATTATCTGTATGACCACTATTCCGGTGCGCTGTACGGAATCATTCTCCGGATCGTTCAGTCTAAAGAATACACTGAAGAAGTAATCCAGGATGTTTTTGTTAAAATATGGAACGCTATCCATCAGTACGATGCTTCCAAAGGAAGGTTTTATACCTGGATGATCAATATTGCAAGAAATACCGCTATTGATTATTTAAAGTCTAAGGGATTCCAGAATGAGCTTAAAAACCAATCACTTCCGGATTTCGTATATAATACTACAGAACTTTCAACAGTCAACAATTCATCTGATTATATCGGATTTAACAATGTGCTTGAAGGACTGGAAACAGACAAGCAGGAACTCATAAATCTTGCTTATTATCAAGGATATACCCAACATGAAATATCCGAAAAGCTGAAGATACCGCTGGGAACAGTGAAAACGAAAATGCGTAATGCACTGATGAAATTAAAAGATTTGCTAAAAGATTATCAATAAATTGAACACAAAAGAATACATATCATCCGGAATTATAGAATCTTATATTCTTGGCCATGCTTCTCCTGAAGAGGCAGGGATTTTGGAGTGTGTGATGAAGAATAATGCTGAAGTAAAAGCAGCTTTTGAAGAAGCACAAAAGACTTTGGAACATCTTGCTACCGCTCAAGCCGTAACACCTCCAAGTGATCTGAAATCTAAGATCTGGAATAAAATTAAGCAGGAACAGACTGCCGAAGAAGTAACACCTGCTGTTTCAACAGATATTCCTGAGACACAAGATCACAAAGAAACTAAAGAAAGAGTAAATACTCAGAAAGATACCCGCTGGAAAACCTACGCAATAGCAGCTTCTGCATTGTTCCTGATAAGTGTTGCCGGAAATTTATTCTGGATGAATACCCAATCGTCCAATAAAAAGGAAATCGCCTTGCTGTCTGCAGAAAAACAAGCTCAGGACCAGGCAATGAAAAAAATGAACCGTAAGATTGATATGTTCTCCAATCCTGATATGCAGATGGTGATGCTGAAGGGTGTAGAAAAGCATACGGATTCCAAAGCAATGGTTTTCTGGGATAAAAAAACAAAAGAAGTTTATCTGAATGCGGAACAACTTCCTAAAGCTCCTGCAGGAATGCAATATCAGCTTTGGGCCATTGAAAACGGACAACCTGTAAGTGCAGGAATGTACACCGAAGATAAAGACAGCAGAATTGCACTGGCCAATATTCCCAATGCTCAGGCTTTTGCCATTACTCTCGAAAAAGAAGGCGGAAGTAAGGTACCTACCATGGAGAATATGTTTGTAATGGGAGAAATCTAAAATACTCCTTTATCAGTTGCCAAAGTTTACAAAATGTGGAATATCTGTTGCAAAATTATTCATTGGTAAAAGATTATTTCTATTGCTGTTAAAATCAAAAACCGAGTTATTATCAAACGGAACCCGTGGATAATACATGAAAGAAATTTGAATTCTGTTGAAAACCAGGTACGGATTATTAATTAAAACACCTATGCCAATTTTTGTATTAGCCTTTGTTTTCAATAGTTTATCATCAGGCATTCCCAGCCACCCAACTGCGGTAGTTAAATAAGGACTGAAATGGAAATTCTTCCACGTTTTGTTAATGAACAATTGAATCTGGTACCTTAGAACCAGTTTTTTAGTCCCAATATAATCCGAATTGTAAACAGGAAATTCGTCTGCGGAAGAAAGATTGATTCTGTCTTTATAAGAATAGTTATGCTGTGGATTTCCTAAAGCTATTGTTGGAGAAAAGAAATGTCTTGCTTTGGCAAATTTCCAATCCATAAGATTCGTAAAATAGGTTCCGTCTACCCGGAAAGACTCCCGATTCTGGCTGTCTTCATTAAAAAACCTTCCGAACTGCCCTTTCACTGTAAAGTATCCCAACTTTGTAAAAGTACCATAAGAAGCAGAAATTCCCACATAAGGGTTCACTTCTTTGTTTCTTGATAAGCCTCCCCCAATAATGTTCACAGAATGCCCGTAAGCAACATCTTCCGGCAAATCATATTGAAAAATATTTCTCTGAACCGAAAAATTTCTGTGAATAAGCCCGACTGACATCAGAAAACTATTGTATGAACTGAAATATTTATACTGGTCTATTCCCGGACTATCTTTATACTGGTAATTCTGAAATCTTCCTATCACTGCAATATTGCTGGATACTCTTTCGTCAGGATCCGCTGAAACAGGAATCTGATAACCACCCCATACATCCTGGCTGTATACTTTGATCTGAACTTCCGGAAATGCAGTGTCAGTTTCTGTGGGAAGTAAAACCTTCCGCTTAAAATATTCAAACGTAAAACCACCCGCCCATTTTGTTAAAGGCGAGAAAAAATCTCTTCTTAAGCTGAAATTAATTCTTTCATTTCTCAAAAAATCTCTTTCCCCAAGAAGCTGGGCATTGATATAAGTTCCTAAAAGGTTATAGGTTGTATAGCTTCCCAAAAGATAATCCTGCTTTTCTTTGGAGTCGTTTCTGTAAAGGAAATCAAGAGTATGGCCTAATCCTAATACATTTTCTTCGGTAACTCCCAGACCAAGTTTACTTCCGGAATAGCTGATTCTCGGCTTCAGACTCCAGGAATCCAGAACTTTTACCACAACATCAATAGAATCTTTGCTGGAAGTACTATCGGAAACACTGATATTCACTCTGTTGACAAAAGGCATTGCTCTCAGCAAACGTTCAGATTCATAAAGTTTCTGGGCATTATATTCTTCACCTTCTTCAAAAAGCAAATAATTATTGACAGTGGAGTTTCTTGTATTGGCATGAAGATGATCTGCTACCCAATCATACCATCTGGATTTTTCTTTAGTATCCTTGGAACCATATCCAAATGGATCAATAGTCTCTATCCTGATTTTTCTGATGTATTTTTTGTTATAAGCTTCCTGCGACAGTTTTTCTGTCCTGGACTTAACGGAACTAGAATCCGGCTCTCTACGAAATATAAAGCGGTGAATGAATTTGGTAACTTTTCTCTTATCCGAAAATTCTTCTATTTTATAATACAGCGAATCTTTCTTCTCCTGTGCATTTAAAAAGAAAAAACCACCTAAAAAGAAAATTAAAATTACAATCGTTCTAGTCATTAGTCATCAAAAATTCAATACAGTTTTTAGCATCAATTTACAAGCCAACAAGCTTACAATATAAAGAAAAAACATTTATAAGATATAATAGTGAAAGATCTTTCCAAATACAAGGATCTAAACAGATTTTTTTTAAGTACACCACCGCTTTAATACCTCTGTGGTACGGCTGCATTTTTCAACGGTTTCTTCCTCTTGAATATACTCCCAAAGAGAGCGACTTCTATTTCAATAATCCCATCACTTCGACCATAACCAAAGGTACTTCGGCTACCGGATTCTATGGTTTGTCCTTTTGTAAACATTATACTTATCAGATTAATAGCCGGAAATACTATATTTTCAATATTTGCAAATCAGATTTTTGTCTTCGTATTTTCCTATTTTTTTTTCTGATTACGGAATCCTGTAATTATCTCAGGAATAAATTGATTTTGTTTGCAGAAAATTTATGATGAAAAAAATACTTTGCTTTTTAAATATCCACCAATGGAAATACACTAGCAACACTGAAAGGGAATGTAATCATTGCAAAAGATCAGAGTATTTAGATGTCGATTCCGATGTTAATGCATTTGGCAATCCCTTATGGCTGAAGAAATTAAAAAAGAATTGATTTTATACTTGTCATTAAATATTTCCTCATTCAAAAATTCACTTAGCTCCTGTTATTTTTGATGATTTTTTTTCCTACAAAACGTGATCTGAAAAAAGAAAATGAAAAGAACAATCAATAAAGGTGCTGAAAATAGTCTTGCAGGACAGTTTTCAACACCTTTGCAGAAGATTCAATATGATCTCACTCATAAGTATCTAAATACATTTAATCCTATTTTTGAGTCTTGTTTATAATTGCATCTTACTTGAAATCGGATAAGCTTTTCTGTAATGGGAAGGCTTATTTTATTCGATGATCTTTAGAATGCTACTATCGCTCTTAAACAGATATCATTGGGCACATTGAGAAGATACACAGTCAGATTCACATAAAGCTAACGTAAATCATAAAACAATACGATTCGGGTATCATCTTTTTTTGTTATTTTTACTCATTATAAATAAAAATAACGCATGAAAAAAATCGTACTCTCGGGAATGGCTTTTATAGGAGGATTTCTGACAGCAAATGCACAGTGTAAATCTGTATCTACCCTTGCTGAAAATTTTGACACCTGGAAAGATATCAATAAATGCTGGACTGCTCAGCCAGGAAAAGCCATGCTGTATGCCAGTGATAAAAGAATTATTTTTTATTCAATGAGTAGCCCTGGAGAAAATATGTATCTGGTAACCCCGGAAATAAAAGCCGGAACCTATACTCTTTCTCTTGACCTTTCGGATAACGGGGGCGAAACAACGTTAGAGCTTTTCTCAGTAAACAGTCCTTCTGATGCAAAATCCTATGTTTCAATCACTAAGCCTTCAAAGATCACAGGAGAGAAAAAAACATATACTATATCTTTGAAAAAAGACGCTCATCTGGGGCTGAAAGTTTTACTGAATGGAGTACATCAGGCTGTTTATATGGATAATTTTTCTTTAACTCCAAAGAAATAGGTCTTGAAATCACCAATCATACTATTACACAATTATTTTTGTTTCTGTTCTACAAAAGACAGTATTAATAGCATCTAAAAAGACCGGATACAAAAGTTTATACGAACACAAAAAGAGGTTGTCTCTATATTGAAGGCATCCTCTAAAATGATTGATGAAGTAAAATTTAAATTCGCTATTGATTATAGTAAATAGGATTGATACAATTTTTGTTTTAATTAAAAGCATTGTGTAATGATCCCGTATTCTGGTTTAAGAAATTCACCAGAAGTCTTATATCTGGTAGAATTACCTTTATGATACCATGCTCCCAATCCCGAGATCATCAGTGCCATATTATGTACAAACCGTACAACATTCTTTTGCTGAACACCAAAATCAGGTAGATTATTCCGGAGTTCAACAAACTCTTGAACATATGAATCATGGATGTGCATTGCTTCGGTAATGGCTTCTCCTAACGAAATAGTATATTGATTCCTGATCACCAATATAATGTTCAGAACTTCTGTATCAATTCCTAGCACCTTCTCTATTGAAGCAAAATCATTCTGAATAGCTATTATCCTGCACATTAACATTTTTAATCGTTTTATAATTGGATGTTCGGATATATATCCCGGAACAATATAATTAATAGAAGGTTCTACCGAATCTCCATATGGATACATAAAAATAGAATACTCACGGATAAGCAGAAGCTTACTAAGGGTTGGAAATTCTTTTTTTAACTTGTAGGGGGTTCCTTCCATAATTCCATAGGTAGTATAATTATAAAAGTCTTTAGTCCAGCGCATAAACCAATCATCATTAACGTAAGGAATAAATTCCTGCCTGCTTAAAGCCACTTGTTTTATCAGTCCGATATCACTTGCTTTAGGTTGTTCTCCCAACATGACATCCATTATATGATCCCTGATATCTGCAAGTTTATCAACCGGGCACAACTCATAATAATCATCAAACAGTGTCAACCAAACCATAGATCTTGCTATAGGTCTGATGTGTTCTTTGGTGCTGGCCGCCGGAAACATATAAGACGCGGCCTCTACGAGGCCGTGTTTCTTATATTGAGCTCTTGTAACTTCAGAAATAAACTGATAATCCGTATCAATCCAATTATTCTGTTCTTCATAAAAGGATTGTGAAAACGGTCCTATTTCATAGGTCCAGGGATATTGCAAAACAGGAACATCTTGTTGTTTCATCTTTAAAATTTAAAGTTATATTAAACTTAATTTACAGACTGCTATTTGCGGCATGGTTGTCTTCAGGCCAGGCAAAACCAACTCCTCCATGCTTATATCTGTTTGTTTCCAGATAAAAAGTGTTAACTCCCTGCAGCCCGACACCGGCATAATAAACGAATTTGTCGACATGTTCCTGATATTCACCAAACTCCCGATACTCTTGATGTAAGCCATTCAGACTCGCCAGCTCTTCATTATGAATACGTAAAGCTTCTGCACAAGCATCTTCCAAAGAAAGATTATACTCCTGCTGCAATACAAAAACCAGATTAAAAACCTCTGTCCCCTTCGCCATCTCCTTTGGCAGAGAGTGAAGATCATTTTGCCACGCAACAACCAGAGTCATATGGGAAATCATCTTTTGTACCACTATATGCTCAAAGATATGTTCCGGCAGGACAAGACCTGATTCAATCTCACCAAAGATCAGATAAGGACGCATTAGTACAGAATATTCTCTGATAGTTTTGTAAAGATTCAGTGATGGTGGGCGATGGGCTATTTTGTAGGGATACTCCAATTCAATTCCGTATCTGAAAGATTGATAAAAATAGTAAACAAACCGCTCAAACCATAGGTCTGGCATGAAAGCGCGAAATTCATCCCGGATCATTTCCATATGATGATAAAGAGCATTTTCCTCCGGCAAGGCTTGGGCACCCCTGAGAATATCTGTACAACGGATTCTTAACTCCTGGATCTCTTCAAGGGACGAATGTTCCACCTGATCATCAAGAGCAACATATTGAAGCATGAATCTATTGCATGGAATGGCCTGCTCATAGGTTAAGTGCGGCCACATACGTGCTGTACACATATGAAGTTCCATTTTTTTATAAATTTTCCGTTGTTTTTCTGTCAAAAAAGTATAATCATTATCAATCCAGCCATCCATATCTTTCCCCATTTGTTCAGCATGTGGATTTATAAGATCAGGCCATGAGTAGCATCCCCGTGGCAGGTAATCTGCACTATTAAATTGTTCTGGTGTCATTTTATCTGTATTTTAAAATTATTGTATTTAAATAAGCATTAACTGCTAATCACAACCGAATGTCTATTGCATTGTGATTATTGCTCTAAAACCGTATTGTAGATCATATATTCATTCAGGTAAAGCATATTGTATACCCGCCACTCCGTTATAAATTTCTGGCAGGTTCTTATGATCACTTGTTTAATGAAATACCACGGTAATCGTTAAATTTTTATTGAAATTGGTTATGCCCTAATGTTTCTTTTAATTCGGAAGCACTTGGAAATTCTGTTTTATTATAGCGGTCAAGCTTAGTGGATATGTTTTTCCAGCCACTCAATACCATACTCATATAGTGTACCCAATTGACCACAGCCTCGTGCCATACACCAAAGTCAGGAAGTGAGGCCTGCAGGGCTACAAACTCCTTAAGATCTTCATTATGGAGGCGCAGATCTTCCAGGCAGGCTTCTTCTAGCGAAACTCTGCGTTCATTCTGGATTACTTTCACAATATTATAATAGATACTGTCCGTTGCTTCATCTTTTACTACAGATTGAACTTCATTGAAAAAAGTTACCAGATGACAGGCAAGCGCCTGCAGACGGCGGATCACCGGATGATCATGAATTTCCGGCGGCAGGATGACCCCCGTTTCAACCTCAGTGAGCTGCAAAAAAGGATACAAACAGATTGAATCTTCCCTTAAGACAATACATTCTGCTGTTGTAGGAAACATCTTATTCTTTTTATATTCCTGTTCCTTTTTAAGCCCACTAAAATACCTGCTGATCATCTGTGTGAAACGATGCATGGATTCTTCTGGAATAAACTGAAGTAATTCCTGCCTTAATGAGGCAAGCATAGAGGCTAAAGGTATTGTAGACTGGCCAACAGAGATTTCACCATTCAATATAGCGATGGATTGAGCATGTACATCATCAATATCATCAGGCCTACTTTCTTCATACAGATCATCATTGTAAAGGGTCCAGAGCATTAGCCTGCAGATGGGCCGGAAACGTTCAGCAGATGCAGTAGGAAACCATTGGGCAGCGATGTGGGCAGTTTTGGTTTTCTTGTACTTTTTACGCAGATCAGGGTTATTTTGATATATCCACATATACTCACCATCAATCCATTGATTTTCGGTGATTTCCTGCAATTGATCTGCATGAGGATTTTTTAAGGTTGGGAATGGATACCTGAACTTTGTACGAAGAAGTTCAAGAGGGTTAAAATTTTCATTACTCATGATTATATGTTTTAATGGTTTTTGTTTTTTATAGCATAATAGTTTTATTTAAATATATAGCCTTTATAAAGGCAGCAACTATACTTAGAAAACATATTTCACTAATTACCAATAAGATACATTCATGAACAATGAAATAAATGTACAAATTAATTTTATTAAATAATATGGAATTTCACTATATTATTAAATATATTTATAACACTGAATAACAACAACTTACAGATTCATAAAGATGATAACTCAAATTTACCCATCAGATTATCAACAAATTAACATTTCAAAAAGAGATAAATATTTAATATTTTACCTGTAATCAAATAATTAATATCATAATAACCTGGTTTGGTTTTATAAGATTGCTGAAAAATAAGTAATAAGGAGAAGATTTCCAGATCTTAAAATACTGCAATGGGTCTACTCCACAAAAAGAACTTCTGTTGAAAAGTCAACAGGAGTTCTTATAATGATTCTTGATATAACTAATAGTGAACTTTTAATCAATAACCGGAAGAGACCCAAGCGTAAATTGCACGGTTTTTTCCTGATAGATATTGGGATTCATTGCATTGGGTACTACTAAAGTCAAATCGGTTCTTTCACCAGGCTCATAGTTTTTTAAAGCATCTGTAAAAGTTTGAGCATCATATACGGAATAAGAACCCACTTTTTTAACCAGAGTACCGGGCAGGATATTATTGAGATGTAAAGCTCCACCTACAGTCGTTGGGCCTATTAATACACCTTTTACATTCTGAAAAACCGTATTGTATCCATTATAAATATACAGCTGTACATCCCAGGGAATAACATCTATAACTCCTACAGAAGCTCTAAACTTCACTTCTTCTTTAGCAATGACAGGCTGAGTAACCGCATGCTGAACAGATATTGCTTTCGTATGGCTGTAGTCTTCCACCGTCTTAGTCATTTCAGTACTGTTCAGCACCCTTTTAAAGGAGGTATTGCCGCGGGCTGTATTATTTCCCCATCTTACTCCATTGGCTATAAATCCGATATAATCTTTTCTACCAAGAGCGGCTACAGCAGCTTCGATATTGGGAGTCAGGTTAGGATCATTTTTTTGCAATGACTCTGCAAACTGCAAATGTAAATTCTGCAATTTTTCATTTCCTTCCGCTTTTGCTTTTTCGGCTGCCTGAAGGTGATTTTTAAGGGCTTCTTCCTGGGAAATATCAGGAAAGAATTTTTCTTCAAATTGATTAATCATATCATCATCTGCATCATACATTTCGATTCTTGTATTATTAATTTTTTCTGCATTATACTGGCTGTCAACCTGCTGATTGAATGAAGACTTCATCGATTTCCTGCTGCTTCCTAATCCGAGAAATGCCCATCCGCTTGATTTCTGGCTGACACTGCTCTTTTGAGCATCACTTAAAAATTGGTTAACAATCGTACTTCCGTCTATATGTGCATTAATATAACTGGTTTTAGAATTCTTAAATTTGTAACTGACAGATATGTCACCATTTCCGTTTGCCAGCAGATTCTTAACATACTCTGTAGGATTTTCAATACTAATATTTTTAAAACTTTTATTTCCAACCAATGTTCCTGAGATGCGCTTGCTGTAAACAATCTCCCCTCCTGCTTCTACAATGAATTCTACCTCTGTAGGTGAAATGATCTGGCTTTGAAAATTTGTATTATAATCATTAATCAACTGGTCCTGGGGGGCAAGCATGGTAGTTTCATACTGCTTGGCTAAGGAAAAGAAATGATTGGTTAATCCGGGGTTGGTAATCATGTAAGGCGTTAACATGGGCTGCCCGTTTGTATTTTTTAAAATTGGAGGATAAAAGGCGGCTATTGTTGTGCTTCTTATCGCAGCACAAATTGATGCTTTCTGGCTTTCATTGGGTAGTGCCAGTTCCTGTGTTACCGGAATAATCAACGTACGGATGTTATCAGAACTCTTGTATGTTTCATTTCCTTTACTGTCTATATATTTAATATTATGGATATCAAACTTAAGAATTGGTAATATAAACACCTTGGCAACAGTGCCCTTAGCAACATTTTCATAAAAGCCGTGGGTGTTGTAAAGCGTATATTTCCCTTTACTATCTATAGCTACATAATTCTCAACTGAAAATTTGTTTGAATTGGGTGTCACTTGCGACCAAATAACTCCGGTATTGGCAAATAGCAATACAATGATTAGATAAAAATTTTTCATGATTAAACTATTTAAAGGTTACTATAATGTTTTTATCAGGAGTACTGTTAGGATTTGAAGTACCATAAAATGCATTCTTCAATTTACTGTAGGCCAGTTTACTATTTCCCACAGTACAATTTTTAATATCGGTTTCCATTCCCACCAAAACACATCCTTTGATCTGCTTTGCGTAGTTTCCCATATGAATTTGTACTCCATCTCTGTCTGGTACATTTTCAAGCTGTATTCTCCATCCGTCATTTTTATCATATCTCAAAATACCGTTATAGGATCCCGAAGGAATACAACTGATATTTTTTATATTATTTGCCCAGGGCAGTTCTAATGTATGACAGATGACTTTTTCATCTGCAATGAGATATCCTAAGGTACAAGCCGCTGATGATAGCTTTCTTTCAATAACTATTTCAAAATTTCCTTGCCCAAAAAGATTTCCTGAAAAAAGAGCTGTCAATACAATTACCAGTAAAGTTGTTTTCATGATTCTATATTTTAAGATTGAAGGTAAGCCTGTAATTCTAGAGATATTGATTGATTTTATGGTAAAATTACATGTAAATCGGGTGCCGGTCCATGGCACTTTTGTGTAATATTTCAGCTTCCGGATTTCTTTAGACGATGCCAGATAATCTGCTTATATATGAGTAAAATCTGATGCAGTACAATAAAGATTATAAAATCTTCATCCTGCAACCATCCATACAGTAAACCCTTAAACACCTACACTTATATAAAAAGTACCGCCACTTATTAAACCCTTCTTGGCTTTGAATATCTGATATCTCATTTTTGAACTATAAAATAAGCGGTATCTGAAAAGCTTTAGAAGAATAAGAAAATAAAAACATTTTGTATTATGAAAAATCTAAAAAAACTTTCAAGAAATGAATTGAAAACGGTAACAGGAGCAGGAATAGTTGGCGGTCCGTTTCCGTCAGTATGCATATACACTCATCAATGGTGTGAAAAAGTAAAGCGATGCATCCCCAAAACAATAAATTGTGATGATCTTGTGATACCTCAGCCTATTTAAAATAGAAAGTAAAACAATTTGCCACCTACTTTTGAAGTATTTTTGAGAATCACAATAATAGCTCCAAACAAAAAAAATCCTGCAAAATCATTGATTTTGCAGGATTTTTTCAATGCCGACCTAAGAACACCTCATCATCAAACAATAACACATTTAACATTGTTAAAATAAAGTAGTAATATACTTTAGTGTAACTACCATTTACAATCAAACTTTCAGATAAGAAATCAGAAAGAAAAGAAATCCGGATAATAACCCGAACTTAATGCTAAAACATAGTTATTTTTATATACATTTATATTAGTTCAAATCAAGCTTCAAAATAAGTAACCAAATATCCTAATTATACCATATGACTTGATTTTTGAGCCTATTTTAGCTGTATAATCTGCCTTTATAGAACAAATTAATCATTTTATTGAAGCTTATTACTATGTACGTGATTACAGACCATTTAAAAAATTTAGGATTTAGCATCAACACATTAAATAATATAATACAGAGAAACAATAATAAAAGAAGTTTTAATACACTTGAGTATTTCTGTATCTATATCATTATAGAAGATATCACATTAGAGATAGAAAACATTCCACATTCCATAAAAGGCGGTCATATAGCATTTGTAGGCCCGCAAAAACAAATTGTATTTGGAGAAACTAAACGCGGTGAGATTTATGTGATTACATTTTCATCAAGTTTTTATGAGAGATCTGCAAAAGATAGTATGTTTATCAATTCACAACTTTTTTTTAATTACGATTCTGATGTTTTTATAGCGCCTTTTGAAAATATTAAGGAAATGAACGTTGTTTTTATGGGAAGAATGCACAACTTTCAGCACAAAGATGAAAGTCTATATGTTTCTGCAGCTCATAATGCTATTGAAAGACTGATTCTGGATGCGTTTTTGCATATCCCGGCAGAAACACTGAAAAAAGACATCAAATTTGACTATCTCCATTACGTCAATAGATTTAAAGTTCTTTTACAGAGAGACTATAAAAAGGCTAAAAAGGTTTCACACTATGCTAATGAACTCAATATCACACCAAGAAAACTAACTGAAATGACGGAATATGTTCTGGGAAAAACAGCCAAACATATTATTATTGAAAAACTGATCAATGAATGCAAGAAATCCCTTAGTTTCTCGGGCTACAATATTTCTGAAATTGCTTATGACCTGGGATTCAGCGATGAAGGAAATTTCAGTAATTTTATTAAAAAACATACAGGAAAAAATCCCTCAGAATTGAAATAATGTAAAAATAATATTGTATTTTTGGATAAATAACAGATCAGTGAAAAATTAATATATGTTGAAAAGATATATTTTTTCAGTAATTTTCCTTTTTGTTTCCATGGGCATCTATGCACAGGCAGATGATGTTCAGGTGAATGTAAGGCTTTATCCTACCCAAGTGCTGGCAGTTGGTGGTGACAGCGAAATGACTGATGATACAGATGAAAATATCCAGCCGGAAATAAACTCTGTTATCATTTCAAGTCCATCAGGTTTTCAGTTAGGAATTCAACAGGACGATCAAGATGAGTATAATCTCATCAAAAGTCAGAATGGAGTTATAGAAAAAAAATTCATGATAAATCAAAAAATAGATAAAATTATAAAACAGTTTAAAGATAAGTCTACTTCTATGATGCTTACTTTAATCTCTCAATAAGACGATCTATAGCTTATTTACTATGTATTAAATATTATTTTTTTTAAATTTCCAACTATTAATTTTTAGTAAATTGACAATAATATAATATTGATTTAACAACATTAACAATATTTTTAATTTTTAATTAACTTAAAACTTCATATTTCTTCATAAAATACTTTTTTTCAGCAAGATTATTTCCAAAACCAAATTTACAAATCTTTAGTACTTTTTCACAAAATAAGTACCTGGACCTCTTTCTAAATTTGCACCTGAAAAAAACAAGAATTAATACACTGTTAAAACTCCCATTATTTATGAAGAAATATATTGTAGCCTCAATGTCGCTATTTGGTTTTGTTGTATTCAAGGCTCAGCAAAATGTAACATTAAATGTTAGATTAAAACCAATTCAAACCCTTATCGTTAATCCTGCTCAGAAGGTTGTCAACTTAGACTATAAAACCAAAGACGATTATGCAAACGGAGTATCCTCTGTAAACGCAGATCACTTAAGCATTTATAGTACAGGAGGTTTCCAGGTTAAAGTAAAAAGTGCTAATGCTGCATTGCAAAGTGGAGCAAAGAATATCCAGGCCAATACCATTCAGATTAAGGCCAGTGCAGGAACTGAAGTTCTTAACGGCGCTCAGTATGCACAGAACGTACAGCTTTCAGCTAACGAAGCAACATTAGTAACATCCGCTAATGGTGGTGTAGATAAAAAAATTAACATTGAATATAAAGGAGCAGGAGCCAATGCTTATCTTGACAATTATATTGCAGGTCAGGATCCTACCGTTTATACAACAGAGTTAACGTATACTATTATTTCTCAATAAGTATTTAAATATTATATAAACTACTGCAGATAAAGTGTTACAAATTGTAGCACTTTATCTGTACTTTAACAGCAAAGTATAATAATGAACCGATACTATATCTTCATTTTATTCTCTCTACTCCTTTTCTGTTCTTCAATCAAAGCCCAAACAGGAGTATCTGTATCTCCTCCCAGACTTTATTTTGAATCTGATGCAGGAAAAAGCACAACCCAGAAAGTAACAGTAACCAATGTAAGTGCAAAAAATTCTCTGGACATGGCTGTCAGTTTAGGTGACTGGGAATATAATGAAACAGGAGAAAACAAAATGTCTCCGGCTAATACATTGCCGACATCCTGCGCCAGCTGGATATCCATAAAAAATGAAGACACCTATTTTACCTTAGCTCCGGGAGAAAAAAAAGATATTGATGTAACCATTACTCCTCCCAATACATTGTCTGATCAGATGCTGGCCCATACTGCTGTACTGTATGTGAGCCAGATGAATCCTGTGAATGATGTGGATAACAAAGGTGCCAATATAAAAGTAAGTATCCGTTCAGGAATTAAACTCTTTCATAAGCTAACAGCCAAAGCCACTAAAAAAATTGAGATTCATAATCTTACTTTAGCTCAATCCAAAAAAGATCTTACCATATTGTTTGAAAACCAAGGTAATATATGGACAGACGGGAAAATACAAACGGAACTTGTCAATACAGAAAACGGCAGCAAAGTATCGCTTGATCAGATTATTTTCTATACCATGCCCGGAAATAAAAGAGAGGTAAATATCCCTCTTCCTGCAACACTGGTAAAAGGAAAATATACTGCATCAGTAATGATTGATTATGGGGACAACAATAATCTGGAGCTAGCAGAACTGAATTTTACACATGAATAAACAATTGTGTCTTATCCTGTTATTGATCTCTATGAGCTGTTTTTCACAAATTTCATACAGCTCTTGGGTAAATAGCTATCTGCAGATTAACTCTTATAACGGCAATACAAATCCGGATGCATACACGCTTACTTTAGCGGGTAACGGGAATATCAACATGCCTTACTGGAGAGTTTCGGTAAGATTGAAGCAGCCTATTATGTCCAATCAGGGGAATTATATTTTACCTGCGAATAAAATTTCTTTTCAGCCGGTTTCATCATCAGGAAAGGCCTACCCTAACCCGGTTCCGTCTATCCCTCAAATTGGGATGCCGCTTAATGTGATTTTGAAGGAAAGTCAGGAGGTTTTCTTAATTCCTCAATCAAATGCTGCACTATTTAATCAGCCGGCACAACCGAATGGTTATTATAATCTCCAGATTAAATACAGCATGAATCTGGCAGGAGGTACCTATCTGGGAGCCTATCCTGCCTGGATTACTTTTACAGCGCCATTACAGTTTACGGCCTATGATCAGTACAATAATATCATTGGTACAGTAGATCATAATTTTCAATTTCAGATCGGTACGCTTTCAGGAACTCCTACAGATATTCCGGAGCTGTCTATGAAGTTTGGAGCTTCTGCATTGAACGGTAATCTGGAATTTAAAAATATGCAGGATTATGTAAACGGAGCCAGTGTAACTTATTCTAATGCACTTATTGTAAAAAGCAATACGAAGTATCAGATCAAATTAAAATCCCTTCAGACTCAGTTCAGTTCATCTTCAGGTAATTTTCTGCCACTTGATGCTGTACAGCTTAATCTGATTCCTATTTCAGGCAATATGGGAACTGCGTATACTGTTTTGCTGAGTACGGTGCCACAGCTTGTCGCTGCCGGTAATTCTACACAGAATGCTGATGTTTATTATGACATGAAGTATTCTACTAAACCTAATGATGAAAGATTTATCAATGCTAAAGCAGAGGATTATACAACAACGCTTCAATTTGAGATTACGCCTCAATAATTTATAATGCTTCATAACAGGCTGTTCAGGAAAATAATACTTTTTATTCTGATCCCGTTTTCCATTTGGATTTCGGCCCAGACTGGTACAGCTATAAGCATGGAAATCCGTAATGAGCCCAATCGGGCTAATCCTAATATTGTAGAGATTCTGCTTGTTCTGAAAAACAATGAAAACAAACACTTTAAAGGTAAAGTTGAAGTGAAGACTCCCAAAGGTTTCAGAACAATTTCTGACAGCAATGCTGAAATAGAACTGAATACCGGCCAGAATCTGTTTATTCCCATTAAAATACTGGCCAGCAGCACTATCGTTTCCGGTAAAGCAGATCTCACATTCACCATTACCGATGAAAAAAATCAACAGGTTGTAAAAAAGAGTCTCTCCTATGTGGTGACAGAAAATAACAATATGAAGATAACAGCTGAAAATCCTGTTGTCTACATGGGAACATCTAAAGATTCCCTGGAAGTCCGGGCAAGGGTTTCCAATTTAGGAAACAAAAGGCAGCATGTTACCATCGTATTTAAAATTCCGGAAGCTACCCAAAAGAACCTTTTCATCGAAAAAAAAGGAACTATTGATGTGCAGAAAGATTCTGTATTTGTTTTTCGGTTTATGCCTTCCGGAAATCTGTTGAAGAGCTCACAGTTTACAGTTAATATTGCTGGTTTCCGAGAACCGGACAAAGACATTTTTGGCAATACTTCTATATCGGTGCAAAACGTTTCTTCTACCCAGCGTTATCAGGATATGGAGTTCGATCTGTTTTCAAATTACAGCAAAAATACCATTACTGCCAGCTACAGGCGCGTCGGCAGCACTACAGATATGTATCAGCTGATAGGGTCAGGCGGTTTTAATCTTCCTTCAGGCTATATGTTTATACGTGGTAATATTTATACGCTGAACAATCAAAGTGATCCTGTTGTAACCAATACCTATGTGTCTTATCACAGAGAACAAAGTGAATTTACTTTAGGGAATATCAGTAAAATGATGGAAGTTTCATTATTTGGAAGAGGAGCTGAATATGCATACACTTCTCCGGATAAAGACAAGAAAATAGAAGTAGGTTTTGTAGATCAGAGTTTCAGCCTTATTGAAAGGAATTCTTTTTTGAAATACGGATACGGGTTTTATGCCAGGGGAATAATGGGTGCTCAAAATGCCTCTAAAAATTTCTCAGCAGCTTATATTTTTAAAAATGACCCTTATGAAAAGGCGAATCATCATGTATTCGGTACAGATATTCAATATTCTTTCAATAAGGATTGGAAAATGAATTCCAAAGTATACAGCGGTCTGAGTTATTATGAAAATACACACCTTACCAAACCTTCCCTGGCTTTAGAAACACAGTATTCAGGAACTATCAAAAAAGTAAATCTGAATGGAAACTATTTCTACAGCAGTGACTATTATCCCGGAAACAGAAGAGGAATGTTACTAATACAGCAGAATTTCTCAACCCCGGTTTTTGAAAATCATTATTTGTACGCGAATGTAATGGTCTCTAACTTTTCACCAAAATTTTACTCTTACAACAATGACTTCAAGTCCAATACCATAAGAGGAGATATTGGAATCAACTTTGCGAAAAGGAAAAATTTCGGATTTGCTGTGGGCACGCAATATCAGGAGGAAAGTTCTAACAGCTATAATAATTTTTTTGATACTTCAGGAAATCTGGAACTGCAAACGCTGAAAGCACTTAGAATCAGCCAGAATACAACATGGATCAGCAATAACAGAAAACACTCTTCATTATTGGCACTGGAAGCTGGAGCAGTCAAATATCCCGATGATAACAATTCGGAATATCAGATGAAGATCACTGGAAATTACAGCTATAAATGGTTCAATATAAACGGAATATATCAGCATGGCAGCTATTATCTCTCGGAATTTGCTTCATCAAGAAATTTCAATGGAAACGTCCTGTATAAGAAATTTTCAGTATCCGCTTTTGTTAACAAAAACCTGTTAAGTGAAAAGCTCAATATTACTTCAGGATTATCCTACACCGATGATGTTTTATATGGTAAGTCTCCTTCAGGGTTTGTCAACCTGAAATACACCAAAGAAAGATATGGAGTATTCCTGAATTCTTCCTGGTTCAATTATTCTTCCAACAATTTCAGCAATAACTTTTTTACCATTGAAGCAGGTGTCACACTGAACTTCCAGCCTAATAAACTCATTGCCAGCAAAAAAGGAGAAATAACTGCATTTGTATTTTATGACAACAACAATAATAATGTATATGATGAGGGTGACGAAAGTGCTGAAAATTACATCATTATGATCAACAATGTCACTTTCAAAACCAATCAGAGTGGTAAAATTGTGTACAAAGCAATTCCGTATGGTAACTATATGCTCAAGCAGGTAATCCAGCAGGGATGGTATTATAATGAACTGGAGTTTGAGGTGAAAAAAAGCAGTTATTCTCTTCAGGTTCCACTGCATAAAAACGGAACCATGCTGGGAAAAATCACGTATGAATTTGATCCTAAAAAAGCATTGGAATTTGATCCTAAAACAGCAGGAATTATCTTCAATATCTATGATAAAGATAAGTTTTTACAGCATATAATCACCGATGACAATGGCGAAATCGGGTCTTTCCTTGGATCTGGAAATTACAGAATAGAACTTGTAGAAACTTCATTACCTGCCAACACCTATTCTGAGAAAATAAGCAGGGAATTTACAGTTCAGGCAGGAAAAATAATACATCTTGAACCATTTGTCATTAAGGTTTCAGAGAAAAGGGTACATGTTAAGAAGTTTGGAAATTAGATCAAGAGAGGTTCTTTCCATTGTAAAATATACTGATTAAAAATTCTAATTTTACAATGGGTTTTAAAACTAATTCAAAAAACAAATCCAATACATCTCTGCCTACACTATTGGTATCAAATCGTAGTTTTACTACACTTTTTGAATTTTTCCAGGAATTGTATATGTGGCATTATACATTTATCTACATTTGGTGATATAATAAACACAAATACCACAGTTAGTAATGAAGAAATTTTTGTTAATAATAAGTTCTATTTTCTATGTAATAGTTAATGCTCAAATTTCTGAATGTGACAAACTGAGTAATGCAATTATTCAAAATAACAGTAAAGAATTCAGACAACTTCTTTCAAAAAATGTAAATTGTATATCTCAGTCTGGAAGTTCTCCATTAGGAATAGCGTCTTCGCGTGGAGATATTGAATTTGTGCAAATACTTTTAAAAAATAAAGCCAATCCCAATATAATACAATTTTATAATGGAAAATCTATAGGCCCGCCTCTTTTTAATGCGTTGTCAATTTGTGAACAAACATTAGAACCTCAACTTACAGATGCTGCTCGAATGAATTCACAAAAAAAACAAATTAAAGCAAAAACATGCAATAATGACAAAAAAGATTGTATTGCCAAACTTCTAATTAAAAATAATGCAGATGTTAAAATTGTTGATGGTAATAAAACAACATCATTAATGATAGCCGCTATTAATAACCGAAGTAACCTTCTTAAACTTCTGATAGATAAAGGTGTTAATATTAATGCGCAAAACAATTTTAAAAACTCAGCTTTGATTTATGCTGTCAATAACAATAATTATGATTCTGTAAAAATTTTAGTTTCATCAGGTGCTGATATTTCAATAAAAGATAGTGATGGTAAAACTGCATTAGACATTGCTAAAGAAAATAATTTTGAAAAAATTGTTACTCTTTTATCTTCACCAGAATAATCGTGAAAATTACTATGGACAAAAGGACAATTTAAAATCTTTAATAATGCCTCAATATATCACGGATAAAACCCAACTCAAATGCGACAAAGGAGCTTCACCAGCTCCGCTCACAGTCACCAGTCAATCCTTTATGAGCATTGATGGTAAGCTACAGGCTACAGAAGAAGATAAACAATCTAACACCAATATAAAGACTTTCGGGATATGCAGCATTTTAAGGGCTTCCTGCACCCCTTCACCTGTAAAATGGAATACCTCTGATTTTGAAATTGAAGGCAAAAAAGAGCTCTTAGATTCCTCTACCTGTCAATGTTCTGTTGGTGGTAAAATATCAGTTGTAAAGTCAGCTCAAAACTTTGTTGAAGAATAAAATTCCAATTAAAGGGACTGTTCCTGATTTCTCCAATGTTGATTTCCGGCTGAATAATGATTACTTCTACATCCGGACTATTATTACGTAAAAAAGTATTCATTACAGAAAGAATGATTTCGAATTGCGTTTGTTACTGATTAACAAATAAAAAAGGCTTAAACCCTCTATAAGATTGGTTTAAGCCTTGTGACTTCGGAGGGGTTCGAACCCCCAACCCTCGGAGCCGAAATCCGATATTCTATCCAGTTGAACTACGAAGCCATTTTGATGAGTAATTAATAATAAGTAACAAATATAGTTTATTATTAATTACTCATTTTTATACTCTAGAAAGTAATTTTCACACCTCCCAGAATCTGTGCACCCAGGACTTTATATCCTTTGTACGTCTGGTATTTTGAGCTCAGAAGATTATTTCCGAGTGCGAAAATACTGAAATTTTTGTGAATTTTATACTCTGCGGAAAGATTTAAATCAGCGTAACCACCAACTTTGTCGTTTGTATTCTCCGTAGACTGGAAGATTACATTCGGAGCTCCTACTCCTTCGATTGCATAAGAGTTTGTTGTTCTGTCACTTGCGAATATTCCTTTAAATCCTAACAATAGCTTTTTGTCAAGCATTGTATATTTTGCCCCGATGCTCGCATTGAACAATGGAACGTTATAAATATTGTCATAATTCTTAAGATCATACTTGGTGAACCTTAATTCTGCATCTAAAATCAGATTTGCTAACGGGAAATACTGTACGCTACCTTTGATATCACTTACATTTCCATCATCATATACTGCCGAGAATGTATTGGCAAAATTGTAGGCAGAACGATTAACAGAGGTATTATCAAAAAGACCGTTAGCCTTAAAGAACATAATATCTCTCATCTTTCCGTAACCCGCAGAGAAGTCGTATTTCAGCGTTTCATCAATATCTCCTCTCAATCCTACATAAAAATGATATTTCGTCTCTGTAGGTTTTAAAAACTGGTCAGAAAGGATGAATGGATTCGTCTGTAACATATCTCCATAAGTATTCAGTTTCAGACCTCCGTCTACCCCACCATAGAATTTGAATTCTTTAGCAGCTGCAAACTGGAATTCTGCCTGAGGGAACCAGTAAGTTTTGTTATTTTTTTGCTGTTCTAACTGATCATTGGAGTTTTTAGCATTCAGGAAAGAGAATGATGAACCTAATGTCAAATAAGAGTCTCCTTTTCTGAACGTCACTTTCGGAGTCAGGCTGGTATTGAAGAAATTGGAAGAGTTTTTATCTCTGATGGCAAAATCTGTCTTCACAGCATCCAATCCTACGCCAAGATCAGCATTCAGATTGATTCCTGATTTTCCTAATTCTACAGCATGCTTGGAAAAGTTCGCAAGAATGGACACCTGGTTTTCCTGAGCATCAAAATGATCTTTCAGGAAAGATGATTTCACCCTTACATCATTTAAGATTTCATTGGAATAAAAATCATAGTATCCGTTTACTTTAAACTGATTAACTTTTTGTTTCAGATCAAGCTCACCAGTGGGCTGCATGGCATAGATCCCGTAATAATTATAGTTATCTAAGCCGTATTCAGCATTGATATTGAATTTTCCTTTTTCTCCGTAAGAGTTCAGGAAAGCACCAATATTAGCCGAAGTCTGCCCGGATTTCCAGTCGTACTCTTTTTTAAGACCATTGGTAGAAAGCACGTGAACATCCGCTCCTACTTCAAATTTATTTTCAAGGGTCTTGGATATGTTTCCGTCTACTAAGACTTTACCATAATTACCCATTCCGATCTGGAAGTAATTATTCTGAGCCGTTCCGTCAAATTTCGGAGCTACATCCTCACCCTGAATCGTTGAAGTTTTGAAATCAGAAACTGCCGGAACATCCGTGATGGTATATTTCACAGGAGTCTGCGATTTCTCTTCCGGCGGATAGTTTTTAATAGTTTCCACAGAAGTCTTCTTCTTCTCGATCTTCTTCACTTCCGGCTCTCTTTTTTTGTTAAGAACCAGTTTTTCCTCCTTGATCTGGGAAAACGCCACTGACGAAATTCCTAAAAATAATATGGATAATATTTGAATCTTCTTGTTCATATTTTCTTTATTTGAAAAAAATATATAACGGGTTTTTATTTATTGGAAGCAATATAATTGCCTAATAAAGCTTTGCCCGACTGTTTTGAAAAAGTTCTCCCCAGTCTGAATATATTAAACAGCCAAAGGCTTTGATAAACTTGTAATTTGTATTGATAATTTTTCGTTGTACTGTTCTCAGCTACATCATAACTATAAGAAACATCATATGGAAATCCCGAAGGCAATAACCCCACTGTAAGCATACTCCCAATCATAGGGTTTCCACAAGGAGGTGTACGGGTCAGCATCGGATGCAGTGTGATTTTAGCTGCATGGGTACTGTCTTCCACAATTTCATAAATATCAGAATGCTTTAAAATCTCAAATTCCTTCTTAAGTTCTTTATTCACTACAAAAGCCTTTTGCTTAGGAAAGTCAGCTTTTGCACGGTTATACTCTTTAGGATATGCACTGTACGATGGAATGCAGCTCCAGAGTGAAACCGAAACTAAGAAAGAATAAACAGCAATTTTAAAAACCTTCATGTACTATTTCTTAATCTGTTTTTTAACTTCTTTTGCTTCTGCAACAATTTCAGGGAAATCCTTATAGTTTGCAATGATCTGATCACAGGTATAACTTGCCTGGTAGTTATCCTTCAGGCCGATATAGTTTTTCGCCATCAACACCAAAGCTTTTGCTCCCCAGAACTCTTCTGATGCATAATTATTGGCAAGCTTAAAGATCGTCTCATTAGAAGACTTGAACGCTTTCCCTTTGTTCTGATAGTATGCTTTTGCATATAAAGCTTCCGCTGCTACAGAAGTGTTGGATGATTTTTCAAGAGAGGTATAGGCAGACTGTGCATCTTTATCTTTTCCTGAGTTCATCAGACTTCTTGCTTTAATCACTTTCGCAGTTTCAATAACGGCTGACGAATTTTTAGAATTGGCAATCACTGCATTGGCTAATTTTTCCGCTTCAGAGAAATTGTTTTCTTCTGCATACAGTTTCATCAGCTCAACATTTGCATAGTTTTTAATACTGATATTGGAAGAATTTTTAATGCCTTCAAGGTACTTTTTCGCTTCTGCAGTATTCCCTTGTGCAAGGAAGATCTGAGCTAAACGAGTTTGTGCATCATCCTGGTAATCGTTCTGAATTCCAGCAACTTCCTGAAGCACAAGTAAAGCTTTAGTTGAATTATTGGTTTGATAATAACTTTCTCCCAATTCATACTTCGCCTGATACAATCCTTCTCCTGTCGGATTTTGTGTAAGGTACTTTTCGTAATAAGAAATTGCGTTCTTATAATCTTTCTTAGAGAAGTATTGTTTTCCGGTGGATAAGTTGATCTCATCAATTTCAGAAGCATCCACATTCACGCCGATATTTCTGGCGAAGGTTTCATATCCTGAAACATCTCCGTTTTTCGTGAAGATAGGTTTTGCTGCCTGAACAACCTTTTGGGCATAAGCCGTATTTTTATACTGCTCACCCAGAGATTTCAGTTCAGAAAGTGCTTTGTCATTCTGGTTCTGATCTATATAATTCTGCGCTCTGTAAATAGAAGCATTAGCAATCAGATCTTTGTCAGAAGAATCTTTAATTACTTTTCCGAAATAATCATTGGAGTTGGCAAAATCATCCTGAGCCGCATAAGCTGTTCCTATTTCATACTGAGCATCATCGTAATATTCAGAACCTGGATATTTTGATAAAAGATTTTTAAGGTTCGTGATCTTCGCCTGTGTATCTCCTTTGAATCCTAAAGCCATTGCTTTTTGGTACAAAGTATAATCCGTTGCATCTTCATTTTTATCATAGATGGCAATGGCTTCGTTCAGATCATTATTGGCATAATGAATATCTGCAAGACGAAGTTCTGCATCATTTTTAAATTCCGGTTTCGGATTGGCAAGATATTGTTTGAAGTAAGTCGCAGCCTGATCAAATTTCTTGGATTTAAAATAAGCATATCCTAAATCATATGGCAGCTGCTGCTTTTCAGGGAAGTTTTCGGTAAGAAGCTTTTCATAACGGGCGATGGCAGACGGATAATTTCCTTTTTGGTAATACACTTGTGCCAGCCAATATAAAGCTCTGCTGTTAAATTCTTTATTAAGATTAAAACCAAGACTTCTTAAGAAATATTTCTCAGCTTCATCATAGTTTCCTTTGTTGAACTCTTCAGTTCCTAATAAATAAGAAACCTCCTGATCTACCTTATTGATTTCAGGAGTGGAACTCTGCAATCTGTCAATAGCGTTCAGAGTTTCTTTATAGTTTCCGGAATACAGATATGATTTTACCAATAATGATCTCATTTCTGAATCATTGGCTCCATTCTGATTTTCGTTGATATAACTTTGGATCACCGCCGAAGGGCTTTCAAACGGGTTACCGATATCATAACTTAATTTAGCGTACTGTTCATGAGCCAGTTTTTTCACTTTCGCATCGTAATCCATCTGATAAGAAGAACGGAATGCAGAAAGAGCTTCCTGTTTTTTATCTACTGCCAGATAAGCATTTCCTAACTGATAGTAAGCATTTTGTGCCAACGCTGAATTGCTGTTCAGAAGTTGGTTGTAATAAGAAACCGCCTCATCATATTTTTTCAGCTGTGCAGCCACAAATCCCATCTCGTACAAATCGTTTTCAGATGGATTCTGCTGTACGCTCAGATAATCTTTCAAATGCGGATAAGCAGACGTATAATCATTTTTCATGAAATAACTCTCCCCGATGATTTTATGAACCTCCGCTTTATAAGAATCTGAAATATTTTCGTTCAACAGAGCTGTTCCTTCTGTAATCGCCTGGTCATAGTTCTTATCATTATAATACATCTGTACATAATAAGGACGTACCAGCTTTGAGAATTTATCCTGATCTTTTATAGAATCAAAATACTGGAAAGCTTTATCATTTTGTCTGTTGCTGTAATATAAATGCCCCAGCATATAAGCTATATCTCCTTTTTGAGACTGATCCGCTGTTTTATAAGCCTCCTCCAGAGCATCAATAGCTCCTTTAGAATCACCCGTCATGAATTTTGCATATCCAAGCTTCAGAATATACTGTGTATTCTCTTCTTTTGAAAGCTGATACTGGTTTACTTTTTTCAAAGTCTCCAAAGCTTTATCAAAATCTTTTTTTGCTAAGTAGTAATCTGCCAGCGGAAGATTAGCCTGAGCAAAATAAGCAGAATTAGGATATTCTTTCATGAAAGCTGTTAACCCTTCTTCAGCATGGTTTTTCTGAATAATCACACCAATCACATTATCAAAAAACTGCGCGGCTTCCTTTTTCGAACGTGACAAATTCTGATTGTAGAAATATTGTCTTGCATATTCGTATTGTGAAGCGTTGTATATTTTAGTCTGATAAAGATTTTCGGCTAGATTAAACCTGTAATTTTCTTTCTGGGTAAAATATTGGGACTGTTGAGCATCGGAGATTCCGAAATAAATTACAGCAGCCGCTAAAAGTATTTTTTTTGATTTCATTCTTCTTGTATAAGAAAATTAGTCTAAATAAGTTAACGAAAATATTAAAAACTTATTGTTTAAGCAAGTTTTAACAGCGTTAATGGTTGTTAATTCTTATTTCATAACAATGAAAATTTTCTCACTGTACAATGATAAAATTTACTACTTTCGTTTGATAAAATGTAAACAATTTTAATTAACAGTTATCAAAAACGTATTTAAATTGGATACTTTTTCAACAGCAGCTAAAAACATACCATAAACACACCATCTCATGAAATTTAAGATTCTTTTAGCATTAATTTTTGTAAACCTCCTGCAGGCACAAAAATTTTACTTTCCAAAGACAGCTGTAACTGACTCTGTTATATTGGAAAAACAGATACCGGGACTTGCACAGCAAGTGATTCCTCATCTTCAATCTGCAAAGTATAAACCGGAAAACACCGTTGACCTCATGGACAATCTTTTCCGTTTGCAGATGGCTGCCCAGGATTATAAAAATTCACTGGTTTCTCTTTCAGAAAACCGTAGTCTGTTTGCCGATCATAATATGGGAGACTATAGGTATATCGGATTTGAACTCTACAGTTTGGCTAAACTGGCACAAAAAGAAAGCAACACTTCATTTTCCAATGCACTTCAGAAAGTGTTTAATCAAAAATACGAAAGTCTTCCTGAAAAATTGATTCCCAGACTTAGGCTTGCTCTTGACGGGGACGTAAAAGAATCCAGAAAGCAGCTAAAAAAAGTACTGGAAAAACAAAAAGACAAAGACAGTATTGATTACAGAACAGCACTTGCTCTATGCAAAAGCTATTTAAGTTATAAAACCTATTCCGGTATAAAACCTCAGGTGATGCAACTGCTGACATCAAAAGACAAGGAAAGATTCATTATCGAAACCAAAGATCTTAAGATAAAAAATGGAAATACTTTAACAATTACCATTGTCAGAAAAAAGGGGAACACTACTCCTCTTCCGGTTATTCTTACCAATAACATTTACGCAGGTTCATTTGATGAATTCTTTGGAAAGAGAGCTGCCACGTATGATTATGTAGGAGCCGTAGTCAATACCCGCGGTAAAAGAAACAGTAATAATGTAAACAATCCTTTTGAGCATGAATCTGAAGACATCTATGAAGTAATAGACTGGATAAGCAAACAGCCCTGGTGTAACGGAAAAGTGGGAATGATCGGTGGAAGCTATTTGGGTTTCAGCCAGTGGGCGGCAGTAAAAAAACTGCATCCGGCATTAAAGACCATCGTTCCTCAGGTTGCAGTAGGCATCGGAATTGATTATCCTGCTCAGAATAATATCTTCATGAGCTACATGCTGCAGTGGATACAATATGTGACCAATAATAAATTTACAGATGAAGCTGATTTTGGTAATGCTGTAAAATGGGATTCTATTTATACAAAATGGTACAAAAGCGGAAAAGCATTCAGATCTTTAGATACGATAAGCGGAAAGCCAAGCAAGATATTCCAACGATGGCTGGATCATCCGGGATATGATCAATACTGGCAGAAAATGGTTCCTTACAAAGAGGACTTTTCTAAAATTAATATTCCAATTCTGACGACAACCGGATATTATGATGATGATCAGATAGGTGCGCTGTATTATTTTAAACAACATCATCTGTACAATAAAAATGCAAATCATTATCTGGTAATAGGTCCCTATAATCATGGAGGAGCGCAGAGTTTCGGTTTTACTTATGTGAACGGCAATCCCATTGATCCGGCAGCAAGAATAAGCATTGACGACCTTGCTTTTTCATGGTTTGATTATATTCTCAAAGGAGGTAAAAAACCGGAAATTTTAAAAGACAGAATTAATTTTCAGGTGATGAATACTAATACATGGAAACATGTTTCTGATCTTGACAAAATGCATACTTCTACCCTGAAATTTTACCTTCAGGACAAGAAAAACACTTCTTCGGTATTTAATAAGCCTGAGACTAAAAGCTTCACAACTCAGATTGTTGATTTTAAAAACAGAGATCAGAAAGACATTTACTATAAAGTCAGCAAAAAAGACAGCATAAAAATGACCAATTCTGTTGCTTTTGAAAGTGAAGTATTGGATAAGGATATGATCATCAGTGGAAATCTTTCAGGATTCTTCAATGTCTCCATCAATAAAAAAGACTTTGATACGGATACTTATCTGTACCAGATTCAACCTGATGGGAAGTCTTCATTATTATCCACTCATATCGTGAGAGCCAGCTATGCGAAGAACAATGAGAAACGACAGCTTCTTGAACCCAATACAATGGAACAGATTCCGATTAACAATTCCTATTTTATAAGCAAAAAAATAGAGAAGGGAAGCAAACTTCTGTTATTGGTAGGTGTCAATAAAAATCCTAACTGGCAGATCAATTATGGTTCCGGTAAAGATGTAAGTGATGAAACGATAAAAGATTCCGGTGAGCCTCTTCAGATAAAATGGTATAATGACAGCTATGTGGAAATCCCTGTTTATAAAGAGTAAAACCTTTTGTTTAAACAATTTTCAGCAGACTTTACACGATAAAATATCAATGAAAGCATTCATTCTTTAATGATAAAAATGCTTAAATTAGTCGGCTAAAAAAAATAACCAACCGAGTGATGAATGATCAACAACACATTCTGATGTGATACTTTTTCATTATCAGCTCAAAACACATCATTAATGAAATTTAAAATACTCTTAGCATTAGTTTTTGTCAATCTAGTGCAGGCTCAGAAATTTTACTTTCCGAAAACAGCAACAACAGATTCTGTAATTCTGGAAAAACAAATCCCGGAACTCGCTCTAAAGGTGATTACTGAACATCAGTCTCCTAAAAACAAGCCGAAATCTACCGTCACATTTTTAGACAACCTGTTTCGTTTACAGCTCGCCGCAAAAGACTACAAAAGTTCTATTACAAGCTTAAATGATTATCGTAAAGAATACGCAGATCACAATATGGCAGGGAACAAATCTCTTGCTTATGAAATCTACGGCATGGCCAAACTGATGGAAAAAGATAAAAAAACTTCTTTTTCCAATGCCCTTCAAACAGCATTTACAACAAAATATGAAAGTTTCTCAGATCCACTGACGGCCAAGATAGGAACCATTCTAGATGGTGATGTAAGGGAATATAAAAAGTCTCTGAAAATAGCACTTGACAAGCAAAAAGGTAAGGACACTATAGATTATGCTTCCGCGCTGGCTTTATGTAAAAATTATGTCAATTATAAGACTTATTCCAGCATCAAGCCTCAGGTTATGCAGCTGTTCAAAGTAAAAGAGCAGGAAAAATTCATCATTGAAACCAAGAACCTTACCTTAAAAAACGGAACAAAACTTACGATTACTATTGTACGAAAAAAAGAAAACGCATCTCCCCTGCCCGTTATTCTTACCAATAATATTTATGCCGGAGAGCTTGTAGATGCAGGAATGGGGAAAAGAGCAGCTGTCTACAATTATGTAGGAGCTGTAGTTAACACCCGTGGAAAAAGAGACAGTAATGACCCCAATAATCCATTTGAAGATGAAGCACAGGACCTTTATGAAGTGATAGACTGGGTAAGCAAACAACCGTGGAGCAATGGTAAGGTAGGAATGATCGGTGGAAGCTACTTAGGATTCAGTCAATGGGCAGCTGTCAAAAAACTGCACCCGGCATTAAAGACCATTGTACCTCAGGTATCAGTAGGAATCGGGATAGATTATCCTGCTCAAAACAATGTGTTCATGAGCTATATGATGCAGTGGATCCGCTATGTGACCAATAATAAACTGACGGACGAAGCAACCTTCACCAATTATCCAAAATGGGATTCTATCAATACAGCATGGTATAAAAGTGGCAGGTCATTCAGAGCTCTGGATTCCCTCAGCGGAAAGCCTAATAAAATTTTCCAAAGATGGCTTGATCATCCCGGTTATGACAAATACTGGCAGAAAATGGTTCCCTATAAAAAGGATTTTGCCAAAATAAACATTCCGGTTTTAACGACTACCGGGTATTATGATGCAGACCAGATTGGAGCAATGTATTATTATAAACAACATCACCAATACAACAAAAACCCTAACCATTATTTAGTAATAGGGCCTTATGACCACGCAGGAGCTCAAAGCTATGGGTACAATTATGTCTATGGTACCGGGAGTACCCTCATAGATCCTGCAGCCAGAATAAGCATTGATGAACTTGCTTTTTCATGGTTCGATTATATTCTGAAAGATGGAAAAAAACCGGAACTTCTAAAAGACAAAGTTAATTTCCAGATTATGAGCAGCAACACATGGAAACATGTTCCGAGTCTTGATAAAATGCACTCGTCTACTCTTAAATTTTATCTTCAGGATCGTAAAAACGGTGCTTTAGTTTTTGAGAAACCCAAAACTGAGCAATTTACCCAACAAACCATTGACTTTAAAGACAGAAATCCAAAGTATCTTTATCATAAAGTAAGCAAACAGGACAGTGTATATGTAACCAATTCCGTTTATTTTGAAAGTGAAACTCTGGACAGAGATATTATACTAAGCGGAAATTTATCCGGAGTATTCAACGTTTCCATTAATAAGAAAGATTTTGATCCTAGTACTTCATTATACCAGGTACAACCGGATGGTAAGACGTTTTTACTATCAACACATCTTACAAGGGCCAGCTATGCAAAAGACAATTCCAAACGTCATCTTCTTAAGCCAGGCAAAAAAGAGCAGATCCCGATCAAGAACTCTTTATTTATGAGCAAAAAAATAGAAAAGGGAAGCAAACTGGTATTATTGGTAGGGGTTAATAAAAATAAAAACTGGCAGGTCAATTATGGGACAGGAAAAAATGTAAGTGATGAAACCTTAAAAGATGCCGGGGAACCTCTGGAAGTAAAATGGTATAACGACAGCTATGTGGAAATCCCTGTTTATAAAGAGTAAAGCATTTTGTTTGAGCATTTTCACCCAAATGTTTTTAACAACTGTTAACATCAAAATAAAAAATCATTACATTTGCTTTTTTTCAAATCAAATATAGTTATTGAATGAGTCAACTTTTTAGAAGAAAAATCTATTCAGATACAGATACTTCAACGGGGCTTTTAAGAGTCTTAGGTGTGTGGGACATCGTATTTTTTGGTATTGCGGCGATTATCGGAGCTGGGAGTTTCAGCAGTTTGGGAGAAGCCGTTTTCAGAGGTGGTCCCGGTGTAATCCTTCTATATTTGATTTGCGGTTTTGCCTGTGGGTTTACTGCTTTATGCTATGCTGAATTTGCCAGCAGAATTCCTACCGCAGGTTCTGCCTACACCTATGCCTATGCCAGCTTTGGAGAATTAATTGCATGGGTAATCGGCTGGGCGCTAATTATGGAATATTCTTTTGGAAATATTTACGTAGCTTTTTCCTGGTCAGATTATTTCACGAGTTTCTTAGGACGCCTCGGAATGCATATCCCTGATTATCTTACCTGCAGCTATACAGAAGCCAGAAAAGCAGTGCAATATGGTTCAGAAAATAAAGAATTATTAAACGCATGGAAAACAGCTCCATTAATCGGGAGTTTAAAATTCATTGTGGATATTCCCGCATTGGTTATCAACGGTTTAATTACATGGCTTTGTTATGTAGGAGTAAAGGAAAGTAAAAACTTTAACAACTCTCTGGTTATCTTAAAACTGGGAGTGATTGTATTAGTAATCCTTGTTGGAGTATCCTATGTCAGTATTGATAACTGGACGCCGGTGAGCCCTACAACAGGTACTCCTTCTTTCATGCCAAATGGCTTTGCAGGAGTAATGAGTGCTGTATCCGGAGTATTCTTTGCATACATTGGGTTTGATGCCTTAAGTGTACTTTCTGAAGAGACTAAAGATCCTCAAAAAACCTTACCAAAAGGAATGATCATCTCTCTTGTATTGTGTACGGTAATCTATATTGCCTTAACATTAGTTTTAACAGGAATGGTAGATTATAAAAAATTCGATGGTGTTGGAGATCCGCTTTCATTCATCTTTGAAAAAACGAATGCTAATGTAGCCTGGATGGAACTTGTGGTTTCCTTCGTTGCGATCGTTGCTATCACTACAGTATTATTGGTTTTCCAGATGGGACAGCCGAGAATCTGGTATGCAATGAGCCGTGATGGATTGATGCCTGCAAGGTTTCAGAAGGTACATCCTAAATATAAAACGCCATCCTATGCAACTGTGGTTACCGGAATTGTAGTAGGTATTCCTATTCTGTTTACGGATAAGACATTTATCCTGGATTTTACCAGTATTGGGACTATTTTCGCATTTGTATTGGTATGTGCAGGAGTACTTATGCTTCCTGCTAAAGAAAAGATTAAAGGTAGATTTCACCTTCCTTATGTGAATGGTAAAATCATTTTCCCTGTTGTTTTCATTGGCAGCTTGTTGGTTTTCTACAAATGGCAGCCTGAGTTTTTTGATAATCTGATGAACTGGTCAGATCCTAACGAAGGAGAATTCAGAGCTTCTATTTTCTTCTTTATTATCATCAATCTGATCTTATGTGTAGTCGCTTTTATCAGGAATTTATCATTAATTCCACTGGTTGGGTTAAGTTCATGTCTGTATCTTCTTACAGGAATGAGTCATGAAAACTGGTTCTGGTTCGGAATGTGGTTTCTTATCGGTATGGTTATTTATTTCTGCTACGGTTACAAAAACAGTAAACTTGGAAAAGAATTAAAGAATAGCTAAAGAATAATTAGCAAACTGTAAAAAGGCAGAATGGCAAAAAGGTCGATCGTTTGAATAGACTAATTTGTGATTCTGCTTTTTTTTGTTTTAAATATTAGTAAATCGGCGTGATTATTGCATTAATTTTATCAAATCAATAAATCAAACACAAATGGTTGAAAGAATTAAAACGTACAGAGAGTTTTATCAGTTTTACCTTACAGAGCACAGTAAAACAGGAACCAAGATTTTTCATTTTATAGGAACACTCCTTGTTCTTTCCGTTATAGTGTATGTTATCAGTTCCGGAAAGGAAAGGTTTCTATGGTACATCCCCATTGTAGGGTACGGATTTGCCTGGTTCAGTCATGCTGTGATTGAAAAAAATAATCCGGCCACTTTTAAATATCCGTTATGGTCTCTGATTTCGGATTTCAGACTGTTTTTTGAACTGCTGATTGGTAAACAGAAATTCTTCACCTCCAATAATCAGCCTCAGAAGCAGGAATAGCCTCAGAACTTTTCTCTATTTTTTTGCTCAAAAAAGCATTCTTGTAATCATACTTATACTTTTGCGTTCTCTAAATGAATTTGTCATTTTTTTGTTGGATAATCGCAAAGGTGCAAAGAGTTTGATACTTTGTGTATATTTTAAGGTGCAAAAACATTTCGACTTTGCTCAATATGAGATTTTCAGCAAGTGATATAGTATTATTTTTCTCGCAGATTGTGGAGATTTCGCAGATTTTCTTTAATAATATCGGCCTAGTTTTCAAGAGCTGTAGAGGATATTAAAGTTTAGATTCCTTGCTTTGCTCAGAATGACAAAAATGCTGGTGAAATGTCCATGTCATTTTTAGAGAAGTACAATTTTATCGAAGATAAAATCTTTGCGCCTTAAAAAACGTAAAGTTTGTAAAATCTTTAGCGCCTTTGCGTTTTCCAATCCTCACTTCTCTATTGAGATTGCTTCACCTTCGGTTCGCAATGACTATAATTTAGCGGATATTTGGATGAAGCTTCTTCCCAATCAGATAACCCAATGAAGGCAGAATAAAAGCCAATACCACCGGGAATAGCAATGAAAACCCAGAACCTTCAAGAATAACTGTTAGAGGAAAAAGATAACCATTATAAACAATGAATGCCAATGTAAAAAGAAAACTGTCGCTATTGTTTGTAGAAAGGATATTGAAATCACTCCCAAACCGATCAAACAAACCGGAACAAACGAATAAAAATACATTCACAAAAAATATCCACAGAACCGTTCTGTAGATCATTCCTTTTTTTGCATTCAAATATCCAGCAAATATCAGAAGAAGAGATAGAGTTACTGAAACAAAAAAGTCTACACCAGAGAGATCTGTTTCGCTACCGGTTCTCCCAAAGAAATATATGGCATACAGCACAATATTAAGGAGATAGATAATTGTTACATAATTCATACTTCAGAAGTTTAATATTAGCCCTTAGTATTTTTTTTCAAGGATATCGTAGTGGATAGTATTGACCATCTTTTCAGCAAGAGGATCTCCATTTACTTTAACCGGATTAGGAATATAACTTGAAAAAGTCATCGTATTATCTTTATTCAGGGTCACTTCCACTTCTTCGAGAATATTCTGGTCATCCACATAAAACTGGATTCTGTTTTCTACGATTCTCCAGAAAGAAAGTCTTGGCTCAGATGGACTGCAGTCGCCTGTTTTCCCTTCTACATAATTATAAATGGCATATCCATCTTCCCTGATAGCATAATTTCTCATCAGACGGCAGTTATCAAATTCTTTTACCACTTTCTTTTTATTTTCATAAAACCCGGCTTCTTTCAGTTTCCAGAACCCTGTAACGTTTTCTTTATTTAATTTCTGAGCATTAATACAAGAAAAAACTGCCATAATAAAAGCAAGAGAAAATACCTTCTGCATAAATAAATTTGTGTGTTTTTTTATATGATTTTGAACGAATATACAATATTTAATAAAGAGTTTCGGCGGGCGGCTTCGCCGCCCGCCGAAACTTCAAATCTTAAGCTTTAAACTTTGAACCTTGAATTTAAACTCCGCTATTATTTGAATTTTTTCTTAAAACTGAACTTAAGCCTGTTCATCAGACCTGGTTCAATAATATCAATTCCCAGCCCGAAATTGCTGTCAGCAATGGTATGATGATCTGTTCTGAACTGTTCAAATTCACTTTGCGGAATTTCAATATTGATGAGAGGATTGTATTCAATAAATACACTTGCCCCATTCTTACTTATTTTTTTACGGCTTTTATAGTCAAAATACGGATTGGTAATGGTACTTTCCTGAACTGTATATTTTTCTTCAGTATCAATTTTATGATCTGTATGCAGGTTGATCTCATATTTCTCACTGTCGAAGTTATGCCAGAACGGTAAATCTTTATGCATAAAATCCCGTGCACCTGCCTTTATTACATTTCGGTCAAAGTACATCAGAAAACGGTTTTTCTGTGGATCTACAAAATAAGGATTCTCTACAACAGCAGAATATTGAATCCTAACTTCATTCAGCTTTTTATCATCGCTTACCACATCAATAGCAGCATCTTTGAATACATTTCGTACATCTGTACCGTTTCTGTCACCGGAATAATTAAGTGCATAGAAAAGGAAACTGTTCCAGCTGTCTATGATTTCTCTTTTGTTGGTACTTTTAAAATACCTTCTCATTGCATTGGCTCTGCTTCCTTTGTAAGTTGTGGACAGAGTAAACTTTCCGACATTCCCCTGTACATTGAAATCTACTTTTTCATCAATGCAGAAATAAGGAAATTTATAGGACTTTCTTACCTGCAGTTCCTGATCTTTTTTCACTTCCAGATAATGCATAAAGTACATGAATCCTCTGTTCTCTATCAATCCGAATTCATCACGAATCGTAGCATCAATAAAATACTCCTGACCTTTATAATTCACTTTTACCACAACATGATTGAAACTTAACAATGACGGAAGGTAATATTTGATATAATAATCTGTGTTGAAATTCACCAGTACAACGGAAGCATCCACACCAATATAATCTAGGATCACTTTTAACAAAACTGATTTCGCCTTACAATCTCCCTGCTTATTTTCATAGGTTACAGACGGTGCCTGTGGCTTATGCCCATTCATTTCATCAGCATTGAAGATATAGTAGATATGATTCTGAACATATTCTATGGCAAACTGAAGCTTTTCATCTTGATCAGTAATAGCATCCAGCTTTTCTATCAGGTTCGGCGCAAAATCCTGTAAGGAAGAGGTATTGAAAATCTCATCATAAATAGGCACAATATAGTTGGAAAGATCTTTCCAGCTGTTTTCAGTAGCAAAATCCACATAAGGGAAAATCTCTCGTCCGGAATCTACAGGATTAATATAATTCTGTTCTTCGATTACAAACCGCTCCCCTTTTTTCAAATGATTTACTTGTGGCTCAAGAACATTACCCTGCTCATCTCTGAAAAATGTCTTTTTATAGGCAATTGTCTGCTCACGCTCATTGATGAACGTAAATTTAAAACTGCCATAAGCCCAGTAATTATCCGGACTTACCCATACATATTTTGAGAATTCCTTTCTTAGGAAATCCCGGTCTGTAAATTCTTTAATTCTTGAATCTTCTAAAATCAGTACATCATACAGCCTGAGGTCTTTAATCGTAATGTTGATCTTTTTATTACTGCTTAAAACCCCTCCGCTGCTCTGGTTTTCACTGTCAAGAACTTTAATATTTGTATCCGGAATTTTATCTATCAGCACCCCGTCTCTCAAAACACTGATCCTGTGAATCTGATAGACTTCATTTTCCTCCACAATAACGTCAGACACAGAGGCTCTCTCCAGATTTCCCGGCTCATTCAGCGTATAAGCCATACAGACATATTCACTGTTTTCCGTATTGCTGGTATAATATTTTTTGTCTAAAAAGTAGCAGTAGTCACGGCCTTCATCGATTTGTCTTTTAGCAAATTCGGAGTCTTTGATTCGGTTTATTATTTCCTCATCCCCAATATTTCCTGCCCACATTTCAGGTTTTTGAATCCTGTAATTTTCAACTTGCATTTGATTATCCATATTTATTGTAAGAATTATGTTTTGTGGTTAGTGTTTAAGAACTTCAAATTAAATGATTAAAAAAATAAAAAGCAATAGCAGAAATACTACAAATTGCGGAAAGCCAGGTTCGGCATGGTAATTGCGAGGTATGGGGAAAATCAAGTTTATGAAAAGTATAGCAACAATTCTAAAAGGGGCAGCTCCCGCATTAGCATTATTCGCAATGACACAGTGTACAACCACAGCCAATGCATCCGCAGGTGATGAAGCAACCTTTATCGTAGGGCCGCAAACAGCAGACTGTACAGGTGTAGCTCCTATGAAATGTCTGCAGGTAAAAGAAAGCACTTCCGGAAACTGGACTAATTTCTACAGCAATATCGAAGGATTTACCTATGAACCAGGGTATGAATATGTTTTAAAAGTAAAAACAGAAAAAATTCCCAATCCGCCAGCTGATGGATCTTCCATAAAATATACTTTGGTAAAGCAGGTTTCTAAAACGAAAAAAACAGAAATGGCAGCCAATGAAAAAACACTTATCGTAGGACCACAAACGGTAGACTGTTCTGCTGGAGCTGGCCGTATGAAATGCATGCAGGTAAAAGAAAATGCTTCTGAAAGCTGGACCAATTTCTACAGCAACATCGAAGGTTTCACCTATGAACCGGGTTACGAATATGTTTTAAAAGTAAAAACTGAAAAAATCGCGAATCCGCCGGCAGATGCTTCTTCAATTAAATATACACTGATAGAACAGGTTTCTAAAACGAAAAAATAATAAAAAAGCTCCTGAAATTTTCAGGAGCTTTTTTATTTAAGTTGGAAGAACGAAGTCAGAAGTTATTTTGGACATTCGGAGAAAGTCAGCCAATCATTCATTCTTAAATATTCCTTTTTTATCTTAAAATCCAGTTTCTTTTTGAGGAGGCTCAGGATATTTTCCTTTTGTAGCCTCTCCTACTGTGTTTGCAGTTGTCATAGCTACTACAAGATCATTCAGCATTCCACTGGCCGCTGTAGGCGAATTGGGAAGAAGTACAAGATTACTTCTGTTGCTTGCTCCCACAGAATGCAGGGTATCATAATGCTGCGTTACTACAATAAGCGCTGATGCTTCATGTGAATTGATATCCACATTATTCAGCATTCTTACGGATTCTTCAAGTCCTTTTGCAATTTCTCTTCTTTGGTCGGCAATCCCCTGCCCCTGAAGCTTCTTAGATTCTGCTTCTGCTTTTGCAACAGCTACAATTCTGATTCTTTGTGCTTCGGATTCATATTCTGCAGCTGTTTTTTCTCTTTCAGCAGCATTAATCCTGTTCATGGCATGTTTTACCTGTTCATCCGGATCAATATCCGTTACCAAAGCTTTGATAATATCATATCCATAACTGTTCATAGCTTCCTGAAGCTCACTCTTTACTGCCACAGCAATATCATCTTTTCTTACAAAAACATCATCCAGCTTCAATTTAGGAACCTCAGCACGTACCACGTCGAATACAAAAGACGTAATTTGATTTTCAGGATTTTCCAGGCGATAGTATGCATCTCCTACCTGATTTCTGATCACCTGATACTGAACGGAAATTTTCATTTTGATGAAAACGTTGTCCAAAGTTTTGGTATCAATCATCACATCTAGCTGTTGAATTCTCAGATTCAGTCTTTTAGCAATCTGATCTATAATTGGCAATTTAAGATGGAGCCCTGAATGTTTTACTCCCTGAAATTTTCCAAAGCGTTCGATAATAGCTGCTGTTTCCTGCTTAACTACAAAGAATGAAGCGAACAAAATAATAAGCCCAAAGAAAATAACGGGTGCTAAATATATTCCCATAGTTTTTAATTTTTTTAATATGTCGTTATAAATCCTGTTTTGTTAAAAACATTTCTACCTGTGTTGCTTAAATATAAGAAAAATAAATAGATGCCTTACAATATAATCCTCTGGGAATCAAATGCAGAAATTATTGATTATTTTTAAATTAAAATTATCCTGAAAAAACTTACTTTTGAATATTCATTGCATATCATGGTCAATTCCAAAGAAATATTAAAGGATCACATCTCTAAATTCACTTCTCTTACTGAAGAACAACTTGACTATGTTTTTGAACATTTTAATCTGATTACTTTAAAAAAAGGGCAAAGCCTTATTTCTGAAGGCGATTTCGTAAATCATGAATATTTCGTTCTGGAAGGCTGCCTGAAAGCATTTTATCTTAATGACAGCATGAAAATGTTTATTCTTCAGTTTGCTATGCCTACCTGGTGGGTGACAGATTTTGATGCACTTTACAGTAAAACCAGGGCAACCATCAATGTAGACTGCATCACAAATGCCAAAATCCTTTCTATTTCCAACGAAGACAGGGAAAAAATCTGCAGTGAAATTCATGAGGTTGAACATTTTTTCAGATGGAGAACCAACAAAGGATATGTCGCGGCACAGAAACGCCTGCTTTCTTTCATGAATAATGATGCTAAATTCCGATATGAGGAACTTTTAGCCATGTATCCTCAACTGTACAATTTGGTTCCTAAACACCTTATTGCTTCTTATCTTGGAGTGACCAGAGAAACTCTGAGCAGACTCCATCAATAATCAGCCTATTTAAAACTATTGACTTCCTTCTCTATTTTGTGAGGTACATCACGTAATTTTCTCTTTCAACCGGCTGAACTTTGTGTCAATATTTAAACCAATAAAAATGGACACAAAAAATTTTAAAGTCAATAAAGAAAACAGTACCATTGACTGGATCGGAAGAAAAGTAACCGGCGCTCACAATGGAACAATCGATGTAAAAGAAGGAAACTTTACGTTCAAAGACGAAAAATCCATCTCTGGAAAATTTATCATTGATACCCGTTCCATCAAAATCCTTGACATCGAGGATGCTGAAACCAATGCTCAGTTTGCGAATCATCTGGCTTCTGATGATTTCTTTAATTCTGAACAGTTTCCCGAAGCTTATTTCGAGATCACTCATACAGAACCGAGTGATGAGAATCTTTATTATGTGAAAGGAGATCTTACGATAAAAGGCATCACACATCCTATTGATACGAGTCTACAGATCGTAAAAACGGATAATACAGCTGTTTTAGATACTAAAATTGTAATTGACAGGACAAAATTCAACATCAAATTCAGATCTTCCAATTTCTTCACCAATCTTGGTGACACCTTGATCTACAACAATTTCGACTTAAACATTCATCTTGTTGCAGAGGCTTACTAATGTAATTCAACTATCAATAATTTTTAAAATTTACCATCATGCCATTCATCAAAGTAGATGTGCTTCGCGAAGATCTTAACCGCGAAACAAAACAACAATTAATCAGAAAAATAAGCGAGGCTGTAACTTCAGTTTTGAATAAGGATCCTCATTTGACCCATATTGTCATCAACGAAATTGAAGATGATAACTGGGGATATGCCGGAGAACAGGTTTCAGTGTTAAAAGAACAAGGATTTTCAACAGAAAAAAAATAAATCAGAAATGAGAAAACAAACCGTAATTATAACAGGTGCATCTTCAGGAATAGGATTGGAAACTGCCCGTTATTTCTTAGATAGAGGTGATAATGTAATCATCAATTCACAAACAGCATCCAAACTAGAAGAAGTATATCATGAATTGGGAGCCGGAGAAAATCTGGCGATGGCTGCCGGAAATGTATCAGAGAAATCAACAGGAGAAGCTTTGGTAAAAACAGCACTTGAAAGATTTGGATCAATCGATGTACTTGTCAACAATGCAGGAATTTATGAGAACAAACCTTTCCTGGAAGTTACTGAAGACTATCTGGACCGTTTTTTAACAACGAATCTGAAAGGAACATTCTTCACCACGCAGGCTGTGATTCCTCAAATGATTAAGCAAAAAGACGGAGTAGTTATCAATATAGGAACGCCGTTAGTATACCATTCGATTGCGGAATCTCCTTCTACAGCGCCTATTTCGAGTAAAGGAGCTATTCATGCCCTGACTTTGCAGCTGGCTGCAGAGTTTGGAAAAGAGAATATCAGGGTCAATACGGTTGCTCCGGGTTTAATCAGAACTCCGATGCATGGTGCTGGTCTTGATAATAATGCCGGAATGCACCTCATCAATCGTATTGGAGAGCCGGAAGAAGTTGCTCAGATGATTCATGCGATTGCTAAAAACAAATTAATTTCCGGAGCTATCATCAATGTAGACGGAGGAATGGGAGCCGGACATCATTTATCATGAAACTATTATTAATCATTGCATGGCTGCTCAGCTTTCCGTTGAGTGGTCATGCACAAAAAGCAAAGAATATGAACACCAAGCCAGCAACTGAAACTGAAATAAGAAATATCATTGAAAATTATTATTTCAAAGGGATTTATGAAGGGAATACTGAACTTCTTACAAAAGCATTTTATAAAGGAGCTTTAGTCTTTGGAGATGTAGATGGAGTTCCCTACTTCAAAACTGCAGAACAATATATTGAAGGAGTTGGAAACCGTATAAGTCCGGAGAAATCCGGAAAGGGATTTAAAGCTGAAATTGTATCAATTGACTTCATTAATTCGATTGCTGTGGCAAAATTAAACGTAAGAATGTATGATTTTAATTATTATAATTTCATAACTTTCAATCATATAGACGGGAAATGGATGATTATAAACAAGACATTGACCAACGTACACCCTTAATTCAAATTTTTAATTTAAACCGATACAATCATGTGGAATAAAAATAGAATTACGGAATTATTAGGAATTGAATATCCCATTCTGCAAGGTCCTTTTGGCGGAGGTCTTTCCACCGTTGAACTCACAACAACAGTGAGCAATTTTGGCGGATTGGGAGGTTTCGGAGCCTATAACCTCTCACCGCAGGAAATATATGATATTCACAGAGAAATACAGTCGAAAACAGACAAACCTTATAATCTTAATCTCTGGGTAAATGATCACGATATCACTAGCGAAGAACATACAAAAGAACAATATCAAAAAGCTGTTGAAATCTTCAGACCTTATTTTGATCTTCTGCAAACGGATATTCCTGCACTTCCACCTTCTTTTGAATCGAGATTCCAGAATCAGCTGAATGTTATTTTTGATATTAAGCCTAAAGTTTTCAGCTTTATGTTTGGGCTGCTTAGTGAAAACCTCATCGAAGATCTTCATCGTCAGGGAACGGTAGTGTTAGGAAATGCAACAACGCTGGATGAGGCAATTGCTCTGGAAAAAACGGGCGTTGATGCTATTGTAGCTTCCGGGTTTGAAAGTGGCGGCCACAGACCTTCGTTTCTGGATCAGGCTGAACTTTCTACAACGGGAACTTTTGCTTTAATTCAACTGATAAAGGATCGTGTAAAAATTCCGGTTATTGCAGCCGGAGGAATTGCTAATGGCCGTGGAATTGCCAGTGCTTTCACATTGGGAGCTGATGCGGTACAAATCGGAACGGCTTTTCTGGCTACTGAAGAATCCGGAGCACTGCCCATTCATAAAGAGTTTTTATTTTCAGATGCAGCAAAATCCACCACTTTAACCAGAGCGTATACCGGAAGATTAGGACGCGGAATTACCACAACAATTGCAAGAGATGTATTGACAGCAACTGATAAAACACTACCATTTCCGTTACAGACACATTTTATGGGTGCGTTGAGAAAGGCTGCTTTGGAACAACAAAAGAATGATCTGGTTTTTTTCTGGTCTGGTCAGATCGCCCCACTTTTGAAGCATAAAAAAGCCTCCACTTTAATGCAGTCATTAATAGAAGAGGCTTCTGAATTATTACAATAAATAGAATTTACACAGTCATTCCGATGTCTATTCCTTTAATTTTTCTATATAAATCGGTAGCGTAATTATCTGTCATCCCTGAAACGAAATCAATGACCCCAAGAACTTTCTGATAATCGGTTCCGTCATTGTAAATAAATTGCTTTGGAATTAATTTCAAAGCTTTTTCATCATAAGACTTTCTATTGTCTTCCGGTTTCAGAATGGAAGGAATAAAATGATCCAGCAATTCATACATTACATTATACCCCGCATTTTCAATTTCAACAACTGCTTTGTGATTGTAAATTTTTTCTACCGAGAAACTTTCAATATCCTGCAGTGCTTTATTTTCTTTTTTATAGATATCAAGTAAACCATTACCAAGATTTCCTTCGAGAATTGTCACAAAATTATGTTTGTACATCTCAATCGATTTATTGATTAATGCATTGATTACTTTCGCTCTTAAGTAAGAAATCTGTTCGTTCTCATTGGAGATAGAGCTTAACTTTGTTTCAATTCTCTTAACATCATTTGTTTCAGATTTTACCAGTTCAAAAAATAAATTTTTACAGTCTGCTGTTGAAACAATTCCCAGTCTGTGAGCATCTTCCATATCAATGATATTGTAGCAGATGTCATCAGCCGCTTCTACCAGCCATACAAACGGATGTCTTTTGAAAATATGAGGTTCTTCACTTTCAGAAATAAGCTGGGTTCCTTTGGCAATTTCCAGGAATATATCTTTTTCATTTTGGAAAAACCCAAACTTCTTCCTGTGAATGATTCCTTTTTTCTTTGCAACCGCTTCACACGGATATTTTGCAATACTTGCCAGTGTAGAAAATGTAAGCTGAACACCTCCTGCATCTTTCCCTTGCTGCTGCTGAGCCAGCACCCTGATGGCATTGGCATTTCCTTCAAAATTTACCAGATCCGCCCACTCCTTTTCATTGAACTTTGATTTCAGGTCTTTTTCATTTCTTTCAAAATAACTTGCAATAGCATCTTCCCCGGAATGTCCGAAAGCAGGGTTTCCCACATCATGACATAAACATGCGGCTGCAATTACATTTCCTAGATTATAGAGATAAAAATTCTTTGAATCTTCAGTAAGTTCGTTTTTAAAATCTTCAGCAATAAATTCACCGATAATACTTCCTAAACTTCTTCCTACAGATGATACTTCCAGAGAATGCGTAAGCCTGTTGTGTACAAAAACACTTCCGGGAAGAGGAAAAACCTGCGTTTTATTCTGCAGTCTTCTGAAGGCAGAAGAGAAGATAATTCTGTCGAAATCCCTTTGAAAATCAGTTCGCGAAGCTATAGTCTGTGGATTATTTCCTGTACGTTGATTGGTGAAAATCTGGTTTAAATTCATCATTTTTCAAAATTACTCCAAATTTTAATTGTACGGAATAGTATTTAGATTTTTATTAAACAGATCTGTCATTCAAAAAATCTATTATAGTAAACGTTTTTTAGGGATCGGAAAGCTTGAGGAAATATTCTACATTTGATACGACTAATACAATTGAAGAATACTTATGATTCTTCTTCATGTAAATTTTAAATTCTTTTTACAATGACGGACAACACATGGCTCAACAGATGGGACGAAAGGTATAACAGCGAAGAGTTTGCCTATGGAACAGAGCCCAACAATTATCTGAGAGAACAGCTTAGTAAATTACAACCAGGCAAAATACTTTTTCCTGCAGAAGGTGAAGGCCGAAATGCCATTTTCGCGGCTACAAAGGGATGGCAGGTTTCAGCTTTTGATATCAGTGCGAACGGCAGAAATAAGGCTTTACAGCTAGCGGAGCAACAAGGAACCACGATTGATTATCAGGTTGGAGAACTTTCAACTTTAAATTATCAGACAGATCAGTTTGATGCTATTGCTCTTATCTATGCTCATTTTCCGGGTGCCATTAAATCATCCATACATCAAATGTTGAATCAATATCTGCGTAAAGGCGGTTTTATTATTTTTGAAGCTTTCAGTAAAAATCATCTTGAATATATAGCAAGGAACGAAAAAGTAGGCGGCCCGAAAGATATTGAATCTCTATTCTCCATTGAAGAAATTAAAGCTGATTTCCCTGATTATGATAGTATTGAATTAGAAGAAACAGAAATAGAGCTCAATGAGGGACTGTTTCATAACGGGACGGGTTCAGTAATCCGCTTTGTAGGACAAAAGCTGGTATAATTTTATTTTTTTTGGCTAGAGCTGTTGAAGTGGAGATTGTTTTCATTAGACGGCTTTAGCCCATGGTTATTTTCTTTTTCTACTGCAGATTATACGGATTTTCACAGATGATGATGTATATTTTTTAGCCTGATTATTATTACTCATTGCTCATTACCTATTACTTATATTCTAATCTGAGTTCAGGAGCCCTCCGGCAAATTTTGTGAAAAATTCTGATCTGTATACTTCTCCAAGAGGGATTTCAGAGTCTTCGATGTATATATTATGATTATCAAATGAGTCTATATAGTTCATATTCACCACGTAGGATTTGCTCACTCTGATGAAGGTTTCACCGGAAATTTTCTGATGAATGGTTTTTAAATTCATTGCAGTGATAAGCTTTTGCTGCTTTGTATGAATGACTACATAGTCTTTAAGTCCTTCTATAAACTTAATGTCTGAAAAACTGATTTTATAGAATCTTCGTTCTGCTTTGATGAATAAAAAGTCTGCGGTATTAGATTCTACGGTATTTTTTACTGTGTCCTTGGATAAAAGTTCAGTGTAAAGTATGGCTTTATCAATTGCTTTTTCCAGTCTTTGGGGATCAACAGGTTTCAGAAGATAATCAACAGCTTCCAGTTCATAGCTCTTCAGTGCATATTGAGAATAGGCTGTTGTAAAGATAATCAGGGATTTTTTCGGAAGCATTTCTGCGAACTCAAGACCTGTTACCATAGGCATTTCTATATCAAGAAAAATAAGATCTACATCATTATCTTTAAGAAACTCGAGTGCAGACGGAGCATTGGAAAATTCGCCAAGGATATCAATACTGGAAATTTCAGCAATCAGTGACCTCATTTCGGATCTTGCCAAGGGTTCATCATCAACGATAATACAATTCATCACACAGGAATTTTTAAATTTACAATATATTCTTTTTCACCGGATTCTATCTTCAGGTCAAAAGTATCACCATAGAGAAGTTCCAGTCTTCTGGTAATATTGACGAGCCCAAGTCCACTGTTTTTATTGTCTGAAACTACATAATTGCCACTTATTGAGTTCACACATCTGAAATAAAGCTGTCTGTTTTCAATATTAATTTCTATTTTCACATAAGATTCTTCTCCACTGATATCTACACTGTGTTTCACAGCATTTTCAACGAAAGTAGTAAACAAATTCGGAGGAATAAATGTGCTGCTGGTCATTCTTTTATCAACATCGGTTTGAATATCAAAAGAAAAATTATCACGCCTTATTTTTTCAAGGTTTAAAAAGTTGGACAGGAAATCAATTTCTGAGGTCAGTAATGTCTTTTCCTCACTGTTTTCATACAGCTGATATCTTAGAAACTCGGAAAGTTTTACAATCACTACCGAAGCTTTTGCCGGATCTGTTCTTATAAGTGCTTTTACATTATTCAGCATATTAAACAGAAAATGGGGATTAATCTGGTTTCTGAGCTCATTCAGCTCCATACTCAGAGTAAGATTGCTAAGTTCATTGATTCTTTTATTATCATTAATCCATTTCTGCAGAAGCTTTATGGTTGTCGTTGTCAGAATAATCGGAATACACATCAGAACGCCTTCATAGATTCCTCCTCTTTCATTATCTTTCGGAATATATTGTGTTCTGAAATCCTCAAACAGATATCTGAAACTGTACCCAATAAAATTAAGCCCTACAACTCCCATCAGAACAAGCAAAACAAGATAAGTCACGTATTTTGTTTTAAAGAAAAACCGTGGAACCAATACATATATATTAATGTAAACCATGGCGATCAGAATAGTATACACAAAAAACAAAACATAGTATTGATATATTCCTGAATACCAATGCCAGAATCTTGCACTGTACAGCAAAAAGAAAAAGAAGATCAGAAACAGCAGATGTCTCCGGAACCCATACTTCGCTTCCACCAAAAAATCCATCACAAAGGTTTCTTCAAATTTCCACGGACTGTATTTCATAGGACAGGTTCATTTTATCATTAACAAAAATAGACAATAACGGAAATTACAACTATTTTATTATACAAAACCTGCATTTTATTATACCAATTATAATGTTCCTGGATTTGGTATAAAATACCGGCCATTTTGTATAAAAACAAATTTACGCTCTCCTTTTCTCTATTCCTTTGTACCGTAAAATGAACACATATGGAATTAACAGCTTTTCACGAACTAACTCAGGAAATATCATTGGAATGTTTTTTTATGACAGAATCTCAACAGGAAGAAAAAGTAATACAGCTCATTGATTTGCACCATTTTGTAGAATGTTTTGACCCAAAAATGAAAATTCTCAGCTACCTCCATCATCCTATTAATATTGTGGAACATAATGGAAATAAAAAGGGAATCCTATTCTGTGATCTCAAGCATTCTACTGTTCCTGACAGCAATGCTTCTGAAAAGTTCAGAAGAAGATACGGGCTTTCAGAACTCTGGTTTGTTTTTGTAGAGGAAACATTTGTACCGGATACGGCCGGCTACACTGATGCAATTATTGAAAACAGTCTGGATATCTTCTATGACAGAATTTTTACATTTAATTTTTTCCAATCTGTAATTCAACCTTTAAAATAAACAACCCATGAAAACATTGAGAAGAGTACTTGTCCCACTGGCAATACTCCCTTTTAAAAACATTACATATGCCCAGAAAAAGGATAGTATTCCTTTAAAAGTTCGTGCTTTTTTTGCTGATAAAATTCCACAGGCACGAAACTTCAATCTTGAATATACTCTGGTTTCTCCATCCTCTTTCTCTTCGCAGCTTCAGGGAAAGGATATGCCGGATAATAAGGTAAAAAGCTTTCAACAGGTAAAAGCTGATGCCAATATTTATTTTATCAAGAACAGGAGCTGGCTCTTGAGTACTGCCTTAAGCTACCGCTACACTTCGATCAGAAATGAAAACCCTGTTATCCCGGGAATTGAAACTGACGAAAATTTCCACTACCATTCGGAGGCCATCAATCTTACTTATTTTTCAAAACTGCTCAAAAAGACAGCCATCTACTCAGCCAGTATTTCAACGGACGGAAGTGATCAGCATTTTGAACGAATCAGAGGACTGGTAACTGCTTCATTGATTTTAAAAGCAACTCCAAAAATAAAAATGACTCTTGGACTGGCCGGTATTATTGACCCGAGTACCCAAATACCTGTACTTCCTATCTTCACTTATGAAAACAGATTCAATAACGGATGGGTATTGGATGTTCTGCTTCCGAAAAAAGTACTGGTAAGAAAAGATATTTCCTCAAACGGAAGAGTTTCATTGGGGACAGAAATGGATAACACTTCTTTTTACACCTACAGAAATAATAATACGTATGAATTCCGGCAGGTTGCTATCAATTCAGGGGTGATCTATGAGCATAATCTTGGAGGAAATTTCATAGGAACTTTTAAAACAGGGCTTAGAGCCAATATTAATTCCAGAGCTTTTAATAAGCAGGAGTCTTTTAATGATTATATATGGAAAGGAACTTATAAACCTTCATTCTATTTCAATGCCGGAATTTCTTATAATCCTTTTGAGAGACGAAGATCAAAATAAAATCAACAAAGTCATTCTCAGCCTTGTTCAGTTTTAATTTTTACAATATCTGAACTTATTATCAATATTCCCAGACCAGAAGATTAAAAAAAAATTAAAATTTTCACTCTTCAGCATTTAACCATTTTCACAAAATACAATCAAAACTTCAGCTAAACATAAGCTGTTTCACATTCAGGGATTGTATTTCTATCCTTCATGAAAAATCTTATAGTGTATGCACATAGTTGATGAAAAATGATCTCAGGATTTTAATAAGAATATACTAAAGAATATGGCAGTACCCAAACAAATATTTCAGACTTTTATAACTAAAAAACTTCCTCTGATTACGCGTTATCATATCTGGAATATGAAAAGAAAGAATCCGGAATATACGTATTACTTTTATGATGATCAGGATATAGAAAATTTTCTCGAAGAAGAATTCCCGCCCCAATATATTGAGACTTATCGCAAGCTGAGGATTGGTGCTTCAAAAGCAGATTTTTTCAGATATGCTGTTTTATATAAGAAAGGAGGTGTTTATCTGGATATCGACAGCAGTATTATCAAGCCATTCAGAAAGTTGATTAAAGATAATGATGAAGCTGTAATCAGTGTAGAAAGACATGAAAATCTGTATGTTCAATGGGCTCTTATTTTCAATAAAAATCATCCTTTTCTAGAGAAAACACTGGAATTGATGATGGATAATATAAACAGCCACCGCTATCCACATGATATACATTCTACTACAGGGCCTACCGTATTCAGTAATGGAATCAGACAGGCATTAGAAGAAAATCCGACAATTCCCTTTACATTATTTGACGGTATTGAGTTCCGCGGATATTTAAAGTTCAAATATAAACTGGGAAAGTTTTTCTTATACAAAACAAGATCTAAACATTGGAAACAGATGCAAAAGCATCAGGAGATTATTTTTTAATGCGTTCCCATTTTTGAAAATACATTAATAATAACCACCCCGATTACAATCAGAGCAATACCAATAATAGCCGGAAGATCAGGAATCTGCTTGAAGGCGATAACCCCAATCATTGTTATAAAGACAATTCCCACTCCGGACCAGATGGCATAGGTAATCCCTACAGGAATCTGACGAAGGGTAAGACTTAGAAAATAAAAAGCACAGGCATATCCTATGACTGTCACTACGGAGGGCCATAGTTTGGAGAATTCCTCAGATTTTTTCAGAAAACTTGTAGCGATGATCTCAAATACAATAGCCAAAGCAAGAAAAATATAACTGCGTCCCATAAGTTTATTCTTTATACAAAAGTAACAAAGCACTCAGGTAATTCCAAAAAAGAATAGTGGTGAAATGCTCTGTTTATCCAAAGAAAAGAGATATTTCTCTGTCTTTGCTAGTTGTGGAAATTCTAAGTTTTTTAAATCATCAATCATACGATTATACTTCTTACAGGCACTTAATTCATCTTAAGTGCTTTATTTTTAGCTACATTCAACATTTCAAAAGCTTTAAAAAGTATGCCATTATGCAAACTTATTGTTCTGATCTGGCACAAAAAACAATATTTCTTTTTGTCATCAAAAGTGACAGCTGACAAAAATTCCGAATGAAAAACGAGACGAAAAATAAATTTTCTTAACATTAAAATCCTTTTCACGTGAAAAATTTACATTCAAAAAAAGCGGTTTAAAACAATATTATGCCAAGCATTATTTATTGTTTGTTTTATCAACTCCAATATAGAAGTCAGGAAACGGTTAACGTTTTCACATAATTTTACAGAGAGAACAATAAAAGTATTAATAAATTTTCAATAATGCATTAATTTAATGTAAACAAAAATTCACCAATAAATGAACACAAACCGTCGTAATACACTGATATACATCATGAACTTTTACTTTGGCACGTGATTTGAAAGTAGTAATATTGCAATTGAAAGATTGATAAAAAAAAGTCAAATAATTAAAAATAATACAAAATGGTAACTTATATCGGTATCGTAACAGGTTTAGTAGTAATCACTTCATATTTCATGACAGTAAGAAGAGAAAGAAACTAATTCTAAATAAAACAAGCCTATAGAAAATCTATACTAATTATATTGTTTTATGTTTTTAGTCTGAGAGATCGGATTGCTCTTTTACCATCGGGTAAAAGGGCCCAAAAACATAAACAAAAAGATCTTAGTTTCATAACAAATTTTAATATCCAAATGAGAAAAGCCGGTCGCAAGTCCGGCTTTTCTTTTTTATTGGGAGCGTTCTGTAAAAACGCAAAAGGTTTATTTCCCACATATTTCGCAGATTTTCACAGATGCCTGGGGATATTTTTTGTTTTACAGATGTACATTCATAATGTATCATTTATAATTCATTATTCATTTTACGCTGGACCAGATGTTTATTATTATTCAGGATTTTTTTTGACATTCAATAAAGCTTTATCTTTGTTTATTCAATAATCCTTTTAATCGTCATCATGAATCTGTACAATCTTATTATCCAGGATAAGGAACAAGTCAACCTTAATGAAGTATTTCTCGATAAAAACAACAAGGAGCATCTGGTACAGCTTATCAAGGAACACAATTATATTAAAGAGCTGCAGGAGTACGGTCTTCCGGTTAATAATAAGGTTTTGCTTCAGGGAAGTTCGGGATGCGGAAAAACAATGACAGCAAAGGCCATTGCCAATGCCCTGGGAAAAAATATTATTATTTTAAATCTTAGTAATATTGTATCATCCCGCATCGGAGAAACTTCACAGAATATTAAAATGATTTTTGATAAAGCCGCCAGAGAAAGATCTGTTCTTTTTCTGGATGAACTGGATCAGATTGGAAAAGCACGGGGAAGTGATGATAAAGATGTAGGCGAAATGAGAAGGCTGGTGAATACCTTGATTCAATTGATTGACTATTACCCTGAAAATTCTCTTTTAATCTGCGCTACCAATCATCCTGAGATTATTGACACTGCTCTTTTAAGACGTTTCCAGCTAAAGATTAATTATGAGATGCCTTCTGCTGAGATTCTGGATACATTCTACGATCAGCTGCTGGATCAGTTTCCGGAAGAGATGAGAACCATTGAAAGAAAGTACGCTATTTCTTTTGCTGAAGCTAAAGATTATGCCTTAACAGCTGTGAAAGCGGCTTTAATAAAAAAACTGGAAGCTAAAGAAACCATTCCATCATGAAAGACGATATCCTCCACAACCTTGCTGTCATCAATGACCGGATAGAAAATGCATGTGCAAAATCCGGAAGGATTACTGGTGAAGTTAAATTATTGCTGGCTACAAAAACTGTTTCGGCAGAACGTATCAAAATCGCATTGGAACATGGACAGACCTTAATTGCTGAAAATAAAGTACAGGAACTGAAGGAGAAATATGAAGAGCTAAAGGATACCCCTCATGAAAACCACTTTATTGGCCACCTTCAGACCAATAAAATCAAAGATATTCTGAAATATGATGTTACCTGCGTTCAGTCTCTGGATCGTCTGGAACTGGCCGAAAAACTCCACCAAAGACTTTTAACTGAAAACAGAACAATGGATGTTTTAATCCAGGTGAATACCTCCAATGAAGAGAGCAAATTTGGAATTGATCCCAGTGAAGCGATTGAACTTACCCGAAAGATCTCCCACTACTCTACTTTGAAAATAAAGGGTTTGATGACCATCGGTTTATTCAGTGCTGAAAGCGAGAAAGTAAGAGCATGTTTTAAAATCCTTAAAAATCTTCAACAGGATATCATCCGTGAAAACATTCCGAATGTGGAGATGAAAGAACTGTCTATGGGCATGAGCGGAGATCTGGAAACAGCCATTGAAGAAGGAGCTACCATTGTACGGGTGGGAACTGCTGTTTTTGGGGCCAGAATCTACCCGGACAGCTATTATTGGAATGAAGGAAAAACAAATAACCAAGCTTAAAACTATATGTTCCCATTTACTTATACTTTTGAAAAAGAAATCACAAAAGATAAAACTTCTGATCAGGTTATTTACGCAGTACGAGATCTGTTAAAAGAAGAAAGGGTTCAAAATATTCTTTACGGGCCGGAGTTTGTTTCCTTCGATGAAGGTCTTTTCAAAGAAAGATCCAATTGGCACTATTTATCTTTAATTGATAATGGGAAATTCACTTATAATGAAAACAACAAAATACTGACTTACCAAGTAAAGTTATGGAAACTCAATCTCTTTTCGCTTATTTTTCTCATTATTACTATGGTTAATTTTAAAGATATCTTCGGCAATCTGTTTCCTTTTTCAGCACTTTTGATCAATCATTTACTTTGCTATTTTGGAAACCGGGGATTGATAAAGAAAATCGTTTATAAGATTAACGATTTGTCCTAATTGTTTACGTTAAATCATTTATTGCCAACCATCAGTATAGCCAAAAACCTTACAACAAAAGGGTTTTTAAGTCTACAAATCCGGTATACTTTTTGCTGTAAAACTTTCATAACCAAACAAATGCGTTTATGAATAAAAAATTACTCTCGGTCTGTCTGTTTATGGCAGTATTATTCTTTTTTTCATGTGAAAAAGAAAACACACAGATGAAAAGTGGAATTTCAATTGAAACTATTTCAATTATAACCTGCGTAACTATGGGCGTAGCGATTCTGCTTGCCTATAGCTTTAAAAGGAGATAAAAGAATATGACAGAAAACAATAGAACACCTCTCAGTTTTGAGAGGTGATTTTGTTTTAAAAAAGATTCTTAAGCCATTGATATTTCATTAAAATCCAATATATTTCATCATTCTTTTACAACTAACAACCTCATGAAAAAAATACTTCTCTCAGCACTTTTACCTTTGCTTATCTTTAACTGCACCCGCAGGCAAGAGGCTAAAAAAGAAGAGATCATTCAAATTCAGCATACAGAAAAAGATAAAGAAGATGTAAAGCCTACAGCCCCTACTCCGTTTAAATATCTTGCCGATTACCCTGCAATCAAAGATTCTTCGAAGTTTATCCAAAATCTCCGTCAGGCTTTTGATCTTCATATTCATGAAAGCCCATCTCAGCAGGAAAGTGAAAAAATAACAGTATTCAGGAAGGTAAAAATCAATGGTTCAGATGAGGACTATTATTTTATTGAATACGACTGGAAAACCGGATCTACCTCAAAATACCCCTGGAAATATCAGCTGTTGTTAACGAAGAATGGAAAGCTTGTCAAAACATTAGCTGCTGAGCGGTATGAATTTGTTTCAATTTTCCCAAAAGAAAATCCTTTTTTGCTGGCAATCATTGTAACAGGTCATGGAAATGGCGGGCATGAACTTTATAAAGTGTCAGCAGATTCTCTGGAAAATGTATATGAGGGATATTATGACTTTAATCTAAGAACTTATGATGCTCATGAAGATAACAAAGTGTATGAACCGTATGAATTACAATTAAAGATCAAAGACTATAATAATGACAGGGTCAACGATATTGCTTTCAAAGGAAAATCCGTATTAGTCCGTGGGCGGACTCCGGATGGTGACTGGTATGACTTTACAACAATAAATGGTAAGCAGGTCAGTTATTCTGCTGATCACCCTTTTCAAAAAATCCCTGTGGAATATATTTTTCTTTATGATAAAAAATCAGGGCATTTTAAGGCAAAAGAAAATTATGCGGAAAAATATAAAATATATGAATAGAAAATTGAGATTGCTTCGCTACGCTCGCAATGACTGTAAAAAACAAAAATCCCTCTCATTACTGAAAGGGATTTCTTATAGTTAAAAAACTGAGATTACATATAAGCTTCAATCGGCTCACAAGTACATACTAAGTTTCTGTCTCCGTAAGCTTCATCTACTCTTGATACAGAAGCGAAGAATTTGTGGTCCCTTACCCACTCTAATGGATAAGCTGCCTTTTCTCTGCTATATGGTTTATCCCAAGAATCAGAGATTACCAATTGTTCTGTGTGAGGAGCATTTTTCAATACGTTGTTAGCCGCATCTGCTTCTCCGTTAGCAATTTCATCAATTTCTTTTTTGATAGAGATCAATGCTTCTGCAAAACGATCAATTTCAGACTTGCTTTCAGATTCTGTAGGCTCAATCATCAATGTACCTGCAACCGGGAAAGAAACGGTAGGAGCATGGAAACCATAATCCATTAATCTCTTCGCCACATCAGCCACTTCAATTCCTAAAGATTTGAACTGACGGAAATCTACGATACATTCGTGAGCTACTCTTCCGTTTTCGTTTGAATATAAGATAGGGAAATGCTCAGCTAAAATTTCTTTCAGATAGTTAGCATTCATGATAGCGTGTCCTGTAGCCTTTTTAAGACCTTCAGTTCCTAACATTTTGATGTAAGAATAAGAAATATTTAGGATCAATCCTGAACCGTAAGGTGCAGCAGAAATACCTTCAATAGCTTCTTTAGACCCGATTCTGATATTCGCGTTGGAAGGAAGGAAAGGTACTAAGTGTTTAGCTACACAAATTGGGCCTACTCCAGGACCTCCACCTCCGTGAGGAATTGCGAAAGTTTTGTGAAGGTTAAGGTGGCAAACGTCAGCTCCGATGTTTCCAGGACTTGTAAATCCTACCTGAGCGTTCATGTTGGCACCATCCATATATACCTGTCCTCTGTGTTCGTGGATAAGGTTGGTAATTTCTTTAATGTTTGCATCAAAGAATCCGTAAGTAGACGGATAAGTAATCATTACAGCTGATAAGTTTGCTGAATGAAGTTCTGTTTTAGCTTTAAGATCTTCGAAGTCGATTTCACCGTTTTCAAGGTTTTTCACAACTACGATTTTCATTCCTGCCATAGCTGCAGAAGCCGGGTTGGTTCCGTGTGCAGACTGAGGGATCAACACTACATTTCTGTGGTGGTCTCCTCTTGAGATATGGTACTCTCTGATTACCATTAATCCTGCATATTCTCCCTGAGCTCCAGAGTTTGGCTGAAGAGAAGTTCCTGCAAAACCTGTAATTTCTGCTAAGTCTTTCTCTAATTCACGGATCATTTCCTGGTAACCTTCAGCCTGATTTACAGGTACAAATGGGTGAACTGCACCCCAGTTTTCCCATGAAAGCGGTAACATCTGAGTGGCTGCGTTCAGTTTCATTGTACAAGATCCTAAAGAAATCATTGAATGTGTCAATGATAAATCTTTTCTCTCAAGACGTTTGATGTAACGCATCAATTCCGTTTCTGTGTGGTATTTATTGAATACTGATTCCGTAAGAATTTCGTCTTTTCTTAAATTTTCTTCAGGAATGCTGTATCCTTCTTTGATTTCTAATTTGAAAGTCTGCTTGTCTTTAAACTGAGCGAAAGAAGCCATCAGATAGTTTAATTTTTCTAATGTTGTACTTTCGTTGATCGCGATACTTACCACACCTTCTGTAAAATAGTTAAGGTTAAGTTTGTGATCAAGCATCAATCTTACTAATCTTCCTTTTTCATCTTCAGCCATTGTGATTTTCACTGTATCGAAGATTGGCTCTTCTACTACCTGATAACCTAATGCTTTAAGACCATTTTTCAAAGCATTTGCTTTAAAGTGAATCTGATCTGCAATATAGTTTAATCCTTTTGGACCGTGATAAACAGCATACATTCCTGCCATTACCGCCAAAAGAACCTGAGCTGTACAGATGTTTGAAGTAGCTTTCTCTCTTTTGATATGCTGTTCTCTTGTCTGCAGTGCCATTCTTAATGCACGTCTTTCGTACATATCCTGAGAAACTCCGATGATTCTTCCCGGAATATCTCTTTTATAGTCTTCTCTACAAGCAAAGAAAGCTGCGTGAGGACCTCCGTATCCTAATGGAATACCAAATCTCTGTGTAGTACCTACCGCACAGTCAGCTCCCATTTCTGCAGGAGACTTTAGTTTAACCAAAGCCATAGGATCACAAGCAACTGCTACCTGAAGATCCAGTTTTTTGTATTCTACGATATCTTCTGTATAATCTAAAACGATTCCGTTTTTACCAGGATACTGTAATAAAACTCCATAATAAGAACCATCAAACTGGTGTGTTTTATGATCTCCTACTACAATTTCAATTTCTAATCCTTCAGCTTTTGTTTTTAATACAGAAACTGTTTGAGGAAGAACAAGGTCAGAAATGAAGAACTTATTAGCTCCTGCTTTTTTCTGATCTTTCGTTCTGTTGTTGAAGAACATATGCATTGCTTCAGCTGCAGCAGTAGATTCATCCAGCAAAGATGCATTAGCCAATGCAAAACCTGTAAGATCACATACTACCGTCTGGAAATTAAGAAGAGCTTCAAGTCTTCCCTGTGCAATTTCTGCCTGATACGGTGTATAAGCTGTATACCAGCTAGGGTTTTCAAAAATATTTCTCTGGATTGCTGAAGGCAAAAGTGTATTGTGGTATCCAAATCCGATATAACTCGTATAATCTGTATTTTTAGATGCCAATTCTTTTGAATGGTTCAACATTTCGTATTCAGAAAGCGGTTCCGAGATCTCAAGATCTTTCTCTAAACGGATAGAAGATGGAATGGTCTGAGAAATTAACTCTTCAATACTAGAAACGCCAAGTTTCTCCAACATCGCCTGTTTATCGGCTTCATTAAGGGAAATGTGACGGCTCACAAACTGTTCTGTATTCATTTTTATTTATTAGATTTTGTTTGTAAAAAGATGTGTAAAATTACAATTTTTTGAATGATTGTACAAGAGCATATCCGGGGTGATAATTCACAAAAATATTTGTGATTTTTATCACACTTTATTTTTAATAACCTTTTACCATAGTTTATATAAATTCCAACAAACACATTCCCTATTCCATACATAATATGCAACAAAACAATCAATTTACACTCAATAAAATACTGCCATTTTATTTAAAATAATGTGAATTATTCATCAATTCCTATCTTATTGGCTAAACTTATTTTTAAAACATTCTACAATTATTAGTTTTATTCAAAATGTAAACATAAGCTCAATTCAAGGAGAATTCAAGAAGTAATCCGGGATAGAATTCAGGTAAGATCATCCATCAGAAAGCAAGCAATATCTGCTATACATCAGGTTTAAAGAATTTTATGAAATTTTATTAATTATATTTATTCTAAATTAATATATTTGCAGCATGAATATGATTGTCCCTTTTAAAGTTCCGCCTTTGGCACCTTACTCATTCAATAACAAAGAGATGTTTTGTGAAAAGAAATCATGCTGTAAAAAGTTCAAGAAAGGGAAAAGATGCAAAAAATGCCCTGGAAGAAAGAAAATGGCATAAACTAGTTGAAGTTTTTTATCAGCATATAAATAGCAATTGCTAAAATAATAACGCCCCAGATCAGCATCATAATTTTAGGCTGGCCGGATTTGTTAATTCGTGTTCTGGGTTGTGGCTTAAACATTTCTTCCACAGAATTTTTGAATTTTTCAGAATCGTTCTCAAAAACTTCTGTGATGGTAATTCCCTGAACAACGGTTTTGTGCAAAAGAGAATTCGTTGCATGAAGCAGAAGCTGGAATTTTCCGTCTTTAAATTCTGTGATTTTAAAGATTCTCTCTCCATACGGCTTTTCCAATCCAAAAGGCAATACCTTCACCACATCGGCATTACTCGTCTGCCAGTTGATGATAATCTCCTCCCCTTTTTTTGCGTGAATTTTATTCGCTGTAAAAGTTTTGATTGCAGGTGGAATATTATATCTGAAACTTTTTTGATGACTTTCTAAATTCTGATCGTAAGCGCGTCTTCTTACAGAATCACTCAATGTTTCATAAGCTTCCTGAATTTCACGAAAACGGTCAGCAAAAAAATCGTCATTGTCATTTTTATCAGGATGATATTTTAGAGACAGTTTCCGATACGCTTTTTTGACGTCTTCTTCTGAAGCATCCTGGGATATACCGAGAAAATAGTAGTAGTCTTTCATTGAGAAATACAAAAATAAGGATTTATTTTTCTTTGTGTTTGATGTTTATGGTAAAATTTTGATAGAAAAAAAAATCTAAAAGTCATTGCGAATCGAAGATGAAGCAATCTCAATATCGTTTATTATTTTAAGGCTGGAAAGCGCAAAGACGCTAATTCTTTTTCAAACTGTATGTTTTAAGACGCAAAGATTTTATCTTCGATAAAATTGTACTTATCAACAAATGCTGCGAATTGAATGAGTTCAACAGTCCTTTTGTCATTCCGAGCATAGCGAGGAATCTCAACTTTAATTTCTACCCGCAGATTTCACAGATTACGCAGATCATTTCGTAGTAACTTCAATCATAAGAACTAAACGTTAATAGACCAACCAGCATCTATTTCCGGGAAACCCAATCCTTAGTAGGAGTTATCCAATCATTGAGTGCTTTAAAAAGAAAACCATGTTGTAAACCAGTGTTAAGCTCTATTTCTTTAAAATCTTTAATATCAGATCTCATCAATCTCTGTTCCTTTGATAACGGCAGATGCCCGTCATCTGATTTCTCCGTAATGGAAAGAATTCTTCCATAAAGCTTAAAGTTTTTATCTTTTTCCAAAGAATCATCTTTAAAACTCGCTCCAATAATCACAAATTTCAAGTCCGGATTCTTTTCATAATAAGACACATACTGCGCAATATATCCTCCCTGCGAAGTTCCTACAACGGTAATCCTTCCAGCCTGAATTCCTTTTTTCATCAGACTGTCAATCTGCTTTCTCACCTTTCCTGCATACGCTATGGGATCGGTATCTGCTTTTCTTTTCTCAGAAATCACAATCGTATTTTTATCCTTTAATTTATTGAGTATTTCTTCATATTCTGCAACCTCGTATTTTGGGTGCTTCTCCTCTAAAGAATGCCCTTCTAAAAATTTATTATGCAAAAAGAAAACATATTGTTTCTGTCCGGAATACTGCCCATAAATAATGACTGAGAAAAATGACAGCACCGCCATAAAAATATTTCTGATTTTCATAATCTTCTGAGTAATCTTTAATAATAAAGAAACAAATGTAGGACTAAAACATCTCTTAGCAGCTTGTTTTAAATAAAAAATTCCGGCGCGGGAAGCAGAGCTTCCCGCGCCGGAATTAACAATTTCAATTTAGTCTTTACGTATTATGCTTCGCAGGTATTATCCTTTCTGCAGCATCTTGAATGGAATTCTTTTTTGAATTTCCCTTTCAGTTCCTGATATTGCTCATCATTCATTTCTCTGATCTTATCTGCCAGTCCGAAAGGAGATTTCTCCTTGATTCCATATTCATCAAAAATACCTTTGATAAATCTTTTTCTTTGTATTGCTTTTTTAGCGATTAAGGCTACACCCACAACGGCTAATGCTCCAAGAGCTCCTTTTAATGCTGAATTTTTCATTTTTTCAAAATTTTAAATTTTACTACTTCTTGTTTTTTATAGAGACGAATGAATTCTAATTTTACTTTACTACTTCTTTAAAATTTTCAAATTATTCGTTATTTCTGTTGAAGAATCCTCCCGAGCATTTATTTCGCCAAACCTCTTTGAATTTTTCTCTTTCCTCAGGGGACCAGCTTTCCATTTTTTCTCTCATTTTTCTTTCCTTGAAGTCTTTCATTCCTTTACCGAAATGGAAACCTCCGAAAAGAATTTTACTTAGGATCAGTATTCCCATTGCCTGCCAGAAAGTAATCGTTTTCACTCCTAAAATCTCTGGGAGAAGACAATTCCAGAGCAGCATTACAATCCATGTAACAGCGGCTAAAATTAATGGCGGGCATAACAATAAAAAAATCCAACCCTTTTTGTGTTTATGATTCATAATTTCTTTTTCTAACTTTTTAAATCTTCGTATAATTTTCTCAATCTGTTTCTCAAATGCTTCACAGCATAGTTTTTTCTACTGATGATGGTCTTGATGTTTTCTCCCTGTTCATCGGCAATCTCCTGGAGGGTTTTGTCATTCAGTTCATTTTCTACGTAGACCAGCCTTTGTTTTTCGGGAAGTTCATCAAGTGCTTCAAACAGTTTTTTCCAGATCTCATCCTGAAACATTTTCACTTCAGGGCCAGCGCTCTCATCCATCAGAAGAATATCCTTGATAGAAAAACTGCCGTCTTCATCTTCATATACGAAATCTTCAAGATTTTCTGTTTTCTTTTTGCGGTAACGGTCTGTGATTTTATTTGCCGTTACTCTGTATAACCACCCACCAACATTTACGATCTCCGAAATATTCGTAAGGCTACTGAACTGATACCACACTTCCTGCAGAATATCTTCCGCATCCTCCGTGTTTTTCACTTTCGGACGAATATAAGACATCAGCTTCCCTCCGTAGTTGGAAACGGTCTGCGAGATGATGCTTTCTTTCTCTTTCTGTGGCATTGTTATTTTTTCGACAACCTCCATACTGCTATGACGGCTAATCTTTTGGTTTTACTTTAATAAATTTAAAATATTTTTCTTATAATTCAATTTTTCTTTTATTCATCGATATTTTTATCTCTCAAATTATCGCCAAATTATTCATTACTTATTAATCATTGCTTATTTTTTTAAGGAAGCTTTTTCCCGCTATCCGCTCATACTCCTCACACCAAACGATCCCACGCTCTTACCCTCCGACGCTCCCACTCATGTTCCGGGGTAACCGCTGCTATCGGGGCTAAAATGATAAATAACAAATGAAATATTGATGAATGATAAAAACCTTTTTATCCATTCTCAATTTCTAACTTCATCTTAGATTCCTACGGAATAACACAATTGTAATGATAGTTTATCCATACAGCTTGTCATTCCGTAGGAATCTAAACACCTAGTCATAATAACAAAAAAAAGAAACGGAAGACCTTAGCCCTCCGTTTCCACATTATAAAATTATTAGTTACTTATTAAAATTTTCTGCAAAGAATCCTAACATGGATTTATAAAGTTCAATTCTGTTCGGTTCTTTTCCAAATCCGTGCCCTTCATCATATTTTACCAGATAAGGAACTTCAAAACCTTTAGCACGCATTGCTTTTACAATCTGATCAGATTCATTGATGTTTACTCTTGGATCATTAGCTCCCTGCACCACAAATAATGGTTTCTTGATTTTATCAATCTGGAACACGGGAGAAACTTCCTTAGCAATTTTAGCTTCTTCTGGATTATCCAGATCATACCAGATTTGTTTTACCATTTCTTTATAAGGTTTCCAGTATTCCGGGAAAGAAGCAAAGAAGGTAAAAATATTGGATACTCCTACGTAATCCACTCCACAGGTATACAAATCCGGAGTTTTGATCAATCCCATTAATGTTGCATACCCTCCATGGCTTCCTCCGTAAATAGCTACTTTATCTTTATCTACCCATCCCTGTTCAATGGCGTATTTTACACCATCTTCCACATCATCCATGGCTTTTCTTCCGATTTGTTTGTATCCGGCTTTCTGGAATGATTTTCCATATCCTCCTGAAATTCTGAAGTTCACCTGAAGAGTAGCATATCCTCTGCTTGCAAACAATTGTGTTTCCGGATTGAATCCCCAGCTGTCTCTGATTCCCTGCGGGCCGCCATGAGGATTTACAATCAAAGGAACTTTTTTACCTTCCAGTGCTGCTTTAGGCAATGTAATATATCCATGAATGGTCATTCCATCTCTGCTTTTAAATTCGATAGGTCTCATTTCAGCCATATCTTCTTCCTTCAGCTGAGGCATCAGGTTGTAGAGAAGTTTGGTCTGCTTGGTTTTGGTGTCATATTCATAATAGGTTCCGTAGAGCTTATCACTTCCTACCACAACCAGAAGTTTATCATTATTATCATCTGAAGAAGCAATCCCAAATTCCTTATCTCCAAACTGAGCTTTTAATTTGTCATGTATTTCTTTATAAAATTTACTTACCGGAACTGTTTCTCCTTTAGTTCCTTCATAGCTTATAAAATCAAGTTCGTAATTTCTGTTTTTACCGGCAGTGCTTATGGAGCTTACATCATATACAGGATTAGAATAAATCTCTTTTATCACAGCATTTTTTTTCAGATCATACAGCACAATTCTCGCTTTATCGCTATCCAGATTCGTTACTACATACGCTTCATCTTTATTTTTAGAATTTTCATTAAATTCTATAATGCTGAAAGTATCAGACCAATCTGCAGATTTAATCAGATTGAATTTTCCTGTCTGCAGATCTTTATAATAGGTTTTTGTGGTTAATCCGTTTTCAAGAACACTATAACCTCTCAAATTTCCATCTTTATCAAAAAGATAGTCGTCAATAGGACTGTTGACATCTTTATTTTCATATAGCTGGGTCATTTCTCCGGTAACGAAATTGATTTTAAAAGGCTCAAAAATCTGTTTATTATTTTTATTGAGGGTAACTACAACAAAATCCGTATCTTTTATAGGAATAATTGATTGTACTTTTACTCCGTCAAATGGTGTCAAGTCCTTCTGATTTCCACCATCTGCATCTGCAGCATACAAATGAATGTTCTCATTTCCTCCTCTATCCTGAGTGTAGTAAAGGCGTTTTTTGTTCAGCCAGCCATAGCCTCTGATCAGATCATCTTTTTCCACGATGGCTTTGGTAATTTTTCCTGAACTCAGGTCTTTTACATACACGTGGTTCTTTTTATCCTGGTCTTTTTCTTTATAGGAAAGGTATTTTCCGTCAGGAGAAATTTTAAATGCTGAAGCTTTTGGTCTTGCAAAATAGTCTTCCACTTTGTATTTAAAGTTTCCTTTGTCATAAGAAATCAGCTTCTCAAGATTGGCTTTGGAAGATGGCAAAGTAGGATCTCCCGGCAGTTTGGCAGTAGAGCTCTGTGCGTTGGTCATAATGGTAGATAGTACAATAAGGGCTGTACCGAAAATGTTGTGATTTAGGTTCATAACTTCTGTTTTAAAGGTTAAAGTTATAGAAGGCACTCATTTTTAAAACAATAGAAAATAAATGCATTTATATAATAAGACATATTATACCCACAAAACGTTACACTGTTTTTATCAATTAATGAAAAAAATATCAATTATATGAAAAAGACAGCCTTAGTGACTGTCTTTTTTATTTAGTGTAAATATATTCCGAAATACCATGTCCAGACGATTAAGATAATCTGCATGGGAATCCTTTGAGTATAAAAGTACTTCATTCCAGGACCTGTGTAATCGGCTTTAAAAATATTAATCTTTTTCCTGGAAGAATTGATATTGGCTATAAAAACCAGGACATAAAAAACAATGAGTAAAATTGCGGTTATCTCACGAATAGCCGGAATCATAAGCCCAATTCCCGCGGCAATTTCCAGTACTCCTGTACAATAGACCCAAAACATTTTTGCGGGCATAAAATCCGGGATCATCATTTCCATCCCTTTTTGAAACTTAAAATGAGAAAAACCTGTAAATATGATAAATACAGCCATTCCCAGGTTTCCAGAGAATATAAAATCCGGCTTCCCCTGAAACAAAAAAGTCCCTAGTAAAGCCAAAATACATGTTACGAAAAGTATTACGAGTAGTTTCATTTTTTAGTTGATAGATAATAGATAATAGATGATAGGTAGCAGGTGGCAGGGATTAGGGATGGATATCAAGACAACTGTCCTAAACTTTAAACCTTGAACTTTAAACTTTAAACTTTGAACTTCAATCACACAGAATCAAGGCTTACTCCTTCTGCAAGGCTTTTCACAACCGTCAATCCTTTTGTAAAGCCAGTGTTCATATGATCTTCCCATTGTTTTTCAACCTGAACTTCAGCATGAAGTTTTGTTTTCCCTCCAAAGTCTATTAAAAAATATTTTTCAAAGCTTCCGTTCCATTCCATTACTTCTTTGCTTTGAGTGTCTTCTACTCCATTTTTATCTACCATTCCCAGATGTTTAAAAACAATCTGATTGGGTTCTTCCATACTGTCTATAGTTGAAACCATTCCTTCTCCCTCAGCATTAAGAAAATAGGTCTTTCCACCTACCTTCCAATCGGACTTCATAACAGATCCTGCACCGAAAAACCGGGTCCATTCACTATAAGTTTCAGGGTTCCAAAGAATGTCCCATACTTTCTGTAGAGGAGCATCAATTACTGTTTCGTATGATAAGGTTTCCATTTTTTTATTTTTTAAAGTGATTTGGCTATGAATTACTTTCAATATCAGGTGTATTTCAACCTGAGATATTTACAGCTGATTTTCTGAAAGATGCTTAACGATGGTCATCGCTTTTGGAAATTTCTCTTCAAAAAATTCTTTAAATTCCGCAGGGGTCTGAATTTCTGTTTTCAATAGTGTTCCTTCTTCATTTTCTTCAAGAAAATAAGCTTCTGTTGCTTCTCCCCAATCCTGAGGAACTTCAATCCCTTCATAAATTTCTCCCAGGTGCAGAAATTTTATTTCTTCGTTGGGAATAACTTTTTCTACTCTGCTGTACATCCCATTATTTTTGGGATCAAGAAATTTAACAATATTATTCTCTTCGAGCGTTCCTTCATAGAAAGAACCATCTGTAAATGCTGTTGTCCATTGCCTGTATGTAATATCTCCCCAAAGGACACTCCATACTTTTTCAGGTTCAGCATTGATTTCTATTTCGTATGATAATTTTTCCATTATATTTTAGGTGTTTGGTTTTAGGTAATAGGTTGCAGGTGATTGTGTTTGAGGGTTTGAGGGTTAGAGAGTAAGAGTGTATTGAACTGCGATTTTCTAACTTCTAACTTCTGGTTTCCAGTTTCCAGCGTTTCATTCTATCCTCCGACGAAATCACCTCCGTTAATATGAATAATTTCTCCTGTAATATAGCTTGCATCTTTAGAAGCAAGAAATACATAAGCCGGAGCTACTTCCGACGGCTGTCCCGCACGCTTCAGCGGAGTATCTTTTCCAAACCTGGAAAGGTCATCAAAAGCTTCTTTCACAAGCGGAGTCCAAATAGGTCCGGGTGCAATTCCATTCACCAGAATTCCTTTTCCGGCAAGATTATCCGCCAATGAACGGATAAAAGACAACACCGCTCCTTTTGTAGCCGCATAGTCAAGTAAATGATCACTTCCGCGGTACGCTGTGACAGAGGTTGTACAGATAATTCTTCCTCCTTTTCCGATCAGCGGAAGAAAATTTCTGGTGAAAGAAATCATAGAAATGATATTGGTATCAAATGTTTCCTGAATCTGTTCATCAGAGATTTTTTCCAGACTGCTTTTAGAGGTATGAATTCCGGCATTATTAACCAGAATATCAAGTTTCTTCCATTCTTTTTTAATCTTGTCCGCACATTTGGTTCTGAATACTTTCCGGGTAAGATCACCTTTTATAAGTAAGCACTTCTGTCCCTCTTTTTCAACCAGTTTTTGGGTTTCTTTGGCATCATCATTACTTTCTTTATAGATAATAGCAACGTCTGCTCCTTCTCTGGCAAAATGAACGGCTACAGCCTGTCCTATGCCGCTGTCTCCCCCGGAAATAACTGCTTTTTTACCCTTCAGCTTCCGGCTTCCCTGATAATCGTTCCGGATAATTTCCGGAAACAGCCCTTCTTTAGGGACTTTTGACTTAGATTCTGATTTGTTCTGTGTCTTCATATGCAAATCTTTTCTCTAAAGTACATCAAACAATACGCCGAAACAGATTAAGAATTATATGCATCTTCCAGATCCTGGATGATAATTTTCTGCATTTTCATCATTGCCTGAACCACTTTATAAGCTTTTTCCTGATTGGAATCGTTCATTAGCTGAATAAGTCTTTTAGGCACTATCTGCCAGCTCAATCCATATTTATCTTTCAGCCAGCCGCACATACTTTCCCTGCCGCCGTCTGCTGTCAGCGTGTTCCAGTAGTTATCGGTCTGCTGCTGGTCATCTGTCATTACCACCAATGATATTCCTTCATTGAAGTCAAACTGGTGATCATAAGAATTATCCATGCAGAATAAGCTGTAATTGTCTATCATAAAATGAGCATGCTGAACATTTTCTGCCGGTTCCGGGATATCGTGGCCTTCACTTCCTGCTCCATAGGTCAATATGTTTCTTATGCTTGAATTGGGGAATGTTTTGGTGTAAAGTTCCATTGCCTCTTTTGCTTTTCCGTTGTTCTGATGGATGAACATCAAAGTAGGTATGATCTTTTGTTCACTTTCTTTTTCGCCCAAAAACAACTGCCACGTTACTCCATATTGATCCTGAACCCAGCCATATTTTTTACTCCATGAGTAAGATCCCAGCTCCATCAAAGCCAGCCCGCCATCCAACAGCGTATCCCAGTATTTTTGAACCTCATCTTCTGTTTCACAAATTACCATGAAAGAGATGGAAGGATTTTTTTTGAATTGCGGACCGCCGTTCAAAAGCATTACTCTTTGTCCAAACAAGTCAATATTCATTACCACGGGTGTATCTGCAGTGATTTCACCTCCAAAAACTTTACAATAAAATTCTGCAGACTGCTTGGCGTCTCCATCATACCAGAGACATGGGAAAATATCGTTATTCATACTTTTAAATTTTAACAGGGATAATGTATTTATATTTTTAAATTCTCTATACAACAGCAAAAGAAATCTTATGCCTTTGCATTTAAACGATATGATTCCGCTTTATTGCAATGACACTGCAAAATTTTCCAGTTGTATACTTATTATGCTTCTTTAAAACAGACCTGATTTTCTTTCATATAATTCTTCAGTTTCACCATCGTATTTTTCCCGAAACCATGCAGCTGCATAATTTCCTTCTCGGAATAATCTGAAAGTTTTTCCAAAGAATTTATTTTTTCTTTTTCTAAGGCTCTTCTCGCAGGTATTGCAATCACTCCGTGAAGGAACTGTTCTGCAGAGTCATAATTAAAAGCATAAATGGAGTTTAAACTCTTGGACATGATAACTAGATTGATCATGGCTACAAAAAATAGTGTTAATGATTCTCAACATACTTGTGGAAATTATTAAGAATAGCATACCAGCCATCCCGTTGCATTTCCACAGAATTTTGTTTTTCCGGATCGAAAATTTCAATAACTTTCGTTGTGTTTTCATCTATTTTATCGAAAACAACTTCTACTTTCCGTCCGTCCTCCATATGATATTTGATCACTTCGTGAGGAATAATTTCATCATAAACTCCTTCAAAATCAAATCCGAAACTTTTGTCTTTCGCTTCCATTCTGTTTTTGAATTTGCCTCCTACTGTAAGATTATTTTCAGAACTAGGGCACTGCCAGGTTTCATGGGCAAAATTCCATTTTGTGATGTGCTTTGGCTCATTGAAATAATTCCAGACTTTTTCAACGGGTGCTAAAATTGTAATGTCTATTTTAATTGGATCCATAGTTCTGTTTTTTATAGTTAGAATAAAGAGCTGCCCAAAAAAATGGGCACCTCTTTTTATAATTAGTTAAATATAGGATTATTTTGCGTATTCATCATTATAGTTCACCATCCAATGAACACCATATTTATCCTGAAAGCATCCGAAATAGTCTCCCCAAAACTGATCTTCAATTGGCATTTCTACATTTCCACCATCAGAAAGTTCTTTAAAAATTCTGTCAGCCTCATTTCTGGAGTCCGGGAAAATAGAAACATAATTGTTATTTCCTACCGTAAGCGTCTGCCCAAAACCGGGTACAATATCTGATGCCATTAAAAGGTCACCTCCAATAGGCAAAGCAATGTGCATTACCCTGTTTTTTTCTTCTTCTGAAAGGTTTTCTGTACCAGGAGCATTTCCCATTTTATGAATTCCTCCGACGAATTCACCACCGAAAACAGTTTTGTAAAAATTGAACGCTTCTTCAGCTGTTCCATCAAAATTCAGATACGGATTTAATTTAGCCATGATTTTTAATTTTAAAGTTATTATTATAAGATATAGTTTCTACTGATGATCCGTTAAGGATTAATTAATTTAATATGAATAAAACACTTAGTGGTTTATAAATTTTTCTACTTCTCTGACGGTAAAGTCTATTAAGTTGGTATCCATACTTCCGTCAAAGTCAGGCATCATATAGACACCGTGAGTTGCGGGAAGTATCATTAACCGGGAGCCTTTTACCAGGCGCCACATTGCTGCAGCATGTTCCGGTTTCATGACGTCCTGGTCACCGCTGATGAATAATGTTGGTGATTTGATAGAAGCCAGTACCTCATCATTCCAGTCTTGAAATGTCTGCATCCTTGTGCAGTCTTTCTCAAAAAGATTTTCCAGTTTTGAGAAATCTGGATTAAGATTTAAAAAATTAATTTTGAAAGGTTCCGGCATCGAATCAAAAGTGGCATCCTGCATTCCTTCAAAAAAACCGTCTATCATTCCGCTTCTTTTATAAAAAGCTGAGGCAACAACCAGTTTTTCAACGATTCCGGGATGGCGGTGCCCAATCTGCATTACGGTACTTCCTCCATTACTGAAGCCCCAGAAAGAAGCTTTTCCAATGTTAAGCTCTGCCAGTACTCCGGCTACATCGTCTGCATCTTGTTCAAAAGTTTCAGGAATATCGCGGTGTTCACTTCGTCCATGGTTTTGCAGGTCTATTCCTATGAGCTGAAACTTATCTTCCAGTCTTGCAATAACTTCTTTAAAATCATACAAAATGGAAGAACCTCCTCCATGAATTAAAACCAAAGGTTTTCCTGATCCATAGATCTCATAATACAATTGGATTCCGTTGACTTTCTTATAGCCTGTTTCTACTGGATTCATTATTAATATTTAAGATTTTCGTCCACATCGTATTTCATTCCCGGATAGTTCAGAATTCTGCGCATCAGGCCTATCTGTCCGCAGAGATAATCTTCGCGGCCAATACACATTCCTACAAAATTGAGTTTTGTTTCTTTAATGAAAGGAATATTCATTCCTATCTCAAATATTTCATCCAGTTCTTCATCAGTTACTTCATGAAGTCTTTGGAATACTTTAGAGGAAATTTTATGAAAGTTTTCTTTTAGTTCAACTAAAGTTGGATATTTAAAGCTTTCATCCAATGCTTTTCCCTGGAAAAACAAGTCACTGTAAGGGTCTTCTTCCTGTACCCCAAGTACCCATCCAAGGCCATAACGCATGTTGACAAAGTTTCCTGCCATCCACACAATATGATTGGTTTTATTTTCAATTCTTTTCAACGCGTCTTCTTCCGAAATGCCGTCTAATACATTCATAAAGCTTTGGGAATGCATTCTGTAAGCAGGAATAACGAGTTCCATTTTTTTTGATTTTGGTGTGTCCATTTTATTTTAAAGATTAGAAGTTAGAAATTAAAGGTTAGAATGTTAGAGAAACGTAAAGGCGCTAAGTTTTTACAAACTATATGCTTTTTAAGGCGCGAGGGTTTTTATCTTCGATAAAATTGTACTCATGTAAAAGATAATACCGATATTTAAACCGAACACTTGTCAGAACAAAGTGAGGAATCTAAATTTTAGGTTTTCTCGCAGATTTCGGAGATTGTGCAGATTGATTACAGGTAATTATTTTGCTTACTCTGTTTTTCGCATTTCTTACAATGTGAGAAATCTAAAAATAACCTTTTATTTTATGGCGCCCGGTTTTCCTAAAATCCTGCGGAGGTAACCTAGCTGCCCGCTGTGATAAATTTCATGAAGGCTCAGCGTTGAAATATCATTTACCATTTCAGATTTAAAGCTGTCAAGAGTCCCGAGTTTCGCTTCCAGTTTATCCTGAGATTGTTTCAGATAGGATTTTAAATCTTCAAAGCTGACCAATTCATCTTTCCGGTCCAAAGGAATTTCTCCTCTGTTATAAAAAGAAAACTTTTCACTGTCCCAGACAGATTCTTCTCCTAAAATATTCAGTAAAGGATTTCTGATGTAGATCAAATGTCCAAGAATCCAGTTCATACAATTGGCTTCACCATTAGGAAAAATCATAGATTCTTCGTGGGTAATGCCGTCTATATTCAAAGTAATCACATAATAGTTACTGGTTATCTGATTTTTGATGATTTCTATATCATTAGACTTCGTTTCCATTTGATGTATATTTTATGGTGTTAACGATTATTGAGCAGGCATCTGAGAGACGTCTCCATGCATTACTTCCCACTGATGGCCGTTGATATCTGCAAAACTGCTTTGATACATCCATCCATAATCTACGGGATCACTGTATTTTGAACCTCCGTTTTCAATAGCTGTTTTTACCATACCATCTACTTCATCCCGGCTGTTTACGCCAATGGCAAGAAGCACCTGCGTAGTATCTCCTTTGGCAAAAGGTCTGTTGGTAAAAGTTTGGAAGAACTCTTCTTTAAGAAACATTGTATAGATATGATTTTCTTTCATTACTACACATATTGCCTTCTCATCTGAAAACTGTTCATTGATAGAAAAGCCAAGCTTCGTCCAGAATTCTCTGGTTTTTTGTACGTCTTTTACGGGTAAATTGACGTAAATATCAGTAATATTCATTTTGTAAAATTTAGTGGTGATTGTTATCCAAAATTACCAGGATATGGTAAGAATGTGCTTGTCATAGGACAAGATTTAATTTTTACTTGGATTTAAATTATTCTGCCGGCATTTGAGACATATCGGCAAAAGTGATATTCCAGCCGTGTCCGTCCAGATCCCAGAAAGAATTCTGATACATCCAGCCGTAATCCTGAGGTTCTTCATGCTGCCGCGCTCCGTTTTCTACAGCGGTATTCACTATTTTATCTACTTCTTCACGACTATTCAAACCTACTGCTACAAGAACCTGACTGGTATTTTCTTTAGCAACAGGTTTATTGGTGAAGGTCATAAAATAATCTTCCTGCAGAAACATTACGTAGATCATATCATTCAAAGCAACGCAGGCTGCTTTATCATCAGAGAATTGTTCGTTAATCGAAAAACCTACCTTGGTCCAGAATTCTTTTGTTTTCTGTACATCTTTTACAGGAAGGTTCACATAAATTTGATTGACTTTCATTTTTTGTAATTTTAGTGTTAAACTGTAATCCAAAATTACCGAGGTGCAATGAAAATCTACTTGTCATAAGGCAAGATTTAATTTTTCTTAGGATGGGAAACTATTTCTTTGCGAATACGGCTTAAAGAAGTGTCTGTAACTCCCAGATAGGAAGCAATCTGCTTCAATGGTGCAAATTGTATGACTTTAGATTTTTGTTCCAGCAGATTAAGGTATCTTCTGGTTGCTGACAGCGTGAACATTTCTACGGAGCGTTGTTTGTAAGCAAAAAGCTCCTGAGACATCCATGATCTTCCCCATTCCCTGAGATTTGGGATTTTATGGAACAATTCCTGGAACGTGTCATAATCAAGCCTCCAGCAGTCACAATCTGTAATACAAACGATATTTTCCTGAGACGGAACTCTTTGAAACATTGACAAAACCTCAATAATCACTTCATTCTCTACAAAAAAATGAGTGGTTACTTCATTTCCGTTGAAATCATTGACATAGGAACGCGCCAATCCGCTTTCAAGAATATAATATTCATTGGCTGTTTTTCCTTCTTCAAGAATAAAATCACCTTTCTGAAATGACGTTTTTTCATGAGCCTGAAAGATTTCAGCAAGCTCTTCAGGGAAGAAGAATGGGAAATCATAGCAGGTTTCTAAGGCTTTATTGGTCATTGGTGTCAATTTTTTAAGTCTTTAAAATTAAAATTTTTAATTGAATTAAGAGCAAGAAATATTAAACAAAGAGTTTAATATTTTTATAAAAAAGCATCTATTACACTGAAATAAAAGCTACTTCTAAAACCAATAATTTTTAAACAGCTATTTAAAATACACTATCTCTTACCACCTCGTTAAAAATTCTCTGGATTTTTGAAACCCTTCCAAAGGATGGGTATAGTAAAACATTTATCTGACATTAATAGAACTGTCGAATCTTAAAAAAATAGTAAGCTTAGAACAGAGAAAGCTGTATCGATTTCTGAGAACTTGGCTTCTCGGCATCTCCAAAAACTGTTTTTCCGCCAAAGCGCCAGGAATTTTGTCTTTCTTCTTCAATTACCTGCTGGATATCAAAATCCGGAGTGAAGTCTTTTTCTGCTTCTGTTACGATCTGGTGAAGCTTATTTAAAGAGTTCAGCTTATCAGAATTTCCCAGTTTGGACTTTTCAATTCCTTTTCTGAGAATGCTGATACTTTCGTCATAGGTATTGATAGGAACAGGGAAAGGATGTCCATCTTTACCTCCATGAGCAAAGGAAAACCTTGCCGGATCAGCAAATCTTGACGGTGCTCCGTGAATCACTTCACTTACCAAAGCCAATGACTGCATGGTTCTTGGTCCTACTCCTTCCAGCATCAGCAAGTCTTCAAAATTCTGAGGCTGCTGTTCTCTGGTAACATACAGAAGTGCTCCCAGACGCTTCAGATCAACATCAGAAGCCTGAACATCATGATGGGCAGGAAGAATCAATCTTGCAAAATCTTTCATCACTTCTGCTGAATCGGTATGGGAAATATCGAGAATTCCCTTTCTGTTTTCTGAAGCTTCGGTATCAGTAAGATTAAGAATCTGCCCTCTTGAAATTCCATTGATTCCTGTGTGCGGTTTTTCTACAAATGAGGTGATATTTTCCGAGTGCCAGTGATATCTTCTCGCTGTTCCGTCGGATTCATGCATTCCCTGCTGGATAACACTCCAGTTTCCGTTGTCTGAAAGAATAAAATTGTGCAGATACAGCTGATATCCATCCTGAATGGCTGTATTGTCTACTTTTGCAGAAAGTTTACTGGCTCTCACAAGATCCGTTCCGTTGAGTCCGGTTTTATCTGCAATTCTGATCAGTTCTGATGGAGTTTCGCGTGAAAATTTCCCCTTTCCGCCACAGATATAAAGTCCCAAAGATTGGGAATTAGGATTAATAGAACGTTTCAAAGCTCCCATGACAGAAGTGGTAATTCCTGAAGAATGCCAGTCCATTCCCATCACCGCTCCAAAACTCTGAAACCAGAATGGATCTGCCAATCGGCGCACTACCTCATCTTTACCATAATCCATGAGAATGACTTCAATGATGGAAAGGCCCAGTACAGACATACGTTCATACAGCCATGGAGGTACTTTGCCATAGTGAAGGGGTAGATCTGCGGTTCCTGAACGTTTCATTCTGTTTTTAAAGTGTAAAGGTAAGTTTTATTCATCTTACTATTTAATGATCCGGATCATTAATTATTGGAAAAGGCTTGTAAAAGAGAATTTGAAATCCCGCATTTCCAGTTCATTTTTACTGGATTCGAGCTGAGCTTCTTTGGCGTAGATAAACATTTCTTTTTCGTAAGCATTAACGGCTTCGGATATCGTTTGGTATTTTCCTTCTGTCAGATTTTCTGATAAAATTAAAGCATCCAATAATCCGGTATTTACACCCTTTCCGGCAAAAGGAGGCATAAGATGTGCTGCATCACCAATCAGTGTAACGGGTAAATTACGATTGCTTTTCCAAGGTTTGTCTAATGGAATTCTCCTTGTTGGCAGCCCTACAAAAAAAGAAGTTGACAGGAATAACTGCTGATACAATTCATTCCATGAAGAAAATTTTTCGGAAAGAAACTGACGGACCTGTTCTGTATTCTTAAAATCTAATGTACATCCATCTTCCCATTCTTCAGGCTTTTTGAATATAACTCCATAACTCAAAGCACCGTTATTAAATGGATTGGCTACCAATAAATTACCTTCAAAAGCTGCCATTGGTCTTTTATCTTCACACCATTCAAAAAATTCAGGACATATTTTTTCAGGCTGCGGAATATCTCCCTGAATGATAAAAGTTCCGGTTTCTTCTACTTCTGCATCCGTCACGTACTTTCTTACTCTGGACATACCTCCGTTGGCACCAATAACGAGATCGGCGGTCACATCAGATTTGTCTTTAAAATGAAGCAGCCACTTACCGTCATTTTCTTCCATTCCGGTAAAATTCATATCCCAGATTACCGTATCATCTGCCAGACTGCCAAGAAGCATTTCTCTCAGATGATTTCTGTTGATTTCAGGATTGTCATATTGATTTTCGGGGGTGATTTCCTTTGTAAATAAAATATTGCAATGTTCATCAGCGATTTTGATCCCCATAGGCCGTGCCATCTCGTAGTATTTATCAAGTAAACCTGCTTTTTTCATGGCTTTCTGTCCTGATTCTTTATGAAGATCCAAGGTTCCGCCCCAGACTCTTGTCTGTGCATTCACATCTCTTTCATAGATATTTACTTCAACATCTTTCTGCTGTAATAAAACAGCCATGGTTAAACCTACAGGTCCTGCGCCAATGATAGCGACTCTTTTATGATTCAGTACCATAATTTTTTAATGTATTTATTATGGTACAAAATTCCAGAATGTAGTTGTATCATGCTTGTACAAATGCGACAAAATCATTGCTTAAGATTTGCTTTCTTTTTCTTGCTTCCCGTGCGAAAACAGCAGGTGTTGTACCGCTGTAGCGTTTAAATTCTCTGCTTAAATGGGATTGGTCTGCATATCCGAATTCCTGGGCAAGTTCAGCAATAGAAGCTTCCGGAGCATGCCACAGACGGTTTCTTATCTGTTCAAAACGCATAATTCCGGAGACATCTTTTACGGTATGACCAGAAGATTGTTTAAACTTTCTTTCCAGTGTCCGAACTGTTGTATGAGCAGAATCAGCTATCTGATTTACAGGAATTGCTCCATTATTTTTTCTCATGGCAGCTCCTGCTTTGAAAAGGAGACTGTTTACTGTAATGTGCTTGTGTAATTTCAAAAAATACTGTTCTACCAGTACAATAGCTTCCTCTATTTTCTTCTGACTGATGAGATCATTCAATCCGGTTTGAAGCGTTGCAACAGGATGTTCAAAAGTATGAACTCCGTTTTCTGTTTTTTCTGATGAAAGCCCCAATAAGTCAAAAACAGCCCATGGAAAACATCTTATCCCGATAATTTCCAGCTGATTCTGAGCATGAAAGAGAGCAGGCTGATTGAGCAACCCCATGATAAAAGGAGAAGGCAAAGCCTGTAGAATTCCCTGATGAGAAATACTGCATCTACTCCCAAAATGAAAGATGATTTCGGCATAACCATCCGGAAGTACTGAAAATTCGGACACGTTTTCTCCATAATCTCTTCTGTTATACCAGAAGCATTTAATGGTATCCTTTAATTCTTCCGGGGCTTCAAACTCCTGATGTATATTGGAAAACATAGTGTAATAATGACTATTTTTTATGCTGTTCGTGCAGAATCAATCGTGAGAATAAAGCTTCAGATCTTTATGCTTTTCTTCATTATATTCTTCTTCAAAGGTAATTTTATTCCCAAAAGGATCAATTACGGTAAAAGATACGGCTCCGTAAAACGTTTTTTCAAGTCCGGGACGGTTGTATTTGTATTTTTTGTCGATCAGTTCTTTGTGATATTCAGGAACGCCTTCTCCCCAGACTGAAACCCTTGTTCCTGGCGTCCCGTCTCCATGGTGTTCGCTTAAATGGAAAATGATATTTTCTCTTTTCACTTCCATATAAACAGGGGTATTCTCATCAAAATAATGTTCCCAGACGATCTCAAATCCCAGCCAGTCTACATAAAATTCTTTTGTTTTCTGATAATCGAAGATTCTTAGTATAGGAATAATACGTTCTGCTTTCATAGTAAATTTTTATTGGTGAGACAGTATATTGATCAGTTTCTGAAAAGGATCTTTAACGAAAAACCTTCGGACACCCCAGTCTTCATTGGTAAGTTCGTAAGTGATTTCAAAACCGGCATGTTTCATTTTGTTGTAAACTTCATCCACATTATCTACTTCAATGGAAAGATCGGGAACTTCCGTATCGTTTCCTCCCTGTTCAGCAAAGCTGATCTGAACTTTTGCTTCTTCATCATTCCCCAGCGTTTTGATCCAGCCATGATCCATCAAAACATCCAGCTCAAGAATATCCTGATAAAACTGATTGGCTCTGGAAAGATCATTCGTTTTAATATTTGCTACGATTCTTTTTACCATTTTGTACTAGTTTTTCATTAAAAAAGCCTTGTGAAATTACGTAAAATTTCACAAGGCTTAATCAATTATTGTGTTGTATCTTTTATTAAACGGAAGCAGCTGCTTCTAAAATCAGCTGGGTAACTTCTTCAGGATGTGATGCCAATGAAGCATGTCCCGCATCCAAAGAGATTATTTTCTTAGGCTCAAGACGTTCCGCCATTTCTTTTTCTGTTTCTGCAGGGATCATACGGTCCTGCAATGAGATCTGATACCAACTTGGGCGGGTTTTCCAGGCAGGTTCTCCCGCTACATCCCCAAAACACTGACCGTGAATTGGCTTTTGTGATAAGGACATCACCAATGCTTTTTCATCATCCAAATCCTGACAGAAAGCAGATTTAAATTCATCGTATTTGATCCATAAAAAACCTTTGTTATCAGGATAAATACTCGCTCCACCCGGCGATTCTCTTCTTCCTAACAGAGATCCAAGGCTGTCTCCTGCATCAGGTGCAAAAGCAGCAATATAAACCAGTCCGGCTACTTTATCATGATGCCCGGCTCCTGAAATAACAGCTCCTCCATAAGAATGTCCTACTAAAAGTACTTTCCCTTCCTGGGCATCAATAAGATCTTTAGTCTTATTAATATCGTCCTGAAGTGATGTTAATGGATTCTGAACACTTCTTACTTTATATCCTGCTTTTGTAAGTGAAGGAATAACGTATTGCCAGTGTGATCCGTCTCCCCATGCTCCGTGTACCAAAATAATGGTTAAATCTCTTTGTTCCATAATGATTGTGTTAAAATTTGATGATGATAAAGCTACGGTTTAAAATATCAGTGGACGTTAACTTAAGTTAATTAACGATGCGGCTTCTTATTCGGCTGAGTGACTGCTCTGTTACGCCGAGGTAACTGGCAATGTGTTTCTGGGCTATTTTCTGAAAGAGTGCAGGCTGTTTTTTGACAAGATTGAGATATCTTTTTTCTGGAGAAAAGCACAACAGATCATCAATCCGTTTTTTGGCATCAAGATAAATTTTTTCACTCATCACTCTCCCGAATTGCTGCCAGTATGCTTCTCTTTTATATAAATCCTGGAGATGATCTTTACTCAGCAGTAGAATTTCACAGTTTTCCAACGCCTGGATGTTCATATTGGATACGGTATCACACAGAATGCTTTCGTAATCTGTAAAAAATTCATTTTCAAAATAGAATCCAAAATTGATTTCGCGGCCCTGATCATTGATATAGAAAGACCTGATAGTACCTTTTTTGATAAAGCCCAAATATTTGCATTTTTCTCCCTGCTTGAGAAAAAAATCAGATTTTAATAGCTTGGTATCATGAAGTAAAGCATAGAACTCTTCAAAATGATCCGAGTCTACCTGGAAAAGTTCTCCATATTTCTTATAATTATTTGACGTCATTTGGTGTGATTTGATTAGATTTTATATTCAAAAAAAGCCTTGCAAAATGATTCACAAGGCTTTTCTACAAAAATTATTTATATTATTTGTTCAATGCAGCAAGAGCAGCATCATAATTAGGCTCATCAGCAATTTCAGGAACCTGCTCAGTATATACTACTTTATTGTTTTCGTCTGTAACGATCACGGCACGGCTCAATAGTCCTTTCAAAGGAGAGTCTGCAATAGTCACTTCATAATCATCTCCGAAGCTGCTTCTGAAATCTGAAAGTGTTTCTACGTTATTCAAACCTTCAGCAGCACAGAATCTTCCTAATGCGAATGGAAGGTCTTTAGAAACGTTGATTACCACTGTATTGTCAAGTTTTGAAGCCTCTTCATTGAATTTTCTGGAAGAAGCAGCACAAGTAGGTGTATCAATGCTTGGGAAAATATTGAATACTTTTTTCTTTCCTGCAAAAGTTTCAAGAGTTTTTACCGCTAATCCTGAGTCTACCAAAGCAAAGTCTTTTACAGTGGTTCCTACAGATGGCAATGTTCCTATTGTGTGTACTTCGTTTCCTTTTAAAGTGATTGTCGTTGACATAATATTTATTTTTTTAGTTTTTCAAATTTAATCAAAAAAGAAAATTTTTCCAGTCTTATTATGGTTAAATTAATCTTAAAGTAAAAATAAAAACCACCCATCTGATAATCAGACTTAAAATATAATTCCTTATAAGTCTGCAGCCTGAAAAAAAATAATGATGCAACCTGGAACTATACAATTACACAGATATAAAGTTAAAGAGTCAAAAGCCTCTTTTTTTTATGGAAATATCTCAAATAAAACAATGATATTTACTAAATTTGTGGGACTTAAAATTTCAAATAAAAAATTACAGTATAATGTCAGAAAAATCAAAAATCTATTACACACTTACTGATGAAGCTCCAATGCTGGCTACTCACTCGTTTTTACCTATTGTAAAAGCTTTTACTAAATCAGCAAATATCGAAATCGCGGTTCCAGATATTTCTTTGGCAGGAAGAATTCTAGCAAACTTCCCTGAGTTTTTAAAAGACGACCAAAAAATCAGTGATGCTCTGGCTCAACTAGGAGAATTGGCGACTCAACCTGACGCTAATATCATTAAGTTACCTAACATTTCTGCTTCTGTACCTCAATTGGATGCAGCTATTGCTGAACTGCAAGGTAAAGGTTTCGCGGTTCCAAACTATCCTGCAGAGCCTAAAAATGACGAAGAAAAAGCAATCAAAGCTAAATATGCGAAAGTATTAGGAAGTGCTGTAAACCCTGTATTAAGAGAAGGAAACTCTGACAGACGTGCTCCAAAAGCTGTTAAAAACTATGCAAAAGCCAACCCTCACAGAATGGGTGACTGGGCGTCTGACAGCAAAACTGACGTAGCTCACATGAGCAATGGTGATTTCTACGGTACAGAAAATTCTACCACATTAGAAAATGCAACAAAATACAGAATCGTATTCAAAGGAAACGATGGTTCTGAATCTGTATTAAAAGACTTCGCAGGTCTTCAGGCTGGTGAAGTCATTGATTCTTCTGTAATGAACTTAAATGCATTAAAAGCATTCGTTCAGGAGGCTATTGAGGAAGCTAAGAAAAGAAATGTACTTCTTTCTGCCCACCTTAAAGCAACCATGATGAAAATCTCTGACCCAATTATTTTCGGGGCTATCGTTGAGACTTTCTTCAAAGAAGTATTCACTAAATATGCTGAGACTTTCAAGTCTTTAGACATCAATCCTAATAATGGTCTTGCTGATCTTTTCGATAAAATCAAAGGAAATGCTCAGGAAGCTGACATCAAAGCTGATATCGAAACTGCTTTGACAAACGGACCTAGAGTGGCAATGGTAAATTCTGACAAAGGAATTACTAACTTCCACGTACCTTCTGACATCATCGTTGATGCCTCTATGGCTGCTCTTGTAAGAGGTGGAGGTAAAATGTGGAACAAAGACGGAAACGAAGAAGATACAGTTTGTATTATTCCAGACCGTTCTTATGCAGGTTTCTATCAGTCTGTAATTGACGATATGAAAGCGCACGGAAAATTAGATCCTACAACAATGGGATCTGTTCCAAACGTTGGATTAATGGCTCAGAAAGCTGAAGAATATGGTTCTCACGACAAAACTTTCCAGTTATCTGCTGACGGAACTGTAGAAGTTCAGGATGAAGCAGGAAATGTTCTTCTTTCTCAGAAAGTTGAAAAAGATGATATCTTCAGAATGTGCCAGACTAAAGATGCTCCTATCCAGGACTGGGTAAAACTAGCGGTAAACAGATCAAGATTATCTGATACTCCGGCCATCTTCTGGTTAGACAAAGGAAGAGCTCACGACAGAGAAATTATCAAGAAAGTAGAAAAATATCTTGCTGATCATGATACAACAGGTCTTGACATCAGAATCCTTGATGTAAAAGATGCAATGACTGAAACACTTAAGAGAGCAAGAGAAGGAAAAGACACCATCTCTGTTTCAGGAAACGTATTAAGAGATTATTTAACAGACCTTTTCCCAATCCTTGAGCTTGGTACTTCTGCAAAAATGCTTTCTATTGTTCCATTAATGAATGGTGGTGGTTTATTTGAAACAGGTGCCGGAGGTTCTGCTCCAAAACACGTTGAGCAGTTCTTAGAGGAAGGATATTTAAGATGGGATTCTCTTGGTGAATTCTTAGCACTTCAGGCTTCTTTAGAGCACCTGGCACAAACTCAGGGAAATACAAAATCTCAGATTTTAGCTGATGCACTGGATGAAGCAAATGCTAAATTCTTAGCAACAGACAAGTCTCCTGCAAGAAAAGTAGGTCAGATTGACAACAGAGGTTCTCACTTCTATTTAGCAATGTATTGGGCTGAAGCGTTAGCTAACCAGACTGCTGATGCTGAATTGGCTGCTCAGTTTGCTCCTGTTGCTCAGGCAATGCAGGAAAACGAAGAAGTAATCAATGCTGAATTAATTGGTGCTCAGGGTAAACCTCAGAACATTGAAGGATACTACAAAACTGATACATATAAAACGTATGCAGCAATGAGACCTAGCACAGTTTTAAATGAAATCATTGACGGAATTTAATTGTTCGTTTTGATATAGATTAAAAGCTCCTTTTTTAAAGGGGCTTTTTTTGTTTAACCACCCCGTCAAAAATTCTTTGAATTTTTGCCATCCCTCCAAGGGAGGGGAATACTAAGTACATATTTACTCATCAAGGTCGGCACATCCCTAATCCCTAATCCCTAATCCCTAATCCCTACCCTGCAACCTAACACCTTCTATCTGCTACCTATCCTCCACAATCACTCTCCTATGTTCTCTTCCCCAATTAATCATCTCCTGAATGATGTTTCCAAAGGTTCTGCAGTATTCTGTGGGTTCATATTCTATTAAAACAGGAGTTTCCGGGTAAACGGTACGTTTTAAGAGTTTATTCAGCTCCATGTCTTTCAGTTCTTTTGAAAGCATTCTGGTAGTAATCCCGGGAATACTGCGTTCAATTTCCCTGAAGCGTCTGTTACCATTACAAAGTGAGTTAATCACCGGAATCCGCCATTTCCCTCCGATAAAATAAAGCGTGTCCTGCAGGGCTCTAAGTTCTTCTGTCTGATCTCTTTCCATAGTTGCAAAGTTAAGTGATATCATTCATGATATTGGTATACTCTGTGATACTGATTACAAAAGTATACCATTTTGAAATAACTTTGTCAAAAAAATTTTACAATGAAAAAATTCAGTAACAAACTGGCTATCGTAACAGGAGGAAACAGCGGAATAGGATTCGCTGCAGCAAAAGAACTTATTTCAGAAGGAGCAACCGTAATTATTACCGGAAGACGAAAAGAGGTGGTGGAAAAGGCAGCTCAGGAAATCGGTGCTGTTCCGTTCATTGCAGATCAGGCTAATCTTGAAGACATAGATCTGTTGAAGAAACAAGTAGAGGAAAAATTTGGTAAAGCAGATATTCTGTTTATTAATGCAGGCATTACAGGAACTCTGACACCTATTGAAAATATGGATGTAGAAAATTTTGATCAGGTGATGAATATTAATTTCAGAGGTGCTTATTTTACATTAAGCAAATTTATTCCTTTATTGAATGACGGAGCTTCTGTCATCTTTTTATCTTCTATTGTTGCTTCTACCTACAAGCCCAACAGTTCGGCATATCAGGCAAGCAAGGCAGCATTAAACTCAATTGCCAAAACGGCAGCGGCAGAATTAGCTCCAAGAAAAATCAGAGTGAACATGATAAGCCCGGGACCTATAAAAACCGAAATCATGAGTAAGGCCGGACTGGATGAAGAGACATTGAAGAATATCAACAGCCAGCTTGTAGATCAGATTCCAATGAAGAAAATGGGAACCGCTGAAGAAGTCGCTCAACTGGTTACTTATTTATCAGATAATCAGCTTTCAGGATTTATCACAGGTACTGAAATTGTGATAGATGGTGGCATTACTTTATAAATGATAGATTCCATCGAATCCCGGTAAAACAATTGCCGGGATTTTTCATGTGTATTTTCAGGGTTAAAAATTCCGGATTCACCTTTTGATTTGTCCAACTCGGCCTGTTTTCCGTTTCACAGCACGCACTACCCGCCTACTTTTGAATCAGAAAATAAAAACAATACTCATATGGATACCACAAAGAAAAAAAGAAATCCCATTGCCATCATATTTCTGGCTATGCTAGGAGTTTTCGGAGGCCTGCAGTTATTCAGCCAACCTTTGGAAGGAAAACCGGTTACAGGAAAAATTGAAGCACCGAGGGAAGTCATTAGTATTCTTGAAAACTCATGTTTCAACTGTCATTCCAATCAGCAGAATCTAAGCTGGTATGATAAAATTGCTCCTGTTTCCTGGGCTGTCAATAAAGATATTAAAAGAGCCAGAGAAGTCCTGAATTTCTCAGAATGGGAAAAGTTGTCTCCGGCTGAACATCAGGGAAAAATGTATGCTATTCTCAATATGATGCAAAGTGGAAAAATGCCTCTTCATGAATACACTCTTCTGCATCCTGCAGCAAAAATTACAGCAGGAGATATTGAAACGATTAAAAAATATACACTTTCATTATCCTCAGCAAACCCATCAGCTCAAAAAAAGATTGAAACACCTCAGGCCTCATCCATTGTACCTATTCCGGCATCAACAAAATTTCCGGTTTCCCCCAATGGAGTTCAATACACCCCTGATTTCAAAAACTGGAAAGTCATCAGTATGAGTACTCTTTTTGACAATTCCATCCGTGTGATCTATGGAAATGACATCGCTGTAAAAGCTGTGGAAACAGAGAACTTTCACCCGTGGCCAGACGGAAGCATTGTGGTAAAATCTGTATGGAAACAACAGGAATTATCCAACGGAGAAATCAGGCCCGGAAAATTTATCAATGCACAGTTTATGGTAAAAGATTCCAGACAATATAAAGAAACTGAAGGTTGGGGATTTGCAAAATTCTCCGGCGATGATCTCCATCCAACCGGAAAAACAGCTTCTTTCGCCAAAGAATCATGTATTGCCTGCCACAGACAGCTGGCAGAGAAAACAGGGTATCTGTTTGATGTTCCAATGAAAGTAAATACTCAAAGATTAATCCAAAATTTACAGAAAAAATGAAAAATACAATTCTGATCTTATTGGTAAGCCTGGTTTCTCTTACCGCTTGCAGCAAAGAAAATAATGATACAAATAATGGGCTTTCAAGGGTTGTTTTTGACCCGGGTCATCTCAAATTTATTTCCAATTCTTTAAACCCTAAGAGAGAAACGATGTCCGCTTTATACGGAAATGAAAAAGCATTGGAATCTTTATCAAAGGAAAGCCAGACACCGGAAGCAGGTGCTGTTATGAAACTGGTAACCTGGAAGTATCATGATAATCCTCAATATATTGGCGGAACAATCACCGGAGAACTGGTAAGTATTGAAACTGTTCAGGCTGATCATCTTGGAAATATATCTTATGATCTAAAAAATGATCTGCCACAAAACAGCTCTCCTGATAAAGAAGAAAGAATACAATATTTTATGAGCTACCAACCTGTAAACAGGCCGTAATAAAAAACTCCGATTTCACTATTTATCATAATATTTTCAATAAAAAACATTAATTTAACTTTTTCAAATCAGCGGATTTCATGCAACAGCAAAAAATAAAAATCTCACCAGCCATTATCTGGATAAGCTCTATTTTCCTGGGAGTTTTATCTTCTGTACCTCAGCTGGCTTCTCATGCATTCAACTGGAAAGAAGCAGTAGTCAATTCAGCGATTACAGCAGCTTTCTCCGTCATCATGTGGTATCTCAATATTTATATGCTGAACCGTACTGGAAAACGCAGACAGCATATTTCCTACTCAAGATTGATGGTGGTACTGGCTTTCGGAATGGTGATTATGTTTGCGCTTGCCTGGATTCAGCAGCTTATTTTATCTCATATCAATTTTGGTCCGGTAATGCTGATGGTCGAAGTAAGAGGAATTTTAATCAACCTGGTATGCTATATGTTTCTGACACTGCTTCAAAATAACTATACAGGCCAGCAGATACAGCTTGAACTGGAAAAGGTAAAAAGTGACAATCTTGGGGCTCAGTATGAATTATTGAAACAACAGATCAATCCACATTTTCTCTTCAATAGCCTGAATACATTAAAATTAATGGCAGAAACGCATGACGAAGAAACAGTTGATTTCATTGTAAAACTTTCTGACTTTTACCGATTTACTCTCGAAAGCAGAAAACTGGACCTCATCAGTGTACAGGAAGAAATGAAAATCGTAGATTCTTATCTTTTTCTTCAGAAAGCCCGTTTTGGAGTAGGAATTAAATTTACCAACGAGCTTGGAAAGGAATCAGCTCAAACCCTTATTCCTCCCTTCACTCTTCAGCTTTTGGTGGAGAACTGCATCAAGCACAATATTGTTTCACAAAGTAAACCTTTACATATTAAAATCTATACCGCTGGCGCTCAAATTGTAATTGAAAATCCTATACAGCGAAAGATAAATACAGAAGACTCTCTGGGAGTGGGGCTTGACAATATTAAAATGCGTTACAAACACTTACTGGAAAAGGAAATTACAATTAACTCAGACGAAAAAATCTTTCAGATAAAACTACCATTAATTCATGAATATCATCATTATTGAAGACGAATTCAGGGCCGCAAAATCCCTTCAGAATTTAATTTCAGATTTAAAACCGGACTCAAAGATACTGGGAGTTTATGACAGTATCGAAACAAGTATTGAAGGCTTAAAGGAGCTCAAGCCTGATCTTATTTTTATGGATATCCATCTTTCGGACGGACTTTCATTTGAGATTTTTAAATCAGTAGACATCACATGCCCTGTGGTTTTCTGTACCGCCTTTGATCAGTATATGCTGGATGCTTTTAAGAGCAAGGGTGTTGATTATGTTTTAAAACCATTTTCCAAAGAAGATATTGCTGAAGCTCTGAGAAAAGTTGATGAACTGAAAAAATTCTTTCAGAAGAATGATCTGCCGGATTTAGAATCCATTATACAAAAAATCGCTCAGCCTTCCGGTAAAAGCAGTTTTCTGGTTTTTAAAAATCAGAAATATACAACGATTCCTACGGATGATATTGCTTATTTCTATATCCATAATGAAATAACCCATTTGGTAACCTTCGGCAAAGAGCAGTTTTCCCTTAGTCAGCCTTTGGGACAAATCGCGGAACAGGTCTCTGATAAACAATTCTTCAGGGTCAACAGGCAATATCTTGTTAATTTTAAAGCCATTAAAGAGATGGAGCATTATTTTCAGCGTAAAATACTGGTAAAACTCACCATTGAAACTCCCGAAAAGCTTCTCATTAATAAAGAAAAAACGCATAGTTTCTTTACTTGGCTGGAAGACAGGTAAATGAGTAAGGAAGTTTGGGGCTGGGAGCTGTTCTAATCTATAGAAGTTTAAAAAAAATAAATGATAACCCTGATTGAAATAATCAGGGTTTTTCTATTTGATTCTGATACTTTATGAGAAAACGCTATTCCTATCAAAGACCTGGAGTACTTCCAGCCTCCCTCTTCCCCTATAAAAAATCCTCTTCACAATTTCCGGGTTTACCTTTCAATTTGTCCGGTTAACCTTTTTTTGTATTCTTCTGCCTTTCCAGAGTATCTACTTTTGAATCAAATTAAAAGACATGATACTAAAAAACTTAATCACGGTAAGCGCTTTTACCACATTATTATTTGCTACTTCAGCATTTATTCACCAAGATAAAATCCAAAAGACAGTACAGCATCCAACCACAGAAAACGGTTTTGCTGTTTTGGAACTCTTCACTTCAGAAGGCTGCTCCAGTTGCCCACCAGCAGATGAACTGATGGGAAAAATTGAAAAAGAATATAAGGACGAACCTGTTTACCTTCTCTCCTACCATGTGGATTACTGGAACCGCCTCGGATGGAAAGACAGATTCAGCACTGCTGAGAACTCACAACGGCAACAGCAGTACAGCCGTATCTTAAATTCACAGGTTTATACTCCACAGTTGGTTGTCAATGGAAAAGCGGAATTTGTAGGGTCTGATGAAAACAATATCAAAAATGCAATCCGGAAAGCCTTATTTAATTCTAAAAAAACAAATATAGAACTATCGGCAACTCTTTCTCAACAGGAAATCAAGGTACAGTATAAAACCTCTGACACTGATCCTAAGAATATGCTTCTCATTAATCTGGTTGAAAAACATTCTTCCACTCAGGTAGGTAAAGGTGAAAATGAAGGCCGCCATCTGCACCACTGGCAGATTGTTCATAAGCAAAATCAGATCTCACTGAATAAACAGCCGGTAGGAACAACAACCTTTAAGCTTCCCGACGGCTTTTCTCCTGAAAACTGGGAGGTCATAGCTTTTATTCAAAATCCAAAAACAGGAAATACATCAGGATCAGCAAAAACAATCTTCAAATAACGTTTACACAAAACAGTAATAATAACAACTAAAAATAATACTACAATGAAAACAAAAACAACAAAAATCATCTATTGGGCAGGAGCTATTTTTATGTCATTATGGTTTGGAGCCAGCGGTTTCTTTGAACTGACAAAAAACCCTGTCGTTTGGGACATCACCCAACAGCTTGGCTATCCTCCTCATTTCATTTATATACTGGGTGTTTTTAAAATTTCAGGTATTCTTGTTCTTCTGCTTCCCAACAGATTACTGAGGCTGAAAGAATGGGTATTTGCAGGAATGTTTTTCGATATCCTCTTTGCTTTCTTCTCAAAAATAGCAGTACTGGGTTTTTCATCTACAATAGATGCAATGGTTGCTTTTTCTGTACTTACAATTACTTATCTGATGTTCAGAAAACTGTATTCTCCCGAGTTGATATTTGGAGAGGCTTGATAATGATAAAACTCTAATTTTTTCTTATGTTGAAACAGATCCTCCCATTGTCCGGGAGGATCTGTTGTTTTAGTTGAATGATGAATAAGTTTTGACTGAAGCCGGATGAATGAGTACTGTTTTTAAAAGCGGACTAAAGTCCGCTGCTATTGATTGTATTGCGTATATGATTTATTTGACCACCCCGTCAAAAATTCTTTGAATTTTTGCCACCCCTCCGGAGGAGGGGAATACTGAGCGCATATTTATTAATCCTGGTCAGAGCATCCCTAATTCTTAATCCCTAATCCCTGCAACCTATTATCTGAACCCTATTACCTAATTCATAAAACTTTCCGGAAACCATTCAAATGCACCAGATTTTGTTTTTGTAAAGCCCAGACCCGGCCATGGCAAATGACAGGCAATTGCTCTGGTTTTAGTATCTGCCAATTGTCTCAGCAGTTTTTTCCTTGAAGTTGTTGCAATATCCAGATCGGTGTCTCCAAAGTAGCCCCACTCAGGATGTGGAAAAAGGATTATATCGGAATGAATCAAATCGGCAATGTAGATCAGCTTTTCATTCCCTGAGGAGATAGTTGTTACTGTTAAACCCGGAGTATGACCGGGAGCTAGCTGAAAACTGAAAGAATCGTACAGTGGATTGTTTAGATCATAAAATTTCAGTTTCGGCTGAATGGTCTTCAGAATGTTTTGAACAGCAGGGATAATCTGATTAAGCAGTTCAGGCTGTTTTTTCAAAGCACTATTATCAAAATCCTTTATAGTAGCTTTCATCCAAAAATCATGTTCAATTTTTGAAATGAAAATATTGGCGTTCGGAAAAACCAGATTTTGTTTCTTATCAACGACACCGCCAATATGATCGGGGTGGGCATGGGAAATAAAAACATCAGTAATATCTTTTGCCGAGAAGCCTGCTTTTTGGAGGCTTTTTAATAAAAACCCGGTCCTCTCATCAGCAAAAATGCCCATTCCGGTATCAAACAAGATGAGTTTATTCTTTGTTTTAACCAATAGAATATTCATGGCCATATCAATATAATTCTCCGGTCTGAAATTATCTTTAAGAATTGATTTCAGCTCAGCAACAGTTCCTCTGGGAGCAAATGCATTGAGATTTTCTTCATGAATATATCCGTCTGTAAGAACAAAAAGTTCTAATTCTCCAAGCTTCAGTTTTTTAAAGCCGGAAAGATCATCACCTGTCTTTTCAGATGTTTTTGGAGTTTCTGCCAGTACACTGGAAAAAGGAATCATACTTAATGTTCCTGCCAATAAACCATTCTTTAACAGTTCTCTTCTGTTCATAATTTAGTTTTTTTCATATTATACATTCCTCCTTGAGAATAATAACAAAAAACTGAGCTCCATCATAAGCAGGAACTCAGTTTTTTTTTATAATAGTCTTTAATTGTTTACCAGTTTCATTGAACCTTCAGTATATCTTTCTCCCACATTCGGATATTTTTTCAGAATGGCATCAATAGTATCCAGATCTGATTGGGAAAGTTCAATATTGACGGCTGCAATATTTTCTTCCAGGTATTTAATTCGTTTGGTACCCGGAATCGGGATGATATCATCTCCCTGATTCAATACCCAGGCCAGGGCAAGTTGAGTTCCTTTTACTCCTTTGGAAGCAGCAAATTCATTAATCTCGTTGGCTAGTTTGGTATTATTTTCAAGATACTCCTGCTGATAGCGCGGTAAAGATTTTCTGAAGTCATCATCCCCCAGGTTCTGTACATCATAAATATTGGTAAAAAGACCTCTTGCCAACGGTGAATAAGGTACTAAAGAAATTCCCAGTTCTCTGATAGTTGGTAAAATTTCTTTTTCAACATCCTTTGTAAGGATAGAATATTCTGACTGTAACGCCGCAATCGGATGAATTTTATTAGCTTTTCTGATAGATTCTGCTGAAGCTTCGGATAATCCGATATACTTCACTTTGCCCGCTTTTACCAGCTCTGCCATTGCACCTACTGTTTCCTCTACCGGAACATTGGGATCTACTCTGTGAGCATAGTACAGGTCAATAGTATCTATTTTTAATCTTTGAAGACTTAAATCTACTGCCTTTCTGATCCATTCCGGAGAACCGTCAAAATAAGTTCCGGGAGCTCCGCTGTGGCTTGCTTTACCATCTTTAAACCTGAAACCGAATTTGGTTGCAATAAAAATCTTATCCCTGTTCGGAACCAAAACTTTAGAGATTAGTTTTTCGTTTTCTCCATTGGCATACATATCTGCCGTATCCCAGAAGTTAACGCCTAAATCCAAAGCTCGGTGTAAAGTATTGATACTTTCCTGTTCATCTGTAGGACCATAAGCAAAGCTCATTCCCATACATCCTAAACCAATTGCTGATAACTGTTCGTCTGTGTTTCCTAATTTTTTAAATTTCATGATAGGTATGATTTAATTTTATAAGACAAAATTAGAACATGAAAGGACTAATTCTGATATAGAATTCAAACCAAGAATTATAAAATTCAAACAATGTCCATTCTTAGGGCATTAGGAGTAATTCCGGTTTGTTTTTTAAAGTAATTGGTAAAATAAGCGGGTTCTTCAAAGCCTAATCCGTAGGCGATTTCAGCAACATTCCAGTCTGTATGTTTCAGTAAAGCATTGGCTTCCTGAATAATTCTTCCTGTAATCTGCTGGCTGGTTGTTTTTCCTGTGATTTCTTTTACAGAACGGTTTAAAGAATTCACATGTATGGAAAGACTCTGAGCATAGTCATTGGGGGTTTTTAATTTTAAAAAGGCTTCAGGGCTGTCAATTGGAAATTGTCTTTCCAGAAGTTCCATAAATAAGGAAGCAACCCGCTGTGAAGCATTCTGATAAGGCTCAAAACTTTCTGCCGGCTGCATTCTCATGGTTTCGTGAATCATCAGGTGAAGGTAAGCTCTCAGCATATCATATTTGTGAATATAATCCGACTGAATTTCCGTCATCATTTTCGTATAAATATTAGAAAGTATCCTCTGCTGTTCTTCGTCCACAAAGAAAACCGGAGTTCCACCAATCTTGAACAGCGGGGAATCCTGAAGGTTTCCCATTCGGCTTCCATTATGTAAAAACTGATCGGTAAACAGACAAAACCAGCCTTTCTGGTCTTCATCATCTGCTTCCCAGGAATAAGGAATAATAGGGTTTGAAAACAATAAAGCAGGTCGGTCTACTTTAATCCATTTATCAGCATAATGCAATTTTCCTTTTCCTATGATCAGTGAAATCTTATAATAATCTCTTCTGCTATAGGGAGTCAACGGAGAACAATATTCCCGTGAAAATACATTGAAATGCCCCATCCTGCTGACTCCGATACACTGTGATGCCAGATTGGGAGCATTCCTTTCATAAAAACCTTTAAGTGACTCGTGTGATTCCATAGATCAAAGTTATAAAATTCAAACAAATTAAATAACAATAATATTTGAGGCCGGAAAAATAAAATGACTGACAAGATGCCAGCCATTTAAAAGTGAATATATAGTTGATAATGCTTTAATCCCAATCATCATCGTGGCCGTGTCCACGACCGTGGTGTTTAGATTGCTTTTTATAGTATTTTTCCTGATTTTTATAATATTTCTCCTGTTGTTTACGATATTTTTTATAATCGTTCTTATTTCTGCCGTAAACAATCACAGGGTTTTGACCTCTATAATATTTCTTTTTAAAAATGATATATTTTTCTCTACCCAGAATTCTTTCCAACTCCGAATAACGGTCGTTTCTCCATCTTCCCGGTTCTACCACATACACCCTGTTCCATGTGTCATAGTCACGATATCGGTCATTGAGTACATAAATCTGGTTTGCCTGTGTTGTAGACAGCAACAGATCAGCAACAACTCTTTGCCAGTTAACATCTGAAATACTCCTTCTGTAATCATTGTAATAATCTGACTGGGCATAACTCAAACTAAATGTCCCAACCAGAAATGCTGTTAAAAGTAACTTTTTCATTTCATTCCCCTTTTAAATTAAACATGATGATATAGTCAATTAAAGTGCCAAATCTTAATTGTAAATCCTAATATTTATTTAAAAAAAGCATAAACAACTGATTATCTTCCAAATACCTTATAATTTTTCATGAAATTATTACATGTTAATCATCCTGAAATTATCATCAGAATACAATTCATTTCGTTAAACAGAGGTTTATGACAATCAGTAAATTAGAATTAAATTCGGGATTTTAAAGAGTAATATTGTAAGTCTTGGCTAAAGCCAATGGATGCTTTTTAAAATCTGGCTGGGCTAAACACCCCTATTGAATTTTATTAACAACATCTTTTATCTTTTATCTTTTATCTTTTATCTTTTATCTTTTATCTTTTATCTTTTATCTTTTATCTTTTAATCATTATGTTATAAATTTCGTTAAGATTCCCGAAAACTATTATTTCATATTATTTAATTTCGTAATTTTAGTGGAGAGAATGTTTTTTGGAAATTCTCCGAATTATTTTTTATCAACCAAATCTTACATTATCATGGAAAATATAAAGTTTCAGGTATCTCCATATCAGGATGAATTGCAGCTCTTTATTGATGGAAAAAAGGCAGGTTATATGTCTATAGAGGTTGACGGAAGATTGCTTATTGTGTATTATACGAAACTTGATGAAGAGCGTGAAGGAAAAGGATACGCCAAACTATTGCTGGATGAGCTGGTACGCTACGCAGAGGAAAAAGATTTGCTTGTAGATCCGGAATGTGATTTTGTGCGACAACAGTTTGAAAATCATCCTGTGAGATATAAAGACATCTGGCATGCCTGATCAGTCTTCCCACCAGGCTGTAAATTGCTGTTCATGCTGATTCAGATCTACTACCTCTCCGATCATCGGAGTGAGGATATTCAATCCTTTTTCTTTTCCTAGAGCAGTTATCTTTTGTAAAGGTTCATTCCATGGGTGAAGTGCGAGTGCAAATTTTGCTGCGTGAACAGGAATGATACGTTCTGTATTGAGATCAATACCAGCCTGAATAACATCTTCCGGCAGTGTATGAATGTATTTCCATGCTTCCCCATATTGTCCGTTCTCAAGAATTGCATAATCAAAAGGACCATATTGTTCACCAATTGTTTTAAAGTGAGTATCATAACCACTGTCTCCTCCTAAGAAAATCTTCTTTGTAGGTGTTATCAGAACATAGGAGCTCCACAGGGTATCATTCTTCCTGGTTCTTCTGCCCGAAAAATGTCTGGCAGGGGTAAAAACAATTTTTATATCATTTTTCAGATTCACCTCAGTTCCCCATTCTTCTTCAATCATCGAGTTTTCAGCATATCCCCATCTTTCCAGATGCGCTCCCACTCCCAAAGGTAAGATAGCCATCCCCGTTCTGTCTCTGATAGATTTTACAGTCGGGTAATCCAGATGGTCAAAATGATCATGGGTTATTACCAGATAGTCCACATTGGGAATATCTTCAGGTTTAAAGATATCTGATCCTTTAAAAGCTTTGTTAAAGTATTTGAAAGGCGACCCATATAAACTCAATACAGGATCAATCAGGAACGAAATACCATCTGTCTGCAGATAATAAGATGAATGTCCCAGCCAGATAAACATATCCTGATTTTTGTCTCTGTTTTTTAAATCAGTATGAAGAGATGGAATTTTTTTCAAGGGCTTCAAAAGTGGATCTTTTTTTCCTAAAAAGAAATCATAAATCACTTTCGACATTTTGTAGCCTTCTGTAATGGAAGGAGTATGGCTGATATTCTGGAATTGCTTCCTTTTATAGAGTTTTGACTGCCTGATGCGTTTCAGCCTCTTTCCTTTTGGCACCCCGCCAAATGCCTTCATATTGATCACTATAAAAAAAGTAACTGTCAAAACAGCGATAGTCGTAATAATCCAGTAAATCATCTGTACAAAATAAACATCAAATGTATTGACTTTTGCCTTTAAATGAAAATTCATTCAGTTTCAGTGCATTTTTTAACTAAATTTATCATGTATTTTGGAAAATTTATTAGTCATTTAAGTCATGATTAATTTTAAACTTTCTATTTTAGCACCCTAAAAAACTCAGATCTATTGAAAAATTATTCGGTAATATTTCTTCTCGCAATACTTTCGTCTTGTGCCTCTATAAGGAAACACAACGAACAGCGGGCTTCATGTATTCCACCGGAGCAACTCAAAGAGGATGTGGACTTTGCATATTCAAAATTACAGCAAATGCATCCTCAATTATATTGGTATATTCCCAAGAAGGAATTGGACCATAAATTTGACAGTCTTAAACAGACTCTTACTGAATCTCTTACTCCTCTTCAGTTTTATTTTAAACTTCAGCCGGTTATTGCAGGAATCCGTGAAGGGCATCTTTCATTGAGAATTCCCAGAAAGAAGTTTACCAAAAGGGAGTTTAAAAGACTGGAACATCAGAAAGGAATGTTCAGCCGTTTTGAATATTATATATCAGGTGATCAGATGTATATCATTCAAAACAGAGATTCTATTGAGCATATACAACCCGGAACTGAAATTCTATCAATCAACAATATTCCTGTTTCGGATTATATAAAGAAATACAGAAGTCTGATCAGCAGTGATGGTGATAATACGACTTTTCATCCTTATTTTTTAAAAGATCTTTTCTTTAATTTTTATACTGCAGAGAACGGTTTTGGAAGTAAAGCAATTCTTGAAACACTTTATCAGGGTGAAAAAAGATCCTATACATTAAGCAGAGAAATAAAATCTGACTCTGATCTTGAGAAGGATAAGGAAATGAAGAAAAAAACACTGGAAAAGAAACTGAACGATTATGTAGCTTCAAGTAATTCTTATAACAGAAGTTTTAAATTCCTGGATAAAGACAGCACTATTGCTTATATAAAGGTACAAAGTTTCTCCAGAGATTATTCTGATGAATTTTATAAAAAGACCTTTGCCAAGATCAATGAGGCCAAAGCTCCCTACCTCATCATAGATGTCCGAAATAACTATGGAGGCTCTCTCTATGAGATCAATAACCTGTATTCCTATTTAGCGGACGCTCCTTTTACCCTGATCAAACCTTCTCAGGTCACATCAAGAGATACTCCACTGCGCACAAATTATTTCAGAAAAAGTAATCCTTTAGAATACGCTCTTAAAAGTATTGCCTATCCAAGTTATTTCTTCGCACAGGCTTTCAGTACGTATAAAAAAGACGGAAAGGTTTTCTATAAAATGAAAGCTGATAAACCTACAAAGCCTAATAAACAAGCTTTCCACGGAAAAGTTTTTGTATTGATCAACGGAGGAAGCTTCTCTGCATCTTCTATTATTACCGCCAAGCTTAAGAATGATAAAAGGGCAACTCTTGTAGGTGAAGAAACTGGTGGTGCCAATGACGGAACAGTTGCAGGTTTCTATTCTTATCAGAAACTGCCTAATTCTGAGATCAGGTTCCCTATCGGATTACTTCTGGTACAGCCCAATATCAAGTTTTCAGACTCACGGAAAGGTGTTATTCCTGATGTAGTGGTTACTGAAAGCATGCAGGATATCATTGACAGAAAAGACCCGCAGCTGGATTGGATAAAAAATGAAATTGCTAAAGAAAAAGACCATAAAGGACAATAATTTATAAAGATTTTGGCGGGCTTTCGGCCCGCCAAAATCTTATCTATCTTTTCAACTCTTCCAAAAGATTTTCAATATGCTGCACGTATCTTCCGTAATAACGATGAAACCAGAATTTCCCTGCCAGGTAGAGTAAAAACAATCCTCCAATTACAGAACCGATTAAGATCACTGCAATTTTTAGTTCACTCAAAGGCTTTGGCCATGGGATAAATTCCAGGACAATCAATATTTCACATACCAGAAAGGGAGCAAAACTGATGTAATATGAAAGATAATACTGTTTATTCAGATTCAGCTGCATCACCAGATCTTTCAGAGAATCGTAGGTCTTAGGTGCAGTATTACTGATTTCGTTATAGAGTTTAAAGAATTTACTGAAGAAGAAAACGGTAACAATAAGCATGGAGGCAATTAAAACCGTTATATACAATTGCAATTTAAATGGCCTGCAGACTGAGCAAACCAAAAATGCAAAAACAAAAATTCCTATCACCCACCAAAATTCCACACGCATGTTTTTACGTATTTTTTCAAGGGGAAGATTCAGTTTATTTCTTTGCTCTATACTTATTTCCGGAGTTTCCTCCATAATATCTTCATTCCAGGTATTTTTCAATTCATCGATATTCATTGGATTACTGATTTTAATGTTTGTTGGTTTTTATTTGGCTTAAGATATCTTTAAGTTTATTTTTTGCGCGGTTCATTTTCACCCTTGCATTTCCTTCAGAAATTCCCATCTGTTCTGCAATTTGCTTTCCGGAAAAATCTTCCAGATAGTAAAATATAAAGGCTTTATCAATGGGATTGAGCTGATGAATAGCCTTATACATTTCAGCCAGGCGTTCTTCTTTGTGATAATCATAGTCTTCCTGCACAATGATATGATTGGAAAAATCTTCACGGGCAATAAAGCTTCTTCTTTTTTCTGATTTAAGGAAAATAATGGCCGTGTTCAAAGCAATTCTGTATAGCCATGTTGAAAATTCGCTTTCACCTCTGAAACCAGGAAATGCTTTCCAGAGCTGATAGGTAATCTCCTGAAAAAGATCATCCCGGTCATCTTTTTCAGTCATGTACATTTTAGAAATCTTAAATAGGATTCCTTTATGCTGTTCAATTTGACTTATAAACTCTTGTTCTAATGAGATCATGATTTGTTACTCTGTAGAGTTAGTTTTCATTTAAAAAAATTGTTACAGTATTTTACAAAAGAAATAAAAAAACCCGACAGAAAAATACTGCCAGGCTCTCATTGTGTGTTTTTATAGGTTTACTATTTTGAGAATAGTATTGTATTATAAATCAATTATTTAATATTTTTTCACAGTTAGTAGAATAAAACAAGAAATGTTACATTTCTTAATAAAAAAAACCTGACAGGTTATCTGTCAGGTTCTTCTGTATTTAAATTAAACTTCTAGTTCAGTTTATTTAAGGCTCTTTGTAAGGATCCTATATCAAGAAGGTTCAGCTTGGCACCGGCTATGATGACAATCAAAAAAACGAGTGTCAAAAATAAAATGATAAAAATATACATTGAAACAAACCATATAACGGTATTCAGAATATTTCCTTTGATGCCCATTTTATTCATGAAAAATTTCTGTGAACGCTCAAACCATGTTTTTTTCTTTTCGGGTCTGGGGCTTATTTCAATCTCGTTAAGTTCATCTACCAAACGTACTACATCATCAATATACCTTCCGTACATATAATAGATCCAGTATTTTATGATAAAAGCAATCAAGAGCAGGGTAATCAGAAGGCTGATCCCGAAGATGGCCAGGTTATATTCCATCTCAAAATGGAAATTAATTCTGATCAGAGAGAGAAGAAACCCAAGAGGGATATAGGAAACATAATAAGCTATATAGATTTCTTTTGATATGAGCAGCTGGCTTTTAAGATTAAACAAATCATAATTTGTATTGATACTATTCTTTTGAAGCAGCTTATACAATTTCAGAAAACGTGAATAAAAATAGACGATAATAACAATGGTCAGGATTGTGACAAATGCGGATATAATTTTAATATTAGAATCGGCAGAAGCAAACGGGAAATTGGTCAAAAGTAAAGGCAGCGTTACAATCATCAGCCAAAACTCAGTTTCCATATTCACTTTCAGCATTTGCAACGGGGAATGTATTTCCTTCTGTTTTTCAAGAGAAATTTCAGGAGATTCCTGTCCTGTATCTTTATTCCAAAGTTCTTTAAAGTTTTCTAACTCCATCATTTTATCTTTTAATAAGAACCTGCTCTTTGTTTGGTAATGATCTCTTTCAGCTTTTCTTTTGCCCTTTTCAGCTTTACCCTTGTATTGACTTCAGTAATTCCCAGCTGAATGGCAATTTCTTTTCCCGAAAACCCTTCCAAAAAGAAAAATATAAGAGCTTTATCAATAGGACTCAGCTGGTGAATTGCTTCATACATCAGCTTCATATTTACATCATCCGTATCATTATAAGGTTCCTGGCGGGCACTCAGCCCATCTACATTCTGATTCTGTATAAAACTACGTTTTTTTTCACTTCGCAGGAAAACAATTGCTGTGTTTAGCGCAGTTCTGTACAGCCATGTGGAGAAATCACTCCTCCTTTGAAAATCACCGTATGATTTCCAGGCCTGGTAGATGATCTCCTGATAGAGATCATTCTGATCGTCCTTATTATCCATATACATTTTAGAGATCTTGAAAACAACACCTTTGTGCTTTTCTATTTTCTCTAAAAACTCTTTTTCCGGTGAAGACATGATTTACACACTGATCCTTAGATGATATTTCCAAAAACATCATCTTATTATAACACAAAACTCTAATTCCCGGCATTAAGTTAAAAAAATCCTCAATAAACAAAGAGATTTATTGAGGATTTTTATTTATGTTAAATACAAAATGATCAGAAAATATAATCTGTGCTTAAAAAATTGGAATCGTGTTCTCTGACAATAGTATTGAGTAATTCTTTATTGGACTCTGTAAGTTTTGCGGCTACCAATGACCGGATTGAGAATGAACGGAGTGCATCAAAAACAGAAAGCGTTCCTTCTGCACTGTCTTTTCTTCCGGTAAAAGGGAAAACATCCGGCCCTCTTTGTGCCTGGCAGTTGATATTAACACGGCTTACAAGATTCACGAATGGGTCGATCAGCTTTGCTACTTCCTGCGGATCTTCACTGAAAATACTTACCTGCATCCCGTGTGAAGCATTCACCTGATACTCTATAGGTTCTTCTATGTCTTCAAATGGAACAACAGGAATTACCGGACCAAACTGTTCCTCATGATAAAGTTTCATATCACTGTTTACAGGATAAACTACCGCCGGAAAAACAAAAGATTCATCCGTATAGCCTCCGTCTTTGTTCAAAACGGCTGCTCCTTTCTGCAAAGCATCATCAATACATTCTTTCAAGTAAGGAGGTTTGTTGGCTTCCGGAAGCGGAGTTACTTTTACATCTTTCTCCCATGGAAGTCCCGGTTTCAGAGCAGAAACCGCTTCACTCAATTTTTTTGTAAATTCTTCAGCTATTTCTTTCTGAACAAATATCAGTTTCAATGCTGTGCATCGCTGTCCGTTGAAGGAAAGCGCCCCTAAAATACATTCGCTCACCGCTACATCCAGATTTGCATTTTTGGTAACAATAGCTGCATTTTTCGCATCTAAGCTAAGAATTGCCCTTAAGCGGTTTACTTTCGGGTGTAGTTTTTTCAGTCCGTTAGCCACCTTGCTGGAGCCAATGAAGGCAAGAACATTCACTTTTCCGCTTTCCATGATTGGGGTGATAATTTCTGATCCTTTTCCATATAAAGTATTCACCGTTCCTTTCGGGAATGCTTCTTTGAAAGCTTCTAATAATGGATAGTGAGCCAACACCCCATGTTTCGGCAGTTTAAACAGAATCGTATTTCCCATAATCAAAGCGGGAATCAGGGTGGTAAAAATTTCGTTCAGAGGATAATTGAATGGTCCCATACTTAAAACCACCCCAAGCGGTGCTCTTCTGATCTGCGCAATGGTTCCTTCTGCCTGTTGAAAGCGGGAAGATTCTCTGTCCAGATCTTTCAGTGCATCAATGGTCTGATTGATATAATCTACAGTACGGTCAAATTCTTTGGTAGAATCAGCCAGCGTTTTCCCGATTTCCCACATCAGTAACCTAATGATAAGATCTCTTTGCTTGATCATCAGGTATACAAATTTCTGCATACATTTAATGCGTCCTTCTACAGACATTGTAGGCCATTCGCCCAATCCGTTATCATAAGCTTTTACACAGGCTTCAAGAACTTCCATAGCCTCATTTGGGCCAATGTTAGGAATACTTCCCAAAAGTTTTCTTTCTAATCCGTTTTCTGTAGGAATACACACCGGGGAATAGATTTCGGTGACATCTCCGTTCCACTCTACCAGTTCGCCATTCAAAAGATAAGTTCTCTGATGAATGACCGGAACTTTATATTCTTCCGGGATTTCATTTTCACCCTTAAAAATGTGATGGAATGATGCTGTATTTTCTGAACTCATAAATCTTTCTATTTTTTATGTGATAGGATTCTCCTTCTAAGGAGGTTTTGTTATATAAAGGTAAAAGTAAAATGTTTTGAAAAAAACAATCTGCTCATAGATTTAATCTATTTGAATTAAAATTAATCTCAGCTCCTGAAAAAAGAATAATTTAGCCTAAAAATAAATTTCATGTTTTCAAAATTAGTTTTCAGTACACTATTATTCTTCTCTGCAGTGGGCTTTGCACAAAAATCTAAAGCAATCAATACCGTTTTAATGGGAGGAAAAGAAGTACATACCTATGCAAAATTGCCGGCTCTGAACAAACCAGCTCCTAAATTTACCCTTACAGATGTGAATATGAATGATCAGACGTTGGATTCCTACAAAGGGAAGAATGTGATCTTAAATATCTTTCCTAGTGTAGACACTGGTGTTTGTTCGGCTTCTGTACACCATTTCAACGAAGAGGCAGGAAATCTTCCTAATACAGTAGTGCTGTGTATTTCCAAAGATCTTCCGTTTGCACAGAAAAGATTCTGTGGTGCCGAAGGAATTAAAAATGTAGTAATGCTTTCGGATTTCCGTTCAGATTTTGGATGGAACTATGGCGTGGAACTGATAGATTCTGCCATGAAAGGTCTTCTGAGCAGAGCGGTTGTGGTAATAGATCCTTCCGGAAAGATCATCTATGAAGAGCAGGTTGCAGATATTTCTCACGAACCGAATTATGAAGCGGCTATTGCAGCTGTAAAATAATATATATTATTTTAATAAAGCTCCGGCGATCTTCGATCGCCGGAGCTTTATTTCCTTATCTTCTTTTCTTTTTAGTAGTAATCACTACTACTCCGTCTTTGGCTTTTTCACCATATTTTACAGAAGCAGAAGCTCCCTTGAGAATATTCATAGTTTTTATGAGATTTGGATCCAGCTCTTTTACTTTCTCATACTCACATATTTTTCCGTTTACTACATACAGCGGTTTATATGCAGCTCCACTTGAAGGAGCTCCTCCAATTCTAAGTGTTTGGAAATGATCTGCATTTTGAAGCACCGGAGGAGAACTGATTACCTTTCCCATTGGCATTCCATTCTGTAGATTGATGACATTACTTTTAGTCGCGCATTCCTGTGCATTCACACTTACAATTCCTCCCGTTGTCAGCATGACACCAACCGCAAATTTCATCAACAAAGAATTGATATAGGAATAATTTAAATCTCTGTTGAGCTGTGATGGATTAAAATTTCCACAGATCTCTTCCGAAGTCCTCGAAAAAACATCTATAATTTCATCATCATCAGCTCTTCTAAAATCTCTAACTGTTTTGGAACAAACAGAACAGAACCTCCCTTTTTCATCTGGTGACATCGCATTCCAGTTTTCATGACAAGGTTTTGGTATCGTAATTTTCATAGTAAGCTTTTTATTATAAAGATGAGCTAATGGCAGAAAAGGTTGGAAAGAGTTGTGAAATTTTCTAATATTTTAAATTTTGCTGAAAAATGACAAAGTATTTCAGACTTTTTATCTCTATTGAGATTCCTGTGGAATGACAAAAAGAGTGAAGAATTTTACGCTGATTGTGTGAATTAAATATACGCAATGTTTGTCATTCAGAGCGAAACGAAGTGGAGCGTGGAATCTAGAATTTTCAAGTGAAGTTTACATTCTATGAAATAACAATTGAAGTTCGTTTTTAATAAATGAAGAAAGATCATTAATAGCATTGGGCTTTAGCCAAAATTTAAAATTAAGTTTTGGCTAAAGCCAATCATATTACACACAAAAGAAAACGGGCTAAAGCCCGTTCCTATTGATGTTAAGATTCTACCAACACCACTCCATCCTTCAAAACCATATACTCCTGTTCTACTTCTTCCGAAACGTTTTTCAAATCCTGATCATCAAAAACCTGAGGAATATAGCATTTCTCATGAGCAAACAATCCGTAATGAATGGGTACCAGCTTTCCGGCGTGCAGAAGATGCGCTGCTGCAAAGGCCTCTTTCAGATTAAGGGAAGCGGGAACGGGACTGTATTGTAAGCCGATAATCTCAAAGTTAACCACTACTCCGTTTACGGGTAAAAATGCATAATCTATGTTTGGGTTTTCTTTTCCAAGCTTCCAGAACTGGTTGTGCCAGATGGTATCTCCACCATGAAAAATTTTGGTAGTTCCGTCATCCACAATCCAGGAAGACTGTATTTCTCCCACTCCATCCATGGCAAATACCGGTTTGAAGGTGATATTGTTTTCTGTAAAAGTTTCATTAAGATTCAGAACAATGATTTCTACATCATCTATTATTTTTTTCACAACAGCTTCCAGTCCTTCATAGACGATCAGTTTTCCGTCATTTTTTAAACATTTCCTGATGACTCCTTTATCAAAATGATCAAGATGTAGATGCGTAAACAGAATGTAATCTGCCTGTACACGATCCGAAAACTCTATAAGATTCTCTACGGCATCACCTAAAACGGGTTTATAGTAAGAGAAATCTTCTACTGCGTCTACCAGGATAGTTTTGTTATGTGAAATAAGTTTTACACCTGCCCAGTTTAATTTTTGTATTTCCATATTCTTTTTTCAGCAAAGGAAGAGAGTTACGGAAGGCCAGTCAATAAACAAAAGATAATTAATGAGAACGTTTTGAGGGTGGGAGCTGGAGGATGGAAGGTGATTATTTCTCTACAGTTCTATTGTCTTTTCTTTGAATTAATAGTAAGGATTTATAAACGCAAAGTTTTTATTTATTAACTGCAGATTCTAAGGTGGCAAAGCCGTTGTCTAAGCTAATGGTAAGAGCACACTTCATCAAATCGATTGAAAATCGATTCATTCTTTGCTTACTTAAAATAATGTGGATTTAAAATTGAAGCTTTGCGTTAAAAAAAACTCAGCAAGATAATATAGTCTTAATAACTTCTTTTATTATCTTCAAATTTCCAGCTTCTTACAAAATTCTTTTTCTAATTCTGCTTAAAGAAATAGGCGTAATCCCGATATAAGAGGCCAGGTATTTTAAAGGAATATTCTGAATGTAATGAGGTTTATTCTTCAGCAGGTATTCATAGAGGTCCTGCGGAGTATTTTTCAGTAAAAGCATTTCCCTTTTCATCGCTGCATTGAGTTTTCTGCTCAGATAGTAGTTCTGCACGAAACGGCAGTGCGGATTTACAGCGAACAGATTTTTCACCTCATCCAGAGTGATTTCCCACGCCAACCCTTTGTTGATAGACTCGTAAACGGCATCGGAACTTTTTTCTTCCACAGTAAAAATATCACCAGGAAAATAAAATTCTGAACAGATTTCAGTATCAATATCGGATGTGCTGTTGATATAATATTTACGGACAAGCCCATCTTCTACAAGATAGGCTTTGTTGTCAGTAAATATGTTTTTCTTTGAAAATTCAACCTCAGCAAATTTCTCCCATACAGGATCACCATCCTCTACGTTCAGGTGTGAAAACAGTTTTTTGTTGATGGCTGCCAATGCTGAATTTTATGAATTATAATAAGTTTTCGTCTACAAGGTTTGGAAGTGTTACTTTCAGGTTCGGTTCTACTTCCATAGCTCTTTTAATGGCGAAAATAGCGCCTTCGTTTCTTGCCCAGCTTCTTCTTGAGATTCCGTTGTTTACGTCCCAGAAAAGCATAGACTTTAGTCTTCTGTCGGCATCATCGCTTCCGTCAAGAAGCATTCCGAAACCTCCATTGATTACTTCTCCCCAGCCTACACCACCACCATTGTGAATAGAAACCCAGGTGGCCCCGCGGAAACTGTCACCAATCACATTGTGAATAGCCATATCCGCAGTAAATCTTGACCCGTCATAAATATTGGAAGTCTCTCTGTAAGGAGAATCTGTTCCTGAAACATCGTGATGGTCTCTACCTAATACCACAGGTCCTATTTCTCCGTTTTTAATGGCTTTATTAAAGGCTTCTGCAATCTTCATTCTTCCTTCTGCGTCTGCATAAAGGATTCTCGCCTGCGAACCTACTACCAGTTTGTTTTCCTGTGCTCCTTTGATCCATTGAATGTTGTCTTTCATCTGCTGCTGGATCTCTTCAGGAGAGTTTTTTACCATTTCTTCCAATACTGCACACGCAATATCATCCGTTTTCTGCAGATCTTCCGGGTTTCCACTGGAACATACCCAACGGAACGGCCCGAAACCATAATCAAAACACATAGGTCCCATAATATCCTGTACATAACTCGGATATTTGAATTCTCTTCCCAATGTCGGATTTTCTGCCATTACATCTGCTCCCGCTCTTGAAGCTTCCAATAAAAAGGCATTTCCGTAATCAAAGAAATAAGTTCCTTTCGCCGTATGTTTATTGATGGCTGCTGCGTGTCTTCTCAACGTTTCCTGAACTTTCTCTTTGAATAATTCAGGGTTTTCAGCCATCATTGTATTAGATTCTTCAAAGCTTTGTCCTACCGGATAATAACCACCAGCCCAAGGATTGTGAAGCGAAGTCTGATCTGATCCGATATCAATTCTTAAATCTTCCTGATCGAATTTCTCCCAAACATCAACAATATTCCCAAGATAAGCCAGAGAAACAGTTTCTTTGTTAGCCTGTGCTTCTCTTACTCTTTTCACCAATGAATCAAGATCTTCATGAATTTCATTCACCCATTTCTGATCATGACGGATCTTTGTAATCTTCGGATTTACTTCCGCACATACAGTTACACAACCTGCAATATTACCAGCTTTGGGCTGCGCACCACTCATCCCTCCTAATCCTGAAGTAACAAAAAGTCCTCCTTTTGGTTCTTTTTTGATCTTTCTGAAAGCATTCAAAGCAGTAATTGTTGTCCCGTGAACAATCCCCTGAGGGCCAATATACATATAACTTCCAGCCGTCATTTGCCCGTACTGGGTTACTCCTAATGCATTGAACTTCTCCCAATCATCCGGTTTAGAATAGTTCGGGATCATCATTCCATTCGTTACAACTACTCTTGGTGCATCTTTATGAGACGGGAACAATCCCATCGGATGTCCGGAATACATTACCAATGTCTGCTCATTACTCATTTCTGACAGATATTTCATCGTCAGCAGATATTGGGCCCAGTTTGAAAATACAGCTCCATTTCCACCGTAAGTAATCAATTCGTGAGGGTGCTGTGCTACTGCATAATCCAGATTATTCTGAATCATCAGCATAATGGCTTTTGCCTGCTCAGATTTTCCGGGATAATCTGTGATAGGTCTTGCCTTCATTTCATAATCCGGACGGAAACGGTACATATAAATCCTTCCATAATCTTCCAGCTCCTGCTTAAATTCAGGAATCAGTTCTGCATGAAACTGAGGATCGAAATAACGTAATGAATTCTTCAACGCCAGTTTTTTCTCTTCTTCTCCTAAAATTTCTTTACGTTTTGGAGCATGGTTGATATTGATCTCGTATGGTTTTGTTTGTGGCAGCTGATTAGGAATCCCCTGCTGTATCTGTTCTTGAAATGTCATATTGCTATTTAAAGGTCTATGTTTTAAACAATGTTTGAAGTTTTAAAGATATTCAAATTAGGAAATATAGGCAAGTGAAAGGATGAAAATGGCTTAAGGTTTAAGGTTTAAGGTTTAAGGTTTAAGGTTTAAGGTTTAAGGTTTAAGCAAAATTATTGAATCAGGATATCTCACAATTTGATATTAATACTATATTTGAATAAACACACCTCAATTCCCCTCCTCCGGAGGAGGGGAATTACCCTTACTAAGAGAAGTCGTTATTCAACATAAAAAAAACCTTACTGAAATATCAATAAGGCTGGTTCGTATAACGTAAAAATTTAAGTTAAAACATCATCGTTTTCTTCCTCATGATCATCTTCATTATCGCTGAGACTCCAGTAGTTGTTCTCTTCATCTTCTTCTCCTATTTCTTCCATTTCATCATCGTTATCGGCTCCTGGAATATCTAAGCCTTTATCTATTTTATCCTCGTCAAAATCTTCATCTAAAATAGGATTTCCGTCTCCATCGAGCGAAATGTGTTTTTCTCTCTTAAATATATCTTCATTTGGGTTATAATCCATCTGTTCTAACCTCTTGTTTTGTTGATTAATATTTTTCTCTGGTGCCATGATATTTAAGATTTTAGGTTTATATAATCAGAACAAAAATAATTCCAAGTTATAATGAATGAGCAGAATAAACATCAGGATTTGCACAATTCGGCATTTTTTCATTTTTTGAAAAAGCGATGATATTTCCTGCTGCCAGTCTTGCCATCCCGTTCCTGGCTTCAATAGTAGCAGAACCAATATGTGGCAAGATGCAAACACTTGAAAGTTCAAGAATAGGATCGTCTGCAGACATAGGTTCCGGGTTGGTAACATCCAGACCTGCTCCCCAGATTTTCTTATCAACCAATGCATGATACAAATCTTTCTGATTGTGAAACCCTCCTCTGGCGGTATTGATGAAAATAGCATCCGGTTTCATCTGTTCAAATATGGACTCATTGAATAATTCTTTATGGTCAGGGGTAAAATTGGCATGAACGCTTAATACATCTGAGTTTTTGATCAGCTCTTCAAAAGAAACATAAACTGCTCCCAATTCCTGTTCTGCTTCTTTGTTATGATGGCGGTTGTGGTAGATGATATTCATTCCAAAAGCCTTTTTTGATTTTTCAGCCATTTCATACCCGATACGTCCCAGTCCGAAAATCCCCAATGTTTTTCCATAAAGCTCCTGTCCCAAAGCATCCAAAGGATCAAATGCACCCCAGCTTCCGTCTTTTACTTTCCGGAAATTGTAACTTGCTCTTCTTGCCACCGACTGCATAAGTAAAAAAGCAACATCTGAAGTTGCTTTGCTCAAAACATCAGGAGTATTGCCCACCGGAATATTCCTTTGGGTAGCTTCTTTGATATCTACATGATCAACCCCCACAGAATATAAAGCAATGGCTTTAACATTCGGACAGGATTCAAAGAAGTTTCTGTCATATTTAAATTCTGCTCCAATACTTAAAATAGTATCGGTACTTTTACAGTAACTCAGCCATTCTTCATAAGAAAGGTTTTCTTTTTCGGGAAGGGTAACTTCCAATCCTGCTTCTTCCAGCATTTTAATTCCTGTTTCGGGAATTCTTTTATTGATAAAGACTTTCATTGTTATGGATTAATGATTCTAAATAAAAAACCTCACTTGCAAAAAGTAAGGTTCCTGAACTTTAATATTAAAAATTATTTCTTTTCATCTGAATGGTCTTTGTTCTTCCCCCAGGCTTCAGAAGCAATTTCCTGAATTTCTGTCCAAACTTCCTTCGCAGATTTTTGAGCCTGTGTCATAAATCCCTGTTGGGTTGCTTCCTGATTCCTGCTTTTCATGTCATGAATGTAATCTTTTACCTGCTGGGAATAACTTTCTGCGCTATATCCCGGATTATTATTCAGGTTTTTCTGAAGATTACTAAAATCATGTGATGCTTTGAATCTGTTTGTATCCATAATAATAGACTTTAGTGATTGGGTTATTATATGAGTCCAATTTTCATTCCGAAATGAGTTAAAATATTTTAAATTTTGGCTAAAGCCAATTGAATATCTATTGATAAAAAAAACGGACTAAAGCCCGTTCCTATTTATAAAATTGGTATTCAACAGAACTGGTGTTTGAGACCAGCAGGTCTATCAGTTCCGTTAAATCCTGATAATTATTGATTGGTTTTTCCAAGCATCGGAACAAATTTATAAGCTCCGAATTCTTCTTTTTCAAATTCTGTAGGACCTATTTTGGTAAATCTGTATAAAACCTGTTCATCGGTAGGCCCCAACGGAATCACCATTATTCCACCGACGTTCAGTTGTTTTAAAAGCTCTGTTGGTAAGGTGGAAGCACCACAGGTTACAATGATTTTATCAAAGGGAGCAAAAGTAGGAAGCCCGGCAAAGCCATCTCCAAAGCTCTGAAATTTTGGAAACAGATGAAGTTCTCTGAGTTTCTTTTTGGAAAAATCAAACAGATCTTTCTGCCTTTCTACAGTATATACATGAGCTTTCATAGCCAATAAAACGGCAGTCTGATATCCGCATCCGGTGCCAATCTCCAGAACTTTCTCGCCTGGTTTTACCTGCAGAAGCTCAGACTGTTCTGCGACCGTTGAAGGATGGGAAATGGTCTGATGTGCCAGAATGGGAAATGCTCTGTCTTCATAGGCAAAGTCTTCAAAAATACTTTCGATAAAAAGATGTCTTGGAACTTCACTCATTGCCGAAAGTACATTTTCGTCTGAAATTCCAATTCTGTGCCGAAGGTAATCTACTAAAATCTTTCTTTTTCCTTTATGTACAAACGAATCCTGCATTTGACAAAAGTAAGAAATTAGAAATTAGATTTCAGAAATCGTATGAAAGAATTATCCACAAAAAATAAAGCGGTCTAAAAATGACTGACTTATTCTTATTTTTTAATTCCATTTTATGGGGTAAGGTCCGTAAAAATCGCTGAAGGTATTATCAGCACATCTTTTTCTCACAAAAAAGTTATAGTTCACTGTTTTAGTTAATCCTATATAAATTGCTTTTTGACCTGAAATCACTAATTCTCCACTCGCAGGTGGTACAGAACTGGTTGTCAAAACAGTTTCATACGCAGAAATGCCATCATTTTCCCAGGTTACTGTAGCATCAAAAGTGGAGGAATAAACGGAAGAAGTTGTTTTTGAATACGTTGCATATCCGGGTTTTATACAGGTTGTTGTATTACCGGCTAAAACGGTAACAGGTCCCGCCCAGTTGCTCCGTCCATTGGCTGTTCCGCAATTTTTTCTTACGTAAAGGTCATATTTATTATCCTTATACAATGGAAGATTATAGGAATTCTTACTGGTTACAATTGTGGTTCCTTTTCCTAAAGAAAAACCAGGCTCTCCGTACTGTATTTCATAATATCCTTCGCCCTGGCTAATAAGGTTCCAGGAAAGCTGGTTACTTCCTTTTTCAAATATCAAATTTTCCGGTGTTCCACATTTAGCCTGCGGGTCATATGGACTGTCTCCTATACATCCGGCAGTACATAATCCTAAGATGAGTAATATCGAAATTATCCTTTTCATAGTTATTTTTCAGACCGTGAATTTACTGTAATTTCTTTAATTTCTGAATGTGTTCAAACTTACATATCTTCAAGTGAAAAGTCATGTATTTTATAAATGTACATTCACTATCTTTACAAAAATTTAATACAGCTATGTTAAAAGCAGGTTTGGTAGGTGCCGGACACTTGGGAAAAATACATTTAAAACTTCTTAATCAATCAGATAGATATGAATTTGTAGGTTTCCATGATAAAGATGTTGAAAACGGAAAGAAATTAGAGGCCGAATTCGGATATAAATATTTTGAAAATTTTGATGAGTTGCTTGAGCAGATTGACATGCTTGATATTGTCACTCCTACAGTTTATCATTATGATTATGCTCTAAAAGCTATCGAAAAAGGTCTTCATTTCTTTATTGAAAAACCGGTAACACAGACTCTTGAGCAGGCAGAAGAAATTTTACGTTTATGCCAGGAAAAAGGGATCAAAGCACAGGTAGGACACGTTGAAAGATACAATCCGGCTTTTATTGCCACTAAGGAATATATCAGCAATCCTATGTTCATTGAAATACACAGACTGGCAGAATTTAATCCCCGCGGGACAGATGTTTCTGTAGTACTTGACCTTATGATCCATGATCTGGATATTCTGTTGAGCATGGCTAAATCTAAGGTTAAAAATATCCATGCAAGCGGTGTTTGTGTGGTAAGCAAGACTCCGGATATTGCCAATGCAAGAATAGAGTTTGAAAACGGATGTGTGGCCAACCTTACCACTTCCAGAATTTCTATGAAAGCCATGAGAAAAAGCAGATTCTTCCAGAAAGATGCTTATATCTCTGTAGATTTCCTTGAGAAAAAGGCTGAAGTGATCAGAATGAAGGATGCTCCTGAAAACCCTACTCCATTTGATATGATCATTGAAAATGCGGATGGAGAAAAGAATCAGATTCTGTTTGAATACCCAAATATTCAGTCCAACAATGCTATTCTGGATGAATTGAATTCTTTTGCGGATGCCATTACAGGCGGTAAAAATGTAGAGGTTTCTCTTGAAGACGGAACTGAAGCATTGAAAGTTGCTTTGGAAATCATGAGGCTGATCAGCTAAGAATAAAAATATGCTGTTTTTATGGCAGCCATACATACAATGCTATCTTATAATCAAAAGAATGATTATGAGGTAGCATTTTTAATTTCTAATGTTATTATTAGTTTTAAAACGCAAAGGTTTCAATTTTAGTTACACATTATTTTAAGTAAGCAAAGGTTAAATCGATTTTTAATCGATTTGATGAAGCTGTAGAATTATTTAGCTAATTCCTGCTTTACTTATTTAATGAAATAAAAATTTTTCATTAATAATTACTGATTTATCAATAAAAAAAACCTTTTCAAAACAAAAAAATAATATATTTGAAGAATAATTCAATAAAGTATTGAAAGATTTTGTTTTACATATATGGATATCCGACACACTCAATGATCTGAATACAGTTTCATTTTATGATGTCATCGTTCATTATAATTTCTAATATTCTCCTATTATTTTAAACCATTGAAACTACTATGAAAAGAGCCATTCTATTATCCGCAGTTTTATTGTCTCAATTTGGGACATCACAATTACTAAAGACTTCCGGGCAAAAAATCGTTAATGATAAAGGTGAAAATATCCAATTGAGAGGTCTTGGCCCGGGCGGCTGGATGCTTCAGGAAGGTTATATGCTGAAAACGGCTGACTTTGCCGGTCCTCAATATAAAATTAAGGAGAAAATTGCTGAGTTAATTGGTGAAGACGGAATGAATGAGTTTTACAAAGCTTATCTGAAAAACGGAATCACCAGACAGGATATTGATTTTCTGGCAAAATCAGGATTCAATTCGATACGACTTCCTATGCATTATAATCTTTACACGCTTCCGATTGAAAAAGAATCAGTAAAAGGAAAAGATACATGGCTGGAAGAAGGATTTAAAATGACCGATGATCTGCTTCAATGGTGTACTGATAATAAAATCTACCTCATCCTTGATCTTCACGCGGCTCCAGGCGGTCAGGGAAATGATGTGAATATTTCTGATAATGATAAGTCCAAACCTTCGCTTTGGGCCAATGAAGAGAATCAGAGAAAAACCATAGCTCTTTGGAAAAAACTGGCTGAACGATATAAAGACAGTCCATGGATTGGAGGCTACGACCTGATTAATGAGCCTAATATCAATTTCACAGGCAAAAATCCGAACGGTACTGATGAAATGTCTAATGCCCCGCTTTGGAAGCTCCAGAAGGATATCACAGCTGCCATCAGGGAGGTGGATAAAAAACATATTATTTTTATTGAAGGAAACGGCTGGGGAAACAATTATAACGGGCTGCCGGCCATCTGGGACAACAATATGGCTTTCAGTTTTCATAAGTACTGGAATTACAATGATGACCAGACACTGAAATTTGCCCTGGACCTTCGGGAGAAATATAATATTCCGATCTGGCTTGGTGAAACTGGTGAAAACTCTAATGTCTGGTTTACTGAACTTATTCAGCTTTTGGATCAACATAGTATAGGATATGCATTCTGGCCGATGAAGAAAATTGATAATATTGCCGGAATCACCAATGTCAAGATCACACCTGAATATGAAAAGCTATTGGACTACTGGAAAAACGGAGGTCAAAAACCTTCTAAGGAATATGCAAAAAAAGCTTTAATGCAGATTGCTGACCACTACAAACTGAGCAATACGGAAATCAAAAAAGATGTTATTGATGCGATGTTCAGACAGACAAAGGATGCTTCTACAAAACCATTTAAAAATCATCAGGTTCCGGGAAGAATATTCGCTTCAGAATATGATTTGGGGAGAATGGGTTCTGCTTATCTGGACAAGGATTTCATTAATCTATGGGTAAGTGATCCGGCAAAAAGATCAGAGTGGAACTCCGGGCAGCAAATGAGAAATGATGGTGTAGATATTTATAAGTGTAATGATAAAATCACCAATCAGTATTATGTGGGAAAAACAGAATCCGGGGAATGGCTTCAGTATACTGTTCAGTCAAAAGGAGATAAAAATTATACATTTGACATCCGGTATGCCGCCGCCAATGATTCAAAAATAAGAATTGAAACGGCTTCAGGAAAAGTTTTAGCTGCAGTATCATTAGCTTCCAGTGGAGGAAATGAGAACTGGAAAACGGTTTCCGTAAAAAATATCAGCCTTCAGAAAGGGGAAAACAGCATCAGAATATTCTTTGAAAATGATGGGGTCAATCTGAATTATTTTGAAGTAAAATAGTAATAAATATCTTAAATTGCAGCTCTCTTTTGGTTAACAAAGGAGAGCTTTTTAATTTTCGGTATTATGAAAAAAACAGCATTTCTTTTTCTTCTGATTTCTGCATTCACATTTGCTCAGACTTCACTATTGGAACAAAAAATACATTCAATTCTTAAGAACAAAAAAGCAAGAGTGGGAGTTTCTGTTCTGGGTTTTGAAAATGGTTTTACTTATCATAAAAATGCGGATAAAAAGCTTCCGATGCAAAGTGTCTTCAAATTCCATATTGCAGCTGCAGTTCTGAATGCTGTAGATCATGGAAAGCTTTCTCTGGATCAGAAAATTAAACTGGATAAATCAAATTTACTTGAAAATACATGGTCTCCGCTTCGTGATAAGTATCCGGGAGGAAATGTTGAAGTTCCGTTAAGCGAAGTAATTGAATATACTGTTGCCAAAAGTGATAATAATGGCTGTGACATCCTTCTTACGCTATTGGGAGGAACCCAGCCTGTACAGAAATTCATGGATTCCAAAGGGGTAAAGGGTTTTCAGATCAAATATAATGAAGAGGCAATGCATAAAGACTGGAAGGTTCAATATGAAAATTACAGCACCACAAAATCGGCAGTTGATGTTCTGAAAAAGTTTTATGACGGAAAATTATTATCAAAAAAATCAACAGATTATCTGATGCAGGTAATGCTGTCTACTTCAACAGGATTAAACAAAATGGTAGAACAACTTCCCAAAAATACTCCTGTCGCCAGAAAAACGGGAGCTTCCGGGAAAAATAGTGCAGGTTTAACGGGGGCAGAAAATGAAACTGGCATCGTTACTCTTCCTAATGGTAAACATTATGCATTAGCTGTATTTGTCAGTAATTCAACGGAAACCGATGCGGTAAACTGCAGGATGATTTCTGATATTTCTAAGGAGGTTTGGGAATATTTTAATAAATAGAATTTTAAGCTTATTTTTAAAGCGATTTTTAACATGAAAAAAATAATAGTAACAACGGCTCTGCTGGCTTTCACATTCTTTTACTCACAGAAGAATCAGAATTATTTAGAGATCAGCTATGGAAGCGTATGCTGTGGTCCGCCATCTGATAAGCCCGTCATGAGTTTTCTGAAAGAATTCAGGAATAAAAGCCAGATAAAAAGCCTGGAAGTACTGATACAAAAAGGAAGAGGAAGAGAAGGTGAATACGCGTTATACATTGGCACAGACTTTCTTACAAAGAATCAAAAAAAACGACTTATAAGAGGATTAACAGCTACTGTTTCCAATCAGAATAACAGTAAGAAAACTCAAAGTACAGGAAACGTTTTCTTTGATTCTACAGCTGTTGTCACACAATCGGATCTTACAGACGTAAAAAATTTAACTATCTATAAAAAATAAAGGAAAAATGATCAAAAACATTGTAGTTATCGGAGCGGGAACCATGGGAAATGGTATTGCACATACTTTCGCACAAAGCGGTTTTAAAGTAAATCTTGTAGATGTATCTCAGGAAGCTCTGGACAGAGGTTTAAAAACCATTACTACCAATCTTGACAGAATCATTGCAAAAGGAAATCTTACAGAGGAGCAAAAAGCTGAAACTTTAGGCAACATCACTACTTTTACAGCACTTAACGATGCTGCAGGTGCTGCCGACCTTATTGTAGAAGCTGCTACAGAAAATATTGATCTTAAACTGAAGATCTTTGGTCAGATGGATGAACTGGCTCCTGCAAACTGTATTCTTGCAACCAATACTTCATCTATATCTATCACAAAAATTGCAGCAGCTACCAAAAGAGCTGACAAAGTAATCGGGATGCACTTCATGAACCCGGTTCCGATTATGAAACTGGTAGAAATCATTAAAGGATATTCTACTTCCAAGGAGACTTTTGATGCAGTTTATGAAATGAGCAAAACTTTGGGTAAAGTTCCTGTAGAAGTGAATGACTATCCAGGTTTTGTGGCTAACAGAATTTTGATGCCAATGATCAATGAATCTATCGAAACGCTTTATAACGGAGTGGCTGGTGTAGAAGAAATTGATACGGTAATGAAATTGGGAATGGCACATCCGATGGGGCCGCTTCAGCTGGCAGATTTTATTGGTCTTGATGTATGCCTTGCCATCCTGAACGTAATGTATGATGGTTTCAAAAACCCGAAATATGCACCTAACCCATTGCTGGTAAATATGGTAACAGCGGGGAAACTTGGAGTAAAATCAGGTGAAGGATTCTACGATTATTCTGAAAGTAAAAAAGCTGAAAAAGTTTCAAAAATGTTTTTGAAGTAATTTTAAAGTCAATAATTTTATTTATCTTTGAGAAAGTTAAAACATTAAAAAAATGAAATTACCAAAGTTTTTATTAGCAGATAATTCGGAGTTTCCAGAAGATCTATTCGTAGTTCATACAGAATACCCAAGATTTATCTTAAACGTTGAGGAAGAAGAAGTTGAGTGGTTAGATGATCTTGAAGGTGATGATGAAGAAACTATGGCAGACGAAGCTACTAAAGTAGTAGAAGCAGCGTTTAAATGGTGCGACGAAGAGTTGGCTAAGTACGACGAAGAAGAGGAAGATTAATAACACTCTAAACATAAAAAAGGAACTCAATTGAGTTCCTTTTGTTTTTTATTCTGATTTATTGAACTTCAATAATAAAAGATTGTCTTTATACAATTCTAAAGTATTTCCGGAAATTACATATTTATTTGCTTTTCCCATCATATCCATAAAATTCTGCTCTACTCCGATGTTATTACACATCATTTTTGTAGATCCCATTTGTCCTGCTGTAAAACCACCTGTAGAAGGATCTATTGAAGCCGTTCCGAAATAGTTGTTACATCCGGCATTTCCTGTGATCTTCTCTCCTTCAATATTCAATGTCGGGATTTTACCTTTTACATTGTCAGCCAATGTCCATTTTGTATTGGCAAGAGCAGGCTGAGCCTTTCCTACTTTAGAAGCAGAAGGGCTCGTCATGGATCCACATGAAGCCAAAACTGCAGCTGTACATATACTTAAAAAAAGATTTTTCATTTTTTTCTTTTTGAATTCATCCAAATTTACGGAAATTATATTATCTAAACGGGTTGACGTGAATTTTATTATTCTTTAACACTTGATATTTTGAATATTTTTCAGAATTATTTTTACGCTCTTGATAATCAAAAAAAGGGTTGAAAGCGTTAAGACATAAGAACTTTATCTGCACTAAAGTTGTAGCGTTGCCTTTGTCATTCCGAAGGAATCTATACTATAATTGGTTTATAAAATATATTGAGGCTCCTACGGAGTAACAAAGACTGTGGATAGATTGTTTTTATACAAGATTTCTATTTTAACACTAATGACACTAATATTTTCACTAATATCACTAATGCAATTCAATAGGAACGGGCTTTAGCCCGTTTACATAAAAAAGCCAACATTCAAATGGCTTTAGCCGAAACATAACATTACAACCGGCATTATTAAAACAAAGAAACGGACTTTAAAAAGTCCGTTTCTTTTATCGTGAAGTATATTTTCAAGTATTAAGATCTCAACTCTGCATTGAATTCTTTCTGGAAAGCTTTGATCAGAGAATCCATTACTTCTGTAATCTCTTTTTCTTCCAGTGTTTTTTCTTCGTTCAACAGTTCAAAGCTCATTGCATAAGACTTCTTGCCTTCAGGAAGATTTTTACCTTCATACACGTCGAATAGGTTAATATTTTTAATGAATGGAGATTTATTCTTTTTAGCCGTCTGATATAAATCCTGATAGTTTACATTTTTATCAATCAATAAAGCTAAGTCTCTTCTGATTTTGTTGAATTTCGGAATGTCTTTGAATTTCAATTCGTTTTTAGAACGTAATTCCTGAGCATATTCCAGTTCGATTTCTGCATAGAAACAATCCTGGTCAATATCAAAATCTTTTAATAAAGCAGGAGCTACTTTTCCAATTCTCACCAAAGCTTTACCATCTGCTTCATATACCAATGCATCAGAAAATCTTTCATCAGACAGAGCAGTTTCTTTATAATCTACAGCCAATCTTTCCAATAAAACTTTTACATAAGCCTTAAGGTTATAGAAGCTTACTGCAGATTTTGGCTGAAGCCAGTTTTCGGCAACATCTCTACCGGAAACCAACAAAGCCAATTGTTTTCTTTCTTCATATTTATCTTTTTTGTGATAAATTTTTCCTAATTCAAAGAATTTAATGTCCTGATTCTTTCTGTTGATATTATATACAGCATTCTGAAGAAGTCCTTCCAATAAAGATTTTCTCATGAATGCTAAATCCCCGCTTAAAGGATTTAACAACTTTACGGCATCAGTTTCATCTTTTACAGAAGTCAATGAGTTGTTCATTACTTCGTTGAAACCAATACTTTGTAAAGCTCTTGCCCAGCTGTTTTCCAGTTCATCCTGATCGTTAGCACTTAGCTTAACAGGGGTAAACGAAATTTTCTGTGGAGCGTCAATTTTATTGTATCCGTAGATTCTTAAGATCTCTTCAATTACATCAATTTCTCTTGTTACATCTGCTCTGTAAGCAGGAACAGAGATTTCAAAACCATTAGGAATTTCATTTAAAACCTGAATTTCCAATGCTTTTAAGATTTCTTTTACTTTTTCTCTGTGAATTTTTGTTCCTAAAATCTGCTCAATTTTAGAGAATCTCAGGATCACATAATTGTCTTCTATTTTCTTAGGATATTCTTCCAATAACTCTCCTACTAATTTTCCTTCAGCAATTTCCTGAATCATCTTAATAGCATGAGTGATAGCCGTTCTTGTAAGATTTGGGTCTACTCCTCTTTCAAATCTGAAAGAAGCATCCGTATTCAAACTGTGGGCTTTTGCTCCTTTTCTTACCGCAATCGGGTTGAAGTAAGCACTTTCAAGGAATATTGTTTTTGTAGTTTCTGATACTCCTGAATTCTCTCCACCAAATACCCCGGCAATACACATTGGGTTATCTTTACCGTCTTTGATCATAATCTCAGAACCGTTCAATGTTCTTTCAACCCCGTCTAAAGTTGTAAATTTTGTTCCCGGTTTTACAACTCCTACTTTCACTTTCTTATCTGCAATTTTGTCTGCATCAAATGCGTGAAGCGGCTGTCCGTACCCGTGAAGAATATAATTTGTAATATCTACAACATTGTTAATTGGGCTTAGGCCGATTGCTTTCAGCCTGTCTTTTAACCAAGATGGGGATTCTGCTACTTTTATGTCTTCAATAACAGCTCCGATATATCTTGGACACAATTCTGCATCTTCGATTTCCAGGGTGAAATCATGAGTTCCTTCATTATTCAAAGCTTCAGAAGCTACTTTGTTAAATTGAGATTTCAGCTGGTTTGTAGAAAGATACGCATGAAGATCTCTTGCAACCCCATAGTGAGACATTGCATCTGTTCTGTTCGGCGTTAGTCCGATTTCAAACACCTCATCATTGGTAAGCTCAAAATAATCAGCAAAGTTTTTTCCTACTTCATATTTTGTTTCGTCCAGCACCATGATTCCTCCGTGATCTTCGCTAAGACCTAATTCGTCTTCTGCACAGATCATTCCCTGAGAAACCTCACCTCTGATTTTTGCTTCTTTAATTTCAAAAAAGTTTCCGGTTTTGTCATAGATTTTTGTTCCGACAACTGCTACAGGAACTGTCTGCCCAGCTTCTACGTTAGGAGCTCCACAAACAATATTCAATACTTTTCCGTTTCCTACGTCTACTGTTGTCTTATTCAGTTTGTCAGCATTCGGATGCTTTTCGCAGGTTAATACTTTACCTACAACAATTCCTTCCAGACTGCCTCTTACGCTTTCAAATTTATCTATCCCTTCAACCTCAAGACCTATATCTGTAAGGAATTCACCGATTCTTTCAGTTTTTGATTCCGTTTTTACAAAGTCCTTCAGCCAGTTGTTTGATATTTTCATTTGTTAATCTATCTACTTATTTAATTCGTCAGATGAGCTCTAAGGTTTCATCTGCTCTATTTTGAAACTTTTATTTGAAATCCCACACCCTTTCCGGTATGATTTTTCGAGCTACAAATGTCGTGTTTTTTTGAGAAATAGAGAAATTTAGAAGCGACTTTAAGAGAATTAATTTTCGTTAATAATTCTTCTTCTGATTGATGAATCTATTGAGCAGACGGTTTCAATACTTTCTTCAGACTATCAGAAAATACTACCAGCCCTCCGGCCATCATGATAATATCTTTCAAGACCAAACGCCCTGCTCCGGACAGATAAGGAAACCCAAACTGAGGCGTAGGATAATCTCCGCCCAGATTAGGCACGTAAACTTCAGGAGTGGTTATAAGAAATGACAGCGTAATGAGTGACATTAAAAATGTTAAAGCACCACCAACGGCTCCGATTTTAGGAAACCAAATTCCGAATAACACAAAAAATCCGATAACGAGAATCATTGTTCCCAAGCCATAGGAAAAAATATAGGTTCCGTTTTTTGTATGCCAATCAATATTTTTCTGAATAACTTTTCCTTCCGGGGTTTTATATAAGGTATATTCTGCAACAGGTTTTTTGTCTTCATTAAGAACTTTATTCCCGGCATTTTTGTAGAAGAAACTCATGAAAGGACTATTGGCTACAAAGGGCACAATTCCTTCTGCTTCGTAATGGAAAGCCTTCAAGCCTCCAATCCAGGCCATAACAATGAAGATTGAAATTCTGAGAAAATTGAAAAACCAGGTATCCAACTCTAATAAACGGTGGTAAAGTCTGTTGTCTTGCATGTGATTTATTTTTTTAACAAAGGTATTCACATGCCTACAGCGCCAACATAGATATTTGAGGACATTACATGGACATTTTCGCCACCACAGAGATTCCTACCTGTTCTCTATATTTTTTTGGGGAACATCCTACCGACTTTTTAAAGTACCTGCTGAAGTAAAATTCATCGGCAAATCCCAGTTCTGAAGCAATTTCCTTTACAGATCTAAAGGTTAAATGCAGCAGTTTTTTTGATTCCAGAATGATTCTTTCATTGACAAGCTGCGTGGGTGTTTTCGCAAATTCTTTTTTTACAGCCTTGCTTAATGTATTATTGGTTATATTCAGCTTGTCACTGTAAAATGACAGTTCTTTTTCATTTTTAAAATAAATTTCCAGCAGTTTCTGAAATTCAAAAGCGTTCTTATTAGGAATTTTTTCACTAGAAATCACACTGTTTTCAATACTGCTTTTCTGTTTACTGCCAATGGCAAGAATAAGCTGAATATAAGTTTTGATAATGGATTCTGAAAACTGATGTTTTTCAGATTCTTCTTTTTTGATGTGATTAAAAAGTTCGAGAATATAGTTATAGTTTTTCTTCTGACAGCTCAACGCCAGGATTCAGATAAATATTATTGAAAAGAAGCCCGTTACAGGCCACTTCTTCTTTATGATATTCGATACAGTAATAGTCACCATGGAAGAAAAGCATGTGGATATTTTCATCAGATTCCGAAGCCAGTTTCAGTTTTTGATAAGGGGAAAGAAACAGTATGTTGTATCCACTGTAAGAATAATTAATATCATCCACAGAGAAAACACCGGAACCTTTCCATAGAACAACACTGTAATTTTCAGTAGTGAGTTCTGAAGGAAAATCTGAGGTGTGGTATAACTGTATTTTTATTTTCATAATTAGTATCTTTTAAACACTAATACCTCTAATGATTCACAAATAACACGATCTGTTTAATACTCTTTTGAATATGTTTTTTTCTCTGCCAGATATTCATTTTTGCTTCCATTACCGGTTCTGAACAGGGTTTTGAGAGTATTTTTTTGCTTTGGTTTTGAAGGATCGGGAAGAAAGCATTGGAAATGTAAATGAGGACCATTTGTCCAGCCTGTGTTGCCGCTTAATCCTATTAAATCACCTTTTTTAACCTCATCTCCTATGTTAACTTTAACCCCATTTTGTTTCAGGTGAAAATATTGCGCAATGGTTCCATCTGAATGTAAAATTGAAATATAATTGGCCTGATTAGCACAACTTGATGTAGGACATCCTGTATTATTACTCTGAACAGCATCAATCACTTTGCCTTCTCTTGCTGCCGTAATTTCTGTTCCTTCAGGCATTACGAAATCTAAAGAGTTTTCGTTCTGGTGAGAAAATATTCCATTGTACCCCTGATAAACATTGAAGGATTTCCCTTTTTGAAAAGGAAGATCATATATATAGTCCGCATCATAGGTCTTTATCGTTGCATCTCCAGCCAATGTATAATAAGCAGGCATTTTCTTAATTTTCCAACCTTTTTTATTATCATTGACAACAAAATAAGCAATTTTGTTTTTTGTTGATTTAGGAGGCAGTACTCTGATCATTTTAAATGCTTCCGGACTCTTCAAATTTTCTGTTTCCGGCTGCTCTGAGAATGTTATTGAAATGGGATAGATTTCAATATTATCAGCATAGTAAGTAATAATATCTTTCGTATGCTCATAATACATTTTTGCACTCTTCTGAGAGAAAGCCCATAGAGAGCAGATAAGTGATCCGAGAATTGTTATTTTTTTCATGTTTATTAAAATGTTTTTCTTACTATACTTTTACTTTGACGCTCATAATTCCTAAGTCAATTCCACATCATTACAACTATGAGCCGGAATGCAGGATTACAAAAAAAGCCGGAAAAATTCCAGCTTTCTTTTATTTATATACGTTAATGTTATAATCCGATTACCGGCATTGACAGCATTAAGATATTTTCGTTTTCTTCAAGACCGTCAAGAGGTTCAATGATCCCTGGTCTGTTAGGTTGAGACATTTTCATGGTGATATCGTCAGATCCTAAGATCGTCAGCATTTCAGTTAAAAATTTAGAACTGAATCCGATATTGATATCTTCTCCATTGTAGTCACAAGGAATCTGCATATCTGCTTTATTTGCATATTCAGTATCTTCTGCATGAAGGTGAAGAATATTTCCGGAAAGCTTGAATCTTACCTGATTGGTAGATTTATTAGACATGATAGATGCTCTTTTGATAGCTCCTAACAGAAGATTTCTGTTGATTGTCAATACATTTGGATTTTCCTTTGGAATTACCGCTGTATAGTTTGGATATTTTCCATCAATCAGTCTACAGATCCAGATATGCTTACCAAAAGTAAACTTGGCCATATTCTCATTGAAATCGATAGTAACGTCTTCATTGGAACTTGCCAGGATATTTTTGAAAATGTTCAGAGGCTTTTTAGGCATGATAAACTCCATCGGTTCAGCATTCATAAGGTCTGCTCTTTTGTACACCACCAATCTGTGGGAGTCTGTAGAAACGAAATTGGTTTCGTTTTCTCCAAACTGGAAAAGAACCCCTGTCATTACTGGGCGAAGGGAATCATTACTTGTAGCGAATAGTGTGTTTGTCAAAGCTTCAGACAGAACTCCTGCCGGCATCGTAACACTTTGTGAAGCGTCGAATTCCGGTAATTCGGGATAGTCATCAGCATTGTCTAATGCTACTGCGAAATTATCTTTTTCATCTAAAATCTCAAGCTGGCTTCCAGTACCTTCGGCATTGTCTTTTACAACAAATGTCAGAGGCTGTTCACCATATGTCTTGATAAAATCCTGAAAAATTTTAGCAGGAACAGCAAATTTACCTGTATCATCAGACTTTACTTCCAGAGAAGTAACAAGAGTTGTCTCTCCGTCAGATGCTGTAATGGTAACATTATTTCCGTCTAATTCAAAAAGATAGTTTTCTAAAATCGGTCTCGATTGAGAGCTTGATATTACGCCACTTACAGTTTGCAAAGCCTTCTGCAGTTCACCACTTGAAATAATAAATTTCATAGATTTATAAAATAAGTTTCTACAAATATAATAAATAGATACAATAAAGAAAAGAATAATATGGAGGAGTTTTTAACAAAGAGCCTTAATTTGTTTTGAGCCTTGATATTATGCTTAAATTTCTTTTGATCCTGAAATTTTCATCAAAACATTCACTTTATTCCAATTTGTATTTATTCTTTTCTCCTTCAAAACTCATTAAAATATCAGTATTGGAGGCAAAAGAGGATAAACGTTGATCGTTTTCTTTTATAATATCCTACTTCAAATATAAAAGATAACTCACAACAATCAAAATACAAAGACTATATTTGTCTGAAAAGTTCAGAATTATGCAAAAACCTCCCATTCATAAAAGTTTTCTCAATGCTTTCCGGGGTGTTTTCATGATGATAAAAACGGAAAGAAATTTCCAGATTGAGCTGCTGGCATTCTTTGTCAATCTCTTTCTTATTTTTTATTTTAAACTAAACAACACAGACACAGCTTTGGTTATCATCGCCTCATTTGCTGTTTTAAGTGCTGAAATTTTCAATACTGCCATTGAAAAGATCTGTGATATCATTCAACCCAATTTCGACAAAAGAATCGGCTTTATTAAAGATATTGCTGCCGGTGCTGTAGTATTGACGGCCATTGCATCGGTGATTGTTGGGGTTTTGGTGTATGGAAAATATGTTGTAAGATTGATGAAGACTATAAAACTGTTGTTCCTGTAGGTTCTGACCACCCCGTCAAAAATTCAAAGAATTTTTGCCACCCTTCCGAGGGAGGAAAATTTCACGTCTTCAGTTCAAAAGTCTGTGAAGGCAAACTATTTTTTTATCTTATTTCACTGCAATCAAGATATCCACTTCCGCATCTGACGGATCTTGTGCTTTTTCTCCATAGATTTCAAAATCGGCGGTAAATTTTCTTCCCAGATCCATTTCCCAAATTTTCAACCATTCATTGATCACCAAACCTTTTGAAAGGTCTCCTTTTGTGGTAAATCTCACGTAGTCTCCACCATCAAAAGAATAACCGATCATCCCTTCAGGAATATTATCTAGGTTTTGCACTTTACAGCCAAGAACTGTTGTATAAGGTTTTGTATGGTCTTTTTCGTAATCTGTATAGATGGAATAAATGGTATTGTCTATCTTATTTGGAATTGAATTGAGAATATCCCCGTTAATCAATTTTTCCCATAACACAGGAATATCTTTTGCAGCCTGCCCATCTTCATTGGTTGTTCTTACTGAGATCCCGATAACCTTAAAAGGTTCTATTTTCACGTTATTCATTTCTTGATTTTTTGTTATGTGACAAAGATAAAGACAGCTTGTGACAAGAGTATGTCAGTAGTTTTTTAATGGGTTTTAAAATCTTTTTTTAAGTTTTGGCTAAAGCCAATGGAGTTCTGCTTATTGTTTAAATGGGCTAAAGCCCATTCCTATTGAATATTCATTTGTGGTATTAGTGAAATCATTTGTGTTATTTGTGTTTAAGCTGTAATGTATATGCATTAAAGCCTCTTACCACAATTTATCTAAGGTATCTTTGTCCATTCCGCCAGGAATCTAAATACCTATTTAAGTTTAGATTCCTTGCTTCGCTCGGAATGACAAAGAGAACGGTGATGCTTACCAAAGAAAAATTACCTGAGTTCAGTATTTCTAATTCTTATTGAGATTGCTTCGCTTTGCTCGCAATGACAGTATGGGTATGTTTTAAAGATAAGGAACTACTTCCCGACATAGATAAACCCTTTTTTCCCGGATTTAAAAACAGTTTCAATTCTTTTGTAGTCATCCACTTCATATTCATCTGCCTGAAGGATTTCCGCTTCTGTTACTTCAAAAAGCACTCCTTCTATCAGGTCTTCATCATTCCCCGAAAACTGAAGTACAGGATGGTATTTCTGACCGCTTTTCCGCAGTACTTCAGGATCTGTAATTTCAATACTGTTTAGTTTATATCCTGATAAGACATCTTTTTCACCTTGTAAAAGTCTTCCAAAGGTTTCCATTTGAACCTGCTCTTTCTGTAAGGTTCCGTAAGAAAATAAATTGGGCATTATAAATATTTTTCGATAATTGGTATAGCTACCTCAGCCATCATTCCATAGCCTTTTTCGTTGGGGTGCACTCCGTCTGCAGATAATAGAATCTCTTTATCTTCAAGGAAAGCAGAATAAAAATCAATATACCCCAGTGAATGTTCTGAGGCAAGATCTTTAAGGATCTGGTTATAGATAACAACTTCCCCATTTGTTCTTAATTTGCCTGAGCTTACCACTACTCCATCTATTTTTTGAGAAAAAGGGAGAATGCTCACAAGATAAATTTCGTTGGAAAATTCTTTGGCGTGCGCGATGGCAGTAGTCATGTTGTTTTTAAATTTTTCAGAATCTACAATCTGTATCCCGTCTTTTATCGCAAGGTCGTTGGCTCCGTAACTTAAAAAAACAAGGTTTCCATCAGCAGAATTTCTGGCACTGAGTTCGTGGGGAATTCTTTTCAGTAATCCTTCGGTAGTCTCTCCTCCGATTCCCAAATTGAATAAGATCAGTTCATCTCCATTTCCTTCGTGAAATTGCTGCAAGGCATATCTTTTCAAAATATCTACCCAGCCTCCAAAAACACCGTCATATTCTCCATAAGTAATGCTGTCACCGAAGAACAGCCCATAAATAATTTTCTTCATTCAATTCTTATTGTTTCCTGTTTTGTTAAAGTAAAAATAGTGAGAAAAATTATTAATATCTTTCAACTTGCGTAGTTTTTAACACAAAAGGCGCTAAGTATTTATATTTAATTCTTATGTTTTCGTTCGCAAAGTCGTTTCACTCAGCAATAGACGTATTTTTACCCTTGTTGCACGAAGTGATTTGAACCATTATGATTTGTGAAGAGGTGAAGAATTATGAATGTAATAGTTGAAGCTATTATTAAGCAGACTGCTTTATTCATCGTTAATGAATCTTAACTTTCCTTAAAATCTTTATTATTCATAATGGTTTAAGATTCTAATTACTCATTGCTCATTACTTATCATTCCAGCTTCAATGCAATATTGCTATGTGACTGTATAATTTCCACCAGAATTTCAAAAAGAGTCTGCCCTTTTCCTTCGGTCAAATCATCTAATTTCTGCTGAATCAATTCTATGTTGAATGATTTTCCCTGTCTGATTTTATTGTTGTAGAATTCACGAGTGGCATCAAAACCAAGGTCTTGTTTTGATTTCTCTGATTCTTTCCAGATGATTTCAATTTCTTCTTTTCCTTCTATTACTCCGAAACCTCCGTAGAGAATATCATCAAAACCGTCAAGAGTTCCCACTTTCCAATCTGCATCTTTCATCAGAACATTGGAAACTTCTTCGTAGAAACCGGCTAAAGACGAAAAATGACCGCCATGGATGACGATCATTTTTCTTGTATTGTTATTTGAAGTATTCAACACCGTTTTTGAATATGTTGTGATAATTCGCGGTTGGTATATTTTTCATGAGACCTTCAGCAAATCGTTCCGGGTGTCCCATTCTTCCGTAGATCTTTCCGCATGGGCTGGTAACTCCTTCAATTCCGAATAATGAATTATTCGGGTTGAATGGCATTCCGTGAGCAATGTTTCCATCAAGATCAATATATTGAGTTGCAATCTGTCCGTTTTCATACAGCTTTTTGATTTCTTCTTCTGAAGCCATGAAACGTCCTTCTCCATGGGAAATCGGAATGGTGAAAGTCTGACCTTTCATTCCTTTTAACCAAGGGCTTTCGTCATTCACTACTTGTACTGTTACCATCTGAGAGATATGTCTTCTGATCGCGTTGTGAGCTAGCGTTGGAGAGTTTTCATCCAAGTCTTTGATTCTTCCGTATGGCAGCAGTCCTGACTTCACAAGTGCCTGGAATCCGTTACAGATCCCGATGATCATCCCGTCTCTGTCTAATAATTCATGAACTGCATTTTTCATTTTCTCGTTTTTCAGAACGTTAACGATGAATTTTGCAGAACCATCCGGCTCATCTCCTGCAGAGAAACCTCCTGAGAATGCCAGAATCTGAGATGTTCTGATCTCTTCTACCCATGCATCAATGCTTTCATCCAATAACTGGTGATTGATATTGATCAAAGGTAAACTGCTTACTATAGCGCCTTCTTTCTGGAATGCATTCAGCGTATCATACTCACAGTTTGTTCCAGGGAATACCGGAGCGAAAACTTTAGGCTGTGCAATTCCGTGTTTTTTAATGATGATATTTCTTGGATGGATTGAATTTGATTTTTCATCAATTTCAACAGTGATCTTTTCTTTTTCTACAGTCGGGAAAAGGTTCTCGAATGTATTGGTATTAGCAGCTACAAGGTCTGTAATGTTTGATTCAAGACCATTGATTTTTACAATACCTGAATCTTTCACTTCTCCGATAAGCTGAAGAGCAACCGAGTGTAATTCTTCTTTTGCTTCGATGATTAAGCTACCGATATTTTTAGCCAATAAAACAGTTTCATCAGCATTGATTTCAGCCCCTAATCTGTTTCCGAAACTCATTTTTGCTAAAGCTACTGCAAGACCTCCTTCTTTTACTGTTTTCACAGAAACAATTTTTCCTGCTTTGATGTTTTCAAAAATGAATTCAAAAACTTCTTTTAAAGCATTATAGTTTGGAAGTCCACTTTCCTGAGCGATATGATTGAAGAAATACAGTTTGTTTCCTGCATTTTTCAATTCAGGAGAAATGATATTTTCTTTATCTCCGTTAGCGCATGCAAAAGAAATCAAGGTTGGTGGAACATTCAGATCCTGATACGTTCCACTCATGGAATCTTTACCTCCGATGGCAGCAAGACCTAAATTGATCTGAGCATCATAGGCTCCTAAAAGTGAAGCTAAAGGTTTACCCCATTTTTCCGGGTTTTGACCTAATTTCTCGAAGTATTCCTGGAAGCTTAGTCTGATGTTTTTATAATCACCTCCCATCGCTACAATCTTCGCAACACTCTCCACTACCGCGTAAGATGATCCTAACAGTGAGTTTTGTTTTGAGATTTCAGCATCGAATCCCCAGCTTGCCAAAGAAACGGTTTTAATATCTTTTGCTCCTAATATCGGTAGTGTCTGTACACTTCCTTCCATCAGGGTTTGCTGGTACTTTCCACCTAAAGGCATTGCTACTGTAGTTGCTCCAATTGAAGAGTCAAACATTTCAAGCAGTCCTTTTTGAGAAGCTACGTTTTTATCTTTTAAGATATTCAGGAAGTTTTCTGCTGTGAACTCTTTTGTTTCTTCTTTTACTTCTTCAAGGTGAGTGATTTTCACTTCCTGAGATTTTGAACATCCGTTGGTGTCTAAGAAAGCTCTTGAAAGGTCTACAATCTTGTCTCCTTTCCAGAACATCTGCATTCTTCCGGAATCTGTCACTTTTGCTACTTCTACGGCAACAATATTTTCAGCTTCACAGAATTTGATGAATTTTTCTTTATCCTGAGTATCTACTACCACCGCCATTCTTTCCTGAGATTCAGAAATAGCCAGTTCGGTTCCGTTTAATCCTTCATATTTTAAAGGTAATACGTCAAGGTTTACTTCTAAAGAGTCTGCAATTTCGCCAATCGCTACAGAAACACCTCCTGCTCCGAAGTCGTTTGATTTTTTGATCAGCTTCGTTACTTCAGGGTTTCTGAACAATCTCTGGATTTTACGCTCTTCTACAGCATTTCCTTTCTGAACTTCAGAACTCATGGTGTGGATAGAAGTTTCGTCCTGCTCTTTTGAACTTCCGCTTGCTCCTCCTACTCCGTCACGACCTGTTGCACCTCCTAAAATGATGATTGAATCACCGTTTTCAGGTTTCTCACGTCTTACCCAATCTACAGGAACAGCTCCGGTAACGAAACCTACTTCCATTCTCTTGGCTTTGTATCCTTCGTCATAGATTTCAGAAACCATTGTAGTGGCAAGACCGATCTGGTTACCGTAAGACGAATATCCGTTAGCAGCCTGCTTTGTAATGGTTTTCTGAGGTAATTTCCCTGGTAATGTTTTGTCAACAGATTCTAAAACGTCTGCAGCACCTGTTAATCTCATAGCCTGGAAAACAAAAGATCTTCCGGATAATGGGTCTCTGATAGCACCTCCCAAACAAGTGGATGCTCCTCCAAAAGGTTCAATTTCTGTAGGGTGATTGTGTGTTTCGTTTTTGAATAATAAATACCAAGGTTCTTTTTTACCGTCGTATTCTGCTTCAATCTGAATGGTACATGCATTAATCTCGTCTGAAATAACAAGATTATCCAGATTTCCTGTTTTATGGAAATATTTACCGCATACTGTTGCCAGATCCATTAAAGAAATTGGCTTCAGCTCACGGCCTAAGAATTTTCTTTTTTCGATATAATCATTGAAAATAGTTTCCAATGTGTGTTTGAACTGACCTTCAAACTGAATGTCTGACAACTGTGTTTCGAAAGTCGTGTGACGACAGTGGTCGCTCCAATACGTGTCTAATACTTTTAATTCTGTTTCTGTAGGATTTCTTTCTTCAGTTTTGAAGTATTCCTGAATGAATTTCAAGTCGTCTAATCCTAATGCAAAACCGTGGTTGTTATAGAAATTCTCCAGTTCCGCATCATTGAAATTGATGAAGTTTTCGTGAATGATTACTTTTGACGGTGTTTCGTCAGCAGGAATATCCAGAATTGACAAGTCTTTTTCCTGAGATTCCACTTTGTTGATCAGAAGGTCTTTGATTTTAGCCAAATCTGCTTCAGAAACTCCTTCAAATTCGATCAGTTTTCCACTTCTTACTTTTGATTTTTCATTTTCTGTAAGCAATGCAATACACTGCTGTGCAGAATCTGCTCTCTGATCATACTGTCCCGGCAAAAACTCCATTCCGAAATGAATAGCTTTTGCAGGGTTTTCTGTGTGTAAAATATCAGTAACAGGGTCTACGAAAGTGTTGTTCACCACTTTTTCAAATTCTCCGTCATTCAGATTGAAAATATCGTACACATTGTATACTTTCACGCTTTGAACAGCCGGAACCACCGCTTTTACTTCATCAAAAATTTTTGGACTTTCAACATCGAAAATTCCTCTTTTTTCTACGAAAATTCTTTTGTTATTAGACATTAGATGTCAGATTTTTAATATTAGATTTATTTTTTATTTTCAAATTTATTTCTTGCTATCTCTATTGAACGATGCAATTTTTCAAGCAAAACTTTTTCTGAAGGTAAGATAAGTAAATATTCTGCAACTTTTATATTATCACTTTCCAGATTCATAAGTTCAATATGTTCGGAATTTTTTCCTGAACATAGGATTAAACCAATGGGTGCATTTTCACCTTCTACTTTTTCATATTTATTAAGGTATGAGAGATAGAGTTCCATCTGACCTTTATGGCTGGCTTCAAACTCACCCAATTTCAGTTCGATAACGACTAAAGATTTTAGTTTCCTATGATAAAAAAGTAAATCCAGATAGTAATCCCTATTATCTATTGTGATTCTTTTTTGTCTTGAAAGAAAGGCAAAATCAGTTCCCAATTCAGAAATAAATTTTTGAAGCTCAACAATAATTGCTTCTTCTAAGTCTTTTTCAGAAAAGGTATCTTTCAATTCTAAAAAGTCAAGAAAATATGGATCTTTAAAAACCAAATCAGGATTTAGAATATTATTTTCAGACCAGTTTTTCAGTTCTTTATCAATTATTTCTTCAGGTCTTTTGCTGATGGCAGTACGCTCAAAAAGCAAAGAATTAATTTTGTCTCTTAAAGTTCTCACACTCCAGTTTTCTATCTTACAGACTTCAAGATAAAAGTTTCTTTTAGTATCTTCAGCAATGGGAACAAGGAGCAAAAAATGAGTCCATGATAATTGTCGCATCGCTGATGTGACAATTTCAAAATCATTAAAAACAGACGCAAACTGCATCATTTTTCGGATATTCTTTTCAGAAAAAGAGTTTCCAAATTCTAATGTAAGCTGTTGAGAAATCTGTACAATGACTTCTTTGCCATATTCTGCTCTTTTATTTTCTAAAACATCTTCATTTATTCTTCTTCCAATTTTCCAATACAAAACCACCATCGCCGAGTTTACCTGAACTGCAACCTGACCTCTTGTCTTGTCTACCAGCTCTTTAAGATCGGTCATTAATTGTTGATGATTCTGGTTCTGTAACATTATTAAAATTTAGATGTCAGATTTTTTACTATTAGATTTATTTTTCTTTTATTGAATTTAAAATTTCATACTTTAAATCCTTTTGTATTGGAAATTTTTGAAAGAGATTTTTCTACAATTACTATTCTGTGCAAATTTAAAGGAATAAGTCATATCTTCTTCAAATTTACCTCGCGGAATTTCCAACTTTCTCTTATTTGTTTATAAACTTATTCGGGTTATCCTTACGTTCTTTCTGAAAATCCTCTGCATTTTTTATTTCTTCTTTTAACCAGTTTTCAAAAGGAACTTTTTTCTCATTGTAATCATCCAGAGCATAAAATGTTTTTCCATCTTCTGAAACCAGAAACTTGAAACGATAAAGCATATCCAGGTCTTTCTTTCTGTGATTATAGGTATTTACCTGATAATACGGAAAATTTTCTTTTGGTCTTTCTACAATTTCAAAAAACAGATTCTTTTCATTTTCAGACAATTTATTGTAAAAATTCACATAATAAAGATCTGAAAGCTTTTTCTTCTGCTTTTCAAAAAACTGAAGGACATTTTTCTCTTTTTCATTGTATTGAAATGGGTTCGGATAATATTTCCCATCTATTTCAACATTTTTCGCTGTTGGTTTTGTAAGTGACTGAACGGTTTGTCCTTTGACATTCATCACCCCCCATTTACCGCCTACAATGGATCTGTGCTCGTCATTTGTTTTTTCCCAGTCACAGCCGTCACAAAACGCAGCGTATCCGTAATTAAAAGGTGATACAAAATCATGCTCTGCTTCAATAACGATCTTACCGTTGCGGTCTGCAAATCCTACTTTACCATTTTTAACCAATCTTCTCAGCCCTTCAGAGAAATAATCCGGGCCATTATCATAAAGGAAAGGTTTGTAAAGAAATGTACCACTTCTGTCATATACATTTCCCCAGGCATTTTTCTCTGGTTTTTCGCCTTCTTTATCTCCGTCAAAAAGAATAGTTTCTCCTTCTACAGGATCTCCATCTTTAAGGTATGAAAAGACTTTGAACTGTGCAGGAACAATTATTTTCCCTGCTTTATTTTTTACTCCAACCAGTGAATCTTTGGATTTAAAATAATATAAATCCTTTGTACCCTGAGAAAAGGATATGATTGGCGTCAATAAAATGGTTACCAGCAGTTTTTTCATATTGATCGGGGTTGGAAATAAAATATGCAGCCGAAAAGACTGCATATTGTTTTATACTTTAAGATCAGCTTCCAATCCTATTAAGTCTTTGTTTTGGTCTATAATCGGCTGTACCTCATTCTTGACGAATTCTTCCGTCTGGATAGGCGCGAAACCAATAAAGTTCTTAGGATCCAAAACTTCTTTCAGTTTTGATTTGTCCAGTTTTAAAGAATCATCATTTAAGATTCTTTCGATAAGGTCATTTTCTTTTCCTTCTTCTTTCACTTTCTTAGAAGCTTCCATAGAATGAACTCGGATCACCTCGTGGATTTCCTGACGGTCTCCACCTGCTTTCACTTCTTCCATGATAATGTATTCTGTCGCCATGAAAGGAAGTTCTTCCATAATATGCTTGTTGATTCTGTTCGGATATACAACGATTCCGTTCATGATATTATTCCAGATCAATAGAATAGCATCAACAGCTAAAAATGCCTGAGGAATTGTTAATCTCTTGTTCGCTGAGTCATCCAATGTTCTTTCAAACCATTGTGTAGAAGCTACCATTGCTGAACTTGTTGTCAGAGACATTACATATTTTGCCAATGCTCCGATTCTTTCACTTCTCATCGGGTTACGTTTGTAAGCCATTGCAGATGAACCGATCTGGTTTTTCTCGAATGGTTCTTCAATCTCCTTAAGGTTCTGAAGTAAACGTAAATCGTTTGTGAATTTGTGTGCAGATTGTGCAATATTTCCTAATAGAGCAACTACTTTCGCATCAATTTTTCTATCATAAGTCTGTCCGGAAACTCCGAAAACTTTATCAAAACCGAATCTTTTTGAAAGTTCTTTATCTAAATGTTTTACTTTAGAATAATCACCGTTGAAAAGTTCAAGGAAACTTGCAGCAGTTCCTGTAGTTCCTTTTACTCCTCTGAAACGAAGCGTTTCAAGGAAGAAATCCAATTCTTCGATGTCAAGAACCAGACTCTGTAACCAAAGTGTAGCTCTTTTTCCAACTGTTGTTAACTGAGCTGGCTGGAAGTGTGTAAATCCTAAAGTCGGAAGGTCTTTGTACTGAATAGCAAAGTCTGCTAAGTTCTTCATTACGTTCACCAACTTTTTCTTTAAGATTAAAAGTCCGTCACGAATCTGAATTAAGTCTGTATTGTCTCCTACAAAAGCTGAAGTAGCTCCCAGGTGGATAATTCCTTTTGCTGAAGGCGCCACATCACCATAAGCGTGAACGTGAGCCATTACATCATGACGGAATTTTTTTTCGTACTCTGCTGCTTTCTCATAATCGATATTTTCAGCATTAGCTTTTAACTCAGCGATCTGCTCGTCTGTAATTTCAAGTCCAAGGTCTTTTTCGATTTCAGCAAGAGCTATCCAAAGCTTTCTCCAATTCTGGAATTTGTTATTGTGTGAGAAGTTAAATAACATTTCTTCACTGGAGTAGCGCTCTTCCAATGGATTTTTGTAGGAATTCATTCGTTCTTTTACTTTTTAGATGTACAAAAATACGGTTTTTCAGTGAGAGATGAAAATCCTGCTTTTATGATTTTTCAACCCTATTGCGAATCAGATAAAGATTTCATTTATACTTTTGTCTTGAAACAAAAGTATACAAAAGTTCAAGACGGGAATCATCCGCTAAAAATTTGAATGTACTCCTAAAATTTCCAAACTCGCATGGATCACTTGGTTCTGCTTCGGTTCTAAATACATCCCATGCTCAGACAGTGGAAATTTTTTAACGGATTACATTCAAATTTTCTTAACGCTCCTGATTCCTAAGTCGATTGGAAACAGTACATCATATTCAATCTCGTTTTTTTCTCAACTTAACATTGGATTGTCATCATCATATAGGCTAGAAAAGCTCCTAAAACAGACATAATAAAACCTAATATGTTCAATATTAAAATTATAGGATTATTTTTTATCTTTTTAAAACATGTTGCTACTGCAGGAATTATAGAAAGGTTTGAAATCATGAGCATTATTGAAAAATTAAATCCTCCTTCAAAGGGACGAAAACCATTTCTTATTATGTATATATTTACAAGTAATATTATGACATTCAGAAAAATAATACCAACAGCAAGAATATAATTTATTCGGGATCGCACGAGAGTTCTATAATTAAGACTGCAAAATAACATTTTTTCAATTATACTTTTGCCTTGAAATCGAAGATTCGACGTAGTCAAACAAAAGTATGCAAAAGTTCAAGACGGGAATCATCCGCTAAAAATTTGAACGTACTCCTAAAATTTCCAAACTCGCATGGATCACTTGGCTCTGCTTCGGTTCTAAATACATCCCATGCTCAGACAGTGGAAATTTTTTAACGGATTACATTCAAATTTTCTTAACGCTCCTGATTTCTAAGTCGATTAGTGGGGAAGACATAAAATAGGCTATCCCGTTTCTGAGACAGCCATTCTTTACATTATTTTCTTGAATCAAGTTAATCAATAAGTCCGCATGATGATCCCACAGGAATACATTTTTTTACAAATGAACACCAGAAGTATCCTGGCAGACACATAGGGATACCTCCCTGAACTGTTTTTAATTCTCTTTTTGAAAGTTTTCTTAGGTTTTTCATAGTCTTAATTTTGATTTTTTTCCTACTCTATATGCTTTTCGGATTACGCTTTAATTTGGTAGTTCCAATATACATATTTTTTGGACAAAAAAAACATAACAAATTAATTTTATACGACTTACAACTTACACCATATTTATGTGCTTTCAATAATCATCAGCACTATTTTATTCATTTAAAACTGGAATTTTTACATAACTATCATTGTACCATTTGATCTGTAGTGGAATGGAAGCATCTTTTATGCTTTCTGTGCTTACGTCTTTTCCTGTTCCGTAATTCAATTGTGAAAACGGGTTTTTATTAACATCAATTTTCATGACGATTCGACTTCCTTTCTGAAGTTTTTTGCTTACAAAATGGCTATTGGTGAATTCTATCCATGTTTTGTCTCCAGGCTTCAGAAGATGTCTTTTGGTAATGTCTTTTGCATAGCTGGCTCTTCCAATATAGTACGACAAATGGAAATATTTTCCTTCGGGAGTCAATTCATATAAAGTCACTCCCAAATCCACATCTTTTTTATTAACAGAAATATGAAGCCCTCCAACAAAAGAACCGTTCACAATCATTGATTTTTCTACCGGACTGCTGGTAAAAATGAAACCTGAGCTTTGATCCAGCTCATTTTTCTCTATTGGAGAGGGATAATAATCGCTGTTGCCACTCAATTTTCGATCTTTAAAGTCAACCGTTTGAGAAAGAAATGTATTTTTATTGGAAGTTTTTGGATCAAGATAATACGTTCCATCCTTTTTTTGATTGGAAAGGTAAAACTTCAGAACATCATTGTTCATTTTTTCAAAAGATGGGGCACTGCGCCATTCATTTGCTCCCATTACTTCATAATTGATTTTGTCTTTAAGAGCTGATGGTTTGGGTCCGTTTTTCAGGATATAATCAAACCATTCATAAGTGATTTTATTGATATCAAAAAGGGCAACCTCATCTACTTTGTATTCGTTCACTTCTTTCTCACCTCCCTGCTGTGTACCAAAGTGACCGTATGGACCAATGATCAGATAAAATGGAGTATTTGGGCTATACTTCTGCAATTCTTTAAGATAATAAATACTGGAATTCTGGGAATCATTATAATAGCCGTCAAAAGCCAGAACCGGAATATTGATTTGTTTGAAATCTTCTTTATAAGGAGTCATTTTTTGCCAGTATTCATCAAAATCCGGATGGCTGATCCATCGTTGAAACCATCTGTTTGGAGTACCATCAATGCTGTCCATTTTATGATATGCTTCTCCTTTATCCCACCAGTTAAACATCATTGCTCTGAAACGCTTTCTATCATTTCCTGTTTCATTGTCCAGATATTTGTTGTTTCCTACATAAAACGCCCATTCGTAATTGGGATTAATGAAGATATTATTTTCCATAGGAAGTCCCATTCCAGGACGGTTTGCTACATAAGGAACAATTGTTTTCAATGCCGGATGAAGTGTTTTGCAGGCTGCCCACTGGCTGAAACCATTGTAACTGCCTCCATACATTCCTATACTTCCATTACACCATTTCTGCTGACTGATCCAATCTATCACATCATACGTATCATTGGCTTCAAATTCATAAGGATTTATATCATCCGGGCTCAGTCTTTTACCACGGGCATATGCAATAACACCAATATATCCTTTATCAGCAGCATTCTTCAAACTCTGAAGATCCCGCCCTGTATCCCTTACATAAATAGTAAACTGGAAAACCACCGGAAGAGCTGTTTTCTCTCCCTTTTTTCTTACTACCATCGCAGAAATTATAGCTCCATCCCTTGTTTTGACCATCACACTATCCTGAATATCATAAGAACTATCCTGAGTTTTAGCAGTTGCTGATATGCTTTGCTGCCCCTGAACAGAAACAATTGCACACAGAAAAAGAATGAACAGGTATTTTATCATTTTTTTATTTTCTAAGATATAAAAAAACCTCCGCTGTTGCAGTGGTTTTTATTTTATCAACTCAAAGTCATAGACTTTGTGTAGAGGGTTTTATATTTGTGGACACGAGCGAGACGCTCGCGCTAACAGGGCGATTTTTTATTTTATAACCTTTTTATAACAATTCTCCCCATCATGGTAGCCAAAGCAAAGTACAATATTCTTATCTTTTTTCTCAAAAAAAGTAGTATAGGTCATATCAGTATCATTCACATCTTCTGGAAAGGCAACTAAATCTTTATCAAAATTTAAATAAAAATCATTAAACTTTATTGTTTTACCTTCTAATTTGTATTTCGAATTGTAATTCAACAATTTCTTCCCTTTTATATTGTAAATTACTCTGTTATAAACCCCATCCTTGTTAATCGTTAAAGTGTCGTATGTATTCTTGTATGATATGGGTGAATATTTTCCATATATATCTTCATTACTAATATTTTGGCACGAAAATAAAAAAGGTAATAAAATTAAAGTTATACTTTTTTTCATATTTATTAAATTTAAGATGTTCTATTTAAAATCTAGGTCTTGTTAATATAGATGGTGGTGTTATAGCTTGTTTAAAAACGTTCTTTGAGGTTGGATTAACTACTTTTTGTTGAACTTCGGAATTGCCCCATTCTGGCGCGAGTGTCTCGCTTGTGTCCATACATATCTCATTAAGTTTACATACATTTCTAGTATTTCGGACTATCATCACCCTAATTTTCCAATACTATATAATATCAATGAATTAAATTAAATTTCTGTCATAAAAATAATAAAACTTATATTATTAAAGTGTTCTCAATACGAACAATCCCTGTAAACATGCAAGGTTCGTATAAAAGCAAGCTAAAAAGAAAAGAATGAAGTAATGAGCAGACTGAAAAATTGCTTGATAAATAAGGGACTTAATAAATTATAACCCTCTAGCGTAAGTTTTTCTCTATACTGGAAATGAATAAAACCACTGCGATTGCAGTGGCTTTTATTTTATCAACTCAAAATCATAGACTTTGTAGCGGGTTTTATATTTGTGGACACGAGCGAGACGCTAGCGCCAGCGGGGACTCTTTTAAGAGGAGATTATATAAATAATTCTCCCAGAAATAGCCAGGAGCTGGAATAGAATCTAATTTTCTTTTTACGAAAACATTTTTATCAATTTTTTCTTTCAGTGTTTTCTCATTATCACTAGAATTTACTGGTATAGAAACATATAATCTATTATTATGTACATTACTATTTAAATATATTACTAAAAATTTTTTATCCATATATTTACTATATTCATCTACAGATAAGTTTCCTGTACTACATACAGATTTATATTTTTTACCTCTAGTATAAACAAAATCATGTCCAGATCTTCCAAATGCTTTTATATCCTTCATTGTACCTATCGCATAATTCCCTTCTTTTTTATACAAATTTTTATAATTATTTATGAAATAATTATTAACTACGTATAGTCCTATGAAGAAAATAAGAAATATTAAAAAAGTATATTTTCTAAAAAAATTCATCGTTAAATTTAATTTCTGCCATAAAAAATAATAAAACTTATATTATTAAAGCGTTGTCAATACGAACAATCTCTGTAAACATGCAAGGTTCGTATAAAAGCAAGCTAAAAGAAAAGAATAAAGTGGTAGCAGACTGAAAAATTGCTTGATAAATAAGAGACTTAATAAGTTATAACTCTCTAGCCTAAGTTTTCCTCTATACTGGAAATGAATAAAACCACTGCGATTGCAGTGGCTTTTATTTTATCAACTCAAAATCATAGACTTTGTAGCGGGTTTTATATTTGTGGACACGGGCGAGACGCTCGCGCCAGCGGAGGACAGCCTCTTCTTTATTATCTGCCACACGATACAATCGTGCGGGAGCGGGGGGAAAACATTCCCTCCTGATCATCAATAATATGAAATGTAAAATTATTAGCCGGGCATTTGCTGTAATATCGCGCAATACTCCTTTTGTGAATACTTGTAAGTTTGCTTCTTAAAATTTTAACATTTTTCACTTGCTTTTTCTCATAGAATGCGCCAGCGGGGGGGGGCGAGGTTATTCTCCTTTTTATTATAAAAATACCTTTTTAGCCCTATTAAAAGATTATAAGTAAGAGCTTAAAATATAATATTTTCATCAGATGTCGAGATTTATCCCAAGATACTACAACAAAGCCTCGCAATCGCGAGGCTTTGTTACTATAATTGTAACAGATTACAGTATTAAATTACTGAAAGGATGAAGTTTTAATCGATGAATTGTGTATTTTTAATATATTCAATTCATTGATACACTCTGTAAATTCTTTCTTCTTATTTTCCTTAAAATAAGGCAATTCTTCTATACCATTTTTAATATCACTATACTTTATTGGTAAATTATAAGTTTGCACTTTTTCTCCTGTAAAGTAATGGTTTCGAGCATAAACAATTGATTTTGGGGTATATTGATCAATTGCTAAACACTTTTCAAAAGCATTGACTTTATTTTGCCTAACCAATTCGTACCTAAAATATTCATCAGGATATTTATTCTTAAAATCTTCAATAGAAAGTTTTTTAGTGTAGAAAACCATTTCATCATATGAAATATCTTTTTCCTTGACTTTAGTATAGGAAAGACTGTCTTGATGTAATTTATAAGGACTTGTGGTAACCTCACAAACATTTTTATTATTTATTATAAAAATCCCATTGTAAAAACCTTGTTCATCGTGGAAACCGTCTTCTATATAAATCTGAGAATATTTTTTGTCAGGATTTATATCACAAGACTTTACCCCCAACAATCTAAAAACCTTATATGCTTCTGTAAGCATTTTTATTGTCTTGGGATCACTATAGGTAATAGAATTTTTATCTTTTAATAAATTTTCATTCATTTGTCTCAGAGTTATCTTTCCTTGGGAATTACACGAAGAAAATAACATAATACTTAATAATAAAAAAAAATTTTTCATTTTCAAAAGTTTATTGTTTATCTAGGGCGATTTTTGAATTTTTGCAATTTATAATATCCAGCAGCTCCAATATAATTATATCTGTTTTGCAATATTGTGCTGTTAACATTAAGAACGCTTTGAACACTAGGAGTAGGAGATATTTGACCTCCATTTGAATTGTAATAAATACTACTTCCCGCATTATCTATTAACCTTCCTTCATTATTAGGAATACAAGTAGAGCCTAAACAAATACTACCATAATTTGTTCGCAATGGTAGACCCGACTCAGCTCTTACAATATTTTCTACGTGTGTACCATATATTTCCGCTGTTGTGCTGTTAGGTCCAAATCTTGTATCGGATTGAGAAGTTACTCCTAAAGCATAGTTTTCATAAATATGCCCCATTTCATGTGCTATTGTTGTGTATAAAGGAGAATATTTAGAGTCATTACCCGAAGTAGTCCAAACTCCTTTGGTTGAAGATGTATTTAAGTCAATTATATTGCTGATACCATATTTTATTTGTGAATCACCATTAGTAGAATTAAAATAAATATCTCTCGTTTTTCCATCTTTTCCTTGTGCCTGATCAAAATATCCAATCATTGTTTTTCCTATTGAAGTATTTTTGTCTAAATGATTTAATCCTGCTATAGTCTGAACAACATAATCTGATAATTGAGTACTTGCATCAATATTGGTCCATTTACCATCTACTTGATGTTGTGTCGCGCCATTATGGTATCTGTATTGTGTTCCATTTTGATCATTAATATATATCCACTCCCCGTTTATATCAATAAATTTAGTTGGATTATTTGCTACATAACTATAAGGGGAAGTAGGAAAATAATTCTCACTGTAATTATCTAATACTCCCCAACGTCCGATATCTGTCATATAAAACCTTGCACCATAATCATACATCCCCGTCTCCTGAAGTTCTTTACCATTATATTTGTAATTCTTATAACTTCCAGATCCGAAGAAAGCATTTCCTGTTTTTAAGTGGTTCATTCCAAAAGGGTAATAATCATTAGCGTCTGTAATTTCAAGAGAACCTACGCTGTTTCTTGCATAACTTATCCTGACATTCCCCAAATGATCTTTATATTGGTAAATATACTGATCTTTCCCGTAATCATAAAAACCTTCTGCTGTAGGAAAGAACATGAGTTGAGGAGTCTTAATAGTAGTTATTCCTAAAGGAGCTGCCGGTGCTATTGCAATCCCACTTTCAGTACTGTAAGCCTGTTGTTCGTATGCATATTTTAATTTTTCAGTGATCATGCTGAGTTCTTCGATACCGCCTCCCCCATTATTGTCTGATTCGTTGCGATAATATTGAAATCCATCAAGATAATCAGTAATCTCAGTTACAGTATAACAATTGATGATTCCACACTCACTTTTGGGAAGCTTTTTCTGAAGACGAACTCCGTCTGCTCTGTACAGGTAATTATGAAGGCCAGAGAGCCCTAGGTTTCCATATTCAATCTTATTGGGAAGATTCAGATGATTATATGTAATCTTGGTTATATTTTTATCCGGCATCTGCCACATATTTCCATTGCTGTCATACTGAATCGTTCCTCCTCCACCTTCATATCCTGATGGATTATTTTTGTGGTCTTTAATGATGGATACCTGATTGGTCAGATTATTGGATCCGTAAATATATTCCAATTCATCAATGACTGTAGCGGTTGTATTATTTCCTTCCAAAGCAGCAGTACGGTAAAGGCTTTTTATATTCCCATTCAGGTCATACGCTAAGGATTCTGTATGTTCTTTGCTGTAAGGGTTCACAGGATTTTGATAATACCCTGCTGACAGTCTGTTCAACGCATCATAGGCATAACCGTATCTCTTAGGTTGTATAGGAGGATTGGCTCCTATAGATTCTACGGCTCTCCAGTCTACTTCTGCTATATTACCATTGTATTTCGCCTTTACATTTTTCCCGGAAAATAATGCCGGATCAGGATTCTCTATTCCATTCATCTGATTGTATTTGATTTCGTAGGAAAATAGCTTTCCTCCTAAATCAGGAACTGTCATCTGACCTTTATTAATATGGGTCAGCCAGCCTCTGATATTATAATTATAATCAATACTTTGAAGATTATTGCCTACTTTTTTGTTTGTAAGCTGTGAGATCTCGTTATAGCTGTTTTGTGTCAGGATTTGTTCCGGTTTATCATCTACCTGATGCTTATGAGCCAGTAATCTGTTCTGATTATCATAGTCAAAACGTTCTGTGATGGTAACTCCAGGTTCATTCGCTAATCTCTTATGAAGAGTAATCGTTTTCTTTGGTATTCCGGTAAAATCCAACTCAGATTCTGTTCTGGTATAGCCTCCTAAATGATTGATGGAATGAGTTCCAATAACCCTCCCCTTTTGATCGTAATAAGTATACTTCTTTGTCCAGTTATCATCTTCAATATTTTTTACAAAACTCATCACAGGTAAGCCTTTGGTACTTCTACCGTCAGGGGTAGGAGTTTCCGTTAAGACGGTCATATCAGGTGTATTCGCTGGCAGTGCAGGATTAAAACTATATACAGGATAGGTATCATAATAATTAACGCTTAAGACCTGGGTAACACCGGTAGGAGTCGAAAGATTAGTATAATATACCGGCATGCCGTTTAAGGTCAACCCCGCTGTAGCAGTCCTGGTTTCATATAAATTAGCATTGGCATTAACACTGTTTTGCATTGATGTCCTGTTGGCAGCATTATTTGTGATTCCGGTATAAACAGTTCTTCCAAACTGATCATATTTGGTAAAAAGCCATTGTCCTTTTCCTTTAAGAACTGTATCCTGGGTCAGGATAAGCTGATCAGCTTTATTATACACCATATATTCCCACCCTTTACCAGGTAGTTTCTTTTCTACCAGACGGCTTCTCCCGTCATATTTATACTGATAACATAAATCATTAAGGACCGTATTGGGATCTGCTTCTACAGAAGCTTTGGGAGGAATCACATAAGCCAGTTGGTTATAATCATTGTAAACATAATAGGTATCTGCATTTTCTGTAGCACTGATCACCTTTCTTACTAATACAACCTGGCCCTGTCCGTTTTTAAACTCAATGGTCAGGTTGCCGTCTTCATCGGTAATCGTATTTTTGTATAACTGTCCTATTCCATAAGAACCAGATAACGTAAGACTTGCTGTAAAAGTGGTATAGTTAAAAGTGGCTGTATATTTTTTAACCTCGCCATCTGCATTGGCATCATATCCAAATTGTACAGGTTTGTTATCCCATGCAGTTCCAACTTGTTTTTGCCCTAAAATACGGTCTAATGGTGAGTTTTCAAGAATCTTCTCTGAATAAATTTTCTCTGAACCATAAGGCGTACTGCTCACATTTGATAATGGATCAGGAATAATAGCTCCGTTAAGAGTTCCTGCCTGGGGAACAGGAAGATACTCCTGAACCTGTCTTCCGAACGCATCGTATTTAATGGGAGTGACTACATCTTTTCCCAATGGGGAAGATTTTACGTTGACGATTTGTTTAGGTCTTCCCAAGCCGTCAAAATACTGAACCGTTTCGGAGGTCTTGACATTGGCAAGTGTAGGATCTGATAAATAGGTCTTTGAATACACATAGTTTTCTGTATTGGTAAGCTGCGCCTGGGCAGTTCCCATGATAAGAATTCCTATAGGAATTATAAGTTTTTTCATGATTGTGTTTAGTTTTTATAATTGTATTTCATCTCCTTAAGCACTTTGCCATTCACATCAATCACTTTTTCAAGCCTGTTAGCTGAGTCATAAACATAGCTTTCTCTGATTCCGGATGGCGGAGTAATACTTCTAACTCCAATTAGTGGATCATAAGTATAGGTTGTGATCTGAAAGTTTGGCAAACTATTTCTGAATGTATTCAATACAGATAAAAGTGAAGTTTCATCATTATTAGCTGCTATAGAAGCATCAGTATTGGATGCATTAACAATGGAATCAATTAACGACTGTTGAATATCTGTTAATTTCGCACCTTCTATTTTAGCAATAGGCTGAGTTAGATTATACCCCCAGATGATTGCTGTGGAAACTCCATCTTTTGTTGTATATTGGATTAAATTGCCCTTAGTATCATATTTATCAAAAGTTGCTTCTGTTATCGAATTATTACTTTGAATATCGTAAGACAGTACAGAACTTGGGAATAAATTGGCAGGGTTATCATATCTTGTTTCATTCTTAGAAATAATTTTTCCTGTATCTGTTAAATTTTGTTTTTTTCTTACGATCGTTTCCAATGGAATCCCAATTATATGAGCATCTATTAGTTTTTGGTTATTCTTTTCGTAAGCGTAGTTATAGCTCGTCTCACTTATTATATCATCAGGAGAGGTTACTATTTCTTTTGTTAACTGATAGTGAGATGGATTGGCATATTCATATCTAATTACTGTTGTTGGTTCTGCTACATTTCCATTGTTGTATAAGTATTGCTTTATTGTTTTTGTATCTAGTACTCTTTTTCCAACAGAAACATAATCATTAAAATACAAAAACCTATTTGGGTTATTATCTAAGTATCCAGACACTTGTCCTTGCGCACATACGGGACTCTGATATTCGGAATCTTTTTCAAAAATATTAAAATTCCTAATTCTATTTTCTATAAGATCTATATACTTATTTTCTTCAGAATAAGTTGGCAGAAATTGAATATTTTCCTTTTTATAATCTATTTTTTTTAATAAGTTACCTTTTTTCCATTTTGGATATATAAAAGTGTTATATGTTTTATAATAATTAGCTGATGGTAGAAAATCAACTCCTTGCGAAGAATAAAAATATTCAGTTTTCCCTAAACTATTCCCTATATTATTCTGATCTTCAACATACTCTGTTACTTTATCGTAATAAACGGGTGCCCCATTATTATATCCTAATTCTACTAATGGATTCGTATTTAACCAAACCTTTTCTTTATGTTCATATCCCGCACAAATTCCCGTTAATTTATTGATTGCCTCAAGTTCTAAAGATTTGTAATAATTTTCTAATTCATACGGATTGGATATAATTTTACCTATTCCAATACTATTAGATCCAGATTTCTTCGAACCATACTCATAGGCTTTTCGCAAAACCAATGAATTATTATTATCATAACTTAAAATTGACTTTACTCTTAATCCTCCTGCTTGTTTAGGTTCAATCTGTTGTGTTGGTACTGAAGCATAATATTTATAATTACCTTGTACTGAAATAAACGGACTATTACATGGTGAAGACATGGAAGGGGGAAACGCATTATTTGTATAAAGTTCTATTCTTATTACGGAACCTTTGTGAACAGGGAAGGAAAAGGATTCAGTTTTTGGCGTGTTTGATCCTGTTGGTCCGTGTGTTATTATTTTCTGCCAACCATCAACTTTTACAATTGCTTTAGGAGCTATGAAATTTCCACCAACATTTTGTGGATAAAAGTCGGAAAAAAATACTCCGAAGTTTATAACAACATTTGCAATATCTTCTGTTACTATAAATTCTTTGATTATTTGCGGTTGTGAAATTAATTCTTGCCCTTCTGTACAATTAGCATTACTTTTGAGAGCATAATAAGTAAAACTTTTATCATAAATACCTAAACCTTGCTCCTGCTTTGATGTGAGGAAGTAATTTGGTTCATATTCATAAGATGTAGATCCACCCGTTGGATATGTAATCTTGGTTAAAATTCCAGCTTTCATATAATTGAAATTTGTTTCTCGACTATCATAATTCATTGATTCTGGAGTATATACAAGATCAGATGCTAGAGTTGGTAACAAAGTTGTGTTATTCTTTCCATTATAATATCCCCAAAAGTCGATAGATGCTGAATTTTTCGTTGGTAATTGAGTAGAATCATAATCAAAATGATATTTATTTATTAGATTATCATTCTTATCTAAAAACTTCACTCCACTAAGTTTTAAACTTTTAAGGAAAAAAGATGGTAAAGGTTGAAGATAATGATTATAATAAAGACTTGAAGAAAAACGATCAAAATAACTATTATTTTCAAGAATAATCTTTTTAATAGCAACATTATTCTTATCATAAATCGTTAGACCAGAAATTCTAGGAATATTAATTGAAGCATCAGGGTTTGTGGGTCTGTCCTGTCTATCATAAGCATAATCAAACTTTATAACAGCATCTTTGGATATTATCTTATCAATCGTATATTCTGAACTTATTTGATGATAAGCCCCATTTTTTCTTTCGGATTGTGGAGACATAATTCCTTGAGTATATGTATAAGAACGTTTCTCTATTAATGAGGCTATCCCATAATCAGAATTTTTCCTATATTTTATTTGTATTACATCTAATCCATCAGCTGAAATAATCTCAGTTAAGTGCCATGCAGAATTATAAGGTAAATAATTACTTGGCATATTTAGGCCGGGGTTTGCATTTGGATCATCTGATGGATCTGGAGTATAAGAACTTGTTATTTTATCATAAGCATTTTCATTTTGAAGACTCTTCCCGAAACGATAAATATTTCCACTTTCATCTTTTAATTCTATTGTATTAAGCGGTAAATTAGCATTAATATTTATTGGATCAATTTCAGCACTTACAAATTGTAAATTATTATTAATATAAAATTCACCTGATATTCCTGCATTTGTGTTAATAGTATAAGAATCTGTCTGTGTATCTCTATGAAGTGGAGAATAATTTAAAAATCCATAATAGCTTTTTAAAAGATCATTATTTCCTGTAGTACCAACAGGTCCCTGAAAATCAGCTATATCATTAACAACAGGGATACTTCCCCCAGTAAATAAAAACCCAAAACTACTATAATCATCAGGAACATCTTTAATATTTCTGATAATTGAACCCCCTGCATTTAAATTCCACCCCAATCCTACATTAGATTCCTCTTGATTTACCTTAATACCACTTGCATGATATGACAAACTTATGGGTAATTTAAGCTTACCACTAATGACTTCATATAATGGTACTTCAATTTTTGGAACTCCTGTTGATATGTCTACAGGATAATCTAAATATTTTCCTAAATTTGAAACTTCAGGAGCATGAACATTAGGAGTATAAGGTGTTTTATTGTTTTGTTGCGCAAAAACGCTGAACGACAATAATAATGATAGTGATAAATATACTTTTTTCATTTTCCTATTTGTATTATTATATTTTTATTAATTTAGCACTTATTCTTTTATTGTTATCAGTTCTTATAGTCACCAGATAAGCTCCCTGAACCAAAGCCTGTGTATTGATCTTAGTCACTCTGTTCTTGGTTTTTATACTTTGAAGCTGTCTTCCGCTCATATCATACAACAGAATATCAGCATCTTTAAATTCAAAGCCGATTTCTACGTAAGCATAATCTGAAACAGGATTCGGATAGATTTTGATATCATATTTTTCAATCAACTGATCAACCTGTTTATCTCCCAGTTTCACAATTTTCCAGTTTTCTTTACCCAGTTCTTCTGCGCTGGTTCCTGCCAGAACAATAGAACCGTCTCTGTTCAGCTTTAAATCTGAAAGTCTCTCTTCTTTTTGTCTGGATTCTCCTTTCACATGTTTTCTCCACTGTTCATTGCCATTCTGATCCAAATACAGCATCCAAAAAGTTTCATCATCTGTCTGTATTCTTCCTTCAGCCTGAGTATAGCCTCCTAATAGAATACCTTTGGAAGATTTGTCATCCGCAGAATGAAGAACGCTCATTCCCATCAGGATATCACGGTTCTTGAAATTGTAGGATTTCTGCCACTGCTCTTCTCCTCTTTCATTTAAAGAAATCAGCCAAAGATCTGTTCCTTCTTCCAGACCTACCGTTTTATTGCCTGATCTTTCTGATCTGGATTCTCCACCGATAACAAAGCCATTTGAAGTTAATGCTAGCGTTCTGATATGATCATCACCTTTGCCTCCAAAGTTTTTTTCCCATTCTACTTTTCCGTTTTTGTCTAACTTGACGATCCAGTAGTCTCCTTCACCGAAGTTTTCGCTTTGTTTTTGTACAGTTGTCAGTTGTCGGGTGTCGGATGTATTTTGAGGACTTTGTACATTATACATTTTACTTTGTACAGCTAAACTCCTGGAATAAATTCCCAATAAAGCTCCTCCATCTCTCGTTGGAATCATTTTCTCCACTTCGTCTAAGCCTTTTCCGCCTAAGATTAATTGGGAAAGTTCTTTTCCGTTTTTATCGATTCTGGTAATTAAGACGTCTTTAGAGCCATAAACTTTTGAAGAATTTTGAACATTGCCTGCAACAAAGAATCCTAAGTCTGTAGTTTGGATTACAGCTCTGGCTTCTTCATCTGAAGAGCTTCCTAAAGTCTTTTGCCACAATTCATCTCCGAATTCATTGATTCTGATCAGCCAGATATCTGATCCTCCTTTGGAATCCTCTTTTTTATCCAATCCTTTTCCTGAATAAGAGGTTCCGGCTAATAGAAATCCACCATCTTGTGTGGTAACGGTTGCTGATAAATAATCATGGTTTTGTCCGGAAAAGTATTTTTCCCAGGCTTCTTCACCCTGCTGGTTGAGTTTGATAAGATGAAAATCATACCCATTATTCTGCTTACTTCCAGCCTCCATCTTCCCGCTTCCTGACTGTATAGAACTTCCTGTAATCAAATATTGCTGATCAATGGTTGTGGTAATCTGGCTAAGAAAATCCTGGGTAGAGGATTTGATGTCTTTCTGCCACACCACTTCCTGAGCTAATCCCAGGACAGTGCATAAGGTAAATGCACCGATATAGATTTTTTTCATTCCAATGTTGTTTTCTGAGTTAGTAATTAGTTTATTAAAACTTCGCAAATTTAACACTTTTTAAGATGTGAAAATCACAAAGATGCGATTTAACATATATCTTACTATTTATTATTAAATTATTATCATAAAGGTATTTAATTGGTTTTATTCTGATGTAAAATTATCTACACAAGGCGACAAAACGTGACGTATTAAAATATATATTTATCCGAAAAATTAAGTTCCGGAAATAGATCGATCCTATTTCAAACATTCCAATTTATAACAACGAAAAAGCCACCCTTCCGGGTGGCTTTTTATTTTTTTGAATTTTATTTTACTGATAGATTATTTCATCATTCTTCTTGATTTGGTAGCTTTTTTTATATGGAGTTAAAACATAGCTGTCTTTAATATAAGTTCCGCTTTTCCAGATCTTTCCTTTTCCCTCTTTATTCAGAATAATGCTTTTCGCAGCTCCATCCGGAATAAAAACTTCAGCTTTTTTCATGTCTTTCGAGAAAATTATTGCCGTCATTGAGGTATAACTTTTATCTGAGTTTACTTCTTTCAGTTTTATTTTCTGATTGAAAGTCTGTATACAATTATTTTTTAATTGTGAATAGGTGTATCCTGCAGAACCAATACAACCGTGAACATCTCTGTCACCTCCTAAAACAGGAGCTTGTTTTTGTGCAAATAGTAAGGATCCAAGGAACATTGCGCTGAATAAAATTGTTTTTTTCATATGTAAAATTTTTGTTTTCTGGCTGTAGAACTAAATCCCGAAACAGGGTATTAGTTCATTCCTCGAAGGTACAAAAAAAACCACTCTTCCGAGTGGTTTTTTACTTTGAAATCTGATCTTATTGATAGATTACAATATTATCCTTTTTAAGCTGATATCCGCTTTTTTTATAAGGAACCAATACATATCCGTCTTTTTTCCATGCTTTGGCTTTACCGCCTGCTCTGGTAAGAATAATACTTCCTGTATCAGCATCTTTAATGAAAACCTCAGCTCTTTTCATGTCTTTACTGAAAATCACGGCAGCTATTGAAGTATAACTTTCTTTTGGAGCTACCTCAGTCAGCTTAATTTTCTGTTCAAAAGTTCTTACACAGTCTTTCTTGATTTGAGAGTAAGTATACCCTGCCGAACCAATACAACCGTGTGCATCCCTGTCACCACCTTTTATTTGAGTTGTTTGTGCGAATGCCAAAGAACCCAGAAACATTGTACTTAATAAAATTGTTTTTTTCATGTCGATTTGCATATAATAGTAATTACCGAGGTATTATTAAAAATCATGCCAAAAAAGACATAATACACATTTCTGTGAAAACTTTTTTCTTTATTATTTAGTCCAATTGATTTTTGAGTGTTTCACCTCAGCAGAGCTGGTTCCGATCATAATATCAAACTCACCTGATTCCCAGTCGTATTTCAAATCTCCGTTGTAAAATTTAAGCGTTTCAGGAGTAATATCAAAAGTAACTTTTTTGGATTCTCCTTTTTTCAAAAATACTTTCTGGAAACCTTTCAGTTCTTTTACCGGTCTTGTAATGCTGCCTACCATATCTCTGATATACAACTGAACCACTTCTGCTCCGTCATAATTACCATTGTTGGTTACAGTAACAGATGCCTGAACGGTCTGATCTCCTTTTGGATTGGCATTAGACACTGCAACATCAGAATATCCGAATTTTGTATAGCTTAAACCAAATCCAAACGGATACAACGGTGTATTACATTCATCCATATAGTTGGAACGGAATCTTTGATACTCACATTTATCAGTCAGTTCCTGGCTTAAAGGGCGACCTGTATTTTTAGCATTATAATAGATTGGAACCTGTCCAAGACTTCTTGGGAAAGTCATCGGAAGTTTTCCTGATGGATTTACTTTTCCGAAAAGAACGTCTGAAATTGCATTTCCTGCTTCAGATCCTGCAAACCAAGCATTAAGAATAGCATCCGGTGTATCTTTTACATTGGTTAAAGCTAATGGACGTCCCGTAAAAAGAACCATAGCAATTGGTTTTCCGGTTTTCTTTAATTCGTTTAAAAGATCAACCTGAGATTGAGGAATTGTAATCTCCGTTCTTGAAGATGATTCACCACTCATTTCCGCAGATTCTCCGATTGCAAGAACAATAACATCCGCTTTGTTTGCTACATCTACAGCTTCTTTTAATAATTCTTCTTTTGAACGGTTGTCTCTGTCTGTTTTCTTACCGTGGGCAGCATAGATGTCTTCTAACTTAGCATCATAATCAATATTGGCACCTTTAGCGGAAAGGAATTTTACTTCTTTACCATAGTTGGCCTGAAGCCCCTGCATCAGGTTTACTGCTTTATCATGTTTTGCAGCAACACTCCATGTTCCGGCCATGTTTAATGAATTGTTCACCAATGGCCCTATTACTGCAACAGTTCCTGACTTTTTCAAAGGAAGTACCTGATTTTCATTTTTCATTAAAACCATAGACTGAGCTGCAGCACTTCTTGCAATATTTCTGTTTTCCATACTGAAAACTTCTTTTGCTGCCAGTTTTGCATCTCCGTGTTTGTACGGATTATCAAATAAACCTAGGTCATATTTTGCTTCAAGAATCCTTCTTGTCGCCATATCAATTTCAGCTTGTGTTATTTTCCCTTCAGATAAAGATTTTTTTAATGTGGTTAAAAAACCTTCTCCTACCATATCCATATCAACCCCTGCTTTCAGAGCAAGCGCAGAAACCTGCTGAAGATCTCCCATACCATGGTCTACCATTTCATTGATTCCCGTGTAATCAGTTACCACAAAGCCTTTAAATTTCCATTGATTTCTTAAAACTTCAGTCTGAAGCCATCTGTTTCCGGTTGCAGGAACTCCGTCCACTTCATTGAAAGAAGCCATCACGGAAGCTACTCCTGCATCAACAGCCGCTTTGTAAGGTGGGAAATATTCGTTAAACATTCTCACATGGCTCATATCAACCGTATTGTAATCTCTTCCTGATTCACCTGCTCCGTACAATGCAAAATGCTTTACACAAGCCAAAATGGTATTTCCAATTGATAAATCTTTTCCCTGATAGCCATACACCATATTTTTTGCAATTTCACTTCCCAGATAAGGATCTTCACCGGAACCTTCGGAAACTCTGCCCCATCTTGGCTCGCGGGAAATGTCTACCATTGGAGAGAACGTCCAGTTGATACCATCAGAAGAAGCTTCTTTTGCTGCTACTCTCGCCGACTGCTGAACCAGATTCATATCCCATGAGGCTGCTAAACCTAATGGAATTGGGAATGTTGTTTCGTAACCATGAATAACGTCCATTCCGAAGATCAAAGGAATTTTCAGACGGCTGTTTTCTACAGCTACTTTCTGAACAGCTCTGATTTTTTCTGTTCCTTTTATATTGAATAGTCCACCTACTAAACCCTGTTCAACTTTTTTACCAATATCTGAGCTTTTAGCCAGACCTGTAGTAAAATCGCCGGAACTTGGTAAATTCAGCTGACCGATCTTTTCATCCAATGTCATTTTAGATAAAAGATTATCCACAAATGCTTTCTTTTTAGCCTGATATTGAGCCGTCTGATAAGACTGAACGGGCTTCGTTACCATTTCCTGTGCGGAGAACACAGGAGCCAATGCTAAAGTGGCAATTACAATTAACTTTTTCATAAATCTATCTTCTTAAATTATTGTTTTTATATTTTTATTTTTAATTCGATGAGTTTATCTTTCGATCATTGTGTGACAGGTTATTTTCCTTTCTTTTTGGACAGCATCCATTCATAAAACTGCGGGTTTGAATAGGCCGAATCCCATGAGTTGTGATTATCATTCGGGAAGATAACCAATTCTGCAGATGGATTTACCGGATGTAGTTTTTGATAAAAATTAAAAGCATTGGCAGGCAATACAATATCATCCATGCCGCCATGAAATATTTTCATATTCAAATCCTTAAATTGGTGAATATTGGCCGTCATTACCTGATCTGTAGGAGCACAAACCGAGGCTACTGCTGCAAACATTTCAGGATGCTCCATGGCAAGCTTCAAAGTTCCCCATCCTCCCATAGAAAGTCCGGTAAGATAAATGCGGGATGCATCAATTTTATATTTTTTCTGAATTTCTTTAATCAGATTGTATACCGTAACGGTATCCCACCATGTTCCTTCCGGACATTGAGGTGCCAGAATAGCTACTGGTTCTTTGATCAGGTTCTTATAGGTAAACGGGCTGTGTGCTTTGACTAAATCAAGGTTAGTTCCACGCTCTCCTGAACCGTGAAGAAAGACTATTAATGGTACATTTCCTTTTGCATTCTGCGGGTAATCCAGAATGTAAGATATCTTTTCCGGTCTTTTAATTTCTTTATTAAGTTCTGCTTTTATTTCCTGCGCATTCATTTGTAGTGAAAACGGAAGAAGTAAAAGTAGAATATGCTTTAATTTTAGGTTCATATTGTTATTTAGGTTTTGGCTAAAGCCAATGGATTTTATCTTTTTTATTTAAACGGACTAAAGTACGTTTCTATTGAATTATTTTATTCCATATTTGGCTGACTGGAAGCTTAATTTCTTCAATCCCTGTTGAATTTCCGGAGCATTCATAAACAGTTTCCAAAGGAATCCAGACCTGTAGTTTTCAATCATTGGTGCTATTGTTCCCTGATCTATTGCCAGATACCTTGGTGTAAACCAATTGTTGTAATTGATAGAAGTAGCATCATAAGGACCTGCAGATCCTATAAATTCAGGAGTTTGGGTATAAATAAATCTCAGGAAAGCCATTGATTCTTTCGGAGTGTAAGGAAAACTGCTCAAAGCAGCAGTAGGTGTTATCACACCGTTGTCATTACTTGGCATATGGGCAGTATATCCTGTGCTTCCATCCTCGTTTCTGGTATAGCCGGCTGTTAATCCCCAATAGTTGGGTCCGTAACCTTTCCATTGTTTTGGATTTTCAACACAATATTTGTAGTCTATAAGCGTTTGATTTTTATTGATATCAAAATAGTTTTTCACGAGCTTATCAGATAAATCTGTAGGATCCAGTCCGATGTATGAATATTGTGCCCAGAAAAGCGGTCCGCCATATTCTTCTGCATAATTATGTTTTACGTACAAAGGCAATCCGTATTTTGTCTTGTCTGTAAGGTAGGTTCCGTTTCTCGTCCAGCCTTTGTAGTACGTTTCAGCATCAATGGAATAGGTAGGTGAAGACGCTGCCAGAATATAAGTAATAAGGCATTCATTATATCCTTCCAGAGGAAAATTCATTTCCCATTGGTATTCCGGTGACCAATGCCAGTAAAGAACTTTTTCGCCTCCTTTTGTATACCAGTTCCACTGAATTCCTTTCCATAGCTCGTCACATTTTGCTGCCAGTGCTTTTTCTTCTGCATTTCCGTTTTTAAAGTACTCACGGACCATCAGTATTCCTGAAGTAAGGAATGCGGTTTCTACAAGATCCCCGCCATTATCTTTTTTACCAAAAGGAACCGTCTTTCCGGTTTCCCCATTGATCCAGTGCGACCAGGCCCCTTTGTGACGGTCTGCCTTAGCCAGGAAATCCATAATATGAGTAAGCCTTTTTACGGCTTCTTTTCTCGGAACAAATCCTCTTTCTGTTCCCACCAGAATGGTCGCCAGTCCAAAACCTGAACCTCCTGTAGTGATAACGTGTTTATCATTATCCGGGTAGATATTATCTTCATGGTAACGCTCTCTTCCTAGCATTGAATGAGGTTCTGCATAATCCCAGAAATACTTTAGAGCATCTTTCTGTACTCTGTCCATCAACTGTTCATCAGTAATATTATTTTTTACAGTTTCAATTTTTCCCGCTTCCTGTTTGGCCACAGGAGCATTTTTACAGGAATATACAAAGAATAAAGAGGTGATAGCAATTGATAATATGTTCCTTTTCATGAGATCTCTTATTATAGGGTTCTAAAAGAAGAGGAGAACTTTCATTCTCCTCTAAAGTTTATGGTTTATTTAGTATCCAGGATTCTGGGTAAATAGTCCTGTACTTTCATTCATCGCATCCAATGGAATCGGGAATAATTCGTTCTTCCCAGCTTTGAATCCATAAGGAGCAAGCACTGTAGCCGCTTGTCCTGTTCTTACAAGATCTACGAAACGATCACCTTCCAAAGCAAGCTCTACTCTACGTTCGTGCCAGATTGCTGTTCTAAGTGCAGATTGCGTTGCAGCTGTAGTTCCCGCTAATTGAGCTCTTGTCCTTACCTTATTAAGGTTAGTTGTTGCTGTGGAAGTATTCCCTAATTCGTTAGCAGCTTCTGCATTAATTAAAAGAATCTCAGCAAATCTTAATATTCTGATATTCTGTCTTGAACCATAGGCACAAGCGCTATTGTTCAGAGCTTTTGGAACATATACTTTTTGGTTAAATGTTGTTACAGAGTTTGGGTCTCCCATTGCAATAAGGTCACCTTCCGGAGTAGTTTCCCCATTTCTAAGAATAGTAAGTTCTTTTCTGATATCTCCCGGTTCAAATGCATTTTCCAATGCCTGAGAAGGTGTAAAGAATCCCCATCCGAACTGGTTTCTCACTCCCTGTACTTCTGCATATTGGCTTCCTCCGAATTGAGTAGAACATTCACAGTTTACTTCAAATACAGATTCTTTTCCAAATTCACCTCCAATTCTGAATACATGGTTGAAGTCAGGATCTAAATCATATCCCATAGACATCACCTGATTAGAGGTATCATATGCTTTCTGCCAATCTTTTTTATACAGATATACTTTTGAAAGCAATCCTAAGGCAGCTCCTTTGGTTACTCTTCCAAGATCTCCCGCAGCATAAGTTTGAGGAAGAACATTTGCAGCACTTGTAAGATCTGAAATAATAAAGTTATAAACTTCTTCTGCAGAATTTCTTGGGATCTTATAAGTAGAAGGAATTCCGTCAAAGATTGGAACCCCTCCATAGATTCTTAATAAGTTAAAATAGAAATAGGCTCTCAGCATTTTTGCCTCTGCAACCAATCTTGTTTTTAGAGTAGCATCCATTTCAATTTTCGGAACATTTGTAATCACCTGGTTACATCTGTTTACCGCCTGCCATTGTCCAATCCAGTATCCTCTTACTCCGTCATCACTTACTGTATAAGTAAATTGATCATAAGCATTGATAAATGATGCATCTCCAGGGTTAGAGCCTTTCACAACATCATCTGCAGGCACTCCAAATATAAATTGATATGGGAATGCCGAATTTTCCCAACTTCTTAAAAACACATAGATAGCATTCGTTGCCTGCATTGCATCATCCTGAGTTTTGAAAAAGGAATCCGCTTCTGTTACTCCTTCCTGTTTTATATCCAGATAATCGTCTTTACAACTTATCACAAGTGAAAATAAAGCGATGGATAAAAATATTTTTTTCATGTTCTTCTAATTAAAATGTTAAGTTCATACCGATTGTATAAATGGCTGAAATTGGATAAATATTATTATCAACCCCCATTTGCACTCTGTCCGTATTCATGATCTCCGGAGAGAATCCAGTGTATTTAAAACTTGTCCAAGGGTTCTGAGCACTTAGATACAATCTAAATTTGGTAAGCAATAAAGATTTTGCGAAATCTTTAGGTAAGTTATACCCCACAGTAATATTTCTGATTCTGAAATAGCTTCCATCTTCTACAAAGAAACTACTTGGAAGAATAACAGACTGGTTGTTGGTAGTCATTGGATATGCATTAGATGTTCCTGCACCATGCCATCTGTTGTTATAGAAATCAAGATCCCAGTTTTCATTTCCATAACGCTGTTCACGGTTGTAGTTATAAATTTTGTTACCGAATACCCCCTGGAAGTCTACAGCAATATCAAAATCATGAACACTTAAATTAACTCCGAATCCATAAGTTCCTTTTGGAATTGGGCTTCCTAAGAACGTTTTATCTCTGGTATCAATAACTCCGTTTCCATCCATATCTGCAAATTTAAGCCATCCTGCTTTTGCTCCGGTTTGGCCAGATGCGGCTGCTTCTGCGTCCGTTTGGAATACACCTGTTACCTCATATCCATAATATGCTCCTACTGGCTGTCCGTTTTGCAGTCTTACAATAGAGTTTCCAAATAAACTTGCTCCTGTCTCAAGGTATGAACCTTCATATACTGATGTGATTTTATTTTTAAGAGTGGTAAGGTTACCATATACTCCTAACTTTACCTTATCTGAAATTTTAGTATCATAATTTACAGAAACTTCAAAACCTCTGTTATTGAATGAATACGCATTGGTAATAAAGTTTTTCCAGTTGCTTGCACCTGAAACCGTTCCTTGTACAACACCATAAACTACGTCTTTAGTATCTTTATCAAAATAGGTTGCATCAATTTTCAATTTATTATTGAATAAACCCATTTCTAAACCAATATCTCTACCCGTTGTAGTTTCCCAGCCAATGTTTGGATCAATTACTCTGTCAATAGTCTGTGCAGGAGCTCCTGAATTTCCATAGTAGGCACCTTCTTTAAGGATTGTAGTTCTTAAGGTATAAGCTCTTGTTACATCCGGATTACCCAGTTTTCCCCAGCTTGCTCTTAACTTCAAAAGACTGAATACATTCTGATTGTTCATAAAGTCTTCTTTGGAAATCACCCATCCGGCACTTACCGCAGGGAATACTCTATGCCTGTCTCCTGATGAATATTTTGAAGTACCATCCCTACGAACAGATCCGTTTATCAGATATTTTCCTTTATAATCATAGTTAACTCTTGCAAACATAGATTCAATTCTGTCCTGATAAGGTACTACATCATATCCTTCTACGTCCTTATCAATCATAATGATATTAGTCCCATTGAAAATATTCATAGAAGCATTAGTCCCGTCATAATTAACGTTAAGTGCTTCTAAATAAGTCTGAGAATAGGAATTTCTTGTTCTGGAGAAACCAGCAAGAATTTCAAGATTATGATCTCCTAATGATTTTTTCCAGCTTAATGTATTATCCCAAATATAATTTCTGTTTCTTGAATCTCTTGTAATCAGTTTATTAGGCTTCTGATCAGAAACAGGAACATAATTAAATGTAGGTGTATATTCGTAAAGATTTGTATTATAGTTATCTGTTGTATAACTTACTCTTAAAGTAAAATCTTGTAGGAATTTATATTCAGCCCAGACATTGTTCAATAATCTTTCCTGTCTGTTCTGAGAACGGTATAAATCTAATACAGCACGTGGGTTTGGAATAGAATACCCGTTAAAGAACTGATAATCTCCTGTACCAGGGTTCATCACAGAGAAAATAGGAGGTGCATTATAGGCGTTCAATAAAGGATTTTTTGCCTGATCGGTACGCATTTTAGAGAATGTGAAATTATTCCCGATGGTAAGATTGTCAGTGATCTTATAACTAAGGTTTAACTTAGTGTTAAGTCTGTTAAATCCTGATCCGGAATTGATACCTTGTCCTGCAGCAATATTTCCTTCATCCTGAAGATTTCCTATGCTTGCATAATAATTAAGTTTACCTAAACTTCCTGAAGCTGAAAAGTCATTAGAGTTAATGATACTTGTTCTGAAAATTTCTTTAAACCAATCTGTATCTGCAGGAAAATTTGCCCTGGAAAGTGCACCATTAAGATTCCCATTATCATTCATCAGCTTTTCATTATAAAGCTCAATGTATTGATCAGAATTGGTCATTTTTGGAACATTGGTAACCTTCTTGATTCCAAGATAAGAATTGAAATTAAATATTGGTTTACCTCTTCCTGTTTTTGTTTTAATAATCACAGCTCCGTTAGCAGCTCTTGCACCAAAGATTGCTAAACTGGAAGGATCTTTCAATACACTCATAGATTCGATATCCTGAGGACCAAGGAAAGAGATGTCATCAGTGATCATTCCATCAACGATGAATACTGTTTTACCAGTCAAGGAACCTACCCCTCTGATATCTACTCTCGGTGAACTTCCCGGAGTCCCGGAATTCAAAATCTGTACACCAGATAATTTACCCTGTATTGAACTTATTGGGTTAGCGTTCGGTTTATCAGCAAGGTCCTTTGCAGAAACCATTCCGATACTTCCCGTAACGTTTTCTTTTTTCTGAGATCCATATCCGATCAAAACTACCTCCTCGATCTTCTGCTCTTTAGCAGTAGTATCTTTTGGAGTAGTCTGAGCATTGACGTTCATACCGAAGTACAAAACAGCAATGAGACATGAATACTTTAAATTACTTTGTTTCATATAGTTTCAATTTTATTCAAATAAATTCAATTTTGTACCTGTCTCTAAATAGTGGAGTTATTTAAAATCTCAAAAAAAGACATTAGCCAAAAATAGAAAAAATATTGTACAATGTTAAACTATCTTAAATATTTAAAAATTACAGCATTTTATTATATGAAAATTGACAAATGTTTAAATTTTATAATTTTATAACTAAAATTATTATCAATTATCTAACATTTTATTAATCATAAATTAACATTTTTAACGTAAAAAATCACCAAATCCGGGTCTGAATTTAATATTTTGTTAAATAGAGAATAGTAATTACCTTTGGTGCAGTTTTTGAGAAAAAAGCATTTAGAAATAAACAATAAAAATCAATGAAAAAATATATCATTGCAGCCGCTCTTATTATAGGAACCGGTGCTGTTATTACCACCAGCGTACAATCATGTACAACATTGGCCACATCAGACATGGGGCTTTCTATTATTAAAAGAATTCTGCTTAATGGTATTGATAAAGGAATGGGTATCTACGGAAACAAGGAGGCCTTTCTGCAGAATAATATGGTAGACAAAGCGCTTCCCAAAGAGCTAAGAGACATCAACTCTATGCTGGAAAAGGTTGCTCCGTCGCTGGTTGCTAAAGAAAGAGATTATATTGCACAGGCAGCAGCATATACGGTAAATACTTCAAAACCTATTCTGGAAGGAGCTGTCAATAGTCTGAATGCTCAGGATGTAACTAGAATTATGCAGGGCACTACTGCAACACAGGTTCTGAAAGAAAAAACATCTCAACAGCTTATTTCAGCCATCGCTCCCAAAGTAGATGAGAAACTGAATGAATACGGGATTGTAAAAACCATCAACACCGCATTATCGGGAAGCAATCTTCTGGGCAGTCTTTTAGGCGGAAATAAAAACACGGTCAATTCAGGTGGATTGAGCCAGCTGGCTTCTGAACAATTGGTAAACGGGTTATTCAATATCATTGAAGATTACGAGCATCAGAACTCCAAATCTCTTCTGGGACCATTTGGAAAATAGGAGAAATTTCGTTATATTTATATTATATTAATAATTGCAGATGGATATATTACAAGGAAATCAACACGCAAATCCTGAAGATTTTTACAAGTCTTTAAAGGATAAACTGGAAGGTCATCATGATTTTCCGGAAGATTATTTATTTAAATTTATTATTCCTACAGACCAGTCAAAACTTACTGAAATATACAGAGTTTTTGACGGCATTAAATTTACACTGGGAAACCGCGAAAGTAAAAATGGAAAATACACTGCCTGCAACATCAATGCATTTGTTTTGGATGCAGATCAGGTTGTGAATATTTATAAAGAAGTAGCAAAAATAGAAGGCGTTATTCTATTGTAAAAAACAGAAACCGTTTCATAGTAATGAAGCGGTTTTTTATTATTTAAAACATAAATAAAAACACTATGAAAATCCAATTGATCCTGTTTAATATTATTTTAATCACATCTGCAACAAGCTGTGTTCATAAAAATAATAGTGAAAATACAATAACGAATATCAACACAGCAGTGCAGCAACAAAAAATTGAGCAGATTCAGTTAGCGGAAAGAACAAGAGGGTTCAGTAAGAGCATTCTTTTTACTCCTTCATCAAAGACAACAAATACAAACGAAGAGATCGCTAATGCTAAGATATCTTCTGCTGAATGGAAAGCTGTTTCCCGGCTTGCACAAACTCTTGACTTGTCTAAGATATCAGATCTTAAGTCCCCTACCACAGGCAGACATTCTGACCGTGCAATGGCCGCTTCCATTATTATTACTTCCAATGGAAAAGAGTACACTTCTTCAAGTTTTGATTCCGGCCACCCACCAAAAGAACTCAAAGCTTTATATAATGCAATCAATGGAACTGAGAAAACAAAAAACCAATAAAATAAAAATCCGCTCTTTTACAGAACGGATTTTTTATTGATGTATTTATTATTTTTCAATAAAGAATTTTACATTTTCAATTGGCCTTCCCAACATGGCAACTGAGCCTTTTACCAGGATTGGCCTTTGTATCAGAGATGGATTTTCAGAGAGAATCTTCAGCCATTCTTCTTCTGAATAATTTTTATCTGCATAATTCTCAATATACAGCTTATCTGTTTTGCGGATGATATGAAAAACACTTTGGTTAAGCTTTTTCAATACGGTTCTGATTTCAAGAATACTTAGCGGATCTTCAATGATATTAATGATCTCAAAAGGCACTCCATTTTCGTCAAGATACTCGAGTACGGCATTTGATTTTGAACAATTCCCGTTATGTAAAACTTTAACTACCATGATATAATTATTCAAAAAATTTAATTCTCTTCAACAAATTTAGGAAGAATTCAACTGAGTCTGTCTTAATATTCTGATAAAAGTATGTTAAAACAATCCGTGAAGTTCTGCTTCAATTTTCTCCAGAATAAATCCGAAATCTTCCGGTTTTTCTACAAAATCAAGATCATCCACTTCTACAATCAGAAGTTTTCCTTCTGTATAATTGGAAATCCATTTTTCATATTTCTGGTTCAGCTTTGAAAGGTATTCAATACTGATAGAGGCTTCATATTCACGTCCTCTTTTATAGATTTTTTTAACCAGATTGGGAACATCAGATTTCAGATAGATCAGTAAATCCGGAGCTGATACAAAAGACTTCATCAGATCAAAAACCGAGGAGTAATTATTGAAATCTCTGTCTGAAAGAAGATTCATATCATTTAAATTTTCCGCAAAAATATGGGCATCTTCGTAAATAGTACGATCCTGAATAATGTTTTTACCACTTTCTCTGATCTCCTTTACCTGACGGAACCTGCTTCCCAGAAAATAAACCTGCAATGCGAAACTCCACTTACTCATATCTGAATAAAAATCTTCCAGATAAGGATTATGATCTACGTCTTCAAATTGTGCATCCCATCCGTAATGCTTGGAAAGCATCGTTGTCAAAGTTGTTTTTCCTGCTCCGATGTTTCCTGTAACTGCAATATGCATAATATTCTTTTTCCTTGTATTTACTGATTAGTTGATAAGTTTTTCGATTGCTTCAGTCTGAACTTTAGAAGTATCTTCAATCAATTTCTGTAAGGTATTGTCTGAAGGCTTCTCTACTGTATTCTCATCAGGTTTTTCTTCAGTCTTTTCTACTGGTTTTTCTGTAGACTGCTGCAGAGACTCCGGCTGAGCTTCGAGCTGTTTTTGCTGTTTGGCTTTCTTTACTTTTTCAAGGCTGTAAAGATAGAGTTTGTTCCCTTTGATTGCAAAATAAGAGAGGATGTTTTTATCCACAATTTGTGCTTCCTGATCTTCAAAAATGGTGGTCATTCCTTTTTCCGGAACATATTGTGAAATGAAATTACCGGCAACAACAAGGATTGCATCATTCTCTCTTCTAAAGCGTTTTCCGTTTTCTAAAGGGGCTTCAAAAAGTTTTTCAAATTTCAGGCTGTAAATCCTGATATGTTTTCTTGTTAAAATATAGACCTTATTTTCATAGATCAGCATATCCATCATATCTTCAAAACTGATATCAAAAGGATATGAGTTAATCGTGGTATCATTTCTGAAATTGTACTGTATCAACCGTTTTGTACTGTCATCCAAAAGCCACAGCTGCTGCAGATCTTCGGCATAGGCCATTCTGATGAAACCAAATTTCTGCTTAAAATCAAGCTTTTGAATTTCATTCATATTCTGATCTACAAACTTCATTTCCTGAGCGTTTTCAGAGAATAAAGGTACATTCAGGGGATTTTGTACGTTCTGTACTTTATAGGGAACAGTAAGCATCATTTTTCCAATCTGCTTTCCTAAAGAATCATATTTGGTAAAACTAAAATCTTTGTTTTTATAGATATACAGATTTCCGTAGTCATCGGCAAGCATATCTTTAGCTTCCTTCAATTTTAAAGTATCTAAAGGAATGATATTCTGCGCAGAAAATGTGCAGAAAGCAAAAGTCAATATCAGATATAGTAATCTCAAAATTCTTTTTTACTAAAGATAGCGTTCCTCATGGAACGCTACCAATTTACATACTTTATTTTATTCAGATAGAAATTGTTATTAAACTTTTTCTTATTTAATTACAACTTCATAAATTTTCGGCCAGTTCTTTCCTGTTACCAGCATATTATCGCCTTTGAAAGCAATTCCGTTCAATACATCATCACTTCCTTTCGTGTTCTGTTTGGCAATTTCCGTGAAATCAAAAGTTCCCACTACTTCACCATTGGCTGGATTAATTTTTAAAATAATAGGTTTCTGCCATACATTGGCATAGATAAATCCGTTATGGTATTCCAGCTCGTTCAATTGATCATAAGCCTGAGCACTACCGGCAACAGCGATATATTTAATCAGTTTTGAGGGGTTATTGACATCAAGGAAATATAAAAGTTTACTTCCGTCAGAAGCAATCAGGTTTTTGCCGTCATACGTCAGTCCCCAGCCTTCACCCAACACATTGGGATAAGCAAATTCTGAAAGCAGTTTCAAAGAGCTTTTATCATAGACATACCCCTTTTTGCTCTGCCATGTCAGCTGATATACTTTATCCCCTACAATGGTACTTCCTTCAGAGAAGTCTTCCTTGGCCTGTTTGGTAGAAGCAAGCGGAGTTGTAGTTCCCAATGTATATTTTAGAATCTGGGAAGATCCGTTCTGACCGTCACTTTCATAAATGGTATTTCCTTCTACCTGGAAACCCTGTACAAAGTTTTTAGGATCGTGGGGATATTCTGCTACAATCTGGTAGGGAATATTTTTTTCAGGATTTTTTGCAAATACATTGATGGTTGCATCCTGATTCAGTACTTCTCCTCCTTTTGTTTTAACGTTGAAGGTAACAGCATTATCACCTAATGTAAAAAATTTAGGATCAACGGTTAAATCTGTTGTTTCTTTATCTCCGAAGCTGATGGTTACACTTTCTGCATTCTCCGTTACCTCTTTCGGAAGCTCAAGCTTATCTCCAAAATGGTATCCTTTCGCCTCCATTGAATTATTATAAGTGTTCAGTGTATCAAGAATTTCTTTATTCTTGTTACAAGATGCCAGTAATAAAATCGCTGCGAAACCCGCTATTATATTTTTTTTCATTGAATTTCTAAATATTTCCCCAAAAATAGCAAATTTTATTCCGTATTGCCAATATTATCTATGGGTTCACCAAATTGTAGTATATAACCGTTGTTGTCATAGATCGCAAATTCCCTCATTCCCCACTCAAAAGATTCAATCTCATAGCAGACTTTGGCCTTTGTTTTAAGGTCTTCCCAAAGCTCATCCACCTTATTTACATTAAAATACAATGAACCGGAAAAACCGATTGAAATATTTTTTTCATATTGGTTAGGCCGAGAAAGCATGATGTATATTTCATCTTTACGAAGCGAGGCCCATTGCCAATCATCATTCCTGTCCATTAGGGTAAACCCGAGAATATGCATATAAAACCCTATGGTCTCATCAAAATTTTCTGTCCAGAGAATAGGACGAAGTGCAGTAAACTGTATCATGACTCCTGTAATTCAAAGGTATTTTTATGGATTTTCATATTAAGGGAAGTCCAGGTTTCTGTATCAATCTTCGCTTCACTCTTCACTTCAGGATCAAAGGCAAAACCTACTTTCCGGTAACATTCAATAGCTCCGGTATTCCAGTCATAAACGTTCAATTCTGCAGTTTCTTTATCAAAATGAGTGAAACCATATTTCAGAAGTTCCTGCATTACTTTTTTACCATAGCCTTTTCCTCTGTTGTTTTCATCCCAGATCAGAATTCTTCCCAGCAGAAATGTCTTTTCTTTTAAAAAAATCTGAGCATGGCCAATAGTAGTTCCATTGTGATCCGTAATCGAAAACAAGGTTCTGTTTTCATCAGACAAATCGGTTTCCAGCTGTTCTGCTGTAAGCGGAAAACGATATACGGGTCCGGCAAACTGAAGAAGCATTCTTTCATCTTCTATTTTTGAAATCAACAAAGGTGCATCTTGAATGGTAAAGGGTTTTAATGTAATCATGGTCTACTTTTCTACATATTCTTTTAAACTTTGTCCTAAAATAGTATTCCAGCCTTGGGTAAAATTATCTCTTGAAAAACCTTCTCCTAAGTCTTTGAAGTTTTCAATTCCTTCATGAGTAAGTTTTACAAGAGTCTGTCCGTCCTCGGGAAATAATTCCCAGGTTACAACGGTTTTTAACGCTGAAAAATCAGGATATGACCATGTGTGTTTTAGTTTTTGATTGGGTATTATTTCTAAAATTTCACCCTGATGATGGTATTTATTTTCCCCTCCAGGTTCGTAGAAATTAAATTCTTTTCCTATTTCTAATACAAAATCCCGGATATCAAAATACCAGGATTTCATTTCATTTTTATTGGTCAATGCTTTCCATATTTTTTCAGCCGGCGCATTTATTTTGTACTGAACAGTGATTGGTGTGCTCATATGATTGGTTTAGCATGTTTAAATTTAAACATTTTGTCTGAGATATTTTAACTACAAAAGTCACAAAAGAATTTAGACTAAGATGAGCCTGCATCTGTAAAAACTTTTGTGACTTTTGTGGTTTATTTTTAAAATTTTAATTATCCATGTGAAAATCCGGTGATCTTCGCTTCATCAAAATCCAGCTGCATTTCAATGGTTCTCATCACATGGTCGTCAAATATCTTTTCTCTTTTCATTCTGTGCAGCTCGTTTCTTTGTGCCTGAATGATCTGGCGCAATACATCTTTGTTTTCATTGATTGCCGATACATAGTCTCCTGTAGAGGCCATACACTGGGCTTTGTCTGCCATCAGCATCATTTCATTTTCCAGCTTATGCTTTTGATGACGTACCAAGCTGTTTGTAACTGCCAGTTCAGAAAAGTCATTATCCAGTTTGTGTAACGCTGTTTCTTTTAATTTTCGCATCAGGATCACTTCCTGTTTTTCTTCCGGCAATTCACTTCCTGCGTCCTGAATATTCAATAATTTCAGGATTGGGCTCAGCAATAATCCTTGCCCAACCAGCGTAATCAATATAATAACGAAAGTTACAAATAAAATGATATTTCTGTGTGGAAATGCCTCTCCGTTTGGTAAAAATGCAGGAATTGATAATGCCGCAGCCAGTGAAACAACTCCTCTCATAGCCGCAAAACTGATGATAAATGGTTCCCGCCAATCCGGTTTCGGAACTTTTAACCTTAATTCTTTAGAGCAGACTCTTGGGAAATACATCAACGCATAGCTGTACAGAATTCTTGTACCGATGATAGCTCCACCAATTACTACACTGTAGAAAATACCTTCTGAAATAGTGTATTCTTTCATTCCTTCCACTACGATAGGAAGTTCAAGGCCTATCAGAATGAAAATAATTGTATTCATCAGGAATATCAAGACACTCCACACATTTCCGGACTGTATCCTTGAGGTATGGCTCAAATAACAGTGTGAATTATAAGACATCAGTAATCCTCCGGCCACTACTGCCAGTACTCCCGAAAAATGGAAATGCTCCGCTCCCACATACATAATATACGGCACAATAAGGGTAATAATGGTATCGATATTAGAATTGGTAGGAATAATTCTAAGCAATGCACCAAATAAAAAACCTACCGCCACTCCCACAGCAATTCCTCCGATAGCCATCGTAAAGAAATCCTGAACAGCATCTCTCCAGATAAACTGTCCTGAAATAACCGCTGCAAGGGCAAACTTAAACACAATTAAACTGGATGCATCATTGATAAGACTCTCCCCTTCCAGAATATTGGTGATTTTTTTAGGAATTTTCATATGCTTCAGCACCGAAGTGGCCGCTACAGCATCCGGTGGAGAATTGACACCTCCCAGCAAGAATCCCATTGCTACCGTAAGCCCCGGAATAATTGAAGAAGAAAGATAAGCCACAACGATGGATGTTAAAAACACCAATCCAAAAGCCATCGAAAAAATCTGTTTTCTCCATTTATGAAAGTCCTGCCATGAAGTAAACCAGGCGGCTTCAAACAAAATAGGCGGCAGGAAAATAAGGAAAACAAGATCAGGTTCTATTTCTATACGTGGCATTCCCGGCACAAAGCTTATGAGCAATCCTGCAATCACAAGAAAAATCGGGTAAGCGACTTTTAATTTCTGGCCGATCATTACCAATATCATCACAGACAGCAGTACTGCAATGGATATTATAACATAGCTGTGAATCATTTTAAGTAAGTTTTTTTAAGTGTTATTTTTTATTTAAAAATCATATCCAAACCTATAAGGTTTCATTTATACTCTAAGTCTAAATCCTTTTTGCTTTACAATTCTACTGATAGATCATAGAATTAAAGCACAATATTATTCTTTGGAGTAATGGCTGGCGGAAGATCAGATTCATCCAGCATATCTCTCATATCAATTTCTATAGTACGGCTGATCTGAGTGATTGGAACATCATTGGGACTTCCCTCAAATGGATTTACAGAAGCCTCCCCTACACTATCTAAGGTATGAAAACACCAGGTCACCAGTAAAGAAAATGGAATATTAAACCATAATGTCCACCCTTCTACTATGGTTCCGTCTCCTAATTTATCAAGCTCTTTCAGTAATCCGAAAGGCACGAAAACAATGAATAAAAGCAAAAGATAAGTCGTGATTGAAGAGAAGTTTCTTGGATACGGAAAGTTTTTAATTCTTTCAGCTTTTCCCTGATTATCTGTAAACTTTACCAATTGCTGATTGATTTGTGTCCATTGAAAATCATTGAGATCTCCTTTTTCATAGGCTTCAGACAGCGCTTTGCTCTGTTTTGCCATCAATTGCGTTGCTCTGTTCTTTTTGCTTAAAATATACCGAAGCTCAGGTTCAGAAAGGTATTTTTTCAATTCTTCATCCAGTTTGGAAAGTCTCTCCGGAATATCATACTTTTTAGCATATTCATCAAACTGATCTGTCCCCATGTTTTCCCATGCTCTTGGTTCACGTAGCTGAAATCTCAAAGCCGTAAGCCATGCATAATGACGAAGAAACATTTCTTTTACCTTACCCGAATCTTTGGAAAGCAGTGCATCTCTCAGAATATATCCAAAGCTACGGCTGTCATTGATAATGGCTCCATAGATCTGCCTTGCTTCCCAGAGTCTGCTGTAGCTGGCATTATTTTTAAATCCAACAATAAAGGCTACAGCTGTTCCCATAATAGCAATCGGCTGCCACGGAACTGAGAGAAATTTCCAGCCCAGAAAGTACAGAACTGTAGGAATAGCTGATAATACAACCAGAGCATAAATACTGCGTCTGGTCCAGATAATGAACTCACGGGCTCCAAATCTTTTTCCTGAATGCATAGGTGTTTATTTTTTGTGTTTATTATTGTTATTTTCCAAATAATGGCTTTCATCAAGCATTCAGCATCGGTTACGATCAGTTTTTGGTAAATGGAATATTATTATAAAAACCAATCTGAATCTGCCCGCGGTTTCTGTTCTCCTGAATCTGGTTCATATAACCTGCTTCAATCCTCATATTTTTATTAATGACATATCCTAAAGCTCCATACACTCTGTTTCTGTCGAAAACCGGACTGTCGAAGTGCAGAAATATCTCGTTATATACAGATGCATAAAGGGTTTTTGGCAACATCTCTTTTTGAGTAATCGGAATATTTACCCCAAGCATATAGCGAAACCTCATCCTGAAATCATCTTCCAGAAAACGTTCTTCCAAACGGTAACGGTGCTGAAGATAAAAACGTCCAAATTTCTGCTTGGTAATATACTGCTGGAAAATTCTATGTTCTATATTTTCTTTTTTCTCTCCGTTTACATAAGGCTGACTCAGAATAAAACCATATCCTAATAAAACATTGTTATTATTTTCTGTAAGATCATATCCAATTCCTGTACGGATAAGTAATTGTTCCAGATCTCCAACCGCATCAAAATTACGGTACTGAATTTCATTATGCCAGTTCAGCTTCTTACTGATTTTATTATTTCCAAAATACATATACCATGCTCCCAGATCATTTTTTTGAGCAAATGTCAATATGGACCCAAAACCTAATACTGTGAATGCCAACTTCGTAAAAACCTTTCTCATGCTTACTAATTACTATTATCTATCGTTTTTAACAAAATTAATAATTTAAATCAATAATAGCAAATACTATTTCACAACATGACTTACAGAAAACCGAATGCAAAAATTTCTATCCGGCATTTTCTAAAAGATTATTCTGGAACCTTTTCTGTCAGTACATTAGTTTCATTTCGGTCAAAATAAGTACAGGTCATTGCATGAAGATCCATCTTCCAGCCATTGACGCCGTTTTCTGCACAGTCATTACAGAAAGTCATATAATCTGTTCCTCCCTGCTGGTGAAGTTTAAGCCTCAGTTTAAAGTTTTCAAGATTTAATTTTCCTGAAACAGTAAGTAGACGATACTTGCTTCCCGTCTGGACAGATTGATTTTCCTGATTAAAATATTCTGTATTTCCGTCAGAGACGTATGTTGTATAATGAGAAACTCCTAACTTTTTTATAGTCTGAATATAGGCAGGAAAATCAGCGCCGCTTTTCACTTTCTGATGCTCGGTTTTAATGTCCTCAATTGTAAATTTCATCATTTTATATTTTTTGTGTTAAATGTAAAATCTTCTATCATTTTATTATTCTGATATACTCTTTCCATCAAATTTAAAAATTTTTGGGATGCAAATGGATATCAAATAAAAAAACCGACAATGCAATTGCCGGTAAGTTCTAACTATATTTTAAATACAAAATATTAATTTTATGGATGCTGCTGCATTTTAGCAGGATCATCATAGTTTACCATCCAGTTGATCCCGAATTTATCACTAAACATTCCGAAATAAGCTCCCCAGAAAGTATCTGCCATTGGCATTGTTACCTGCCCTCCTGCAGAAAGACCACCGAATAATTTATCAGCTTCTTCTTTAGATTCTGCATTTACAGAAATAGAGAAATTGTTCCCTGCTTTGAAATTGGAAGACCACTCTCCTCCTGTATCGCTTCCCATCAATATTGTTTCTTTAGAGATCGGAAGTGAAACATGCATGATTTTGTTTTTGTCTTCTTCAGGAGTTTCTTTTCCTTCCATTGGAGGCATTTCTCCAAATGTTCCGATGTAAGGGTATTCTCCTCCGAAAACAGATTTATAGAAATCAAATGCTTCTTTGCAATTTCCATTGAATGTCAGGTAAACGTTTACTGTTGCCATAATTGTTTTGTTTTTTTAAGTTTAGTTTGTATTTTTATTAAGGTTTTTCAGATAGAGCTTTTAATCTTGAAAGTCCTTTCTGATAGTCTTTTCCGATAGCATCTTCCATGTTCATAAATAGTTTCATCAAAGTAAACGGATAAGGAATCTGTGATGTAAATCCCCATGTTGCTTTGCTTCCGTTTCCTTCCGGGACTACTATTACATAAGCGTTTGCTTCACTTTCATATGGAGTAAGAAATTGGATTTCCGTATCAATTCTTTTACCTGCTTCATCTACTTTTTTCACTTCCTGACAACCTTTTCCTGCATTTTCATTTTTACTGTCCCAGCAAACTTTTTCTCCTTGCTGCCCCGTTGTGCCTGTCCAGTCTTTTTTCATATTAGGATCAAGGTCATTCCATGGGCTCCATTGATCCATTGCTTTAAGGGTATTGGTATTTTGCCATACTTTTTCTACCGGTGCGTTAATAGAAATCGTTTTTTCATATTTGCAATATCCTGAAACAAAAGCCGCCACCACTAACAAAATGATTAATAATGCAACTAAGAATAATATAATTCTTTTAAATATTCTCATCATGAATGCTTTTAATTATTATCTGTGCTGATCTATAAGAATCATATTTCCATCGGGATCTTTCAGGTAAATATGTTCAGGTCCTGAAGTTGTTTCATCAGCTTCTTTTCCGATTTCGACTCCGCTTTCTTTTAATCTTTTCTGAATTTCACGTACATCTTCAAAAGATTCAAGGTTCTGTGCATTTTCGTCCCATCCCGGATTGAAAGTAAGCATATTTCCGTCAAACATTGCCTGAAAAAGTCCTATCAGTGTAGACCCGTTTTTCATGATCAGGTAGTTACTTTCTGTAGTTCCTGCCATGGTTGTAAAGCCAAGTTTCTCATAAAAGTCCCTGGATTTCTGAAGGTCTTTTACACTTAAGCTGATTGAAAATGCTCCTAATTTCATATTTTCTTTGTTTTTAAAGCGAGTTTATGTCCTATGAAAACCAATCCCCAAACGAAGATTCCTAAAATCCAGAACCACATTGGAGTAGGTAAAGATGCCATCATGTAAATGGTCATCAGTAAAAAAATGCTTCCACAGATTACAGCTGCTGTAGATTTTCCGTTATTAGAAATTTTTGAGGCTGTAAATCCGGAAACAATCGCTGCTAAGGCATAAGCCAGAATGATAAAAAAAAGTGCCATAAAAGGAGCATCATTAATATACACCTGCAGAGCCTTCATATCTCCGGCAGCCGCTGCTGCCGGAGGAGGATACAGATAATGTCCTATTTTTTCTACCACTGTAATGCAGATGGAACCCACAATAATTCCAACCACCACAGCTAATATTCTTCTCAGCATGATTATTGGTTTTTTAAATGGGTCTTAAATTCTAGGGTTCCGTCATAGCTTTTCCAGTCTCCTATAAGTTCAATATATTGCCCTTCAATTTTTTCTGTTTTCTTATTCCACTTAAAATTATAGACAAATCTTCCCTTAAAAAGCCCCGAATGTTTTCCTTTATTCTCTTCTGCCAACTCATATTCTCCAAACACGGTTCCCTGTTTTCTGGAATCTTTATATTTTGAAATGGTAATTTTACCTTCAAATTTTGTGTAGTTGGTATCCACAAGAGAATATCCTGAAACAAAATACTCCTGATCATTCTTTTTATTCTGTTCAGAAATATTGATCTTAAGTTTCAGTTCCTGGCCTTTGTTTCCGATAGTTCCCAGATAAGGTTTACTGTTGTTCAGCCACGTATTTGAAATATCCGGCATCTGCCCCAATGCAAAATTGGCCGCCAGAAGGAAGAGTAATAAAAGTTTTTTCATGCAGTGAGTTTTAAACGCCAAATTGTGACAGATGGTGGTTCAGGTGTTTAGCAAACATATTGTTCCACTCCTGAGCTTTTAGTTTTCCGAAAGAAAAAGATTCTTTCCCATCAAAAGCTTCTGCCCCCAATTGCTGTGTCTTTTGAATAAAACCAATCAGTCTTGTTTTTTCTTCGTGAAAGTTTTTTCTGGTTGTCACCAAAAACTGTGGAGCCGTAGGAGAATCTCTTGGATATGCTTTTTCTCCCACTACTTTAGGTTTCACAAAGGTTTTTAATATAAATTTTGCAATAGATCCCGGTTTTTTATGTTTTTCCGGCTCATAAATCATTTCATAGGTGATACAACAGTGTGCCAGCATCTGATCTACCGTCATTTTCCCCCATAAACCATGGGTATCTTCTACCAATTTATTTATCCTATCAATATAATTTTGAGCATCTTTTGCATCAAATACATTTTCCATATAATTTCTATTTTACTATGGACAAATATATCAGTTTTTTTGTTTGATTTTATCGTTGGGTGAAAAAATTGAGTGTTGTTGGTTGCGGGATTCGGGGTGCGAGGTTACGAGTTGATAGTTGGTCTGTTGCTGGTTGCTGGTTTGTGATTAAGTGTAGGGATAAAGGTTGAGGGTATTACATGGGGTAAGTTACGGGATGCGGGGTTATGGGGTGTGGGTGCTTGTTTCAAGGGTACAGGATTTCGGGGTGTAAGAATCTGGAGTTTGGGTGGTGCGGATTGTTTTGTTTTTTGACTTATTTCTTGATGTTATTATTTTGAATTGTTTAATGTAAAGACTAATAACCACTGAACTCATACAAGCCATAATCAATACCTAATCAACTAGAAACTAGAAACCAACAACAAATTAACTAGAAACAAGCAACCAGCAACCAAACTACTCAATCTCCTCAGAAGCATTCTCAACCGCAATTTCCTGTGGCACGGCTTTTCTGAAAATAAACCAGAGTTTGATCTTTAAAGCAATCCAGCCTATAACAGCGTATACTACTAAAAGAATACTTAAATGTTTCAGGTAAGGGAATGTAAGTTCTACGGAACCTTTCTGAATCAATAAGATTTTGAAGGCCTGTAAAAAGGGAGTTAACGGGATAATATTGGCGATAAACTGAACAAAAGCAGGCATCGCACTCAATGGCCATGTAAAACCACTGATGATGAAGGCCGGAGAAGCAATAACCATAAGGATCTGTGTAGCTTTCAACGCATCAGGAATCAGAATGCTGATGAATACTCCCAAAAATGAAACTGATCCTACAAAAACTGCTGTCAGAAGAATAAAGTTGAGTATTCCTTCCGGCATTGGGACCCTAAAAATCATATGCATAAAGTAATAAATACCTACAATGAGAATAGAAAACACCCAGATAGGAATGACTTTAATAAGCATGGTTGGGAAGGCCCATTTTTTCATTTTGAGGTATTCTTTCACAAAAGATCCTCTTTCAAATTCAGCAGCAAAACTCACAGCCATAGCCAACAAGATTACTTGTTGTAATACTACCGCCAGCATTGCCGGCCACATGAAGATCAGATAGTTTCCGGTAGTATTGAAAAGGGTTATATAATTGGCTTTGAAAGGTTCATATTGGGTAGCAGCTTTTGCAGTGGGCATTCCTGCTTTCTGGAGTGCTTTGATAGATGCTCCGGCAGAGAATGTCCCTATGGTGAGCTGAAGTGCTTTAGAAGCAAAATTTGCCGTTAAGACATTCCCTGTATTGATGTAAACATTCAGTTCGGGATATTTTTTCTGAAGCATATCTCCTTCAAATCTTGAGGGAATAATTACTACAGCAGCCGCTTCATGCCTGATCACCTCATCTTTGATGCTCAGAGGTTCCTGCAGATATCTGATAATCTTGATGCTTTTATTATCATCCAGCATTTCCGTCAATTGGTTAGACAAAGGAGTATTATCTCTGTCCACTACCAATACGGGAGTATTTTCAACTTTTCCGCTTTTGTAGACAAACCCCAGCAAGGTTGCATAAAACACCGGTGCCAAAAAGAACACTGTTCTTAAGGTAGAATTGCCGATAAAAAGTTTGAACTCACGTTTTAAAAGACGGAAAAATTCTTTCATCTGTAGATTTTTATAGGTGGAAGAGCAAAATGAAATTCAATAGAAGTTTCATCTGCTCTTTTCAATTTATTTCAGGATGACATTGGCATTGACTAAAATACTTTTAGCTTTGTTCATGTCTTTAGGTTTTACTTTGATCTCATAAATAGCATCCTGCAACTGGTAATCAGGGTAGGCCGTTGTAATGTCTGCATACTTTGTAAGCTGTTTGATGTATACAATATTTCCTGTCAAGTTTTCTTTGTTATAAACTACCTGCATGGTCACCTCCTGCCCTTTTTTGTATTTTGAAATAGCACTTTCCGGGATGGTAAATCTGAAATAGGTACTTTCCGGAATATATCCGTTGAACAGAGCGAAACCAGCTGTTGCAAGTTCTCCGGTGTTTAAGCTGATGGTTTCTATTTCCATATCGTTGGTGGCAATGATATATCTTTCGGAGTATGCCACGTTAGCTTCCTGTAAAGCTCCTTTGGCCTGTGAAGCCTGCCCTGCCGCCATTTCTATTTTTTCAAAACGGGTTCCTCTGTTTACATCATCCAGTTCAGCCACTACAGCATCATATTGTGCTTTTGCGCCTTGTAGTTTTGCATAGATTTCGTCATGAGCCTGTGGAGACATTAAGCTGTCACGGAACATATTATTTGCTCTTTTGTAAGATTTCTGGGCAAATTCATATTGTTCTTTGAGCCCTTTATATTTGGCCTGAAGCTGTCTCAGCTGATCGGCTGTAGCTCCGTTTTTGGCCATTTGTTCCTGAGCTGAAGCTGCACTTACTGCTCCTTGTGCCTGTGCAATTTTTGCTGAAACCTCCGGTACATCAAGCTGAGCCAAAGTATCTCCTTTTTTCACAGTTTGCCCTTCGGAAACATATATTTTTAAAATTCTTCCGGTAACTTTTGGGGCAAAAGAGATCACATCTTTTTTAGTCTTTCCTTCAGGATCTTTGATTTTTTCATTTTTTTTGTCACAGCTCCCCAACAAAAACAGAGCAGCGAAGAGTATAGATATATTTTTATGCATCATTTAAATTTTTAAGGGATTAAATAAAATTTGGTGATATCCAGTTCCTGGGTAGACCTCATCAGTTCTATTCCCGCTCTCCTCTGGTTGAAAATGGCATTCTGATATTCAAGTTCTGAAGCTTCAAGATCGTTTTCGGCATCAATAAGCTGTGAAGATTTGCTCATTCCGTATCTGAATTCTTTTTCTGCCTGTACAAGTGCATTTTTTGCCAGTTCTTTTTCTTTGGCTTTTAAGGTAATCTGTGCGGACGCAATATCATAATTGGTTTGATTATTCGCCAGATTCAATGTCAGTTTTTTCAAAGCGTCTTCTTTCTGGTTCTGTAGTACTTCTTTTCCTACTTTAGCTGTTTCTTCAGCATGCTTTCCTTCTTTACCGTCAAAAATCTCCCATTTAAAACCTACTCCTGCCGTAATCAATGGAAATACGTTGATATTATTAGGTCGCCAGTCCAGTTTTTTTCCTTCATATCCAAGTATGGGAACTGCAGGAATGATATTTTCCGAGGACTTGATTCTATTTCCGTACAGACCAATATAGTAAGCGGAAGCCATCAATTGTACTTTAGGAATCATCCATGTTCTTTCAGCCTTTATTTTATAGTCTGCTGCACTTATACCATGTTCCAGTGCACGAATTTCAGCTCTCTGTTCTATTCCTTTTTCTGCAGCCAGCAATTCTACAGGAGATAATATGGGATCAATCATTCTGAGCCTTTCTCTGTCAATTCCTGTTAAAATATAAAGCTGGGTAAGAAGCAGTTCTTTCTTCCCTTCATATTCTACCATTTTGGCATTTAAAGTAGCTTGAGCCAGTTCGATTTTCTTATGATCGTAAGGCGTAATCAACCCGTAACCGAGCGCTTTATCTGCTGTTTTTCTATTGATATCAAGTCTTTTTTTACTTTCATCCAGCACTTTTTTAGACTGATGAATCAAGGCCAGCTGATCATACGCTCTGGAAATACCGGCTATAACTTCATCTTTTGTTTTCTCCAGCAGAATATCTTCAGATTTCTTCTTTTCTTCAACAGCTTTCTTCATGTACTTCACCTTCCCTCCTGAATACAGAAGCATTTTGGCATCTGCCTTGGCAATACCTGAAAATCCTGATACATTGAAGTTATTGTTAAAAGCTCCTTCCGGAATATTGATAAAGGGAGCGAGATTGATTTCCGGTGACGTAAGTCTTGCTGTTCCGTTGAGATAGCCGGCTTTACCACTCAATTCCAGGGTTGGAAGAAAGATATCTTTGAGTTTGTGTTCGTCAAGATCGGTAAGCTTGTTTTGGGTAACCTGCATTTTGAGGTTCGAATCCCGAACCATAGCACTATCCAAAAGTTCTTTAAAATCCGGCGCAGACTGTGCCCAGCCAAAAACGGGGAAAGCAAAAAAACTAAACGTAAAAATCAATAAATTGTTTTTCATGGTTTATGTTTATAACAAATATAATGCAAAAAAAAGTAAAATCATTAAAGATAATTCTACAATATGGTGAATTTAAAGTAAGTTTAAAATATGTTTAAGTTCAAAAGCTTATAAAATAAAGTTTTGCCCAATGCGTTTAAATATTAATTAAAAACTAAAAAATGTTGAAAAAATATTTAACTCTACTTTTAGCATTGAACCTTTAGTGTATTTTTATGAGGAAATAAAGGGATAGAAGTATATTCAATTGAAAAAATATCCATGACTTTTATTCTGATTTTGATTTGAGAGTTGGATTCTTCGGAATAAAAAACTGAATAAACTTTTAGAAATAACAAAAACAGTGCTTCATCTTAAATTCACACCAACCTATTTAATAAAAAAATTATCTTTTGAAACACATTCTCACCATATTCTTCTTTTTACTATACATCTTTTCAACTGCACAAGATCAGAATATCTGCAAGTGTGAAGCTTTAGAAAAAGCCAAAGACAGTTCAAGAAAAACCTATTCTTACAATTATAAAATAACAAGAAAACAAGCACTTACTCCTCCTTTTAAATTCATATCTATCCAATATTTAAAAAGGTTTTCAAGATCTGAAAACATAATAGATTCTTTAGAAATGAAAATGGCTTCTGCAGAAAGCAAAGTCGCATCGGACAGTCTATTGGGATATTATAAAGTAAGAGAATCCATTAAAAAAATAGAATTTGCAAAACAATATGGAGACATTCCCTTGCCTTTAATTGTTAAGATAGGCAAGCTTAATAACACTATTGCTATCCTTTATCAGACAGAGTCTTTTTTTAATGCGAAATACTATCTAAGAATTTCTATGGACAATGGAGAAACCTGGAAGAATTATTATACTGGCATGGAAAAGAATAATAATTATTTTTTTAAAAAAAATTCTCAATTCCCATTGTGGAAAGATAGTCGCCACCTACAGATTGAAGCAGATATTGTGAGAATGACCAGACCATTAACCTTCCCAAGTGGTGAATCTGAATATGAGACATTAAGAAACAATGCGCTAGTAGTTATATATTGATGAGATCATAAAAGATTCTGACGGAGACGGGCTTAATGATCTTGAAGAAAAAATGGAATTTTTTACCGATCCTTTGTCAAAAGACACCGACAACGATGGAGTTTCTGATCCTGAGGATAATAATCCAAAATACAAAACGATAGACAATGATTTTACAAAAGCATTATTAGCCGCTTTATACGGGGAATATGATCTTGTTGATAATCCTGATCCGTTAACCATTGAGTTTATTGTGAATTTAAAAACATTTAAAGAAGATTTTGCTTCACAGAGAAAAAGGTATAATTCTTCTTCAAATAACACTAAAAAGAGTTTCCTTGATATGCTACAATATCATGTTATGGTAACGAATGATGAAAATCTAAGAAGAACAGATACTTTAAGTGAAAAGATAATTTTTCTTACCTCAAAAGAGTTTTCAAAATATGCCCAACAAAGTTTTAGCAATCTATACGTTCCTGTTTACAGCAACCTTTTCAAATGTGATGATAAAAAAGACACTTATATTTTAATCCATAATGGGGTTTCCAGAGGTGAAACTTATGTTATAACAAGAATTCCTGAAGGCTGGAATATTAAGGTAATTAATCAGTGGATAACATAATAAAATTGACTCTATTTTTTTTATTCTATTCTGAATTTAGAATCTGGATTCCAACGAAATGACAAACGCCATATTTAATACCATCTACTACTATAGATAATAAACGAAAACTCCCCACATCGCTGTGAGGAGTTTTCTGTATAATTATAATAAGCTGATTTATCTTTGAACTGCTTTTTTCAAGCCAGCATCAGGACGTAAAATTCTGTAACGAACTTCGATATCTTTCGGTACATAGAACACCAATGGAAGTTTACTGTTGTATCTTACCGTTTCAGGCTTTAAGGTAACAAACTTTTTAGTCAGTTTTTTATCCATGCAGCCCATCAGGGTTCCGGCAGTCTCACCTTTAGATTCTACCTCATAATAGTTGTATCCCCATCCCTGAAGATCCTGAGTTTTCATTTCCCCCATCAGGAAATAGTTGTTACAATCTAACATTTTTTCAGCACCTACAAAAAGTTCAACTTTTAAATCGTTTTCGTTTTTTGCTACGGGAAGCTGAATATATACTTGCTTATATCCTTCTTTTGCTTTGGGGAACATTTCAATCTGTAGCTTTTCAAACTTTTCTGCCTTCTTTTGTGCGAAAGCATTTACTCCAGCCATTAATACTAATCCTGTGATTAAAGTTTTAGAAAATTTCATCTTTTAATAATTTTTTAATTGCTATTATACTAATTCCAAAAACCATTCCAAAATTAAACAATTGTTTGACTTTTCGATTTAATTCTATTTTCATTGAAAGCCCAGAAACAAAAAGACTGCAGTAATTTTTACTGCAGCCTTTTTATAAGTTACTCTAAAATTACGACATTACTTCCTTTTGTATGTGCATTCATCTGTGGTGCGTAATAATTCTGCATCGTTGTAATTCCGTTGGAGAATTTTCCTGATGCATTGGCAACCACATCATATTCAAAAACATATTTTCCTTTTGGCATGTACTGAATATAGAAGTTGGTAGAAGCATCTTTAGTTGACTGATAGTATCCAAGATTATTCTTCCATTGATATCCGGATAATACATCTACGGGTTCAAATCCTGCCGCACGCATATCTTTAATATGAATAAACTCCATGGCTCTGTCTGTATTCAGAATCATTCTTACCGTTACTTTATCTCCTACTTTCAACGGTGTTTCGGTTGAGATTTTCTGAAGCTCTTCTCCGTTTACAGTTTTCACTTTCTTATAAAGTTCTTTAGTTACGAAAATATAATTTTCAGAAGATTTGATTTTATCAAGGTCTTCATAATATTGCCAGAACAATCCTCCCTGAACAATTCCTGGACCAGGTTTTGTAACGGTTACGGATGCTAAGTTTTTATCTATAGCTTCTGGTTTCAATGTTGATTTCACATAACCCGTAGCTTGTGTCTGAGGAGCTAATTCTTTTCCTCCCCAAACGATAGTCGCTTTATCACTTTCCGCTCCTGTCCATGATTTTCCTGAATTCAGAATGGTAAAGATCACTTCTGCTGTACCTCTTGAGCTTCCCCATGAGTTCACTTCCTTCTGAGTTACCAGCCAGATTTTCATGTCTTCAATAAAGCTTTGATCGTTAGATTTTAACTTGTTGAATACTTCCAATGCTCCAGCGTGATTGACTACCTTTGAACCAAACCATCCCCAGTCATTAAGGTTTTGCTTCCAGTAAACACCTTGGGTTTTTGTATCTGTAGACGTTTCTTTAAGGTAAGTCATCAATTTATCAGATACATCTTTTAGACCGTAATCATTCATTAACAATGCTGCACGGTGAAGTCCGAAGAATGTGAAGTCTGTGATCTTTGCTGTTTTTGCTTTTTGTTTAACTAACGTTTTCAGGGCAGCACCTTTTCCTTTCAACGGATATTGTTTTTCCCAGTAATTTCTGGTATCCAGATAATCCATAGCCCAGTTATTCCAGACGTTGCCTTTCTTTACATCAAAATACTTGTTGATTTCATTATCTACATACTGAATCAACTTAGCTGTAATAGCATTCTGGTCGGCACTTTGATAGTCTTTCACATTGTCTTTTAACCATGAATTGATTTTCCCTAAGTTTTTAAGGATATACAATGAGGTACCGTAAGAGCTTGGATACCCAGAATACCAAGAGAATCCACCATCTGGATTTTGTAGTTTTTTGAACTCATCCCAATCCTGACTGATAGAATTTTTCATGGTATTAGCATCAAATAATAATGCTAGTTTCTGCATCTGCTCGCCTTCATTTTTGCTTTCCAATACCCAAGGGGTTTCTTCCAGCAGCAGTTGTTTCAACTCCTGATTTTTTTCAAGATTTGAATTCAATAATCCTTTGTTCTGATATTCTTCAAAAACCGTTTTCATTTTTGGATTGGCTTTGAATATTTCTGAAGCCAGTACATCTGCAAACCATTTATTGAAGATCACATCTGCAGAGTTATTCTGATCATTTTTCAGACTTGGAAGGGCAAACATAATCTCCCAGATCGGATTAGTTGTCAATTCTAATGTATTGGAAACATTAGAGGCTGTCGTGGATGCATTATTTTTAAGATTATCCAGTACAAATGTTTTGGTTTCTCCTTCTTTCACAAATACAGGAACGGCATCCGTCACCAGCATTCTGTTTGGCAATATGGCAACGGCCTGTTGTTCCCCGTCAGAATATGCGCCAGCTTTAGCAACCACTTTGAAAATAATAGAGGAAACATTGTCCGGAACTTTTAATTTCCATGTTAATGCACTGCTTCCGTTTTCATTTAAACTGAAGTTTTGAGCTCCTGACGTAAGTCCAAATTTTGAAGAAATATTCTCATTGGTAAATGCATCCAGAATCTGTAACTCAGCAGAACCATTTAGTTTTTTATCTGTAAGGTTAGATAACTTCGACTGCAGATTCAGTTCATCTCCTTCTCTCAGGAATCTCGGATAGTTTGGAGTTACCGAGAATTCTTTTTGGGTTACCACTTCTTTTTCCAATGTAGCAGCTCTTGCATCCTGAGTGTGTGCCAGGAACATTAATTTCCATTTTGTCAGCGCTTCCGGAGAAGTGAATTCAAAGCTTACGTTTCCTTCTGCATCGGTTTTCAGATTAGGATAGAAGAATGCCGTTTCATTCAGATTTTGGCGTACAGCTACTTTGTCCAGTTCTTTTGCTACATCATCATGATCTAAAACTCCGTCTGCATTAGATGCCATTACGTCTATCGCTGCATTATCCACAACTTCTTTTGCCACAGATGCTCTGGCAGTTTTAAATCTTGCTCCTGCAATTGGTGATGGTGGTAGCGCATAAGCTGGAGCTTTTACTCCTTCTCTATTTTGAAGCCCTGCAACTTCTCCCTGCAACGTGTAGAAAAGATCACCATCAAACCAGTTGAACTGTGGAACCTGTACATACTTATCTTCAAAATATCTTAGTCTTTTCTGATAGTTTTGCTGCTGTAGATAATTGTTGATCCCGTATGAAGTAACGATCACAAATGGAGTGTACAATTTTCTCCAACTAAAGCTGTTTGCGGCAAACTGATCCAGAGACATATCATACATATTGGCCAATACCTCAGCATTGATCTTTTCCTTATCATTTCCAGTTACTTTTACCGTCCATTTTTCCTTTGCATCAGGCTCAAGTTTATCTCTGAAGGTTACTGTTTCAATTTTTAAAGGTTTTTCTGTGTCTTTTATTTTTAAAGAAACAGATTCTGTATTCACATCATTGAATGCTACCAGCTGAAACTGAAGGTTCAGGTCTGATACACTTTTATCTTTAGGAATTTCAGCAGTATATTCCAATATCCCTTTTTTCATCTGATGAACTTCTGAAATCGTTTTTCCGGATCCATCCTGTACAAAAACATTCACTAATGCATCAGGAATTGCTGAAAACACATACACTTTAGCCTTTTCTCCTCTTGACAATTCTTCTTTCGGAGCAATCACTGTAAGGAACGTTTTCTGAACCGGCTTTAAAGAGGTTTTATCCCAGACACTGAAATTCTGAGCTGTTTTTATAGTGTCTTTCCCTTCAATATTGAAAAGTTCCAGCTGGTAATCTCCTGCTTCCAGTTTTCCTAAATCAAGATTCGTTGAAAGCTGAGCATTGTCAGCAGATGGCTGCTGTTGTCTTTCAACCAATACTTTTTCTGTTTTCCAATTTTTGATCTCATCATTTTTATCGAAAAGATCATGTGGGAATTTGCTGATAAATTCTTCTTTTGAATATTTCGGTAGATTCTGAACATCAGACTTGAAATTATCTCTGAAAATTCTGTCCGGAGCAATCAGTTTTGATAACTTCACCTGATATGGTTTCTTAAGATTCTGATCATTATAGTTCTTGGTTTCTACCTTCACTTTCACATTGTCATCTGCAAAAGTATTGCTGATATTTTCTGCCTGGATGTAGTGAGAAACCGAAGCTACTTTCAATTGAGTATTTGCAGTCTGTGTCTCCCCATTGATGTCTGTCACAGAAGCATTGATGGCATAGTTATCAATTTGTATCCCTTCCAGTTTTTCATCTTTCTGAAGTTCTAAACGGATCATAAATTCTCCTTTTTCATTGGTCTTTGCTTCGCCCAGAATTGAGTTTTCATTATCATTGTCCTGCGGATACCAGCTGAAATATCTCCATCTGATATTCTGTTTTTTGATTTCGTAGTTAACGGTAGTATTGTTCAGCGGAACACCGGAGAACATTACTGCTTTTCCTTTCAGTTCTATAGTTTGTCCGTATTTATATTCCTCTTTTACCGGAGTAAAAGTGACTTCAAATTTTGGTCTTTTGTATTCTTCTACCCTGAAATTTTTATATCCCTGGCTTTCACCGTCTATTCTCAGATAAAAATCACCGTTCAGTTTTCCTTTTGGAAGGATAAAGCCTCCATGATAAGAGCCAAATTCATTGGTGGTAAAATCCTGTGAAGAAACCTCTTCACTATTCGTATTCAATAATGTGATTTTCTGTTTCAATCCTGAAAGAACAGATTCAACTTCTTTATTGATTCTGGTATTAATCACCTTGAAATACACTATCTGCCCCGGACGGTAAATCCCTCTGTCTATGAAGATCTGAGCAGTTGAACGGGTTTGTTTATTAGGATTATAATCGTCAGCATAGCCTCTGTTTCCATAGACCTGCATGATCTGGAAATCATTCGTCTTAGGCTGTTGAATCAGAAAAGTTCTGTAATAATCTTTGTTTTCAGAAGAAGGGAACATAAATACTCCATTTGCATTCGTTGCTCCTTCAATTTTAGTTAACGTTTTATTGGAAACAAATTCATAAAATCTAAGGCCTTCATTTCCTATAGGTTTACCATTTTCACTGTTAACCAATTTCAATTCATCTGCCAAAGGTTTTCGGTCTGTTTTAGATTGATAGATGATCCTGTTTCCAGAAACCAAAAAGTAAAAATTCTGTCTGGAGTCTGAATCTTTCATGTCAGCTCCTGCAACCGTAAATTCAGCTACATACACTCCTGAAGGAAGCGGTTTCACCTCCAATGTGGTTTTATGATTCTGATAATCCTTAGGATCCGGAAGCTGAAATGTTTCTTTTCTTACCAGATTTTTTTTCAGTTTTCCAAAGGTATTGGAATAAGAATCCTGAACGTATTGAAGCAATGGTGTAAAATCATCTTTCACTTCATAAATATTCAGGGTAAATTCTGATACATTCTGATATTGTGCAACAAAATGAATCGGCAGATTGTTCTGAGTCTGTGCTTCATATTTCAGAGTCAGATACGGATTGACAATCTGTGCTTCCTTGCTTTTGATATTTTCAATGAATGGAGATTTCGGGTATTCATTTTTAGCCTGGGCAGCCAATGCTATAGCTTCTTTAGGTTTCTTCTTGCCCACAAGCTCATCCATAATCTCTCCCATGATGACCACTTTATAATCTCCTTCTACATCAGATTTTAAAAGATTCTGAAGCTGTTCAAGTTTATCTTTACAATGATTGAAGTTGCAGTTCTCTGTAATCTTTTCTTTCATGAAATACAGCTTTGTATTTCCTGTATTCTGAGCAATCAGTTCATCATAAATGGCATTGATCGTAATGCGGTTTGCTGTCAGTTCATTTTTTGTGAAAATATTATTTTCAGATAAAAATACTACTTTCCTGATTGCGTACCAGTCAGACAATGTTGGAAAATAAGCGATATCCTCAGTACCTGAAAAAATATTCTTATACTTTTCCAGAGAGATTTTTTTCATTTCAGGTTTCTCCTGATCAAGTTCCTGAAAGCTTTTTGTTAAATAATTTTTAAAATCAAGCTTACTCCAGGTCTCAATTTGTGAAATATCCTGAGAGTTGATATTGGTTCTTCCATTGACTTTCCATGAGTTCTGGTTGTAATAATCCATGAAAAAACCATTCAGTAAAACTTTGTATACCAATTTGCCTTCCCCACTCATTTTGCCTTCTGCATCTTTAAGCTTTTTAAAAAATTGGGAAGCGGAATCATTCTGGTCATCATCCACCGTTTGATTTACAATACTGAACTCCGCTTTCAGAGAACGGATCAGTTCAAAAGTATTATTTTCTTTCATAGCTTGTTTCTGTATGTCTAAAATGATGGGAAGATTAGATTTATAAGCTCCTTTCGTACTGTTTTCAGCCACTTTTTTCCATTGGGTATCGTAATATTTCTGTGCGGATACCATTGAAAAGCTTAGCATTACTAGCAAAAGCAGAAAAATCTTGGAAAATCTTTTCATATATATTAATTTTGATAAATGAACATCTTAAAAATACTGAAAAAAACTATCATAGACAGCCAATTTTATGTCTCTCTTATGGGAACTCTTTTTGCAGTATTTTTCATGAAAGAGCAAAACACATTCCGTTTCCCTACCTTTGCATTAATTTTCATCACTTATTTCAGTGGTTACCTGTATACTAAATACCAATACACCAAACATTTTTTTAAAATAGTAGTCATCAATGCTGTTGCAGGAATGGTCTGTGCTTTTTTAATCATTCACAACCACAATGAAATAAGGCTTTTGAAATGGTTCATTATTGTAGTATTGGGACTGCTTTACAATAGTTTCTTTCTTGATGTTTATATCCGGAAAATCCCACTACTCAAAGTTTTTTATGTTGGATTAGTCTGGGCCTTGGTCAACTGCTGGCTCACCCTTCCGGAATTCAGTATTCCCATTTTTCTGATCAGCTTTTTCTTTATCACTGCACTTGTGCTTCCTTTTGACATCCGAGATATGAATAATGATACGGTAAAAACCTTTCCTATGCTGATAGGTGTTCAGAATACCAAACACATTGCCTATGCACTTGTTTTCATAAGCAATATTATTGGAGTTTTTTGTCTTGAATTATCTTATGCCGCAGCTTTTTTTATGACCAGTATTGTAACTTATATTCTCATCTATTTCTCTGATAACAAAAGAGATGACAGCTATTTTTCATTCGGAGTGGAAACTTGTTCGGCACTTCCTTTTTTATTTTTACTAATAATGGAGTATTTTTGACGAATGATTATTAAGAAGCTTTCCCTCTACAATTTCAAAAACCACTCTGAGAAAAAATTTGAATTTTCCCCGCAGATCAATTGTTTTGTGGGCAATAACGGTGTGGGAAAGACCAATATTCTGGATGCTCTGCATTATTTATCTGTAGGAAAAAGCTTCCTGGGAAATACAGATCTCAATAATATTAAAAAAGAAGAAGACTTCTTTACTCTTGATGCTGAAATTATGAATGAGGACAGCGAAGATATCATTAGAATCACCCAGCCCAAAGAAGCCAAAAAGGTGATCAAAAAGAATGATAAGAGCTATGACAGGCTCGCAGATCATATCGGCTACCTTCCGAGTGTTATGATTTCTCCCTACGATTCCAATCTCATTTCAGATTCCGGAGAAAGCAGACGAAAGTTTCTGGATGCAATGATCTCTCAAACGGATTCAGAATATCTTTTTGACCTCATCCAATATCAGAAAACAATTCAGCAGCGAAATGCTTTACTGAAATATTTTGCCAAAAACAGAACGTGGGATAAAGATTCACTTGAAATTTACGATGACCCGATCACAAAATTTGGGACTAAAATTTTTAAGAAAAGAAAAGAGTTTGTAGAACAGCTCAACCCTATTGTTCAGAATTTCTATCAGATTATTTCTGGTGGGAAAGAAACAGTATCTGTTATTTATGAATCTCATTTGCTGGAAGATTCTTTTGAAAACCTTTTAAAAGAAAGCCTTGAAAGAGACCGTATGCTCACCTATACTTCAAAAGGAATTCATAAAGATGATCTTCTTTTTGAAATGGATCATGTTTTAATCAAAAAAACAGGATCTCAGGGGCAGCAGAAATCCTTCCTTATTTCTTTAAAACTGGCTCAGATGAGTCTTGTAAAAGAGCTCACAAAAAAGACTCCTATTCTATTGCTTGATGATATTTTTGATAAACTTGATGATACGAGAGTTTCACAACTAATTGAGCTGGTAAATAAAGAAAGTTTTGGGCAGATTTTCATAACAGACACTCATCGAGAACGTACAGAAAGCGTGGTAAAGAAAATTAATGAGGAAAGTATAATTTTTGAAGTCTAACCAGCTAAGATAGGTATCTCCCCGAATTTTGAATCAAAAAAAAGAAGCATTTGAATTTGATTCTCCTTTTTATAGTATTTTTTATCTTAACTTATCATTCCCAAATCACGGAACGCTAAAACCCCAATCACGCCTCCAACCCCGCACCACGACAATGAAGAAGAAAAAACGTGAATATCAATCCTCCGAACTGGTAAAATCTTTTGCCAGAATCTATGGTTTTGAACATAAACTTGTTGCTTTTGACATTAAAGATTTCCTTGAAGAGTATCTTGATGAAAGCCTTTTCAATGAAATTAGAAGTGTCAATATAGAAAACCAATGTATTATTATTAAAATTGATTCTCCCTTACTGAAACATGATTTTAAAATGCGTAAAAGCTTTTATCTCAAAAAGTTCCAGGATAAATTTGGGGTAGAAAAGTTCAATGACCTTCAAATATTATAAGGACAAAAATGTATACCTATAGAAAAATGCTACCCGAGGGTAGCATTTTTATTATATTAATGTTCTTCTGATTTATTAGAAATAGTACTGTTCATAAGATCATCTGCTTTCTTATCCAGTCTGGAACTTAATGGCAGGAAGAATTTCAACGGATGCTTCATAAAATACCTGAAGATTTCTTTATAGATCTCACTTACCTGTCCGAAATTCATCTTTCTTGATCGGAATGCCAGGAACATGGATAAGCTGAAACTTACCAGGAAGTTGAAGAAACCTATCAGGAAAACTGTTACAAAAGACATCCAGAACGTATAAGAATCTACTGAAAAATCTTTTCCATATAGTCCCAACGCAAAGTTACCCGCTGCAAATGTAATATGCCTGATATCAAGATCCAACCCGAAAAACATCCCTACCGGAGCTGTTGCTCCAAGGAACACCCCAAACCAAAAGTTGGAAACAATTCCAGGCCAGTTTTTAGCATAATATTTTGAAAGTCCTTTAGCAAATTTCTTTCCGAAAAAGCTTCTGATTGAAAGGTTCTTGGCAATTCTTTCCGGAATCTGGTAAAACACGGAATTGTTCCCGATATTCCCTGAAATAATCCCTGAAATAAAAAGATAAAACCCAGCAATACTTGCATGCAGAATCGCTTTTGATTTAAAAGGATCAAGGTCTTTTAACAATTTATCAGATCTGTCTACAGCCAGATTTTGTGAGAAAAACACATCCAATCCGTAAATAATGGCAAGCGCCACCGGAAAAGCAAGCAATACATTTCCTACAAAGGCAATAAACTGACTTCGGAATAATTTGGATACCAAATGGGCAAACTCAGTATTGTTTCTTTGGGTCTTTCCTTCTTCAGACAATACTTTTGTCATCGTAGCAGCAGTCATTGCCGGCTGTTTTGTAGCAAGAGTAAAGCCCATCAGATAGATCATCACGAATCCCATTGCATAGTTCATGGAGTACAGAAAAGCGTGTGAAAAGTCACTCCCGGGGATATATCCGTAGAGCATTTTCAGAACACAAAGTGCCCCTACAATAATTCCACCGCCACTAGCCTTGTAGAACATGGTCATATATTCCTTTCGGGTAGAAGTAATATAGTGCGTCCCTGCTTCTGCGGTATGATTGGTAATAAGGTGGGAAATCAGTCTTGTACTATCGTTAATCAGATCAGAAATATTATTTTTATGAGATTTATAACTCAGAATATTAAAGATCAACTGTTTAGATTTTATCTGAACATCTTCATCGGTATCGATAACCAATAACTGAACAATTTCATATATCCTTTCAGTCTGCTGGCGAATTTTTAACAGGGATTGATTGATCTTTCCGGAAATACCATATTTGGCAGAATTTTTAAAAGCAATATTTACAAATTCCTGGCATTGTTCTGCATAGATTTTAATTTGCTTATATCTGCTGTCCTTGGAATGCAGCTGAAGTTCAGGGTCTTTTACCAGATCTTCTGCTAAT